>CAWEVP010000008.1:0-515481 GCA_963812555.1 uncultured Actinomycetota bacterium | reverse complement strand
CCCGTAGGGGTCAACGGCTTTGAGCCCGACCGCGGTACACGCGCTGGCACCGATACGGGTTGTTCCAAAATATGCTCCGTACCTGGTGCTCGTTCGTAAACAGCGAGTCCCGGCGAACAGAAAAGCCCGCTTAGCGGCGCTTTTGGAGAGCCCTCTGACAGCCTCGAACTGTTGACCCCCTGCTTACCCATGAGGGGCATCTGTCGGAAGCGGTTCTGTTAACTGCTGCGAACCGCTGGCACGGATCCGTGTAGCAGTTCGACAAACCGCTGGCACCCTGAGTGCATCGTCCACGGACGTCGCGGCAAGCGTGTCGACCGGCGTCAAGGTCCTTGAACGGTTGAGGGCCGCTTTCGCGGCCCTCAGTCCTTGTACGGGTCGGTCACGTCTCGACCGGCCATCGCGACGCCGAGCGGGCGAAGCGTGTGCTTCACCCGGACCGAGTCGCCGTGGGCGGCAAGCACCTCCGGCAGGCGCTTGTACACCTCGGGTGCCTCGTCGGCGCCGCCGCCGACCAGGACGATGCCCTGCTCGCGCAGGCGCTCCTGGACGGCGGGCCAGTCGACCACGCCGCGGGAGATCTGCTCCTCCATCCAGACCTTGCGCAGGCGTGAGGTCGGATGGTCGGGGCAGACGCCCTTCTTGGGCACACCGGCGGTCGAGCTGACACCGTCGATGTCGAAGACGCGGTCGCAGTCACGGTGCGTGCATGCCCACCGCTTGCGGCGGCGAACGCGGCCGGCCGCCTTCGTGCGGCTCATGACGCGGCCGGCACCGTGGACGGTCGAGTGCAGCGACTCGCCCCCGAGCGAGCTCTCGGCGCCCTCGAGGATGACCGAGTCGTCACCCATCGAGCCGCCGACGAAGCCCTCCTGGCCGGGACGCGCGGGCGTGCAGCCCTTGCGCACCACCCAGTAGGTGCGGCTGAAGTGCTCCTCCCGCCACGCGAAGTTGTGGTGGTTGTGCACCTCGTGCACCGCCTCGGCGCCGAGGATCTCAAGCACCTTCGAGACCACGATGTCGCGGCCCGCGTAGGCGTAGTCGCCGGCGAGCTGCATCGCCGCGATGTAGGCCTCGCCGAGCTCGGAGTCGAGCTCGAACAGGACCGGCGGCGAGTCCATCTCGCCCTCGTTTGCCTTCGCGTCGAATGCGAGGCCCTGCGCGAGCGCGAGGAAGCCGGAGGCGGTCTTGTGACCGAAGCCACGCGAGCCGAAGTGGACGCCGACCCAGATGCGGCCGTCCTCGTCCTCCATCACGTTCACGTAGTGGTTGCCCGAGCCGACCGTGCCTAGCTGGGAACCGGCCAGCTGCGCGAGCTTGCGCTGCGGCTCGAACTCCGCGGTGCGGACGTCCTCCAGCACCTGGTGGTCGGTGCGCTCGGCCGCCGGCACGCCCATGCCGAACGAGATCCGGCGCGTGATCTCGCCCATCACCCGCTCCGTGCCGCCGAGGGCGTCGAGGTCGGCTCGCGTCAGCTCCGTCTTCACGGCCTTGTTGCCGCAGCCGATGTCGTAGCCGACACCCGACGGCGACACGTAGCCCTCGTAGGCGATCGCGCCGCCGATCGGCTGGCTGTAGCCCGGGTGATGGTCCGCGCACAGCACGCCGTAGTCGGCGTCACCCGCGGCCATGCAGCGCTCGAGCTGCTCGAGGCTGCGGGCGTCCACGTCGCCGAAGGTCTTGATCGTGCTCATTGTTTCCTCCTCCTTTGTGATTGTCGACGTACAGAGACACCGGGCGGACTCGAACCGCCGTGAACGCGCTTTGCAGGCGCGTGCCTTCGCCGCTCGGCCACGGTGTCATGAGCCGGCCGCACACGGGTGCGGCCGGCGGTCCCGGCCTGGTCTAGCTCCGTTGCGCTTCCAGCTCGCGTGCACGCTCGTCGTAGGGCTCGAACTCGGCCACGAGCGACTCCCTGAAGAGCCGCAAGGCCGAGGCGAGCGTGTCGAGCTTGTGCAGCGAGTTGTCCCGGCCTTCGCCGGAGTCGATGTCGAACGAGAGCGCGATCCTGCGATCGCAATCGGCGATCTCCAGGAACATGGTCGGCTCGAAGTTCGAGGGGCAGCGGTTGCAGCCGTCTTCGCAGCTCGTGCAGCGCTGCAGTTCGCGCTGCCGAGTGTCTTCTACATAGACGTAGACGAATGCGCTGCCGTGGAAGCCGGGCAGGTTGAGCAGCGTGCGCTCGTTGACACGAGCGCGGTAGGGCATGCCCATCCCCGCTCCTTTCGTGATCGGCCGCCGAGCCTTTTCGGCGGCGGGTTTCCTGTTACGTAGGGCCGATCACGGGGCGTGGTCGTTGCTTCAGCTCGACACCCTCGCCGGGATCGACCGGGCCTTTTCACTCATCGCGTCCTCCTGGTGTTAGTGGTTGAAAGGGCCCCCGAGAGGAGTCGAACCTCTGCGTCCGGGTTCGAAGCCCGGCGCTCTTCCACTGAGCTACGGAGGCAAGTGGGAGCCTCACGGCTCCCGGTAGTAGTCGTTGCGCCGGCTTCCGTCGAAAGCGGCCGCCGTTCCGGCAGCAGTTCTTGAACCGTCTCCCGGACCCGCACGGGCAGAGGTCGTCGTTGCCGAGCTTCTCGAGGAGTTCCGTGCGGCCGCCCCGGACGCTGCGCGCTCCGCGCTTGACCTGCGTCTCGGACGGGTAACCCGCGCCGCCGTTTGCTCATCGGCTCAAAACGATGCGTCGGTGTCGAGGTGCTTGCCCATCGGGGGCTCCTTTCTGTCGGAGTTGGAGTGCGGATGGAGGGAGTCGAACCCCCATGGGTTTCCCCGCCGGTGTCTGAGACCGGTGCGTATCCCGGTTCCGCCACATCCGCGCGTCCCGCCGTGGCGCCCCCGCCCGGGCTGGGCGGGGGCGCAGCTTCGCTACCGCCAGCCCCAGGCTCGGCGGTAGGCGTCGACGAGGAACGCGTCCACCGCGGCCCTGTCGGGCCGGTCGGGGAGCGCGGTCTTCTCGAGCGCCGCGGCGAGACGGAGCTCGAGCTCGTCGATCTCTGCGAGCACCTCGTCGAACGAGCGCTCGCCGAGCCGGATCGCCATGACCCGCGAGCGATGGCTCGGCATCGGCAGCGTCACCCGGCCGGTCTCGAGCAGCTCGAGGCCCTGGTAGCCAAGCCGGGTTGCGTGCATCGCGTACTTCGTGTCGAAGCCGTGCGCTTCGACGAGCTCGGGCCGGTTGACGCGCTTCTGCCCCCGCGTCCCGAGCAGCCGTTCGCGCTGGCCGCCGAGGTAGCCGAGGTAGCCGCGGCCCGCCCGCTTGGACAGGATCGCCCCCCTGAGCCCTCGCAGCTCCGTGCCGAGCTCGGTCTCCACGAGTGTCAGCTCGGGGGGAACGAACAGGAGCAGGAGTACCGTCGGGTGCCCCTTGAGTGCGAGGCGGAGGTACTTGCGCAGGTTGTAGGCGACCAGGTCGAGATCGCCCGGCCCCGAGCGTGCTCCTTCCGGCTGGGTTCGCTCCACCCAGTGCTCGAGCGGGTGCAGCTTACGGCCCTGCCCCCGGGCGAGCTTGAGCCCGAGCCGGTACTCGGGCGGCTCGATGAAGACCGCCATTTCGTCGCGGTCGTCCTGGCCGCCGTGATGGAGGCCGTGGACGGTCGAGCCGACCGTTGCGCGGAGGATGGTGCCGCGCTCGACGAGCTCGCTCAGGTTCACGCGGCTCACCTCCTTTCCGAATCGTCGAGTCTGCCAGCTAGGCGGCGTCCGGGCGGGTCGGGCGCTGGGCGGCACGCAGACGGCGTGCTTCCCGGCGAACCCGAAGCTCGATTACCTTCGCCGCGTGCTTTTCGCGCGGCAGCGGTGTCGGCTTGACCGGCCGGACCAGGTAAAAGCGGTGCATCTGGTCTCCTTTCGCTTGAGAGGGGGCGCCCGGCGGCGCGCCCTCTCTTTCAGAGCGCGCCGCGGGCGAAGTCCGAGATCAGCTGCGGCGTCGCGGTGTCGAAGCCGACGACGTCGAGCATGCCCGGGTCGTTCGGGTCTGCGATCGAGAATCCGTTCGAGACCATGCCGACCACGACCAGCCGGGCGTCGATACCCGAGGCGCGGCGGTACTCGGCGAGCGCCTGGCACGGGTGGATCTCTCCGGCCCAGGTCTCGTTGTCGGTGTAGATCACGAACGTGTCGATCTCACGCTCCTGCTCGCAGCGCCCACAGCATCGGCAGCGCGCAGTCGGTGCCGCCGAACGGCAGGCCGCTCGACCGCGCCGGACGCGTCGTCGAGGCGCTGCCGCGGGCTGATCGCCAGCGGCGTCAGCCCGTCTGCGCGACCGAGGAACCGCGGCGGCACTGCCGCTCTTCCAGCCGCGCTGTCCGGCGAAGAAGCCGACGATCTCGTGCGCGGCTCGGTCGCCGCCGTGACCAGCGCCAGCGCCGCCGAGGCCTCCCGCGGGCTCAGGCCCGGCACGCCGGCGACCGTGCCGCTGCGCCATCGACCCCGAGACGTCGAGGGCGAGCAGCAGCCGCTTGCCGGTCGGCTCGACGTTCTCGAACGCCGTGTAGAAGGCGGCGTCGAGCGCGTCGATCGATCTGCCGGCACCGGCGTCCAGCTGTGCCGGCCCCGGACGCCGTGGCCGCCTGCGTAGGTGCGCAGCGCGGCGAGCAGCGCGAGCGGGTGCACGCGCGCCTTGCGCAGCCGCTCCCGGTCACCGAGCTGCGCGACGGCCTTCGCCGTCCCGCGGAGCCGGGGCTGAGCACGCCGACGCGGGTCAGCGTCGCGAGGTTGCGGATCAGCGCCGTCTTCGGCATGCCTCGAGCAGCGCCTCCCAGACCTCGGGCGAGGTCAGCTGCGCGTCGGGACAGCCTCCCGCGGCAGGCCGTACTCGCGGATCAGCTGCCGCCGTACGCGCTCGGCTGTCGTACGACTCTGCGCAAGCGTCGTAGCCCTCGACGATGCCGCGGCAGTCCCTCGGCGGCGCCGCCGCGAACGATCCACTCGAACAGGGCCCGGTGCTCGTCCGTGAGCTCGAGGGTCGGGTTGCCGGCGCTGACCCGGACCGCCGGGTGCGCGAGCCGCAGCAGGTCGCGGTGGCTGACCAGCCTTCGCGCTGCCGGTACTTGACCGCCTGGTAGGCGAGCCTCGGCCGAACGGGCCGCGTACCAGCCGCCGACGGCGCGGCGAAGCCAGCGGCCCCAGCCACGGAACCCCTCGACGAACGCCGGCGAACTGGAACAGGTGCGTCGAGGTCCGGCACACCCGCGGCAGCGCGTCCAGCGCCGCCTTCCGCGTCGCCTCGTCGCCGGCAGCCGCCGCCAGCGCCAGCGCGAACACGCCGGGTCGTTCTTCGGCTGCCCGGCCCGCCTCGCTGACCGTCGACGATCTCGCTCGACCGTGCGGGCGCCATCGGCCGCGAGGCAGCGCTCGACCGCCTCGGCGTTCTCGCGCGTCAGCTCCCACTCGCCGGCGTAGTAGCTGCCGCCCTCGCGAGCCGAGGATCAGGAACCGGCGAGCCGCGCCCAGTCGTCGACCGGCCAGCTGTAACCGCCGGCGCTGTTTGAAACCTGCGTCGAGCCCGGTAGCCGGACGCCTCTGCGGCGCACGGCGGGCGCTCTGCCGCTTCAGATAGGACATGGGTGCAACGCCTCCTTTCGAGGTCAGGCGATGGTTTGGATAAGGCGAAGGAACGACAGGTCCCTTCGTTCGGTGAGCGCGGTCGTGGTGGCGGACACCGGTGTTCAGCCGCCCAGACCAAGGTCTGCGACGGCCCACTGGTAACCGGCGCCCTACGGCCCGCGCCCGAGGAAAAACTCCACGGTCGTGGGTTTCGAGACGGACGTTGAAGCTGAGCTACACCAGCCCGAGTCTGCTGGGCTGCCGGCAGGGCTCGAACCTGCGACCTCCCGGCCGGGGCCGGGCGCTCTACCGAGAACCGACTCGATCCGGCCCGTGGGAATCTGCGGCCTCGGTCATGAGGTGAGGATCGGGCGGAGACCCGCCGTGCGGCGGGCGGAGGTTCTCTGCCTCCCGTGCCCCTGGGGCGGAACCGATCCCCGTCGGCCCGCGGCCGACCGGACTGTTCTGCTGCGGTCGTGGTGTGACGGCCGAACTGCTCTACCGCTGAGCTACCGGAGCACGCAATGCTCCGGGCAGGACTCGAACCTGCGACCTGTCGATTAGGAGTCGATAACGACGCGTCGCCGGCCCGCAGCAGAAGGAATGAACATCGCGGTCATGGATTGCGGTCGGGTAGCGGTGTCGAACCGCGCGGCGCTGATCGCTCAGCAACCGCCGCCAGAGATAACCGAGCCGCTCCGGCCCGCGATGATCATTCGGTGAAGGCAAACCCGCCAGGGCTCGAACCCGGATCTGCGAGGTTGGAGCTCGCCGTGCTTCCGGTTACACCACGGGCTTACGCAAGCGGACGGCCCGGATCGAACGGGCCTCTCCGGAGTGGCGCTCCGGTGCTCTTCCGACTGAGCTACATCCGCGTCGAGCACGCCCGGCTGGGATCGAACCAGCGTCCTCTGCCTTCGCAGAGCAGCGCTCTTTCCACTGAGCTACGGGCGTTCGTAGAACAAGGAGCCTCCGGCAGGAATCGAACCCGCACCTCGACCGTACGAAGGGCGCGTGCTTGCCGTTGACACTACGGAGGCACAAGAGTGGAGACGGTGGGACTCGAACCCACATCGACCTCGTTGCAAGCGAGGTGCTCGCCCAGGTTGAGCTACGTCCCCGAGAAGAAAGGTGCGGACGGGTGGAGTCGAACCACCACAGCCATGCATCGCTGCATTTCGAGGCGACGGGGTTACAGCCCGCTGAGCTCGCCGATGCTCAGCGTCCGCAGGACAACCGATCCGGTACTTCAGGGCGGCCGACCGGATTCGAACCGGCACCGCGAGGATCACGACCTCGGATGCTGCCGTTACACCACAGCCACCACGCTGCACGGGGACGACCGGACTCGAACCGGCGGCCTCTCGCTCGACAAGCGAGCGCTCTTCCCTCTGAGCTACGCCCCCAAACGAGGTCGCGCGGGTGGGATTCGAACCCACGGTCTCGAGCTCATGAGGCTCGCGAGGACAGCCACTCCTCTACCGCGCTGCGGACAAGCAGGTCTGGCCGGCAGGAGTCGAACCTGCGATCTCCGGCGCCCGAAGCCGGCGGGGTGGCCACGCTCCCCCACGACCAGAAGAACAAGCGCACCCCCGGCGGGATTCGAACCCGCAGCTTCCGGTTGAGAGCCCGGCGTCATCTCCGTTCGACCACGGGGGCAAGAAAAGCTCCGGCGGCAGGGCTCGAACCTGCGCTCTCACGGTTAACAGCCGCGCGTCTTCCCGACTCGACCACACCGGAACGAGCGGAGGCAGCAGGATTCGAACCTGCGGACGGTCGCCCGCCTGCGCGTTAGCACCGCGGTGCCTTCAACCTCTCGGCCATGCCTCCAAGGCGGAAGGGGAGGGAGTCGAACCCCCAAGGCCCGCAGGCCCACCCGTTTTCGAGACGGGATACCGCACCCATGGCAGCCCTTCCACGTAAGATGGCCTCCGGCAGGACTCGAACCTGCACCACACCGATTAAGAGTCGGCGGCTCTCCCTGTTGAGCTACGGAGCCAGGATGTGGCCGGCAGGGATCGAACCTGCGCCGCCCCGCGTTTCAGACGAGCGCTCTACCGCTGAGCTACGGCCACGAGAAAGAGGTGGGCGGAGCTGGAGTCGAACCAGCAACCTCCTGTTTGTGAGACAGGCGCTCTCCCGGTTGAGCTATCCGCCTTCGAGGCTCCGGGACAAGGGGTCGAACCTCGATCTCCACGTTCAGAGCGTGGTGTCCTCCCGGTTAGACGATCCCGGACGGCAGATCCGCTCTCCGTCCACCCCCGGCGCTGCCGGAAGTCGACGCAGCAGCAGAACCTGGCGGCCATGTCATTTCGAGCTATGTCACGCCCTTCGCATCCGGACGATGTTGTCTATGCCACTCGCCTACCCTTCGACCCTGGATCGCCGCAACCGATTTCGCGCAAACTACGATTACACCGTCCTACGTGGAGGAGCTTTGGAGCCCGGCGCTCTTGTGTTTCCCGCCAAATGACAAGCTAAAGCCGAAGCTCTATTTCAGCTCTCTATTTTCCATGCCGAAGCACAGAGGAACCTTTCTCTCTCGAGCGGGGCCTCATTGTCGATTAGCGCTTGTTCAACTGAGCATCTTCCTTTCTCGTGTTCGCGATTTGAGTCCTGAAACGACTAAGGGCGGCCCACTGGGCCGCCCTCGCTTGAAGCTGCTACACGGCTAGTTTCCTAGCGCGCGCACCTCTCAGCGAGGGACACGACGGATCCGAGTCGGCTGCCCCTATTGGCGGGGACATACCGATGCGGCGCCGAGGCGGCCTCGACCGCTTCGGCGAACGTCTGTGTATCAGTGGTCAGCAAATTGGCTTTCATCATCAATCTCCGCACCAGAGGATAGAGGAAGATCCGGTCCTGCGCAAGGGTGATCACGAAAAAAGCTTTGGCTATCTGAATGGACCCCAGACAGATCTGCACTCTAAATCTAGTCGGTGGTTTGTCGAGCTGTGAGCACACCTCTTGCCCCGCATAAGGCGTTGAGGCTTGTCACGGCGCCAGGGTCTTGCAACTTCGACATCGCCCCGTCAAGCGTCGAGCGCCACACCGTGCGCTGCGCGACCGGAAAAGACCGGGCCGCTGCGATCCGCGGCCGAGCCGTTTCCGCGAGACCGCGTCTCCTCCTGGGTTCTTTATCGTGCTCTGCAACGACGACGCGCCTCGAGACGGCACCGTCGAGGGACGGAGCCTCTCCGGGGCACCCCCGGGGGAACCGATGAACGTCAGCATCGCACGCATGTGCCCGACACGCCTCTGCGTGGGGGGCCGCACATGCACGACAGGAGAAGTCGGGGCGCGTCGTCGCCTCTTTGACGAGCCATGTGGGGTCACCTTCGCGGCGAAGTCGCCTGGAGGCTTGGCGATGCCTTCCTTGCCGGCGCCTGGAACGAGAACGAGCTCAAGCAGCGCGGTCTGGCCGTCCTCGACGTGGAGAAGGAGCCGCGGTGGCTTATGCCACTTGTTCGGCGAGCGCTTGCCGCGACCGTGACCCGCCGGTCGACCGTCGCGCGGAACTTCACCGCTGGCTCCACGACTACCTCGGCAACACTGAGCTGCATTGGCGGCCACCGAAGCTTGCCGGCGTGCTGTTCCCGATGGCCGGCATGGGGCGCGTGCGCTGGCCGGTTCCGGAACTTCCGACGCTGGCCGACCTGGCGGCGCACCTCGACCTGCACCTCCATGAGCTCGAATGGCTTGCCGATCCGCGAGGCTGGGAAGCGAAGGCTGCCGACGAGCCACTTCGCAACTACCGCTACCGGTGGCTCCCACGATCGGGGGCGACGCCGAGGCTGATCGAAGCTCCCCACTGCCGAGGATTCCTCGCTCGGGACGGCAATCAACAGCCTGTACAGCGTGCCGGTGCCGATGACCGGAGCCAGTCTGCTCGTGGCCGGCGTCGTCCTGTTGCGCCGGGACACCCTGGGCCGGCACCTGCCTTGATCCTCGTGGCTCTGGGCGCCTTCGTCTTCGTCGCCCTCACCCCGGCCATCGCAACGGACTCATTCGTCGGGGCAGACTCGCGATCATGACGTGGATGGCGCTATTCGCGCTGCTCGGCTGGGTGATGCAGCGGCAACCGCGCTGACCTTCGGCCGGTGGCACAAAGTTCGATTCTTGTCGGGGGCATAGTGCTGTGCAAGCCAAGAACCTTGCGTGCATACGGGTTGGTCGACAGTCACGGCATGCTCGACGGCCTAAGCTGCGATTCTTTTCTTTGCCAGCGCTTGTGGTTGCATCGGAACCTGCCCGCACCTGAACCGGAAGGGAGCCACCATGAAACGACTCGCCCTCCTTACGGCGGTGATCGCCTGCTTGTCGCTCACCTCGCTCGCCTTTGCAGCCAATTCCCCGTCCGGCACCTACAGGGCTCAGATCACGAGCAACCTCTACGGGGGCCAACTGAAGGGCACGTGGGAGATCAGCTTCAAGAACGGGGCTTACACCGTCATCAACAAGGGCACCCCGGTCGTCCGCGGCTCCTACACGGTCAGCGGCACGAAGATGACGCTCACCGACAGGTCGGGCAAGGCCCTCTGTCTCGGTCCCGGCACCTACACCTTCAAAGTGACGGGCAGCAGCCTCAAGTTCACGAAGGTCAAAGACACCACTGCCTGTGCCGCCAGATCAGCAGTGCTCGCCGGCAGCTTCACAAAAACATCGTCGTGACGCGCCCGCTTGAAGGGTCGTTTTCCGACCTCGTCGTAAACGCCCGGCTTATGAAGCAAGGTCCGGCACAGCTCTAAATAAGACGACTCTCGACCCGCCCGTGGTACGACGGGGTCTCCCGATCCGAGTCAACCGGAAACGGGAGCCGCTTCGCCCGAGACCCGGATGCTTCGAGCGCCCGGAGGTGCCAGGGTCAGGAGCGCTGGAGGTCGACCAGCAGCGCGATCACGGCGTTCGCCCAGTCGGAGACGTCGTCGCGGTATTCCTCGTCACGGATCGCGATGAAGCCGCGGAGTAGCGCATCGATCTCGGCGCCCGTCGGGGACGGTCCCGTCCCGGTCGCCGCGGAAAGCTTGCTCGTGTCCGCTTCCTGCCGGCGGCTATGGGCGAACTCGACAAGCGCAGCTCGGTCGTGGCCTGCCTCTGCGAGCTCCGCGAGCAGCTCATCCACCCGCGCGCGACCATCCGGGCTGAGAGCCGCAACTGTCTTGGCGAGATACGCGGTGTGGTGATCACGCGTGTGCACGATGTCCTTCGATCCTACGGACTCTGCCCGCCGCGCAGCAATCAACTCACGCCGGCGGCACCCATGCGGTTCTTCGTGGCCCCGATCCGGCAGCGCCGTTTACGCGACCCCTGGGACGGACGTTCCCGGGCCCGGCCGGCTCCATTTTCGCTCGTCCTCGTCCCACCAGTAGAAGTCACCCGAGGCTGATCGAGTCCACCACTTGCCGTCGTGCAAACGCCACGGATCTGAGTTCCGACGACAGTACGAGCAGTAGCTCTCGTCGCGTCCCATCAACTCCCGACACCACGGGCAATCTCGGTGGGTCGGTCTCAGAGCCGCCTCTACAGCCAACTCGTCATCCCTGAACTTCCGCGCACTCTTGTCCACCAGGAGGGCCAAGACCAAACCGGGCAAGAGCAGGAAGAAACCGAGCAACGCCCCGATCACCCAGCCCCGGTCCTTCCTGATCGTGACTACCGCACCGAAGACCCCGAAGATCACGGAGACGGGAACCAGCAGGAACACGAGGGACGGAAGCAGGGGAAGAAACACCCACTGACTCTAGGACGCGTGATGGCGAGTTCCAACCGGCATGCCCGTCGAGCGCCACCTCGCGAAGCTGCGCTGCTAGCCGATTCTTGCCGGGAGCGTTCCCGTTTGGCCGGGACTACGCCGGTCGGCGTATTGTGCTGCTCGCGCTTCGCCTCTAACGTGTCACTCCATGCGGGCAGGCCTGACGACGCGGGTGCGAGGACGCGGATGCTCCCGCCCGGCGCGGCGCTGGGTCGTCTGCGGCGCCACCCTGTTGGCGTTGATGATCCTTCCGGCGTCGTCGGGTGCGGCAGGCGCCGCCGCGCCAGGCCGTCTGCTCTCTGCGAGCGGCGTCGCCTACGGCGGGATCATCGAGTTCAACCATGACGGCTCGAATCTCGTCAACCTGACCTCGAACACGTTCGGCCAGGCGACCAACAACCCCGACGGCCAGTACAAATCCGACTACGCCTCGGTCGCCCGGAACGGGACGACGGCGTTCGCCTCGAATCGGGGCAGCCAGGGCTGGCGCATCTACGTCATGAATGCGGTCGGAGGCGACGTTCGCGAGGTGACCAAGCCCACGTCGGCCGCCGGCCTCTTTTCCAACGACCTCGACCCTGTGATCTCGCCGGACGGCTCACGGATCGCCTTCGCCTCGAACCGAGCCGGCATCGCCAGGCAGCCGCAGATGTCAGGGCTGATCGACCTCTACATCGTCAACGTGAATGGGACCGGCCTTCGTCAGGTCACGAAGAGCGAAGTCGGTTCAACACAGGTGGGCTCGTCCGTCCGGGGCCTCGTGTGGAGCCCGAACGGCAAGCAGATCGCCTTCCGTGGCGCCCGGATCGCGCCCGAGGCCGGCGGCGGGGCGGCCGACCTTCAGGACGTGCTCGGGTTTATCTCACCAACAGGCCAGGGCGAGGTAGACGACGTGGTCGGCGACTGCGCCGACGCCGGCGCGCTCGACTGGTCGGGCGGTCACATCGTCTACACGTTCGGCGGCTCGGTGCAGGGCTGCCCGGCGACAACCTTCGTCATTCGCGACGTCGCGTCAGGGACGTCGTCGACGATCCCGGCAGCCCAGCTCGGAACTCTTCCGTCGACCAGTTCGGGGAGTGTGCGCTTCTCGCCCGACGGCACCCACATCGTCTACACCGAGACCCAGGGAACGAAGACCGATCTCGTAACCATCACGTCCGCGGGCACAGACCGGGAGGTGACCCCGGAGCCCATCGACATCGGTGCGTGGCTCTGGTGGGCGCCCGGAGCGGCGGTACCGAAGCCGGCGCGGTTCGTCCTGAGCCCGGCCAAGCTCACGCTCCACCGTGGCGGGAAGAGCGTCCAGATGCATGCGACCGTGCTCGACGCGAGCGGACACGTGATCTCCGACTCGGCCGGCGACTGGACGATGGACGGACTCAACGCCGGCTCGCCGGCCTGCGGTACGACCGGTGTCCTGAAGGCGGCGAGCGGGGCCTCCCCACAGACAACGATGCTGCACGCGACGAACGCCGGCCTGAGCGCGGTCGCGTCCATCACCGTGAAATAGTTCGACTCCCTGACGGGGGCTCAGGTGCCGACCATCTCGTAGGCGAGGGCTGCCAGCTCCAGGCGCCCGCCGACACCCAGCTTTCGGTAGATGTTGTCGAGGTGCTTCTTGACCGTGCCCGACGCGATCTGCAGCCGCGCGGCGATCTCGGGGTTGGTGGCGCCTTCGATGGCGAGTCGGGCCACCTGCGCCTCCCGGTGGCCCAGGCGTAGAGCCTGGAGGCGCGCGATCGAGATCGACCCTCGGGCCTCGTCGACCATGATCGCTCCAGGGTGGTACGCACTCGGCGGCACGTAGTGAAGGATCAGCCGCCGCAGGCCGACTCGCCCGACGAGCGGCCGCGCAAGACCGGGATGCATGTCGTTCAAGGGTGCCTGGGCTTGCCCGGCAAGCCATTCCTCAACGGCCAGGGGAAGCACGCGGCCTCGTTTTGGCTTGCCGAAGAACCTGTAGACGTTAGCGAGCGTGCCAGGGAGAAGCTCTTCGGGCGCTTGCCAGAGCACGATCACCCCCGAGCCGCGCCGCTCGAGGCCGTCGGAAGTTGCGGCAAGGAGCATGCGGACTCGCTGCTGCTCATACGCGGTGCGCCATGCATGGGAAAGGTGTGGGCGCAGAAGCTCGAGCAGGGCCTGCTCGCGGTCGGAGAAGTCGCGCTTCGACCGGGACGCGGCGACGGCGACCACGATCGGCAACGGCGCAGCGAGCGTCAAGGCCACCTGGTACTCGACACCCATCTCTCGATAGAGGAGCCCGTAGAGGGACGACGCGCGAAACTCGGCCCGCGAGAGAAAGTCGCTGATGCGGTGGGCAGACCCATCCCCGGTCTCGGCGACGTACCGGATCAATGGATGTGCGTCGGCGTGTCTCGCGAGCGTCGCCGGGGCACCCGGAGGCATCTCGTACGCCTCGGGCTCGACCGCGTAGAGCACCCGTCCGGCAACCGGGTCGACCTCGTTCAGCGTGACCACATCCGAGGGCACCAGCTTGGCCACTCGCTCGACGACGAGCCGTGCGAACTCAGCCGGATCGCCGGCTCGACTCACTACGTGGATCGTCTCGAGCGCGCCCCGATAGTCGCGGGACTGGAGCACAGCCATTCGCTCGATATATCAGACGCCAACGCCCGGATACGGGCCCAGGCACCCAGTGGTATAAGGAGCGTCGATGGGTCGCACCGAGCGTTGGGAGCCGTCGGCCGAGGTGCTGTCGCACTTCCCGGCGGTATCTGGGAACACCGTGAACGGCATCGGTGAGACCGAGCGGCGCCCGCCGTCGCCGTTCTTCTGGCACGAGGCGTCGCTGCAGACGCATGGTGAACTGCAGGCGTACGTTGCGAGCCAGTTCTACGACGAACGCGAGGTGAACGAGGCCTTCAACCGCGATCCGGACACGCTTGTCTATCTCCCCCGCGGGCCGGACCCGATCCCTGTCGCGGCCGAACGGGTCGAGCGAAGCCCGGCCGAGTGGACTGAAGCCGTGAAGGCGTTCGCGCTCGCGAACGAAGCCGATCTCGTCGGCGTCGCGCGGCTCGATCCGCTCTGGGTGTTCGATGGCTTCGAGATCGCGGAGGAATGGCTCGTCGTGCTCGGCTTCGCCCACGACTACGACGAGATCTCCCAGGCCCCGGCGGTGCCCGGGCGGCTCAACGCCGTCTGCGAGGTGGGCCGGCAGTACACGCGCGCCGCGCGCTCTGCCAACCACGTGCGTAACTTCATCCGGGAACAGGGCTGGCCCGCCGAGTCGTTCCCTGGGCCACGCGCCGATGCGCTGCTGATGATCCCCGCTGCGATCGCCGCCGGCCTCGGCGAGCTTGGCAAGCATGGCTCGATAATCAACCGCACCCACGGCGCGTCGTTCCGCCTCGCCGCGGTCTCGACCGACCTCCCGCTGGTCGCGGACGAGCCGGATGTGTTCGGGGCAGACGACTTCTGCGGCAACTGCCGGATCTGCACGGATGCCTGCCCGCCTGACGCAATCGCGCCGGAGAAGCAGGTCGTTCGCGGCGACGAGAAGTGGTACGTCGACTTCGACCGCTGCATCCCGTACTTCGCCGAGACGAAGGGCTGCGCGATCTGCATTGCCCGCTGCCCTTGGAGCCGACCCGGAATCGCGGACAACCTGCTCGGGAAGATGGCCCGACGCCGCGAGCGCCTCTCCTCGGCCACGGGCTGAGCCCGCGCCAATCGCCCCGCGTCGTTACGGTCCCGCCGGCTTCGGTCGCGTTGATCTAGGCGTCGTCGAGAACCTCCGCGAACGCGATCACGACGCCGCCGGTGGCGTGCTCGAGGGTAGCGCCGACAAGGGCGCTCGCCTCGGCGGCGGCGGCGCTGGCCGCCGCGTAGTCGGCGAAGTACAAATCCAGCATCCGGTATGCGGGGGTCGGGCTGCCGTCCTCCTTGGGCCAGACCTTCGACACCTGCAACCGAGTCAGGCCCGGGAGCTTTCGCGCCAGCTCGAGCTGCTCGGAGTACGCCGCCTCGAACGCGGCCGAGTCGGTCGGATTGGAATAGACGAAGCTGATCTTGGTCGGCCTGTTCTGCCCAGCTTCACCGGCGCTCGCTGTCATGAGTTCTGTTCCCTTTCTGATCGAGTTACGTCCTTTTCCGGCACGACGCCGTCAATACGAGCGGGAGATATCGAACTGAATGCCGATGACGCGCCTGCTTCGCCAACGCAAGAAGTCGAGACCCGACAGAGGGCGCTAACGTCTCCGAGGCCCGTGCGATCTGTCGATCCCATTGCCCGTCGAGCGTAGTCCGAGGATCGCCCCCAGACAATGACCGCTCCGCCGGAACATCTTGCCGATCCTCCGGCGATTCCGGCCGATGTGCTCCGGGCGCCGCCAGACTTTGCCGATCCGCCAGCGCTCGCGGATACCACGCTCGGCCTCGACGCAAGCGGGACGCCGCACGATTTGCTCTCGGAGCTGCTCCGGAGCGTCCGTCTGAGTGGAGAGCGGATGGTCGCCTACGCCCCGTTGCCGACGTTCTCGGTCTCCTTCGCCGGCTTCGGCACCCTGCACATCATCGACGAGGGCGAGCTGGCGCTCCGGATCGACGGCGAGCCGCGCGTCGAGCGCGTGCGTCAAGGCGATGTCATCCTGCTCCCGCGCGGCGACCCACACCAGCTCAGCGACCCGCACCACCTCAGCGACCCGGGCGGGCAAGAGGACGCGGCCGGGCGCGCCGGCGCATTCGAGCAGGAGCCGCCCAGACCCGGGGAGGCGCGGTGGCTCTGCGGAACCTTCACGATCGGCAACCCGCAGGCGAGCCACCTCCTCGCGAGCCTTCCGGCCGTGATCATCCTGCGCGGTGCAGGCGGCCCGACGCTCGAAGGGCTCGAAGTAGCGCGCAGGATGATCCTCTTCGAGCTGCAGTCGCCGTCTCAAGGATCCGCGGTGATGGTGGCCCGCATCCTCGATCTGATCTTCATCCAGATTCTCCGCGCCTGGGCAGCCGGCCCCGACGCCGAACCGAACTGGCTGGCCGGTGCGCTCGACCCTCAGATCGGCCCCGCTTTGAGCGCTGTCCACGGAGACCCGGGCCGCGGCTGGACGGTCGAGGAGCTCGCCCGTGCGTGCAGCCTTTCGCGTTCGGCGTTCGCGGCCCGGTTCGCCGCTCGCGTGGGCAAACCGCCGGCCACCTATCTCGCGCACGTGCGCCTCGATGCCGCCACCGACCTGCTCCGCGACACCTCCTTGCCGGTGACGCTCATCGCGGAGCGTGTCGGCTACGCGTCGGAGGCGGCATTCAGCCGAGCGTTCAAGCGCCGCTACGACATGCCACCGGCTCGCTGGCGAAGAGACGTACGACCGAAACACCTCTGAGCGGCGCACTCATGGGCCGAACGCCTGACACCAACCGATGTCAAGCGCCTAACTCCTCGCCACCTGGACCAAAACCAGCCACAAAGGCACAAACCTCTTCAAACTCCCCCTCTCCGCAACGGCAAAACACGCCGGCAAAGACAAGCTCGAGCTCCTCCAACCGGGCATCAAAACCGCAACGAGCCACACCGTCACCCTCAAGACCTGAGCTTGTTGCAAGACCTGAGCTTGTTGCAAGACCTGAGCTTGTTGCAAGACCGGCAGCTTGCAAGACCGGCAGCTGCAAGACCGGCGCGAGCGCCGGCTCGGCCGATTCGATCGTCGCTACCCGCCGGGGGTCGAGTTCAACGCACAGACGGTCGCCCCGAGCTTCCGAGCCAGGGCGTTGTAGGCGTCGGAAAGCCTCTGGCCCTTCGCGTTGAACGTCGAGGCCGAGGAGCTATCTCCTCGCTTCAGCGCCGGCACGAGCTGCTTCACGATCAGGGTCTCGGAGCTCCGGTCGTTGGCCAACAAGGCCGCGACCGTGGCTCGCTCGCTGCTCGGGGCCTCGAGCCTGGCGAACTTCGCGTCCTCGCTCACCTCGATCTGCTCCGCCTTCGTGAGGTCAGAAATCAGGACAGCCGCCGATGAAAGCGCCGGGAGCGCCCGGATCTCGGCGTTCCCCTTCGTGCAGATCGCGTTCGCCGCCCGCGCCCAGCTCGACTTCGTGGGCGCAGCGGCAGACCCATCAATGACTCCGACGGCGAACAACGCCACCAAACCCACAACGACTCCTGTGAAGCGCCTGCCCACCCCCACCACTATCGACACGAACGCGAGCCAGCGCAAGTTGGTCCCGCGCGGCAGCTGCAGATGGGCACCGACGGGATCGAGCCGCCTCGTCGCCGGGCCCGAGATGAACCCGCCGCGTCCCACCCGCAAGGCTGCTTTAGGGGTACTGTCGCTCCCGCTCATGTCTCCTATGGGATCGAAGGGTGGTTTGGTGTGCGTAAATCAACGGCGCGGGTGATCCGCGGGTTCGCAGGACTCACTGTTTTCTTGTTGGTCTTTGGAGTGGTAGCGGCTGGGGCGAGCGCCGGTAAGCCGGCGGGAACACGCTGGGCGTCACCGGCAGGGAGCGGAACAGCATGCAGTTCTCATGCTCCGTGCTCCCTCACTCAGGCCGTCGCGGGCGCGAGCGCCGGGCAGACGGTGCGAGCTGAGGGCGGCGCGTACACGGGCGGTGTCGTGATCTCGACGCCGATCGATCTCACCGGCGACGGCGCGGTACTCGATGCGACGACCTCGCCAAACGGCGTCGGTATCCAGGTTCTGGCATCCGGCACGACCGTCGAGAAGTTCACGGTCGAGAACGCGAGCTTCGAAGGCATCCTGGTCGGGAACTCCTCGGCCGATACCTCGGGAGCTCCGGTCAGCGACGTCACGATCGATCACGTCACCGTCTCGAACAACGACAAGGGGCTCGAAGCGGACCCCCAGGTCGGCGAGTGCGCCAGCACTCCCGGAGGCCCGGGCGACTGTGGCGAAGGGATCCATCTGAACTCGGTCACCGACTCGGTCGTCGAGCACAGCACCGTCTCGGACAACGCAGGCGGGATCCTGATGACCGACGAGTTCGGCCCGAACTCGGACAATGTCATCTCGCACGACACGATCGTCGACAACACCGATGACTGCGGCGTCACTCTCGCGAGCCACACGTCGAATGGTGTGTTCGACAACCTCGTCGAGTTCAACGTCGCGGACGGAAACGGTGTCGCCGGTCAGGGTGCCGGTTACCTGATCGCCGGCGGCGGCCCCCAGACCGCGGCCTACGGGAACACGATCGTGCACAACGAGGCTTCGGGCAACGGCCTCGGTGGCGTCACGATCCACCAGCACTTCGTCGGCAACCTGAATAACAACGTCATCGAGTTCAACGACCTGAGCAACAACAATGTTGACGGGGACTCCGACTTCGCAACGGCCGACGCGGTAACCACCGACATCATCGTCGCTTCCGGGCCCCCGCCCGGAATACCTGCGATCCTCGACCCCGGCCCGCTCACCGGGACCGTGATCGAGCACAACAAGCTCGATGAGGCGGCCATCGGCATCTGGACGCTGAACGCGCCCAGCACGATCGACCACAACCAGTTCCGCTCCGGCATCGTGACGCCGGTCAGCAACAACTAGCGCAGTGCCCGACTGGGGCCGCCGGGGTTCCCGGCGGCCCCGCTGGGCCACTCCAAGCGCTCTTTGCACCGGTAGCAAGGGGCTTTCACCGAGCCTGTCTCGCCGACGTTCGATGCTGCCGGCGATCCGCGCCGCGCTTCATGCCAAGCTGGCGAGGTGACCAGGCAGGCGTGAGCCGCTGGAAGACTCACCGGTGACGCGGGCCCGCTCACCGTTCCGGATTCACCGCTCCCGGCCGGCTGTCGTAGGCAGCGCCCCCTGGGATTTCATTTCCTGTTCCTGGGTACACGGATGAGGACAACGTTGGGCGGGCAAGCCTCGCCCGATCGAGCCTTCAACTACGAAAGGCGGCGCACCGGATGCTCGCAGTAGCCGGAACCGGATACGGACTGATCGGAATCCTCGTCATTGTCTTGCTCGTCGTGATGATCGTCTATTTCGCCCGGCGGGCATAGGTGGGGTGCGGGCATTGCCACTGTTCATGAAGGGGCTTCTACTCCTCGCGAAGTCGAAGCGCGGACGCGAACTGCTTCTTGCTGTCGCGCTCGGCGGCCTCGAGCTGGCTCGGAGTAAGCAGGCCCGAACGATGTATGCGACGGTCGCGAACGTCGGCCCGTATCAGCGCGGGTGGAAGACGGCCGGGAAAGCCGCCCAGGATCTCCGCCTCCGGCTGAAACGTCCCTAGCCGTCGCCGGCTGAGCACCGCGCGGGCCACTCATAGGATGACTCAGCGATGATCCTCGAAGAGCTTCGGCGCCTGGGGACGTGGGAGGAGCGGCATAGACGGCTCGTCAGCCGACTCATCCTGGTGGTGGCGGCAAGCATGGTCGTCGATGCGATCGGGACGGTCTGTATCTACCTATTCGAGCGACACGTGGCCCAGACCGAGATCCACAGTGTGTTCGACGCCTTCTTCTTCACCACGGTCCAGCTCCTGACGGTCTCCTCGCAGATCAGCAACCCCCACAGCGCCGCGGGACGGATCGTTGATGTCTTCCTCGAGATTTGGGCCGTCCTCGTCGTGGCCGGCTCGGCAGGAGCGATCGCGAGTTTCTTCCAGAGTGGCGACTCCGCGTAGCCGCACCTCGTACGCCAACGCGGCTCGAAACGGCGGTGGGCCAGAGACCGACGCCGGAACGGAGATCGAACCAGGCCGTCACGAACCTGCGGCGGCCCGCCTGTCGCCCGCACGGGACGCGGTGCACAGCAATACAGACGGGACGCGCAAGCGAGGAGCGCCGAAGCGTCGCTCATGGCTGATGATTGAGCTTCGACCGGGCGGGTACCAGGGACTCCATGCCGCACGACGCGTCACAAGTCGCCGGCTGGATGGTACGAACGGTCGAGAGCAACGGCGCGCTCTCACATGACCAGGCGACCGAGGAAATAGCGGATCTCTTCGGGGAAGAGTTCATCGAGTACGCCGACGGCTATGCACCGACCGTCTCGCAGAAAGTACTCAAGGAGTTCCTCGTTCTGACTCAGAGACGCGTTGTTTGGGAAGTGCAGGATCGGGTGTGGCGCCTTCGATCCCCATCAGATCCAAATACGACATCCAACGTGGGTGTTGGCTCCTAGCACAGTCGATCGGGCGACCGGAAACCTGCTGCTCGACGGTACCCCGGTCTTTCCAATCGGCTTGTCCGACGGTCCCCCGAGCGACGGGCTTGCTCCAGACACCGGGCTCAACGCCTGGGCGGAGATCGCCGCCGCGGGTGTCAACTTCGTTCGCAACTACACGGTATGGAGCCCGGCCGGAACCGACGAGCAGATGCTGGTGGTCGGGCAGGAACTGGACGCAGCCTCGACCCATAAGCTCCAGGTCTGGCTCGCCCTCGCCGGAGTCGACAACGATCTGAGCAAGCGCACACTTCTCGACCGGATCGTGAACGAGTTCAAGGCGCATCCCGGTCTCGGGGTCTGGAAAGGTGCCGATGAGCCGGCGCACGCGCGTATTCCTGCGGCGGGCTGCGTGGCGGTATACGACCATCTGCGTTCCCTCGATCCCCACCACGCGGTCGCGATCATCGAGGCCCCGAGAGGGCCTGCCGCGACGCCCGGTGGCCGCGACACGCCCTTGACGGTCGAGGCGATCGAGCCCTACGCATCGGCCTGCGACATTCACGGGGTCGATATCTACCCCATCCCCCCTGGTGCTCACGCGGGCGGGCCGCCGGTCAATAGGGATTTGAGCGTCGTCGGTGACATGACGAGGCTCGTAGGGCAGGCAAGTCGCAGTAAGGGGATCTGGACGACGTTGCAGATCGCCTGGAGCGGCGTCATCCCTCCCCACCCGATTCTGTTCCCCTCGCTGCAGCAGGCACGGTTCATGGCCTACGACGCGATCGTCTCCGGTGCCCGCGGCCTTTTCTTCTTCGGCGGCCAGATCAAGCAGGTACTCGACCCGGCCGACCGCAAGAGCGGGTGGAACTGGACCTACTGGAGAAACGTCCAACGTCCGCTCGTCATCGAGCTCACAGATCACGAGCATGCGCCTGCTCTCACCGCGGCGCTGTCGTCGACCCGGGTTCGAGCTGACACCGCGGATATCGCGCTCAGCGCACGCGAAGCGAACGGCTTCCTCTACGTCATCGCGGTTCGGAAGAACCCGACTCGGACCGGCACCGTACGCTTCGACGGTCTTCCACGAGCGATCAGCCAGGGCCTCGTCCTGGGCCACGGAAGCGAGAATCCGGCTCGAGCGATTCCGGTCGCGGACGGCAGCTTTACCGACCCGAGCGCGTTTGGGCCCCACAACGCACGCGTCTACCGATTCCGTCTCCCCGGCTGACGAAGTCCCGATGTCGCTCCGTGCCGCAGGCAGGCAGCGCAGGGCGCACCGTCGCTTGGGCCATCGACCCGGGCTAGCGGTATGGACGCGGGTGGGGCCGCCGGGGCTGCGACCGACCCAAAACACCCCCTACCTGGGCAAGCTCCTCGACCAACTCTGGGTCCGCTGAAACGGGCCCTCTTCGACAAGCAGCGGGCGGCCGGCGCCTTCCAGGTTGAATGCCAGCGCGCAGCGAGGCGCAACCACCGCTTCCTCACTGCTCGCTCCGCTCGCCAACCACCAGCCTTGAGCCCCGTTTTCCTCTCGTCCACTTGGAGGCCTCGATGATGTACACGCCCGCCGCTTCGCGCTACGAGCGAATGCTCTACAACCGAACGGGACGCAGCGGCCTCAAGCTGCCGGCGGTGTCGCTCGGCCTCTGGCACAACTTCGGCCACAACCGCCCGCTCGAGGGAGGCCGGGCGATCGTTCGCCGGGCATTCGACCTGGGCATCACGCATTTCGACCTGGCAAACAACTACGGGCCGCCGTACGGCTCGGCCGAGGAGAGCTTCGGCCAACTGCTGCGGTCCGACTTCGGTTCGCTCCGCGACGAGCTCGTGATCTCGACGAAGGCGGGCTACGACATGTGGCCGGGCCCCTACGGGGAGTGGGGCTCGCGCAAGTACCTGCTCGCGAGCCTCGACCAGAGCCTCTCGCGCATGGGCCTCGAGTACGTCGACATCTTCTACTCACATCGCTTCGACCCGGAGACGCCCCTCGAGGAGACGATGGGGGCGCTCGACGCCGCCGTCCGCCAGGGGAAGGCGCTCTACGTCGGCATCTCGTCCTACTCGGCCGAGAAGACCCGAGAGGCAGCCGCAATCCTCCGCTCGCTGGGCACGCCCCTCCTGATTCACCAGCCGTCCTATTCGATGCTGAATCGATGGATCGAGCCCGACCTGCTCGACGCGTTGGCGGAGGAGGGCGTCGGCTGCATCGGCTTCTCGCCGCTCGCGCAGGGGATGCTCAGCGACAAGTATCTCGACGGGATTCCCGAGGGATCCCGGGCGAGCCAGAACACCTCCCTCTCGCCCGAGCTCCTCACGGAGGACAACCTCGCCCACATCCGCTCGCTGAACGAGATCGCAACCGGGCGCGGGCAGACCCTTGCGCAGATGGCACTCGCCTGGACGCTGCGCGACCCGCGAATGACCTCGACGCTCGTCGGGGCATCGAGCGTCGCCCAACTGGAAGCGAACGTCGCGGCACTCGACCGGCTCGACTTCACAGCGGACGAGCTCGCCGAGATCGACCGGTACGCGACGAACGGCGGCATCGACCTCTGGGCCGAGTCAAGCGCGGTCTGAACGCCCATTCGAGACTTCACGCAGGGTGCGGGAGCCGCGCTGGGCCCGCGGCGGGCAACGCAGAGTGCGTGAGCAAGGTCGTTCCTGCAACCGCACGCTTCTTGCGTCAGAGCAGCCTATGCTTCGGCGAAGGAAGGAGCCCCGTGGAGCAGGTGGTTCAGCGAAGGGCACGGATACGGGTGCTCGTCATGCTCGGTGCAGGCGCGCTGGCTTTCGTGGCATGCATGGGTGCCGCAGGCCCGGCTCCCGCCGGAGGGGGCGAGAAGCTCGAAGCGTCGGGTGGCGCGGTTTCGCGTCTCGCCTCGGCGCCGCTCGGCCTGCGTGCGGCGGTGTCGCGTGCAATCGCGCGTTCGCTAGGCGGGACTTCGGTCAACAGGGCCTCCCGCGGCGGCCCCGGCGAACGCGGGGGGCGTCACCGCCGGCGGTCACCGCCGCGGCCGTCCTGAAGCTCTCGGGGCTGCAACCGACCCTGCTCCACCTGAAGCAAACTCGTTCGAGCTCCTGCTCCCCTCGAAAGCCAAGCACGCTGGCAAAGACAAGCTGGAGATCCTCCAAGCCGGCGTCAAGGCCCCGAAGATCTACAGCGTCACGTTGAAAGCCTGACCGCCGCAAGCACCGGCAAACGCCCCGCCGCACGTCCACATGAGCGACCCGGGAGCCGATCGGTTACCGGCGCCGCCGCGCTCGCGGCGACGGGCAACCTCACGACGAGGTTGTCGGCGATCCCGGGCCGGCACGAGCACCTCGGCAAGGGCAGCGACAAGCTCACCCCGCCGCTCCCGCCGAACGCGCCCCACCCCGGCAAGGACTCGCTCCGAGTCCTCCAGGCCGGCGCCGTTGCGAAGACACTCGCCGCCACGTTCAAGACCCGAACCGGCGGCGCCTCGAGGTGCGGTGTGATCCGCCCCCGCAGAGCCGCGCGAACCAGCTCGAGCACGACGACTCGACGCTGCGCGCGGGCTCCATGCCCGTTGGACGACCGGGGTTCTTAGCTTGCTCGAAGGCTCGCCTCACCGTTGGCTCATCGGCCGAGGCGACACTGAGGCCGTGAAGTCCCTCGGCCGTCGTCTCGATCGCCTCGCACGCCACTTCCCAGGTGGCGTCGCGGGCAACCGGAACCTGACCGCCGTGCTTGGCGCGCTCTTACTCGTTGGGATCCTCGCCGAGCTCGCCACGCTCCTGCTCGGGCTCCACCGGACGTTGCCGGCCCACATTGCGATCGGAGTTGCGCTGATCCCGATCGTCGCGCTGAAGCTCGCTTCGGTGGGATGGCGGATGATCCGGTACTACTCGCGAGCTTCCGAGTACCGGGCAGAGGGCCCTCCACGCCCGTTTCTGCGCGGAATCGCCCCACTCGTCGCAGGCTCGACGATCGCCCTCCTCGGCAGCGGCGTCGGCCTGATCGTCGCGGGGCCGCAAGCGCATTTCTTCCGAGCCGTCCACTCCGCGAGCTTCTTGCTCTTTGTCCTCGTCGTCGGCATTCACGCGCTCGCCTACCTCCCGAAGCTGCGGCGTTTTGCGCTCGCGGACTGGATGACCGGCAGGCACGCGAGCGGACATCGGCTTCGTCGCGGTCTCGTTGCTTTCGCGATCATCTCGGCGGGCGCCGTCGCGATCGCGACGCTCGAGACAGCCGGGCCGTGGGCCGCAGGAATCCGCCACGGCATCGGCGGCTGAGGGCAGCTTCGGGGCCGACGGATCGAGTCGAGGGGCTTGCAGTACGCTTGCCGCAGCCCTGGATGCGACAGGGCGCCGACCCTGCGCCCTCCAAGTGCATGCGAGCTTGGGGCCGCGACTGATGACACCAATCGAACTCTCGAGGAGCCCCCGTTGACCGAGTTCTATCCCACCGTTCCAGAGCGCATTCCGTATGCGAGCGCGAGCTCCGAGGAGACGCTCGCGTTCAAGGCATATGACCCTGAGCTTCTGATCCGGGGGAAGCGGATGGCGGACTGGCTGCGGATCAGCGTCGCCTACTGGCACTCATTCGCCGCCAACGGGAGCGACATGTTCGGGTCCGGGACGTTCGATCGTCCGTGGACGCAAGCGCCGGGCGACCCGATGGCGGCGGCACGCGAGAAGATGGCGGCCGCCTTCGAGTTCATCGAGAAGCTCGGGGTGCCGTTCTATTGCTTCCACGACGTCGACGTCGCACCGACAGGCGCGAGCTTCCGCGAGTTCAGGTCGAACCTCGACGCCCTCGCCGACGACGCGCTCGGCTACCAGGAACGCACCGGCATCCGCCTTCTCTGGGGCACCGCGAACCTCTTTACCCACCCGCGGTACGCGGCAGGCGCTGCGACGAACCCGGACCCGGACGTGTTCGCCTACGCGGCAGCCCAGGTCAAGAACATGCTCGGAGTCACGAAGCGCCTCGGCGGTGCGAACTACGTGCTCTGGGGCGGACGCGAGGGCTACGACTCGCTGCTCAACACCGACCTGCGCCGTGAAGGCGAGCAGCTCGCGCGCTTCCTCCATCTCGTCGCCGAGGAGAAGCAGCGCCTCGGGTTCGAGGGGACGCTGCTCATCGAGCCGAAGCCGATGGAGCCGACGAAGCATCAGTACGACTACGACGCCGCCACGGTCCACGGCTTCCTCGCCCGTCACGGGCTCGAGGGCGAGTACAAGCTCAACCTGGAAGCGAACCACGCCACGCTCGCCGGCCACTCGTTCCACCACGAGGTCGCGTACGCGACAGCCCACGACCTGCTCGGGTCGGTCGACGCGAACCGCGGCGATCCGCAAAACGGCTGGGATACCGACCAGTTCCCGAACTCCGCCGAGGAGCTCGTGCTGCCCCTGTACGAGATCGTGCGGGCAGGCGGACTGGGCAACGGCGGCTTCAACTTCGACGCCAAGCTGCGCCGCCAATCGATCGACCGGGTCGATCTCTTCCATGCGCATATCGGCGGGATCGACACCCTCGCCCGCGGGCTGGTCGCCGCGGCCAAGCTCGCCGACGAAGGCACCCTCGCGCAGATGACCGATCGGCGCTACTCCGGCTGGGAAGGCGAGCTCGGGCGCTCGATCACCGGAGGGACGGTGACCCTCGCCGAGCTGGCAGATCGCGTCGAGGAGGGCACGATCGACCCCGCACCCGTCTCTGGTCGGCAAGAGGCCTACGAGAACGTCGTCAACGACGCGCTCTGGGACTGACCTCAGGGCGTTCGCCGGCGTCCGTAAGGAGAGCCTTCTCGAGCCTCTCAGGCGACCTTTTCGTGGGCGAGGCGCGCCAGGATCGCGTCTTCGATCTCCGGGGCCTCCAGCGCCTCCATGAAGAGGAATCCCTGACCGAGCTCGCAGCCGAGCTCCCGCAGTTTCTCGAGTTGGTCGGGCCGCTCGATCCCCTCGGCGACTGCGGTCACGCCGAGGATATGGGCGAGATCGAGAATCGTCTTCGTCAGGGCGGCCACTTCGGCCGATTTGGTGAGATCGGTGGTGAAGCCGCGATCGATCTTGAGGATGTCGATCGGGAAGCGGCGGATGTAGTTGAGGGACGAGTAGCCCGACCCGAAGTCGTCGACCGCGAGTTGAATCCCATGCTCGCTGAGCTCGTGAAGCCTGCTGAGAGCGAGTTCGAGATCCGCGATCATCACGGTCTCGGTGATCTCCAGGATCAGTTTCCCCGGAGCGAGGCCGGTTTCGTGCAGCGCTAGCAGGATGTCTGCGACGAGTCGCGGCTCCTGGAGTTGGCGGCCTGAGATGTTCACCGAGACGGCCGGGGCCGCCGAGCCGGCCAGACGGACGAGCCGTGCGCCCTCGGCGCAGGCTTCCTTCACCGCCCACCTTCCGATCGAGACGATCGCACCCGTCTCCTCCGCAAGTGGAATGAACTCGTCCGGGAGCACCAGGCCACGGGTCGGATGCCTCCACCGGATCAGCGCTTCGAGCGAGACGAACGCTCCGCTCGTCAGCTCGACGATCGGCTGGTAGAACAGCTCGAACTCGTCGCGCTCGATCGCGAGCTGGAGCTCGCGCTTGGCATCGAGACGACCGAGGAGGGCGGCATGCATCTCCGGCTCGAAGAGCCGATAGGTGCCCTTGCCGTTGGTCTTCGCCGAGTACATCGCAAGGTCGGCATTGCGGAGAAGGTCATCGACCGAGACCGGCGCGCCCGCCCCGGCCCGCGCAATGCCGATGCTGGCCGTGACCCTGAGCTCGCTGCCGTCGACAATGAGGGGAGCGTTGATCGAATCCAGCAGGCGCTTGCCGACCTCGACGGGATCGACGTCACAGTCATCCTCGATCAGCAAGGCGAACTCGTCGCCCCCGAGGCGGGCGGCAGTGTCCACCGATCTCGCGTTGCTCGAGATCCGTCCGGCGATCTCGCGGATCAGCCGGTCACCCACCTGGTGGCCGAGCGTGTCGTTGACGGTCTTGAAATCGTCGAGATCGAGGAACAGCAACGCAATCGAGGACCCGCGCCGTACACGCTCGAGCGCGTGCGCCACGCGGTCCTGGAAGAGTGCCCGGTTCGCCAGCCCCGTCAACTCGTCGTGGAATGCCTGGTGCGCCAGCTCGCGCCCGAACCGTTTGCGCTCGCTGATGTCGCGAACGTTGAAGACGACCCCGCGGATGTCCTCATTGGCAAGCAGGTTGGTGCAGGCGGCTTCGACCTCGAGGCCATCGAGAGCCGGCGCGAGCATGAACTCGATCGTCTGCGTGAATGCCTCGCCGGAGCCTGCGAGCAGCAGTTGCGCGATCCGGGGTCTGTCTCTTTCGGCGACGAGGTCGGTGAAGAGGCGCTGCTCGAGGCTGCCTCGCTCGCCGATGACGCGGCTCGCGGATGGGCTTGCGTAATCGATGCGACCGTTGGCGTCGACAACGAGGATCGCGTCGGACGCATGCTGGACGAGTGTTTGGAAGCGCGCGTTCGTTCGCTGCCGGAGCAGCCGATCGGCCATCTCGATGCGATCGAGCGCCAGGGAGCCGGCATTCGCGAGGGCCTGAATCCCCTCGAGCGTGTCGGGGTCGACGGAGTCGCGCGTTGTGACGACGAGCCTGCCCCCCTCGCCTCGATCCTTTCGAGCCGGGACCAGGCCGGCCCCGGAGAACCCACTGTCGACGAAGGTGACCTCGCGCTCCTCACCGAGCATCGCGCGGCCGGCGTCCGAGGCGATCTGCTCGACCTCGGCCCCCGTTCGGGCCGCAACAAGCCGCACGCTCGCGTCACCGAGTAGCGCCGCCCGGCGAAGGCTCCCCTCGTAACGGGTGCCGAGGTCGAGCAGACGCAGGAAGACAAGCGAGAAGACGAGGCCCGAGCATCCGGCCAGCAGAGCCACGTCGATCCCGGCCTTCGAGCTCAACGCCGAAACGACGGTTGCCGTCGGGGTGACGAGCGCGCAACAGGCGAGCCCCACGATCCGTCCCCGCGTCAGCCGGAACTGGGTGTCGGATGACTCCTCGACGAGGCCCGGCGAGCTCGGATGCAAGGCGGCCGCGCCGATGAGCACGTAGAACGCGATCCAACCTCCGTCGAGAACCCCGCCGGTCGTGTAGCCGCCGTGAAGAAGCAGCCACCCGTAGATCGAGTCGGTACCGAGCAGGCAGATCACCCCGGCAGTGAGCAGGCCCAGGGCAGGCGAGCGCCGGCCGCGGCCCAGTGCAAGGCGTGCAACACAGGCGGCGAGACCGAGGTCGACCAGCGGATAGGCGATCGACGTCAGCTTCGTCGGGATCGACAGCGTCCCGTCGTGCGCGTACGGCGCGATCAAGAAGGTCCACGACATCGCTCCGGCAGACATGGTGAGAATGAGGACGTCGATGAGCGTCGCGCGGTCGTAGGACGGGTTGCGCTTGCGAACCAGGGAGACCAGCCCTGCAATCAGCAGGGGGCCCGTGGCGAGATAGAAGCCGTCGGCAACCGACGGGAACGGGAGCACACCGCCGAAGAAGCGGGTGTAGTTGTACGCCAGCACGTCGCCGGTGACGAAGGTGACGAGCCCGGCCCCGATCAGGGCCCAGGCGAGGCGCGCGGTTCGATGGATCCGGATGGCGGCGACGATCGCGACGACGCTGGAAAGGCCGATCAGGTTGAAAACCGGCCCCGAGTGAAGCGGCGTCTCCTTCAGGAAGAGGTAGCCGAGGCCTAGCAGCCCCGCCGCGCACAGATACGCCGCCCATCCGTGCCGGCTACCCCAACGTCGCCCGATCCTGGGCGGGCCTTCCGAGCTCGGCGATTTCGCCACGGTGGTCAGGCCGCGTCCTTGACGGCTTTCGCAAGCTGATCTTCATTCGTGGTCTCTGCGGTCTCATCGACCACCGCGATCAGGGCTGCAGTGGCGATCGGGTCGAACTGGGTTCCGGCATGGCGGCGGAGCTCGGCGATCGCCTGAGTGACGCTGAGCGGGAGGCTGTAGGGGCGCTTGCTCGTCATCGCGTCATAGGCGTCGGCGACGGAGACGATGCGGGAGATGAGCGGGATCTCGTTGCCGTGGAGGCCGTCGGGGTAGCCGGTCCCGTCCGGTCGCTCGTGGGTCGAGCGCACGAGCGGGGCGACGTTGGAAAGCGCGGGCGCCGCCGCGAGAATCCGCTCGCCGACGATCGTGTGGCGCCTGATGAACTCCCACTCCTCGTCGCTCAGCGGACCGGGCTTGTCGAGGACCGAGTCGGGGACGGCGGTCTTGCCGATGTCGTGGAGCTCGGCCGTGAGCCTCGTCAAGGCGATCTGATCGTCGGAGAGCCCCAGCCTGCGGCCGACTGCCTCGGCGAGCTTCCCCACATTGCTGAGGTGAGTCGCGAGCGGGAGGCTGTTTTCGGCGAGCAGCCGGAGAAGGACGTCGTGTACCTCCACGTCCTTGCCGCCGCGCGACGACCGCTTGTTGTTGTAGAGACGCTGGTCGGCTTGCTGGAGCGCCTGTTCGAACGTCATCTCGTCTGGTGCGATCAGGACGCTTCCTCGGGAGCAGCTGACGTCGAAACGCTCGCTGTGCTCGCTCAAAGCAGCTTCGGCGCGGGCAAGTACGTGCTCGGCGTCGGCTTCGCCGACGATGACGCAGAACTCGTCGCCGCCCATTCGGTACGCAGAGCCGTGCCCTTCGATCGCAGCAGCGAGCTTGCGGCCACAACGGGCAAGCAATGCATCGCCGGCCGGATGGCCGAACGTGTCGTTGTACTCCTTGAACCCGTCGAGGTCGAACATGCCGAGCGTAAGTCCACCCGCCGGCTGCGGCTCATGAAGCAGCATCTCCATGTCCGCGAAGAGCTTGCGGCGGTTGGAGAGACCGGTCAGCGAGTCGGTGAGCGCCTCGATCCGGCTCGCCTCGAGAAACTCCTGTTTCTCACGCGCGAGGCGGGCGGCGCGATAGAGGACGAACGAGAACGCGATCAGCATGAAGAGGATCGCGACGACGGCGCCGACCGACCCGATCACCCGCGAGCGGCTGGCGGTGCTGCCGTCGCTCGTGTTGGCCCGGGCGAGCGCGTCCAGGAGCGCGCCGTAGGTGCCGCCCGGCCGTCCGGCCCGACCGAACTGAAGCGCGGCTTCACGGCTGCCGCCGCGCGCGACAAGCTGGGCGATCCGGTCGATCGAGACGAAGTACCGGGCCGTCAGCGCCTCGATGCGCCTGGCCTCGGTCTTGCCACCGAGGGCAGCCAGGGTCGAAAGGGAGGCCAGGATCGTTTTCTTGCCCGCTCCCATCCGAAGGTTGGTCTGCGCCACCGTCGGCGCCGTCCCCGGCGCGGTGACGGCCGGGTTGAACGCAACCCCGGCGAGGTCACCCACCTGCCGCTGCATCGACGCGACAACTGCCTGGGCATGCCGCTCGTTGTCAACGCGTGCCTCGAGCGCGATCACGACCGTGAGCGCTGTCAGACCGATCGCCCAGATCGCGACGAACACCAATGCCGTCGTCCTCGTGCGAGAGAGGAACGCCGGAAGGCTGCGGACGCGCACGGTCAAACGCACCACCTGGGGGCGCGAGTCAGGTGACAGCAGCTGAGCATCCCTGTCGTCATCGGCCGCGAACACCTTCGCCCAGATAGGGGTTACTACCTAGGCGCCCACCGCGAGGAGCAGCCAGATACCCATCGCTCGGGGTCGAGCAGGGGAGCTTCCTGCGCACCAGCTCTCGGATCGAGGTGATGATTAGACTCAGATCCTGTGTCGGCTCGGCCCGTGCTTCCGGAGTGGAGCGGCGACAAGCTCGTCTACGTCAGCCCGCGCGACACGATCAACAACCTCGGCTACACGGCGCTCTCACAGCGCGGGGACATCTCACCCGAGGAGGTCGAGCTCTACTCCAAGATCGAAGCACGGGTGCCGCTCCAGGACGGAGAGGCCGCTCCCCGCCGGGATGAGCTCGGCGTCGCCGACGCGACCGCCTGGATCACGTCACGGGCCCGCGAGCTCGGGGCCGACCTGGTCGGGATCACACCGGTCGACCCGTTCTACGTGTACGACGGCTTCGATCTCACTCACGACTACGCAATCGTCTTTGCGCTCGCAATGGACTACGAGGGAGAGATCCTGCAGGTGCCGCGGAGAGAGTCGCATGTCGAGTACCTGCGTATCTACGAGGCGCTGAGCCGCCTCGGCGTGGAGCTTGCGATCGAGATCCGCGCCGCCGGCTACTCGGCGCGCGCCCACGCGGTGCGCGACGAGCAGCTCGCGATGCTGCCTCACGCTTACAAGGCCGGCCTCGGCGAGCTCGGGAAGCACGGCTCGCTGATCAACAGGGAGCTCGGATGCTCGTTCAGGGTCGGTGTCGTCACGACCGAGCTCACGCTCGCCGAGGACCAGCCACGCGATGAGGGAATCCAGGACTTCTGCCGCAACTGCAGCATGTGCTCGACCTACTGTCCCGGCGATGCGATCAGCGACGAGCGTGCCGTCGTCCGCGGCACCGAACGGTGGATCGTCGACACCGCGAAGTGCGCCCCGTACTTCGCCGAGCACTTCGCGTGCGCCGTGTGCCTGCAGGTCTGCCCCATCAACGCGAAGGCCTTCGGCGGGCAGTTTCGGGACGCGTATGTACGGAAGATGAAGGAGCTCGATCCGACCGAGCTCGCCGAGCGCCTCTCGGCCGCCATTCCGGCCCCGACCGGACGCTGAGAGCCTAAGAAGCCCTTTGCAGAATGGAGTCTGTGTCACTCGAGCGTCATTCTGCAATGAGCTCTAAATGAGCGAGCTCGGCCTGGGGCTTCAGTCCGACAAGAGCGCGGAGGAGTACGTCGCGCTCGCGCGACGCGCCGAGGCGGCCGGAATCGACGTGATCTCGGTCTTTCACGACCTGCTCTACCAGCCTGCGCTCTATCCGCTGCTCCTGATTGCGGGCGCCACGGAGCGCGTACGGCTCGGGCCGGCGGCGCTCAACCCGTCGACGCTCCATCCGGTCGAGCTCGCCGGCCAGGCGGCGGCGCTCGACCTCGCCTCCCGCGGCCGCGCCTATCTCGGCCTCGTCGCGGGTGCGTGGCTCGACCGGCTCGGCCTCGACGAGCGCCGGCCGGTCCAGCGGATGCGGGAGGCGGTCGAGATCGTGAGACGACTGCAGGCCGGAGACCGCAGCGGCTTTGCCGGGGAGCTCTTCACCCTGGCGCCCGGCACCGGCTTCGAGTACGAGCCGTTCCGGGCGCGGGTCCCGCTGATGATCGGGACCTGGAAGCCGCGGATGGCGGCGCTCGCGGGCGCCACGGCCGACGAGGTCAAGATCGGCGGCTGCGCGAACCCGGAGATGGTGAGGCTGATGCGAACGTGGATCGGCAACGACGACGTCGGAATCGTCGTGGGTGCGGTCACGGTCGTCGACGAGGACGGCGACGCAGCCCGCGCCCGTGCGGCCGAGCAGGTCGCGATGTATCTCGAGATCGTCGGCCGCCTCGATCCGACGCTCGGGCCGGGGACGCCGCCGCTCGACGCGTTCACGATCGCAGGAACCCCTGAGGAGGTCGCCGCGCACGCCCGGCGCCTCCATGACGCCGGCGCGAAGCGCGTCGAGTTCGGAACGCCCCAGGGCCTCAGCACTGCACGCGGCGTCGATCTGATCTGCGACCGGGTGCTTCCGCTCCTCCGGGGCGCGGATCCCGGCGCACTCAGCTGAGCCGGCGCTCGCCCGGTCCCGGCTCCTCCCGGCCAGGCGGAGCCGACGCCGCGCGGGCGGCTGCGAGGCGGCCGCTGCCGCCCCCCAGGTAGAGGTCGGCGATCTTCGGGTCGTTGACGAGTGCCGGACCGGCCCCCTCGTAGCAGTTGCGGCCCATGTCGAGCACGTAGCCGTAGTCGGACATCGCGAGCGACCGGCGTGCGTTCTGCTCGACGAGCAGGATCGCCGTTCCCTCCCGGTTGATCTGTGCGAGGCGCTCGAAGAGCTCGTCGACGACCGTCGCGGCGAGGCCGGCCGAGGGCTCGTCGAGCAGGATCACCCGCGGGTTCGTGACGAGGGCACGCGCAAGCGCGAGCATTTGCCGCTGCCCGCCCGAGAGCGTCCCGGCACGTGCGCGCCGCCGCTCGTGGAGCAGCGGGAACATCTCGACGATCCGCTCGACCTGGCTGCCGGAACCCGAGCCCACCACCCTCGCACCGACCTCGAGGTTCTCGAGCACGGTCATGTTCGGGAAGACGTTTGCCAGCTGGGGGACGTAGTTGAGGCCGAGGCTCGTGAGTCGGTACGGCTTCGACCCTGCGATCTCGTGCTCGTCGTTCCCGGAGCGGAAGACGATGCTTCCGGCGCGTGGCTTGACGAGCCCGTAGATCGACTTCAGCAACGTCGACTTGCCCGCGCCGTTCGGGCCGATGACAGCGACGAAGGCACCGGCCGGCACGTCCAGAGACACATCGTGGAGGATGTCCTGCTCGCCGTAGCCGGCCCTGAGGCCTGTGACCGAGAGGACGGGCAGGGTCACTCGGCCGCCCCCGGGGCCTGCGGCGCAGGGTCGCCGTGCTTGCCGAGATAGGCGTCGATCACGTCCGGGTTCGAACGGATCTCGCCCGGCGCGCCGGAGGCGATCACGGTGCCGTTGCTCATCACGTGGATCAGATCGCTGACCGCCATCACCACCTCGAGGTCGTGCTCGATCAAGAGGAACGTCGTTCCCTTCGACGCTCGCAGCTCCTGAACACGGTCGAGGAGCTCCAGGCCGAGCGTCGGGTTCACGCCGGCCATCGGCTCGTCGAGCATGACCATCCGCGGCTCGGTCATCAGCGCCCGCCCGAACTCGAGCAGCTTCCGCTGGCCGCCCGAGAGCGTCCCCGCGTAGTCGTCCGCGAGCCGTTCGAGCCGAACGACTGCGAGCAGCTCGCGCGCGAGCGCCTCGACCTCGCGCTCCCGGCGCCGGACACGGCGCGGGCTCAGCGCCAGGCGGAGGAGACCCTCGCCGGGTTGCCGTGGAGCAGCGAGCATCATGTTGTCGAGCACGGTCATCCGGGTGAGCGCCTTCGTCTGCTGGAACGTCCGGACGAGGCCGCCCCGCGCGACCCGGTCCGGCGAGCGGTGCTCGATTCGCTCTCCGCCAAACCGCACCGTCCCCGCCTCGGGGCGCCGGAAGCCGGAGACGATGTTGAAGAGGGTCGTCTTGCCGGCGCCGTTCGGGCCGATCAGCCCCGTGATCGAGCGCTCCTCGACGTCGAGCGACGCCCCGTTGACCGCGGCGATCCCGTCGTAGTGCTTGACGACGTCGCGCACCTCGAGCAACGCCGTCACTCCAACACCATCTCCTCGCGCTTCCCGAACAGCCCCTGAGGCCGCCACGCCATCAGCGCGATCAGGATCGCGCCGATGATGATCATCCGGAGGTAGGCGAGCTGGGCGGCGTCCAGGTACGTGAACGGCTTGAAGTTGAAGAACCGCGTCCCGGAGAAGATGAGCCCGAAGATCAGCGCGCCGACGGGCACGGCCCAGATCCGCGCGGTGCCGGCGATCAGGACGATCAGCCACGCGTAGAACGTGGTCAAGGGATCGAAGTCGTCCGGGCTGAAGAACTGGAACTCGAACGCGTACAGGAGACCGGCGATCGCACCGAAGCCGGCCCCGATCGCAAGTGACTGGAGCTTGTACCAGGCGACGCGCTTGCCGAGGGCCGAAGCCGCATCCTCGTCCTCGCGGATCGCCCGCAGGACCCGCCCCCAGGGCGAGCGCACCATCGGCGAGAGCACGAGCAGGCACAGGAGCACGATCACCCAGACGATCACGAGCATGGCGAAGTCGGACTCCGAGTAGCGGCCGACGAGGTCGTGGAGCCAGCTCTGGACGCTCGCCTGGAACGAGACCCAGTCGGTGTTGTACTCGGCCACCTGAGTCGGACCGTTCAGGTTGCTCGTCCCGAGTGCGCCCCCGGTCAGGGCCTGCTCGTTGAGCGCGAAGTACCGCACCGTCTCGCTGATTGCGATCGTCGTGATTGCGAAGTAGTCGGCGCGGAGCCGCAAGGTCGGCAGCGAAAGCGCGGCTCCGAAGAGCATCCCGGCGGCGATCGCGACGATCGAGGCCGCCCAGAGCGGGACGTCCTCCTTCGCGACCAGGATCGCCATCGTGTAAGCGCCGATCGCCATCGAGGCGACGTGCCCGAAGTTCAGCAGGCCGGTGAACCCGAACTGGAGCTGGAGCCCCAGCGCGAAGATGGCGTAGATGCCGCTCACGGCGCCGACGAGCGACCAGAAGTCGAGGCTGAGGAGCTGGGTCACCGGCTGCTCGAGGTCATAGCGTGCGTGCTCGTCCGAGCAGCCCCTGGGGCCGCCAGAGCAGGACGATGATCAGGACCATGAAAGCGATCGCCGGCTTCCAGATCGGATTCACGCCGCCGAAGAAGCCGCTCCAGGTCGAGACCTCTTCGACCTGGCCGAGTGCGAGGCCGCCAAGGAGCGCCCCGTAGGGGCTGCCCACCCCGCCGACGATCACCGCGGCGAAGAGCGGAAGCAGGAGATTGAACCCGAGGTTCGCGTCGAAGGAGCTCTGGATCAGCCCTCCGAGCACCCCGCACAGCCCGGCGAGCACCCCGACGAGGATCCAGATCGTGACCACCATGCGATCGACGTCGATCCCCGCGATCGAGGCGAGCTCGACGCTGTCTGCGATCGCCCGGATCGCGCGGCCGAAGCTCGTCTTTGCGAGCAGCAACGCGGTCGCGACGATCGCGCTGAGGGCGACCGCGATCGAGATCAGCTGCGGCTCGGAGACGCGGATCCCGCCGATCGAGTAGGACTGGAAGACGTTCGACCCGGTACTCGCGCTCACTGCTCCCGGCGGCGAAGAGAATCGACGCGCGGAGGATGAAGGCAAGCCCGATCGAGGTGATGAACAGGCTCATCGTCTTTGCCCCTCGCTTTCGCATCGGGCGCCAGAGGACGAACTCGAGCGCCACCGCGAGCGCCGCGGTCGCGAGCAGCGCGAAGAGCGTCGAGGAGACCATGTCGAGGCGCCAGCTGAGATTCGCGAGCACGGCCGCGAAGGCGCCGAACGTGAGGTAGTCGCCCTGAGCGAAGTTCACGATTCGCAGCGGCCCGAAGACAAGCGAGATCCCGGCCGCGCCGAGCGCATAGACGGACCCCTCGACGAGCCCGTTCACCATCAGCTGGAGCAGTTCCGTCATCGTTGCGCCCGGACGACCTGGGTCCGGCGTTGCCGCGGGTGAACCGCGATCGATCGGCCCGGGGTGCCCGTGCCGGCGATCGCAGCGACCTGTCTCACATGCTCTCCGCGATCACCGCGTCGAGCTCCACCTCGACGAGCACGCCCTCGGGGATGAATCCCGCCACGTAGAACGTCGTATTGGCCGGCTCGCGCCCTTCGAAGAGCTCCTTGTGCACGCGGATCGCCCCGAGCGGATCGGCCGCGGGCGTCAAGAGGATCCGGGTGCGGATGACATCGTCGATGGCGCCGCCGAGGGCGGTGAGGGCCGCGAGCGCGCGTTCGAAGCATTCGCGCGTCTGAGCGTAGGTGTCGTTCTCGTGCAGCGCGCGCCCGCCGGGGCCGGTCGCAGCCGTGCCGCTGACGGCGACGAACGGGCCGGACCGAACAGCCCGGGAGTAGGCGGCGGCGCTCTCGGCGCCGCCGCCGTCACGGTACCTCTGGGTCACGTCGTGCGACGCCGCTGCTACTTCGCGGTGAAGGTCTTGAGCGTCGTGACGGTCTTGCCGTTGTACTTCCAGATCTTGAAGAGCGCGGCACCGACATCGCCGTGGCTGTCGTAGTCGACCGGGCCGAAGACGCCCTGGTAGTCGATCTGCTTACCCGCGAGGATGAGCCGGATCGCCTGCTCGAGCTGGAGGTACGTGACCTTGACCCCGGGTGGGCCCGAGACCGACCGCAGGTTCGCCTTGATCGCATTCGGACTTGCCGAGTGGCCCTGGAGCGCGGCGAGGAACGCGAGCATCACGGCGTCGAAGGATGTCCCTTCATAGCCGGTCACGGGGAACTTGCTCTCCTTCGCCTTGAACAGCTTGAAGAAGGCGCCGACCTGCGGGACGCTGTTCCCGAGCGCTGCCGGCGCCGTGCCGCGAAGCCCGACGGTCGCCTGCTGCCCGACCTGCTTCAGAGAGGCGGGAATCGACATCACGTCGGTCATGAGCGTCTTGGCGGGAGACCACTTTCCGGTCCGGATCAGCGCAGGACCGACCTTCGCGAAGGTCTCCGGGTAGTCGATGATCACCCAGCCGTTGGGGTTACCCGAGGTGAGCTTCTGGGCTTCCGTGTCGAAGGTGGCGGCGGTCGGGTCCCAGCTGACCACCTGGCCGATCTTGCCCCCTTCGGCTTTCCAGGTCTTGACGAAGATCCCCTGAAGAGCGCTGCCGAAGTCGTCGTTGCGGGCGCCGACGTTGATCGTCGCGTGAGGCCCGAACGCGCTCGCAGCGGCTTCCGCAAGCGCTATCCCCTGGAAGTTGTCGGAGGGCAGGATCCGCCAAACCGTGTTGTTGTCCTTCAGATCGGTGATCTGGGGCGCCGACGACGTGGGCGAGATCACGACGACGTCGTTCGGGATCGTGACGGCCTGCGCCATCGCGATCGTCGAGGTGCTCGACAGGGTCCCGATGATCACGTCGGCCTTGTCGACCTTGACCTCCTTCGTCGCGGCCTCGATCGCCGGCTGCGTCTGGGTCTGATCGTCCTGCGTGTCGACGAGGTCGACCGAGATGCTGTTCGCGAGCCCCATCTTCGCGAGGGTCTGGTTGATCGTGTCCACCGCCAGCTGGGTCGAGGCGTTGAGGGACGGGCCGACCGACGAGAGATCTCCCGTCAGCGGGAAGATCCCACCGATCCGTAGCTGGAACGAGGGTGTTGCGGTCTTGACCGACGTCTCCCGCGTGGAAGCGGACGCTCCCGTGGCTAGGGCGACGATCACGAACAACGCGACGGCGAAGGTTCCTAGCCGCTGGCGTCCACGCATGGGTGCCTCCTTGACGATCCGGGTGGTTGGTCGAACCTCTGCTCTGGAGAACGTTCCTGAACAGGAACCGGTGGATGCCCGCCACCGTCGCCAGGCCGTTCGTCTCGTCCCCACCGCTCTCCGAAGCGACGAGTCTGACACTCGACCCGGCGGGAGTCAACCAGGGCAGCCGTCGGGCTGCTCTCTCCACCGGCCGCCGACGGGATCGTTCCCACGTCGCTCCGACGTGCTCGGTCGAGAGCCCTTCCGCGGCGTGCGTCCTCGTGGAAGTGCCCCACCGGACCACCCAGGGGCGCGGCCAGCGCGGTGAAAGTGCGTGAAACCGTCCCCTATCCGGGGGTTTTGTGCACAGGCCCCCGAGGTCGATAGTGCGAATGCTTACTTTCGGCAAGGGGGGTTCTGGTGCTGCAGCGTGGCTCGCTTCGCAGGTCCGGCGTGGGAGGGTTGGACGTATCCGTTCGCGGGATCTCGCGGCCGGAGCTTTGCCTGCTCGCCCTGGCGTTGCTCGTGCCCTTGCCGCTCGTCGCGCTGAGCGGCGTCGGGCTGCCTCTGCCGGCACTCGCCGAACGAGGGCTCGCGTCGTTACTCAGCGGCGGGCAAAGCGCCCAGCCCTCGGTCCTTGGCGGCTCTCGGCCCAGCGCCTCCCGCAGCGTTGCGGCGGCAGCCAAGCCAACGGCAAGGACGGGGCACAGGCAGGCTGCCGCAAGCTCGAGCGCCACGTCATCCGCCGTCAAGCCCCGTCCCGGCGGAACGCCGTTGCCGGCTACCTACGTACCTTCCGCGACAACCGCGTCCTCCACTCAGACAGTCCCAACCGGACAGGTTCACTCACCGGCTCTCGACTCACCCCAGGCGCGCCATAAGCGAACCCAGGTCCACTCGGTTGCGCTCGTGCATCCCGCTCCCGTCCACTCCACACCGGGGGCAACGGGTAGCTCCGGCACGTCTGACCCCGCGAGCTCCTCGTCCACCGAGCGGGACGGGTCGGTAAGCACGACGACGACCGTGGCGACAACGACGACTGTCGCAGGCACGGGAGGGGCGACCGTGGATCCGGCCGGTGGGAGCGCGTCGGTGACGGCCGGAGGGCAAACGGTCTCGATCAGGGCCGAAAAGAGCCCGGCGGGCACCGCGGCCGGAGTCTCGGTCGGGAGCCAGTCGGGCCCGGCGGCCGCCGTGACCGTTTCGAGCTCCGGCGGCTCATCGACGCCCGGTACGACGACCGTGTCGGCCGGCGGTGGGGATCCGCAGGCCGGCGCGGCCGCCCACGTGAGCGCAACGACGGGAGGGCCCTCGGGTACCCCGTCCTCGGGGACTCAGTCGGGCGCGACTGGAACCGTGACCGTCGGCGGAGCCACGGCTTCGGTGGGCACAAGCGGCTCTTCCAGCAGCGCCACGGTGTCGGCTGGGGGCGGGTCGGGTGGCTCCCCGGTGGTTTCGGTGAGCGCCGGCTCATCCTCGGGAGGCCTGCCGACGGTGACGGTGGGCGGGCTTCCCTAGCGATGCGCACGGTTGCAGTCCCTCCGGCAGCGCAACTGGCGCACGAGCGCGTGCCACGACTCGTCACGCGCTTCGCGGTTCTCACCGTCCTGGCACTGACACTTGCCGCGTGTCTGATCCTCGCCGTCGTGCAGCACGCGTATACGGTCGCCGGGGAGCAACGGGCCGTCGACCAGGCTCGTTTCACCGCGCAAAGCGTGCTGTCGGGAGAGCTGCGACCAACCGACCTCGACCGGCCGATCTCGTCGAAGCGCCGGCTGCAGCTGAACAGGCTCTTCGAGGGGAAAGTGTTCGTCGGCGGCCCGGTGGCCTCGGCGATCTACGGGCCTCGGGGCCGCCTCGTCTACGCGGTCGGGCCGCATGCCTCCGCTCGGATCGACCCCGGGCTCGTCGACCGGGCGTTCACGGGAACGGTCCTTTCACGCGTCGGCTCCGCACGATTCGGCTCCGGACGAGCCCTGCGGACGTTCTTGCCGCTCGAGGTGCGGGGGACGGTGCGCGGCGTCATCGTGCTCGAGCAGGACTTCGGCCCGATCTCGACCGCATCACGCCACTCCTCGCTCCTCATCGCCGGCGTGCTCGAGGGCGTGCTCGTCTCGTTGTTCATCCTCCTCGTCCCCATGCTTGCACGCGCAACACGGCGCATCGGCCAGCAGGTGCGCGCCCTCGACCTGCTCGCGAGCCGCGACGAGCTGACCGGCCTTCCGAATCGGGTCGGCTTCCGGCGTGCGTTCGAGGGTCTCGGCGGAAGCCCCGGCTCGGGCGCGGCCGTGCTGGTCGTGGACATCGACGGCTTTCACGAGCTCAACGACACGCTTGGGCCGGACGGCGGCGATGCTCTCCTGGTCAGGATCGCCCAACGGCTCGAGCTCCTCGACCATCCGCTCGCCGTCGCACGCCTGGGGGAGGACGAGTTCGGCTTGCTTCTCGAGACCAGCGCTCCGGAGCAGATCTCGGCAGCCGGGTTCGAGGTGCGGGACACGCTCGCCCCGCCGTTCGACCTGGACGGGGTGAGTGTCGCCGCCGCGGCCACGATCGGGGCCGCGATCGTGCCTCCCGGAGCCGACTTCGCCGCCGTGCTCCGTCGGGCAGGTGTCGCGCTCACGGCCGCAAAGGAAGCCCGGAGCGCCTTCGAGCTCTACGACCCGGCCCATGACGAAGCCGACACGGGCAGGGTGTCGCTGACCGCCGAGCTGCGCGAAGCTCTCCGCGAAGGCCAGCTCCTCGTCCATTACCAACCCCAGGCGGATGTGGCGACTCGGACCGTCCGCGGCGTCGAGGCGCTCGTTCGGTGGCAACATCCCCGGCGCGGCCTCCTCGAAGCGGCGAGCTTCATTCCGCAGGCGGAGCGAACAGGCCTGATCAGCGAGATCGACCGATTCGTGCTCGAAACCGCAGCCGCGCAGTGGCGGCGCTGGCACGCGCTCGGGCTCACCCTCGACATCGCCGTCAACATCTCCGCGGTCGATCTCCTCGACCCCGAACTGGCGGCAAGCACGACGGCCTTGATCCGTCGAATGGGGCTTCCGGCACGCCACTTGACGCTCGAGATCACCGAGCACACCCTGCTCCGGAACGAGGAGCATGCGAAGCGCACGCTCACCCGCCTCGCCGAGGTGGGGATCCGGCTCGCCGTCGACGACTACGGCACCGGCTACGCCTCCCTCCGTTACCTCCGCAACCTCCCCATCGACCAGGTCAAGCTCGATCGGACCTTCACCGCCGGGATCCCGAATGACGGCACCAACGAGAAGATCGTCGGCTCGACCATCCAGCTCGCCCACGCCCTCGGTGCCACCATCGTCGCCGAAGGCGTCGAGACGATCGGCCAGTGGCAGCACCTGCAGACGCTGGGCTGCGACCTGGCCCAGGGGTACCTCGTGGGCCCGCCTCAGCCCGCCGACCAACTCAGGCGGGAACTGCTCACGAACCCGGTCAGCCCGACCCGTCTCGAGGTTCTACGGCCCACCGCGGCCTACTCGGCCTCGCCCTAGCTCGACCGTCAGGCAGCGAGCCGCCGGCCGGCCATGGCCTCGACCCGGACCAAAGGCCGGACCTGCCTCATACCGGTTGTCTTTCGGGCGGCGACCACCTAGCGTGAGCCTTGTCGGGGCGAACGAGCGTGACGGGGGTCCGCGTTGGGCAGGTACTGGGTCGGGATGCTGGTGGCGGTGGCTGCGATGGCCGCGCCCTCGGTTGGAGCGGCGGCGCCGGTTGCTAGCGGAGGCAGCGCCGTTGGGCTCGTGAACGTCTTCAGTCCCGGTGCCTCCTACGCCGGCTTCCAGCCGAGCGGGCTCGTGGAGGGCGCGGACGGCAACGTCTGGCTCGCCCTTGTACGGCAGACGGGCGGCGCCTCGGTGATCGTGAAGGTCGCGCCCGACGGAACGATGAGCGACTACACGGACGGCCTCGAGGCCGACGCGATGCCGGAGTCGCTCCTCCTGGCACCCGACGGGAACGTCTGGTTCGTCGAGGGCGCACGCAGCAGCCCCATTCCCGACCCTGCGATCGGGAAGATCACCCCGGCAGGGGTGGTGACTCTGTACCCGACCGCTGCGGGAACCGACCCGAACAACCTCATCGTCGGGAGCAACGGCAACGTCTGGTTTTCCGAGAACGATGCGATCGGCGAGCTCACCGCCGGTGGGACGATCACGACCTTCGACACCGGGCCGATCAGCCAGCTGGGCCAGATCCCGCCGAACCTCGCCCTGGGCGCCGATGGGAACATCTGGTTCGACGACGACGTAGCACCCGCGATCGGTCGCATCACGCCCGGTGGCTCGATCAGCGAGTACCCCCTTCCGAGCGGCAGCAACCCGTCGGGGATCGTCGCCGGGCCCGGCGGAGACGTGTGGTTCAGCGACAGCGGCGTCACCGATGCGATCGGGAAGATCACCCCGGGCGGCGCCATCACCGAGTATTCGCTCGCTCCAGCCGGTGGCTCGCAGCCCGGGCAAGTCCTCGACACCGGTACCGATGCCTACCTCTGGTTCTCGGATGCCAACCGCTCGATCGGGCGCATCACGCCGAACGGCTCGATCGTCGAGTTCAACGACGGCCTCTCCGGTGAGTCGCCCTTGTGGATGTCCCTTGGTCCAGACGGCAACGTGTGGTTCCCGATCTACAACGACGCGATGGGAGAGATCACCCCCGCCGGAGCGATCACCCGCTTCGACACCTCGAGCGCCGGCTTCACGGGTCTCGCGTCGGTCGTCGGTGCCGACGGCAAGCTCTGGACCGCGGGCCTGATCGACTCGAACGATCCCGGTCTCGGCCAGGTCGATGTGGGTGCGCCGGCGGCATCGACGGCGCCTCCCGTGGTGGACGGACCCGGGACACAGGGCCAGTCAGGAACACAGGGCCAGTCAGGGATACAGGGCCAGTCAGGGATACAGGGCCAGGCGCAGAGCTGTGACGGGGCGACCTGGTCGAGCTGGGACGGCGAGCAGCCCTCCCTGACCGCCAACCCCTACGACGGCTACCAGTGGCTCCTCGACGGCAACCCGATCGCCAACGCCACCCACCAGGCCTATACGCCCGTCGCGGCCGATGTGGGGCACGCCTTGAGCTGCAAGGTCACGGCCACCTACATCCGCTTCCCGGCCACCGTGAACGCAACCGCGGCCGCTGTCACGGTCACCGCCTCGGGCGGCAGTGGTGGTGGCGGCGGCGCGGTGGCGGTGGCGGGTGGCGGTGGCGGTGGCGCACCGAACCTGCACGTCACCGTCAGCGCCTCCCCGACACCCCACACAGTCGGCGACCAGTTCGACTACACCCTCACCGTCACCAACACCGGCGGCGCCTCCAACAACTCCAGCCTCACCATCAACCTGCCAAGCCAAGTCAGCTACCAGGGCTACCACACAGACCGCGGCCCCGGCTGCACCCCCAACAGCCAAACCATCACCTGCAACCTCGACTTCTTCCCACCCGGACAAAGCACAACGATCGAGATCGGCGCCCAAGCCACTGCCACCGGCACCCTCACCCTCACCACCTCCACCTTCTCCTCACCCGGCGACTACGACCCCACAAACAGCACCATCGCCTACACCCTCACAATCGGCAACAGCACCCCGACACCCACCCCAACCGCCCCCTACACACCACCAACCATCCCCACCCCGGCCCACCTCAAACTCACCACCCTCACCACAACCCCGCTCCACCTCGAACACCCAACCCTCACCCTCAAACTCACCGCCTCCAAAACCACCAAACTCACCCTCAAACTCCTCACCGAAAACAGGAAACCCCTCGCCACCTGGACCAAAACCAGCCACAAAGGCACAAACACCTTCAAACTCCCCCTCCCCAAAACAGCAAGACACGGCAAAGACAAACTCGAACTCCTCCAACCAGGCACCAAAACCGCAACCAGCTACACCGTCACCCTCAAGACCTGAGCTGCCGCTACGGCTCGGGCTCGGCCGCCGGAAGGGCCGAGACCGTTCCGCGAGCTCCCTTCCCGGTCGAGTCGGCCGGCTGCGTGGTAGAGGTCCGTGGCGATGAACGGGCCCTTCCTCGATCCTCCCGTCCTCTGGCGCCCCGACGACGGGCTGGATCGGAGCAACCTGGCGCGATACTCGCGATGGCTCGCAGAGGAGCGCGGTCTCGGGTTCTCGTCGTACCCGGCTCTGTGGGAGTGGTCGGTAGGGGATCTGGCCGCGTTCTGGGGATCGATCCGCGACTATTTCGAGGTCGAGCTCTCGGGCACCGAGGTCCTGGGGCGCCGGGAGATGCCCGGTGCCGAGTGGTTCCCGGGCGCGGAGCTGTCGTACGCCGAGCACGTCTTTCGGGGGAAGGCCGAGGACGCGGTCGCCTTGATGCACGCCTCGGAGCTCGGCCCGGTTTCCCCGCTGACGTGGGGCGAGCTGCGGTCGCTGACCGGTGCGGTCGCGGGTGGCCTTCGCGAGCTGGGAGTCGAGCGAGGCGATCGCGTGGCCGCGTACCTGCCCAATGTGCCGGAGGCGGTGGCTGCCTTCCTGGCCTGTGCCTCGATCGGTGCGGTGTGGTCGGCGTGCGCCCCCGAGTTCGGCGCGGCCAGCGTGATCGAGCGTTTCTCCCAGATCGAGCCGAAGGTGCTGCTGGCCGTCGACGGGTACCGCTACAACGGCCGCGACCATTCACGGCTCGGGGCGGTCGCCGAGCTGGCAGGCGCGATCCCTTCGCTCGAGTCGACCGTGCTCTTCCCGGATCTCGACCAGGAGGCGCGGCTCGCGGGGACGATTCCGTGGCACGAGTTCTTGAGGCCCGGTCCGCTCTCCTTCCAGCGGCTTCCGTTCGACCACCCGCTCTGGGTGCTCTACTCGTCCGGAACGACCGGCCCGCCGAAGGCAATCGTCCACGGCCAGGGCGGGATCCTGCTCGAGCACCTGAAGCAGCTGCACTTCCACGTCGACGCTCGCGCCGGTGAGCGGCTCTTCTGGTTCACGACCACAGGCTGGATGATGTGGAACCTGCTCGTCGGCGGCCTGCTCACCGATGCAGCGATCGTGCTCTACGACGGAAGCCCGGGAGCAGCGGACGGCGAGGTCCTCTGGCAGCTCGCGGCCGACGCCGGCGTCACCTGCTTCGGCACCAGTGCGCCGTTCATCCACGCGTGCATGAAGAACGGGATCGAACCGGCCCGCGGCCGCGACCTCTCGCGCCTGCGCGCTGTCGGCTCGACCGGCTCGCCGCTTTCACCCGAGGGCTTTCGCTGGGTCTACGACAGGCTCGGCAACGACACGTGGCTCTTCTCGATGAGCGGCGGAACGGACGTGTGCACCGCTTTTGTCGGCGGGGTGCCGACGCTCCCGGTGTACGAGGGCGAGCTGCAGGGACGGGCACTGGGAGCGAAGGTCGAAGCCTTCGACGAGCGCGGCCGGCCGGTCATCGACCGCGTGGGAGAGCTCGTCCTCACCGAGCCCTTGCCCTCGATGCCGACTGGATTCTGGAACGACCCCGACGGGTCTCGCTACAGGGAGAGCTACTTCTCGCACTACCCCGGGGTCTGGCGGCACGGCGACTGGATCAGGATCACCTCCCGCGGCAGCGCCGTCATCTCGGGACGCTCCGATGCGACGATCAACCGGGGTGGGGTCAGGATCGGGACCGCCGAGCTCTACCGCGCCGTCCTCGCGCATCCCCGGATCCTGGATGCGCTCGCCGTAGACGTGTCCGCCGGGGGCGCCGAGACTCGGCTGCTCCTCTTCGTCACGGTGGTCGAGGGGACCGTCCTCGACGAGCCGCTCTCGCAGGAGCTCGACCGCCAGATCCGGGAGCAGTGCTCGCCCCGTCATGCTCCCGACGAGATTCACGCGGTGCCCGCGATCCCGAGGACGCTCTCGGGCAAGATCCTCGAGGTTCCGATCAAGCGGATCCTCCAGGGCGAGCCTGTCGAGGAAGTCCTGAGCCGCGACGCGCTCGCAAACCCGGAGGCGCTCGACTACTTCGTGCGGCTGGCCGGCCCGCGGGCCTGACGCCGGCCTCGACGCTCACACCGTTTCTAGCCGGGGCGTTTCCGTGACGGGAGCCATTCGGCCTCGAGCTCTGCGATCACCTCGGCGGCGACCTCGTCGGGAGTGCCGGGCCGCTCGAGGTCCTCGGTCCACTTGAACTGCTCGAGGTAGACGTCGCTCCCGGCCAGGCCCTCCTTCATCGCGACCCGGTCGATCTCCTGGGTGAACCAGTCGTCGAGCGCCACCGACCTCGGCCGGCCCTCGTCGGAGAACACCTTCAGCATCGACGGGATCGAGCCCCACATGAGGATGCGGTAGCGCGCCATCCTCAGCGCCCCGCCGCAGCTTCGGTTGGGGCCTCGAGCTCGCCAGCGCGCGAACGCCTTCAGATAGGCGCGGCAGTTCCGGTCGGCGCCCGTGAGGACGTCGTGCGCGAGCCGGAACGCGCGGGTGTCCGCGATCGATCGTCGAGACGCCGGTCGATGTCGTTCTGCATCGGGTCGACGATCCCGCTGTCGGCGCCCGCCTCGATCGCCATCACGAGGAACGCGTCGTTGATCAGCCGCGCTGTTCGGTAGGCCGAAGCTGACGTTGCTCATGCCCCCGGTGATGTGGAGCTCGGGGCCGTAGCGTCGGCGCTGATCGCCGCGATCGCGTCGAGGCAGTGCTCGCCGAACTCGCCGTCGACCGAGATCGGGAACACGAGCGGATCGACGAAGAGCCGGTCCGGCGGAATCCCGCGTCTCGGTCGCGCGTCGATCATCCGCCTTGCGTTGCCAACCCGCTCCTCGGCGTCCGACGGCATGCCGAGTGGCCCGGCAGCGGTGACGATCACCGGCGCCGCCGGCCTCCTCGGCGAGGTCGAGCGCCTCGCAGGCGCTCGAGCGAGGCGGAGTTGAGCATGGGCGGCCCGGCCTCGCCGGCTCGCGGCCGTCGATTCCGGCCTGCGATGATCTCCAGGTTCGACGAGTCGATCGAGAGCGGGACCGAGCTGACCTGGCCGAGCAGCTCCACGAGCTACGTGCATCGCCTCGATCTGCTCGGGCGAGCTTGTGCGAGTACTCGTCGACGTTGACGTCGAGGAACGCGGCGCCGGCCTCGATCTGCTCGCAGGGCGAGCTTGCGGAGGTAGGCGACGCCGAGCTCCCGTCGCCGCCCTCCGCGCACGCGACGCACCGCGCTGCGGACGTGCTTGACGCGCCCCTCCTCGTATTCCTGGGTTGCCTGCTCCTCGGCCGGGATCGGGAGCAACCGGCGCTCGCCGTGCTCGTCGATGAAGCGATGCACGGACGCCCGCCGTCGTCGTCCGCGAGCCGGGGCGAAGGCCGCCGGATGATGCGGGTCGTGTGGATGTTCTCGCCGATGATGATGAACTCGCCGCTCATGTCCCGTCCCCCTTGCCTTGATGGTCGCGTCCGAGGAACGTGTTCGCCCAGGCGCTCGTTCCGCGCAAGCCGTTGTCCTTGATCACAGCCGGGCCGTCGAGCATCCCGGCCTCCTCGCCGAACGCCTTCAGCCTGTCGTAGGCGAGCGCCCAGATGCAGTCCTTGTCGCCGACCTCGCACTTCCCCTCCCGTGTCCCTCCGCACGGCCCGTTGCGCTGGTTCTTGACGCACTGGGACTCGGGGCACAGGTAGGCAACGTCGGGAAGCGAGCAGTCCCCGCAGTCCTTGCAGCCGAACAACGGAACCTTCACCGACTGCTCGACGAGGTGGAGGGAGGTCCGAATCGGGGTAGGTCCCTTCTCGACCGCCCCGTAGAAGGCTTTGCCCGCGCCGAAGAGCGGCGCCTCCGGCGCGAAGGCAAGCGCGTGGAGCCGGCGGCTGAACCGGTAGCGCAACGGCGCGTGCCCCTTCGAGCGGGGAGCGGTATCGGCTGCGGAGAGCAGCGTCTCGGGGTCGCGCTCGAACCAGTAGTACTCGTTCGGGAAGGCGAACTGGATCTCCTTCGCAAACGACCGCCAGTCGTCGGGAGCGAAGGAGTCGGCCGTGTCGAGGATCACGTCGTACTCCTCAACGGTGAGGCGGCCCCCGATGTACACGCCCCTGAAGCCGAGGCCCCGCGCGATCGCGACCTGCTTCGAGGCAAGCTCGAGGAAGAACGCCCGCTCCTTGTCCTCCACGAGCGAAAGGAGCTCGTCGGTGACGATCACACCGGGGATCCGCCCGGAGTTGAAGACCTGCGCGACCTTGGGCGTGAGCACGTAGACGTTCGCGAGGACAGGGACGTCGAGCCCGTCGAGTGCCATCCAGCGGAGGAGCTCGTCGTCCTTGCGCGCGTCGTAGCCGACCTGGTTGATCACGAACTGGGCGCCGTTCTCGATCTTCTTGCGCAGCTTCAGGTACTGCGGCACGACCTCCCGCTCGTGGCGCTTGTGGTTCGTGACGACGCAGCCCAGGAAGAAGCTCGTCGAACCGTCAGCCGAGCCCTCGTTCATGTCCGCGTACATGCGCAGCAAGCCGATCGAGTCGATATCGAACACGGGCGCGGCAACCCCTTTGTAGCCCGAGACGGGATAGTCGCCCGACAGTGCGAGCACGTTCTGAAAGCCCTCGGAGGCGAGCTTCCACCCACGGCTCTCGAGGGCGTTGCGGTTCCAGTCCTTGCACGCCAGGTGGATGATCACCTCCTGGCCACGCGAGATCAGGTCGGTGCCGAGCGTGTCTGCCGAGAGCATCGCGTGGCCGCCGGGGTTGTCCGTGATCGAGAGCACGTCGATCCGTGGATGCTCGGCCAGCTCGCGGGCGAGCGAGAGGATCCCCCGGGCCCGGCTCTCGTTGATCAGGCCGCGGCTCGTGACGAGCTCGGACGCAACCACGAAGTGGTCGGGGCGGGCGAAGAGCTGGCGCAGCGCAGGCTTGTGCCAGGCGCCGGCGCGGCGCTCCTCAGACGGCGACGCGGCCACGCTCTGAGCCGATCGCGAGCGGCAGCGGCTTGAACTGGCAGCCGTCGACGAAGAGCTCGAAGAAATCGGAGGTCGTCTCGAGCTCGATGTGCTCGATCCGGCGCAGGATCTGCTCGGCCGCCTGGCGCGCGGCCACGGAGAGAAGCAGCTCGCGCGCACCCCGAAGCGACGCATTTCCGACCTTCACGACCGCTTCTGGGCGCACCGGGGCGAGAAACCCGATCGAGATCGCATTCGGCACGTCCACATAGGTGGCAAAGCCGCCGGCGAGGTAGAGCGCATCGACGTCCGCGGGATCGAGGCCGAGCATCCGCAGGAGAATCCACTGGCCAACGGTGTTTGCAGCCTTTGCCTGAGCGAGCGCCGAGGCGTCGGCACGCGTGAAGACAACGCCCTCCTCGGCCGAGACCGCGAGCGAGTGCGACCGGTCCGAGAAGACGCCCTTCGGGCTCATGAAGCCGGTGCGCCGCAGCTCCGCGATCAGATCGATCATCCCGGAGCCGCAGAGCCCTCGCGGCGAGGCGTCGGCGATCGTGCTGAGCTGGAAGCTCCCGTCGCCCGCAATCCGCACGGCCTCGATCGCTCCGGCCGAGGCCTGCATGCCGCAGGTCACCTCCCACCCCTCGAAGGCGGGGCCGGCCGGGCAGCTCGCAGACACGATCCGCCCGTTCGCAGAGACGACGACCTCGGTGTTCGTGCCGACGTCGACGAGCATCTCGACACCTTCCCGGCGGCCGACGCCGGTGGCGACGAGGTCGGCGGCAACATCGGCGCCCACGTGACTCGCGACGAGCGGTGCGCCCCAGACGCGAGCCTTCGGGTGCACCTTGAGCCCGAGCTCCTGCACCCAAGCCTCAGGAGCTCCGTCGTGTCCCTCAGACCGTCGAGCAGCTCCAGCTCCGTCGACGACTTGTAGGGGCGCTCTCCGATCGATGGCGACGTCGAGGTCGAAGAACAGGTCGCGCATGGTGGAGTTGCCGACGACGACCACCTCGTAGACCTCACGGCGCGATCGATGCCGGACCGGTCGTACAGCTCGCGCAGCTCACCGTTGAGAGCACGCCGCAGCGCCTGACGCAGCTCGCCCCGGTGCTGGGAGTCGTAGCTGATGCGGTTCATCACGTCGCTGCCGCCGAAGCGCTGGGGATTCTCGAGCGCGACCACCTCGATCACCCGGCCGGTGAGGAGGTCGACGAGCTCGAAGGCCACCGTCGTCGTCCCGATGTCGACCGCGACCCCGTAGACGCCACCGTGCCGCGGCTCGATCGGGTCGTCGCCCCAGTGGACGATGCCGTCGCGCACCGTGACCATCGGGTCGATCGGCTTCGTCCGAGGCTCGGCCTCGGGCACCACGATGCGCAGCGTGCGGCGAACGATCGTGAACTCGACCTCGGCTTCGGCGTCGGGCACGACCGCCTGGCACGCCAGCCGAAACGGCGGCTTGCAGGAAGCGCTCCACCTCGGTCGGCGGGCACAGCTGCTCGGCCCCGGCCCCGACCTCGACGATGCACTCGCGGCAGCGCCCGCTCCGCCGGCAGGAGGTCGGCACCGTGAGCGAACGCAGATCGGCGTCGTCGAAGAGCGTCCGCTCGACGCTAGGCGCCATCGGAATCCCAGGCGCTCCGATAGTTCGAGCTTGTCGTCGCTCGCACAGATCTTGAGCTCGCCCGGGGCGGCCGGCTTCCGCTGGTTGCGGCACCCGAACTGGGCGGTGCACTGGTCGAAGCGGTTCTTGTAAGGGCAGCGGCGAGTCGCCTGCTCGGTCGCCGACCTCGCATCATCGAGCCGAGGAGCTCGCTCACACGGTCGAGCCGCCGCTGCCACTCGGCGGGATCGATAGGTGGCTGCTCAGGCACGCGCTCCGACACCGAGCAGCTCCTTCGCGAGCGTCGACGGCCGCCATCGCATCCTTGCCGTAGCCGTCGGCGCCCATGTCCTCGGCGAACTGCTGTGTCACCGGGGCGCCGCCGAGCATGATCTTGAAGTCGTCGCGCATGTCTGCGTCGACGAACGCGTCGATCGTCTTCCCCATGTTCGGCATCGTCGTCGTCAGCAGCGCCGACATCCCCACCACGGAGGGCTTGTGACTCACGATCGCCTCGATGAAGTCGTCGGGCGAGACATCGACGCCAAGATCGATCACCTCGAATCCCGAGCCTCGCAGCATCATGATCACGAGGTTCTTGCCGATGTCGTGGAGGTCGCCCTTGACAGTCCCCATGATCACCTTCCCGACCGGCTCGACGCCCGAGGCCGAGAGGATCGGCTCGATGTGGGCCATCCCGGCCTTCATCGCGCGGGCACAGGCGAGGACCTCCGGCACGAAGATGAAGTTCTCGCGGAACTTGATCCCGACGATCGCCATCCCGGCGATCAGTCCGTCATCCATCACCTCGAGCGCCGTGACTCCCTCGTCGAGCTGAGCCCTCGTCAGGCTGTCGACCGTCTCGTCGTCGCCGTCGATCAGCGCCGCCGCAATCTCCTGCAGTCGCCGGCGTGGTCGCCGCGAACAGGCTGATCGATTCGCTCGATGCTCATTCGGGCGCTCGACGAACTCCTCGATCTCACCGCGGATGAACTCGTTGGCGACGTCGCTCAGCTCGGGCATTACGCGTCTCTCCTCACTGTCGTGTCGGTCAGGGGCCGTGGAACTCGAGGACTGCCTCGCGGATCGCGCGCAGGTTTCGATCGGCGTCTGGAGTGGGATCGCGCACTCCGGGCCGATCATCTGCACCCCCGCCTCGAGATTTGCGCGAACCTCCGCCTTCACCTCGTCGGCGCCCTTCGAGTAGAGCGTCGTCGGGTTGTTGATGTTGCCGACAAGGCTGATCCTGCCCGCGACGGCGTCCATCGACTCGCCGGGCTGGTTCTTCGAGTCGTAGTGAAATGCGGCCATGCCGGTATCGGCGATGTAGCCCATCCGATCGACCGTGCGGCCGCAGATGTGAAGGATGATCGGGATCGGGATCTCGCTCGGCGAACTCCTGGTGCATCTCCTGCAGGTAGCGCTTGTAGTACTCGCCGGACACGAGGTCGCCGGTGGCGTGATCCGGCAAGGTGACCGCGTCGGCGCCGGCCTCGACCTGCGCCTGCCCGTATTCGATCGTCAGGCGCTTCAGCTTCTCGAGCACCGCCTTCGTCTCGGACTCGTCGTCGAGCGACATGAGCAGGAACCGCTCCACGCCGAAGGTGTGGTATGCCGATCGACCAGGGCCCCATCGTCTTGCCGATGATCGCCACGTCGGCGCCGTATTCCCTTCGCAGGATCCTGATCGCGCCGAGGACGCACTGGGCATCGGGGTGGTCCATCCAGTCGTCCTCGATCCGGATATCGGAGAGTGACCGGTAGATCGGCTCCGTCATCTTGACGGTCGGCCAGTTGTCCTTCTGCTCCCACTGGATCTTGCAGCCGATCGCCGACGACTCCTGGATGATCGAGAAGACCGGCATGATCGAGTCGAAGCCGAGCTCGGTGTGCCCGGTCGCGGCGAGCCGGCCATCAGCTCGGGCTCGCGATTTGCCTCCGGGAAGGGGGCGTCGACGAGGTCCATCAGCTCCACGGTCGCGAGCGAGGTCGGATTGACGAGCGGGGTCCGGTCGACCGGCTCGCGGTTGAGAGCCGCGAGCACCCGCTCGCGGCTCGTCATCGGCGCGACGCTCATTTCCGGCCACCCCTCATTCCTGGGCTCCCGGCGCCGCGAGGACGCCACGACCAGCGGTCAGCTCTTCCTCGCGCAGCGCAGCCCTCAGGTTCTGCGCCCGCACGAGCATTAGGCCCATCAACTCGTGATGGTCGTGTCCGCACGAGAAGGCAACCGTCGTCTCGTCCACCTCGTCGAGCTGGACGAGCCTCACGAGCGCACGCGTGATCGCGGGGGCCCGAGTCGGCTCCTCGTCGGTGGCCCCGGTCGAATCGACGCGGTAGACGCCGCTGCCAAGCGGGACGAGTGCAATCGTCTGCTCGCTGCGTGTGTCGGGGGCGACCAGGGGTCGCACTGTGAGCTCCTCGCCTGCGTCGACTCGGAAGCAGTCGAGGAAGAGCCGCTTCAGCGCAGCGTTGTGCCACTCGTGGCACGTGAGGGTCAGGCCCGAATCGGCGCCCCCGACGGCCTCCAGCCCTCCAAGCACCCGCATCGCCTCGGTGATGAATGCCGTCCTCGCTTCGATCCCGGGCCTGCCGCTGTAGCTGTGCACGACCGCAACGGGGCCCTGTTCGGTCTCCTTGCGGTAGAGGCCGACCGAGACGTCATGGAAGCGTGGGTCGACCGAGACAAGCTCGACGCGCTGACCGAGGTCCGTTCTCACCGGCATGGTTAACAGTTTACGCTATTGGCGAAGCCCTGGAAAGAGCCTCTCTTCGGCGTAGCGGTAGTGGGCGCCGATCGCCGCGACCGCCCGCTCGGCATCGCGCGCAAGCAGGGCGTCGAGGATGTCCCGGTGGGCCGAGGGGCGAATCGTCGACTGGAGCGTCTCGTTGGCCGCAGCGGCCGTCCGCAGCAGATGGGCTGTCTGCGTCAGCATCTGATCGTTGATCACGGTCATCCGCCCGTTGCCCGTGAGCGAGACGAGCTCGCGATGAAAGGCGAGATCGTGAACCGAGTTCTCGAGGTAGCCGTCCTCCGCCCCCTGCTCGAACGCCTCGAGGTGCCGCGTGAGCGAGTCGAGCGCGACATCGTCCGCGCGCTCGACCACCAGCCGGGCGGCGGCCACCTCGAGCGCTTCCCGCACCGCATAGACCTCGATCAGATCGCGTCCGTCGAGCGTCGAGACCACGTTTCCCCGGCGGTCGAACTCGACGATGAGCCCTTCCCGGACGAGCTCTCTCACCGCTTCCCGAATCGGGCCGCGGCTCGTGGCGAAGCTCTGGGCGAGCTCTGCCTCGACGAGCTTCGAGCCCGGCGGAAGCTCCCCGCTCAGGATCGCGTTGCGCAGGCGAACGACGACGGTCTCCCACAGCGGCTGGCGATGGACAGGTTCGATCACGAGCGACGGATGCTAAGCCCAGGCACGTACGGATGCCAGGCATCGGATCATCCATCCGGGGCGGATCGACCCGCCCACGGGGCGCCCCGGGCCCCGCTCGACCCGGTCGCCTCGAGCTGCCTCGATGAGTAGGATCTGGCGACATTGTCACCAGTCGACAACATCGCCCGAGGAACAACCGCTGCGGCCCGAGGTGAGCGCCTGTGAGCTGGCGCCTCGGACTGATCGACTCCGCGTGGTTCGGCTCGGAGTGGGAGGGCCGGGCAGGGCTCGAGCGGACCAGGGAGATCGGGTTCGAGGCAGTCGATCTCTTCGTCGGATATGACCCCGCCGAGCTCACTGCCGAGGAGCGGCGAGCGCGACGCGACGAGCTCGAGGCGGTCGGGCTGCCTGTTTGGGCGCTCGTCTGCACGCCGCTCGGACTCGCCGACTTCAACGACAGCGTGCGCCGGTACCACATCGATCGCGCAAAGCGGGTGATCGACCTGGCGACGGAGTTTGCCGCCGAGAGCGTGATGGTCTGCCCGGGCGAATACATCTTCCAGAAGGAGCTGCTCCCGCCCGAATGGGAATGGCGCCGAGTTGTCGATGCCGTGCGCGAGATCGGCGAGCACGCCGCTTCGCGCGGGCTCCCGATCGCGATCGAGCTGCTCCCGTTTCCCTATGCCTTCGTGAACAGCGTGGACTCGATGGAGCGCCTCCTCGACGAGGTCGCCCTCGACTCCGTCACCGCCGCCGTCGACATCTCGCATTTCTGGCTCCAGCGGATCGACCCGGGTGAGCTGGCGCGGCTCGCGGGGCGCATCGGCCAGGTCCACCTCGCCGACTGCGACGGATCGAAGCACGGGGACCTCCCCGCCGGGATGGGCACGACACCGTTTCTCTCCTACCTCGAAGCGCTCCGGGATGCGGGCTTCAGCGGCACAGCCTCCGTCGAGCTCGAGTTCCCGGCCGACCCGAGCCTGATGGTCGAATGGGTCACCCAGGCCTACCGCGGCTCTCTCGACGTCCTCGTCGAGGCCGGTCTCCACGATCCTGCATGACGCAGCCGTAGACGGGGCGGGGCCTCCCTTCGATTCGGCGAAGCTCGATCGCCTGCTGGACGAGGCGGGCGTCGACGCCGTCCTCGCAACGAGCGCCCACAACACCCGCTACCTCCTCGGGGGGTACCGCTTCTTCTTCTTCGAGCACATCGGCGCGATCGGTGTCAGCGCCTACCTGCCCTGTGTCGGCTATCAGCGGGAGCGGCCCGACACGGCGTTCTACGTGGGCAATCCGATGGAGCAGCGGCCGCTCGAGCTGGAGCCGCTCTGGGTCGGACGCCTCGATACCGGCTCGTGGACGACGATCGAGACGGCTCGAGCGGCCGCGGCGGAGCTCCGGCAGCTGGGCCTCGGACGCGCGACGATCGCGGTCGAGCACTCGTTCATCCCGGACGACGCGCGGGCGACGCTCGAACGCGAGCTTCCGGGCGCGACCTTCGTCGAGGCGCTGCCGCTCCTCGCCGAGCTGCGGGCGATCAAGCGGCCCGACGAGCTTGCCGAGCTGCGTGAAGCCGCCGATGAGATCGTCTCGTCCATGGTCGAGGTGATCGGGTCGGCGGAGGAGGGCGTCACCACCCGCACCCTCGCCGAACGGGTCCGGGTGGCGGAGACACGGCGCGGGCTGAGCTCGGAGTACTGCCTCACGGCCGCCGGCCCGAGCACGCTCCGCGCGCCGACGGACGCAGCCTGGATGGGCGGCAGGGCGCTCTCTCTCGATTCCGGTGCGAGCCTCAACGGCTACGTCGGCGACCTGGCGCGAATGGGCTGCATGGGAGAGCCGAGCGTGCGCATGGAGGAGCTGCTCGCCCAGGTCGACGCAGTTCAGCAAGCGGCGCGAGGACGAGTAAGGGCCGGCGCGACCGGAGCCGAGGTGTACGAGGCAGCACTCGCCCGCCAGGCCGAGTGCCCCGACGGTGCGAACATGAGCTTCGTCGCGCACGGGATGGGCCTTATTCCGCACGAGGTCCCGTACCTCACAGACACGCGAACGGTGCCTTACCCGGCGATCCATCGGCATCGCCCGTTCGAGCCCGGCATGGTGCTTTCGATCGAGACCGACCTCTCCGACCCCGAGGTCGGCTTCGTGAAGCTGGAGGACACGGTCGCCGTCACAGACACGGGAGCCGACGCCTTCGGCGACCGCGGCCGTGGCTGGAACGTCGCTCCACTTGCTTGAGAGCTGTCGCTCCGATCGGCTGAGGAGCTAGCTGGAGCGGGCCCCCGCCAACCGCTCCGGAATCACCCAGCCGCCCGAGGCCGTCGAGGCGCTCGCAGCCTCGATCACCTCCTGCACGCGCAGCCCGTCCTCGAACCCGGGTGCCGCGGGCCGGCCCTCGCGGATGGCGGCGACGAGCTCGGCCGCGATCGCCGTGTAAGCGACATCCTGTGGCAGAAGGCCCGCCGGCAACCCGGCGGCAGCCGGTAGCGGCGGCACGTCGACCTGCCGTGGGCCCTCGTCGCCCCGACGCATGACCGTCAGCCGGCCCGCCGCTGCGTCGGGCCAGTGCGACTCGGCCGTCACGGTCACCGAGCCTTCGCTGCAGTGGAGGCCCACGCTGAACGCACTGCGGGTCTCGTAGGCGACCGAGCTGGCGAGAAACGACACAGGGGCCCCGTTGTCGAGCTCGGCCACGAACGCGACCGTGTCCTCGACGTCCGGATAGGCCACGGTCCCGTCGGGCCAGCGACGCTCGGGGACGTTGATCGAGGTGTGGGCGCACACGCGCGCCAGATCACCTGCGAGCCACTGGAGCACGTGAATCGCGTGCGAGCCGATGTTCGCGAGCGCACCGGTGCCCGAGCGCCTCCCGTCGAACTGCCAGCGCATCGGCCCGTACGGATCACCCCAGCCGCAGTTGAGGTAGCGCACGTAGGCGAAGTTCGGCTCGCCGAACGAGCCGTCGGCAAGGAGGGTGTGGGCGTGGTCCACGGCGGGAAGGAACCGCCACCAGAAGGGAATGACATGGCGCAGGCCGCGGCGTTCGGCGCTCTCGAGCATCTCCAGCGCCTGCGCAGCGTTCATTGCGAGCGGTTTGTCGCAGAGCACGTGGGCGCCGGCGTCGAGCGCAGCAAGCGTCATCCCGTGGTGCAGATCGTTGGGGGTGGCCACGGCGACGATGTCGAGCGAGCACTGTGAGAGCATCTCGTCGAACGAGGTGAAGACACGGTCGATCCCGAGCCTTTTCGCAGCGGGTCCCGCGCGCTCCACCGAGGTGGCGCAGAGTGCGACGACCTCGACGCCCGGAAGCCTCTGGAAGGCCTCGGTGTAGTTCACGCCGATTCCCGCCCCGGCGATCCCGACCTGCAAGGGCGAGCTCACCGTCGAGTCCCGCCGCGGGCGCTCCCCATCATTGCTAACAATCTACAACACGCCTCGCGTCGCTCACGGAGACCGCGGCTTGCGCGGCGGGAACGTCGCGGACGTCGATCACGTCCAATGCCGAGCACATCCAAACCGACTCTTGCCGTCTGCTCCGGAGGGAGACCCAAGTGCCCGTAGACACGCCGCATATCCTCGCCGACCACAGGCGTTCGCCGCTGCTCGACGACCTCTTCGTCGTCGATTTCGACGTGCACATCAACGAGCGCCCCGGTCGATCTCGCCCCCGTTCTGCGAGCAGCCCTGGCGGAAAGCACTCGAGGCGCTCGAAAAGGTCCCGTACCGGTACCTCGATATCCCGGCATTCGCGCCGAGCTTCTCGCCCGTGGGTCGGTGCGGCGCTGCCGACGATCGAGCGGCGAACGACGGTTACCGATCCGGTCCAGCTGCGCGACGACCTCGACCTCCTCGGCGTCGATGTCGGAGTGCTCTTCCCCGACAGCTTCCTGCTGCATGCGCTGATCAAGCCGCCCGACTACGCGGTTGCGCTCGCCCGCGCCTACAACCGCTGGCTCGTCGATCGCTGGCTCGGCGAGGACCGTGGGTTCAAAGGCGCCCTGCTCGCGCCGAACCAGGACCCCCGCGCGGCCGCCGAGGAGATCCGCCTCTACGCGGGCCACCCTCACATCGGCTGCGTCTACCTGCCGATCCTGCTGCGTCGATCCCGCTCTACGGCCACCGCGTCCTACGACCCGATGTTCGAAGCGGCGCAGGAGTGTGGCCTTCCCGTCGTGCTGCACTCGGTCACGGCGATCAACCCGGTCTTCCCGTTCAACCTCCAGGAGTTCGAGACGCTGTTCTGCGGTGCATTCGCTCGCGCACACGATCTCGATGGTCGGCGAACGCGGTCAGCATGCTCGAGACCGGCGTCCCGGTTCGCTTCCCCGAGCTCAAGATCGCCTTCACCGAGGGCGGCATCGCCTGGGTTCCGTGGCTCTCGATGCGCCTCGACAAGGAGTACAGCGAGCGACGGCGCGACGTGCCGCTCCTGACCGAGCGCCCGAGCCACTACCTGCAGGCGAATGTTCTTCGCGACGCAGCCGATCGAGGAGCCCGAGCACATGCGCGACATGGCGACGCTGATCGAGCTGTTCGGCGGCGAGGACTGCGTGATCTTCGCCTCCGACTGGCCGCATCACGACTTCGATCACCCCGACAAGGTGCTTCAGATCCCGCTCTCCGACGAGGCCAGGCGCAAGGTGATGGGGCGCAAACGGCGCCCGGCTGCTCGGAATCGAGGTGCCCGCGCGATGAAGACCGAGCACGACCGTCTGCGCGGCCGAGGAGATCCCGCCGGGCGAGCACCGCGTCGTCGAGGTCGCGGGCCGCCAGATCGGCATCTTCAACATCGGCGGCAGCTTCTACGCGCTCCCGAACGCGTGCTTCCACCAGAACGGCCCGCTCTGCCGCGGGATGGTGAGCGGCACGCTGCAGGCGGACGCGCAGAGCGGCTTCAGGCGGAATGGCGCCTCGACGGCGAGGTGATCGTGTGCCCGTGGCACTCGCTCGAGTTCCACGTCAAGACCGGGCAGTCGATCGCCTACCCCGATCGCCGCCTCCCGACCTACCCGGTCCGCGTCGAGGACGGCCTGCTCAGGCTCACGCTGTGAGGAGACGTGGCGGCCCGCGGGAAACACAAGTCGCGATGACACTCGAGGGGCGCGTCGCGCTCGTCACCGGCGCCGGCCGCGGGATCGGGCGCGCCACTGCGCCGCAGCTCCGAGCGGCCGGCGCCACCGTCATCGCAGTCGCCCGCAGCGCCAGACGAGCTTTCGACGCGCTCGCGGACGAGACGCGGCGCGCTGCCGATAGTCGCCGACCTCAGCCAGGCGGGCGAACGTGCGCGAGGCCTCGACGAGGCAGCGAGCCTCGCTGCGCCGATCGACATCCTCGTCAACAATGCCGCGATCGGCTCGGCCGGAGAGCGCCACGTCGCCGACCAGACCTTCGAGCGCTGGCGTGAGGCGATGGCGATCAACCTCGACGCGCCGTTCGATCTCACCCGGCGGACGCTTCCCGAAATGATCGACCGGGGTTGGGGCCGGATCGTCATGGTGTGCTCCCTCGCGAGCGTCCGGGGAGGCGTCGCCCCCGGGATGAGCGCCTACGCGGCATCGAAGCACGGGCTCCTCGGGCTGATGCGAGCAGTGGCCGTGGAGGCGGCCCCGTACGGTGTGACCTGCAACGCGGTCCTTCCCGGCTCTGTGAGAACCGCGACGGCGGAGCTCAAGGTCGCCGAGGAGGCGAGCGCCGCAGGCACGAGCGTGGAGGCGGCCTGGGAGGCACGCATCGCCCGAACGACCGGAGGACGCCTGGTCGAGGCCGAGGAGGTCGCGGCAACGATCGTGTTCCTCGCCGGCGAAAGCGCGAGCGGAGTGAACCGGCAGGCGGTGGGCGTCAGCCTTTAGGCCTGGGGGAACCCGGGGTTCCCCCAGGGGCCCCCTCCTTCCTGGTTTTGGTGGGCGGCTGCTGGGGGCGGTTCGTGTCCTCGGACGGGTGCCGGCGTTTGTTGTGGCGTTTGCTGCCGGCAGGCCGGCAGCAAACGCCTGAGGCCGTGCGGGCGCGGGTGCTCATGGCACCTCTACGTGCATGGTTTGGTCGAGTTGTACGGCGTGGTCCTTAGCTCGGCATTCGCCTCGCTAAGTCCGCGGGTGGGCGATGTTAGGCACGGCGAAATACGCCGAGTGCATCCGCGTCGGGCGGGTGTCCCATCGGGCCAAGTCCACGCCGGTGAAGCAGGCTCGACCCCTCGCGCTCGACGGGATTTGGGATCTTCGGTCGAGCGACGATTCCCCGCGGCGTTAGCGTTCGAGCGGCATCGGCTCGGCGCTTGCGACGAACGAGGCAGCCCTGGAAGCCTAGTTGCGCCTTCCAGCTGGACCCTCGTCCGCTACGGCCAGTTCTCCCGTTCTTGGCACGAAGTTGGCGCAGTTCCAAGGCGGTGTCTGACCCCGGGTGTGAAAACGCTCGCGCTCGTTCAGGCGTCGAGCACGCCCGGGGCGAGGGGGTCCAGGTCGGGATCGTCGTAGCCCGAGACGACGCGCACGTACGAGGTCCGCACGTGCTCGCTCGCCACCTGGCGCGCGCGCTCATCGTCGGCCGCGGCGATCACCGCAAGGATCGCCGCGTGGTTCTCGATCATGATGTCCCGGAACTCCCGCGCGTGCACGTAGGTGCGCGCAAGCATGAACACGAAGACCTGCGGGCGCAGGTCCTCCCACAGCCGAAGCAGGCGGCGATGACCCGAGGCGCGATACACGACATCGTGAAACGCCAAGTCGACCTCGGCCGCCTCGCGAGGGGTGATGTCGCTCGTCAGCCCTTCGTATCCGTCGATCACCGCCTGCATCTCGGCGAGATCGCGCTCACGAGCGTGGCGGGCCGTCCAGCCGCATGCAATCGGCTCGATCGCAAGCCTGAGGCTGAACACCTCGTCGAGATCGTCACGCGAGAGCTTCGAGACGACGGCACCGCGGTTGGGCCGGCGCATCACGAGCCCCTCGCGCTCGAGCTGCACGAGGGCACTGCGCACCGGGCCCCGGCTGACACCCAGGGCGTCTGCGAGCTGCGACTCGAGCAGCCGGTCGCCCGGGGCAAAATGACCACGCAGGATCGCCTCGCGCAGCCGATCGACAACCTCGTCCGAGAGCAGCGTCACGGGAGCCGGCCTGAGCCTGTCGACGACGCCGCCAGAGCGGCGCAGCTCGTTGACCTCGGACTGCTTGGCGGACAAACCGGCTAGATCCTACGGCCCGCGAGGGCGCCCTCGTACACGGCCTCGAGCGCCGTTCGCGGCTCGACACAATCCCCTACCGCATGGAGCGCCCCGGCAGCCCGGGCCGCCGTTCCGGGCACAGCATCGGGCGCGAGCACGCCCAGCGTGCGGCGCGATCGCCGGGTGCCGGTGAGCACCACGGCCGAGACGCCCTCCACCGACTCGGAGAAGAGCGGGCCGATTGCGCCGCACCGGACGAGCTCGACCGCGTCGGGAGCAACCGCGCGGACCTCACGGTCGTAGTGGAACGCGACCCGTCCGGATCCGAGCAGCCGGCCGACAAGCCCGCCCTGCCCCGGCGGGTCGACCGGCGCCGCCTCGGCGGCGACCACGACCGCCTCGGCACCGGCGGCCGCACACCAGGCGGCCACTCCGAGACCGATCGCCCCGCTGCCGACGATCACGACGCGGCCGCCGGGGGGCGCCGCCAGCTCCAGCAGCTCCTCGGCCGTGAGCACGGGCAGCGCCGCCGACCCGAACTCGTCCCCGTAGGGCTCGAACTCGGAGCCGGTGGCAAGCACGACCGCATCGGCGCCGATCGCGGCAAGCCCCGCATCGTCGATCTCCTCCCCCAGCCGGACCTCCGCCCCGCTTGCCCGCAGCCGCCTGTCGGCCTGCTCGAGGAAAACACTCCAGCCGCCGCGATCGGGGAGCGCGGCGGCGAGAGCGATCAGCCCTCCGAGCCGGTCCTTACGCTCGAACAGCGTGACCTGATGCCCGCGCTCGGCGCAGACGCGGGCCGCCTCGATGCCCGCGGGGCCCCCGCCGACGACGGCCACGCGCCTGGTTGCCGACCCACCCGCCGAGACCGGCAACGACGGCCAGATCAGCTCGCGGCCGACCTCCGGGTTCACGAGGCAGGTGACGTCGAGCTGGTGCGAGATGCGCGCCTCGCAGCCCTGGTTGCAACCGATGCACGAGACGATCTCGCCGAGCCGCCCGTCACGTGCCTTCGCCGGAAGCTCCGGATCGGTGAGCAGAGCACGACCGAGCGCAACCAGGTCGACCTGGCCTGCTCGAAGCGCCTCCTCCGCCACCCGCGGGTCGACGATGCGGCTGACGCCCATGACGGGCACCTCGACCGCGCGACGGATCGCCGCAGCCGACTCGAGCAGCCAGCCGGCGCGAAAATCCATCGGCGGGATGATGCGTACGAACGACTCGTAGACCCCTGTGGTCACGCTCAGGTAGTCGACGCCCGCGGCCTGCAGCGCCTGCGCGTACCGGGTCGTGTCGTCGAGCTCGAGGCCCCCGGCGAGGTGCTCCTGCGCGGAGAATCGGCACCCGACCGCGACCGACGGCCCGACGGCGTCCCGCATCGCCTTCGACCACCCTCACGGCGAATCGCATCCGGTTCTCGAGCGAGCCGCCGTACTCGTCGTCGCGGTGGTTCGTTAGCGGCGAGAGGAACGCATACGGGAGGTAGCCGTGCGCGCTGTGCAGCTCGACCGCGTCGAGGCCGGCCGCTCGAGCTCGAGCGGCCGCCTGAGCGTACGCATCGACGATCCGGTCGATCTCGTCCGTGCCGAGCGCCCGCGGCACCTCGCCCCCCGCCTCGACACATGGAACCTCCGAGGGCGCTACCGGCCGTTCGCCCGTTAGCCCGCTGTTCGTGTTCCGGCCGGCGTGGTGGAGCTCGACGCCGATCGTCGCGCCGGCGGTATGGGCAGCGTCTGCGAGCGCCCGAAAGCCGTCGATGCAGCGGTCGTCGTGCAGTCCGAGCTGGTGCGTTCGCCCTCGTCCGCCCGGCAGGACAAACGTCGATTCGACGTCGATGAAGCCGATCCCGCCGTTGGCGCGAGCGGTGTAGTGAGCGATCGTGCGCTCCGATGCAGTTCCGTCGGCATTGGCGTAGTTGCGCTCCATCGGGGCCATCACGAGGCGATTCCGGACTCGCATCGGCCCCACCTGCAAGGGCTCGAACAGGAGCCGGAGAGGCTCGGTCGCTGTCACCTCGGTCGCGGGCACCCCGGCCGCCGGCGATTCGGACTCCCGTATGCCGGGCTTCGACACGGTCAGTCCGAGGCCGGGCGGGAGCCCGCGGCGGCTTCGTCCCCGCCCGCGACTTCCGGCGGCCTCACCCCCATCGTGTCCCACCAGCGCTGGCCCGGGTCGCGCTCGATCAGCACGCCGCGCAGCAAGGCGATTGCCTTCGCGAGCCCCTCGTCGGCGTTGATCAGATCGTCCTCGTGCTCGACCGAGACGACATCGTCGTAGCCGGCGAGCCGCAGCTCGGACATGAAGTCGCGCCAGAACAGCTCGTCATGGCCGTACCCGACGGTGCGAAAGAGCCAGGACCGGCGCCCGGCCTCGGAATACGGACTCGCATCGAGGACGCCGTTCAGGCGCGTCTGCGCCTCGTGGATACGCGTGTCCTTGGCGTGAACGTGCCAGATCAGCGGGCCAAGCGCCCTGATCGCCTCCAGGGGGTCGATCTGCTGCCAGAAGAGATGCGAGGGGTCGAAGTTGCAGCCCACGTTCTCGCCCACCCCGTCGCGTAGCCGGAGCAGCGACTGGGGGTTGAAGACCACGTCGCTCGGGCTCATCTCGAAGCAGAGCCGGCAGCCGTGATGCTCGGCGATCGCGGCCTTCTCGCGCCAGTACGGAACGACTCGCTGCTCCCATTGCCACTCGAGCGCTTCGAGGTTCCACGGCGGAAACGGGGTCGTCACCCACGTCGGCGTGCGATCGCCCCGCGCTCCTTCGGGCAGGCCCGCGAGCAGGGTCAGCCGGCTCACCCCGACGCGCTCGGCAAGCCGGCAACAGTCCACGAACTCCTGCTCGTAGATCCGCCGCCTGAAGCGGATCGGGCGAAAGTGGGGCGCCGTGGATCGCCAGGGCGCTGAGCTCCAGCGAACGCTCCTCGAACGCCGACCGCCAGCGATCCAGCCGGCCCGCGTCGGCAAGCAGCTCGGCCGGGTCGGCGTACTTCTTCGAATGAAACCCGCCGCAACCAACCTCGATCGTCCGAACACCGAGCGACTGGACGAGGTCGAGGCCGGGCCCGAACTCGTGTTGCAGGATCCCAGTCGTGATCACGCCGAGCCTCACGTCGCGGGCTCAGCTCCCGGGGGGAGACCAGACCCGGGATGGGCCTGGGCTCATCAACGAGCGCCGGTCGCCGTCGCGACGACCGGTGCATCCCTGTCTTGGCGCACGAGCGGGCGGCATCCGTCGGCGGTGATCACAAACGTCTGCTCGCAGTGGACCGAGCGCACACCGGGCGTAAAGAGGGGCGCCTCGAGATTGAGCACCATCCCCTCCTCGAGCTCGAGGTCGTACGGCAACTCGAGGCAATCGTCCTTGATCACGAGTCCGGCATCGCGCATGACGAGCGGGAAGTCCCTGACCTCGAGCCCGACCCCGTGGCCGTGCGGGTACGACTCCGTGATGCCGAACCCGGCAAGCGCCTCCTGCATCGCCGCTTGAGCCTGCGAGCCCCTTCGGCCCGGGCGCAGCTCGGCGGCTCCGGCGGCGACGGCAGCGCGTACGGCCTCGTGCTGGCGGGCGCCCTCTGCGTCCGGTGAGCCCATCGAGAAGGTGGTCCCGGAGTCGGCGAACCAGCCTCCCTTCACGACTCCGAAGTCGGCGTACATCGTCTCTCCGCTCGCCACCACCGCCGAGGCCTCGGTGGCGATGCCGACCCCGGCCAGGGCAAAGGCGAAGTGGTCGAAGTCGGCGCCGCCTGCGGCAATCAGCTCCCGGAACCGCTGGCTGATCTGACTCGTCGACATGCCCGGCTCGGCGTCCTCGAGCGCCTGCATCGCGGCCGACTCCGAGAGCTCGGCGGCACCTTCGAGGAGCTCGATCTCGCCGGCGGTCTTCACGGCGCGAGCGATCCGCAGGAGGCCCGTGCAGTCGAGGAGCTCGGCCCGAGGCAGAAGGGCGCGCAGCTCGTCGAGCTCGCGGGGCCCGATCGCGGCGAGCTCGACTCCGACGCGCGACTCGTCGAGCCCCCGTTCCCGCAAGAGCTCCGCAAGCGCCTCGTACGTGCTCGGCGCAGGCTCGCGTTCGACGAGCTCCAGCGCGCGCCTCAGGTCTGGCGTCGACGGCTCGGGGTGAGCTTCGATCCTGAAATCGACGGGGCCGGCCAGGCGGATATCGCTCGTGCCCGTGCCGACGGCATCGGGTGCCCACAACGTCTCTGCAATCAGCACGGGATCCGCCCCGCGGGGCTGCACTGCGACGGTGCGCATCGCCGAGCCCTCGCCGCGATCGGATCCCACCATGTACGCCTTCAGCAACGGGGCGATCCAGCACCAGTAGCCGCTGAGGTAGCGAACGTTCACCGGGCCGAGCGCGACGACGGCGTCGATCCCGGCGTCCGCCATCAGCCGGTCAGCGCGTGGGCGGTTGGTCAACGGGCGCCCCTGCTAGTCGGTCGGCGTCGTGACCGCGGCTGCGTCGGCGAGCAGGCCTTCCTCGATCAGCCGGCGGCGCTCCTCGCCGATCCGCGCCATGTCACGCATGGCCATCGCCTTCTGGTAGCGCTCGCGCTGCCGGTGGACGATCTGGTCCATCGAGACGGCGACGATCAGGATCGCGCCGGTGATGATGTTCGCCCAGTTCGGGTCGATGCCGAGGAACACGACCGAGCCGTTCACTGCCTGGAGCAGGGCGCAGCCGAGCAGAGCGCGCAGGACGCCACCCTCGCCACCGGCAAACGACACGCCGCCGACGATCACCGCCGTGATCACCTGCAGCTCGAACCCGACCCCGAAGGTGTCGTCGGGCGCACCGTAGAGGCTCGCCTGCAGCATCCCGGCCAGGCCGACGAGCAGGCCGCTTGCGATGAAGACGCCGATCGTCGATGCGGCGCACCCGGATCCCGGCGGCGCGGGCCGCCTCCTTGTTGCCGCCGATCGCATAGATGTGCCGGCCGGTCGTCGTGAAGGTCAGGAACAGGAATGCCGAGCAGCGGCGACAACGAGGAAGCAGACGACCGGCATCGGGATCCCGAGCGGGGTCTCGTTGCCGAAATGGGCGAAGTTCTGGGGGATCCCGCTGCACCGCCTCGCCCTTCGTGATCGACGACGACGAGCCCGCGGATCAGCGTCAGCCCGCCGAGCGTGATGATGATCGGCGAGCTCGAGACGTTCCAGACGATGAACCCGTTGATGGCGCCGACAGCGCCGCCGAGCAGGATCGCAAGCACGAATGCGAGCGGGACCGGCATGTGGGCCGAGAGCATTCCGGCGGTCACCGCGGTCAGGCCGAGCACCGACCCGATCGAGAGGTCGATGTTGCCGGTGATGATGAGGATCGCCGTGCCCACGCCGGCGATCGCGATGAACGACATGTTCTCGGCCAGCACCTTGATGTTGTTGATGCCCCAGAAGAGACCGTTGTGCAGGCCGGTGTAGACGATGATCGCCGTCAGCAGGGCGAAAACGCCGCCCGCCTGCACCTGGCCGCGCACGAGCCTGCCCACGAACGAGACGCCCCGCGAGCTCATCGGTGCGTCGGCTTCGGATACGACCGCCATTTAGCGCCTCCCCATGAGCCCGCCGGTGATGTGCCCGACGACCCGCTCGATCGAGGTCTCGGATGACGGCGAATCGAGGACGACCCGTCCGAGCCTGAGCACCACGATCCGGTCGGCGACGGCGAACACGTCGTCCATGCTGTGGCTGATCACGAGCACGCCGATGCCGCGGCTCGCCACCGAGCGGATCACCTCGAGCGTCGTCGCGGTCTGGTGGACGCCGAGGGCGGCCGTCGGCTCGTCGAGCATCATCAGCCGGTTGGCCTTCATCATCGCCCGGGCGATCGCGATCGCCTGGCGCTGGCCGCCCGAGAGCCGCCGCACCGAGACGCCGTAGTCCGAGATGCGAATCCCGACCTCCTCGAGGCGCTGCTTCGCGAGCTTCGTCGCGGCGCGCTTGTTCATGATCGCGATCGGGCCCAGCTGGAACCGCATCGGCTCCTGGCCGAGGACGACGTTCGCGATCGCGTCGAGGTTGTCGCAGAGCGCGAGGTCCTGGTGAACCGTCTCGACGCCGAGGCCCCGTGCCCGCGCCGCGGAGAGGTGCTCGAGCTTCTCCTCACCGAGCCAGATCTCGCCGGCATCAGGCTGGTGGATCCCGCTCAAAGTCTTCACGAGCGTGCTCTTGCCGGCGCCGTTGTCGCCGACGAGCGCGACCACCTCGCCTGCATGCACGGTCAGGTCGACCCCGGCCAGCGACTGGACGCCGCCGAACCACTTGACGATGCCTTCGCATCTGATCGCGACGGGGCCTTGCGCGTTCGAACCCGAACCCGCCGGCGCTTGTTGGCTATCGACGCTCATGTTTCACCGTCACGCTTTCACCGTCACATACGTGCAACCTTCATGCCGCGGGGGACACGCGTGTCCCCCGCGGCATGAGCACTGCTACTGCCCTGGCGGAACCTGACCGGTAGCCGTGGGCGTATCGAGGTAGTGGAACATCTGCTTGTAGATGTAGGCGTACTTGGGATTGAGCGGATCGTAGGCGATCGTGTCGAACGACTTCGCCTGCGCCGGCGTCGTGATCGCGAGGCCGTAGATCAGGCGGGTCGGATAGATCGGCTTGCCGGCGTGAGCGGTGATGCCGTCCTTGATCATCAGGATCCCGCTGTAGGCGAAGAACGAGCCGAAGTTCGCCTGCATGATCGAGTTCGAGTCCGCGATGAGCTTCAGCGTCGCGTCTTCGGCATCGACGCAACCGAGGAAGAACGAGTTGCGATCGGTCTTGCCGGCGTGCGTGCAGGAGGTCAACGCCCCGACGCCGGCGATCGTGGCGAAGGAGATCATGATGTTGATGTTCGGATGGGCCGCGAGCAAGTTCGCCGCTCCCGACGCTCCGTCGGCCGCCGACTGGTAGGCCTGAACCGACCCGGCGAGGGTGGCGTTGGGGAATGCAGCCTTGATCGTCTTCCAGGCCCACGAGCGTGCGCTTGTTGCCCTGGGGGTCCGAGAGGTTTCCGAGCAGCCCCACCACCGGTGTCGTGATGTTGTTCTTCTTTGCCCACGCGACGGCGGCGTTGCCCACGTCGATCCCGCCCTGCTTGTGGGAGAAGAGCGTGTTCTGCGTCGCCCCCGTCACGGCCTGAGTCGAGTGGTTGATGAACACGACGCCCTGGGCGACGGCCTTGTCGACGGTCGACTGCCAGGCGCTCATCTCGTCGCCGGTGCTCAGGACGAGCATGCCGTAGTTCGCGGCGACGTACTGGTTGAAGAGCTCTGTCCCGGTCGGGATCGATCCGTTCTCGTTCCCGAACGTGAGGCTCCACGGCAAGTTCTCGTGCTTGATGTAGGCCGCCATCGGGTCCTGGAAGATCTGCGTGAAGAACGGGCTGAACCCGACTTCGATCACGCCGATCTTTGCGGACCGCGACTTGAACCCACCCTTTGCGTACGAGTTTGGCCCGGCGACCGCGCTACCGGCACGTGCCGCGCCTGCCAGGGCGCCCCCGACCCCGGTGCTCAGGCCCAGTACCGCCGCCAGCTTTCCGGCACCTGAAAGGAAATCCGACCGAGTCCTGAGCTCTCGCAGCGACGCGAGCGGCTCCGGCCACTCGCCGTCGAGGCCCGAGGGCTCCTCCGCGTCGCGACCGTGACCATCACGATCACCACCGTGCATCTTGGCAACCATGCGACCTCCTCCTTCTTTCCGCTCCCTTTTAAGCAAGGGACATAGGCGTGTTAGACGCTCGCCAGGGCGAGTAAAGCGGGGGCCGCCCGGTTTGTCAACACTTTGGCATCGGGTGTCTTCGCTTTATCGAGCTCCCGGGGGCCCCAGTTCCCGGGACGGTGAGCCGAGGCCGCGCTCATGCCGGCGGCCCCGAGAACGACACTTCGTCGCCCGCCTCCTCGAGCGACGCGGTGATCTGCCGGCAGGTCATGTCGATCTGACGCTCGACCTCGTCTCCCGCCGCTCCGACGTCTCCGCCGGCAACGGCATCGAGCCACTTCTGATGCATCTCGGCGGCGTTGACGAGCTGCTCGTGTGACCTCCGAAGGGTCGCCTGCCGGATGAACCCGGCGAGGCGGCCGCGGAGGAGCCCGGCGATCTCGAGCAGGATCGGGCTTCCCGCGATGCGCCAGAAGGTGTCGTGGAACAGGCTGTCGAGGACGAAGAAGCGCTCGGCGTCCCCCGCCTCCGCCGCCTCGAACATCTCGTTCACGATCGCCTGCACGGTCTCGGTCGCCTCCGTGTCCCAGTTCTCGACAGCGAGCCCGACGACGAGCTGCTCGAGCGCGATCCGAACCCGGGCCAGGTCGAGGAGCGTCTCGGCCGACAGGGACGCGACGAAGGTCCCGCGCCGCGCCTTCTGGATCACCACGCCCTCATTGGCGAGCCGTCCGAAGGCCTCGCGAACCGCGATGCTGCTCACCCCGAGCGCGGCCGCGATCGCCCGCTCCACGAGGTGGGTGCCGGGCGGATAGATCCGGGCCTCGATCCCACGGCGCAGGGCGTCCGTGATCTCGTCGACGACACTCCGCGGGCTCACCGCGGAGAGCTGCCCCTCGGTCACCCCCTGCTGCGGCCGCTCGAGCATCTTCGCTCTCAGCGAGGACTCGTCACCGAGCCGGCGGTCACGATCGTGTCCCGAGCCTGGCCGGTCAAGGGGTCGGCGCCGCCGGGCACGATCACGAACGACTGCTCGAGCTGGAACGAGCGGCTTCCGGGAACCTCGAGCGGGACCTCGAGGTTGATCACCATGCCGGTTTCGAGGGCGAGATCGGCGTCGACGTCGACGCACTCGTCGGCGAATCGCCTGCCGTCGAGATCCATGATGAAGGGGAGCTCCTTCGGCTCCTGTCCGAGGCCGTGCCCCTGAGGGCTGCTCGCCGAGCCCGCGGACCCCTCGACGACCGAGCGCATCGCGCGGTAGACGTCGCCCACGCGCGCCCCTGGGCGCAGCAGCTCGCGCCCCCGGGCGATCGAGGCGAGGAGCGCCGCGTACTCCTCCTCGGCCTGTGCCGAGGGCCCTTCCAGAGCAAGCGTGACTCCCGTGTCGGAGACGCAGCCGCGGTAACGGCAACCCACGTCGAGCATGGTGACGTCCTGCTGCTCGAAGACGTGCGATCCGGTGGAGATCCCGAAGCCGCGCGGATCGATGGCGACGTGCTCGAAGTCGGCGCCGCGGGCGCCGACGATCGACCGGAAGACGTCGGCGGCCCGAAGCACGTCGAGGCCGGGCTCGGCCGCCTCGACGATCGCGCGAAGCCCGAGCTCACCGGTCTCGGCGGCGTACCTCAGCCGCTCGATCTGATCGTCGGTCTTCACCATCCGGATCAGGCGGACGAGCACCGAGGCATCGAGGAGGTCGGTCCCGGCGCCGAGCGACCGGCGGAGCGCTGCCAGGTCGGAGGGCTCGAGCCCGTCCTGCTCGTAGCCGATGCGCGTGGCGCCCGGCGCCACCGCGGAGATCGCGGCTGCAACCGCCTCCATCGGGCCACGGTCGCTGGTTCGTGCGGCGAGGCTGCCGGCGAGCCCGCGCATCGCCGGGGGGACCGTGTCGACGATCCTTGCGTCGAAGCCTGCGCCGCCGTAGGTCTCGAGCCCCTCGTCCCAGCCTGCATATGAGGTCACGGCGATCGCCGCATGCGTGACGAGCGTGCGTTGCCCGGCGGCGCCGACGACCGCGAACGAGCGAAAGAACCGTTCCGTCCGTCCTGCGGGGAACAGCATGTAGCCGCGGAACCCTGTCTCGAACGAGCTCTCGTGGCCGGTCGCGTAGGCCACGCTCACCGGGAGGGCGAGCACGACCGCGTCGAGCCCGCGATCGTCGAGGTACTCCCTGAAGCGATCAGGGTTGAAGAGCACTATTCCGAGGTGCTGGCCACCGTGGGATGTCCGGACGGAGCCAGCTCGGACACCTTGATGTGAGCATCGGGTCTCTCGAAGACCTCGGGCCGCAGCCTCGTGCCGAGGCCCGGGCCGGTCAGCGGGTAGACGAACCCGTTCTCGACCCGGGGGAGATCCGTGACGAGCTCCGCGTACCAGTCGCCGTAGAACGCCCTCACCATCTCCTGGAAGATCGCGTTCGGGGCGTTGATCGTCAAGTGAACGGAGGTCGAGAACTCGACGGGGCCGCTGCAGTCGTGCGGAGCGACCGGAAGCTTGTGGGAGGCGGCGAGCGAGCAGATCGCCTTGCTCTCGGTGATGCCCCCAACCCAGGCCGGGTCGAAGATGATGACTCCCGGGTTCCCGCGCTCCATCAGGTCGCGGAACGACCACCGCGTCCCGAGGGTCTCGCTGGCGGCGGTCGGGATATGCGTCGAGTCCGAGAAGCGGCGGAGCGCGTCGAGGTTGTCCATCTTGATCGGATCCTCGAACCAGGCGGGCTCGAACTCCTCGAGCGCCTTGGCGATCTTGATCGCACTCGGGAGGTTCCAGAGGCTGTGCAGCTCGACCATGATGTCCATCGCATCGCCGACGGCGTCCCGGATCTTCTGAAACGGCTCGAGGCCCTTCTTGAGGTCGGTCTTCGAGATGTACTCCGCCACCGCTCGACCCCAGGCAGAGGTCGAAGGGCCAGATCTTCATCGCCTTCACGCCCTGGGCGAGCAGGCTTTGCGCAAGCGCCCCGGCGTCGGTCAGGAAGGCCTGGAGGTCCTCGTAGGGCCCGTTGTCAGTTGTCGGTCGGCTCGACTCCCCAGTTTCGCGTCGAGAGCCCTGCCTGGTCGGGGAGCGCGCGGACGTATCCGTAACCGGCGCAGGTGTTGTAGACCTGGATGCAGTCGCGGCTCGCGCCTCCGAGAAGCTGGTAGATGGCTGGTTCGCAACCTGGCCGAGCAGGTCCCAGAGCGCGATGTCGACGGCCGAGCGGCCGCGGTTCTCGACCCCTGAGCTGTTGAAGCCGACGAAGGGGTTCAGGCCGTGCCAGTGGCGCTCGATCTGCAGCGGATCCTTGCCGAGCAGGTACGGAGCGGCGGTCTCGTGGATCCAGGTCGTGACCGCCCGAGCGCCGAAGAAGGTCTCCCCGAGGCCGACGAGGCCCTCATCGGTGTGGATCCGGACGTAGGCGATGTTCGGGAGCAGGTCGAGACGGATCGTCTCGACGCCCGTGATCTTCACGAGCACCCCACCGCGACGGCCGAGGCTTTCACGCCACGGCGTTTGAGTCCACGGGGTTGGAGTCCACGGGAGCCGTGGCGAGGAGTTCGGTGCTCCGCCATCTCGGTAATTTAGTATAAAGCACGGGCCGTGAAGGCCTCGTCTCGATGGCGAGCGAGATCACCATTCCGTCACTAGGCGTCGCCATGGAGGACGCTCTCCTGGTCACCTGGCTGAAGCGGGAGGGCGACGCCGTCGAGGCCGACGAGCCGGTCGTCGAGATCGAGACGGACAAGTCGACGATGGAGCTCGTCGCGCCCGCCTCGGGAAAGCTCGGACCCCATCTCTACGAGGAGGGAGCAGTCGTTCCGGTGGGGGCGGTCATCGCCGCGGTCTACGCGCCGGGCGACGACGGGGTCTCCGGCGGCTCCGTCCCGGCCGAATCGACAGCTCCCGTGGAGCCGGCCGCCGCCGCGAGCGCTTCACCCGTGGCGCCGAGCCCGGCGAGCCTGCAGACCGGAGGCGACGAGCCACGCCATCGCACGAGCCCCCGGGCGCGCCGGCTGGCCGAGCTCGAAGGCACGGCGACTGCGCCCACGGCGCCGGCACAGGCACAGGCACCGGAGCAGCGCGGGCGCTTCCGGGCGCTGATCGCGGAGCGCGTGACCGAATCGTGGCGAACGACGCCGCATTTCACGGTCACGCGCGACATCGACGTCGAGGGGCTTCGCCCCGAGGTCGCACGGCTCAAGAATGCGGGTCGGTCGGTCACCGTCACCGACCTGCTGCTCCGTGCCCATGCGCTGGCGCTCGCGGCCGAGCCGGATGCTCAGGAGCGCTCGGATGTGGGGCTCGCCGTCGCGAGCGAGCATGGGGTCATGATCGCGGTCATCCGAGACGTGCTCTCGCTCTCCCTCTCCGACCTTGCCGCCGCACGCGAGAGCGCAACCCGGCGCGGCCGGGAAGGCAGGCTCTCCCCCGATGATCTCGAGCTCCCGTCCTCGACTCTCTCGAACCTGGGCTCCTTCGCGGTCGACGGGTTCACGGGGATCGTCGCCCCGGGCCAGACCAGCCTCCTGACGGTGGGACGGATCAGGAGGATCCCCTGGGCGGTGGGGGACGAGTCGTTGCCCGCGACGTGCTCACCGCAACCGTCAACGCCGACCATCGTGTCCTCGACGGCGCCGACGCCGCGCGGATCCTGGTTGCGTTCGCCGGGCGGCTCGAAGACCCGAGCGCTCTGACCGAGGAGGGACCGATCCGTGTCTGAAGTGACCTCACGCGAGCTGCTTCCGATCACACTGGACGGCCTGCCGGCCGATCAGCTCGTCGACTGGATGGCAGCCATGATCCTGATCCGCGAGTTCGAGGAGTCGCTCGATCCGTTCGTGATCTCCGGGAAGATCCCCGGGGGCGTCCACCTCGCGAGCGGACAGGAGGCCGTCGCAGTCGGCGCCAGCCGCGCGCTCGCCGGAACCGACATCGTCACGACGGCGCATCGGCCCCACCACCACGCGCTCGCGAACGGGCTCTCCCCGTCGCGGGTGATGGCCGAGCTCTGGGGCCGGGCCACCGGCACGTCGGGAGGCCGTGGCGGCACGATGCACCTGGCTGCCTACGACGAGGGCTACTTTGCCGGCAACGCGATCGTCGGAGCCAATGTCGGCGTCGCGATGGGAGCGTCGCTCGCAGCGAAGCTCGCGGGCCGCGACCAGGTCGCCTGCGCGTTCTTCGGCGACGGGGCGACGAACACCGGGCGGACCTGGGAGAGCATGAACATGGCCGCCACCTGGAAGCTTCCCCTGATCGCAGTCTGCGAGAACAACATGTACGCCGTCGAGACGTTCATCGGAAACGTGTCCGGCCCCGGCAACCCGGCCGAGCGCGCACGCTCATTCGGAGCGGCTGCAGACCGCATCGACGGGCAGGACGTGGGGGCCGTCTACCGTGCTGTCAGCGAGGCCCGCGAGCGGGCGCTTGCCGGCGAGGGCCCGACCTTCATCGAGGCGCTCACCTATCGCTATCACGGACATTCGACCGGCGAGGATCCGTCCTACCGCCCGAGCGACGAGGCCGAGGAGTGGCGCGCCACGAAGGATCCGATCGAACGCCTGCGGACTGCGCTCGCAGCCGCCGGCTCCCTCGACGAGGAGGGCTATTCCCGCCTCGTCACGGAGGCGCAGGAGACGGTGGCCGAGGCGGTTCGCTTTGCGGAGGACTCGCCCTTCCCGGATCCGGCGGGCGTCACCGACGGCGTCTACGGCCTCGATGTTCGCGTGCGGGGCAATCTCCTGTGAGCGCGGGGGCGGATGTCACGGTCGGGCAGGCCTTCCAGCAGGGCGTGCGCGAGGAGATGGAGCGAAACGACCGCATCTTCGTGATCGGCACCGACCTCTTCCGGCGGGGCGGTCACTTCGCGCAGGTGAAGGGAATCGGTGAGCTCTTCGGCAAGGAGCGCGTGCGTGACGCTCCGATCTCCGAGGCGGCGATCGTGGCGGCCGGGGTCGGGGCGGCGATGAACGGCGCGCGGCCGCTCGTCGATCTCAACTTCATCGACTTCGCGCTCGGCGCCGCCGACGAGGTGATCAACCAGGCCGCGAAGATGCGGTACATGTCGGGCGCAGCGATGCCGCTCGTGATCCGCGCCTCGAGCGGCGTCGCGCTCTACGGCGCCCAGCACAACAACAGCTTCGAGGGCTGGTTCTCGTCCACGCCGGGCTCCTCGTCGCCGTGCCTTCGACGCCCGCAGACACGAAGGGGCTGATCAAGACGGCGCTTCGGGGCGAGGACCCCGTGATCTTCCTGATGCACAAGCGCCTCACCGGCGTACGCGCACCCGTTGGCGGCCCGGACGATCTGGTGCCGTTCGGCCTGGCCGAGGTCAGGCGCTCCGGAAGCGACGTCACCCTGATCTCGTACTCCTATTCGGTGCGCCGCGTGCTCGACGCAGCCGCGATTCTCGCCGAGCAGGGGATCGACGCGGAGGTGATCGACCTGCGAACGGTGCAGCCGCTCGATCTCGAGACCATCGAGACCTCAGTCAAGAAGACCGGGCGCGCGCTCGTGATCGACGAGGCGCCTCGGTTCGGCGGCGTCGCCGCCGAGATCGCCGCGGCCGTTCAGGAAGCCGTGTTCGACTACCTCGACGCGCCGGTCGGGCGGATCGGCGGAGCGTTCGCACCCCTCGCCCACGCCCCGGGGCTCGTCGATGCGGCGATTCCCGGCGTCGACACCATCGTCGCAGGCGTGAAAGCGTCGATCGCGCGCTGGTACCCACCCGAGGAGGTGCAGTGATGCCGGAGGCAGGCACCGATCCCTTCCGGCTGGACGGAAAGAGGGTGCTGATCACGGGCGGGGCAGGCGGGCTCGGCTCGGCGACGGCTCGAGCAATGGCGCGCGCCGGCGCCTCGGTGATTGCATTCGACCACGACCGCGACGCGCTCACGGCACTCGAGGCCTCGTTCTCCGACGGTGGAAGCGGGCAGCGGCTGGTCACGATCGAGGGTGACTCGACCGACCAGGCCGACATCAAGCGGGCCTTCGACCGGGCCGAGGAGGAGCTCGGTCCCGTCGATGTGCTCGTGAACACGGCCTTCATCCTTCGCCTGGCGGCACCCGAGGTCCTGAGTCTCGAGGACTGGCGGGTGACCGTCGACTCGAACGTCACGGGCTATTTCCTCTGCAGCCAGGAGGCGGGCCGGAGGATGATCGAGCGCCAAAGCGGCGGCTGCATTCTCAGCATCACCTCGATCGCGGCCACGAATGCCGTCGGGCGCCGCTCCTTCGCCTACAGCATCGCCAAGGCGGCGGTGGGGATGATGACGATGGAGCTCGCCGTCGAATGGGCGAAGTACGGGATCAGGGTGAACTCGGTCCAGCCTGCCCAGGTGATGACCCCGGGGCTCCGCAAGCGAATCGCCACGCATCCCTTCGAGGAGAAGACGATGGCCCGCATCCTCGGCGGGATCCCCATGAATCGCATGGGCGAGCCGGAGGAGATCGCCGACCCGCTCGTCTTTCTCGCCTCGGACGCGGCCCGGTTCATCACGGGCGCCTCACTTCCGGTCGACGGGGGGAACCTGGCGATGAACGCCGGCGGAAGTCACACGTATGAGTAGGCCGCATCGCCCGGCGCCGGTGCAGCCGTGAGCGGGGCCCCGGACCTGGAGGCGGCGGACGGCCTCGCCTCGGGCGGGCTCGGAGCTGCGGGCGACGCGCCGGAGCTGCTCGGGCTCTACGAGCAGATGATGCTCCTGCGGAAGTTCGACGAGAAGGTGGGCGACCTCTTCCGCAGGGCCAAGCTCCCGGGATTCGTGCATCTCTATACGGGCGAGGAGGCGATCGCGACGGGCGTGTGTGCCGTCCTCCGTCGAGACGACTACGTGACGAGCACGCATCGTGGCCACGGCCACTTCCTCGCGAAGGGGGGCGACGTGGGAGCGTGCATGGCAGAGCTCTACGGCAAGGCCACCGGCTGCTGCGGCGGGAAGGGCGGCTCGCTGCACGTTGCGGACGTGAGCGTCGGGATGCTCGGCGCGAACGGCATCGTCGCCGCTGCGCTTCCGATCGCCGTCGGTGCCGCCTACGGAGCGTCGCGCCTCCGCGGCACCGACCAGGTCGTTGCCGCCTTCTTCGGCGACGGCGCGACGAGCGAGGGCGCCTTCCACGAGGCGTGCAACATGGCCGGTGCCTGGAAGCTCCCGGTGCTCTTCGTCTGCGAGAACAACTTCTACGGGGTCGGGACGCGCCTCGGAGCGATCTCGGCGACCGAGGATCTCGCGAGCCGCGGCGCCGCCTACGGGATGCCCGCAGTCTCCCTCGACGGGAACGACGTCCTTGCGGTCCGGGCGGCGGCGGCCGAGGCCGTGCGACGGGCGCGAGCGGGTGAGGGCCCGACGTTCCTCGAGTGCAGGACCTGGCGTCACAGCGCCCATTCCGAAGGCGAGCAGCCGAAGTACTGGGATCCCGAGGAGCGCGCCGGCTGGCTCGAGCGGGACCCGTTGCCGCTCTATGCCGCCAAGCTCCGGGAGAGCGGCATCGCCACCGATGACGACCTCGAGCAGATCGAGAGCGCGTGCGTGCGCCGGGTCGAAGACTCGGTGGCCTTCGCCGAGGCCTCCCCCTTCCCGGACGCGGAGGACGCGCTCACCGACGTCTTCGCGACCTCCCCATCCGGGCCTGCGGGGGTTGCAGGGTAATGGCGAGGATGACCTTCATGGCTGCGATTCGGGAGACCCTGCGCGAGGAGCTTCGACGCGACCCGCTGTTCTTCATCATCGGCGAGGACGTGGGTCCCTACGGCGGCGAGATGGGCGTGACGCACGACCTGTGGGAGGAGTTCGGCGAGTGGCGGATCCGCGACGCACCGATCGCGGAGACGGCGATCGTGGGCTGCGGCACCGGCGCCGCGATGACCGGCTGCCGGGCGAGCCCCGAGGTGCCCTTCGGGGACTTTCTCAGCGTCTGCATGGATCAGATCTGCAATCAGGCGGCCAAGATGCGCTACATGACGGGCGGCCAGCTCTCCGTGCCCATGGTCGTGCGAACGACGATGGGCGGCTACCTGAATGCGGGCGCTCAGCACTCCCAGTGCCTCGAGGCATGGGTCGCTCATATCCCGGGGCTCAAGGTGGTCGTGCCCTCGAACCCGGCGGATGCCGCGGGCCTGCTGCGCTCGAGCCTCCGCGACGGCAATCCCGTCGTCTTCTTCGAGCACAAGGGGCTCTACGGAACGAGCGGCGAGGTTCCCGACGACCCGGAGTTCTCGGTCCCGCTCGGCGTCGCGGCGGTCGTCCGGAGCGGGACCGACGCGACGATCGTCGCGACCGGCCGCCAGGTCCGCCACGCGCTGGAGGCCGCCGAGGCGCTCGAGTCGAACGGGATCGACTGCGAGGTGATCGACCTCCGCACGCTCGCCCCGCTCGACACGGCCACGGTGCTCGAGTCGGTTGCGAAGACCCGTCACGCGGTGATCGTGCAGGAGTCGTGGGCGTTTTGCGGGTTCGCCGCCGAGGTCGCGGCCGTGCTTGCCGATGAGGGGATAGGCTCGCTCGAAGGCCCGGTGAAACGCGTCGGCGCAAGGCACGTGCCGATTCCGTTCAGCCCGCCGCTCGAGAACTTCGTGCTTCCGAGCCCCGACGACATCGTTGCCGCAGTGAAAGAGACCTGTGGCGTAGCCTCATCCTCCACCCCGGCCCGGGCCTGACCTTCACGGGAGATCGACGGATGGACGTAGTGATGCCAAAGCTCGGGCTGACGATGACCGAGGGAGTCGTCTCGACCTGGCTCGTCGAAGACGGCGCCCAGGTCGCGCTCGGCCAGGTGATCTGCGAGATCGAGACGGACAAGGCGGTTCAGGAGATCGTCGCCGACGCCGAGGGCACCTTGCGACGTGCCGTCGAGGCCGACACCGTCGTCGCGGCCGGCAGCCTGATCGGCCGAATCGAGTAGGAGGGGGAGAAGATGCGTCGGGAGCTCGAGAAAGCAAGGGATCTTCGCGCGCGGCTTGCCGCAGGCGAAACAGCGCTGGGTGTCCAGTCGGCGCTGATCGATCCCGTCGTGATGGAGATCTACGGCGCAGCAGGGTTCGACTGGATCGTGATCGATACGGAGCACGGAGCCCACACGCCGGTGACCGTGCGCGCGATGCTGCAGGCGGCGGCCCACACCGAAGCCGTACCGATCGTTCGAGTCCTCCGGCTGAACGAGGGCGAGATCGGGCGGATGCTCGACATCGGCGCCGGGGGGATCCTGTGCCCGTTCATCAGCACTGCGGCGCAGGCCGAGGAGCTCGTCGCCGCGTGCCTGTACCCACCGGCAGGACGGCGAAGCTGGGGCCCGCGCCGTGCCGCCGGGTACGGCCTCGAGCACACGGATCACTGGCAGCTGACGCACGACGCGATGATCTGCATCGCCCTCGTCGAGACGGCCGAGGCGATCGAGAACATCGAGGCGATCGCGGCGACCGACGGCATCACCGGCGTGATGGTGGGCCCGCTCGATCTCTCCATCGATCTCGGTGTTCGCCAGCAGTTCGACTCGCCGAGATACGTCGAGGCGCTCGCGAAGGTGCGCAGCGCCTGCGGGGCGGCTGGGCTCCCGGTGGGGGTCGGGTGCGGCGGCGTCGAGCAGATGCCCGAGTTCGTCGCGCCGGACGACCGCCTGCTGCTCATCGGCGGCGACGATGTCGCGCTCGCACACGAGGCGAGCCGAACCGTGGCGGCGGCCAAGCTGCTCGGCGGCAATGGCGGCTGACTCGAGCTCAGAGGCGGACGCGCTCTCACGGCGCGGGGGCCTCCCCCCGGTGCTGTTCGTGCGCGCCACCACCGCAGCGACGCTGGAGCCGTGGTACGGAGACTTCGTGACCGAGGTTGCCGGCGTCTGCGAGGTGCGGCTCCTGGACGTCGGGACACCCGTCACGAACCAGCTCGAGGGAGTGCAGGCGGTGGTCGACCTGGGAGGGTTCGGGCCGCGCGAGCTGATCGACGCCGCGCGCGCCGAAGGGGTTCAGCTCTGGCAGGTCCTCGGATACGGCCTCGACCACCTCGACGTCGACTACGTGCTCGCGAGCGGCATCCCGCTGGCCCACACACCGGGCTCGTGCACCGCCGTGCCCCTGGCCGAGCACGCCCTGCATCTGATGCTGAACCTGGAGAAGCAGTGGACGGCGAGCCAGCAGGTGCTTGCGTCGGCGAAGTACGGCGGGCCGTTCAGCGGCGAGCTCGAGGGGCAGACCCTGGGCCTCGTCGGGTTCGGCGCCAGTGCCCGCGCCCTCGCTGCCCGGGCCCTCGGGTTCGGGATGGAGGTGGTCGCCGTCGACCTCGTGGCTCCGAGCGACGAAGATCCAGTTGCCTCAGGCTGCCTGTACCTGGGAGGCCTCGAGAGCCTCGACGAGCTGCTCGCCAGGTCCGACTACGTCTCGCTTCACCTTCCGCTCACCGACGAGACGGAGCACGTGCTCGACGCGCGGGCGCTCGCGAAGATGAAGCCGACGGCAGTCGTCGTGAACGTCGCCCGCGGCAAGCTCGTCGACCAGGACGCCCTGGTCGATGCCCTCCGCTCCGGCGCCCTGCGGGGTGCCTGCCTCGATGTCTACGACGAAGAGCCGCTTCCGCCCACCCACCCGCTCGTCGCACTCGAAGGGGCGGTCCTGACGCCTCACACGGCAGGGCTGACCCGGCAGACCTCTCGGAGACGAGCGAAGTTCGCTGCCGGCAACGTCGTGCGTGTGGTGAATCGCACCGGGCCGCTCGAGGCCCTCGTCACGTGAGGAGGCGGGGCTGTCCCGTAACACCCTGACCTGGCTCGGGCAGGCTGGGTTTCTACTGGAGCTCGAGGGCCTGCGAGTGCTTGTTGATCCGTTCACGAGCAACCACGAGGCGCGGCTCTTCCCCGGCCCCGATCCGGAGACGCTTGCGACCGGGATCGATTGGCTCCTCGTGACCCACGAGCACCTCGACCATTTCGACGTCGAGTTCGTGCAGACCCTCGATCGCGGCTCGCCGGGCGCCGGCCTCGTCGTCCCCGAGCCGCTCGTCGCCGAGGCCCGGCGAATCGCTCCGCAGCTGCGGGTCGTGGGGGTTCGCCCCGGCGGAGAGCTCGAGCTCTCTGCGGGCGTCAGTGTCCGCATCACTCCCGCATGGCACGGCATCGCGGCCGCGGACGGCTATACCCAGGGAATGGACGCCGACGGAGGGTGCAAGTTCGTCGGCTTCCTGATCCGGGCCGGAGGGATCTCCATCTACCACGCGGGGGACACGATCGTCACCGACGAGCTGCGCGCCGCGCTTGCCGGCGAGCGCGTCGACGTCGCGCTCCTCCCGATCAACGGCCGCGACTACTACCGGGAGGCACTCGACCTAGTCGGGAACATGGACGCGCGAGATGCCCTCCGGCTAGCGCGCGAGCTCCGAGTCAGGGTGCTCGTGCCGATGCACTGGGACATGTTCGCCGGCAACACGGTCCGCCCCGGGGCCATCGTCGATGAGGCCTCGGAGTCGGCTGACCTCCACGTGCTCGTCCCCGCCCGCCACCTGGCGTTCCCGCTTCCCGAGCCTTCGGCGCCGCGGTAGCTCCGGCTTGGGCACGACGCTCGTCACGGGCGGCGCCGGCTTCCTCGGGTCGTACGTCGTCGCGGGGCTCCTCGCCAGGGGCGAGCGGGTCGTCGCCTATGACGTCTCGCTCGCGACGACTGTCCTCGACCGGGTCGTACCGCCGGATGCGCGAGACGGGCTCGAGCTCGTCCAAGGCGAGCTCACCGACGGGTGGGGGCTCCTGCGTCTGTGCGAGCGCGCCCCGGTCGGCCGGGTCGTGCATCTTGCCGCCCCCTTGACCGACTGGGTCCGCGAGAACCCTGCGGCAGGCCTTCGGGCGATGTGCGGCGGCACGGCGGCGCTCCTCGAAGTCGCCCGTGCGCTCTCGCTCGAGCGGGTGGCCTGGACGAGCTCGATCTCGGTCTACGGCGGCAGCTACGACGCACGGGCGGGCAGCGCCTCGCCCCGGCGGCCCGAGTCTCTGTACGGGAGCTTCAAGGTGCTGTGCGAGGACCTCGCCGCTGCCTACCGCTCCGATCACGGCGTCGCCGTCGTCGGGCTACGGCTTCCGGTGGTCTACGGCCCCTGGCGTGCGCGCGGCCTCAAGGCCTCCTTCGGCCAGGACGGCGACCCGCTCCGCGAGGCGGCGCTGGGCCTTCCCGTGGTTGTGAGCCGGCCCGGGAGGACGCTCAACTGGCTCTACGTGGAGGACGCAGCGGACGCCCTGATCCAGGCGCTGAGCGCCGAGAAGCCGATCGAGCCGATCTACGATCTCTCGGGAGAGGTCGCGAGCATGAGAAGGCTCGGCGAGCTCCTGCGGGAGCTCGCGCCCGAGGGGGAGATCACGATCGACGAATCGGGCGACGGGGAGGCCGAGCTCTCGATGGCCGCCCTCGACGACGGCCCGTTCCGCACCGACACAGGTTGGGAGCCGCAGTACACGTTCCGGGACGGGGTGGCGGCGACAATGGCCGCCTACCGCGACGCCGCAGCCGAGGTGCCCGCTCCATGAGCGAGCTGGAAGGCAAGGCGGCGGTGGTGACAGGGGGCGGCCGCGGCGTCGGCCGGGGGGTGGCCGAGGCACTCGCATCCGCCGGCATGTCCGTGGCGGTCCTCGGCCGCTCCGAGACCGAGCTCGAGAGCACAGCGACCCTGCTGCGAAGGCATGGAGCCGAGGCGCTTGCGATCAGAACGGACGTCACGAGCCGGGACGAGGTCGAGGCCGCACTCGCCGGCGCCCGCGCTGCCTTCGGGAAGATCGACCTGCTGGTGAACAACGCGGGCCGCGCGCACGCGCTCGGCCCGCCGTGGGCTGTCGATCCGGACGACTGGTGGTCCGACGTCGAGGTCAATCTCCTCGGCACCTTCCTCTGCTGCCACGCCGTGCTGCCGTCGATGATCGAGCAGCGGAGCGGCCGGATCGTCAACGTGACGAGCCTCGCCGCCGCCGGCCCGTTCCCGTACGCGTCGGCCTACTCGAGCTCGAAGGCAGCGGTGCTCAACCTCACCGCCAGCCTCGCCGCGGCCACGCGCGAGCACGGCGTCTCGGTCTTCGCGATCAGCCCGGGCCTCGTTCGGACGAGGATGCTCGACGGGTTCACCGAGACGGAGCTCGGGCGCCGCTGGCTGCCCGAGATGGGGGAGCGCGACGACCACGTGCCTCCGGCTGCGGCCGGCGAGCTCGTCGCGGCTCTTGCGACGGGCGTGGCGGATCGGCTCAGCGGCCGCTTCATCCACGTGTCCGACGACCTCGGTGCGGTCGTCGCCGCGGCGGAGGACATCGTCGAGAACGACCGGCGCGTCCTTCGCATGGCCGAGTGAGAGCGAACGAACCAGGCCAGTCGGTCGGTCGGTCGGTCGAGCGAGGACGAGTCACACGTCGTACATCTCGAACCAGTTGCCGCTCGGTGCCGGGTCGAGCGGCATCACCTCGCGCATCAGCGCCACCGACCGCTTGAGCCCGTCGCCCACGGAGAGGTAGGGCTCCTGGAACTCGATCGCCACCGTCCCGTCGTAGCCGGCACGCCTGAGCGCGACGAGGTACTCGCGCCAGAACGTCTCGGCGTGACCGTGGCCGAGTGCCCGCATCGACCAGGACCGCCGATCCCAGTCGTCGTAGGCGCAGCTCGGCAGTAGCCCCTCCAGGCGCAGCACCGCCGGGTCGAAGCTCACGTCCTTTGCGTGGGCGAACCCGATCTCGCCGGCGAGAGCGGCGATGAACTCCGCGATGTCGATTCCCTGCCACCAGAGATGCGACGGATCGACGTGGCAGAGAATGCGGTCGCCGGCATGCTCGCGGAGGCGCCGGAAGGTCGCGAGGTTGTAGACGACGTCACCGGCCATCGGCTCGAGGCAGACGACCACGTCGTGCTCGTCCGCGAGCCGTCCGACCTCTGCCCAGTAGGGCAGGACGCACGCCTCCCACTGCCAGCGATAGGCGTCCTCCCACCGTTTGGGGAAGAGCGAGTTGACGATCCAGTTGGGCGCGGTGTCGCCCGGTGCGCCTCCCGGGCAGCCGGCGTTGCTCGTCACGGTCCCGATGCCCAGCTCCGCAGCTGCTCGAATCGCCGAGGCGAGATCCTCGCGCGCCTCCGTCCGGGCGACCGGGTCCGGATCGAGGAAGTTGCCGTAGCACCCCAGCGAGGCAAGCTCCATGCCGCGGGCGCGCAACGGAGCGGTGAAGGCGTCGCGTGCCTCTGCGCTCCCGGCGAGGCGCTGCGGGTCGAAGTGCCTGCGGGGGACATGGCCTCCGCCCATCGCCTCGACGCTCGTCACACCAAGCTCGAGCGTGACGTCGAGCGCCGGCTCCCAGTCGCGGTCGAGGAGGCTCGCCATGCACATGCCGATCTTCAAGCGCGGGCCCCCGAGGCGGCCGAGAGCTCGCCGAGCGCCCGCTGCAGCGCGGAGACGAGCCGGCCGACGCCTTCGCGCTCCGCCGTCGTGAGAGCCTCGGCGGGCGGGCGCGTCTCACCTGCCGAGATGCCGCAGGCGGCCATGGCGGCCTTCACGGTCGTGATCTCGATCCGGGGACGGGAGAGCCGGAGGTCCACCATCGGGTAGGCATGTGCCGCAAGGAGGCTTGAGGCCCCGTCGATGTCGCCGGCCTCGAGCAGCGTCAGCCAGGCGCGCGCGTACGCGGGCGCGTAGGCCGTCGAGGCCGGCGCGAACGCGTTGCAGCCGAGCGACCAGAACGGGACGGCCACGTCCTCCCACGCCGAGACCCAGAGCAAGTCGGCTTCCACGGCGCCGTGGAGCCTGCGGAAGAGGCGGACGTCGCGGTGACCGTCCTTGAGCCCTGCGATCAGGCCGTGCTCGACCAGTGATCGCAGGCCTTCGGGCTCCAGGAGAAGCGGCGGCCGGTGATAGAGGACGAGGGAAAGCCCCGGGGCTGCTTCGGCGATTCCGGCCAGGCACGATGCGATCGCGGCGCTTTCCGAGGTCGAAGGCATGACAAGGAGCCCCGAGACGCCGGCTGCCTCGGCTTCGGACGCGAGGGCTGCCGCATCGCCGTCCGCGGGAAGCGCCAGGACGCTCGGGAGGCGGCCGGCAGCAGCCCGCGCCACGACCCACATGCTCTGCCGCCGCTCCGCCGGCGTCAGCAGCTCGCCCTGAGCGATCGCCCCGCAGGCGCAGAGCACGTCGACGCCGCCTTCGAGCTGCCGTTCGCACAGCTCGGCGAGCAGGCCGAGGTCGACCGAGCCATCCCGAAACGGCGTGACCGGGAAGCCCCAGATCCCGCGCAGATCGGGCCGTTCGTCTCCCGAAGCTCCCATCGCGCGACTCTATATATCGTGTCCGCCTTCCGAGGCAGCCGGGCCCGCCTCGACTCTATCTCCGAGGTGACACCATGCAAGCCGGACCGATCAAGACGCTCTTTCGTCCCCAGGAAGGCAACGAAGTGCCGTGGCTCGACGATGTCGTCGAGGCGCTCGGGCCCGAGGTCGAGTTGCGGATCCTCGACCTGACGAGCGACCTCGCGCCGCAGTTCGAGGGCGTGAAGGTCGTGATCGACCAGGGCGGCCACGCAAGCCGACCCGTGATCGATGCGGGCGCTGCGGCAGGAGTAGAGCTGTGGCAGGTGCTCGGAACCGGCCTCGATCACACCGACGTCGACTACATCCTCGGCAAGGGAATGGCGTTGGCGAACACGCCGGGACCGTTCAGCGCCGTTGCGCTCGCCGAGCACGCCATGTTCTTCATGCTGGCGCTCGCGAAGAACTCCACCGAGGCCTCGAGCAACCTCCGCGCGGGCGTGATGTACACGCCGGTCTCCGGCGAGCTCGCCGGCTCGACCCTCGGTCTCGTCGGGCTCGGAGCAAGCGCCAGGGAACTTGCCGTGCGCGCAAAGTCCTTCGACATGCGCATCGTGGCGGTCGACCTCGTCGAGCCGGCCTGGGAGGTCCGGGAGCTGCTCGGCCTCGCCTGGTTCGGTCCCACCCACGGAGCTGCCGCAGCTGATGGGCGAGGCCGACTACATCTCGATCCACGTTCCCCTCACGCGCGAGACCCACCACCTGATCGACGCCGAGATGATCGCGCTGATGAAGCCGTCGAGCGTGCTCGTCAACGTCGCCCGCGGTGCGATCGTCGACGAGGAAGCGCTGGCCGACAGCCTTCGGGCGGGCCGCATCCGGGGCGCCGGAATCGACGCGTTCTCGCAGGAGCCGCCGCCGCCCGACCATCCGTTCCTCACGCTCGAGAACGTCGTCTCGACGCCGCACACGGCGGGGGTGTCCTATGGCACGTCGAAGCGCCGGGCCGCAGCGTGTGCCGAGAACGTGCAGCGGGTGGCGCAGGGCCTCCCGCCGCTCTACACGGTGGAGCACTCCGCGTGACCGAGAAGATCGTCCTCGTGACCGACTACACCTGGCCCTCGGTCGAGCCGGAGGCCGAGGTGCTCGCCGCGGCCGGGGCCCGCCTGCTCGTAGCCGAGACCGGCGAGGAGGACGAGCTCGTGAGGCTCGCGCCTCAGGCAGACGGGATCCTCACCTGCTTCGCACAGGTGACGGCCCGCGTGATCGCCGCCGCCGAGCGCCTGCAGGTGATCGGGCGCTACGGGATCGGCGTCGACAACATCGCCGTCGAGGAGGCGACCCGCCGCATGATCCCGGTGACGAACGTTCCGGCGTACTGCCTCGACGAGGTCTCCGAGCACGTCCTTGCCCTGATGCTCGCCCACGCTCGAGGCCTGATCGCCTACGACCGGGCAGTTCACGCGGGAGACTGGTCGCTCAGCCGTGGGGCACCCCTTCGTCGCGTGTCGGGATCGGTGCTGGGAATCATCGGCTACGGCAAGATCGGTCAGCGCCTCGGTGAGAAGGCCCGCGGCCTCGGGCTGGCGGTGCTTGCCTACGACCCGATGCTCACCGGCGAGCAGATCCGAGCGCGCGGCGCCGAGCCCGTGAGCCTCGAGGAGCTCGCGGCCCGCTCGGACTTCGTCAGCATCCACGTGCCGTTGACACCCGAGACCCAGGGGCTCGTCGGCGAGTCGCTCCTGCGATCGATGAAGCCGAGGGCATTCGTCGTGAACACCGCCCGCGGGGGCCTGATCGACCAGGAGGCGCTCGTGCGGGCGCTCGACGAAGGCTGGATCGCCGGGGCGGGAGTCGATGTGTTCCAGCCCGAGCGACTTCCGAGCGACCATCCGCTCCTTGCGCAGCCGACTCTCGTCCCCACTCCGCACGTGGCGTTCTACTCGGAGGAGTCGGTGCTCGAGCTCGAGACCCTGGCGGCGCAGAACGTGGCTGCGATCTTCGACGGGCGCCGCCCGGCGGCGGTCGTCAACCCCCAGGTGCTCGACGACCCGCGCTGGGCTCACCTGCGGTGAGTCGCCGCCGCGCCCCCGAAGAGCTACGCAGCTTCCGCTGGTTCGGCCCCGAAACCCTCCGGGGCTTCGGCCACCGGTCGCGGATGAAGCAGATGGGCTACACGATCGACGAGTTCCGGGGGCGGCCGGCGATCGGGATCCTCAACACGTGGAGCGACATCAACTGCTGCCACAGCCATTTCAGGGAGCGAGCCGAGCAGGTCCGCCGGGGCGTGCTCGAGGCCGGCGGCTTTCCGCTCGAGATCCCGTTGCTCTCGCTGGCCGAGCAGTTTCAGAAGCCCTCGACGATGATGTACCGCAACCTGCTCGCGCTCGAGACCGAGGAGGTGATGCGCAGCTATCCCCTCGACGGAGCGGTGCTGATGGGCGGCTGCGACAAGACCACCCCGGCCCTGATCATGGGCGCGATCTCGGCCGACCTGCCGGTCGTCTTCCTGCCCGCGGGGCCGATGCTGCGCGGCAACTGGCGCGGCGCCATCCTCGGCAGCGGCACCGACGCCTGGAAGCACTGGGACGAAAAACGCGCCGGCCTGATCGACGAGGCCACGTGGAGCGAGCTCGAGGACGGCATCGCGCGCTCCGCCGGCCATTGCATGACCATGGGCACCGCGTCGACGATGACGGCAGCGGCCGAGGCCCTCGGCCTCACGCTCGCGGGAGCCTCCTCGATTCCTGCCGTCGACGCGAACCACATCCGCATGGCGGTGGCGTGTGGCCGCCGGGCGGTCGAGCTCGCCTGGGAGGACGTGAAACCGAGCGACATCCTCGACGAGCGCTCGTTCGACAACAGCGTCCGCACCGTCCTGGCACTCGGCGGGTCGACCAATGCCGTCATCCACCTCGTCGCAATGGCTCGCCGGGCAGGAGTCGGGCTCGACCTCGACCGGTTCGACACCCTCTCGCGCGACACGCCGGTCCTGGCGGATCTCCGCCCGGCCGGGCGCTTCCTGATGGAGGATTTCTACTACGCAGGCGGGCTGCGTGGGCTCCTTTCGAGGCTGGAGGGCCTGCTCGAGCTCGATGCCCGCACGGTGAACGGCGCGACCATCGGCGAGAGCCTTCGCGGCGCGAGCGTCTGGAACGACGAGGTGATCAGGCCGCTCGAAAATCCCGTGAGCCATGAGGGCGGGCTCGCCATCCTGCGCGGGTCGCTGGCCCCGAACGGCGCCGTGATCAAGCCGGTGGCGGCCGAGGGCCACCTGCTCGAGCACGAAGGGTCCGCGATCGTGTTCGACGACTACGACGAGCTCGAGGCACGGATCGATCGCGACGACCTCGACGTGACCCCGAGCTCCGTGCTCGTTCTCCGCAACGCCGGCCCGGTCGGGGGCCCGGGCATGCCGGAATGGGGCATGCTCCCGACTCCCGAAGAAGCTCCTTGCCCAGGGACTGCGCGACATGGTGCGCATCTCGGACGCACGCATGAGTGGCACGAGCTACGGCACGTGCGTCCTGCACGTCTCGCCCGAAGCAGCCGTCGGCGGCCCCCTCGCCCTCGTCGAGGACGGCGACCGCATCGCGCTCGACGTCGCGGGCCGCCGCCTCGACCTGTTGGTCGACGAAGGCGAGCTCGACCGCCGGCGCGCGGAGCATCGAGTGCGGGAGCCGAGGTTTGCGAGAGGGTACGGCAGGCTCTTCTCGGAGCACGTGACCCAGGCGGAGCTCGGCTGCGACTTCGACTTCTTGCATGCCGGCGCGCCTACTCCCGAGCCCGCGATCCACTGAGAAGCTCATGACCTACGTCGTCATCGCCCGCTGGACTGCGGCCGCCGGAAACGAGGCGCAGGTGGACGCGGCGCTCCAGAAGCTCGCCGTCGCCTCGCGCCTGGAGCCTGGGTGCCGTCTCTACCGGCCGCTCCGAAGCAGCGAGGACCCGCGAGTCTTCCTGCTCGTCGAGGAGTACGAGGACGAGGACGCCTACCAGGCTCACGCGGCCTCCGAGCATTTTCGGCGCTACGCCCTCGAGGAGGGGATCCCGTTGCTCGAATCGCGAGAGCGGAGCTACTTCGCGCCGATCGATACCGACGCGGCATGAAGGTCGCGATCACCGGCGCAAGCGGGTCGATCGCCTCCTACGTCATCCGTGAGCTCGCCGAGAACGGCCACGAGCCGGTAGCTGTCGGACGGAATCCGGCCCGCGCCGCCGGCATCCTCTTTCGCGAGGCGTCGATCGCGGATGCCGAGTCGCTGACGCGGGCCTTCGAGGGCGTCGACGCCGTCGTCCATCTCGCCGCGATCACGAGCCCCTACCGTGCCGCGCCGCTCGAGCTGACCCAGGTGAACGTGATCGGAACGGCGAACGTGCTCGAGGCCTGCGTGCAGGCCGCAGTGCCGCGGATGGTCTTTGCGTCCTCGGGCGCTGCGACCGGCTTCTCCTTTCCGCTTGCCGACCGCACCCCGCAGTACCTGCCGCTCGACGAGGGCCACCCGTGCGAGCCGGACGACAGCTACGGGCTCTCGAAGCTGCTCGGTGAGGCTCTCTGCGCCCGGTGGTCGCGCGCCCACGAGCTCGTGACTGTGTGCCTTCGAATCAACCACAACTGGTACGTCGACCGCGCCGGCGCGGAGGGGGCGCTCGGCGGTGGCTGGACGAAGGGCCTTGCGGTCGAGGACCTCTGGCGTCGCTACCGCCTCCAGCTCGCGGACCCCGAGCGGGCGCGCGCCGCCGATGCGCCGCCGCTCCCACGGGATCTCCTCTGGGCCGTCACCGATGCGCGCGATGCCGCGCTTGCGTTCCGCCTCGCCCTCGAGGCAGACGGCCTTCGGCACGAGGTCCTCTTGATCAACGGCTTCGACACCTGCTCGCTCACCCCGAGCGAAGAGCTCGTGGCCCGGCACTATCCTGGCGTCCCCGTCCGAGCGGGGCTTCCCGGCCACCGAACCCTCGTCTCGTTTGCCCGCGCGACGGCCGCGATCGGCTACGAGCCGCGCTTCACCTGGCGCGACAGCGAGTTCGCGACCTGGCTCGAAGCTGCCGGCTGATTAGGGAGTCGACGAGTCGCAGACAACGAGGGATAGGCCCCCGCCCCGCCGACTTGCATCGAACTGAGGGCAGAACTCTCAAACGACGGTTGTATACTGTTAACCGATGCTCGCGCCTGCAGCCGGGAGATAAAGGTGAGCGGCGCGGTCGCATCTGGCTTCCGGTCCCGCCTGCGAAGCGGCGAGACCGTCGTCGGTTCGTTCGTGAACCTCGGCTCTCCGCTCGTGACGGAGATCATGGGAATCGCCGGCCTCGACTGGCTCGTGGTCGATCTCGAACACGGCGCGGGAGACGAGGCCCGGCTGCTCGGTCAGCTTCAGGCTCTCTCCGGCACCGGCACCGCGACGCTAGTGCGGGTCGAGGCGATCGATCTACCCCGCTTCATGCACGCGCTCGATCTCGGCGCCGACGGGGTGCTGGTGCCCCGGCTGCGCAGCGTCGAGGATGCCCGCCGCTGCGTCGAGTATTGCCGCTACGCCGGGCTGCGCGGCGTCGCCCGCTACAACCGGTCCTGGCACTGGGGCCGAACGAGCCGAACACTCGCGGAGGCCGACGACGAGACCGTCTGCGCCGTGCAGATCGAGACCCGCGAGGCGCTCGAAGCGGTCGACGAGATCGCCGCAGTCGACGGCGTCGACATCCTCTTCGTCGGGCCCGTCGACCTCGCCCATTCGCTCGGGCTAGCGGGCCCCGCGGATTCGCCCGAGCTGATGGAGGTCGTTGCCGGCGTCGCCGCGGCCGCGAACCGCGAACGGCAAGGTCGCAGGGATGCTCGTCGGCACCGTCGAGCCAGGCCGCGCGCCTACCGCGAGGCCGGGTTCAAGTTCCTCGGGCTGCAACTCGGACGGCGGCCTCCTGATGACGGCGCGCAGCCCAGCGTCTCCGACGAGCTCGCCGCGCTCGGAGCGCTGAACGGGCCCGCCGGAAAGGAGACGATCCGGTCGTGAAGATGTTTCTGGCAGGCGACTGGGTCGACGGAGAGCAGGGCGAGCGGGAGGTCGCGAGCCCGTGGTCGGGAGAGCTCGTGGATGCCGTGCCGAATGCGAGCGCCGGCCCAGGTCGACCGTTCCCTCGAAGCCGCCGTGCAAGGCGCGCAGGCAGATGGCTGCACTGACCGGCTGGGAGCGCAGCCAGATCGCTGATCCGCGCCGCCGATCTCTGCTCGAGGGGCGGCTCGAAGAGTTCGCGCGAACGCTCTCGCTGCGAGGAGGGCAAGCCGCTTGCCGAGGCGCTCGGCGAGGTCGCGCGGGCTGCCCGGAGCTCCTGCGGCTCTCGGCCCACGAGGGCTCGCAGCTTCGCGGCGAGGTGCTGCCGCTGGACGCAGCGCCAAACGGCGCCGGGCAAGTTCGGGTATGCCGCTGCGGGTCCCGTGCGGAGTCGTCGTCGCGATCACGCCCGTTCAACTTCCCGATGCTGCTCGTCCTCCACAAGGTCGCGCCGGCGCTCGCCGCCGGCAACGCCGTGATCCTGAAGCCGGCGGGCACGACGCCGCTCGTCGCGCTCAAGCTCACCGAGCTGCTGCTCGAGGCCGGCCTGCCCCCGCTCGGGCTGCAATGCATCACCGGCGACGGGGCGGCCGTCGGGCGCCAGCTCTGCTCCGACCCGCGCGTGCGCAAGATCACGTTCACCGGCTCGACCGCCGTCGGCGAGGAGCATCACGCACGTCGCCGGCGTCAAGCGGCTCTCGCTCGAGCTCGGCGGCAACGCCCCGGTGGTCGCTCCTCGCCGACGCCGACGTCGACGCCAAGCGGCGACGCAGATCGCGGTCGCCGGCTACGCGAACGCGGGGCAGGTCTGCATCTCGACGCAGCGCGTGATCGTCGAGCGCAGCGTCTATGCCGACTTTCTCGACGCGCTCGCGCCCAACGTCGCGGCGATCCGGACCGGCGACCCGTTCGATCCGACGGCACGCGGCTCTCGGCGATGATCACCGAGGCCGAGGCGGTCGCGCGTCGAGAGCTGGATCGGCGAGGCCGTCGGGCGGCGGCGCGCGGATCGTCGCGGGCGGCGGCGCGACGGCGCGGTCCACGCGGCGACCGTCGTTGCCGACGTCGATCCGTCGATGCGCATCTTCCGCGAGGAGCTGTTCGGCCCCGCGGTCGCGGTGACGCCCGCCGCCGATGCCGCGACGCGCTCGCGCTCGCCAACGACAGCGGCTTCGGCCTCAGCGCCGGGGTCTTCACGCAGTGACGTCGAACGCGCACTGCGCTACGCGCGCGCGCTCGAGTCAGGCGTCGTCCACGTCAACGCCGCGCCGCCCTGGCGGGCCGACCTGATGCCGTACGGCGGCGTCAAGCAGAGCGGCGTCGGCATCGAGGGCCCGCGCTACGCGGTCCAGGAAATGACGGAGGTGAGAACGGTTGTCTTCAACCAGTCTTGAGCCTCGACTCCGGCCCTCGCCGAGCGGGCCGAGCGGCGTTCCCGTAGCTCCAACGATCTGCGCCTCACGGTCGCGCAGGCGCTCGTCCGCTATCTCCAGGCCCAGCACAGCCGCCGCGACGGCGAGGAGCAGCGCCTGATCCCGGCGATCTTCGGCATCTTCGGCCACGGCAACGTCGCGGGGCTGAGCCAGGCGCTCGTACGAGTTCGGCGTCGGAGCTTCCGTACTACCAGCCGTTCAACGAGCAGAGCATGGTGCACACCGCCGCCGGCTACGCGAAGGCGATGCAACCGGCGCGCGACGCTCGCCTGCAGCGCCTCGATCGGCCCCGGCTCGACGAACATGGTCACCGGCGCCGCGCTCGCGACGATCAACCGCCTGCCGGTGCTGCTGCTGCCGTCCGACTACTACGCGAGCCGGCGGCAGGGCCCGTGCTGCAGCAGCTCGAGCACCCCGATCTCCCTCGACGAGAGCGTCAACGACTGCTTCCGGCCGGTCAGCCGCTTCTTCGACCGCATCTCGCGGCCCGAGCAGCTGATCGAGTCGCTGCCGGAGGCGATGCGGGTGCTGACCGACCCGGCCGAGACCGGTGCGGTGACGATCTCGCTGCCCCAGGACGTCCAGTCCGAGGCCGTCGACCTGGCCGGCGCGGCTCTTCGAGCGCGCGAGTCTGGGAGATCGAGCGCCGTCCGCCCGTCGCTTCGCCGGATCGCGCGAGCTCGTCGCGCTGCTGCGGGCCGCCGAGCGGCCCGTTCGTGATCGCCGGCGGCGGCGTGCACTACTCGGAGGCGTGGGAGGCGCTGGCCGAGTTCGCCGAGGCGTTCGGGATCCCGGTCGGCGAGACCTCGGCGGGCAAGGGCGCGTTCCGCGGCGCGATCGACCCTGCAGCTCGGCGGCATCGGCGTCGACGGGCAACCCGGCGGCGGCGGCGCTCGCGCGCGACGCCGACCTCGTGATCTGCGTCGGCACCCGGCTGACCGACTTCCCGACCGGCTCGCAGATCGCTGTTCCAGCACCCCGACGTGCGGTTCGCCTCGATCAACGTGAGCGGCCACGACGCGTTCAAGATGGGGGCGCTGCCGATCGTCGCCGACGCCCGCGAGGCGCTGCAGGCAGCCGCGGACGCAGGCCGGCGGCGGCGCGGCATCGAGTGCCCGGCTACGTCGACGAGTGCGCGGCCGAGCGCGCGAAGGGCTGGCGTGACCGGCTCGAGAGCGAGGTGTTCGCGACGACGGACGGCGAGCCGCTCACGCAGGCGCAGATGCTCGGGATCGTCAACCGGCGTGCGCACGCCAGGACGACACGGTCGTCGCCGCGGCGGGCAGTCCCCCCGGCGACCTCCTGCAGATGTGGGACTGCTCGGGCGGCAAGCACGCCCACCTCGAGTTCGGCTACTCGTGCATGGGCTACGAGATCCCGGCCTCGCTCGGGGTGCGGCTCGCGCAGCCGGAGGGCGAGGTCTACACGTTCATCGGCGACGGCACGTACCTGATGAACCCGACCGAGATCGCGACCGCGGCGCAGGAGGGGCTGAAGATCACGCGTGCTGATCTCGAAGAACGACGGCTTCCAGTGCATCCGCGATCTCCAGCTGCGCTCGTCCGGCCGCGACTTCGGCAACGAGTTCCGCAAGCGCGACCCGCGGCTCGAACCGGCTCGACGGCGACTTCATCGAGATCGACCTGGCGGCCAACGCCGCGAGCTTCGGCGCGCGTGCCTGGGAGGCGAGCACCGCAGAGCGAGCTCGAGGCGCGCGCTCGAGGAGGCGCGCGCCGAGACGCGTCCCTGCGTGATCGTGGTCGCGACCGACCGCTACCGCCGCGGGCCGTGCTCGGCGAGGTCTGGTGGGACGTCGCGCCGGCTGAGGTCTCGCAGGACGAGATCACGATCAAGGCACGCGACGAGTACGAGCTCGGCCGGACTGCACAGCGCTACTACGGATGAGCGGCGAGCTGAAGCTCGGCAGCGCCCCCGACTCGTGGGGCATCTGGTTCGCCGACGACCCCAAGCAGGCGCCGTGGCAGCAGTTCCTCGACGAGATGGCGGAGGTGGGCTACCGCTGGACCGAGCTCGGCCCCTTCGGCTACCTGCCGACCGACGCGGCGGACGTCCGAGCGCGAGCTCGCCGCCGCGGAACCTCGAGGCTCGCGGCCGGGTTCGTGATGTTCGACCTCGAGGGAGACGGCGTCTGGGAGACCGTGCAAGCAGGAGGTCGAGGACACCTGCGCATTCGTCCGCGAGGTCGGCGGCGGCTACCTGGTGATCATCGACGAGCTGTATACGGACGAGGCCGGCGGCGGGGTTCGCTTCTCCTCGTCGCTCGACGAGGCCGAGTGGCGCCGGCTCATCGACACGACACGCCGCGTCAACGAGACGGCGCGGCGATATGACCTCGTGCCGGTGTTCCATCCCCATGCCCAGACGCACGTGGAGTACGAGGACCAGATCGAGCGGCTCCTCGACGACGCCGACGACGTGGAGCTCTGCCTCGACGTCGGCCATCACGCGTACTGCGGCGGCGAGCCGGTGTCCTTCTTCGAGCGGCATTTTGATCGCACCCCGTACCTGCACCTGAAAAGCGTCGATGCCGACCTGCGTCAGCGCGTCGCCGACGAAGGCCTCTCGTTCTCGGCGGCTGTCGCAGAAGGCGTCTTCGTGGAGCCGGCGCTCGGCGTGGTCGACTTCGCTGCACTCCGCGACGTGATCGTCGAGCGGGGCTACTCGGGGTACGCGATCGTCGAGCAGGACATGTACCCGGCGCCGCCCGACGCTCCGCTGCCGATCGCCAGACGCACGCACGAGTATCTGACCGGCCTCGGGCTGGGATGAACGGCGCGCCCACGCGCGCGGTCGTCGTCACGTATCCCGGGTTCGACGAGAGCGACGAGCGCACCGCGGGCGTCCTGCGCGCCGAGGGGCTCGAGGTTCGCTACCGGCCGCGACTCGCCGAGCGCTCGCCGGCAGACGTGATCGCGATGATGGCGAACGCGGTCGCCGGTGTCGTGAGCACCGACCCGTTCGACCGAACGGTGTTCGCAGCGTGCCCGACCCTTCGGGTGCTCGCACGAGTCGGCGTCGGCGTCGACACGATCGACCTCGACGCGGCAACCGAGGCCGGTGTCAGCGTGACGACGACGCCCGGCATCAACACGAACACCGTGGCCGATCACACGCTTGCCCTGATGCTTGCGAGCGTCAGGCGAATCGTGGAGAACCACCTGAGCCTGAAAGCCGGCGCCTGGGACCGCGGCGGAGCCAGGACGGGAACGGAGCTTGCGGGCTCGACTGTTGGAATCGTCGGCCTCGGCGCGATCGGGCAGGCGGTTGCGAAACGGCTCGCCGGCTTCGAGGTCGACATCCTCGGCTACGACGTTCAAACGGCGGCGGCGCCCGGGGTGCGTGCTGTCGAGCTCGACGAGCTCCTGCGCGAGTCGGATCTCGTGACCTTGCACGTGCCGCTCCTGAGCAGCACCCGAGGCATGATCGGGGCGCGTGAGCTCTCGCTGATGCGGCCCGGGGCGATCCTCGTGAACGTCTCGCGCGGCGGCATCGTCGATGAAGAGGCGCTCCTCGACGCTCTGCACGGCGGCCAGCTCGGCGCTGCCGCCCTCGACGTCTTCTCCCGCGAGCCGCCCTCGAGCTCGCCGCTCCTCGAGCTCCCTCAGGTGGTCGCCACCCCCCACATCGGCGGGATCAGCCTCTCGACGCAGCAGGCGGCGCTCGAGATGGCGATCGGATCGGTGCTGGACGTGCTCGGAGACCGGCCTCCGTCCGGCTTGATCAACCCCGGCGTGCTCTCCGCGAGCACGGATCCGGGCAACCGGGCCCTGCTTTAGAGCCCAGAACTCGGCTCAGAAGGCCGGGTAGGGTCAGCTCAAGGCAGCTGGGCCGCCCTGGCAGCGACGACCTCGGCGGACATGGACTGCGAGAGTAGCGCCGCATCCGACTGCAGGCCGAGGAACGTATAGCCCATCCGCTGCCAGCGGGAGGCGTCATCGGCGGCACATACCGTGCCCGCCACCAGGCCTCGAGCCGCACAGACCCGGCCAATCTCCTCGACCAGCTGAACGTCTCGCTCCGAGCGCCCTGCCCCCTTGCCGGACCCGCTGTGGGAGATCGCGAGGTCGTTGGGCCCGACGAAGACGCCGTGGACTCCCGGCACGTCGAGGATCGCCTCGAGGTTCGACACCGCCTCGACGCTCTCGATCATGACGAGGCAGACCGCCTGCTCGTTTCCGATCGCAGGGTCGAACCCCGGGTCGGTCATCACCGACCTCAGAGGCCCCCAGCTCCGGATCCCGAGCGGCGGATAGTGGGCCGCCTCCGCCGCGCGGCGAGCCTCCTCCGCTGTGTTGACCATCGGGACGATCACGCCGTGGGCGCCGGCATCGAGCGCGCGCATGATCGGGCCCGGCTCGTTCCAGGGCACGCGGACGAGCGACGGCGTGTCACGGATCGCGGCGGCCTGGACCATCAGGCGCATGTCGTCCTCGCCGAGGAGCCCGTGCTGGAGGTCGACGCAGAGCCAGTCGCACCCCGACGCACTGACGATCTCCGTTGCGAACGCGCTCGGGAGCATGCACCAGCCTCCGTAGGCCATCTGGCGCTCGGTCACGATCTGACGTAGTCGGGCCGGGCCGCCCGAGCCCGCGCCCACAGCCGAAACCTCGTAGGACATCTCTACTCCCTGGTCGGTGAAAGCCGTTTGGTGAAACGAGCGGCCGGCGAGCCGTCGGCTCTTCGAGCTGCTCGAACCGGCCTCGTGATCTGCCGAGAGCCTACGCGATCCAGGGCCTGGACGACTCCCGCGGCAGCACCGCCTCCGAGGGCGTGAGGGCTAGTAGACGGCGCGGCCGCCGGAGACGTCGAAGACGGCACCGGTCGAGAAGGTGCACTGATCGCTCGCGAGCCAGCAGATCATGCCCGCGACCTCTTCGGGCCTCCCCATCCGTCCCATCGGGATCCGCTCGACCATGTAGTCGATGTGCTCCTGAGACACGCCCTCCAGGAGGGGGTCTCGATCACGGCGGGCGCAACGCAGTTGACGAGGACCCCGGAGCGCGCCACGTCCTTCCCAACCGCTTTCGTGAGGGCGATCACGGCGCCCTTCGAGGCCGAATAGGCGGCCGCCATCGGGTTGCCCTCCTTACCGGCGATCGAGGCGACGTTGACGATGCGGCCGTAGCCGCGCTCGACCATCCCCGGCAGGACTGCCCGGTTGCACCAGAACGTGCCGTCGAGGTTCACCGCCAGCACCCGCTTCCACTCTGCGTCGTCGACCTCGACGGTGGCGAGCGACCGCCCCGGCACACCCGCCGAGCAGACAAGAGCGTCGATCGGCCCGAGCGCATCCTCGATCCGGGCGACGGCGTCCACGACCTGGCGGGAGTCCGTCACGTCGCCGGTCAGCTCGAGCATGTCCGCGCGCCCCGCCTGCTCCAGGTCGAGAGTCGCAACCTTCGTGCCCGTGTCGAGCAAGCGGCGTGCGACCGCGGCGCCGATGCCGCTCGCACCGCCCGTCACGAGCGCAACACGCGGCCGTTGGGTCGTTACGGTCGGGTCGCTCACTGAGGGGTCGATTCTAGGGACCTGGAAGTCAGGAGGCGGGATCACGGTACGGTCCCTCACCAGATGGAGCACATGAATCCCGAAGGGATCGAGCCCGGCGCCGACCCGTCTGCCGCCCTCCGGGCAGCGATCGAGGCGCTCGAGGCGGTCGTTCGCGACCGCGGGCTCCTCGGGAGGCTTTCGGTCGAGGAGCGGACCCGGCTCCTGGCAGCGGCCGGCGAGGTCTACAACCCCGACCTCGAAGCCCGCCGGCGCTGGGGAAAGGCCGCGCGCCGCCAGGAGAAGGCGGAGCGGCGGGCGCGCGACGAGCAGGTTCTGGCTGAGACGGGGCTGCGCGTCCTTCGCGACAAGCCCGTCTTCACGACCCCGAGCCCCGAGCCGCCCCCCACCCTCGGCCCGGAGGAAGCCGGCGGCGTGGAGCCCGAGCGCCGGGAGGTGATCGAGCCGCAGCACTGTTACGTCTGCAAGCAGCACTACGTCGAGGTGCACCGGTTCTACGACCAGCTCTGCGCTGCCTGCGGCGACTTCAACTACGCGAAGCGGGGGGAAATCGCTGACCTCCGCGGACGCGTTGCGCTCCTCACCGGCGGACGCGTGAAGATCGGCTACCAGGCCGGGATCAAGCTTCTCCGCGCGGGAGCGCACCTGATCGTCACGACGCGCTTCCCGCGGGACTGCGCTGCTCGATATGCCCGCGAGCCCGACTTCGCCGACTGGGGCGGCCGGCTCGAGGTGTTCGGGCTCGACCTGCGCCACACCCCGAGCGTCGATGCGCTCTGCGCCCACCTGACCGCCACGAGGGAGCGGCTCGATTTCATCGTCAACAACGCCTGCCAGACGGTGCGGCGACCGGCGGAGTTCTACCGCCACATGATCGAGAGCGAGACCGCCGCCGGGCGGACGATGCCCGGGCACGTCCGGCAGCTCGTCGGCGAGTACGAGCAGCTGCGCGGCAACGGCCGTCCGGCCGGTGCTGCGCTCCTCAGTAGCGGGCATTTCCCACTCCCCGGCGTCGCCAGGCCGGCGGAGCTTTCGCAGGTGCCCTTGCTTCCGGAAGACCTGGCGGGGGGCGACCAGCTTTTTCCCGCGGGCGCGCTCGACGCCGACCTCCAGCAGGTCGATCTGCGCGAACGCAACTCGTGGCGGCTCTTGCTCTCCGAGGTCTCGACGGTCGAGCTCCTCGAGACGCAGCTCGTGAATGCGGTCGCCCCGTTCCTGCTCAATGCGCGGCTCAAGCCGCTGATGCTTGCGACACCCGAGCGTGACAAGCACATCGTCAACGTCTCGGCGGTCGAAGGACAGTTCTACCGCCGGTTCAAGACCACCCGGCATCCGCACACGAACATGGCCAAAGCGGCACTGAACATGATGACGAGAACATCCGCCGCCGATTACTTCGGCGACGGCATCCACATGAACAGCGTGGACACAGGCTGGGTGAGCGACGAGGACCCGGTGGCGATCGCCGAGCGCAAGACTGCCGAGCACAGGTTCCGGCCGCCCCTCGACATCGTGGACGGCGCGGCCCGCATCCTCGACCCGATCATCAGCGGCTTCAACACCGGCGAGCACGTCTGGGGCGAGTTCCTGAAGGACTACCGGCCGACCGACTGGTAAGAACCCCGAAGCCGATGCCGCACGACGTCGCCCCTGAGATCGTCCTCATCCGTCACGGCGAGACGGAATGGAGTCGCGCGAAGCGCCACACCGGCCGCACCGATGTGCCTCTGACGGAGCGGGGCCGGCAGGAGGCGGAGGCTGTGGGCGCGCTCCTCGCGGACCGGCGCTTCTCGCTCGTCCTCTCGAGCCCATCGTCGAGGGCGGCCGAGACCTGCCGTCTCGCCGGATTCGGGGCGGTCGCGCAGGAGCGTGACGATCTGGCCGAGCGAGACTACGGCGAGGTCGAGGGGCTGACGACCGCCGAGATCCGGACCCGCGAGCCCGGCTGGAGCGCCTGGACGGCCGAGCTGGACGGGGGCGAGTCGATCGAGCAGGTGGGCGCCCGAGCCGATCGGGTGCTCGACGAGCTTCGGGCCGTGCGCGGCGATGCACTCGTGTTCTCTCACGGCCATCTCCTCCGCGTCCTCGCAGCCCGGTGGCTTGGGTTGCTGCCCGCCGACGGCGCGCTCTTTGCCCTCGATCCGGCGACGATCAGCGTGCTCGGCTACGAGCACGACCGCGCCGTGCTCCGCGCCTGGAACGAGCGCTGCGAGCGCGTATAGCGCCTTCCCCGGCCGTCAGGTAATTCAGGTAAGGAGCGCGCGGGTGCGGGGAATGACCTCGCTGCCGTAAAGCTCGATCGCGCGCATCAGGTGCTCGTGGGGCATGGCGCCGTTGCTGTACTTGAGGTCGAACCGGTCGAGCCCGAGCGTCCGGGCGGTACGGGCGATCTTGGCAGCCACGGTCTCGGGAGACCCCGCGAAGACCGCGCCGCTTCTCACCTCTTCGTCGAACTGGTCACGGGTGGTGGGCGGCCAGCCACGCTCGCGCCCGATCCGGTCGCGTTGCGCCTTGAAGTACGGGAAGAGCACCTCGTGTGCCTCCTCGTCGGTGTCGGCCACGAAGCCCGGTGAGTGCACGCCGATCGGCAGCCCGGGAGCGCCAAGCTCGTCGAGCGCCCGCCGGTACAGATCCGCGTAGGGCATGAACCGCTCGGGTGCCCCACCGATGATCGCGAGCATCAGCCCGAACCCGTAGCGCGCGGCCCGCACGACCGACTCGGGCGAGCCACCGACGCCGATCCAGGTGGTCAGCCTGCCGGCCTCGGTCTTCGGAAACACCTCGGCGCCTTCGAGCGGAGCCCGAGTCGTTCCCTGCCAGGAGAAGCGTGTCTCGGCCCTGACGGCCGCGAAGAGATCGAGCTTGTCTTCGAAGAGCCTCTCGTAGTCCGCAAGGTCGTAGCCGAAGAGCGGGAACGACTCCGTGAAGGAGCCGCGCCCGAGCGTGATCTCGGCGCGGCCGTTCGAAACGGCGTCCAGCGTGGCGAACCGCTCGTAGACGCGAATGGGGTCGTCGGAGCTCAGCACCGTGACCGCCGTCCCGAGCTTGATCCGGTCGGTCCTCGACGCGATCGCCGCCAGCACGACCTCGGGAGCCGTGACCGCGAAGTCGTCGCGATGGTGCTCGCCGACCCCGAAGGCGTCGACACCGAGCCGATCGGCGAGAGTCGCTTGCTCGACGACGTTCCGAATCACCTCCGCTCCCGGCAACCGCTCTCCCGTCGCGTCGACCGTGACATCGCCGAAGGTGTCGAGACCGAACACGAGCTCACGAGCGGGCATGTGCCTCAACTCCAACGGCCGAGGGACGGAAAAGGATGACGCTGTAGCTTCTGGATCCAGGGCCGCTGGGCCCGTGCACGGCCTCTACTGCAGCCGCGTTGGTGCGGTCAAGCTGCGCGGGCGGCGAAGGAGTCCTCCTCCTTCGTCACCTCATCGACGGCATCGGTGATCTCCGCCTCGCTCTTGCCCTCGCGTTCGAGGTGGTCGATCAGCAGCAGCAACCGGTAGGTGTCTGCCGTTCCGATCGTGGTCTCCTCAGTCATTCGAGCCTCCTGATCTGATTTTCGTGCTTCACGACGGTCGTTCAGCTTCACGACGGCCTTCGTCCCTTCACCGTAACACTTCAGGTGAAAGCGACGATCCGCACGAAGTCATCGTCATTTATCTATTGAAACGAGGCCGGGCCACGGAAGATTCCCGTGGAAACGTCGACCGTGGGCGGGAACCTGGCGGTTTCCCCCCACGAGCCCCCTTCCCTTACATGGGCAACCCGTGCCCACGGTTCGCACCGAAGCAAGCGCCGGCGGGCGCGCTCATGGGGTCGCGGGCACAGCCCGCGACGCCACCACGTCCCGACTACCTCCGCGACTGCCCGTGCGGTTTCCCAGACTTGGGGTTACGGCTCGACGTCTGCCAGGAGGGTGCGCAGGAGGGAGTCGAGTTGGCGGCGGGCTGCGGGGGTGAGGGAGCCCAGGAGGGATTCCTCGTTCGCCAGGTGGGCTTCGAGTGCCTCGTCGATCGTGGTCTTGCCGCGGCGGGTGAGGCGGACAAGGGTTCCGCGGCGGTCGGCGGGGTCCGGGCGGCGCTCGACAAGGCCGGCTTCTACGAGGCGATCGAGCCGCTTCGTCATGCCGCCGGACGAGAGCAGCGTCGCCTCGATCAGCTGGGTCGGGTTCAGCTCGTAGGGTGCCCCTGCTCGGCGCAGCGCGGCGAGAAGATCGAACCAGCCGCGCTGCAAGCCGAACGGCTGCATGCCCTCGGCTAGGGCGTCGTCCGCGAACTTCACGAAGCGAAAGAGGCGCCCGAGCAGCTCGAGCGGCGCCACCTCGAGCTCCGGGCGCTCGCTCCGCCACTGGGCGACGATTCCATCTACGTGATCGGGAGACCTCTTCATCGAGTTGCTGTATCCTTCCAGAAAGAATCTTACCAGCAAGATAGATGGAGGAGGTTGTGATGCGTGCGATCCGGTTGCACGGCCCCGGCGATCTGCGGCTCGACGACATCGACGTGCCAGCGGTGGGTGCGGGCGAGGTCCTCGTGCGCGTACATGCCGCGGCTCTGACACGAGACGAGCTCGACTGGCCGACCGACCGGTTGCCGGCGATCCCGTCGTACGAGCTCTCGGGAGTCGTCGAAGCAGTCGCGCCCGACGTCGCAGAGTTCGAGCCCGGCGACGAGGTATACGGGATGACGCCGTTCGACCGCGACGGCGTCGCCGCTGAGCTCTCCGTCGTTCCTGCCGCCGTGCTCGCTCCGAAGCCACGTACGCTCGACCACGTTCGGAGCGCCGCGATCCCATTGCCCGCGCTGAGCGCGTGGCAGGGCCTCGTGGACCACGGTCGCCTCGAGGCGGGCGAACGGGTGCTGGTCACCGGCACCTCGGGCGGCGTCGGACACCTGGCCGCGCAGCTCGTGCGTATCCGCGGCGCAGAGCTCGCGAACGACGGGGCCGACCTCGTCTTCGACACCGCCGGCGGCGACACGCTCGCGCGCGCAGCCGAAGCGCTGCGCCCCGGCGGCCGGCTCGTCTCCGTCGCCGAGGAGCCGCCGAACGGCGGCACCTACTTCCTCGTCGAGTCGAACCGCGCCGAGCTCGACGAGCTCACGCGTCTGATCGACGCCGGCGAGCTGCGCCCCCAAATCGACTCGACCTACCCGCTCGAAGAGGCCCAGGCTGCGTTCGCCCGCAGCATGGAGCGCGGCAAGCAGGGCAAGGTCGTCCTGGAGCTCCGATGACGACCCAGGAAGGAGAAGGCAGAGCGCTTCAGCGCGCTGCACGCGGGTAAACCGTTCGTGATCCCCAATCCGTGGGACACCGGCTCCGCGCGCGTGCTCGAGGCGCTCGGCTTCAAAGCGCTCGCAACAACGAGCTCCGGCTTCGCGTTCACGCTCGGCCGGCTCGACGGCCACGCGACGCTTGATGAAGTGGTCGCGCACACACGTGCGCTCGACGCAGCGACAGACCTACCCGTATCGGTCGATCTCGAGAACGGCTACGGCGCTGAGCCTGCCGCCGCCGCGCACGCAATCACCCGGATCGCAGAGGCTGGTGCTGTCGGCGGCTCGATCGAGGACTTCGATCCGGCGGGCCGCCTCTACGACGCTGTCCGAGGCCGCCGAGCGGGTCGCCGCCGCCGCCCTGCCGCCCGCGGGCTCGGCTTTCCCTTCGTCCTCACCGCCCGCGCCGAGAACCACATCCGCGGCAACCCCAACCTCGAGGACACGATCGCGCGCCTCCAGGCATACGAGCGCGCAGGCGCCGACGTCCTCTACGCGCCCGGGTTGCGCACCGTGGATGAGATTCGCGCGGTGTGCGGCTCGGTCCAGAAACCGGTGAACGTGCTCGCGACACCGAACCTCTCGTTCGCGGAGCTCGCCGGGGCGGGTGCGGCACGGGTCAGCGTGGGCGGCGCGTTGACGTGGGTAGCCGTCAAGGCGACGGCCGAAGCCGCCGAGGCGATTCTCGACCACGGCGACTTCTCCGCCCTCGCCACGGACCTCCCGCTCGCCAGGTGGCTCGCCGGTAGTTGATCGCTCCAACCGGGGCCGCGAGCCCCACAGGTGGTCAGCCGACTTCCCCGCGGGTCGCTCTCCGCCCCTTTGTCTGGGTCACCCTGGCCCCCGGTCCGATGTCGGGGACCGTGAGCCTCTCCTACGATCGGGATCATGGGGGTCGGTCTCGAGAGGCCCGGGCGGCGAAGGTCTGCGCCCGGTGTCTTGCTGTTCTTTTTCGGCGCGCTAGCCGCGCTCGTATTCACGTTCGCGCTCCATGCGCGACCGGCGCGAGCAGACGGCGGCGACCCCCTCAGCGTCAACAGCTTCGGATCGCTCGCCGATGACCTCCCGACCGGGCTCGCCGAGGGCTCCGACGGCAATGTCTGGCTCTCGCTCGCCGTGGCGGGCGGCGGCACGGTGATCGCGAAGATCGCCCCGGACGGAACGATGACCGAGTACAGCGCCGGTTTCGATCCGAACGCGTTCGGGGTCGGGGTGACCGCTGGACCGGACGGAAACGTGTGGTTCGCGGAGGTCGGAACGAGGTTTCCGTCGATCGGAAAGATCTCACCGGAGGGCAACGTCACCCTCTTCAGTGCCCCGGCCGACACCGAAGCGGGGCTGGTCGCCGGAGGCAACGGAAACCTGTGGTTCCTGGACGGCCCCGCGATCGGAGAGATCACGCCCACTGGTCTGATCAGTACGTTCACCACCGATCCGGCCGGCGCACCCGGGTCCCTGACCGCCGGCCCCGACGGGACGATGTGGTTCACCGATGCGCCGAACGACGCCGTCGGCGAGGTCACCCCCGGCGGAACGATCACCGAGTACGACCTTCCGGTCGGCCACAGCCCGTCTGGGCTGGTCGCAGGCCCCGCCGGAGACATGTGGTTTGCCGACGGCGGCTCGACACCGGCGGTCGGACGGGTCACCCCGGACGGCACGATCACCGAATACCCGGTCGGAGCCGACGCCCCGCACCAGCTCGTAGCCGGACCCTACGACACCCTCTGGTTCGCAAGCCACGGCGGGGCAATCGAGCGGGTGACGGCGGACGGGACGATCACCGACTTCGGCGACAACTCGGCCACCGAGCTTACGCCCGGGCCCGACGGGAATATGTGGTTCCTCGGACCACAAAACGGGATCGGCGAGATCACGCCGTCGGGGGCGGTCACGATCCAGGACCTGTCCGGCACCGGCTTGTCGCCCGGGTACGGGCTCGAGCCCATCGCTGGAGCAGATGGAGGGCTCTGGCTCGCCGGCTTCATCGCTCCCGACATCCCGGCCGTCGTCGCGCTCGATCTCGGCGTGCCGGGAGCATCTGCCCATCCTCCGCTCGTCTCGGGCTCGGGGAAGCAGGGCGACCCTCAGCTCTGCACCGGTGCGACCTGGTCGACCTGGGCGGGCGAGCAGCCGTCGCTGACCGCAGCTGAGTACGACGGCTACCAGTGGCTCCTCGACGGAGCGCCGATCGCCGGCGCGACCAACCAGTCGTATACGCCTGGCCCCGCGGACTCCGGGCATGCGCTCGCCTGCACCGTCTCCGCCACCTACCCGCTCTTTCCGACGACCGTCTCCGCGACCAGCACAGCCGTCACCATCCAGCCGGCCGCCGGCGGCGCGAGCGGAGGAGGGGGCGGAGGCGGAGGAGGAGGCGCGCCCAACCTGCACGTCGCGGTGAGCGCCTCGCCCGTGCCGCACGAGGTCGGCGACCAGTTCGACTACGAGCTGACGGTCACGAACGAGGGCGGCGCCTCGAACGGCTCCACCCTTACGGTCAACCTTCCGCCGCAGGTCGCCTACGAGGGCTTCCACGTCGACCGCGGCCCCGGCTGCACGGCGAGCGGCCAGACGGTCAGCTGCAACCTCGACTTCTTCCCGCCCGGACAGTCCTCGACCGTCCAGATCGGGGCTCGGGTCACCGCAGCCGGGACCGCCACGCTCACCACGTCCACCTTCTCGTCCCCGGGTGATTACGACCCGACCAACAGCGCCATCAGCTTCCCGTTGACGATCGGGTCGACAGGTGGGCCCTCATCGCCACCGCCGCCGGCCGGGGTGACGCCCACACCTCCGCCTGCCCTCGTCGAGCTCTCCGGGCTGAAGGCGATCCTGCTGCACCTGAAGCATCCCTCGCTGACCTTCAAGGTGAACGCCTCCGGAGGGACAGCGCTGATGATCGAGCTTCTCGGCAAGAACGGGAAGCTCCTCGCGTCCTGGCGCAAGACCGCGGGCAAGGGAACCACTCTCTTCAAGCTTCTACTGCCGCCAAGGGCGAGGCGCGCAGGGAAGGACAAGCTCGAGCTTCTCCGCGCCGGCATGAAGGCCCCGACGAGCTACGCGATCATGCTGAAGGCCTGACCGGCCCGGCACGACTTCCGAGCTAGAACGGCGTCGGCTCATCGAGCAGTAGCCCCCGGCCAGCCGAGATGGGACGGACCGGAGAACACAACCAGCCTGGTCGTTGCCGTAGCCGGGGGTTTGTCACGCCCTGTTCACCCCATCGCCACCCGACGCGTGGGCGCGCGTGGCGAGACTCGGCGCGCAACCTACTAGCGAAGGGAGCGATACCGGGTGATGGAGAAGATTCGGATCAGCGTCGGCCGCGGTGTCCGTTCGGGGCTCGCGTCAGGGTGGCGCCGAAAGGCCATGACGACCTCTGTGGCCGGAGTGGCCGTGCTCGCCGCAGTGCTCCTGGCGACCACACTGGCGGGCGCCTCGTCAGCGACGCCGGCGCCGGCGGCGCAACACGGCCCCTACGGGGGCCATGGGCCCGGAGGGGGAGGTGACGACGGCCTCGGCGTGCAGCCGGGGGCGATCAAGCACGTGTGGCTGATCATCCTCGAGAACAAGTCGTATGACGCCTCGTTCACCGGGCTCAACAACAACACGTACCTGTGGCAGACGCTGCCGTCGCAGGGCGTGCTCCTGAAGAACTACTACGGCACCGGGCACTTCAGCCTCGACAACTACATCTCGCTGGTGAGCGGTCAGGCGACGCAGCCCGACACGCAGGCGGACTGCCCGGACTACGACAGCTTCTCGGGCTCGGTGGACATGTCGGGGTCGCTGCAGACGAACCCGAACTACGGGCAGATGGTCTCAGCCGCGGGGGCGAACGCCGCCGCAGGGTCGAACGGCTGCGTCTATCCGGCGACCGTCCAGACGCTCTTCAACCAACTCGACGCGGCGCACGTGAGCTGGAAGGGATACGCGCAGGATCTTGGCAATCCCGACGCGTCGTCGACCGGGACCCTGGCCACCCCCGGGACCGGCCAGACCCACGACGCCGGCACGCAGTACTGCGGTGCCCCGTTCTCGAGCCCCGGTGCGACAGGTAGCACCGTGAACGCGAACCCCGGCAGCGCGAATGCCACGGATCAGTACGTGCCCAAGCACTTCCCGTTCCCCTGGTTCGAGTCGATCCTGCAGTCGGGCGACTGCGACTCCGCTCATATCGCAAACCTGTTCGATCCCACCGATGGTCTGTACGCGGACCTTCAGAGCGAGGCGACGACCCCGGCCTTCAGCTGGATCTCGCCCAACAACTGCAGCGACGCGCACGACGCCGTGTGCCACGGCAACAACCTCTCAGGTGGGTTCTCCGATCCGAACACGCCGAACCCCCCGGTGAACTACACGGGTGGCCTCTATGCGTCGGATCTCTTCCTGGAGCACGTGGTCCCCGAGATCGAGGCCTCCCCGGCGTTCAAGGACGGAGGGCTGATCGACATCACCTTCGACGAGGGCTTCCCGGCCTTCACGTTCACGGGCAACAGCTTCGCCAACTCGACCACAGATCCGGCGACGGCAGCCAGCTCGATCGCGTCGGATTCGGCTGGAGAGACTCTCTTCGGCCAGACGGTGAACAGCGAGCCGACCGGCCCCAACACGCCGCTTGCCACCGATAGCAACGGCAACCAGCTCTATCCGGGCCCGGGCGACAACGCATTCGTCGATCGCCCGACCACCTGTCTCGCCCAGACGGTTCCGGCCCTCCCGGCCGGCACGTGCCTGCTCGGCGGCGGCAGCCACCCGCCGGTCCAGCGGACCGATGCGACCGCAACCGCGGCCGCCGGAACCTCGACGATCGCAGACAACGCGATCGTCGCGACCGACACGGGCCGGACGGTGACCGGCACCGGGATCCCGCCCGGCGCCTTCGTCGGCCAGGTCACCGACACGCCTGTGACGGCGAGCGCTGCCTCCCAGTCCGGCGGCTTCGTCGACACGGGAGCGTTCACGCTCGTCGACGCTTCGGGGGTGCCGCTCCTCACCACGGGCGCAGTCAGCGGCATCGTCCTCGGTCAGTTGAGCTCGGCGGAGGATCCGCTCTTCGATGCCACCGACGCCACGACCGGCGGGGGCGACACGGGCAGCGTGTTGATCAGCCCGTTCATCAAGCCGGGAACCTCGAGCAGCGTCTACTACAACCACTACAGCTGGCTGCGCACGATGGAGGATCTCTTCGACGTGGCGTCTGCCTCGAAAGGCCTCGACGGAGACGGCCACCTCGGCTACGCCGCGCAGCCGGGGCTCGCCCCCTTCGGGCCCGATGTCTTCAACAACCCGGCCGGCCACCACGGCCACTGACACGGGCATGGCTGCCGAGCCGGTGACTCATCGCCGAGTCCTCGATACGAACAACGTGAGCCGGGCCTTCGGGCCCGGCTCACGCACCCGCCTCGTCTTTGCCGTGGCCGTCGTGATGGTGGGCGGCTCGATCGGGTCGTACCTCGCCTTCGCCGGAGGCTCTACCCCGGCTGCGAAGTACGGCCAGTTGCCGAGCTGGCTCCCGAAGGCGACGATCCCGGTGAACCGAATCGTGACCGCCAGCGCCGCGCACCCGTGGCTTGCCGTTCAGGGCGACACGGTCTCGGTTCACCTCGCCCACGGCAGGGCCCTCGTCACGGCCGTCGGGCCTTCCGTCCCCGAAGAGGGGGAGTTCCCGGTTCCGAAGACGACCCCGTGTGCCTTCACCGTGACCTTCACGGCGGTCAGGGGGAGTGTTCCGATCGACCCCTCGGCCTTCACCATCCTCGACGAGAACGGTCATATCCATCGACCGGTCGTCAACCGGGCAGGGGGCGGCGCGCTGGCGAGGCGGATCCTTCCGGGACAGACCGTCGAGCTCACGCTCAAAGACGTCCTCCCGACAGGAGACGGACATCTCCGCTGGGCACCGAGCGGCGACACACCGATCGTCGCCTGGGACTTCGACGTCGAGATCGACTGAGAAGCTCTGAAGAGCACGAATCAAAATGAGCCCAGGCAAATCGCCGGGGGGAAAGCCGCGGCTCGCGAGCCTGGCCCTCCGTTTGCGGTCTGAACGCCGGCTATCCGGTCGGGACGACCGGCGATCGAGCGCGCTCGGGGATACGACTGTGGATGAACTGCACGGCCATCGCGCCTTCCCCGACGGCGGTCGCACAACGCTTCGTCGAGCCCGAGCGCACGTCACCGGCAGCGAAGACACCCGCGACGCTCGACTCGAGGAGCGTGCCGCCGTCGACCTCGTTGCCGGTCAAGATGAATCCCTTCTCGTCCCGTGCGACCACGTCTCCGAGCCACTCGGTGCACGGCAGCGCACCGAGGAAGAGAAACAGGAACGAAAACGCCAGGCGCTCCCCGGTCTGCAGCGTCACTCCATCCAGGCGGCCGTCGCTTCCGTGCAGCTCGGCAACCTCGCTGCGATCGCGCACCGCGACGCCGTACCGGTCGAGCTCGGCGACGAGGTACTCCGACATCGTTTCGCGCAGATCTGCGCGACGGTGGAGCAGCGTCACGAGCGCGCCGCCGCGGGCAAGCCAGACGGCTGCCTGGCCGGCGGAGTTCCCGCCGCCGACGACGCCCACGCGAGAGGCACCGCAGAGCCCCGCCTCGGGCGGGCCGGCCGCGTAGAACACGCTGATCCCCTCGTAGTCCGACAGACCCTCGACGGGAAGGCGCCGGTACTGCGCGCCTGTGGCAAGCAAGACGGCACGCGCCGCGATCTCGTGATCCTCTTCCAGCCGCACCAGGTGGCGCTCCTCGCCGGGCTCGAGCGAGAGGGCACGGTACGGGGTCGCCGTCCGCGCGTTGAACTTACGCGCCTGCGTGACCGCGCGGCTCGTCAACTCGGCGCCCGTGATCCCGGCCGGGAAGCCGAGGTAGTTCTCGATCCGCCGGGACGAGCCTGCCTGCCCGCCGAGCGCGGTGCTTTCGACCACCAGGGTCTCGAGGCCCTCGGAGGCGCCGTACACCGCCGCGGCGAGGCCGGCAGGGCCGCCGCCGACCACCACGAGATCGACCTCTTCACGCGGGGCGAGCTCGCGGCCGATCCCGAGCGCCCGTGACACCTGGCCCGTCGAAGGCCCTCGCAGCTCGACATCCCCGGGCAAGCGCACGAGCGGCAGGCTCGACGCGTCCAACCCCGCCACGAGCGCCGCGGCCGGGTCGCCGGCCTCCGCCGTGTCGTGCCACGTGTAGGGCAGCCGGTTGCTGCGCGCGTACTCGACCATCCGCATGGTCGACCCGGACGAGCGCGGCCCGAAGATCTCCAGGCCGACCCCCTCGACACGCTGGAGCGCCTCGCGCCGTGCGATGAAGGTCGACAGGAGCAGGTCGCTCAGCGGGCCGTCCTCGAAGAGCAACGGCCGCAGGTCGTCCCGATCGACCGCGATGTAGCTCAACGGGCTCGTGACGACGGCGGTCAGGAAGACGGTCTGCCCCGAGAGGAGGTTCATCTCGCCGAGGAAGCCGGAGGTGCCGTGGCGGATGATCTCGTTGCCCGCCGCGTCGAGGATCGCGACCTCGCCCTCGATGATCGCGATGAACGGATACCGCCTGTCGCCCACGCGAAAGAGCACCTCGCCGACCGGAGCGGTCCGCTCTTCACCTAGCCGGGCAAGCGTCGCCAGCTGTGAGGTGGACAGCACCGGGCTCGGGGGAGGCGGCACAGCCTGAGGGTACCCGTGCCCATTCCCCCGCCACCACCCGGATTGCTCGCCCGGAGGACGGAGCTCATCCGCTTGTCTTTGCGGCGCGCAAGGCGGCCCGCGCAGCGTTGTACCCGCACATGCCGTGGACTCCGCCGCCCGGCGGGGTCGATGCGGAGCAGAGGAAGACGCCCTCGATCGGCGTCCGGTACGGGACGATCCGTGCGACAGGCCGTGCGAGCAGCTGGCGCAGGCCCGCTCCGCCCCCGTTGATGTCGCCGCCGACGTAGTTGCGATTGCCGGCCTCGAGCCGGGACGGGTCGAGCACGTGCCGGCCGATCACGAGCTCCGCGAAACCCGGGGCGAACCGCTCGATCTGGGCTTCGACGCGAGCTGTCATGTCGACGACCGAGCCGTTCGGAACGTGGCAATAGGCCCAGAGCGTCTCCCCGCCCGCCGGCGCTCGGTCCCCATCGAACCGGCTCTGCTGGGCCACGAGCGTGAAGGGCCGCTCCGGGTGCCGGCCCCGCGCGACTTCCGTCGCCGAGGCGGCGATCTCCTGCGCCGTGCCGCCCAGATGAATGGTCGCCGCGCGTGCGCAGGCATCCGAGCGCCACGGGACCGGGCCGGATAGGGCCCAGTCGAGCTTGAAGACACCGGGCCCATGACGGAAGCGCGTGAGCGCGTTCGCATAGCGGGAAGGCAGGCGGCCGCCCGCGAGCGCCAGGAACTGCCGCGGAGCCACGTCGAGGACGACGGTGCGCGCTCCCGCCAGCTCGGCCAGCGATTCGACGTACCGACCGGTCTCGATCTCGCCTCCGAGCGAGGTCAGATACGCACCTAGCGCCTCCGCGATCCGCTGCGAGCCGCCACGCGCGAGCGGCCAGCCGACGGAGTGGCCGAGCGCAGCGAGCACCAGGCCGTAGGCGGCAGTCCCGTAGCTCTCGAGCGGCAGGAGCGCGTGGGCCGCGATGCCGGCGAACAAGGCCCGAGCCCGTTCGCCGACAAAGCTGGAACGAGCGAGGGCCGAGGCCGGCCGGAGCCCATCGAGGCCAAACCGGGCCAGGAGCACCGGGTGGCGGGGAAGGTGGACCGGCGGCGCCAGCAGCTCCGAGAGGAGCGCATCGGCGGAGGAGACGTAGGGGCCGAGCAGCTTCACCCACGCGTCCCGGTCCCGCCCGAGCCCGCCTCCCGTGTCTGCCGGGGAGCGCTCCAGCACGACGGCGGTGCCGTCATCCAGCGGATGCGCCAACGGCGCCGGCGGCTGGATCCACTCGACCCCGTGCTCGGCCAGCGGCACGCTTTGCATGAACGGCGACGCGAGCGCCAGCGGATGGATCGCCGAGCAAACGTCGTGCAGGTAGCCGGGAAGCGTCAACTGCTCGGATCGCGTGCCCCCACCGACCGTTTCCCGGCCCTCGACGAGCAGCACGGAGCGTCCGGCACGCGCAAGCGTGATCGCCGCAGCGAGACCGTTCGGCCCTGCCCCGACGACCACGGCATCGTGCATGCGTCCGAACGTACCGGCTGCGTACGGCCCACGGCGATCTAGCCGGAGGAGTCGCGCCGGGCGAGCAGGACGTTCGTGCTCACGTTCGGCCCGTATCGACCCGGCGGGGGTGACGGACGAACGGGCGGCGAGGTCGAGCCGCCCCCGGGCCCGACGGGCCGGCGGCGCCGGTAGCCGAACAGGTAGCGCCCCCACGACCCGCGACGGTACGCAACCGGGAAGTAGTACGCGGCGCCGAGAATCGGCATCAACATCCCCTGGACCAGCGAGTAGAGCGGCATCACGAGCATCCAGCGCGATCGCACCTGGAAGTTCGTCACGAAGATCATGAGCACATAGAAGACCCAGAGCGCGACGACCGTAAAGGGAAGCTCCCGCCAGTCGATCAGCCCCCACCACTTCCAGTACAGGCTCGACCAGATCCCCGCCGAGGCATAGAACGCCATCACCGGGCGATGGGCGAGCTGCTTGTCGAGATTGATCGTCCAGTGGCGAAAGTTTCCCGCCCACCAGAGCCGCCGCTGGCGAAAGAGCCCCCTCCAGGTGTCCGGTGCCTCGGTTGCGACTACGAGGTCACAGTGACGCACCTTCATCTTCAGGGCCTTCGCGACGATCCCCGTCTCGATGTCTTCGCCCGGGGTCCAGAGACTGTGATTCACGTACAGCAGCTTCAACGCGTCGGTCTTGCCGATGAAGCACGCGCCCGACGTAAGCCACGGACGGATGTGCCGGCCGAGCATCGCCATCCTGTACTCGACGTTCTGAAGCTTGGTCACGATGTTGACGAGGTTCGCGACTTCGCATTTGACCGAGCAGAGCTCGGCGCCCGAGGCGATCATCGCTGCGATCCCCAGCCGGAGATCGCCGACGATTCGCGTGTCCGCGTCGAGCCGAACCGCAATGCTCGTGTGAACATCGTCGAGCGCTCTCTTGACGAGGGTTGCCGGGTTCACGGTGGCGAGGTTGTAACGCCCGACTATCCAGCCTTCCTGCTCGAGCTCGTCGGCGAACGCAGCCATCGCAGCCGGTGTCGTCTCCATCGCGACCAGCACGTTCGACTGGTACTGAAGGAGAGCGGCGCGGCCGTCGAAGTAGCGCGGCTGACCGTACACCGGGACGATCACAGTGAAGTCGTCGGAGCCCTGCGTGGCGGGCGCGACAATGCGCACCCGCCACCAGGAAAGGACGTTCTGGAAGTCAAATGCCAGCAACAGGCCGGCGACGACCAGCATCAGCAGCTGCATCAGTGACTACCGCCACGCCCGTCATTGCTGTGGCCCTGGCCCGAGCCGTTGCCCTGGCCGAACCCGTTGCCCTGGCCTGGACCACTGCCCTGGCCTGAGCCGTTGCCCTGGCCGTTGCCGTTATGCGTCCAGTTGCCGTCCGAGCCATCGTTCCCCTGATCCGACCCGCCGACCGGCGCCGGATTGGCGGGAGTCGCCGGATCCGGAGTCGTTACGACCGGAGTCGTTACGACCGGAGTCGTGACCGCCGGGATGGTCGGATCCGGAGTCGTTACGACCGGAGTCGTGACCGCCGGGATCGTCGGATCCGGAGTCGTGACGACCGGAGTCGTCGTGACCGGAGTGATCCCACCCTGCGAGCCGCCGCCGTTGCCGCCGTCGTGACCCCGCTTGCCGGAGTCGTTCCCGCGATGGTGACGGCCGTGGTGATGGCCGGAGCCCGGATTGCCGGAGCCCGGATCGCCCGAGCCGGGATTGCCGGAGCCCGGATCGCCTGAGCCCGTTCCCGGATCTGTGACGACCGGCAGGGCGTCGAGCGCCTGGAACTCGCTGATCCCCTGTGTGATCCCCTGCGTCACCGCTGCCTCGAACGACGCCGGACTTGCATCGGGTGCCTGAATGACCTCGTTGATAGAACCTGTAGCCGGGCATTTCTCGGTCGCGACGCACGGCACGGTGACGGTCGCGGTGTCGGTCCCGACAAACTGCTGCAGCAGGCCCGTGCCGCCCGGAGCAAAAACAAGCGTCACGATTGTGAGCACGACTGCGGTTGGAGCTCCTGCACTTCTCATACAAATCTCCTCAGTTGGGTTGCGGAGCTCGCGCCGCCTGGTTGCGGCATCAAGCGTGGAGGTATTCACACGACTGATCTCGTCGAGTCGGACGGGCGCTGGTAGTCCCTCGGGCACCGAACCCGGCCACGCGACCTAAGGTCACGGCAGGGGGCTTGCGAATAACAGTGGACTTCCCGGAAGCGAGCAGAATCGGTGATAAGGCGTCTCTAGCGACCGTAGAAGAGCGCAAGTTCGTTCGGTCGCCCGCCCGGGTCGCTACCGGGGCGAAGAAGCTCCAACGAACTGACCTCGCGCTGACCGGGCGTCATGAGCGCGTGCATCAGAGGTTCTTAAGTAGTCTGAAAGCTCGAGTGCTTCCTCGACGATCCGCCTTGGGGGTAGGCCTCCCGCGTGAGTCAGTTCCCTGCCGTGCTTGCCGCCTCGCTCCCCACCGCGGAGCAGCGCTACTTGCTACAGGCCCGGCAGATGCAAGCGCTGTCATTTGCCGTGCATATCCCGCTCGTCTGTTTCGGGGTTGCGCTACCGGCCCTGATCCTCTTCGCCGAGTGGCTCTACTTCCGCACCGCAGACGACCTCTACCGCACCCTCGCGCGGCGGTGGAGCCGGATCATGGTCGCGCTCTTCGCCGCCGGTGTCGTGACCGGCACGATCTTGAGCTTCGAGATGGGCCTCCTGTGGCCGAACTTCACCGGCACGTTCGGGGCGGTCTTCGGGCTCGGGTTCGCCATCGAAGGCTTCTCGTTCTTCATCGAGGCGATCTTCATCGGCATCTACGTGTACGGGTGGAGCCGGCTCTCGAGGAGGCTGCACTTCGCGTGTGGGATCCCGATCGTGATCACGGGCTTCACCGGCTCGCTGATGGTGATCGCGGTGAACGGCTGGATGAACCATCCGGGCGGCTTCCGGCTCGTCCACGGCAAGGTCGTCGACGTGCACCCGCTCACTGCGCTCTTTGCGAACAGCTACTTCTGGCACGAGCTGATCCACATGTACCTGGCCGGGTACATGGTCACGGGATTCGTCCTGGCCGGCGCCTATGCGGCAGGAAGGCTCCGGGGGAACTGGGGCCGCTATGAGCGGGCTGCGCTCGCGATCCCGCTTGCAGCAGCGATGCTCGCCTCGATCGCGCAGGTATTCGTCGGAGACTGGAACGGTCGCGAGGTCGCGACCACCCAGCCGACGAAGCTCGCCGCATTCGAGGGGCTCGGCCGGACGACGAAAGGTGCGGACGTCCACATTCTCGGCTGGTACGTGAACGGGAGGGTCGAGTGGGGCATCCCGATTCCACGGCTGCTCTCGCTGCTCGCATTCCACAGCACCAGTGCGACGGTGCAGGGTCTCGACGCGGTCCCGGCCGACGACCGGCCGCCCGTCAACGTGGTGCGGGTCGCTTTCCAGGCGATGGTCGGGATCGGGACGATGCTCGTCCTGCTCTCGGTGGTGGCACTCACCACACGGATCCGCCGCGGCCGGCTGCCGGAGGGGAAGTGGTTCTACGCCGCGCTCGTAGCGGCCGGGCCGCTGTCTGTGGTGGCCCTGATCTCCGGCTGGGTCGTGACCGAGGTCGGCCGTCAGCCGTGGGTCGTCTACGGGGTCATGCGCACCTCGCAGGCCGTGACCGGTGCAGGCGGGATCCCCGTCGGCTACGGCGTCCTCGCCGCGGTCTACCTCGCGCTCGCCGTCGGCGTCGGGTGGGTGCTCCTCCGCCTTTACCGCGCACCGCTCGACGGGCCCCAGCACCTTCCCAGCGAAGGCCCGGCGTAATGCACCTCTACGACCTGCCGCTGGTCTTTGCCCTCGCCGGGCTCGCCCTGTACGCGGTGCTGGGAGGCGCCGACTTCGGGGCCGGCGTCTGGCAGCTCACTGCCGGCACCGACGAGTCCGCCGACGAGATCCGCGACCACGCCCACCACGCGATGGCACCCGTCTGGGAGGCGAATCACGTCTGGTTGATCTTCGTGCTCACGGTCATCTGGACGGCGTACCCGGCCGCGTTCGGGTCGATCGCCTCGACCCTTTCGATCCCCCTCTTCATCGCCGGGATCGGCATCGTGCTGCGCGGCGGCGCCTACGCGCTGCGTGCCGGCACGAGGAACGCCAACGAGCAGCGGCATATCGACACCGTCTTTGCGGTCTCGTCGGTGCTGACTCCGTTCGCACTCGGAACAGTGGTCGGCGGCCTCGTCTCCGGGCGGGTCCACGTCGGCAATCCCGGCGGCAGCATCTTCACGAGCTGGCTGAACCCGGCGTCGATCACGATCGGGCTCCTGGCGGTATCGAGCTCGGCGTACATGGCCGCGGTGTTCCTCACCGCCGACGCGGCCCGCCACGACCAGACGGCATTGGCCGAGCGCTTCCGCATCCGCGCGCTCGGTGCAGGAGGCCTCGCCGGAGCCGTTGCGATCGGCGGTCTCGTCGCGCTCCGCTACGACGCCCACCGGGTCTTCGCCAGGCTCACGCACGGCCCGGCGCTTCCGGCGCTCGTGCTGTCGATTCTCGGCGGCCTGCTGACCCTGGCGCTGATCGTTCGCCGCCGTTATGAGCCTGCCCGCTACAGCGCTGCGGTCGCCGTCGCGGCAACGATCGCGGGCTGGGCCGTCGCCCAGAACCCGGAGTTCCTGCCGGGCCTGACGATCCGGCAGGCAGCGGCCGGGCACGACACGCTCGTCCTCGTCACCATCGCCGTGCTCGCCGGAGGTGCGATCCTCTTCCCCTCACTCGGGCTCCTCTTCCGCCTGACGCTGGCGGGCCGGCTCAGTGACTCCGGCGAGGCGGCCGCCCCCGTTCGCCAATCGCCTCGTGCGCCGCTTCAACTCACGCGGACGCCCGCTCGGATTGCCGCTGCCCTGCTCCTGGCCGGCATCGCTCTCCTCACGGTGGCCAACACACCCTGGGCGCACGGGATCGGCGTGGCATGCCTGATTGCATTCATCCCTGCGGGCTTTCCGGCCGCCCTGGGCGACGATGGTGGCGCCCTCCCCTCCGGCGACGGCCCCCGCGAGGGTGCGCCTCCCCCGGCAACGAGCTAGGGAGCCGGCCGCGCGGCGGCCGGGCAGAGCGCAGCTAGCCGATCGGATTCGCCAGGTGCGCGTGGACGAGCCGGCCCCCCATCGAGCCCTGGCCGACGGCCGAGGCGTCCGGAGAGACACCCAGGGCACGAACGAGCTCCTCGAGCTCCGGGTTGGCTTCGACATCGAGCCACGCGTGCGGCGGGCGGCTCCGGGAGGCGCACTCGAGTAGACCCCGGGTCCGGCGAGAAGCGCGAGCCGATGATCCTCGCCCCCACACCCTGGGAGCGCCCGGCGCCCGAGAAGCACGCCGGTGAAGAGCGTCGGCTGCCGTGAGATCGCGTTGTACTCGCCGAGGAAGCTCGCCGGGCCGCGCTCGACGATCACTCGCTCGTCCGAGCGGCCCACGTTGTCGACGATCGCCACGCGCCCGTCCAGGACGACAACGAAAGCGATCGTCGGATCACCCGGCCGAAACAGGATCTCCCCGGCGCGGAACGCCCGCTCCGCCCCGTAGCGGCGGAAGAGATCGATCTGCTCGTCGGCTAGCAGCGGAGACGCCGCGCTGCGCCGACCGTACGAGAAGTCGATGCGCTCCGACCTCCGCAAATCCTGGCACCCGGGCCCAGGCGGGCGCAGTTCGGACGAGGAACCGCCCGGTCTTCCCGAGGGAGCGCGACGGGCGTCCGAGCCGTCTTGCGGTTGTCGGTGGTGGGGGTTGCATCCTCGAAAGGGAGGAGGTGGGTGGGTGTTTTGGTGGAGGTGTTTGGTTGGGGTTGGTGGATGGGCGTGGCTGGGGTGGGGGTCGAGAGAGATGGAACCCAGGTCTTTTCTCGATCCCAAGGAGTTGTTCTCATGTCGTCACGTGCTTCCAGAGTCCTTGTCCTGATCTGCCTCACGGTGGTTTCGTGTGGTGTTGTTGTTGGTGCGAACGCGGCCTCGAGTAGGCAGCAGCCGGCGCGTGTGGTTGCGGTGCCGACGGCGGCGTATGTGTCGGTTCAGGATCAGTGGTGGTTCGTGATGCGCTGGACGGGAAGTAGCGGCGCGACCGGTTACCGGCTGTATCTGAATGGTGTGCAGCAGGCAACGACGACGGATACCGCCTATAACTTCACGCCGCTTACGTGTGGGACGGGGTACACGCTTGGTGTGGCTGCGTATTCCTCGACGCGGAGCTCGGCGGTTGAGAGTTTGAAGGCGACGACGAGCCCGTGTAGTAACGCGCCTGTTGCCGACACGACCGCGCCCAGTGTTCCGGGTGCCCCGGTCGCGACGGGTGTGACGGCGACGACGGCGACGGTTGCCTGGGCTGCTGCCTCGGACAATGTGGCGGTGACCGGCTACAACGTGTTTTTGAGTGGGAAGCAGGTCGGGCAGACGAGCGGGCTCTCAGCGACTGTGAGTGGGCTTGCCTGTTCCGGGTTGTATCCGGTCAGCATCGATGCGTTCGATGCCGCCGGCAACACCAGCGGCCAGGCGAGCGTGACGGTGGCAACCAGCAAATGCGTTGTTGCCCCGTCCCCGACAACGACGACGACGCCGAAGGCGCCGACACCTCCCCCGACCACAACCACAACCACAACCCCGGTCGTGCCGCCGACGACAACCACGGCCCCGGTGGCGCCCCCAACGACAACGACGACCCCGGTTTCGGGTGGGGTGTGGGCGGCGAGCTCGTTCCTGAACACGCCGCTTTCGAACTTCCAGCTCAACCCGAGCAGCGCTTCCTGGCTCAGCCAGCTGCAGGGCTCCGAGGGCTACGGGCTCTGGGTCGACTACCAGGACTGGACCCCGGCGATCTACCACGCCACCTCCGCGACCTCAACCGCGACGATCTCGGTCTCGAACACCCAAACCCAGATCACCGTCCCCTACCAGGCCAGCTACCAGCCCGACCCGACCAGCGACGCCCAACTCGCCGTGATCAACACCAGCAATGGTTGCGAGTACGAGTTCGACGGCTTCGACCCCACCACGATGACCGCCCACGCCGAAGCAACCTTCAACATCAACACCGGCACCGGCATCCACGCAGACGACGCCGGCGTCACCGGCTCCAACATCTCCACCATCGGCGGGATCATCACCGCCAAAGACGTCAACAGCGGCGTCATCAACCACGCCCTCCGCTACGTCACCCCGATCGGGTCCGCAACCTGGATCGCCCCCGCCTCCCGCTCAGACGGAACCCAAAACGGCGGCATCCCCGCCGGCGAAGTGATGCGGCTCGACCCCACCCTCAACCTGACCGGGCTCGGCCTCACCCCCTTCCAAACAATGGTCGCGCTCGCCCTCCAAAAATACGGCGCCTACAACAGCGACGCCGGCGGCAGCTTCAAAATCACCGCCGAAAACACGATCAGCGGCGCCAGCTACAACACCGCAATCTCAGCCCTCCCCTGGACAGTCACAAACAGCCTCCAGTTCGGAACCACCACCCTCGGCAACACCACCACCAACAACAACAGCGACCCCAACTGCAACGAACAACACTAAGAACCTGAAGCACCAGGCCGGCGCGGTGTGCTCCTCGAGCATGCCGCGCCGGCTCTTTTCGTTCTCCGGCGCCGGCTCGTCGCCGCTCACGTGAGCTCGGCGGTGAGAAGGCTCCGCCGGCCGATCCGCTCGATCCGCATCACGAGGCCCTCCTCGGGGTCGGGGCAGCAGACGTGGGAGTCCTGCTCGAGCCAGTCGCCCGGAGCCAGGTCCCGCTGCTTCGCCGCGAGGAACGGAAGCACCGACTGAAGCGCGTAGAGGCAGAAGTGCCGGCCCTCCGGGATCCGGAGCCGGCTCGACTCGGTCAGCTCGAAGTAGTCGCCGACCTGGAGCCCGCAGACTGAGCGGCCCTCGATCCGCTCGACCGTGACGCGCAGGTCGTAGAGCTCGGTGACCTCGGCGGTCACTCCGCCTCACCTGCGGCGTAGTTCCGCCGCACCGCCTCGAGCGTCTGCTCGAGCGCATCGGTCGGGGTGAACTCGAGAGCCTCGCAGTCGGACTCGAACGTCAGCTTGTGGCCCGGGCCGATGTAGTAGGCCTGCCCGGCGACGATCGACTCCTGGCGATCGCCGTAGTCGACGACCATCTGCCCGGAGAACAGGTAGCCCCAGTGCGGCGCCTGGCAGCGATCGCCGGGGAGCCCCTTGACCATGCTGGAAGCGTCCTGCCCGGCATGTGCTTTCTCGAAGGCCACCGTGATCCCGCCCCAGTCGGCCATCCGGCTCTCGTAGCCGGGCACGATCTCCTTTAGCGGCAACTCGTCGTGGGATGCACTCGGCATGACGCAGGCTCCTTTCCCGAGCCGCGGCGCAGCCCGAATCGAGCGAGCCTAGACGATCCGGAAACCACGTCCTGTGTCGTCCCTGCCGCAGGCGGGCTAGCATCGGCCGATGGCGCGGCTCCCCCTCCGCCGCCGGCTCCGAGCAGCACGGGGCGGCACAGCATCACTGCGTGAGACGGCAGCAGGTGTCACCAACGAACTTCGTGCCGACGGTGAACTACGGCGGGGCAGCGAGTGACGACGGTGCCGACCATCGTGCGGGCCGGCAGGCAGCGACGCCTGCGCGGCCGCTCGGCGGGGTTCCTGCTCTTCTTCGCCCGCCGCCTCGCCGCGCTCGTCCTGCTGCTGCTCGGGATCACGCTCGTCGCGTTCGTCCTCACCGAGCTCGTCCCGAGCAACGCCGCGGTCACGAACCTCGGCGAGCAGGCCGCGGCCGACCCGGCAGCCGTGAAGGCGTTCGAGCAGCACTACGGCCTCGACAAGCCGCTGCCGGAGCGATACGCGATCTACCTGGGGCACCTGGCCCGCGGCGACCTCGGACAGTCGTCGCTGACCCACGACGCGGTCACGCACGACCTGGGCCAGTTCATTCCGGCAACCGCCGAGCTGGCGCTCTACTCGATCCTCTTCGCCTCGATCGTCGGGATCACCTTCGGCGTCATCGCAGCGCTCCGCCGCAACCGGCCGGCCGACCACGCGCTCCGCATCCTGTCGCTCGCGGGGATCTCGATGCCGACCTTCTGGATCGCGCTCGTCGCGCTCTATCTGGGCTTCTACCGCCTCGGCTGGTTCCCCGGCGGGCAGCGCCTGACACCGGGAACGAACCCGCCCCCGTCGGTCACCGGGCTCTACACGATCGATGCCCTGCTCGACGGGAACTGGAGCCTGTTCGTGCAGGCCTTCCGCCACCTGCTGCTGCCGGCCCTCGTTCTGGCGGCGTTCAACGTCAGCCTCCTGACTCGCTTCACGCGGTCTGCCGTGCTCGAGGTGATCGGCAACGACTACGTCCGGGCGGCCCGGGCGAAGGGCATGCCGGAGCGGATCGTGATCGTCCGCTACATCCTGCGCGGGGCCCTGCCGTCGGTCATCACCGTGCTCGGCCTCGTGTTCGCGAACGTCCTCACCGGCGCCGTGCTCGTGGAGAAGATCTTCTCGTGGCCGGGGATCGGCCAGTACGCCTACGAGGCCGCCGTGAACCTCGACGTGCCGGCGATCGCCGGCGTCAGCATGTTCGTCGCGCTCGTCTACGTGAGCGTCAACTTCATCGTCGATGTCCTGTACGGCGTGATCGACCCGCGGATCAGGGTGACGTGAGCGCGCTCACCTACCGGTGGCGCGGCGGTCACGAAGACCCGGCGGGTGCATCCCGGGCTGCGGCAGCCGCTCGCGATTGCGGGGGTGGTGATCGTGATCGGCTGGATCGTGGTCGCGATCTTCGCGCCCCTGATCGCGCCCGCCAGCCCGCTCGCACAGGCCCCAATCGTCACGCCGTCGGGCCCGTCCTGGCATCACCTTCTGGGGCAGGACGAGCTCGGCCGCGACGTCCTCAGCCGCGTCATCTACGGCAGCCGTGTGACCCTCCCGATCGGCTTCCTGCTCGTGCTGGTCTCCGCGACGATCGGCGGGACGATCGGTGCGATCGCCGGGTACTTCCGCGGCCCTATCGATGGGATCTTCATGCGCGCCACCGACCTCGTGTTCGCGTTCCCCCCGATCATCCTGGCGATGGTCGTGGCGGCCGTGCTCGGGCGCAGCCTCGAGAACGCCGCCTTCGCGATCGTGGTCGTCGCCTGGCCGTCGTACGCGCGTGTCGTCCGCGGTCTCGTCCTCAGCGTCGGCGACTCCGAGTACGTGCAGTCGGCACGCCTGCTCGGGGCAAGCGCCAGGCGCGCGCTCTTCCGGGACGTGGTCCCGAACATCGCCGGGCCCGTCCTCGTCCTGATGACGCTCGATCTCGCCAACGCGATCCTGCTGCTTTCAGGCCTGTCGTTTCTCGGGCTCGGCGCCCAGCCGCCGCAGGCCGAGTGGGGCTCGATGGTGTCGGAAGGCACCTCGTACTTCCAGTGGTGGTGGATCGGCACGTTCCCGGGAATCGCGATCTTCACGATCGTGCTCGCCTTCAACTTCCTCGGCGACAGCCTCCGCGACGTGTTCGACCCCCGCACCGGCTGGCGCCGCGACGAGAGCGCATGAGCCGGCGGGAGGGAGCGTGAGCCTGCTCGAGGTCAACGGCCTGCGCGTGCGGCTGAGGGGCGCAGAGCGGGATGGTGACGGTCGTCGACGGGGTCGACTACCACGTCGAGCGAGGCGAGGTGTTCGGGATCGCGGGTGAGAGCGGCAGCGGCAAGACGATCTCGATGCTCGCCCTGCTCGGGCTCCTTCCCGAAGGCGCAGCCCTCGAGGGGCGGGCGAGCTTCGACGGCAGCGACCTCCTCGGGCTCTCGCGCACCCAGCTGCGCGAGATCTCGGGCCGGGACATCGCGATGGTCTTCCAGGACCCGCTCACCTCGCTGCACCCGATGCTCACGTCGGCCGCCAGCTCACCGAGCATGTGCAGCGCCACCTCGGCGTCAACCGTCACGCCGCCGACGAGCGCGCGCTCGAGCTGCTCGAGGAGGTGCGCATCCCCGACGGCGAGGCGGCCCTGCGTTCCTATCCCCACCAGTTCTCGGGCGGGATGCGGCAGCGGATCGCGATCGCGATCGCCCTCGCCTGCCGGCCCAAGCTGCTGATCGCCGACGAGCCGACGACGGCCCTCGATGTCACCGTCCAGGCCGGGATCCTGCGGCTCCTCGACCGCCTGCGCCGCGAGAACGACCTGGCGGTCGTCCTGATCACCCACGACCTCGGGGTCATGTCTGCGATTGCCGATCGCGTCTCGATCTTCTACGCAGGCCGGATCGTCGAGTCGGGCCCGCGGCGAGGACGTGCTCGAGCGCCCGCAGACACCCCTACACGAAGGCGCTCCTCGACGCATTGCCCCACCCCGAGGCCGCCGGGGACAAGGAGCTCGTCGCGATCGCCGGCGCTCCCCCGAGCCCGGGCCGGATCCCTCCCGGCTGCGCGTTCAACCCGCGCTGCTCCTACGCCGAGGAGCTCTGCAGGACGGAGCTACCGCCGCTTGTCTCGCTGGACGGCCGCTCGACGGGCGGCCGCGACCTCGCCTGCCACGTCGACCCGTTCGGACCAGGATGAGCCGGCTCGAGCTCAAGGACGTCGTCGTCGACTACGAGCGCCGCGGAGGCGAGCGGGTGCGCGCGGTCGCCGGGGCCAGCCTCACCGTCGAGCCGGGCCAGATCGTCGGGCTCGTCGGTGAGTCCGGGTGTGGCAAGTCGACGCTCGCGCGAGCGGCGGTCGGGTTGGTCAAGGTCACCTCGGGGAGCGTCGTCTTCGGCGGCCTCGAAGTGGAGCCGCTCAGGCGTCGCGGACGCGACCGCGAGCTGGCCCGCCTGCAGCTCGTGTTCCAGAACCCGTACTCGTCGCTGAACCCGCGACGCAAGGTCGGGTCGCAGCTCGCGGATGCCCTCGCCACGCTCGGCCTCGTTGGGCCGCAGCGCCGGCCGGCCCGGGTTCGCGAGCTCTGCGACCTCGTCGGGCTTCCCGCGGGGGCCGTCGACCGCTACCCGCACGAGTTCTCCGGTGGGCAGCGCCAGCGGATCGCCGTGGCGCGGACGCTCGCCGCCGACCCGTCGATCCTCGTACTCGACGAGCCGCTGGCGTCGCTCGACGCCTCCGCCCAGGCACAGCTCGCGAACCTGCTCGTCAACCTCTCGCGCGAGCTCAACCTCGGCCTCCTCTTGATCTCGCACGACCTGGCGATCGTCCGGCACGTCGCCGACACCGTCTCGGTGATGTACCTGGGCCTCATGGTCGAGACCGGCCCGACGGGCGAGGTCTGGCACCGTCCGCTGCATCCCTACACCGAATCGCTGATCAACGCGATCCCGCATCCGGACGGTCGCGGGTTCCTGCCCGAGGCTCTCCCCGGTGAGGTGCCCGATCCAGGACAGCCCCCGAGTGGATGCCGTTTCCATCCCCGCTGCCCCTACGTCTTCGACCGTTGCCCCGTCGACGACCCGCCGCTCGTGACGATCACCGCCGGGCGCACGGCGGCCTGCTGGCTGCAGCCCGAAGGCGGTCCCGGGACCGCTCCTGCGGAAAGTACCGACTTGTCGCGAGCGACCGGCTCGCATAGCGTCACCAGTCCGAACCGCAACATCGAGGAGCGTGAGCCTTGAAACACCAGCATTCAAGACGAGCCGGCTGGCTCGTATCCCTAGCGGTGGCCCTCGCCGCCGCTTCCGTTCTCGTCGCGTCGGGCGCCTCAGCGCGCTCCGCCGCGTCCGCACCGACGCTTGTCGATCGACAACTCCTTCACCCTCAAGACCTCCGACCCCGCGCGGGCGTTCGATCCGACGGCCTCGATCGTCGACCGTGCGCTCTACGACACCCTCTTCACCTACAAGGGCGGGAACCTCACCAACCCGATTCCGCTGCTCGTGTCGTCCTGGAAGGAGAGCAAGAACGCCGAGACGTTCACCTTCCAGCTGAAGCAGAACGTGCACTTCGGCGACGGAACGCCGTTGACCTCGGCCGACGTCCTCTGGTCGCTCGAGCGGCTCGTGAACGTGGCCGGGAACCCGGCGTTCCTGCTCGCCGGCATCTCGATCACCGCCCCGAGCAAGTACACGGTGGTCATGCACTCGAAGACCCCCGACACCGAGCTGCCCGTGATCCTCGCGAACCCGTCGACCGGAATCCTGAACTCGACGCTCGTGAAGGCGAATGGCGGCACAGACGCCAAGAACGCGGCCAAGGCCGACAAGGCCGAGAACTGGCTCAACTCGTCCGCATCGGCTGGCGCCGGCAGCGGGCCGTACCAGCTGAGCTCGTTCAGCACCACCTCGCAGGTCACGCTCGTCCCGAGCAGCAACTACTGGGGCGCCAAGAAGCCGCAGTTCTCGAGCGTCGTCCTTCGCAACATGGTGGCCGCCACCCAGCAGTTGAACGTCGCCCGCGGGTCGCATGAGATCGCGATCGACCTGTCGGCCGATCAGGCCCAGAGCCTGAAGAGCAACAAGAACCTGAACGTGTCGCTGCAGCCGTCGACGTGGATCTTCTTCCTGTACGCGAACGACAACCCGAAGATCTCGACGGTGACCTCGAACAAGGACTACCAGACGGCGATCCGCTACGCGATCGACTACGCCTCGTTGAGCAGCCTCGCCGGGCCGGGAGCGATCCAGGCACCCGGGCTGATCCCGTCGATGTTCCTCGGCGCCCTGCCGCAGAGCGCGGGGGTCAAGACGGACCTCGCCAAGGCGAAGGCCGCCCTGACCGCATCGGGCGACGCGAGCCAGCAGGTAACACTGCAGTATCCGAGTGACCTGACGATCAACGGCGTCCCGTTCACCTCGATGGCGGAGAAGATCCAGTCGAGCCTGCAGGCAGCCGGGTTCAGCATCACCCTGTCGGGCTCGCCGACCTCCAACTGGCTCGACGTGTACCGGTCGGGGAAGATGGCTCTCGGGCTCTCGCTCTGGGGCGACGACTACCCGGATCCGGCCGACTACCTCGTCTTCACGCCGGGGAACCTGGTCGGGTTGCGCGCCGGCTGGCCGAAGGGCTCCGACGCGTCACTCGAGAAGCTCGCGGCGAAGGCGGCGGTGACCACGGCGCCGGCAGCCCGCAAGAGCATCTACCAGGAGATCCAGCGGCAGTTGAACCAGGTCGGGCCGTACTTCCCGCTCATCCAGCCGACCCAGGTCTTCGTCTCGACGAAGGACCTGAAGGGTGCTGTTTACAACTCGGTCTACACCGTCGACGTCTCGCAGGTCTCACCCGCGTAGACGCAGCCGGAACCGAGGCCGGTAGAACCCGGGCCCGTAGCTCAGTCGTTGGCGACGAGGGCGGGCGGATAGGAGCCAAGCTTCCGTCCGCCCCCCTCTTCGCACACGACGATGTCCTCGATCCGGAGGCTGTAGCGGCCCGGGATGATGATCGACGGCTCGTCGGTGAACGTCATTCCCGGCTGGAGAACCGTCTGGTCCTCCTCGGAGATGAACGGCCGCTCGTGCACGTTCATCCCGATGCAGTGGCCCATCCGGTGACGGAAGTGCTCGCCGAGCCCGGCCTCCTCGATCGGCCGCCGGCAGGCGGCGTTGACCTCGAAGGCAGGCGTGCCCGCCGAGGCCGCGGCCCGCCCGGCCTCCTGCGCCGCCAGCATGACGTCATAGGCCGCGAGGTAATCGGCGGGAGGCTCCCCGCAAAACACGGTCCGGCCGAAGTCGGAGCAATAGCCGTCGACGACGCCGCCGAAATCGAACATGACCGAGGTTCCGTCCGGGATCGGGAAGCGGCCCGTGGGCTCGTGCGAGTCGAAGTCGTCCTCGCCGAGCCCGGTGAAGATGTGAGTGGCAAACGAGGGGCACCGGGAGCCGGCCCGGGCGAGCTCGTGCTCGACGGCCTCGGCGAGATCCGCCATCGTCACGCCCGGGACGACGAGCGGCGCGGTCGCAGCCATCGTCGCCTCCGCCGTGGCGATCGCCCGGCCCATCGCCTCGAGCTCCTCGGCGGTCTTGATCCGGCGCAGCTCGTTGACGACCCCGGTGCCGGTCCGCAGCCTGTCGACTCCGAGCAGCCGGGCAAGCTGCAGCGTTGTTTCGGCCCACGCCCGGTCGGCGATCGCGACCACGCCTTCACCCGCAGCCTCGCGGGCGGCGCGCGCGAAGAGCCCGGGCCCGTCGTCGCTCTCGTTGACGACGATCAGCTCGCCCTCGGGACGCTCGCGCAGGTCGAAGGCGGCGAACATCCTCGGGAACAGGAACACCGGGTCGGCTCCTGGGCGGAAGAACGCGCCGGTGACCCACCCGTGGGCATACGAGACCTCGCCGAAGCTCGGGACTTGCCGTTCGACACCGGTCAGGTACTCGAGATCGGCCGAGGGCGGCAGGAAGAGCGCAGCGATGCCCTGCGCGTCCAGCTTCTCGGCGAGGCGGCCCCGTCGCGCTGCATAGTCGAACATCGCGGCGAGTCTACTGGGCGGCGCCCAGAAGCTCTGACAAGCTCGGAAGCTCCAACCTCAGCTTCGAACCGGTAAGCCGCGAGCGGGTGTCGTCGCGAACAGGTCAGATCACCTGGGTCTCCGCCGCCAGCTCGACCCGCTCGAAGCGCGCGTGCGAGAAGTGCGCGAGGAGCGGGCTCCGCTCCCCGCCGATCGCAGCCGCCATGAGCCTTCCGACCGCCGGGGCGATCATGAACCCGTGGCCGCTCAGGCCCGCTGCCACCCAGAGACCCGGGTGCGGCGAGACCGTATCGAGGATCGGCTGGTGATCCGGGGTGACGTCGTAGGTCCCGGCGACGAGGACCGGAAACCTGACGTACTCGAGGACAGGCAGGAGGGAGCGAACGCCGGCGCGGATCGTCTCGAGCCAGCCCGCACGTCCGGTCTCCGGGTCGCCCGCCGCGCCGAGGTCGCTTGCGAGCACGCGTCCCGAGGCGAGCTGCTTGGCGGCAAAGCGGCGCTCGGCCGCGATCACGAGCGGTTCGACGAGCCGCTCGCGGATCGGATCGCTCAGGAACAGGAACCGGGCCTCGGGCACGATGGGCAGGCCCACGCCGAGCGGCGACAGCAACGGGGCGGTGTCGGCTGCAGCTGCGACGACGACCTCGGCGCTCTCGAGGCAGCGGCCGCCCGCGAGCCCCACCTCCCACCGCCCGGAGACGGGGCGGAGGCGCTCGACCGTCTCGATCAGAAGCGTTCCGCCGAGCCGTTGCACCGCCGCCGCAAAGGCCTCGACCACGGCCTGCGGCCGGTCGAAGTACCCATCCTCGGAGCAGTACGAGGCACCGGCCATGCCGTCGACCCTGAGCCCCGGCACGATTGAGCCGGCCTCTTCGGGCGTGAGGATCCGCGATGGGACGCCGGCCTCGTTCTGCACCGCCACGTTCGTTTCCAAGGTCCCGAGCACAGCGGCGCTGTCGGCCACGAACAGATAGCCGCAGGGCTCGAGCCTCGCCCGGGCAACCGGGTCGCGCCCGTCCGGGTCGAGCCGAGAGGAGACCTCCCGGTAGAACGCGGCCGACTCGCTCGCAACCTCGCAGCTGACGCGGGTCGACCATTGGCGGCGCACCCCGCCCGGTTGCACGCCCGACGCGCCCGCCGCGACCCCCGAGCGCTCGACGACCGTCACCGTGGCCCCGCGACGGAGGAGATGCCACGCGATCGAGAGGCCGATCACGCCGGCGCCCACCACGATCACGTCGGGACGGACGGCCTCCACCTCCATCCCTGCGACTCTAGCGCGGGCCCACCCGATATCCTTCGAACGGTGTCCCGCCTCGTCATCCTGACGGCGCCGCTTGTGGCAATCGGGCTCGTGACAATGGGGCTCGCCGGCTCGGCAGCGGGCGCCGCGAATGCGCCCGCGCGCTTCTCGCTCACCACGGCGGCCGGCAGCTCGGTCTCGCTCGGTTACAGCGGCTTCACCTTCGGCGTCGCCACGCCGCCGGTCGGCAAGGCCGGCACGATCGAGGTCGACTGTCCCATCACGAGCGAGGCAGCCTTGAAGAAGGAGCTCGCAGCGGGCACCAGCCTCACCTCCGCGAAGCTGACGATCTCGGCGCAGCTTCCGAAGCCGCAGCACTTCACCTATTCGTTTGCCGGCGCGAAGGTCAAGGGTGTGGAGTACGTGAGGGGCAACCTCGGGCTCGTCGCCGCCGTGAAGCTTTCTTTCACGAAGCTCACGAAGTAACTGCAAGCTCGGCCTGGGCCGCACGCTCGGCCCCCGGCTCACCCTGAAGCACCTCACGGAACCTCGTCGCCGGGCGTATGTCACAGTGCCCGGATGCTCCCGGGGCCGCTTCGGGGCAGGCGCTCGGCTCCTGCGTGGGCGACCATTGGGGCTGCGGTCGCGGCGGCTCTCCTGCTGGGCCCAGGCGGCGCCGGAGCGAGGCCCCCGAGAGGAGCCGTGTCCGGCGCGACCGCCTCACCGACGACCCCGGCACAGTTCCTCGCGATCGCCGAGGCAGGCCTCGAGCGGGCCCGGCGCGCCTTCTGGAACCCGCACACTGAAGTGGTACGACGAGCGGCTGTCCGGGACACCGCGCTCGAAACCTCTCGCCTCGCTCTGGTCTGTGCTGCCGCTCTTCGAGGCAACGGACGCGGTGGCGATCGCCGACCCGACGGCGCCGCACCTCGCGGCCGTGCGGGCCTTCGTGGCCGGAGCGGAGCGCTACTTCAACCCGAACCTGCGGCCGGTCGGCGGGCTATGCCTACTACCCGGGCACCCGCAATCCGAACGAGCACACCTACTTCGACGACAACGGCTGGTGGGAGCTCGCGTTCCTCGACGCCTACCGGGCAACCGGCGACCGGCGCGACCTCCGCGACGCCGAGCGTGCCTTCCGCTTCATCGCCGTCTCCGGCTGGGACCCGCTCGGCGGCGGCGTCTGGTGGGAGACGCTCCACCTGCACGAGACCTCCGAGCCGCTCGCCGCCGAGATCGACGCGGGCTTCGCGCTCTACCGGCGCGACGGGCGAGCGAGACGTACCTGACGACCGCCGAGAAGTTCCTCGGCTGGGCCGAGACGTGACTCGTGGAACACGACCGAGCATCTGCTCGGGCGCAACGCGACCGACGGCACGGTGCTCGACTACGTCGAAGGGCCCATGATCGGAGCCGAGCTCGAGCTCTGCGCGATCCGGCACGTGCGCGGCACCTGCAGGAGCGCCGAGGCGCTTGCCCGCGCAAGCCTTGCCGCCTTCCCGCGAAACCTCGACTGGACCCCTGCAGCCGACACGATCTACCTGCAGTTCGTGCTCGAGCTCTACGAGAGCGACCACAACGAGACGTGGTACGACGAGGCACTCGTAAACGCCGAGCGGGCGTTCCGGAATGCCCATTCCGGTGGCGTGTTCTTCTTCAAGCGATGGGACGGCCGCCGGTTTCCGTACGCGCTCCTCCAGCCGGACGCGGCCACGATCGCCCTCTTCGCCTGGCTCGGCGGCAGCAAGGCGCCGCATCATTGAGAAGCTCGTACAGAACCGTTAATCACTCCTTCGCATCGCCTAATGGCTGGTACGTATCACCCGGCTAGAACGGTGCACGCATGCCAAGATCTCTGCTCGTCGCGGCGCTGACGCTGTCGGCGATCGCAGGCGTTGGCTGGATGCTCCAGGCCGTGTCGCTTGCGCAGCCGACACGGCAGCAGTTGGAGCTCGTCAAGACGCTTCGAACGCTCGGCGCCTACGACGGCTCGCAGGCCGCCGTGGAGCTCGACGGCAAGCGCTATCGCACCTCCTGCAGCCAGGAATGGGATCCGGCCGCTCACGCCATTCGGGTCGTCGTCGATCCGGGCGTCGTGACGCAGACCGGCAGCCACCTGGCCGCGACCGACCCGCTGGAAGAGGGAGAGTTCGAGCTCGCAGGGTGCCCACGAACGCTGGTCAACTGGCTCTCGGCCGAGCTCGTCCACGGGGCGTCGATCCACTTCCTGAGGGCCTCCGGACGCGGCCGGCTCGACCGGCTCGAGCTCCGGCCGCGGACGCTTCCGCTCGAGCTCACCGTGGCCCCGGCCAGCGGCCTCCCCGTGCGGATCTCGTTCACGGCGAGCCACCTGCAGGGGACAAGCGTCGTCCGCTACGGCCCGGCGCGGTGAGACGATGATCGGGATCGCACGCCCGATCCCGGTGCCGCGGTTGCGGGTGCCGAGGGGGCCCGTCGGCTGGTTCGTTGCCTCACGGCTCGTGACCCTCGGCGGCTTTGTCGCCCTCTCCGCGCTCGGCCCGGCCGGATACTTCAGCGAGCGAAACGTGCGCTCGCCGGTCACCTTGCTCGGCGCGTGGGACGGCGCCTGGTACCGTGCGCGTCGCGGCGCATGGCTACCTCCTCGTGCCCGGACACCAGAGCGACCCCGCCTTCTTCCCGCTCTTTCCGATCCTCATGCGCGGCGTGCATCTGCTCGGGCTGCCGTACGCGGCCGCCGGCGCGTTGATCGCCAACGCCGCGGCTCTCGTCGCAGTCGTCGCGTTCTACCGGCTCGGCTGCCGGCTCCTTCCCGAAGCCGTCGCGGCGAGGGCGGCCGTGTTCCTGGCGCCTGACACCGATGGGCTTCGTCTTCTCGATGGCCTACCCCGAGAGCGTCCTGCTGGCGCTCGTCGTCGCTCGCGGCACTCGCCGCGCTCGACGGCCGCTGGCTCTGCCGCTGCCGCCCTTGCCGGCGCTGGCAGTGCTCACCCGGCCGGAGGGGCTGCTCCTCACGATCCCGTTCGCGGCGATCGCCTGGCGGCGCCGCGCGACCCTCGACCCGGGTAGCCGAGGCGGGGCGATCGCCGCCGTCCTTGCCGGCCCAGCGGCGCTCGCGAGCTTCCTCCTGTACCTCCAGTGGGACCTGGGCGACGCGTTCGCGTGGGGCCAGGCCGAGCAGCTCTGGGGACGCTCGTTCCGCCTCCTCGGCCCGTTGCACGCGATCAGAGCACCTGCCGGCGCTCGTCGAAACGAACCCGTGGCTCGCCCGGGACGCAGTGCTGCTCGCCGCGTACCTCTGCCTGCTCGCCGTGGCTGCCGTGCGCACGGCGCTTCCACGGGAGTGGATCCTCGCCGGCGCCTTCGTGCTCGTCCTGCCCCTCTTCTCCGGGAACGGTCGAGTCGGAGGGGCGCTTCGGCCTCCTGGCACTGCCCGTCTACTGGGGCGCCGCCTCGTTCTCCCCGCCACGGCTGCTCGAGCGTGGGCTCCGAATCGGGCTGCTCGGGCTGCTCACGGCCGGCCGTCCTGACCCTTCCGTACATCTGGCCCTGACGGGGCCCGGATCGCGCCCGAACCGGGGCTCGATCGCTGCGTCCGAGCCGGATCGGGTGGCGTCAGTGCCATACTGACAACACGGGAGCCGAAACTCTGCGGCGTCGCACCCGTCAAATGGGAGATCGTGCAGTGATGAGAAGCAGCGCAGGTGCCGGCAGGGCCCGCCCAAGTCGCTCCATCCGGGCCGTGACGGGGTCGCTGCGATGACCGTGACGGTCGTGATCGTCGACGATCACGCGGTCGTCCGCGCCGGCCTTCGGCGGCTCGTCGACGATGAGGCCGACATGGACGTCGTGGGCGAGGCCGGCAATATCCGCGACGCGATCTTCGAGACGAGAGCCAAGAAGCCCGACCTGATCCTGCTCGACATGCTGATGCCGGGCGAGAGCGGGCTCGACGGCCTGCCGAAGCTGCTCCGCGAGCAGCCCGAGGTGAAGATCCTCGTCCTCTCGATGGAGGACGACCCGCGCTACGTGCGGGAGGCCTTTGCCGCGGGAGCGACGGGATACGTCCTCAAAGAGGCCGCCGATGCAGGAGCTCGTCGCCGCGATCAGGGAGGTCGCAGCAGGTGGGCGCTACGTTCATCCCGAGCTCGGCGCCCGGCTCGTGGCGGCGGAGTCCGAGGCGATTCGCAAGGCCGAGGACGATCCGCTCTCGGAGCGGGAGCGCGAGGTGCTGGTGCTGCTTGCACACGGGTTCACGAACCAGGAGATCGCCAAGCAGCTCTTCATCTCGGTGCGAACCGCCGAGACGCACCGGGCCCACGTGATGCAGAAGCTGCGACTGGCAACCCGCGCGGAGCTCGTGAGCTACGCGCTTGCGAACGACCTGCTCGAGGCCTGACCCGAGGCCTCCGAGCTCAGAACCCGGGTTTCCCGGGACACGACCCGTGTTTTCGGCGCGCACGTAGGGGTTTTCTACGGCGTGCGAGCGCTGGGGGACTGTCGATGATGGAGAGATGGTCGAGTTGCCATCTCAACGAATCGAGGCCAGTCGGCCTCGATTACCTCAAGGAGTCTCCATATGTCGAAGTACGGGATGAAAGCAAGGCTCGCCATCGCGGCGGTTGCTGTGCTCGTCGTAGCGGGAGGCGCCGTATGCGTTCACCGCGGCGAACACGGTTCCGAGCACCACGGCCGGCGCAGGGTCCGAGCGTGGTCTCGGGCTACACGGTCACGGCGCTGCACTACGCGCTGAATGCGACGACGCCGACGAACATCGACTCGCTCACGTTCACCGTCTCACCCGTGATCCCGAGCACGAGCACCGGCAAGGTGATCGTCCAGGCCGCGCTCTCGACCGGCGGGCCGACGAACTACACCTGCACCACGGACGTCACCGGCGCGACGGTTACCTGCGCAACGACCGCGCCCCAGCTGACGGCTGCACTGCTGACGGGCGTCACGGTCGTCGCCGCTCAGTAACGGCAGCGACATGACCGGGGAGAGATGAGAGCGCAGTGGCAAGATCGCAGCGAAGAGGGTTGGCCGGGATACTCGTCCTGGCCACCCTCGCTCTCTTCTGGGTCTTCTTCGCACCCGTGCAGCTTGGCGGCTCGACGCTCTACTCGGCCACGGTCGGCGACAGCATGGAGCCGCTGTTCCACGAAGGCGATCTTGGCGATCGTCCGCCGCAGCGCCTCCTATCGGGTGGGAGACATCGTCCTCTACGAGAGCCCCATCCTCCACCGCCCGGTGCTGCACCGGATCATCGTCATCCAGAACGGCCACTACTTCTTCAAGGGCGATCACAACAGCTTTGTCGACCCCGGCTATGCAACGAGCAGCGAGCTGCTCGGCAAGCTCTGGATCCACGTTCCGAAGGCCGGGCGCGTGCTCAGCTGGTTCGGGGCGCCCATGCACACCGCCCTGCTCGGCGGCGCTGCCGCCGGGTTCCTGTTCCTCGGCGGCAACCGAAAAGGCAAGAGGCGACGGCGCAAGCGGATCGGCAGCGAGCGGCACGTTCCGAGACCGAAGACGGCAATGAAAAGCGTCTCCAGGTACATCCACCGTCCGCGGAAGTCGGCCGAGAACATCGTCGGCAGTGCCGCGTTTCTCCTCGCGGCCGTACTGATCGCGGCCGGGTTCGGCGCGACACCCGCGCGAACCGTCTCGGTGACGGGCTTTCACCAGACCGGCACCTTTTCGTACACGCGCGAAGGCCCTCCATGCGACCACGGCCTATACCGGCGGAGTCGCCCGCTCCGGGCAGCCGATCTACCTGAGCTTGATCAGGAACATGAGCGTCGGGTTCTCCTATCGATTCGCATCGAAGCTCGCCCACAGCGTGCACGGCACCGTGACGCTGACGGCGCTCGTCGCCTCCGGCGGAAGCTGGCGCCACCTCTACACGCTCGAGAAGACGACGACCTTCAGGGGAGATGTCGCCCATGTCGGCGGTACCTTCGATCTGAGACAGCTGCAGGCGCTGACCAACGAGATCTCGACCGAGGCAGGGCACCGCCGGCGCGACCTACACGATCCAGCTCGAGCCGATCGTCCGGATCAACGGCAAGGTCGGCGGTCAGCGAATCCGCTCTAGCTTCCTGCCCGTCTTGCCGTTCACGCTCAGCCCGGCGGTGCTCGACCTGAGCATTCCGCAGACGGCGGCCCCGCCGGGAGCGACGTACGCAGCTCCAACCGCTGCGCAAACGCTCGCCGCGGGCCTCCACCCGACCCAGCCTGGGATGGTCTCGGCCACGGCCCCGAACCACCTCTCCCTCGTCCGCTACCACTTCGCAGTGAGCACCGTTCGCGGCCTCGGCCTCGGCCTCGCCGGACTGGCCCTCCTGGCGCTGCTTGCCAAGCTGCTCAAGCCCCGCCGCGAGGTCTGGTCGCACGAGAAGCGCGTCGCAATGCGCTACGGGTGCGTGGTGGTGGACGTCGAGGCCTTCACTGAGGGGCCCAACCGCTCCGCGACGACGATCGTCCCCGACTTCGAAAGCCTGGCCGTGCTCGCGCAGTACTGCGAGCGTCCGATCCTGCGCGAGACGCGCGGACAGAACCTCGCCTACGCCGTCGAAGACGAGGGCCGCTTCTACCTTCACCGGCCGGCGACTACGCCTGCGTTCATCCGCCCGGCCGTCGCCACGGCCGGAGCGGAAGCGTCTTGAGGTCCCGCCGCCGCCCCGCACAGCGCCGGACCGGAAAGCGGACGCTCTCGCGCCTCGTCGGCGGCGCCTTGCTGCTGGTCGTCGCCGCCACACTCGTCACGAGCTTCACCGCCGCCAACACGGTCCCGCCGAGCAGGGTCAGCGTCACGACGCAGCCCGTCGCGCCGGGGCAGTTCCCGCCCACCTCGATCCTCACCTTTCCGGCGACGGGAGCGGGCTATCGCACGGTGAGCTGGAATGCGGGCTGCACCTCCGCGATCTGCGGCACCGCCCACGACAGCGCAGGCGGCTCCAACATCTCGGCGGTCAACGTCTCGATCCTGGGGCCCGGAGGCCGCTACTGGAACGGCACCGACTTCAACACCGCGACAACCCAGCAGAAGCTCGCCGCCGCAGGCACGACCGGCTGGTCGCTTGCCTTCCCCGTCGGCGAACTTCGCCACGGCAGGAGGCGGCGACGGCACCTATGTCGTGAAGTCGTTCGCAACCGATACCTCCGGGAACGTCCAGGCGCCCGGCCGCGACCGCCACGTTCTCGATCGACAACACGGCGCCGTCGAACTCGCTCGCACTCGTCGGTCAGTCTCCGGCAGGCGCCTCGTTCAAATCGGGCAATACCGTCTACTACCAGCGGGACGGGCGGCGGCTCGGGCGGGAGCTTCAAGCTCCGCAACACGGTCACCGACAGCGGGCTCAGGCCCCGCCTCGAGCACGAGCGCGCCGCTCGGAGGGACGTCCACCGGCTGGACCACCACTCCGGGCACGGTGAGCACCCCGGCTGGCGGCCCCTACGACTCGGGCACGTTCACCTGGGCGGAGGGTACCTCGTCGGCGCCGACGGAGACGATCAGCGGTGCCGACGCCGCGGGCAACACCAGCCGCTGCGGCGGCGCTTGACCTTCACGAACGATTCGACCGCCCCGGCCGGCGGGGCGCTCGCAGTCAACGGGCAGGCCGCGAGCGGGGTGGGCACGATCCAGCTTCGCCTCCAACGCGGCCTTCGCAATCGGGACCCGGACCGACTACACCGATGCCGGCTCGGGCTTGGCGTCCTCGATCTTGACCGTGCAGTCCTTCGCCTCTCGTCCACGAACGGGATCGCCACCGGCACCTGCGGCGCGGCCTCGGCCCCGTTCAGCTCTCCGACGGCCGTCACCGGAACGACGCAGCCTGGAGGAATCGTGACCGGCCGTTGTTACACCTACGTCCTGACCGGCTCGACAACGTCGGTAACAGCGCCGCGATCACGACCACCGTGCAGCTCGACACAAGCCCGCCGAGCGCACCCATCACCAACGCTCTCCGCCGCCACCGGCAACACCTACGTCACCGGCACCACCGTCTACATCAACCCCCAGGCCGGCAAATCAGGCGGCTTCACCCTCGCCGCCACCACCACTCGACACCGTCTCCGGCATCGCCAAGCTCAACTTCCCCACCCTCACAGGCTTCACGAGCGGCGGCGGCGACGACACCACCAGCCCCGTACACCACCACCTACGCCTGGACCGGAGCCGTCACCGCCACCGGCACCCAAACCCTCACCGCCACCAACACCACCCTCCTCACCGCCACCAGCACCATCACCGTCACCCCCGACACCACCGCCCCCACCACCGGCGCCCTCACCGTCAACGGCAGCCGCAGCCACAGCCGGCGGCAGCACCAGCGTCAGCGGGGCAACACGACCTTCACGATCGGCACCCGCACCGACTACACCGACCCCGGCTCCGGGCTCACCAGCTCGATCCTCACCCGCAAGACCGCGACGCTCACCTCGAGCAACGGGATCCTCACCGGCACCTGCGGCAGCTTCGGCACCGCAACCACGATCACCGGCAACCCAGGCCAGACCCTCACCTCACCCGCCTGCTACCAGTTCACCCTGACCGGGCTCGACAACGTCGGTAACAGCGCAGCGATCACGACCACCGTGCAGCTCGACACAAGCCCGCCGAGCGCACCCACACCAACCCTCTCCGCCGCAACCGGCAACACCTACATCACCGGCACCACCGCCTACATCAACCCCCAGGCCGGCAAAACAGGCGGCTTCACCCTCACCGCCACCACCCTCGACAACGACTCCGGCCTCACCAAGCTCAACTTCCCCACCCTCACCGGCTTCACAAGCGGCGGCGGCGACGACACCACCAGCCCCTACACCACCACCTACGCCTGGACCGGAGCCGTCACCGCCACCGGCACCCAAACCCTCACCGCCACCAACACCACCCTCCTCACCGCCACCAACACCATCACCATCACCCCCGACACCACCGCCCCCACAACCGGCGCCCTCACCGTCAACGGCACCGCAGCCACAGCCGGCGGCAGCACCAGCGTCAGCGGGGCAACGACCTTCACGATCGGCACCCGCACCGACTACACCGACCCCGGCTCCGGCCTCACCAGCTCGATCCTCACCCGCAAGACCGCGACGCTCACCTCGAGCAACGGGATCCTCACCGGCACCTGCGGCAGCTTCGGCACCGCAACCACGATCACCGGCAACCCAGGCCAGACCCTCACCTCACCCGCCTGCTACCAGTTCACCCTGACCGGGCTCGACAACGTCGGTAACAGCGCAGCGATCACGACCACCGTGCAGCTCGACACAAGCCCGCCGAGCGCACCCACACCAACCCTCTCCGCCGCAACCGGCAACACCTACATCACCGGCACCACCGCCTACATCAACCCCCAGGCCGGCAAAACAGGCGGCTTCACCCTCACCGCCACCACCCTCGACAACGACTCCGGCCTCACCAAGCTCAACTTCCCCACCCTCACCGGCTTCACAAGCGGCGGCGGCGACGACACCACCAGCCCCTACACCACCACCTACGCCTGGACCGGAGCCGTCACCGCCACCGGCACCCAAACCCTCACCGCCACCAACACCACCCTCCTCACCGCCACCAACACCATCACCATCACCCCCGACACCACCGCCCCCACAACCGGCGCCCTCACCGTCAACGGGCAGACCGCAAGCGGCGCCGGCACCACGAGCTCCGAGTCCAACACGATCCTGACGATCGGAACCCGTACCGACTACACGGATTCCGGCTCAGGGCTCGCGAGCTCGATCCTCACCGTCCAGTCGGAGACACTCACTGCAGGAAGCTGCGGTACGGCAGGGTCGGGTGGCAGCTATCCGACCCCGACGACCATCACCGGCACGACAAGCCCCGTGATCACAGCCGGCTTCTGTTACCTCTTCACGCTCGCGGGCACAGACCGGGTGGGAAACAGCGCCGCAGTCTCGACCACGGTCCTTGTCACCCCGACGCCCGATCTGAGCCGGATCGAGGCGGGTCACAGCTGTTCGGCCGGCGGTTGCGGCTGGGCGGTCGGGAACGGTGGGACGATCGACTACACCTCGACCGGCACGTCGTTCGACAGCGAGGTCAGCGGCACGAGCGTCAACCTGAACGACGCGACGAGCCCCGCCGACAACGCACACGTCTGGGTCGTCGGCGACGGCGGGACGATCCTCGAGTGCACGACGAGCTGTCAGACGCCCGGATCGGCGGTGTGGACGAAGCAGACGAGCAACACGACCGCGAATCTCTACTCGATCGCGGGCGCCGACAACAGCAACGTCTGGGCGGTCGGCGCGGGCGGCGTGATCGACTTCTGGAACGGCTCGACCTGGGCGCTCCAGCAGTCCGGGAAGTCCTACGACCTGCTCGACATCGGCGGGTCGACCACCGGCACGGGCTGGGCGGTGGGCACCGGAGGGACGATTCTCGTCACCACCAACGGCACCACCTGGACGGCTCAGACCGCGCCTTCGATCGCCGGCAGCACGACCTACGACCTCCAGTCGGTCGACGCCGGCACGGCCTCGACGGCCTGGGCCGTGGGGGCAGGCGGCGCAATCATCTATACGACGAACACCGGGGCAACCTGGACGAGCGCCACCAGCCCGACCACGAACATGCTGTACGAGGTCGTGGCGACCGGGACGAGCGCCCGCACCACCTCGCCCGTGTACGCAGTCGGGGGCGGCGGCGTGATCCTCGACTCCACGAACGGCACGACCTTTACGGCGCAGACGAGCACGACGAGCAACGATCTGCTCGGGGCCGCCGCATTCAGCGGCAGCACCCTGCTGGCGGTGGGGGCGACCGGGACGATCCTGCACACGACGACGACCGGGACGACGTGGTCGGCCGTCCCGGCACCGTTCCTCGGGCTGAGCCCCTCAACCGGCGTCGCGGGGATCACCGTGACCGTCACGGGCAGCGGCTTTGCCGCCAGCTCGGCGGTGACCGCGAAGTTCAACGGCTCGGCGGTGACCCTCGGGGGCGTGAAGACGACCACCTCGGCAGGCGTGCTGACCGGCGCCACGTTCACCGTGCCCGGGTCGCTCACCGCCGGCTCGACCTACGGAGTCCTGTTCACGGACGCCGCCGGGAACACGGCCGCCACGAGCTTCACGGCCCGGTAGCTCGACCAGCCGCACCCGGCTCGTGCGTAGAAACGCGCACGGATTCCGCGAAATACGCCGATGCCGTGCGTAGGTCACGGCGGTGATGCTTGACCGCATGACGGACACCGCTCATCGGCGTGCACCCGACCGCAGCAGAGCGGCTCCGGGTGAGTAGCGCCGCCCTCGGCCTGGGCGGAGGCATCGATCTCGCTCCCCGCCTCGGCGGACCCCAGGCTGCGGAGGCCCAGGCCGAACGCGCCTTCCGCGCGTTGGCCGTAACGGCTGCTGTCTACTTCGCGCTCTACATCATCTGGCGGCTCGTATCCCTGGCTGCCGGCGCTTCCCATCCGATCGCCAACGACATCGTCCTGACGCTTGCCGGGAATCCCGGCCGTCTGGTTCGCCTGGAGGGCATCCCGGCGCAGTGGCGATTCCCGGACCGCCTCGGCCTGGCGCTGGATGACCGCTTCGAACGTGGCGTTGACGGGGATCTTCGGAGCGACGCTCGCGTACCAGGCGGCAACGGGAGCCGTACCGTTTCCCTCGGCGGTCGACGCCTTCTATCTCACCTTCTACGTGCTGTTCCTGATCGGCCTCTTCCGGTTTCCGAAGCGGCCCGAGACGCGGGCGGGCAAACTCCGGCTCGCGATCGACGTCGCGACAGTCGGGCTCGGCGGGGCCAGCGTGATCTGGGTTCTCGTCCTCGGGCCGACGGTTGCCGGAAGCGGCCAGAACCTCCTCGACGGCACGCTTTCGAGTGCCTACCCGATCGGCGATCTCCTGCAGATCTTCGGCCTGACCTACGCGATGTCGCGGCTCTTCAGCTCGTCCACAAAACGTGCGATGGTGTTGCTCACCCTGGGAACGCTGATCGCGATCGTCGGCGACGTCACGGCCAGCTGGATGGCGCTCCGGGACGACAACCCACCTCGAGCTCGCAGTCGACATCGCCTTCATGGGCGGCTGGATGCTCTTCGTCCTCGCGGGTGCTGCACAGCGCTCGGTCGCGCTCGACGACCAGTCGACACGGAGCAGCTTCCCCGATCACCTCAACCCGCTCTACCTCGAGCCGGGCCGGGTCGTCGGAGCCTCATGGCTCCCGTACGTCGCGCCGCTGGCCGTCTTTGCGCTCCTTGTCTATTCGCAGTTCGACGGCTCGCCGTTCCAGCGAATCAGCCTTGCCCTCGTGGCCGCGGTGGTCTCGATGCTCGCACTCTTCCGCCAGTTCCTCGCGCGGCGCGACCTGCTGAACGCTCAGGGCGCGCTCAGCTACCAGGCCCTCCACGACGGCGCTGACCGGACTGCCCAACCGGGCGCTCGTGCTCGATCGCGCCGACCAGATGCTCGCCCGCGCGCAGCGCGACGCACCTGCCGGTCGCCGCGCTCTTCCTCGACATCGACGGCTTCAAGCAGATCAACGACACCTTCGGCCACGCGGCGGGAGACGGGCTGCTGCGCGTCGTCGCGGCCCGGCTTTCGAGCGTCGTCAGGGAGGTGCGACACGGTCGGCCGCCTCGGCGGAGACGAGTTCGTGATCCTGCTCGACTCGAGCACCTTGCCGCAACGCCGGAGCTGGTCGCCGAGCGCGTGCTCGTGGTCCTGCGGCAGCCGATCGTCCTGGCAGGAGACGGCGGGACGCCGACTCTCGATCGGCGCCAGCATCGGGATCGCCGTGGGTGCACGACTCGACCGCCGAGGAGCTGCTGCACGACGCCGACCTCGCGCTCTACGAGGCGAAGAACACCGGCAAGAACCGCTACGTGCTCTTCGAGTCGGGCATGCAGACCGCCGCCCAGAACGAGCTCGATCCTCGAGCTCGACCTCCGCGACGCGCTCGCGGGCGAGCAGCTCTTCCTGCGTCTACCAGCCGATCGTTCGACCTCGCAGACCGAGACGATCACCGGCGTCGAGGCGCTGATGCGCTGGCGCCACCCGACGCGCGGGGTCCTCGCCGCCCGATCTGTTCATCCCGATCGCCGAGGAGACGGGCATGATCGTGCCGATCGGGCGCTGGGTGCTCGAGGAGGCATGCCGCCAGGCGGCTGCGTGGCACGGACACGGGTACGCGATCGGCGATCGTCGGTCAACGTCTCCGGCCGCCAGCTCGACCGCGACGAGCTCGTCGACGACGTCCAGCGACGCTCTCGAAGCAAGCGGCCTCGACCCGGCGGCGCTGACGCTCGAGATCACCGAGACGACGCTGATGCGGACCCGCAGGTGCCGCGCGACGGCTCGGCGCGCTCAAGGCGCTCGGCGTGCGCATCGCGATCGACGACTTCGGCACCGGCTACAGCTCGCTCGCCTACCTGCGCCAGTTCCCGGTCGACGCGATCAAGATCGACCGCTCCTTCATCTCCGGCGTCGCGCACCTCGCAACGAATCCTCGGCGCTCATCCACACGCTCGTCCAGCTCGGCAAGACGCTCGGGCTCGAGACGCTCGGTGAGGGCATCGAGCAGCGATCCGAGCTGCAGATGCTCAAGGACGAGCACTGCGACCTCGGACAGGGCTTTCTCTTCGCGCGGCCCCTCACCCCCGAGGCGATCGAGGCGCTGCTCTCGACGAGCACGCCGCTCGCGCTTACCTGAGACCGGCGGCCCGGCGGTGCCGCGAAAGCCGCGAGGCGTCGCGACCCGGCTCCCGAGGCGTTGCGCCCACGTCCAGCGAGCGCGGCTCCGGCCGGCCGTGCTCCTCGCGGCTGAGCTCTGCCAGGTGGGCGAGAGGGCGCCGGGCATCCCGGCGCAAGTGCTTGTTTGCCTCCATGTCGAACCACATCGCAAACAGGGTGAACTGGCTCCCCGTCGTCAAAGCAGCGCCACGAGCACGATCGTCGCCACCGGAATCCCGCGCCCCGCGAAACGCGAGAGCGTCTCCACCGTCCCGAGGGCCAGCCCGGCAAACGTCATCGAGAGGCCGAGCACGTAGAAGAACACGAGCGGGTGGAAATCGCGGATCACGTACTTCTCGCGGAGCCTCCAGAAGAACCCCTTGGCGAGCAGCCACGAGATGCGCGGCACGACCTTGCGGATCCGGATGCCGGAGCGCTCGCCCACACCGTCGATCGGGCGCGACGGCACGTCCTGCACCCGTGCATCCCAGACGTTCAGGTGCACGAGGAGATCGTTCGGGAACCCGTACCGCGGATAGAGGCGATCGAGGTCGATCACGTCGAGCAGCTCGAGCGAGACCGCCGAGTAGCCGGCCTGCGAATCGGCGATATGCCAGTAGCCGGAAGCGATCTTCGTCAGGAGCGAGAGCATCGCGTTCCCGAGAAAGCGGTGGCGCGGGATCAGCTCCCAGGCGCGGCCGCTGAGCAGGCGATTCGCCTTCGTGTAGTCGACCTCACCCTCGGCAACCGGGCGCACGAACGACTCGAGCTCGTCAGGGTCCATCTGGTTGTCGGCCGCCATGACCGCGGTCACGTCGATCCGCGCCTCGCGGGCGCGCTTGTAGCCCGTCACGATCGCGGCGCCCACGCCGAAGTTCGCGTCGTGGCAGAGGAGCTCGATCCGCGGATCACGCGCCGCGGCAGCCCGGGCGCAGCCGACGGTCGAGTCGGTCGAGGCGTCGTCGACGACGATGATCGAATCGACCCAGCTCGGGATGCCGCCGAGCGTCTCGGCGATCAGACGCTCCTCGTTGAACGCCGGAACGACGACGGCTACGGTCGCCCGGCGGGGCGGGGTGGGGTGCTCCACCTGGACGGCGTATTTGTCCACGAGCGTCCGACAGTAGGCCGCTGCCGGAACCGCTGAATCGGGATTCAGGCACGCCTTTCGTGCGGATAACTACCGAGTCGGCGGGCGGCGCGAACGGCCCCGGTGGCACGTTGGGAGCTCGACGCGGCCGCGGCCGGGCCACCGGGTGCAGGCATCCTTGGCGCGGAGGAACTTCGACATACCGGATAACCGAGGCGCCGCCCTGGCGGCACTGCTTTGACGCTGGCTCTCGCCTGGGTTCTGTTCCCGGTGGTGCTCCTCGCGCTCGCCTGGGGCTGCGGCAGGCTGATCGGGACGCTCGCCGGGCTGAGGCTGGAGCCGAGCCTGCTGCTGCCGACCGGGCTTCGCGCTCGTGATGGCCGCGGGGCTCTTCCCGCCGATCATCCCCGGTCTCGCGCCGTTCACGACTCCGCTCGTGGTCGTGCTGGCGCTCGCCGGGTTCGCGGTGGGTCGCCCGCTCGAGCCGCGGCCGCTGAAGGCCGCGCCTCGACCGCTGGGCGGCGGCCGCCGGAGCAGGGGTGTTCCTCGTCTTCGGCGCGCCGGTCTTCATGTCCGGCCGCGCGACGTTCGCCGGCTACGTGAAGCTCGACGACACCGCCACCTACCTCGCGATGCTCGACCGCTTCATGGGCCACGGCTACAACACGGCCGGGCTCGCGCCCTCGACCTACTCGGAGACCCTCAACACGAGCCTCGCGCTCGGGTACCCGATGGGGTCGCTCGTCCCGCTCGGTATCGGCCACCAGCTCGTCCGCACCGACGCCGCCTGGCTCTGGCAGCCGTATCTGACCTTCCTCGCGGCGATGCTCGCGCTGGCGCTCTACGGCCTGCTCGCGCCGATCGTGCGCAGCTCGCGGCCGCCGCGGCCGCCGCAGCGTTCGTCGCCGCGCAGCCGGCGCTGCTCTACGGGTATGTCCAGTGGGGCGGCATCAAGGAGGTGGCCGCGGCGATGCTGCTCGCGCTCGGATGCGCGCTCGATCCCGTCGGTCCTCGAGGCGCGGCGTGCCCGCGAGATGCTGCCGCTCGCCGTCGCGCGGCGCCGCCTTCGTCGGCGCTGCTGAGCGCGGGCGGGGCGCTCGTGGGTCGTCCCCGCCGGCAGCCGTCGCGCTCGTCTGGGCGATCGTGCGCGGCGGGCGGCCGCGCTCGCTCCGGCTCGGCGCCGGCGCTGCTCGGGGCGGCCGTCGTGCTCGCGATCCCGACCCTCGTCGCGGCCCGCCACTGGCTCAAGCACGCGAGCGGGTTCGGCAACGGCTCGGAGCTCGCGAACCTCGGCGCACCCGCTCGACCTGCTTCAGGTGGCCGGGATCTGGCCGGCCGGGCGACTTCCGGACCGGCGCCGACGCACCTCGACCTGACCCATGTCGCTGATCGCGCTGCCGTCGCGGCGGCCGCTCGGCGGGATCGTCGTCGCCGTCCGCGCCCGCGCCTTCGGCGTCCTCACCTACCTGCTCTCGGCGCTGGGCGGCGCCGCGCTCTTCCACGCGGTCGGCTCGCCCTGGATCGCGGGCAAGGGCCTTGCGACCGCCTCGCCGGCGCTGCTCGCGGTCGGGCTCGGCGCGATCGGTCGGCGGCGGGAGCGCGCGGGGAGGCTGCGATCGTGGGCCTCCTTGCCGTGCCGCTCGCGGCCGGCGTCCTCTGGTCGAACGTGCTCGCCTACCACGACGTCTGGCTCGCACCGAACGCTCGGCTCTCCGAGCTCGAGTCGATCGGCAAGCGGTTCGCGGGCGACGGGCCGACCCTCATGACCGAGTACGAGTCCTACGGGGTCCGGCACTTCCTGCGCAGCATGGACCCGGAGGGCGCGTCGGAGCTGCGGCTGCAGCCAGGACCCGCTCCGCTCGGGCCAGCTCCTCGTCGACCGGCGACTCGGCCGACGTCGACGAGTTCGCGCTCTCGACGCTTCTGCCCTACCGGACGCTCGTCCTGCGGCAGCTCCCCGCGTGGAGAGCCGGCCGCCGTCGGCCTACAGGCTCGTCTGGCAGGGCACGCTACTACGAGCGTCTGGCAGCAGATACCGGGCGCGGCGGCTCGGATCGTCGAGCACATCCCGCTCGGGGACCGCTTCCACGCCGCGGTCGTGCCGCCGTGCAGCAGGTGCTCGCGGTCGCGCGTGCGGCGGGCCCGGGCGGGACAGGTCGTGACGGTCGAGCGGCCCGACGAACGCGTCGCTGAGCCTCACCGGCTCGCGCGACCTTCCAGATCGGCCAGTACGGCGAGCGCAGCGACACGATCTACCTGGACGGCAGCGCGCACGATCACGAAGCACGCTCGACGTCGCGGGCGCGGGGCCGGTGCGAGATCGGCGTCGACGGCTCCGTGCAGGGGATCCTCACCGTCTCGGTCGACGGCCGGAAGGCGGGCTCGGTGCGCTCGGAGCTCAACTGGCCCAACGAGTACCAGCGGGTCGGCTCGGTCACGCTCGCCGCGGGCCGGCACACGGTCACGCTCTCCTACTCGGGCTCGAGCTGGCTCCCCGGCACGCAGGGCATCCCGGCCTTCGGCGACGGGCCCGCTGATCGTCGGCTCGACGGCGCCGATCCCGCCGCTCACGACGCGTCCCCGCGGCCGACGCCAGCTCGCTGTGCGGCAAGAGCCTCGACTGGCTCGAGGCCGTTCGCGGCTGAGGTGCCTGCCAACCCCGAGTGGTGTCAGGTCTTGCATTCCGACAGCTGCCGGGCCTTCTCGCACGGGCGGGCCGCCTGCGCCCCTTGGTGTCAGGTCTTGCATTCCGACAACTGCCACAACTCTGTCTCAGGTAGCTCCGGACTGTTGCCACCATAGGCATCACTGCGATACGTTGGTTCGAGTGTCCAGGCCGTTGCGCGTCCTCTTCCCAGGCGCCGTTTATCACGTGACGTCTCGAGGGAACGAGCGAGGGCCGATCTATCGAGACGCGACCGACCGCAGACGGTTCCTCGACGAGCTCCGGATCGCCGTCGACCGCTACGGAGCGCTGTGCCACGCCTACTGCATGATGGACAACCACTACCACGCGCTCATCGAGACGCCGCGCGCGAACCTGCCGATCGCGATGCGGCACCTCAACGGGTGCTACACGAGGGCATTCAACGCGCGCTGGCGACGCACCGGTCACCTCTTCGAGGGCCGTTACAAGGCGGTACTGGTCGAGAAGGACGCTCATCTTCTCGAGACGATCCGCTACATCGTCCTCAACCCGACCTGGACCGACCCGCCCCTGCGGCACCGGCCCGAAGATTGGCCCTGGAGCAGCTACCGGGCGACTCTAGGCCTAACCGAGGCGGCGCCCTGGCTGAGCGTGGACTGGGTTCTCCGGCAGTTCGGCCCTAGCTACCGCGACGCTCGGTTGAAACTTCGCGCGTTCGTCAACGGCCCGCTGGAGCCATCATCGGCGAGCGACACGGTCTTTTTCGCCGGCGAGCGTTTCATCCGCGCCCAAGCAGGTGGCCTGCAAGCGGTACCAGAGATTCCGCGGCCGCACTGGCAGCCCCTTCGGCCGACCCTAGAAGAGATCTTCTCGACGAAACCTGAACCCATCGCGGCTGCGTACCGCGAGTACGGGTACAGGCTCCGCGAGATCGCCGAATACTGCGGCTGTCACTACGCCACCATCAGCCGGCGACTGCGGAGGAGCGAACGAGACGAATGGTCACGGCCGGACGGCGGGGCTGTGTGAATGCAAGACCTGACACCAACCGCCGAAAGCGTACGGCTGGCGAAACTCCTCGTTCGGGCCAAGCCGAAATGTCGGAATGCAAGACCTGACACCCGCTCGTTGACACCCGCTCGTTCTCGGGCGCCCGGGAACTCAGGGAAGGGGGATCACGGTGACCGACCTGTTGGTGTAGGTCCCCGTGCCTGCGCTGACTCTGTACTTGCCCACGAGCGTCTGACTTCCCACGGTCAAGCCGCTGACGTAGAAGGTGGCGCTGTACTGGACCGCCACCCCGGCGGCCGACGACTGGGCAATGAGCGCCTGCGCGTCGTTGGCCGTGATGCCGCCGCCGGTGAAGCTCATGTAGTCGAGCGCCGTCCCGGTGCTGTTCGTCAACGTGGCCGTGACGATCACGATCGCCTTTTGCGACGCCGGAATCTGAACGACCACGGAAGGCGCAGCACCGCCGCTCAGGTCGGTGTAGGTCGTCGAGGCCGTGGTCGCCGACGCCGCCGTCAGTGCCGAGGCTGTCCCGCTCCCTCCTTGAACCCCGCCGGGGCCGACGCTGCAGAGCCCGCCACGGTCGAAGCCGCAGCGGCAGCGTTTCCCGCGTACCCGAGGTTCCCTGGATACCCGTCGTGCCGTGGCTACCCGTCGTTCCCTGGGCTCCGCGGGCGCCCGTCGACCCGGCGGCTCCCCGGCTGCCCGTCGCTCCCGAAATCCCTCGAGCACCTTGAGCGCCGGATGCGCCCGCCGCACCGGTGCTGCCCCGTGACCCCGTGACGCCGTGCACGCCGCTCACCCCCGTCACACCGTGGAGTCCCGTCACACCGTGCAGTCCCGTGACACCGTGCAGTCCCGTGACACCGTGCAGTCCGGTGATGCCATGCGCACCTGTCACGCCAATCGATCCGGTGATGCCCTTGCTGCCTTGCGATCCTGTCGCGCCATGAGCACCCTGGGCACCGGTCACGCCGGCTCCCGTGGCGCCGCGGGCGCCGGTGCCGCCCCGTGTGCCCGTCGGAGCCCTTGGCGCCTGCGGTACCCGTCACGCCGGCACCGGTCGCACCGCGACCACCGGTCGCGCCGCGGCCACCCTGAGTTCCGGTCACACCGCGAATGCCCTGGGCACCCGTCGTGCCGGCTCCGGTTGCGCCCCGGCTGCCCGTGCCTCCTCTGGTTCCTACGGCACCCGTTGCGCCGCGAAGGCCCTGCGGGCCCTGCAAGCCTGTCGGGTCCTTCGACACCTTGAAGTACCTGGCTGCCGGCCGCGCCGGTACCGCCTCGCGCGCCGGTGACGCCCGCGCCGGTTGCGCCACGCACACCGGTGGCACCCCGCGCCCCACCGACGCCCGTCGCTCCGACCACGCCACGAGCCCCTTGCGGACCCTGCAAGCCCGTGGACCCCTGCAGGCCCTGGATCCCTTGCACTCCGGTCGTGCCTTTCGCGCCGGTCACTCCCGCGCCGGTAATCCCGCGTGCCCCCGTCGCCCCGCGCGAGCCCGTGCCGCCCGTCGCGCCGCGAATCCCCTGCGCCCCGGTCACGCCCGCACCCGTCACACCACGACCACCGGTCGCACCGCGAGAGCCAGTCGCTCCTTCGACACCTTGCGCACCGGTCACGCCCGCACCCGTGGGGCCGCGTCCTCCGACGGCGCCGCGAGCGCCCGTCGCGCCCTGAACACCCTGCGCGCCGGTCGCACCGGAGCCCGTCTCGCCGAGCGGCCCCGCCAGGCCCTGGGCGCCATGCGCGCCCGAGGCACCCGCCGCGCCGCTACCGCCGGCGGCTCCGCCGGCGCCGGTCACACCGACATCACCCGATACACCGGTAACCCCTTGCGAGCCTCCGGTTCCCGCTGCTCCCTGATCCCCCGCGATCCCTGTCGAGCCTGCTGCACCCGCACTTCCCGAGACACCCTCGGCCCCTGCCTGTCCAGCACTACCGGTTGCCCCGCTGCTTCCCTGGAGGCCCTGGGCGCCGCTCGCGCCCGAGGAGCCCGCCGCCCCCGCTGCACCAGCCGCAACCTGCTCCTGCCACCAAGCGGCCGCACCCGAGGTTTCTCCCTGCCCGAGCGAACCGGCCGGGACCGGCAAAGCACCGGGAGCGGATGAGGCAGGTGAAACCGGCGATACGACTCCGGGCGGCACGACCACCGGCTCCACCGATACGGCCGGACCCGTCGGCATGACCGGCCCGGCCAGGCCCTGAGGCCCGCTCAAACCGGTCGGAAAATCGGGGGAGCCCGCGGCCGGTAGGGCCAGAACCAGACTCAAGACGCCGAGGAGAAGGCCCAGCAGTGCCCACCGCGAGAATGCGATAGGCACTGCCAGGCCTCTATCTCCCGGGCGACGAGCCGACATGCGTCAGCCGACCGCCACAACCTGACCCACGGCTGCGAGCGCGTGGGCCGCCGAACCGACCGGATCGTAAATCTCGACCTGGTCGTTGGTGCCGCGGAAAGCGACATAGACGTTGTTGGGTCTTGCCTTGAGGCTCAACACCACACGACCGGCAGTTGCGCGCAGGTCGGTCTTGCTCTTCGCCAGCTTCTGTGTGACGGAGTACGCGTTCGTCATGGGATACGTCCCGACCGTCAGGTAGGGCTGGTCGACCCCGGGGGCGACCCCCCGCGGGAGGTAGCGCACGTACACGCGGCCGTTGGAGGTCCGGCTCAGCGCGTAGGTCATGCCGGGCTCCGGCCCCAGCCAGTAGATCTTCTGGCCGAGCTGGTGCGCATCTGCCAGAAGCTGTGCTTGGGTGACGGCCTGCTCGCCCGCTGCGGGCGAGATCGAGATGGCGCTGAGGGCTCCCGACTGGACGAGGCCCTTCGATCCCGCCGCGGCCGGATCGAAGAGCTCGATCTGATCGGTCGAGTGCGGATAGGCGACGAACACGTTCTCGGGACGGCCGCTGAAGTAGAACGCGACCCCCGAGCTCGGGGCCGTGACTGCCACTGACCCTGCCTTCTGCGAGAGCGCCTTCGTGACCGCATAGGCGTTCTGCATCGGGTACGTCCCGATCGACAGGTAGGCCTGATGCGACCCGACCGCCACCCCTTGCGGGAGATAGCGAACGAACGTCTCACCGTTCGTGCTCTGCGTCAGCTCGTAGGTTGTCGGCTTGGCGGCCGGGCCGATCCAGTAGACCGGATGGCTCAAGGTGCTGACGGCGCTTACCAGCTTGGCCGTTGACGATGCCGCCGTCGTGACGACGCTTGGCTGCGTCGTCGATGCTGTGCTTTGCGTGGGGTTGTTGCGGATCCTGTTGCCCTCAAAATGCCACGCGATAATTCCGGCGGCACCTACGAAAGCCCCGAGCAGCGACAACCGCACGATGCGATGTGTTTTCATACTGAGAGCCTCGCCAGCTCCTGGCAAGGGGCAATCCGGGGTGCGACTGATCCAACCGGCAGGTTTCCAGGCTTTCCTTGCGGCTATGGCGCAGACGCCGGTGCGGAAGCCCGCAATGAGGGCGTTGGCGGCGGCCGGCCGGTGGAACACGCCGGGACGGCGACGGCCTAGATGGTCTAACCGTGAGGTTGAGGGTCAGCTCAGAGTCCACTCGGCGCTGGAGAGGCGCTTTCTGGCGAGGGCCGGCTCGCGCCCACTTCGATCCTCGAGCGGCGAGCGAGGAGGGCCACACCGATCCCGCCCGTCCCGATGCTTGCGAGCGCGGCCACCATGATCGCCGCAGCCACACCCGGCGACAGGACCCCGTCCTGCAGCCCGAGCGAGACCACGGCCGCGGGCACGCCGAGCTCGAAGGTCGCGGCGAGTCCCGCCGCAATCGACTGGCGAGTCGCAGCTGCCGCGACGATATGAAGCGCCAGGTTCAGCAGGACGAGGAGCCCGGCAAGGGCGAGGAGCGAGCCGTGACGGGTCAGGTCGCGAACGTCGATCCTGGCGCCGAGGACGACGAAGTAGAGCGGGACGAAGAACCCCTGCGCGACGCCGGTCACCTGGCGCGAGAACCGCTTCGGCCCACCGACCGCGGCGGCGACGAGACCAACGGCGAAGCCGGCGATCAGGATGCTCGTCTCGAGCCGCGTCGCGAGCCAGCAGAGCCCGAACAGGACGAGGAGCGAGAGACGGAGATCGAGTGCCCAGGCGCGCCGCTTCGAGAGCAGACGCAGCGACCGCACCCAGCCGAGGCCGCCGAGCTTCCGCACGGTGATGAACAGGCCGACTGCCGAGACGCCGACGACGAGGATGCCGAGCGCCGAGCGGAGCGCATGCTGCGGTTGCAGCACGAGCGGCACGGCAACGATGCCCGCGACGTCGGCGATCGCCACCTGTGCCGCCACCGCCAGCGCGTCGGCGTCGCCGAGGAGGCGGAGCTCCTCGAGGCTCGGGACGAGCACCGCGGCCGAGCCGCTTCCGAGGACGACCGCGTAGACCGCCGGGTGCGGCACACCGGCGGTCACGGCGGCAAGCCAGCCCGCTCCGGCGGCGAGGACGGCGGCGAGCAGGCAGGTCGATGCGCCGCGCCGAAGCTGCCGGGCAAGCGCGGGAGCGCGCAGCGGCACGTGCATACCGGCCGCGTACATGAGCATCGCGAAACCCACGTCGGCGAGAAACGAGAGGGTCGGCTGATCGGGATGGAGCACCCGCGCCCCCGTCCTTCCGAGTGCGAGTCCAGCGACGATCTCGCCGACGACAACAGGAACGACCGAGCGCTTGCCGACCGCAAGCAGCGGGCCGGCGATGCCCGCGAGCACCACCACGGAGAGGACGCCGAAGCTCAAGGCCTCACAGTCTCCTCCACCCGACCCACCCGCGCGGCGAAGCACTCAAGACCGAAGATCGGGTGTCAGGTCTTGCAATCACACATCGGTGTCGCAATGCAAGACCTGACACCCGGGTTTGGGGTTCGGGTCTCGGCCACGGAGATGGAGAGAGGCCGCCGGCCGTGTCGCAATGCAAGACCTGACACCCACGGATGGACGCCGGCGGTGAGACGGACTGCTTCTGGAAAGGGCTTTTAGACCGCGCGAGCGGGCTGCGCGAGTTCCATGTCGCCCGAGGTGATGGCGAACCGGACGATCTCGGCGCGGCTCTTCAACCCGAGCTTCTGGACGATCTTGGCGCGGTGGCTCTCGGCAGTACGAACGGAGATGACGAGCAGCTTTGCGATCTCCTGATTCGTGTGCCCCAGGGCGAGCAGCCGAAGCACCTCGTGCTCGCGGTCGGACAGCGGATCCTCGAGAACGCGAGCTGCCGTGGCCACGGGGCTCGAGGCGAGCTTGGCTCCGAGCACAGGGTGAACGTACCGCCTGCCGTGCGCAACCTCGTGGACTGCCTTGATCAGCTCGCTGTCGGCGGCGTCTTTCAGAAGGTAGCCATTGGCACCAGCCGAGAGCGCCTTGCGGACGTAAACAGGATCATCCTGCATCGACAGCATCAGCACCTTCGATCTCGGCGAAAGCGCCACCACCTCGGGGAGCACATCGATCCCGCTCTGCCCGGGCAACGTCACATCGAGCAGGACGACATCCGGATGCTGCACACGAAGGAGCAGCAGCAGCTCTTCGGCCGACGGCACCTCACCCGCCACGGTCAGGTCGTGCTCGACCTCCAGCACTCGCCGAAGCCCCGAGCGAACAAGCGCATGGTCGTCGCAGATGACGATGCTGAACAGGTCGCGCTCCATATCGGGATGGTGAGGCCTGGCCCCGCCGCAATCACTCGGTTTGGCCACAGACCACCTACGGATTACTACGGAACCGTTGTCTTTCGGAATGGGTGCGCCTTTCGAGACGGAATCGGCGAGGACCGCAATAACGGCATGTTCCGATATCGATAACCCTAATTCGAGGAGCCGGTTCTAAGCAGCCCTAACAGAACGACCACCTGCTGACTGGGCGTGATTGGTGCGTGCACTGCTAGGAAGCAGGAAGCCCCATCTCCTTGCGATCTTGGGGCGACTGAGGACGACACAGGATGCGTGCCCAGCACGCCTCAAAAGGCAACTGGCAGGCAGCTTCGTGCTCATTCTGTCAGAGCTTCTTAGGCGCTCATTGCAGAATGACGCTCGTCGATCGGGCGCGATGGGCGGCGCAAGTCAAGGACACAGTCTCCAAGAAACACGCGGAGCCCCAATATCCAGACGATATTGGGGCGACTGAGGACGCAGTTTTCGCGGCGCCCAGCGTGGCCGAGCGACACCAGACTTCATTCTGCAATGGGCTCTGAGGATCAGATCGGAAGCTCGACGAGCAGCGTCGTTCCGCGCGCCGGGCGCGGATCGATCTCGAACCGGCCGTCGAGGAGCGAGACCCGCTCGCGCATCCCGACGAGGCCAAGCGCGCCTTCCCTCACCGCGCCCGGGTCGAAGCCCTTGCCGTCGTCCTCGATCACGGCGCGGACCGCGCCGCCGTCGGGGTGACGACGATGCTGACCGAGGTCGCCTCGGCATGCTTGACGATGTTCGTCAGCGACTCCTGCACGATCCGGTAGAGCGCCGTCTCGTAGCTCGGCGGGAGCTCCAGCGCCGAGCTGACGTTGAGGCCGATCTCGAAGTCGCTTCGCTCGACGACCATGCTCGTCAGCCGCTCGAGCGCGGGGCCGAGACCGAAGTCGTCGAGCGCCGGCGGGCGCAGCTCGACGGTGAGCCGCCGAACGTCGTCGAGCGCCGACGTGACGAGCTCCACGGATCAGCCTCGAGCGGCTCCTCGCCCACCTGCGCCTCGAGCATCTTCAGCCCGAGCCTGATCGAGGCGAGCGCCTGGCCCGTCTCGTCGTGCAGCTCACGCGCAAGCCGCCTGCGCTCGAGCTCCTGACCCTCCAGCAGCCTGCAGACCGCTGCGCGGCCGACCCGCTCGGAAAGCTCGACGGCGATCGCCGCCCGGTTCGCGAACGCCTGGGCAACGCGCATGTCGGCGTCCGAGAATCGATGATCGGGCCCTGCCTTGTCGTAGACGGCCACGACCCCGACGGCCCGGTCCGCGCACGATCAACGGGACATAGAGCGCCGAAGTCGCGTCGATCAGCCGCGGAGCGGTCTGGTCGACCTCCGGGTCGTCGATCAGCGAGTCGATCCGCTCTGCGCGCCGGCGCGCGAGCGTACCGGCCCGCCTTCGAACGCTGCACGTCGAGCCGAAGACCGACGAGTCGCGGCGGCGTTCTCGCCCGCTCGCCGCCTCGATCGACGAGCTGAGGCCGTCGGCGGTCGGCAGCTCGATCAGCACCGCGCGCGCGTCGATCAGGCCGCGGAGCCGCGCCGCGGCGAGGTCGAAGAGGCTGCGCGAGGTCCGTCTCGCTCGCGAGCGCCTCCGAGACCTCGTTCAGCGACTCGAGCTGTCGCGACCACTGCCGCGCCGCCTCGAACAGCCTCGCGTTCTCGATCGCTACGGCCGCCTGCGCCGCAAGCAGCCGGACGATCTCCTCGTCCTCGTCGGTGAACTCCTCGCCCTGCCCTTCTCGGTCAGGTAGAGGTTGCCGTACGACCGCCCCCGCAGACGTGATCGGGCACGCCGAGGAACGACTCCATCGGCGGGTGGCCCGGCGGGAAGCCGACCGAGCGCGGATCGTGGGCGAGGTCGCGCAGCCGCAGCGGCTTGCGGTCGTGGATCAGCACGCCGAGCACGCCGCGGCCGCGGGGCAGGTCGCCGATCGCCGCCTGCGTCTCCGCATCGACGCCGACCGTGATGAACTGCTCGAGGCCCGTGCCGAGGCGGTCGATGACCCCGAGCGCGCCGTAGCGCGCCCCGGTCAGCTCGACGGCCGTCTCGACCAGTCGCTTCGGAGCAGCGCCTCGAGCCCGAGCTCGGAGCTGAGCGCGATGCCCGACGTCGACCAGGCGGCGCAGCCGTTCCACCGACTGCTCGCCGGGCACACGCCGCTTGACAGGCTTGGCCCCTTCGAACCGACCTCCCGCTGGTGGCGGCGGGTACCGCACGTGCCGCATCCTGCAACCCTTCATCACCGCATGAGACAACCTCGCTCACGGCGATGTTGAGGTTTATACACCCGCCCTCAACAGAAGGCAAGTCTGAGGCTTTGGTAGAGCCTCTCCGTGGCCCGTCCCGAGTGGCCTGCACTCATCGAGGCCAGATCCGTCTCGTCGAGCCGCGACCCAGTACTCGGACGACTGCTCCGGCGCCGGGCCGGCTCTCGACTTCGAGCGAGCCGCCGGCGAGCTCTGCGCGCTCGCGGATCGCCGCCAGGCCGAGATGCCCGGGCCCGCGTGGAGAGATCCGGCATGAACCCGACCCCGTCGTCGGCGATCCGCACGTGATAGCCACCCTCGCGATTCGCGATCGTGATCGTCACCGTGCTCGCCGCGCATGCTTGCGGATGTTCGTCAGACCTCCTGGGCGATGCGATAGAGGATGACCCGGAGCTCGCGGGGGCGGCTCATCGAGAGCAGATCCTCGACCTCGCAGCTCATGCCCGTCTCGACCGCTGCAGGTCCTCGACATAGGCGCGCAAGCGCCGCACCGAGCCCCTCGAGGTCGAGCGCCGGCGGGCGCAGCTCGAAGATCAGATGCCGGAGGCGGGCGATCGAGAGCTGAACGGTCTGCTCCAGCTCGTCGAGGCGCTGAGCTGCTCGGTCTCCTTGAGCGACCTGCGCAGGATCTGCAGCCGCATCCCGGCAGCGGTCATGACCTGGATCGAGTCGTCGTGGATGTCCGGCTGCGATCTGGCGCCGCTCCTCCTCTCCCGCCGCGACGACCCGCGCAAGCACGGCCCGCCGCCCGGCAAGCTCGCGCTCGTGCTTGAGTAGGCTCAGCCGCATCGTGTCGTCACGGATGAATGCTGCCATGAGCGAGCCCTCGGCGGTTTCGATCTCCCGACGAGCGAGATGTCCACCGGAACCTCCGTTCCGTCCTTGCGCCGGCCGGCGAGCTCGAGGCCCGCTCCCATCGGCCGCAATGCGGATCGGCCGCGTACCCATCCCGATGAGACCGGTGCTGGGCACGAAAACGTTCCGGAAGGAGCAGCTCGACGGGCTCCGCCGACAGCTCTGCCCGCTGCATACCCGAAGAGACGCTCGAGCTGAGCGTTGACGAGCACGATCCGGCCGTCCCGGTCGACGAGCAACACTGCGTCTGGGGCGTGCTCGACGAGCGCATCGGAGGTCGCCGGGCTCAGCGTCGTCGTTTGCCGAGCCGACCGCCCAACCACGCCAAGGACCTCCGCAAGGACGCCGGCAGGGAAGCTCGCCTCGCCTCTCGCCGCCCGGATGATTGCCTCGGCCAGCTCCTCTGACGCCGCCTCGCCGAGCACGTAGCCGATCGCTCCGGCGTAGAGCATGTCGGTGGCTTGCGAGCTGTCGCCGCCGCCCGAGAGCGCAAGCAGCCGGGTTGCCGGCGAGACGGCGGCGAGCTCACGTACGGCGCGCACTGCGCCGCCCGTGGTCGCCGTGCTTACGAGTGCGACGTGAGGCTGCGCCGAGCGCGCCTGCTCGACCGCTTCTTCGAGCGTCCCGGCGGCGCACGTCACCTGGATGCGATCGTCGGGCTCGAGGATCGCCTCCAACGCAGCCCGCACGGAAGCCTCCCCTTCGAGGATCATCAAGCGTGTTGCCAAAACGGACTGCCCGAACCTCAGTCGTTCGGGCCCGGATGGCGCTTGGCGGGAACGATGACGACCGGGCAGGGCGCATGGTGAGCGCATTGCTGGCTCACGGACCCGAGCAGCAGCTCCTTGACCCCTCCGAGCCCGCGAGAGCCGACGACGAGCAGGTCCGCGCCTTGCGCCTCCCGGCAGAGGACATGACACGGAATTCCTTCTTTGACGACCGTTGTCACGGTCACTCCGGAAGCGGAGGCACCCGCCTCCTCGAGGCTCTGTGCAAGCCCTGCCTCGGCGATCTTCCTGTACCCGTCGAAGTCGGCGACAGCGGGCGCCCAGCCGGCCCCGTAGGCCGCCGGCGGAATGTGCCACGCGTTCACGGCCTTGACGGTCGCGCCGTGGAGGCGCGCCTCCTCGATCGCAAACCTCAGTGCCTCGACGGCTCCCCCGGAACCGTCGACCCCTACCACGATGCCGTTCATCTCGACCCCTTTCGGTTCGACCCAGCTGACACGTCGATCGTCGCCGCGCGCTTCGGCGGCCGCCTCCGGCCTGGTCCCGATCGGGCTTGCGGGTAACTACCGAGCCAGCGCGCCGCCGCGGCCGCCCAAGCCGGGATCGAGGAATCTCCCGGCGTCCTTTGCGGGTTCCTACGGATGGCCCTCTCGACGCCCTTTGGCAAGGTGGAGACATGACCGAGCTGAGTCCCCAGCTCCTGGCGCTCGCCCCGCTCACGCTCGTCGCGGGCCTCCTGATGGCGAGGGCCGGAACGCAGAAGCGCATGTTGAGCTGGAAGCGCTCGACCTGGCGCTGCGCGAGCTGCGGCCAGACCAAGCGTCGTAACTGCTCGTGCCGTCGATGACGCTTGCGACCGGGACCCCTGCCACAGCATCGCCGGTGACCGCGTCGCCTACCACAGCCGAGTTCCGGCGCGGAGGGCTTTGCCGGTGACGATCACCGGCGCCACCTTGCTTCCGGGCGAGATCGACGTCATCCTCCGGGACGGCGGCACGCTCCGGCTGCGCCCGCCGGCGACCGAGGACGAGGGCGCTCTGCTCGCCTTCTTCTCGACCCTCTCGGCCGAAAGCCGCTTCCTGCGCTTCCACGGCTTCCGCGCCGTCGACGGCAGCCTCGTCGACCCGGTGCTCGATCCCGACTGGGTCGAAGCGCGGCGCGCTTGCCGCCTGGCTCGAGCTCGACGGCGAGGAGCGGATCGTCGCCCTCGCGAGCTACACGCGGATTCCGGCGACCACCCCGACCGTCGGAAGCCCCTCACCGCCGAGATGGCCTTCGCGGTCACCGACAGCGAGCAGGGCCGCGGGATCGGCACGAGGCTGCTCGAGCAGCTCGCGCGCAGCGCTCGGACGCACGGGATCGCCCGCTTCGTCGCCGCGGTGCTCGCCACGAACGTCGGCGCGCTCGCGGTGTTCGCCGACGCCGGGTTCGAGCTCGTCCACGACCCCGAAAGCGGCGAGGTCGAGCTTCGCTTCCCGATCGCCGCGACGAGCGCGTACCGAGACCGCGTCGAGGCGCGCGACCACACCGCCGTCGTCAACTCGCTGCGACCGTTCTTCGAGCCTGCCTCGGTCGCCGTGATCGGCGCCTCGCGCCGCCGCGGCACGATCGGCGGCGAGCTCTTCCGCAACATCCTCGACGCCGACTTCAACGGCGCCGCCTATCCGGTCAACCTCAAGGGCGAGCCGGTCGCCGGCGTGCGGGCCTACCGCTCGGTCGACGAGATCCCGGAGCGCGTCGATCTCGCCGTCATCTGCCTTCCCGCCGAGCAGGTGCTCGATGCGGCGACAGGCGCCCTCCGCCACGGCGTCCGCGCGCTGTGCGTGATCTCGGCGGGCTTCGCGGAGATCGGGCCGGAGGGCCGCGAGCGCCAGGACCGGCTCCTCGCGCTCGTGCGTACCCACGGCGCCCGGCTCGTCGGGCCGAACTGCCTCGGCATCGCGGTCCCGACCCGCGGGCTCAACGCCACCTTCGCGCCGCGGGCGCTGCCGCCCGGGCCGAATCGGGTTCTCGTCCCAGAGCGGCGCGCTCGGGCTGGCGCTGCTCGAGAAGGCCTCCGAGCGGGGCCTCGGCTTCTCCGGCGTTCGTCTCGATCGGCAACAAGGCGGACGTCTCCTCGAACGACCTGCTCGAGTGGTGGGAGGACGACGAGGAGACCGACCTCGTGCTCCTCTACCTCGAGTCGTTCGGCAACCCGCGCGCGTTCTCGCGGATCGCGCGCCGCGTGGCGCGCCGCAAGCCGATCCTCGCGCTCAAGGCGGGCTCCACCTCGGCCGGCTCGCGCGCGGCCGGCTCCCATACCGCGGCGCTGCACGAGCTCGGAGACGGCCGTCAACGCGCTCTTCCACCAGACGGGCGTCCTGCGCGCCGGCACGCTCGAGCAGCTCGTCGACGCCGCAGCGCTCCTTTCGAAGCGGGCCGCTCCCGGCGGGCCGGCGCGTCGGTGTCCTCACGAACGCGGGCGGCCTCGGGCATCCTCTGCGCCGATGCCTGCGAGGCGGCCGGGCTCGAGCTGCCCGCCCTCACCGAGGCCACCCGCGACGGCGCTCGCCGAGCTCCTCCCCGGCGAGGCCAGCCTCGGTAACCCCATCGACCTCCTCGGCTCCGCGATCGCCTCGACCTACGAGGCCGCGATCGGGCCGATCCTCGCCGACCCGAACATCGACGCGCTCGTCGCGATCTTCGTGCCCGCCGGTCGTCGCCGGCGCCGACGACGTCGCCGCCGCGATGCGCCGACGCCGTCGAGCAAGCCGCGCCCGGAGAAGCCCGTGATCGCCGTCGTCGTCAGCGCCGACGGGCGTCCCAGCCACCCTGCGCGACCCGGCCTCCCCGCTCGTCGCCCTCCCCTATCCCGAGTCCGCGGCGCGGCGCTCTCGCCCTTGCGGCAGAGCACGCCGAATGGCTCGCCCGGCCCGAGGGCACACCGATCGAGCTCGGCGACATCGACACCGCGCAGGCGCGCGAGCTCGTCGATCGCGCGCTCGCCGGCAGCACCCGACGCCTGGCTCGATCCGGCTCGAACGCGCGTCGCTCCTCGAGGCCTACGGCGTGCCCGTCGTCGGCGAGCGGATCGCCGGCGAGCGCCGAAGAGGCGGTCGCGGCCGCGCGGCGAGCTCGGCTTCCCCGTCGTGGTCAAGACCGCCGCCGCCGGGCGTGCACAAGACCGACATCGGCGGCGTCGCGCTCGACCTTCGCGACGAGGAGCAGGTTCGGGCCGCCGTCGAGCGGATCGGGGCGCCGGTCATCGTCCAGCCGTTCCTCGAGCACCGCACCGAGCTGCTCGCCGGCGTCGTCCAGGACCCGCTGTTCGGGCCCCTTGTCGCCTTCGGGCCGGGCGGCGCGTTCGCGGAGCTGATCGGCGCGGCCGAGTTCCGCCTGGCACCCCTGACCGAGCTCGACGCGCAGGAGCTCGTCACGACCGGAAAGACCGGACGTCTCGTCGCCGGCTTCCGCGGCGCCCCACGCGGCCGACACTGCGGCGCTCGTCGACCTGCTCGCGCGGCTCGGACGGCTGGCCGAGGACTTCCCGGAGGTCGCCGAGCTCGATCTCAACCCGGTGCTTGCCGGGCCCGACGGCTGCGTCGCCGTCGACGCCAGGATCAGGCTTCGCGCCCCGGCCGCGGTTGAACGGCTGAAGAGCTGGTGAGCCGGGGCAGCCAAGCCCGTTGCCTTTGCTCGATTGACGTGGCTGTTTAGTTGGCGCGCGCGAGTTAGTTGGCGCGCGCGAGCGCGACGGCTCGTCGGACTGCTTCGGCCAGCTCGGCCGGCACCTCGTCGGGTGAGGTCACGAGCGCGAACCACTGCGTCGCGCGATCCGGCTTGTGCCGGTGCCCGCGCAGCTGCGCGACGGCCTCGAAGTCGCGGGCGAGCTCGATCGTCCTGCCGCGACCGGCGACGCGCTCGATGGCGTCGTTGACGGCCCGCTCCGACGCGATCGGCTTTCTGCCCGGCTCAGCGTCCCGGTCGTGGACGATCAGGTACGGCAGGCCGACGGCGTTGCATACCTCGGCGATGATCGCGATGTTCGGCTTGCCTCCGCACTCGACGATCGAGATGCCTTCCGCGTCGGCGTCGTAACCGAGCGCACGGAAGAGAAAGGGGAAGACCAGCTTCTCGGTTCGCCCCTCGACGAGGATCGCCGCCCGGGAGAGCAGAAGCTCGCTCCGCTCGGCGTCGAACTCGCTCACCGCGCGGAACGTCTCCAGCTCCGGGAGGGGAGCTGGGCCGGCGCACCCGGGTCACCCCGCCCCCGTCACGCTCCACGATTACGAGATCCTCCAGCCGCGCGACGTTGAGGAAGGTCGGCGCGTGGGTCGAGTAGACGACCTGGTTATCCCCGCCGGCGAGCTCGAGCAGAAGCCGGTACAGCCGACGCTGCGCGTGCGGCACGAGGAAGAGCTCGGGCTCCTCGATCATCACCACGTGGTCCCGCAGCCCGTCTTCCAGCCAGGCCTCGACGGCCGCGAGCAGGGCGAGTGCGGGGGAGCCGCTCGCCTCGAGCGCCCTGGCAACGGCGGGCGGAGCCACCCGGCTCTCCACCAGGCGGCCGGCACGCTGGAAGGCCGGGAAGAAGACCGCGGTCGGAGCCTCGCCGGGCCCCAGCTCCGCTCGCCGCTCGGGCGATGCCTCGACCTCGATGACGTTGCCGCCGGCGAGCGTGGCCTCGATCCGGACCGGCCCGTCGTGACCCGATCGTCACGTCCGAGGCCTCGAGGGGCCTTGCTCCCGCGAGAGCAGCGTCCAGAGAGCGAAGAGGAGGCTCGACTTCCCGCTTCCCGCGGCTCCGATCAGCGCCGTCACGGGGCCGGGCTCGAAGGAGACGTCGTGGGCCGACCGGAAGCCACGGATCCGCACCGACCTGAGCTGTTGGGTCACGGTTCTTCAGTCACGGTTGCTGAATCACAATCGCCGGCTCAGGGGTGCCGGCTGCCGAGACGCCGGCCAGAGCGGAGTCAGCCGTCAGCGGTGGCGCTCGAAGATCACCAGCAGGGCAAGGTGCTCGTAGGCGACGAAGCGATGCTCCGCGCCTGCGGCCACGAACACGGCGTGGCCTTCGCGGAGCTCGACCTGCTTCCCCTCCACCTCGAGCACGCCCGATCCCTCGAGGACGACGTACACCTCATCGTCTTCATGCGGCTGCTGCCGGTCGGGCTCCGGCGCGACGAGCACGTAGACACCAAGCTCGAGGCCGGGCGACTCGTGGACGACCTCGTAGCCGCCGTTCCCCTCGGCGAGCGCGCGCCGCGGCTCCCGCGATATCGAACGGGTGAGCCGGGATCATGGCCTTGCCGGGCTCGTAGGTTCCATCAGGCTCCATCGGGTCTCCTCTCTCGCCGGGATTGTCGCGCAGCACAGGACTCACCGGAGAAGATAGAGCCTCCTGTCGAAGCTCTTCCTGCGACCGGGGGTCGAAGTTGCGGCAATCCCGCATTCGGCTTCAGGGAGACTACAGCGGGGGACTGTGGCATGCCCCGATGGCTCCCGGGCCGCCCTCGGCAATGCTCTTCCCATGCCAACCGACACCCTCGAGCAATCGTTCGTCACTCACGAGGACGTCCTGCTCTGGAGAGCCGAGCAGCTCGAGGCCGCCGGATACGAAGGGGACGACATCCTTCTACTCGCCGAGCGCTCCGACATCGACCTTCACTCACGCAGCGCTGCTCCTCCGCAGGGGCTGCCCCGCCGAGACGGCCGTTCGCATCCTGCTCTAGCTCCTTTCGTCGTGCTTTCCCCCCGAGGCGTCGCGGCCACATGGCCGCGGCGCCACCCTATTTGACCGCGCCGCGGCAGTGAGGCCGCGGCGCCACTCGCCTTGCGCTGGGCCGCCCCCCGCAACTCTTCCGGGAAGGTATTTGCGCGCTCTGTCCAGAACTCGGCCCCAACAGTCCCGCCGAACGAACGACTCGACTGCTGCAGGCCGGTCGCTCGCCCGCTAGCCGCCGTTCAAGCTCGCGGCCCGACTCAACCCCTCCGGATGGCGCCTTCGATGCCCTTCACCCACCCGCAAGGCCAGATCGCGACTCCGGTCGCCTCGAGCTCGATGGATGCCGGCAACCGCAAACCTAAACCGCGTCCTGACAGCTCGCTAACGTGGCCGCCGTACCCTCGAGGCATGTTCGCTCCGACTGCAGAACGGCTTGGAATCACTCGATCGAGCGTTTGGAGAGCACGCCGGAGGGGGACCCCAGTGAACATGCCCAGACGGATCTTTCTCGTAGGCTCGGTGCTGCTGGTCGCCGTGGCCACAACCGCGGTCCTGACCAACTCCGGCAACGGCCCGGCAGCGAAATCGGGCAGCTCGGCCGCGAGCGTGGTCGGGTCGAGCACATCGCCGGACGGGACCTCTTCAGGCGTCCAGGCAGGTGCGCGCGCGATCGCCGACCCGCTGACGCTCCACATCCTGAGCTCCTACACGACCCATCAGATCAAGAACGAGTACGTGCCTTCCGTGGCTCAGGGCGTCTACCTCGTGGTCGACGTCTCGGCGACGAACACCACCGGCCATGCCGTCGCCTTCGACGGGGGCCAGATCTCGCTCGAGATCGACGGCACGCGGTACACGCCCTCGGCCGACGCACTTACGGCGCTCGATGTCTCGGGCCATGCGACCTTTGCCGAGGACGACCTCGAGCCCTCCGCCTCGACCTCGGGCTGGGTCGCGTTCGACGTGCCCGTCCGGCGCGCTCGCGGTCGAGCCCGCAGCTCTGCCTCGACCGGCGCACGACCGGCCCGACGCCGCCCTGCTAGCGGCCCTTCGGGCCGCCCTCCCCGGCCATCGCCGGCCCGGGTCGACCTCTAGCTCGACCGCTGGCCCGACCCGGTCCGTAATGTGCGCGCGTGCCCGACGGGGAGTACGCGATCGAGGCGCACGAGCTCGTGCGCGAGTACAAGAAGGGCCCGCGGGCGGTCGACGGGATCGAGCTCGCCGTGTCACCCGGCGAGATCTACGGGTTCCTCGGCCCGAACGGGGCCGGCAAGTCGACGACCGTGCACATGCTCACGACGCTCCTGCCGCCGACGTCCGGCACCGCTCGCGTGGCGCGGTTACGACGTCGCGCGCGAAGGGCCGCAGGTGCGGATGCAGATCGGAGCGGCGCTCCAGGAGGCCGCGCTCGACGGGCTCCTCACCGGCCGGGAGCACCTGCGCCTGCAGTCGGCGCTCCAGGCGGTTCCGCGCGCCGAGCGGACGCGCCCGGGCCGACGAGCTCCTGAACCGCGTCGGGCTGTCGGAGGCGGCCGACCGGAAGGTGCGCGGGTACTCGGGCGGGATGAAGCGCCGGCTCGATCTGGCGCTCGCGCTCGTCCACCGGCCGCGCATCCTCTTCCTCGACGAGCCCACGACGGGGCTCGACGTGCAGAGCCGGACGGCGCTCTGGGACGAGGTCTCGCGGCTCGCCCGCGAGGACGGCGTCACCGTCTTCCTCACGACCCAGTACCTGGAGGAGGCCGATTCGCTCGCAGACCGCATCGGGATCATCGACCACGGCCACATCGTCGCCGAGGGGACGCCGGCGGCGCTCAAGGCCGAGATCGGGCGACCCACCGTCGAGGTCACCCCTGCAGGCGGTGCGCCTCGGCCGACCGGTTCGCCGCGAGTGCTCGAGCGGTTCGGCGAGCTCGTCGAGAGCACCCGCGGCGTCGCCGTGCGGCTCGATTCGAGCGAGTCGACGCTCGCCGAGATCGTCCGCGCCCTCGACGCGGAGGGCCTGCAGGTCGAGAACCTCCAGCTCCACCAGCCTTCGCTCGACGACGTCTTCCTGGCGAAGACCGGCCACAGCCTCGAAGGCTCGGGCGGCGCCGGGACCGACGACGACGGTACCACGTGACGGGGTTCGCCGACCAGGTCGTTCCAGCTCGCCCGGCGCTCGGTCGTGCGCACCTCCCGCCAACCGGCCAACATCGTCGGGCCGCTCGTCTTCCCGCTGATGCTGCTCGCGGTCAACTCCGGCGGCCTCCGCAGCGAGACGCACCTGCCGGGCTTCCCGACGACCTCCTTCTTCGCCTTCGCGCTCGCCGTCCCGTTCATCCAGGGAGCGCTCTTCTCGACGATGAACGCCGGCACCGACCTCGCCCGCGACATCCAGACGGGATTCCTGAACCGGCTCTCGCTCACGCCGATGCGGCCGCTCGCGATCCTCGGCGGCCAGCTCGGCGGGGTCGTCGTCCTCGGGCTCATCCAGGCAGTCGTCTACCTCACGGTCGGGCTCATCGTCGGCGTTCACTTCAAGTCCGGCCCGGCCGGGGTCGTCGTCCTGCTCGCATTCTCGTTCCTCGTCACGCTCGGCTTCGGCGCGCTGGGTGCGTTCACGGCCCTGCGCACCGGCTCGGGCGAGGCGGTGCAGGGCATGTTCCCGCTCTTCTTCGTCTTCCTCTTCATCTCGTCGATGAACATCCCTCGCAACCTGATCGGCACCACCTGGTTCCGCGATGTCGCCACGATCAACCCCGTCTCGTACCTGATCGAGTGCGTCCGCAGCCTCGTGATCGTCGGCTGGGACGGAGAGGCGCTCGGGCTCGGCTTCGGGATCGCGGCCCTGATCATCGTCATCGCCGTCACGCTCGCCGCCCGCGCGCTGCGCGTGAGGATGGCCCGCTGATGGAGCACCAGGGCTGATGCGCCGGCTTTCGCTTGCGCGGATGTTCTCGGTTGCTCAGGGCGTGGCCTGGCGAACGCTCCACAACGTCTTCACGAATCCCTCGCTGTTTCTGCCCTCGCTGCTCTTCCCGCTGCTCTTCTTCGCCGCGTTCGCCGGCGGCCTCTCCCGCATCTCACACGCGCCGGGCTTCGATTTCCCCGAGGGCTACACGGCCTTCCAGTACGTCTTCGTGACGCTCCAGTCCGCGATCTTCGGCGGGGTCTTCACCGGGTTCGGAATCGCACGCGACTTCGAGAGCGGGTTCGGCCGGCGGCTCCTGCTCGCGGCGCCGCATCGCACCGGCATCGTCCTCGGCTACGCGATCGCCGCGCTCGTCCGCTGGCTCGTCACCGCCACCCTGCTCACGATCGTCGCGTTCGCGGTCGGGGATGAAGGTGGGCGGCAGCGGCGTCGACCTCTTCGGCCTGTACGGGCTCGCGATCCTGATGAACGGGGCCGCGGTGCTCTGGGCCGCCGGCGTCGCGCTGAGGCTCCGGACGATGCAGGCCGGCCCGATCATGCAGATGCCGGCCTTCCTGATCCTCTTCTTCGCGCCGGTCTACGTGCCGTTGCAGCTCCTCGAGGGCTGGATCCACGACGTCGCCGTGATCAACCCGGTCACCCGGGTCCTCGAGGCCGGCCGCAGCTTCGTCGCGGCCAGCCCCACGGGCTCGGGCGCGGCCTTCGCCGTCGCGCTCGCGCTCGTCGCCGGGTTCTCGCTCTGGGCGCTCCGCGGACTCCGCTCGGCGAGTCCGCGGGCTGAGACGCTCGAAAGACCGCTCCGGGCGCCCGCAGGCGGCGAACCGAACTGCGCTTGTGTTGCACGCCACGATTAGAGCCGCGTTTGTGGCATGCAACACAAGCTGTGGTTCGGCCCTCGACCACGGCGGCCGGCCGAGGCGGGCGCCGGATCGGCTCGGCTCGAGCTCGGCCGCAGCTGCGGGAACGGTCGTCGGGCGGCCGCCGTCGCCGTTCTTACTTGCCCGGCTGCGGGACGATCCGGAGCCAGGGGCGCGGCGACTCCCACCCGTCCGGGTAGGTCTCGCGCGCCTCGTCGTCGGAGACCGACCCGGCGATGATCACGTTGTCGCCCTGCTTCCAGTTCGACCGGGGTCGCGACCTTGTGCTTCGCCGTGAGCTGGAGCGAGTCGATCACGCGCAGCACCTCGTCGAAGTTCCGGCCGGTCGTCATCGGGTAGACGAGGATCAGCTTGACCTTCTTGTCGGGGCCGATCACGAACACGTTGCGGACGGTCTGGTTGTCGGCAGCGGTGCGTGCGGTCGGGTCGCCCTCGACCTCGGCGGCCAGCATCCCGTAGAGCTTCGCGACGTTGAAGTCGGAGTCGGCGATGATCGGGTAGTTCGGCGCCTCGCCCTGGGTCTCGGCGATGTCCGCGGCCCATTTGGCGTGGTTCTCGATCGGGTCGACCGAGAGGCCGATGATCTTGACGCCGCGCCGGTCGAACTCCGGCTTGATCTTCGCCATGTACCCGAGCTCGGTGGTGCAGACGGGCGTGAAGTTCCGCGGGTGAGAGAACAGCACCGCCCACGAGTCGCCGATCCAGTCATGGAAGCTGATGCGCCCTTCGGTCGTTTCGGCTTCGAAGTCCGGAGCCGTCTGCCCAAGCTGCAATGCCATCGTCGTCTACCTCCTGATCCCCATTTTTTGGGAGGGTACCGGTTCCGGGCTCGAAGAAGACCCGCTTATTCCAAGAATAAACGATAGGCGGTCTTCGACGGTGGCGGTCCCTCACTGCCGTACGCGTGCTTCTCGTGCAGCGCCCGCTCGAGAAGGGCTATTCCGGCGCTACCTCGGCCGAACCGTTACGGGCGGCGCCAGAGCGCCGCGAGCCCTTGCCCGACCCCGACGCACAGCGAGGTAACGCCGTAGGTGCCGTCGCGACGCCGGAGCTCGTGCAGGAGCGAGACCACCAGCCTCGCGCCGCTCATGCCGAGCGGATGGCCGATCGAGATCGCACCGCCGTTGACGTTCACCCGCTCGGGATCGAGTCCAAGCTCCCGGATCACCGCCACGGACTGGGAGGCGAACGCCTCGTTGAGCTCGACGAGGTCGAGCTCGTCGACGCTCACGCCGGTGCGGTCGAGCAGCTTCCGGATCGCCGGCACCGGGCCGATCCCCATGACGCTGCGGATCGACTCCCGCCACGGCCGCGCCGGCGAAGCGGCCGAGCGGCTCGACGCCCATCCGCTCGGCCCGCTCGGCGCTCGCGATCACGAGGGCGGCAGCGCCGTCGTTGAGGCCGCTCGAGTTTCCGGCCGTAACGGTGCCTCCGGGCCGAAACGCGGGCTTGAGCGCGGCGAGCTTCTCGGCCGAGGTATCCGGGCGCGGATGCTCGTCGCGCGCGAAGTCTCCGACGGCCACGAGCTCGTCTGCGAACAGACCGTCGGCGTCGGCGCGGGCCCAGCGCCGCTGCGACTCGAGCGCAAACGCATCCTGATCCTCACGTGAGACGTTCCACTGCGCCGGCGACGTTCTCCCCGGTCTCGCCCATCGATTCGAGCGGGAACAGCTCGGCCATCCGCGGGTTCGGAAACCGGTACCCGAGCGTCGTGTCGTACGCCGTCTGGTCGCCACGCGGAAAGGCCTTGTCGGGCTTGGCCGTCACAAACGGCGCCCGCGACATCGACTCGACCCCGCCGGCGACGAAGAGATCGCCTTCGCCGGCCATCGTCGCGTGGCAGGCAGAGACGATCGCGGCCAGTCCCGACGCGCAGAGCCGGTTGACCGTCACGCCCCCGACCGACTGGGGGAGGCCCGGCGAGAAGCAGGCCCATCCGCGCCACGTTGCGGTTGTCCTCTCCTGCCTGGTTGGCACAGCCGAAGTAGACGTCCTCGATCTCGGCCGGATCGACACCGGAGCGCTCGACCGCCTCCCGGATCGCCACGGCCGCGAGATCGTCGGCACGGACCCCCGAGAGGCCGCCGCCGTAGCGCCCGACCGGTGTCCGGACGGCGGCGATGACGACAGCTTCAGACACGGCCGGCTGCACTCGTGCGGGGCATGCCCCGCCGATGATCGCACAGGGCGCAAGAAGGCACAGCGCGCAAGAAGACGGTAGACGGCCGTCGGCCCCCCCGAGCCGCCGGCCGTCTACCTTCAGGAGGAACTGCGCCTTACGCGGGCGAGCGCCTGCTGATACCTCCGAGGACGGCCAGGAGGAGAACCGCCGGCAGCAGCAGGAACAGGAACTTCGCGATCACGGTCCCACCGCCGACTGCAACGAGTAGCAGCACGAGGAGAAGTAGCCACACCACTTGTTGAGCCTTTCCCTTGGAGGCACTTCGGGCCCGGTACCCGCGTCACCGGCAGCCGAAACATCCGTGAACACATCGGTGCACTGCCGCGGCCTGCGCTCGTCGCTGCGACGTTTCGCCGCGGCCCGGCCTGGGAACTCCGTCGGCATGGCTAATCGCATCCTGGTCGTGCCCACCTCGAACATCGGCGCAGATGAGATCGACTCCGCCGTCGGCAGCCGCTTCGGAGCAGACGCAGAGGTACGAGTCGTCGCGCCCGCATCCGGTATCTCGCGGCTCGACTGGCTGACGAACGCCGAGGACGACGCGCGCGCCGACGCCGAGGATCGCGCAGCCGAGGTGGCGGCGGCCTTGCCGAACGACGCCGTCGATGCCGGAGCGGGCGACACCGACCCGCTCCAGGCGATCGAAGACGCACTGCGAACGTTTCCCGCGGACGAGGTCGTCATGATCATGCGGACGGACGAAGAGGCCTCGTGGCTCGAGAGCCGGGCCGGCGAAGGCGCGAGCGCGCGGTTCGACGTGCCGGTCACTCATCTCGTCGTTGCCTGAGCGCCACGGGCCGCCGGCCGGCTGCGCGTTTTCGACGTTTTGCCCGTTCGAAGACGGGTAGAAGGCCGGCATGCCACCGCGTGGGGTCAAGAAGGGAACCAAGCGGGCTCGCCAGTACGACCACGTGAAGGAGAGCGAACTGCGGAGCGGCGCCTCCGAGAGCCGGGCCGAGGAGATCGCGGCCAGAACGGTCAACAAGGAACGGGCGCGCGCGGGTGAGGCCCGGACGAGCTCGAAGCTCTCGCGAACCGATCTTTCGTCCGGGAGGCGTGGCGGGCTGCGGTCGGGGACGGACAGGCCGAAGGGCCGCACGTACGCACAGCTGTACAACGAGGCTCGCTCGATCGGCATCGAGGGTCGGTCGAAGCTGGACAAGGCCCAGCTGCAGCGCGCCGTCGATGCCCGGAAGCGCTGAGCGAGCGGCGAAAACCTCCCCGTGTGAGCCACGCGCTCGTGAGCGGGTGCCGGCCGGCACACACCGATTACGCTCGCGGGTGTGAGGCATGAGCGGGCCCTCGATGTTCCGCGCGGGGCGGCGCTCTACGTCGGTGCCTTGATCGGGCCGGGCGTCTTGCTCGTCCCGTCACTTGCATCCCAGGCGGCCGGCCCCGCTTCGATCCTCGCGTGGATCGCGCTTCTCGTCTTCTCGGCGCCGCTCGCACTCACATTCGCAGCGCTCGGAGTCCGGCATCCGGTCGCCGGCGGAGTGACAGCCTACGTTCGGGAAGGCTTCGGGGGCGACGCGGCGGCCGTCACCGGGACCTGGTTCCTCCTGGCCGTCTTCCTCGGTGCCCCTGCCGTCTCCCTGATCGGCGGCTACTACGTCGCCGATCTGACGGGATCCGGAGGAGCCGTCGCCGCAGCTGTGGGGCTCGCCATGTTCGGCTTCGTCATTGCCGCCAACGCGTTTGGCCTCCGCGTCTCCTCGACGCTCCAGCTGGGGCTCTCGACCGTCTTGATCGCCGTGATCGTCGTTGCCGTCGCCGTGGCGCTTCCGTCGCGCGCCACGAACAACTGGTCGCCCTTCGCGCCGCACGGGTGGTGGGCCGTCGGCACCGCGGCCAGCATCCTCGTGTGGCTGTTCGTCGGCTGGGAGGCGGTGGCGCAGCTCGCGGGTGACTTCGCCGACCCGGACCGAGCTCTGCCTCGGGCGATGGCGATCGCGTTTGGCGTCGTGACGGTGGTCTACATCGGGCTCGCCGCGGCGACGATCGCCGTTACCTCCGATACAGGCTCTCGTGTCCCGCTCGCCGACCTGATCGCGGTCGGCTTCGGCAGAGCGGGCCGTGACGCCACGGCGGCCCTCGCGGTTGCGCTCACGATGGGAACGATGAACGTCTACCTGGGAGGCGCCGCGAAGCTCACGGCTGCGCTTGCCCATGACGGAGCGGTGCCGCGATGGCTCGGCGCCGGAGTCCCCCGGTCGGTACCGCGCCGGCCGCTCGTCCTGATCGGGCTCGTCGGCGCCGCCCTGCTCGGCGCGCTCGTCGCCGGGGCCGGCAGCACGGATGCCCTCGTGCGTGCCACCTCGGCCTGCTTCGTCGCCGTCTACCTGCTCGCCCTGGCCTCGGCGGTGCGCTTCCTCGACGGAGCGGTCCGGGCGGCCGCTGCTTTCGCATGTGCCTGCACCGTCGCGATCGCCGTCTTCTCGTCGGTCTACCTGCTCGTCCCACTCGGAGGGGCGCTGCTTACCCTCGGCGTTCGGCTGCTCTCCCGTCGCCGCGAAAGTGAACGAGCGGACACCGAGCCTCCAGCTCCGTGAGCGCCTTTCCGCCCGGTAGCTGAAAATTGCCCCGACGCAGGAAAAAACCAAGACTTACGGCTGGTTGACGATTTGGCAAAGCGCGTTACCCTGCGTAGGTCAGGTGAGGCCGGCGCAGGCGCACGCCGTCCTCGGGGGCAGGTTTGGTCGTAACCGAGAATGACAGGGATCGGCGCCGCGGAGACAGAATGAAGCGACGTTTTCCTTGGTGCGTGCACGACGCTCGTCATGGCCCTGGCCGCCGTCGGTGGAGGCTCGAGCGATCCAGGCCTCGTGCGCTCGATCGCACCGCCCCCGCGGCCGATCGTCGCCTCGGTGCCGCATCTCGATCCGGCGCTTGCGCAACTTGCCACGGCCGCGCGCGCCACGGGCGCTGCCGCCGCGCTCGGAAGTGCGCGGTCCGCCGGGATGCCCGTCTCCCAGGGGAAGGCGCTCGTGATCGTGCGTCCCTCGGCCGGAGTTGCCGCGGCGGAGACCGCGATCGGTGTCCGCCGGCGGAACCGTCGACAAGACCGTGGACGGCCTTGTCCAGGCGTACGTCGCCCCGGGTGCACTGGGCCTGCTCGCCGGCGAGCCCGGCGTCTCAGAGGTCCGCCCGCCGGCAACTCCCTACCCGTTGGCCGTGACCGACGAAGGCGTCTCCGCAACCGGTGCCGACACCTGGCAGACCGCCGGATTTGACGGTACCGGCGAGAAGGTCGCGATCATCGATCTCGGCTTCGCCGGATACCAGGCCGCCGAGACCGGCAGGCGACCTGCCCGGCTCGGCTCAGGTCGTGGACGACTGCGAGGGCGGCCTCGACCACCGCGACCGACCACGGGACGGCGGTTGCCGAGATCGTCCACAAGATGGCGCCGGGAGCGCAGCTCTACCTGTTCTGCATCCGGACCGAGCTCGACCTCGAGCAGGCCGAGAGCCAGGCCCACGCGGACGGTGTGAGGATCATCAACCACTCGGTGGCCTGGTTCAACTCGAGCCGTGGAGACGGCACGGGCGGAATCGAGGACACGGACTCGCCCGACGCGACGGTTGCAAGGGCGCGAGCCGACGGCATCCTCTGGGTCAACGCCGCCGGCAACTACGCGACGCAGCACTGGAGCGGCACCTTCACGGCCGATACGAGCTTTCCCGAGGAGAACGACTTCGCCTCCGGGCAGACGCTCGACAGCGTCTCGATCCCGCAGGGGGAGACCGACTGCGCGTACCTGAAATGGGACGACTGGCCGGTCACCTCGAACGACTACGACCTGTACCTCTTCGACGAGGACAGCGGCCAGTTCGTCACGAGCTTCGTTCCGGACACCGGCGGCGGCACCGACGACCAGTCGGACGGACTCGCGCCTCCCCTCGAGGAGTTCTGTTACGACAACCAGACCAGCGACACGGACTTCGGGCTGATGATCGTCAACTACAGCGCCGCGTCGAGCCCCAGACTCGACCTCTTCTGGATCGGCAGCTCCGGCCTCGAGTTCGCGACCGCGCCCGGCAGCATCATCGAGCCGGCGTCGTCGCCGGACGCGCTCGCCGTCGGCGCCGACTGCTGGCAAACGCAGCGCCCTCGATTTCTACAGCTCGCAGGGCCCGACGATCGACGGCCGCACCGGCCCGGGCCTGCTCGGCCCCGACAGCGTCTCGTCCGGGGTGTACGGCGGCGCCACGGCCGGTGCCGGCGGCTGCGGGTCGAGTGGCTTCACGGGCACCTCTGCATCGGCGCCCCACGTCGCCGGGGCGGCAGCCGACCTGCTCGAGCAGGACCCGAGCCTCACCGTCCCGGAGCTCGAGGCCTCGCTGGAGGCACGAGCGCTTGCCCGAAGCGGCGCCACCCACGCGGCGACCGACGTCGGTGAAGGCGCGCTGCAGCTCGGAGCGACGAGCGCCACCGGAACGATCGTCTACGCATCGGGACAGAACCTCTACCTCGCCGATGCCGACGGGGGCGCGAATCACGAGCTGGCACCCTTCGCACACGCGGCGAGCTGGTCCCCGGACGACACCAGGGTCGCCGTCGATTCCAGCGTGGGTCTCGAGACAATCGATCTCTCCGACCAGAACCCGACCGTCCTCGTGCCAGGAAGCGGCTACGCCACAGAAGACCCCGCCTGGTCGCCCGACGGCACCAAGATCGCCTATGCCGACAGCGGGATCTGGGTAGTCCCGGCCATAGGGGGCACGCCCACCGAGCTCAGCTCGAGGAACCCGGCCAGCTCCCCCGTATGGTCCCCGGACGGGTCGGAGATCGCCTTTCTCAGCGCCAACCCGGGCGCGGGGAACCCCGACAGCATCTGGATCATGAACGCCAACGGCAGCAATGCCCACGTGCTCGCCACCACGAACGTGCCCGATCCGCCGGTCGGCCTCGATCAGCGGAACCTTGCCTGGTCGCCCGACGGGACGAAGCTGCTCTTCTCGACGGGCGCCTCTCCCCAGCTCTACGGCTTCGCCGCGCGACCGAGCAGCATTGCCGTCGCGAACGTCAACGGCTCGGGCGACCAGATCCTCGTCTCCGAGACGAACACCCTGCTCTATGACCCGTCGTGGTCGCCGGACGGGACGCAGATCATCTACAGCGTCATGCCCCTTCAGGGCGCCTGCCCCTGCGCGCCGCTCGGGGTCGACATGGCGAACGCGAACGGCAGCAACCCCCGCCACTTCCTTCCCAGCACGACCGCCCAGCTCGGGATCGAAGGGGCGCGCTGGGCATCGCCGCACCTCGTTCAGCCCCTGTCACCGCCCACGCTCAGCGGCTCGACCGTCGTCGGTCAGACGCTTGAGGCCGATCCGGGCCTCTGGATGGACACGAGCGGGGAGACCTTCACGTTCCAGTGGGTGCGCTGCGACGCAAATCTGAACTGCAGCGTCGTCGCCGGCGCGAGCGACGACACCTACACGTTGTCGGCTGCCGACGTCGGCTCGACGATCGCGGTCTTCGTAAGCGCGACGGACGGAGGCAGCACGAGCACAAACGCCTCGAGCCGGGTCGGGCCCGTGCAGATCGCTCCGCCACGGCCGAGTTCGGCACTCCCGACCTTCTCGGGCACGCTCACCGCGGGGAAGACACTTTCGGTCGCGACGAACGGCACCTGGACGGGGTCGCCAACCTTCACCTACCAATGGCGGCGGTGTGACGACGCTCGGCGGGTTCTGCGCCAACATCGCAGGCCAGACCACGAGCTCGTACACGCTGACGAGCGCGGACGTCGGGAACACGGTGCGCCTCGCCGTCACCGGGACAAACACGACCGGTTCGGACATCTCGACCTCCGTGGCTTCGGCGGCTGTCGCCGCCGCGGCCGGCGGCGGCGGGGGGGAGGCGGTGGCGGCGGCGGCGGTGGTGGTGGTGGGGGGCCGCCGAACCTGCATGTGACGGTGAGCGCCTCCCCGACCCCGCACGCGGTAGGCGACCAGTTCGACTACTCGATCACCGTTACGAACGAGGGCGGCGCCTCGAGTGGAAGCGACCCTCACCGTGAACCTGCCAAGCCAGGTCAGCTACCAGGGCTACCACGTCGACCGCGGTCCCGGCTGCAGTAACAGCGGCCAGACCGTCAACTGCAACCTCGACTTCTTCCCGCCGGGACAAACCGCGACGGTCCAGATCGGTGCCAGGGTCACGGCCACCGGCACCGCCACTCTCACCACCTCCACCTACTCCTCACCCCAGGAATACGACCCGACGAACAGCGCCATCAGCTTCACCATCACCATCGGCACCGCCTCCGCACCCACGCCGAGCCCGACGCCGGTCCCCGTCGGCAAGCCCGCGCCGGTCCCCGCCACCGCGGCCATCCTCAGCCTGGGCGCCCTCAAGCCCGTCCTCCTCGACGTGAAGAGGCCCACGCTGGCGCTGAAGCTCAAGACCTCGAAGACCACGAAGCTGACGATCAAGCTGCTGCTCAAGACCAAGCTCATCGCGGCCTGGCACGAGACCGCACGCAAAGGCACCGACGCGATCAAGCTCCTGCTGCCCCCAAAGGCCAGGCACGCCGGCCACTACAAGCTCGAGCTGCTCCAGACAGGAGCCAAGACCGCCAAGACGTCCGCCGTCATCTTCAAGTAGCTAGCCGCCTGCTGCATGAATTTGGATTTCGGCGAGCCGCCACGGGCGCCCTCCAGTCGATCTGGTCCGGCTAGCCTCCTCGTGTGAGCACCTTCGATCACGTCGACTCGATCCCGCCCCAGCAGATCTGGGACGGAATCGTCAGCAGGGGCATCCACGGGAACGAGCTGACGCTCACGCTGCTCGAGCTCGAGCCCGACTTCGAGGTTCCCGAGCACAGCCACGCGAACGAGCAGCTCGGCATCCTGATCGAGGGGTCGGTGACCTTCCGGATCGGAGACGAGACGCGAGGACGTGAGACCCGGCGGGACCTGGCGCATCCTCGCGCACGTCCCGCACTCGGTCAAGACGGGCCCCGACGGAGCGGTGATCGTCGAGGCGTTCTCGCCGCCGCGCCACGACTGGGGCACGATCGAGCTGCAAGAGCCCGGCCCCGCCCGTTGGCCGTAGTCACGAAGCCAGTCAGAAGCCAGCACGAAGCCAGTCGCGAAGCTCGCCCTCGAGCGTGCGAAATCCCGGCTCGACCGGCTCGCGCTCTACCCGCGGCCGGTCCGGATCGAACGAGTCCGGCTCGCCGTCGTCGCCACGGCCTCTTCCGGCTCCCGTGGTTCCGGCGGTTCGACGGCTACGCGGCGTGGGGCACGATCCTCCTGCGTGAGGCCCCCGCCGAGCCGCCGGCCGGACCGGACGACCTCCTCTGCCACGAGCTCTGCCACGTCTGGCAGATGCAGCACCACCCGGTGAAAATGCCGCTCTCCTACCTGCGCACCGGCTACGCGGCAAACCCGTACGAGGCAGAGGCGCGAGCCGCGGTCGAGGCGACGCCGGACGGAGGGCGCGATGAGCGAGGACGCTGCGCCTCTCGACCGGCGCGCAGCTGCGGCTTACGAACGCGCCCGCGGCGAGCATGGTCGTCTGCGTGAACGGCGGCCAGGCCGCCGAGGTCCCCGGCACCTGGAGCGCGACGCTCGAGTGGCTCGTGGCGGAGATGGCCCCGCGCTTCCCGCAGCTCGGGTTCGCCGAGGTTCGCTACCGGGTCAAGTCGTGGCGCAAGCTCGAGCTCTGCAACGAGGACGCGCAGGCCGCGATCGCCGAGTCCGGCGGCGAGCCGCGTGCTCCTCGTCGGCTTCTCGATGGGCGGCGCGGTCGCGATCGCCGCGGCCGCCGACCATCGCGTCACGGGCGTGCTCGGGCTCGCGCCGTGGATCTTCGACCGGCTCGACGTCGAGCCCGCTCGAGGGCAAGCGGCTCGACGTCCTCCACGGCTCGCTCGACCGCTGGCTCCCGGGAATCCCAGGCGTGTCGGCGTCACTCTCGCGCCGCGGGTTCGAGCGCGCCCGCGCGCTCGGAGTGCCTGGGAGCTACACGCTCATCCGCGGCGGCCTCCACGGCCTCGCGCTGCGCTCGCCCGGCGGCATGCTCGTGCCGCTGCCGCGCGCGCGGCGCCTGGGCGCGCGCTGATCGCGGCTCAGCTCGAGACGTTCGCGGCGGCTGACGCGACCAGCGCGATCGCGCACGCGACGCTCGTTCGATCGAGCCTGCAGGCGCGTCGATCCGCAGGGCACGCGGACGTTCGAGACGAGCCTGAGCTTCTCGAGCCCGCGGATCACGCAGCCACGAGAGGTCGATCTGGAAGCGGCGCAGGCCGTGGCGCGCCGAGGCCGGGAACGCATGGTGGTTGTTGTGCCAGCCCTCGCCGAAGACGAGCAGCGCGACGACCCAGTTGTTGCGTGACTCGTCCCGGGCGTTGTAGTCGCGCCGGCCGAACATGTGGCAGATCGAGTTCACGCTGAAGGTGGCGTGCTGGTAGAGGAAGATCCGGACGAGGCCGCCCCAGATGCAGCCCCTCGATGCCGTAGCTCGTGCCGCCGATCGCGTACCCGATCCCGAACGGGATGCCGAGCGTCAGCGACGACCCAGACCAGGTACAGGCGGTCGATCGTGCGCACGAGCCGGTCCTCGTAGAGGTCCTTGCCGTAGAGGCGGCCCTGCTCCATCCCGAGGTTCGTGAACATCCAGCCGACGTGCGCGTGGACGAAGCCCTTGACCATGCCGAGCGACCCCGTCACCGTGCCCGGCGTGCGGCGAGTGCGGGTCGCCCTCCTGGTCGGAGAGCGCGTGGTGCTTGCGATGGTCGGTCACCCACTGGGTCAGCGGCCCCTGCATCGTCATGCAGCCGAGGATCGCGAGCATCGCCTTGACCGGCGCCCGCGCCTCGAACGACTTGTGCGTGAAGTAGCGGTGGAACCCGATCGTGGTCCCGAACGCGCAGACGACGTACATTCCGCCCATGATCGCGAGGTCGCCCGGGTGGAAGGCCACGTTCCAGAGCAGCCCGGCCGCCGCGACGACGCCGAGCGGCGGCACGACCACCGCGACGAGCGTGACGACCTGGCTGATCCGGCTCGTGCGCTGCCTCACGGTCGCGAGCGGCACCGTCTCGACGGCCACCGCAGCTTCAAGCGGCACCGATTCAAGAGGCACCGAATTGTCGAGCGGCACGGGCGCCAGAGCTGCGACTTGACGGGTATCGGCGCGGTCGTTTCGGACATCCTCAACCAATATTCGCATTTCGGCGAACAACGGTTGTGCGGGTAGCTGTCGTCGGCGGCGGAATTGCGGGCCTCGGAGCCGCCTACGTGCTCTCGCGAGCACACGAGGTCGAGCTCTTCGAGCGTGAAGCGACGGGCCGGCGGCCACGCCAACACGGTCGTCCACGACGGGCTCGCGCTCGATACCGGCTTCCTCGTCCACAACACGCAGAACTACCCGCTGCTCTGCCGCCTCTTCTCCGAGCTCGGGGTGCGCAGCCACGATTCGGAGATGTCCTTCTCGGTCAGCTGCCGAGGCTGCGGGCTCGAATACTCGGGCCGCCGGCCGTTCGCCCAGCTCCGAAACGCGACGAGCCCGCGTTTCCACGGCCTGCTCTGGGAGATCGGCCGCTGGCTGCGAACCGCCCGCCGCTCGCTCGACGAGGCCGACTACGAGAGCTCCTCGCTCGGCGACTACCTCGACGAGCGCGGCTACTCGCGGCGGTTCCGCTCGCATTTCCTCGTCCCGCTCACCGCGGCGCTCTGGTCGACGGCGCCAGGTCGCGCGCTCGAGTTCCCGGCGGCCTACGCGATCCGCTTCTTCGAGAATCACGGGATGCTCGGCTTCGGCCGCTTCCGCTGGCGGACGGTCACCGGCGGAAGCCGGGTCTACGTCGGCGGCGATCGCCGACCGGCTCGGCAGCGGCCTGCGGCTCGGCCAGCCCGGTGCGCAGCGATCCGCCGCGGCGCCGACGGGGTCGAGGTCCGCTGCCGCCGACGGCGAGACCCGAGCGGTTCGACAAGGTCGTCGTCGCGACGCACGCCGACGAGGCGCTCGCGCTGCTCGAGGATCCCAGCGATCCGAGGAGCGCCGCGCACTTGGTGGGTTCGCCTACACGACGAAACGAGACGGTGCTGCACACCGATGCGTCGTTGCTCCCGGCCGCGCGCGGCGGCGCGCGCCTCCTGGAACTACCGCACGGGCAACGACGGCCGGCCGACGCTCACCTACTACCTCAACAAGCTCCAGCGGCTCGACGCCGAACGCGACTACTGCGTGACCCTCAACGAGGACATCGCCGACGAGCACGTGCTCGCAGCGGCTCTCGTACACCCACCCGCTCTACACCGTCGGCACGCTCGGGCGCAGACCGCGCTGCGCCGGCTCTCCGGGAGTCGGCACACCCTGTATGCGGGCGCCCACCTCGGGCAACGGCTTCCACGAGGACGGGCTCGCGTCGGGCCTCGCCGCCGCGGCCGCGCTCGGAGCTCGATGGTGACCGGGACCGGCCGGTGAGGTCGGCGCTCTACACGGGAACGCTGATGCACGCGCGCCGCTCGCCGCGACGGAACGTGTTCCGCTACCCGGTCTCCTACTGGCTGCTCGACCTGGACGAGCTGCCCGAGCTCGAGCGCCGGCTCGCTCCGATCGCGGTCAACCGGCGGGGCCTCGTGACCTTCCGGGACTCGGACCACTTCGACGGCAGCCCGGTCAAGCAGGCGGTGATCGACTTCACCGGCGACCCGTCGATCGAGCGGGTGCTGATGCTCACCCAGCTCCGTGTGCTCGGCTACGTCTTCAACCCGGTCTCCTTCTACTGGTGCTACCGCCGCGCCCCCCAGGGCGGCGACCGCGCCGGTACCGAGGACCATGCGGGCGAGGAGCGGGCGGGTGGGGAGTGGGAGCTCGCCTGCATGGTCGCCGAGCTCGGCAACACCTTCGGCGAGCGGCTGCCGGAGCTGCTGCGCGGGCCCGTCGCTTCGCTACGCCCACGACAAGCGCCTGCACGTCTCGCCGTTCTTCGGTCTCGACCAGTCGTACGAGTACGCCTTCTCGCAGCCGGGCGACGAGGTCTGGGCGCGCATCCACGTCCACGACGACGACGGCGGGACACCCGCTGACCGCCGTCCTCCACGGCCACCGGCGCGAGCTCACGAACGCGAGCCTCATCCGGACGCTCCTCCGCTACCCGCTGCAGCCGCTGCAGGTGATCGGCCTCATCCACTGGCAGGCGCTCCGGCTCTTGCTCAAGCGCGTCCCGTTCCACCACAAGCCGCCGTTCGTCGCCGGCCAGGGCTCGACCGTGCCCGCCCAGCCTCTTCGGCCGAGCACGCTCGAGCACGTCTCCTCGGCCGGCCCGAGAGGCCCGCGCCGGCAGAGGCCCTACCCCTGAAGGACGTGGCCAGATGAGCGAAGGGGTGCTTCGGGCCGAGCCTCGGCCGGCCGGGCTCCCGCTGCTCGAGCGGATCGCGAGCGCGATCCTCGAGCGCGCGCTGGCGCACCTCGAGGGCGGGACGCTCGAGGTCGCAGCTCCCCGAGGCGCTACGCGCCGCTTCGGCGCCGGGCCCGACGATCCCGATCACGATCAACGACGCCCGGCTCTTCCGCCGGATCGCCTCGCGCGGCGCGATCGGGTTCGGCGAGTCGTACATGGCCGGGGAGTGGGACTCCGGCGACCTCGTCGCCCTGTTCGAGCTGCTGCTGCGGAACGGCGACGCGGCCGCCAGAGCGCCACCCGACGCTACGCCGCATCCTCGACGCTCCGCCGCGACCGAACCGCCGCAACGGCCTGCTCCGCGCGCGCCGCAACATCGCCTACCACTACGACCTCGGCAACGACCTCTTCGAGCTGATGCTCGACCCGACGATGACCTACTCGTGCGCCATCTTCGAGAGCGAGGACGAGCCGCTCGAGGACGCGCAGCGCCGCAAGTACCGCCGGATCTGCGAGAAGCTCGAGCTCGGCCCCGAGGATCACGTGCTCGAGATCGGCTGCGGCTGGGGCGGCTTCGCGATCCTCGCCGCCTCCGAGTACGGCTGCCGCGTCACCGGCGCTGACGATCTCGCCGGCGCAGGCCGAGCCTCGCCCGCGACGCGCATCGCCGCAGCCGGGCTCGACGGCCGGGTCGAGATCCGGCGAGGAGGACTACCGCGCTCCATCGGGCAGCGAACGACGGGGCTACAGCAAGGTGGCCTCGATCGAGATGCTCGAGGCGATCGGCGAGAAGCAGTTCGGCACCTACTTCGCGACGATCGACCGGCTGCTCGCGCCCGGGCGGCCGGGCCTGCGTGCAGACGATCCTCGTCCCGGACGACCGCTGGGACCGCTACCGCCAGAGCCCCGACTGGATCGAGCGCTACATCTTCCCGGGCTGCCTGATCCCTGTCGCTCGGCGCGCTCGCCGTCGGCCTCGGCGCGCTCGTTCGCGCCTGCTGATCCACGAGGTCGAGGAGATCGGCCCGCACTACGCCGAGACGCTCAAGCGCTGGCGCGAGAACTTCTCGAGCCGGATCGACGAGGTGCGCGCGCTCGGCTACGACGGGCGCTTCGAGCGCACCTGGCTCTTCTACCTCGCCTCCTGCGAGGCCGCGTTCCGCACCCGCTGGGTGCGCGACGTCCAGTTGACCCTCGAGCCGCTGCGCTACGGCGCATGAAGCGGCCCATCCCTCTACTCGCGTGCTCGAGCGGACGCGCTTCCGCGTACTGGTTCCGGGCCGCTCTACCGGGTCGAGCTTCGCGACTGCGAGCGCATCCCGGCAGACCGGGCCGGTGATCCTCGTCGCCAACCACGAGTCGCTGATCGACCCCTGGCTCCTCGGCCTCGCGACCCGCCGCCCGATCCGCTACATGGCGAAGGCCGAGCTCTGGACTACCCCGTGCTGCGGAACGTGATGGAGTGGTTCGGCACCTTCCCGGTCTCGCGCGGCATCGGCGACCAGGTCGCGGTCGGGCGCGCAGCGGAGCTGCTCGCCCAGGGCCAGGTGCTCGGGATGTTCCCGCAGGGCACCTGCCTGCCGTACCGCAACCGGCCGTGGCTCCGTGGCGCCGCGCGGCTCGCGATCTCGACCGGGACGACGGTCGTCCCGGTCTGCATCGTCGGCAGCGAGCGGGCGCTCCGGCCCGGCAAGTTCAAGGTCGGCCTGCCGCGGATCCTGGTGATGGCGGGCGAGCCGATCGAGGTCGTCCAGGCCAAGCCCGTCCGTCGGCCTCCGCGAAGGCGCTGACCGCGCGGATCGAGGCAGGCGATCGAGGAGCTCCGGCGCGCCGTACGGCCCGCCGGCGCACGCCTGGTACGCGGACGAGCAGGCCGCGTGAGCCGCAGTCGCCTCGCCGACGCTGCGGTGATCCAGCACCGCTGGGAGCTCGCACTGCTCATCTGGGCGGGCGCGGCGAGCCTCCAGGGCATCCTCTACCTGATCCAACGCCGAACGCGCGATGCGACCGCCGTCGATGCCGGCTGGGGATTCTCGCTCGCCGCAGCCGCCGTCTTCTGCGCCGTCGTCGGGCCCGGGGCGAGCCTCGCACCGCATCCTGATCGGCGTCCTCGGCGCCGCCGAGAACGGCCGCGTCGCGCTCGCTCGTCGTCAGGCGCTTCGGCAAGGGCGAGGACGGGCGCTACCGCGACCTGCGGGAGCGCTGGGCGGCCAGGGGCCGCGAGCAGCTCACCTTCGCGATCTTCTACCAGGCCCAGGCGGCGCTCGCCCCGCTCCTCTCGGTGCCGTTCGTGCTCGCCGTCTTCAATCGCCGCCACGGCCTCGCTCCCATCGAATGGGCCGGCGCCGCCCTCTGGGTGGTCGCGGCCGTCGCTCGAGCCCGTTGCGGACCGGCAGCTCACGCGGTTCCTCGCCGATCCCGCCAATCGAGGCACGACGCTGCGCGCCGGCCTCTGGCGCTACTCGCGGCACCCGAACTACTTCTTCCAGACGCTCACCTGGCTCGCCTACGGCCTGATCGCGCTGGCGGCGCCGTGGGGCTACCTCGGCCTCTTCGCCTACGCGCTGATCCTCTACCTCGTGCTCTTCGTCACCGGCATCCCGCCGATCGAGGAGCGCGCGCTGCGCTCGCGCGGCGACGACTTCCGCCGCTACCAGCAGCGAGACGAGCGCGTTCGTCCCGTGGTTTCCGACGGGCGACCGCGACAGTAGGCCCGAGCTGTTCTCCGCGCCGCCCCGTATGCTCTTTTCGTGGCCAAGAAAAAGGCGCGGACGCCGAATCCGCCGCGCACCGTACAGGCGCCCCGCCGCCGCGACACGAAGAGCTCGTCCTCTCCGCTGTCGGAGGTGCCGCGCTGGGTCTGGGCGGCCAGCGGCGGCGTCCTCGTCGCCGCCGCGATCGTGATCGTCCGTCCTCTCGACGGGAGGCTCCGGCGGCGGCAGCTCGGCAAGCGTCAAGGCCGCGATGCTCGCGGCCGGCTGCACCTACCGGGACGTGCCGCCGCTGCCGCCGAAGAAGGACCCGACGAACTACCACGCCGACGTCCCGTCGCTGACGACGCCCGACGAAGGGCCTCTGGAGCACCTCCCCGCCCTCGGGCGGCGCCCACTACGGGCTACTGGGCCGTCTGGGGCTTCTACACCTCCGCCGTGAACCCGAGGCAGGTCGTCCACAACGAGGAGCACGGCGCGGTCGTGATCTGGTGGGGGCCGAAGGTCCCGCCTCGACGGTCGCGAAGCTCCGCGCGTTCTACAACCAGCAGCCTGACGGGGTGTTCGGCACGCCGTACGCGGGGCTCGGCGACAAGATCGCCCTCACGGCCTGGACCGGCGACCCGACCAAGTACTACGCGAACCACTACTACGGCATCGGGCACATCGCGATCTGCCCGAGCTTCGACCAGAAGGCGTTCGCCGCCTTCCGCTCCGCGTATCGCGGCAAGGGCCCGGAGGGAATCCCGCTCTCCGACGACGAGCCGGGCATGGGCCCGAACTCCTAGCGAGCTCGATGCGGCTCGAGGCGAGGCTCCGCGCTCGGGCCCGCGTCCTTCGGGCCGCCGGTGTGACGCTGCTGCAGACCGCGGTCGCCGCCGGGATCGCCTGGCACCTCGCCCACGACGTCCTCGGGCACAAGAACGCCTTCTTCGCGCCGGTCGCGGCGGTGATCGCGCTCGGGCTCGCGCCCGGCGGGAGGACGCGCCGGACGGTCGAGATGGTGGTCGGCGTCGCCGTCGGAATCGCGATCGGCGACCTGCTGATCTCGGCGATCGGCACGGGCGCGGCGCAGATCGGCCTCGTCGTGCTGCTGGCGATGGCGACGACGACCGTGCTCGGCGGCGGGCCGCTGATCGCCTCGCAGGCCGCCTCGTCGGCGGTGCTCGTCGCTACCGTGCGCGGCGCCGAACGGGAGCCTCGTCCCGTCGCGCTTCCTCGACGCGCTCGTGGGTGGCGCCGTGGGGCTCGCCGTGCTCGCCGTCGCCCCGCAGAGATCCCGCGCGCATGGCGCGGCGGGCGATCGGCGCCGGTCGTGACCGCGCTCGCTACCACCCTCGAGGAGATCGCCGGCTCGCTCGAGAGCCGCGACCTCGAGGCGACCGCACGGGCGCTCGAACGGGCCCGCGGCCTCGACACGCTCGTCTCTCGCCTCCACGAGGACCTGGTGGTCGCGGAGGAGACGACGCGGATCGCTCCGAGCTACTGGCGGGAGCGGGGCCGCATCGCCCGCTACGAGGAGGCGGCGGTGCAGGTTGAGCTCGCCGTACGCAACTCGCGGGTGCTCGGGCGGGCGGCCGTGCGCGCCGTCGAGCTCGAGCCGCGGATCCCGCCGCAGGTTCCCGACGCGATCCGCGGCCTCGCTGCGGCGACGCGGCAGCGTCGGGCGGGAGCTCGCACACGGGCGGGGAGCTCGCGGCCATCCGGGACACGATCCTCGAGGCGGCGCGCCACCGCCATGAGCGCCCTCGACGAGCCGCGAGGGTTCGCCGTCGACGTGCTCGTCGGACAGATCCGTTCGATCGCCACCGACCTCCTGCGGGCGCTCGGCCTCGACCAGCCGAGCGGCGATCAAGGCGCTGCGATCGGCGGCCGGGGAGCGCGAGGCCGGCGCCTCGCGCTCCCGGACACCGGCAAGTCCAAGGGGAGTTAGGCGCTCGTCGCTACCCGCCGCCCGGTAGCTGGCCGAGCGTCACCGTGACGCTCGCCTTCGCGCCGTCCTGCTTGACGAGCTTCACCGATCACGGTCTGGCCGGGCTTGAGGCCGGCGAGGACGGTGCTGAGGTCGCTCGAGTCGGTGACCGTCGATGCCGTTGACCGCGGTGATCAGGTCGCCCGCGACGAGTCCCGGCCTTCGCCGCACCCGTCCCGGCGAGCACCTGCCCGACGTAGGCGCCGTTACCGGCACCGGTGTCGGCGCTCTCGACCCCGAGATAGGCGCGCCCCGAGTTCGTGACCTTGCCGCTCCGGACGAGCTGGCCGGCGATGCTCTTGATCGACGTTGCTCGGAATCGCGAACCCGATCCCGGCGGCGGCGCCACCGAGCTGCGGGTCGGTGGCGGCGAGCGTCGGGATCCCGATCACCTGACCCTCGATGTCGACGAGCGCCCCGCCCGAGTTGCCCGGGTTGATCGCGGCACTCGTCTGGATGGCGCTTTGGAGGACGACGTTGCCGCCCTCGGGCTCCTGCCGGTTGAGCGCCGCTGACGATCCCTTCGGTGACGCTCGAGCTCAGCCCGAGCGGGTTGCCGATCGCCATCGCGATGTCGCCGACCCGGACGCTCGCCCGAGTCGGCGAAGGTCGCCGGGCTTCAGCCCCGAAGCCGGCACCTTGATCACGGCGAGGTCGTCGGCGGCAAAGGCCCCCACGAGCGTGCCCTTGAGCACCTTCCCGGCCGAGGTCGTGACCGTGAACGTCTTCGAGGTGCCGACGACGTGGTCGTTCGTGACGATGTCTCCCTTGTTGTCGAAGACGATCCCCGAGCCGAGGCCTTCGCTCGTCTGGATCTGGACGACCGACGGCGAGACGTTCTTGTAGACGTTGACGAATGCGTTCTGGAGCGCTGCCCCCGACCGAGACCGAGGCAGATGTGCTGCGATGTCTTGCTGCCCACGAATCCGGCGCCGACCGCAACGGCGATCACGAGCGCCAGGACCGCGACTGGAATCCTGAAACGAGTCATGCCGACCTTGTACCTGTAGCCCCTCGGCAGGAACCTAAGAACTGGCTGAGGTCGCTGAGAGCTCGTCTAAACAGGCTGGGAGACGATCAGCGGCGCCGAGGACGGCTGGCTCGGAGCCGCCGGCAGGCTCGACCGTCACCCCGACCGTCGCGCCCTTCGGCACGTGCCGGCCGATCGAGACGTAGGTCATCCCGTGGCCGCCGCTGAAGAGGCCCGCAGAGGTCGCCTTGCCGCCCTTGATCACCCACGCCTCGTAGGTCTTGCCGCCGGGTGCGGCCGGCAGATCGGAGAGGACGAGCGCGGCCGTCTGGCCCGAGGAGACGACGAGGGATCCGGTGGCGCCCGAGATCGCGACGCGCTGGAGCGCCTCGCTGTGGGCCTTCCCGAGCCGGTCGTGGAGCGACACGTCCCAGATCCCGAGCCCGACGGCGACGCAGGCCGCGACCGCCGCGACGCGCGAGCACCGGGCGGGCCCAGCGCGGGCGCAGCGGCACGACGTTCGGCCGCTCGGCCCGCGCCGCCTCGAGGATCCGCTCGCGCAGCGCCGGCGGCGGCGACGACGGGCTCCGACCGCCGAAGGCGAGCGCGGCGGCCGCAGCCGAGAGCTCCGCGACCTCGTCGCGGCAGCGCTCGCAGCCGGCGAGATGCTCCTCGAAGGTCTCGCGCTCCTCGGGATCGAGCGCGTCGAGCGCGTAGGCGGCGATCAGGTCGTGGAGCTCGCTCGTCGTCCATGTCTCTCCGTCCATGGGGTTGCTCGAGCAGCTCGCGCAGGCGCGCGAGCCCTGCGAACATGCGGCTCTTGATCGTCCCGAGCGGCTCGCCGAGCCGCTCGGCGAGCTCCGACTGGGTGAAGCCTCCGTAGTAGGCGAGCTCGATCGCCTCGCGCTGCTGGTCGGGGAGCAGCCGCAGCGCGGCCTGGACGCGCTCGCGCTCGAGGCGGAGCCAGGCGCTGTCGCGCGGCCGACGGGCCGCCGGCCCCGATCTCGCCCTCGGGCAGCGGATCGGCTCGGCGGCGCTCCTCGCGGCGCACGAGGTCGACGGCGCGGCGATGGACGAGCGTCATGATCCAGGTGCTCGCCTTCGCGCGCTCGGGGATGAACCGCGAAGCGCCGCGCCAGACGGCGAGGAACGCCTCCTGGACGGCGTCCTCGGCAAGCGCCTCGTCGCGCAGCACGCGGAAGCGCCAGGCCGAACGCGGTTCGGCCGAACCGGTCGTACAGCTCGGCGAGCGCCACCTCGTCCGACCGCGCGGTGAGCGCGACGACGGCTTCGTCCGAGAGATGGGCCAGATCGCGGCGCGGCATCGGTCGTCCGCGAGGCGGGGACACGACGTGACGGTAGCAAGCAAAGCGCGGCCCCCATGTTCAAGAGGATTCGCCCGAGCGTCAGCTCGGTTCGGCGCTGCCGGCGGCAGGCGGGCTCGGCACCACGTCGCCGGGGCGATACTCGGACCGAACCGGATCCGGCGGGCCGGCGAATCAGGTCGACGCTCGCACGACCGCGGGCCCCGACCAAGGAGGACTTAGAACCATGAGCGACACAACTCGCGCGCAGTTCCTCGACCCGCGGCGCAAAGGGCGGGATCGCCCTCGTCGCCGGCGGCGCTCGTCCTCGGCGTCGCCGAGGGAACCGCGTTCGGAGCCGTCGACGAGCCGACGCCGACATCGCCAAGCTCGCCGCCACCGCCGAGCTCCTCGCGATCGACTTCTACACGCAACGCGATCGACTCCAAGCAGCTCAAGGGCGACGAGCTCGCCTACCTCGCCGGCGCGAAGGGCAACGAGGTCGACCACTACAACGCGCTCAAGGGCGTGCTCAAGTCGGCGACGCCGGCGGGGCTCAAGTTCACCTACCCGAAGGGCTCCTTCGCCTCGCGCAAGAGCATCGGCATGCTCGGCGAGGCTCTCGAGACCGCCTTCGTCGGCGCCTACATGGGCGCCGTGACCGCGCTCCAGAGCAACGCGCTCAAGGGCGTCGCCGCCGAGATCGGCGCCTGCGAGTCACGGCACCTGAGCGTCCTCACGAACATCGGCGCGAACTCGATCGTGCCGGCGCCGAGCCTGCCGAAGGTGCTCACCGCCGCGCAGGCGACGGCCGCGGTCAAGCCGTTCATGCCTATAGGCGACCAAGCCCGACGCGCGCCACGAGGCGGGTGGCAGCGCGAGGGGCGCCGGCAGCACCCGACGCCCTGGCTGCCTTTCAGGAGCGCGCCTTCACCTTCAGCACCGTCTCCATCCCGAGCAGGCGATGGTTGGCGACGCTGCACCAGAGCTCGTAGGTTCCCGGCAAGCAGCCGCACCGTGAGGTCGTAGTGGCCACCCGGCTGCACCTGCGGCGTGCCGTAGATCCGGGTGCCGCCCTTGCGCTCGAGGCGCAGGTCGTGGGGGTCCTCGCCGAAGTTCACGAGCTCGACGATCGCCGGGCCGGCCGTGACCGTGTAGCGGGAGAGCTGGAAGTAGAACTCGCGCGCGACGACCTGGACCCGCGTCGGGCCCGGATTCGCGCCTGTCGACGCGCAACGAGGCTCCGATCATCACCGCTGACGCCAGCGCGGCCAGGGCCGCCTGCCGGCGCGGGCCTTCGGGCCGTCGCCGTCAGGAGGGGGCGCCCAGCCCAGGTCGCCTCGACCCGCGTCACGTCGATCGAGTCGAACGTGTCGGCGTCGCGCGCTGCGAGCGCGGCGAAGCGGCCGCCGGCGGCGACGAGCTCGTCGTAGGTGCCCGTCTCGACGATGCTGCCGCGGTCGAGGACGACGATCTGGTCGGCGTCGCGGACGGTCGAGAGGCGATGGGCGATCGCGATCGTCGTGCGCCCCTCGACGAGCCGCGCGAGCGCCTCCTGCACCGCGCGCTCGGTCTGGGTGTCGAGGGCCGAGGTCGCCTCGTCGAGCACGAGGATCGGCGGGTTCCGCAGGACCGCGCGGGCGATCGCGATCCGCTGCTTCTCGCCGCCCGAGAAGCGGTAGCCGCGCTCGCCGACGACCGTCTCGTAGCCCTCGGGGAGCGAGGAGATCAGCGAGTGGATCTGCGCCGCGCTGCGCCGCCTCCTCGACCTCCTCGTCGGTCGCGTCGGCCTTCGCGAAGCGCAGGTTCTCGCGCACGGTCGCGTGGAAGAGGTAGGTCTCCTGCGAGACGACGCCGATCGTCGCGGCGAGCGACTCGAAGGTGAGCTCGCGGATGTCGACGCCGTCGATCGTGCACCGCGCCCTTGCTCGACGTCGTAGAGCCGCGATGACGAGGTAGCCGAGGGTCGTCTTGCCGGCGCCCGTCTCCCCGACGACGGCCATCGTCGTCCCGGCCGGGATCGTCAGGTCGATGTCGGAGAGCGCGTAGGGCGCCGTCGGCGTAGCGGAACCACACATGCTCGAAGGCGACGTCGCCGCGAACGTGCTCGAGCGTCTGCGTGCCCGGGACGATGTCGACGTCGAGATCGAGGTACTCGAAGATGCGGTCGAAGAGCGCGAGCGAGCTCTGCACGTCGACCGAGATGCTGAGCAGGCTGCCGATCGGCGCGAAGAGGCGCGTCTGGAGGGTGGTGAACGAGACGAGCGTCGCCGACCGTCGTGTACGGAGGCGGTCCCGTGGGCGTGCGCGACCTCGAGGCCGCCGAACCAGTAGATCGCGGCCGGCATGATCGCGAAGGTGATCTGGATCGACTGCATCAGCCAGCGGCCCGTCATGCGGCTCCGCACCTCGAGGTCGGCGAGGCGGTTCGACTCGCCCGTGAACCGCTCGGCGAGCTCGGTCGAGCGGCCCATCGTCTTCCCGAGCAGGATCCCGGAGACCGACAGCGACTCCTGGACGAGCGAGGCGATGTCGGCCATCGACTCCTGCCGGGTCATCGCGATCTTCCGGCGCGCCTCGCCGACCCTCCGCGTGATGAGACGAAGATCGGCATCAGCGCGAGCGCGACGACGGCGAGCTTCCACTCGAGCAGGAACATCGCGATCACGGTCGCGATCACCGTCGTCACCGTCGACATCACCGACGTGGCCGTCGAGGTGAGGACGTTGTCGACGCCGCCGATGTCGTTCGAGATCCGGCTCTGCACCTCGCCGGTTCGGGTCTTCGTGAAGAACGCGAGCGACAGCCGCTGCAGGTGCCGGAAGACGCGCGGTGCGCAGGTCGTGCATGACGCTCTGGCCGACCTGCGTCGAGAGGTAGGACTGGACGACGCCGAAGACGCCGGTGACGAGCGAGATCGCGATCATCCCGAGCACGAGCTCGGTCAGCAGGCGCAAGTGGACGACCACGTGCTTGCCGTGCCGTCGGCGTGAAGGCGGATGAGATCACCGCGCGCAGCAGGAACGCCGGGACGACGCCGAGGCCCGAGGCGAACGAGGATCAGGAAGGTGACGACGCCGAGCTTCGCCCAGTAGGGGCGGAAGAGCCGGCCGATGCGGCGCAGGTTGGCACGGCGCACCGCCTTGTCGGTCGGGGCGCTCGACCGGCTCGCGCGGCACGAACCGCCCATGCGACCTCCGGGCATAGCTCCACGGTATCGCGGGCGCGGCCGTGCCCGGCGATCTACTGGCCGTCGCGGCCTTGCGGAGCTCGCTGGCGCAGGAGCGCGTCGGGCTGCTCGCCGCTCCGCCGCCCAGACGACCCGGCCGGCGGTGTCGAGCACGTAGAAGGTCGGGTACGCACGCGACCTTGTAGGCCGCGATGACGGGCCCTCGCTGAGCCCGGCATCGTGGAACGTCCCCGGATGGGTGCTCGGGTCGAGCAGCGGCCGGGATACGGGAAGCCCGAAGTAGATGTGGAAGGCAAGGACGCTCGCCGCGTCCTCGCCGTCGGCGTTGACGGACACGAACGCGTAGCGGCTGTGGCGGCAGCGCCGCGTACATCGCCTTCAGGTGCGGCGCCTCGGCGGCGCAGTGGGGGCACCAGGTGGCGAAGAACTCGAGCAGCACGGCCTTCCCGCGCAGACGCGGCGAGGCCGACCGCCTGCCCGGTCGGGGTGCGCAGCTGAACGCAGGCGCGGCCGCGCCGGGCGCGAGCAGCCCGGCGGCCGAGCTGGGGGCGCGTCGAGCGGGCTCGGCTCTCGATCGTGCCCGCGCCCGCCTCGCGCGGCCGGATGGAAGCCCACCGCCTCGGCCGCGCGCATGAGCGCGGCCGAGGCGCCCCGATCGGCCAGCGGGATCGTGACGGTACGCCCGGCGTCGAGGTCGAGGTCGAGCGACGCGACCACGCGCGACGACGACCACAGCCACGATGCAGAACGCCATCAGCGCCGGCGAGGATGAGCCGCGTGCGCCGGGAGTAGGCGGCCCGGCCGGGGCCGAGCGGGATCTTCGGCATCGGGATGCCCGCGCCGGGCTCGGAGCGATCCGGGCCAGGCGCATCGGGCGTCTCGGACGCGGTTCCTGCGGGCTCGTCTGCCATCAGCCCTGCATCCGCCTCCACGCAAGCCGCGCCCCGAAGCCGAGGAGCAGCACGAGCGACCGCGGCGCCCGCAGCGATCTCGATCCGCTCGGCAGTCGTCGACGACGAGCCGCTCTTCGGCCGCCGCGGTCGAGAGGGTGAGCCCGCGGCGCGCGGCGAGCGCCCGCACGGCCCGTCTCGGCCGCCTGGACCAGGACGCGGCGCCGCTCGTCGAGCTCACAGGCGGAAGCCGGCGGATCGTCGGCAGCGTCGGCGGCGGGCAGTGCCTTGCCCTTGTAGATGCCGTAGCCGTTCGGCATCACCACGAGCAGCTCGTCCTTCCAGTAGTAGAAGTCCTCCTCGGCGAGGAACTTGGCGTAGGTCTGAGGCTTGTCGAAAGAGGATCGGCACGGCGCCCGAGGTCGTAGCTCGTCACGATCACCGCCACCTTCAGCGAAAAGCCCTGCTGCTTCGCGCTCGCGAGCATCGCGACGAGCTCCTGCGACTGGGCAGGCCGGGATGTGCCCGTCGAACGGCGAGAGGAACGTCGACTGGGAGAGCAAGTAGTCGCTCGCCGGATCGCCGTCCGCGAACGCGGGCACTGCCGACGAAGCCAGCACGGCCAGAAGCAACGCGGCCAGCGTCCCGAACCGGGCCCCGCGGCTCACCCGAGAGCGCTCTTGACGAGCAGGATCACGAGCACGACCGCGGTGGCACCGGCGGCGAAGGCAAGCATCGCCGCCGCAAGCCGAAGCCGGAGCCTCGAGGCTGTCCGTCTCGGAGCGGCGTTCATCCGGCAGCGTGGTCGACGACGAGTGCGGTGAAGGGCGCCGCGCCCTTCGGCGTCACCAGGAACGAGAGCCCCCAGTGCCCGACCATCACGAGCGCCGGCGCGGGATGCGAGTACAGCCCTGGACGCGGTCTCGCGCTGAGCTGGTACTCCTGGTTTGCCATCGCCATGTCGAGCATCGCGAAGGTCACGGTAACGCTCGCGCCCACGACCGGCTTGCCGCCCTTCGTGATCTTCGAGCGCGAAGTCGTTGGGTGCAGCAGCCTTGTTCGGCCTGACGATGACCTGGAGCGTGTAGCCGGCCTGGTGGACGACGCTTGCGACCGGGCCCGGCCCCACCTGGGCGAGCGCAGAGGTCTCCTCGCCGAGCGACGGCGACGGCGGCGCGAGGCTCGAGAGGACGGCCGCCGCGAACACCGCCGCCGTCACCAGGATCACCTCGCCCGAGACGACCCGGCGCAGCAGGGTCGCCGCGGGCGAGCCGAGCTCCGGGCCGGCTGCGAGCGGCAACCAGCCGCGGTTTCGTGCCGGAGCAGGTTGATCGCGCCGAGCAGCATCGCCAGCGCGAGCAGACCGGCCTTCGTCAGGATCGCGAGGCCGTAGGAGGTGATCCAGAGCGCCGAGAGGATCGGCAGGTGGAGCACCGCAGCCCAGATCCCGGAGCCGAGCAGCAGCCCAACCGAGACGAACGCGACGTTCGAGAACCGCGGGACGACCACGGCGAGGCCCGCGACCCGCCGCGGCGGCCGGGAGGCTCCGCCAGAAGACGAGCAGGCCCATGAGCCCACCGAGCCAGACCGATCCGGAGACGAGGTGAAGCCAGTCGAGGGCAAGAGCGAGGCCACGAGGCGCCGTCTGTGCCGCATGGCCTGACGCGCCGGGAATGACCAGCACCGCCGCCGCGCACGCCGTGACCCCGATCCCGGCGAAGATCTCCGCGATCGAGCGATGCTCCCGGTCGGGCCGGTCGACCCACAGGGCAACGACTCCGGCGAAGCACAGGAGGGCGAAGCAGAGCTCCAGGTCGACGTAGCCGCGGCCGAAGGCCGTGGTTCGCCAGAGCGGAACGAGCGCGTCGAAGGCGAAGAAGGAGCGGAGCGAGTCGACGGAGGTCGACTCCTCGAGATAGACGGGCACCGCGAGGAGGCCCGAGCGCCGAGACGATCAGGTAGGCCTTCGAGATCGCCCGGAGGCTCGTGCCTGGGACGCGGCGTGTCACCGGGCGCGCGATCCCGAGACGGAGGACGAGCAGCCCGATCGCGCTCATGATCGTCAGGAACACCGCCCAACGCGCGACGAGGAGCGGCGTCGTCGTCGCCGTCTGGGCGATATGCGGGATCTTGAACTGCGGCGCGGGCCCGGCGTTCGGGCCGACTGCGAAGGTGAAGGCGCCCTGCACCGGGTGGCCGTCGACCGAGATCGCACGCCAGTAGACGAGGTACCAACCCTCCGCCAGGTGCGGGCGGAGCGGAACGATCAGCGTGTCGGGGTTCGCCGGCGACCTGTGAACCGGGGCGGTCGTCTCCTGGTGGGCGTCCTTGTCGGTGACCGAGATGATCGCGAAGCGCGGCTCGACGGCCTCGTCGTAGGTGAGCTCGACGTCGGCGCGGAGCCGAATCCAGGATGACGCTCGGGCTCGGAAATGTCTTCGTCAGGTAGGCGTGCGCGGACGCAACCGCCGGAAGCGCGAGTGCGGCGATCACGATCCCGGCCACGAAAGCCGCCCGGGCTCCGCGAGGCCGAGCCGTGCCACGCGCGCACGGCGTGGGTGGGGGAGCCACCTCCCCCACCCACTCGACGGCGATCTGCCGGCGGACTTGCTCATGCGAGCTGTCTCTTCCCGCTCCCACCGCCGCCACCGCCGGTGACGAGCGCGACGCCGCCGACGAGCACCCCGACGATCCCGATCACGAGGGCCACGATCGTGAGCAGTCCGACGCCGCCACCTCCGAGCGAGCTCTTGGCCTCGATCGTCGGGGCCGGATTCGGCGCCGGTCTCGGGGTCGGCCCAGTTCGACGATCGAGCCGTCCGAGTAGGTCTGCTCGACCTGGAAGGTGTAGGTGCCGGTCTTCGCGGGCTCGCCGAGGAACTGGAAGAGCGAGTCCTCCTCGGTGGGCACGTCGCCGCCGGTCCAGGTGACCTTCTGGATCACGGCGCTGTCGCCCGACCCGGTCTGCTGCAGCACCCGCTGCCAGCCCGGGCTCGGGACGAACGAGTCGATCGAGAAGCCGGCCGGGACGGTGAGCACGATCTTCGTCGTAGTGGCGTTCGCCTTCTCGGTCGGAACGGCGAGGCTGTAGAGCTGGAGCTTGTTGGCAACAGAGACGGGCGGGCTGATGCGGGCGTGCGCCGACGCCGCGGACGCCGCGATCAGCGCCGCGACAAGCGCACATGCGATCACGAGCGGCGAGCGCCGCCGGCCTGCGAGTAGAGCGTTCACGTCGACTCCTTCTCTCAAGGGTTTGCAAGGCACAGGAGACGGGGCGACGGCAGGCGGCCCGCGCACGCGATTTGCCGGGCTCGAAAGGGACGATCGCAGTGCCGCCAGGGGTGATGGGGCCGGCCGGGCGCCCGCGGAAAGCCAGACGCGCGCGGCCAGCTGGGCGAACAGGCGGCGAGCCCACAGCAGGAGATGCTCGACCGCGCCGTGGATCGCGACCGCGATGAGCGAAAGCGCGGCGAGAACCGGGATCGCATCGCGATGCACGGGGCCGGTCAGGCAGTGGAGGCCGTGCCAGCCGAGCCCGGCGCGCCAGTGGATCGTCGACTCGAGCATCGCGAAGGCAAACGACGTCGTCAGGAAGAGCGCGACTGCCCGAAGCCCGAGCAGCCCGGGCCGCAGCCTCGGGTGAGCCACGAGCCGCCTTCCTTCGAACGCGAGACGCTCCTGCACCGAGGCGGCTGCCAGCCACAAGACCGCGGCCGCTGCCAGCGCAGCCGCCAGCACGTCCCACCACGAGCGGAACGGTCAGGTTCGGGCCCACCTGGTTGTGGGCGAGCGCGCGAGCAGCACGGACTGCGGCGCCAAGGCATACACGATCGTGCGCGTGGCCAGGACGACCACGACGGTCACGAGCGACCAGATGCCGAGGCCGCCTGCTCAATGCACGTGGAGGGTGAAGGGAGCGGTGAGGACCTTCCCGTCGAGCTTGCACTGCAGGAAGAGGCGCCAGGTCCCGGGGCAGGGACGAGCACGCCGACCTTCAGCTTTCCCGGGCGTGGTCGAGGTGCCGGTGACCTTCGTCGGCCCGAGGACGCTCGTGCAGCCGCGTCACGCCGGGGGCGCAGACATGGGTGTGGAAGTAGTCGAGGCGTCCTCTGCCGGAAGAAGATCGCGTGCGCCAGCGCACCGAACCACGGCGTGAACGTCGCCGGCTTGCCGTCAGGTGCGGTCACGTGCACGGTGACGAGCGCAGCGTCGATCGCCTTCAGGTTGCGAGGCGCCCTGAAGCGTGAAGTGAAACCCGTCGACGACGTCGGAGCTCGTCGGGGCCGGAAGCGCCTTCGGCCGGTAGGTGCCGCGCACCTGGACGCTCCCGAAGAGCTGGAAGTTCGTGTTGACGACCTGCTGCACGCTTGCCGGATAGACGTCGACGACGAGCTTGTACGGGCCCGGAGCCGGGAAGGTCACGACCTGCGAGATCGTCGCGCTATGACCCGACCGGCGGGTGCTGGTGGATGATGTAGGCGAGGTCCTTGCGGACGAGGATCAGGTGGACGCCCGTGTGCGGGCCGTGCCCGGTCTTGAAGTGGATGAGGGGGGTGCCGTCGGGCTGCTCGATCTCGAACGACACGCGCACCGGCTTTCCGGGAACGACCGGGCCCGCAGGCTGGAAGTGCACGAGCCGGTAGACGGCGGCGGGCGGATCGTCGGGCCGGTCACGGTCGTCGACCCGCCGCAGCCGGCGGCCGCCGCGACGAGCAGCGGCAGGGCGAGCAGGGCGAGGCCGCGGTGAAGCCTCATGACGCTCCTCTTTCATCGAGTGCCTCCTTGTGGGAACAGGAAGAAGGAATGCGGCGCGACGTACCCGCCGAGCTCGATCACGATCTCGGCGCGCGCAGAAAGGGGAACACCGGCTGACCGGGCCGTGCACCGGGTCGACCGTCGACGTAGGCGCGGATGGGCGAGGCCGACCGGAACGAGGCAAGGCGGTGGGCAGCGAGCGGCTGGCCCCAGACCCGAAACAGGTCGCCGACCGTGAGCGATGCTCCTCGCGCGCACCTCGACGACCCCGTCGGGAGCGAGCGTCCGCAGCGGGTAGGAGCAGCCCTCCGGCGTCACCGTCGCCCCGCTGCGAACGAGCGGTGCCGCGACGCCGATTCCGGCAGGCACCACGATCACCCGCCGCGCGGCGAAAAGCTCGAGGTGGACCCGGAAGCGCCGGGCGCCGGATCCGCACCGGAGCGAGCCCACGGGCTTGCCCGCGCAGCACGGCCGCGGTCGCAGGCGACGGGAGGTAGCGCGGCCCGGGCCCGATCGGCCACGGCTTGACCGACGGGTTGGCGAGGAGCACGACGGCCGCCGCGAGCATCGCTCACCGGCGTACCTTCAGCGCTCTCGAGCCCCGGACGGGCTCGTCGAAGTCGGGCAGGAAGCTGAGCGCCGCGGCCGCGACGCCGAAGACGAGAGCGATCTCGCACACGGCACGCGCGAGGTCGGGCGTCAGCGCGGAGATGACGACGCCGTGCCAGTAGACGGGAAGCGAGCTCAGGCTCACCGCCGCAGCGACGGCGCCGACGACGCCGGCCGCATGTGCACGCGACGCGGCCGCTCAGCCTGACGAGCAGAGCCCCGAGGACGGCGCCGATGACGACTGCCGTTCCGATCTGAAGCCACGCGATCCCGCCGGTGGGCGCATCCCGAACCGCGAACGTGGTCACCTCGGCGAGAGCGGCGAGGCCGGCGGTCGCCCCGAGGCCGACCGTCAGGAGCGGGCCGGAACGAGCGGCGGCGGATGGCGATCAGGATCCCGCCCGCGAGCAGCGGCAGCCGCCACCGGCCAGGGCCAGCCGGGCGGCCGGGCGACCCGGAAGAACGTCCCGCCGATTGCCGCCTCCCGGCCGTTCAACTCGATCGGGATCGAGAAGCGCCCGGCGATCCCGACCTTGCTCGTCGGCGGCGGTGAGAGCCGGTGATCGTGCCAGGCGAGCGACCGTGACCCGCTCAGGTGAACCCAGCCGCGCTTCGAGCTCGAGACGATCTTGTCGCCCGTCGCCGTGGGCGAGCTCGCGTTGACCCAGACACCCGATGCGTCGATCCGGAGCAGCGGCTCGCCGAGCGCGCCGCGCACGAGCAGGCGTCACGCCACGATCGACCCGAACCTGGAAGTCGCGGTCGCCGTCGAGCACGCGGACGTGCACGCCCGGAAGCGCGCGTGTCGACGCGTCGAGCTGGAGCCGGTAGTCGAGCGCGACCGTCGCCGAGCGGCCGTGCGCCGCTGCCTGACGCGGGCAGCGCCAGCACGAGGACCAGCGCGGCAAGCAGGACCGGTAGGAAGGCGGCCGGCTTCACCGGTCGCTTCGCCTATGGATACGAGCGTCCGCGACAGGACGCATGGCTCTCCTTTCGGGAACGAACGACGTCATCGTGCGACAGCCGAGCTGCGGCTACGGCAGCTGCAGCTTTGGCAGCGGGGCTACAGCGCAGCTGCGAGGCACGACTTCGGCGGCGCCCGGCCTGCCGAGAGCCCGGCGAGAACCGGTCGGCGCCGGGAGACGACCCGAAGCGGCCTCGGCCGGAGCAGAGCCGGCGGGTCGCCGGCCGGGCCGACGCACTCGACGAGCTCCATCGACCGCCGCGCCGAGGCGCAGGATCAGCGCGACGGCAAGGCCGAGCGCGGCCGAGAGCGGCACCGCCCACCAGCCGCCGTGGCCGAACATCCCCTCGAGGCCGCCGGGATGCCCGGCCGCGAACACCCCTCGAGCGCCTCCTGGCCGGGTAGATCGCGAGCAGCCCGGCCGAGGTCGCGAGCCAGAGACGGGCGAAGGCACGCCGGGGGCGGGGCTGCTCGACCTGCCCGCCTGCAGCCCGCGCAAGCCGGACGAGGTAGGAGCCGAGCGCGAGCGCGACGAGCACCGCAACCCAGGGCGCGAGCGAGTCGAGGTAGCCGTGTCCCTGCGCGGCGAGCGCCGTCGGCCCGCGAGCCGTAGGCGAGCTCGTAGCGCAGCTGGTGCACGGCAAACGCAGCAGCCGGCAGGAGCATGAATCCCCGGCCGCGAGAGCGCGCTCCGCAGCCTGCGGTGCGTCATCACGAAAGCTTAGCGTCCCTCGACCACGCGTTTCAGCCGGCGGTGCCGCGAGGTTTGCGACCTGCCGCCGCCCGTTGACGGTGAAGACGACCGTCGATCGTGTCGTTCTGCTTGTAGGTGCCCGCGACCCCGAGGAAGAGCCTCGCCCAGCGCCAGAAGCCGATCTTCCCCTCCCGCGCGAGCGTGCGCGGGAAGAGCAGGGTCGACCCGACTGCCTCGAAGTCCGTTCCCTCGACCTGCGGCACCCCGTTGACGAACACCTCGAACGGCCTGCGCACCTGAGGGGGCAGCTCTATCCGCGTGCGGCTCTCCACCGGCTATACGATGCCAGGCGGAGTGCGTCGGAGAGCCCTCGTACTAGGAATACGGTACTTGGGGTTTCGTGCGCGGCGCTCGCGCTCGTAGGCTCGGCGCTCGCAGGTAACGGCGGGCTGCTGCCTGCCGCCGGCTCATTCGCCGAACGCACACCGCATCCGGGAGGCGTACGTCTTCGTGCTCGTGTTCGCGGGGATCGTCTTCGCGATCGTCGAGGGAACGCTGATCGCGATGATCGTCAAGTACCGCCGGGGCAAGCGGGCCCGCAACCTCGACGGCGCTCAGGTGCACGGCTCGACCCGCCTCGAGATCATCTGGACCGTGCTCCCGGTCCTGATCCTCGTCGCGATCGGCTCCTTCATCTTCGTCGAGCTGCCGAAGATCGCGAACCCTCCGAGCGCGAGCGCGGCCGACGAGACGACGATCACCGTCGAGGGGCACCAGTTCTACTGGCTCTTCCGCTACCCGAACGGCGCGATCTCGGTCGGGACGATGATCGCGCCCGGCCGGCGAGGTCGTGAACGAGGACGTCGCTCGCGCCGACGACGGACGTCATCCACAGCTGGTGGGTTCCGGAGCTCGGCGGCAAGATCGACGCGATCCCCGGCCGCACGAACCACACCTGGTTCAAGGCCCCGGTCGGCACGTACGCCGCGCGCTGCTCCGACCTGTGCGGGATCCAGCACGCAAAGATGATCGCGACGGTCGACGTCGTCCCGCGCGCGCAGTACGAGCAGTTCATCTCGCAACGGGCAGCGCAGCCGAGCTGCGATCGCGCTCGGCCAGCAGGAGTTCCAGGGCGTCTGCGCGGTCTGCCACCGGCTCGCCACCGATTACGTCGGCCCGGCCCTCGGCAGCGAACCCGCTCCTGACCGACGAAAAGGGGCTGCGCGGGATCCTCTGCAACGGCGTCGGGAACATGCCTGCCGTGGGCGACGACTGGATCAACGCCCAGATCGACGCGCTCGTCACCTACACGAAGACGCTGAAGAAGAAGACGGGGGCCAGTGGCAACGCGGGTTGAGACGTGGCGCCGGTCGAGACGGGAGTCGTCCCGTACCACTCCGACTGGCGGCAGGGGCGGCTGACCTCGTGGCTGACGACCATCAGACCACAAGCGGATCGGGATCCTCTACATCTGGACGTCGCTCTTCTTCTTCGGGCTCGGCGGCCTGCTCGCGCTCCTGATCCGCACCCAGCTTGCGACGCCGAACGAGCACTTCATGACGCGCGGCTCCTACAACCAGGCCGTGACGATCCACGGGACGACGATGATCTTCCTCGTCATCGTCCCGATCCTGGCCGGGTTCGGGAACTTCCTCGTGCCGCTGATGATCGGCGCCCGCGACATGGCGTTCCCGCGCCTGAACGCCCTCTCGTACTGGCTCTACGTCATGGGCGGCCTGATCCTCTACCTCAGCTTCTTCGCGAAGGGAGGCGCGGCCGAGGCGGGCTGGACGTCGTATGCGCCGCTCTCGACCCTGCACGAGCCGGGTCGCGGCCAGGACCTCTGGATCCTCTCGCTCCACGTGCTGACGCTCGCCTCGATCGCCGGCGCGGTCAACTTCATCGTCACGATCCACAACATGCGGGCGCCGGGCATGACCTGGATGCGCATGCCGCTCTTCGTCTGGACGATGCTCACCTACGCCTGGCTGCTGATGCTCGCGCTGCCGACCCTCTCGGCCGGGCTGACGATGATGCTGCTCGACCGCCACGCCGGGACGCACTTCTTCGATCCGGCCCACGGCGGCAGCCCGATCCTCTACCAGAACGTCTTCTGGTTCTTCGGCCACCCCGAGGTCTACATCATGATCCTGCCCGCGATGGGGATCATCTCCGAGATCATCCCCGTCTTCGCGCGCAAGCCGATCTTCGGCTACAAGGCGGTCGCGTTCTCGACGGTGTCGATCGCATTCCTCGGCTTCCTCGTCTGGGGCCACCACATGTTCGCCGTCGGGCCTGCCGACCAGGCTCGACTCGTTCTTCATGGTCAGCTCGATGGTGATCGCCGTCCCGACCGGGGTGAAGATCTTCAACTGGCTCGCGACGCTCTGGCGCGGGAACATCTCGTTCGACACGCCGATGCTCTGGGCGCTCGGCTTCATCGGCCTCTTCACGATCGGCGGCCTCTCGGGGATCTTCCTCGCGGCCTTCCCGGTCGACTGGCAGCTGACGCAGACCTACTTCGTCGTCGCGCACATCCACTACGTGCTCTTCGGCGGCTCGATGTTCGGGATCTTCGGCGGGCCTCTACTACTGGTGGCCGAAGATGTTCGGGCGGATGCTCGACGAGGCGCTCGGGAAGCTCCACTTCTGGCTCGTCTTCATCGGCTTCAACCTGACCTTCATGCCCCAGCACTTCCTCGGGCTGCTCGGGATGCCGCGGCGCGTCTACACGTACTCTTCCGGAGGTCTCTGGGAGGTCTACAACATGATCTCGACGATCGGCGCGTTCACGATGGCGGTTGGAATGCTCGTCTTCGTCGCCAACATCGTCCGAACAGCGCGCGTCGGGAGGCGGGCCGTGAACGACCCGTGGCTCGCCGACACGCTCGAGTGGTACGCGACCTCGCCGCCGCCCGCCGTGGAACTTCGAGCGCGTGCCCTACATCATCAGCGCCCGGCCGCTCCGCGACCTGCGCCGCCGCCTCGCCGAGGAAGGACGCGTATGAGCTCGAGCGGCCCTGCTCGGGCGCGGGCCTCCTCGCCGGGCGCTGCCGTGCTCGGCACGGCACTCGCGGTGATCTCCGGGGTCGACGACTGGCACACCGCGCACCGGGTGCTCGCCGCGGTCGCGCTGCCGCCGCTCGTCGGGCTCCTCGTCCTCGCCGTCATGTCCGCTCGGCAGGCTGCTGCCCGCCGCGCTCGCCTCGGTCGTGCTCTTCGGGCTCGCGGCGCTCCTCACCGGCCGCGACGTCCACATCGCCTTCGCCGCGCTCGCCTTCGGCGCCTCGTCGCTGCTTGCCGCCCAGGCGTTCCTCGGCCGGGCCTCGTTCACGGGTGAGCCTCGCGACTACCTCACGCTGACGAAGCCGCGGGTGATGTCGCTGCTGCTCCTGACCGGCGGCGCAGCCATCTTCGTCGGTGCCTCCGGCGTGCCCGGCTGGGGCACCTTCGCCGCGACGATGGCCGGCCTCGCGCTCGCCTGCGGCGGCGCGGCGACGCTCAACCACTACCTCGACCGCGACATCGACAAGCTGATGGGCAAGCGCACCGCGGGCCGGCCCGTCGCCTCGGGCCGCGTGGCGCCGGAGCGCGCGCTCGAGTACGGGATCGCGCTCTCGGCCGCCTCGTTCGTGCTGCTCGACTCGCTCGTCAACCTGCCGACCGCGCTGCTCGCGCTTCTCGGGAACCTCTTCTACGTGCTCGTCTACACGCGCTGGCTCAAGCGCTCGACGCCGCAGAACATCGTCATCGGCGGCGCCGCCGGCGCCGTGCCCCCGCTCGTCGGGTACGCGAGCGCCTCGGGCCATCTCGGCTGGGCGGCGCTCGTGATGTTCGGGATCGTCTTCCTCTGGACGCCGCCCCACTTCTGGGCGCTCGCCCTGATGATCCGCGAGCACTACGAGAACGCCAGCGTGCCGATGCTCCCCGTCGTCCGCGGCGAGCGCGAGACCGCACGGCAGATCTCGCTCTACTCGATCGCGCTCGTCGCCGCCACGCTCGTTCCCGGTCGCCTTCGGCGTCTTCGGCCTCATCTACGGCATCGCCGCGCTCATCCTCGGCGCCGCCTTCTCGTGGTACGCCTTCCAGCTCTGGCGCGAGACGACCCGCACCCGCAGCCGTGCACCTCTTCCACTTCTCGATGATCTACCTGGCGCTGCTCTTCGTCGCGATGGCGATCGACGCCGCGGTCTAATGGCACAACAGCACCCACCCGACCTGATGCACGACGCCGTCGGCCCGAGCCCCGAGCTCGACCGCCGCAACCTCCGCCTCGCCCTCGGCCTCGTCATTCTCTTCCTGCTCCTCTTCGGCGGCACCTTCGCCGTCGGGCTCGCAGCGCTCAAGTTGTAGCGCGGGTGGAAACCTCCGGATTTAGCGCGGGTGGAAACCTCCGGGTTTAGCGTGGGTGGAAACCTCCGGGTTCCCCCCACGAGCCCCCCTTCCGACATCTTTCGGCCGTAGTTAGCGAGCACCGGCAGAGCCGGCACTCGCCGACGGCTCACGGCTTCCGGCTCCTCGCTTAAGGACAAGATCTCCTGGTGGACGGGATCTTCATCACCGAGCTCGATGTTTCGGCGTCGGCGGGGAAGCGGTTGTAGCCCCCCTTCCGACATCTTTCGGCCGTAGTTAGCGAGCACCGGCAGAGCCGGCACTCGCCGACGGCTCACGGCTTCCGGCTCCTCGCTTAAGGGCAAGATCTCCTGGTGGACGGGATCTTCATTACCGAGCTCGATGTTTCGGCGCCGGCGGGGAAGCGGTTGGCGGTCAAGGATCTGTTCGATACGGCCGGGGTGCGGACGACGTACGGATCGGCTGTTTTTGCCGATCACGTGCCGTCTGTGACCGCCACGGCTGTTGCCGTGCTCGAGGCGGCGGGTTACGTCGACGTCGGCAAGACCAACCTGCACGAGTTCGCGCTACGGGACGACCTCGCAGAACGTCCACTACGGGACCGTGCCGAACCCGGCCGCGCCCGGGCGGGTCGCCGGAGGGTCGAGCGGGGGGTCCGCCGCTGCGCTTGCCGCAGGACTCGCCGACGTGGCGCTCGGGACCGACTCCGGCGGGTCGATCCGGATCCCCGCTGCCTGCTGCGGCATCACCGGCTTCAAGCCGACCTACGGGCTCGTTCCGACCGATGGGATCTTCCCGCTTGCACCGAGCTACGACCACGCCGGTCCGATGGCCGTCGACGTCGCCGGCTGCATCGAGCTGATGCAGGCCCTCGTACCCGGGCTCGACGTGCCGGAGCTCGAGCTCGACGATCTCGCCGCCGCGCTCGGCTGGCTCGACGACGCCGACCCGCTCGTTCGGGAACGCGTCGGCGCGGCCGCCGGACGACTGTCCGCGCGGCCGATCGAGCTTCCGTGGCCCGACGGCACCGTCCCGATCTTCATGCACGAGATCGGCGACGTGCATCGCGACCTCTACGCCGAGCACGCCGAGCTCTACGGCGAGAACCTCAGCCCGAAGATCGAGCGGTGCCTCGAGGTCACCGATGCCGAGCTCGCCGCCGCCACCACCCGCCGCGCGTCATACCGCGACCAGATGACCGAGACGATCGGCCCTTCGACCTGCTCCTCACACCCACGCTCGGGTTCGTCGCTCCGGCGAACGACGGTCAACGAGATCGAGATCCGCGAATCGATGGTCCGGCTCACCTACCCCGTTCAACCTGCTCGGCTGGCCCGCGCTGGCGCTGCCCTGCGGGCCAGCAGAGGACGGGCTGCCTTCCTCGATCCAGCTCGTCGGGCGCCCGGGCGCCGACGCACTCGTGCTCGCGGCCGGGCTGGCGCTCGAAGCCGCACTGCGACCGCGCTGATCCCTGTGCGCGGCAGCGCCGGCCGGCACGGGTAGCCTCGACCGGTCATGGGCCCCGACCTTCGCTTCGCGCACGAGCTCGCCGACGCCGCCGACGCGATCACGCTCGGGCGGTTCCGCGCCCTCGACCTGCAGAGTCGAGACGAAGCCCGACCTCACGCCCGTCAGTGAGGCCGACCGCGCCGCCGAGGAGGCGATCCGGGCCCTCGTCGCGACGCGGGCGCGCGCGGCGAGGGCGTCTTCGGCGAGGAGCTCGGCGACGACGGCAGCGCCACGCGGTGGATCGTCGACCCGATCGACGGCACGCGGAACTACGTGCGCGGCGTACCCGTGTGGGCGACGCTGCTCGCGCTCGAGCGCGACGGTCAGGCTCGAGGTCGCGGTCGTCTCGGCGCCGGCGCTCGGCCGGCGCTGGTGGGCCGTCCGCGGCGAGGGCGCCTGGGCCGCCGGCGAGCCGATCCGCGTCTCCGCGGTCGCCAGAATCGAGGACGCGGTCATCTCGACCGCCGCCCCGTCCGACCTGCCCGCCGCGCTGGCCGACGCTCGCCGCGCGCGCCTGGACGAGCCGCGGCTTCGGCGACTTCTGGCAGCACTGCCTCGTCGCCGAAGGTGCCCTCGACCTTGCCCCGACGCCGACCTGCAGCTCTGGGACTACGCCGCGGTCCAGCTCCTCGTCGAGGAGGCGGGCGGCCGCTGCTCGACCTTCGCCGGCGAGCCCCCGCGACCGAAGGCGCTCTTCATGGCGAGCAACGGCGCCCTCCACGCCGACACCATCGCCGCGCTGGCCTGATTAGAGCGGGTGCGAAACCTCCGGGTTTAGCGCGGGTGGAAACCTCCGGTTCCGCGCGAGCCCCCCTTCGCGACATCTTTCGGCCGTAGCGAGCGAGCACCGGCGAAGCCGGCACTCGCCGGCAGCTCCGGTCATCCGCCAACCCGCACCCGAACCGCAAACACCGCTTCTCCGGACAAGTCCGTCTCCCCGGCCACTCGCTTAACCCGGGTCAGACACCGGGGTAAACCAGTGCCAACTTCGTGCCAAATGAGGGAAAACGGGCCGGAACGGACACGGGCTTGGGCTTCCGGCACAACTAGGCTGGGAAAGCTGCCTCGTTCGTCGCCAGCGCTGAGCCGATGCGGCTCGAACGCTGCCGCCGCGGGGAATCGACGTTCGGCATCCGGCCGAAAAAGGCCGTCGGGCGCGAGGGGTTGGTCCTGCTCCACCGACGCGGGACACGGCCTACGAGACACCACGCGGGACAGGTCGGATCCGATCCGGTACGCGCCCGATCGGGACGTGTCAGGGATGGCTCTTCACGGATTGACTCTCAGGGATGGACTTCAGAGCCGCCGGAGGACGACGCCTCAGGGAGCTCGGCAGGTGAGCCGCCTACGAGCTCGCGGCCGCGGCGGCCTGCTCGTAGATGCGGTCGCGGCCCAGCCTGTCGAGCTCGGCGCTCAGGAGGTCGCTCGGGGAGAGCGCCGGACTCGCGGGGCGGCGGGACCTCCTCGCCGTCGAGGCGCACGCCGAGCTCGCCGGCGGGCTCGACGCGCGGCGAGCTCGCAGGTCGAGCCGCGACCGCAGCCAGCCTCGCAGGAGCGCCGCCTCGGCTCGTGGCCCCCTGATCTCGATCTCCTGCTCGGCGATCGCCGGCCAGCGGCTCGGCGAGCGCGATCCGCCAGGCGCCCGTTCGCGCCCAGGCGATGTCCGAGACGGCGATCCGGTCGAAGGCCTCCGCGAGCTCGGGGTAGCGAAGCTCCTCCCACTCCGACGAGTCGACGACGAGCCGGTCGGCGACCCCGATCAGCTGCTCCCACTGGGTCTCGCCGAACGGCGGCTCGCCGCGCCAGCGAAGGAACACGGGCAGGTCGGAGATCAGCGAGCGGCAGCACGATCGAGGCCGGCGCGCGACGCGCGGTCGCCGCGCAGCGCGAGCTCGATCACCTCGCCGCAGACGCTCGGTCTCGCCGGCCGGGAAGCAGCGCACGGAGAGCTCCGCGTCGATCCGGCTCTCGCCGTCCGGCCGTCAGGCACGAGCATCACCGTCCGCGACGGGTGGCGCTCGGCCATCCCCGAGAGCGTCCGCTCGGCCGCATCGAGCCACTCGGGCGGCACCCAGGCGAGATGCGTCATCACGCTCGTCCGCTGGTGCGGCGTCGAGCCGTCCTCGGTCGACGGCTCGCGCCGGAGCCGGGCCGAGCTCCGAGTCGATCTCGCGCGATCGAGACGTCCGTGCCCGACCAGTCCTGCAGTCGGGCTCGCGCACGTCAATGCCGCCGCCACGAGCGGCCGTCGCGGTGGAGCAGCTCGTCCGACGACGGCGGCCCCCACGAGCCCGGCCGGATAGTTCGGGAACGCGGCCCGGTCGCGCTGCCAGGCGGCGACGATCGCATCGACGATCGCCCACTGCTCCTCGATCTCGTCCGAGCGCGTGAACAGCGTCGCGTCGCCGAGCATCGCGTCGAGGATGAGCCGCTCGTAGGCCTCGGGCAGCCCGTCGCGGAACGCGCTGCCGTAGAGGAAGTCCATGTGCACCGTGCGGATCGACATCCCCTGGCCCGGCACCTTCGCGCCGATCGCGAGCGAGAGGCCCTCGTCCGGCTGCACGTGGATCAGCAGCACGTTCGGCCGCAGCGCCTCGACCGCGGTCTCCTCGAACGGCGGGTGCGGCGCCCGCTTGAACTGGATCGCGATCGTCGTCTCGCGGCGCGCGCAGCCGCTTGCCCATCCGCACGTAGAACGGCGTGTCCGCCCAGCGCCAGTTGTCGACGTAGAGCTTCGCCGCCACGAACGTCTCGGTCGTCGAGTCCGGGCGCGACCCCCTCCTCCTCGCGATAGCCGGGCACCTCGACGCCCTTCGACGAAGCCGCGCCCGTACTGGCCGCGCACGACCGACTTCGGCCCGGGCGTGTGCAGCGAGTGCAGCACCTTCACCTTCTCGTTGCGCACGGAGTCGGCGGTGAAGTCGCTCGGCGGCTCCATCGCCGTGATCGCGAGCAGCTGCAGCAGGTGGTTCTGGAAGATGTCGCGGATCGCGCCCGCCTGCTCGTAGAAGCCGCCGCGCCCCTCGATCCCGATCGACTCGGCGACCGTGATCTGCACGTGGTCGATGAACTGCCGGTTCCAGATCGGCTCGAAGATCCCGTTCGCGAAGCGCAGCGCGAGCAGGTTCTGCACCGTCTCCTTGCCGAGGTAGTGGTCGATGCGGAAGATCTCGCTCTCGGAGAAGTGCTCCCCGATCAGCGCGGTCAGCTCGCGCGCCGAGGCGAGGTCGTGACCGAACGGCTTCTCGATGATCAGCCGCGTCCAGCCCTCGTCCGTGCGCGCTCCGCCGCGACCTTCGTCGACGAGCGCCGCGATCGCGCTCGGCGGCACGGCGAAGTAGTAGAGCCGGTTGCCGCCGGTGCCGTGCTCCTCGTCGATCTCGTCGAGGAGCGCGCCGAGGCTCGCTCCCGTCGCTCTCGTCGGACATGTCGAGCTGGAGGTAGCGCATGCCCGCGGCGAGCTCGTCCCAGACCTCCTGCCGGAACTCGTCGCGCGCGTGCTCGCTCGACCGCCTCCTTCATCGCCTTGCGGAAGCCCTCGTCGGTGCCCTCGGTCCGCGCCGCGCCGACGACCGCGAAGTGCTCGGGCAGCAGCCGCCGGAACGCCGAGCGAGTAGAGCGCCGGCATCAGCTTGCGCTCGGTCAGGTCGCCCGAGGCGCCGAAGATGACGAGCATGCACGGCTCCGGCCGTCGCCGGATCGGCAGGCCCTCGAGGAGCGGGTTGCGCTCCTGACGTCGGTCGGTCCGGCCACGCGTCAGTCGGCTCGTGCTCGGCGGCCTTGACGGCATGCCCGCCGAACTGGTTGCGGAGCGCCGCGTTCACCTTCGCCGCGAACGACTCGTCCTGGCGGGAGGCGAAGCGCGCGAAGAGCGCGGCGCTGATCACCGGCACGGGCACGTCCTCGGCGATCGCCTCCGCGATCGTCCAGCGGCCCTCGCCGGAGTCCTCGACGTAGCCCTTGATCTTCTCGAGCTTGCCGCCCTCGACCTCGAACGCCGCATGCAGCAGCTCGAGCAGCCACGAGCGCACGACCGAGCCGTAGCGCCAGATGCCCGGCGATCTCGTGCAGGTCGAGGTCGAACTCGGACTTCTCGAGCACCTCGAACCCCTCGGCGTAGGCCTGCATCAGGCCGTACTCGATCCCGTTGTGGACCATCTTCACGAAGTGGCCGGCGCCGGACCGGCCCGACGTGGGCGTAGCCGTCGTCGGGCGCGAGCGAGAGGAAGATCGGCTCGAGCCGCGTCACGGCTCGGCCTCGCCGCCGGACCATCAGGCAGTAGCCGGCCTCGAGGCCCCAGACCCCGCCGGAGACGCCGACATCGACGAACTCGATCGCCGTGCTCGGCCGCCTCGCGCGCGCCGCCGCTGCGAGTCGCGGAAGTTCGAGTTGCCGCCGTCGACGATCGTGTCGCCGGGCTCGGCGAGCCCGAGCAGCTCGCTGGAAGGTGCTCCTCGGTGATCTTCCCGGCGGGCACCATCATCCAGAACGCCCGCGGCGCCTCGAGCTGGTCGCGCAGCTCCTCGAGCGATCGAGGCCGTCGACTCGACGCCGGGGTCGTAGGTCTTCACGTCGTGGCCGTCGCGCGGCGAGCCGCTTCGTCATGTTGCCGCCCATGCGGCCGAGGCCGATCATCCCGAGCTGCATCAGGCTCGACCTCCTCGAGCTGGACCCGCGCGATGCGCCGGCCGCGCTCGCGCAGCGACTCGAAGTCGCCCGCCGCCTGGGCGCGGATCAGCCGGGCGAAGCCGAAGGGCTGCCCGGGGATCGGCAGCTCCGCGCCGTAGTCCTCGACGACCTGCAGGAAGAGCCCGGTGTCGGGGCCGCCCTTGTGCAGCTGGCCCGTGGAGTGCAGGTAGCGCGGGCCGAAGCCGTGCGTGACGACGCAGCCGGTGCGCTCGCCGAGCGCGGCGGCGAGCGCAGCGATCGGTCGCCTCGTTCGCCGGCGTCGGGTTCACGAACGCCTGGATGCAGACGTAGTCGGGCGGCGCGGCGCCGGCGAGGAGCTCCTCGACCGATCCCTCGGGCTCGAGCTCGACGTCGCCCGGCTCGCGAGCACCTCGTTCGTCCTGTCCTTCGCGGCCTGGACGTCCGGCTGGTCGAACGGGTTGATCCCGAGGATCGAGCCCGCGACGGCGGTCGCGAACTCCCAGCGGAAGAACTCCTGGCCGAGCTCGAGCGGATCGGGCAGCCGCACCTCCTGCGCCTGGCGGTCGGGCCCGTCCCCGCGCACGCCCGGGGCGGGAACGAGCCCCTTGCCCTGCTTCCCGGTCGACTCGGCGAGCAGCTGCTCGACCCAGAGCCCGAACACGCCGGCGTCGGGCAGGCAGACCTTGTCGCGGCCTTCCTGCCACGCCCTCGCCGAGCGAGAGCCCGAGCTCGAGGCCCGGGTTGCCCTCGTCGTCGCCGGCAGGCCTCGGCCATCTCGCAGGCCCGCTCGAGCAGCGCCGACGATGTCGACGCCCATCAGCGCGGCAGGCAGGAGCCCGAACGGGGAGAGCGCCGAGTAGCGGCCGCCGATCGTCGGCTCGCCGGGGACGACGGCCGCGAAGCGAGCGCTCGTGCGCGAGCTCGGCGAGCTTCGAGCCGGGATCGGTGATCGCGACCCACTGCTCGCCGCGCGGCGCGAGCTTCCAGAAGTAGTCGGTGTGGGAGCGGGTCTCGAGCGTCGAGCCCGACTTGGAGGCCGAGACGAAGAGCGTCCGGCTCGAGGTCGAGCCGCGCCTGCGAGGTCGCGGATCGCCTGCGGATGGGTCGTGTCGAGGACGTGGAAGCTCTCGGCGCCGAACGACTGCCGGAGCACCTCGGGCGCGAGCGACGAGCCGCCCATCCCGAGCAGGACGACCGCGTCGACGCCCGCTCGCAGCTCGGCGAGCTCGGCGGCTAGCGCAGCAGGCCGTCGGCGTCCTCGCGCATCCGTGACGGCTCGTCGAGCCAGCCGAGCCAGCGCGCCTCGTCCTTGCCCGTCCAGACCGTCGGGTCGCGCGACCAGATCCGCGACGACGAGCTCGCGGCGTTCGGTGGTCAAGCCGCTCCGGGGCCGCGGCAGGGCCCGCGGTCATGTCGCCGCCAGCTCTCCGCGCCGAGCCTCGATGCCCGCGATCAGCTCGTCGAAGGCATCCGCGAACTTCTGGACGCCCTCGGTCTCGAGCGTCGCGACGACGTCGTCGTAGTCGACGCCGGCCGCGGCCAGCTCGTCGAGCAGCGCCTGCGCCTCCTCGACGCCTTCGAGCACCGTGTCGCCCCGCACCTCGCCGTGGTCGCGGAACGCCTCGAGCGTCTCGAGCGGCATCGTGTTCACGGTGTCGGGGCCGATCAGCTCCTCGACGTACATCACGTCGCGGTAGGCGGGGTTCTTGGTCGAGGTCGAGGCCCAGAGCGGCCGCTGCTTGCGTCGCGCCCTGCTGCGGCCAGCCGCTCCCAGACCGGGCCCGGCGAACGCCTGCTCGAAATGGCGGTAGGCGAGCCTCGCGTTCGCGATGCCCGAGCTTGCCCTGCAGCTCCGGGTTGCCCGAGCTCCGTCGAGCCGCCGGTCGGCCTCGGTGTCGAGCCGCGAGACGAAGAACGACGCGACCGAGTGCACCTTCGACGGGTCGCCGCCGTCGAGCGATGAGGCGGCGACACGCCGCGCAGGTAGGCGGCGACGACCTCGGCGTAGCGCTCCAGCGAGAAGATCAGCGTGACGTTGATCGGGATCCCGCGGGCGATGCAGTCCTCGATCGCCGGCAGGCCTTCCCTGGTCGCCGGGATCTTGATGTAGAGGTTCGGCCGGTCGACCCGCTCGTGCAGCTCGACCGCCTGCTCGAAGCGTCGCTGTCGGTGTCGAACGCGAGGCCGGGATCGACCTCGAGCGAGACGTAGCCGTCGGCGCCGTCCGTGCGCATCCCAGACCGGCCGGAGGACGTCGCAGGCGTCGCGCACGTCCTCGATCGCGAGCGCGAAGAAGATCGCGCGCGGATCGTCGGTCTCCTCGAGGCACTGCCGGATCTGCGCGTCGTAGTCGCCGCCGCCGGCGATCGCCTTCTGGAAGATCGACGGGTTCGAGGTGAGCCCGGTGACCGAGTCCTCGTCGACCATCCGCTGCAGCTCGCCCGGAGTGGACGAGCTCGCGCGAGAGCAGGTCGATCCAGACCGACTGCCCCCGTGCCGGCAAGCTTGCTGCGAGCCGCGATTCACCCATCCCTCATCTCCTTTCCATCTTCGCCACCTTCTCCAGCCGCGCGACGTAGCGCTCGCCGCCGTCGAACTCGCGCCGCGAGGAACACCGCCACGAGCTCGCGCGGCGACGGAGGCGCCGATGATCTCGGAGCCGAGGCAGAGCACGTTCATGTCGTCGTGCTCGACGGCCTGGTGGGCGCTGTAGAGGTCGTGGCAGATCGCGGCGCGGATCCCGGCGATCTTGCAGGCCGCGATCGCCGCGCCGGCGCCCGAGCCGCAGACGATGATGCCGCGCTCGGCGCCGCCGCGCACGGATCGCCTCGCCGACCTCGCGGCGCCTTGTCGGGATAGTCGACCCGCACCGCCGCGTCGTGCGTGCCGAGGTCGAGCGACCTCGTGCCCGTCGAGCGCCTCCATCACCGCCTCGCGGAGAGCGACACCTCGGTGGTCGAACGCGACTGCGACCTTCAACGCGGAGACCCTGCCTCGAGGCGTGGAGCCGTGCCGTGCGAACGCGCATCGCCGGCTGCCACGGCGGTGCGATAGCCCGACCTCGTGCTCGCCCTGATCATGCCAGCCCGCACCGCGGCCGTGCTGCTCTTGAATACGGGTCGTGGCAATCCTGATCGCATCCGGCCTCCGCAAGGAGCTCTCCGGGCTCGGCGCTCTTCGACGGCGTCTCGTTCAAGGTCGAGCGGCGCGACCGGCTCGCGCTCGCGGGCGCAAACGGCGCCGGCAAGACGACGCTTCTGCGGGCGCTCACCGGGCGAGGTCTCGCTCGAGGGCGGCGAGCTCGCGTGGGAGAAGGGCGCGCGGGTCGCGCTGCACGACCAGCGGCCCCCCGGCTGCGAGCGCCGGCCGCTTCGCGACTACGTCCTCTCCGGCACCGCCGACCTGGTCGGCGCTCGAGAACGAGCTGCGCGAGCTCGAGCGGGCGATGGCCGGCGGCGCGCACGACCGCAGACGCTGGCCCGCTACGCCGGCGCGCAGGCGCGGCTCGAGCACGCGGGCGGCTACGACTGGCGCGACCGGGCGGCGGCGGTCGTGCGCGGGCGTCGGCTTCACCGACGACGACCTCGACCGGCCGCTCTCGACGTTCTCGGGCGGCGAGCTGACGCGCGCCTCGCTCGCGCGCGCGCTCGCCTCGCAGCCCGACCTGCTGCTCCTCGACGAGCCGACGAACCACCTCGACATCGAGACGATCGAGTGGCTCGAGCAGATGCTCCTGCGACGATCGACGCGGCCGTGATCCTCGTCGCCCACGACCGCTGGTTCCTCGAGGCGGTCACGACCGCCGTGCTCGAGCTCGACCGCGGCCGGTCGGTGTACTTCCCCGGGCAAGTGGCACGTCTGGCGGCGCGAGCAGGCCGCCCGCGCCCAGCACGCGGCGAGGACGCGCCGAGCGCGACGCCGAGAAGATCGCCCAGCTCGAGCGGTTCGTCGAGCGCTTCGGCGCGAAGAACACGAAGGCGAAGCAGGCGAAGTCGAAGCAGAAGGAGATCGACCGGCATCAAGGCCGGCATGGCCGAGACGGCCCGGCGCCCGCGCCGCACGCTCGGCTTCGAGTTCCTGAAGCCCGCAGCGGTCGGGCCGGATCGTGCTCGAGGCGGAGGGGCTCGACCTCGCGGCGGGCGACAAGCAGCTCGCTCCACGACGCGTCGTTCGCGCTCGAGCGGGGCGAGCACGTCTCGCTGATCGGGCCCGAACGGCTCCGGCAAGACGACCCTGCTCGAGACGCTGCTCGGCCGCCGCGAGCCGGCGGCGGGCCAGGTCGAGGCTCGGGCCACGGCGTCGAGGCCGCCTACTTCTCCCAGCACGAGGCCGAGCTCGACGAGCGCGGCTCGGTGCTCGACGCCACGGTCGCCGCGACGGGTCTGCGCCGCCCCGAGGCGCAGAAGCTGCTCGGCACGCTTCCTCTTCTCCGGCTGGGAGGCACACGAGAAGCCCGTCGACGCGCGCTCTCGGGCGGCGAGCGGCGCCGGCTGCGGCTCGCGCTCGTCGTCGCGAGCGGCGCCAACCTGCTCGTGCTCGACGAGCCGACGAACCACCTCGACCTCGAGAGCCGCGAGGCGCTCGAGGCGGCGCTCGCAGGCGTTCCCGGGCACGGTGCTGCTCGTCACGCCACGACCGGGCGCTCCTCGACGCGGTCTCCGGGCGGCTGCTCGCGGTCGAGGACGGCCGGCTCGTCTCCTACGCGGGCGGCTGGGCCGAGTACCTGCGCGGCGCGACCGCGCCCGCCGAGGAGCCCGCCAGCCGAAGCCGCGCCCCGGACGCAAGCCGAGCAGCCGAGCGGCCGCGGCGCCCGGCCGGCCCGAGCCCGGTCGAGCTCGTCGAGCGCGAGATCGCCCGCACCGAGGAGCGCGTCGCCGACCTCGAGCGCGAGCTCGCCGAGGACTGGACGAACGTCGATCTCGTCTCGGCCCATCGCGCCGCCCGCGACGACCTGACCGCGCTGCTCGCGCGCTGGGAGCGGCTGTTCGAGGAGGCGCAGGCGCGCTAGAGCGGCCGCTGACCGTCGATTCGCTCGAGCGCTCAGCGCTCGAGCGGGGCCATCGTCAGGCCGTAGCCCTCGAGCTGCCCGTGGTAGAGCTCGGCCGCTTCGCGGTGGCCCGACCAGACGACCGCCTGGCCGCGTCGTGTGGATCCTGTTCGCGAGCCGCATGCCCTGCGTCGTAGTCGACGCCGGGGATCGTCCGGGCGAGAGCGAAGGCGACGCCTTCGAAGGTGTTGTGGTTGTCGTTCAGGACGATCACGCGCCAGGCATCGCCGGTGCCCGAGCCGCTGCCCGGCGCACGCCGCTCCCGCGGCGGCGTGATCGTCGTCACGGCGGCTGGTGCGGTCGTCTCATGACGGGTCGAAGGTGTCGATGACCGCCTCGGCGATCACGCGCAGCGGCCGGCCCGAGACCTGGCTCGCCCGGCGAAGGCGCGCGAACGCGTCGGCCTCGGACAGCTTCTCCTTCTCCATCAGCAGGCCCTTGGCCCGCTCGATCGCCTTGCGGGCGACGAGCGCCTCGGCGAGCGAGTCCGCCTCGGCCCGGACCGCGACGAGCTCCTCGTGGCGCGCGCGCGCGGTCTCGATCGCCGGGACGATGTCCTGCTCGCGGAACGGCTTCACGAGGTAGCCGTAGACGCCCGCCTCGGCAGCACGGTCGACGAGCTCGCGCTGCCCGAAGGCGGTGAGCATCACGATCGGGATCGGCCGCTCCTCGAGGATCTTGCGCGCGGCCTCGATCCCGTCGAGCCGCGGCATCTTGACGTCCATCACCGCCAGGTCGGGCTCGTGCTCGCGCGCGAGCGCGACCGCCTCCTCGCCGTCGCGCGCCTCGGCGACCACCTCGTAACCGGCGCGCTCGAGCAGGCCCCGAAGGTCGAGGCGGATGATCGTCTCGTCCTCGGCGAGCAGGATCCGCATCGCGTCGAGTGTAGAGGCTCGGTGTGGGACCGAGCGCCCAGACCGTCAGGCGGGAAACCGGACCGTGGCCGTCGTCCCGCTGGCGCCGTCGAGCTCGAGCGTGCCGCCGAGCTCGTCGCGGACGAGCGCGCGGACGATCGAGAGGCCCGTCCCCTTGGGCGGGTCGGCCGGGATGCCCGGGCCCGTCGTCGGCCACCTCGAGCACGACCTCGTCCCTCGTCGCTCGCAGCGCGACGCGGACGTGCGTGCCGCCGTGCTCGAGGGCGTTCCCGAGCAGCTCGGAGAAGACGAGCGCGAGCGCCGTCGCGCGCTGGCCGGCGAGCGAGCACCGACTCGAGCTCGGCCGTCACCTCGCGGCCCGCTGCCGACGCTCTGGACGAGCATCGCCCGCAGCCGGCCGAGCAGGTCGGCGAGGTCGACGTCCTCGTCGCGCTGCTCGGTGAGCAGCTCGTGCACGGCGGCGATCGCGAGGATCCGGTTGACGGAGTCCTCGAGCGCCTTGCTGCGGATCGACGTTCTCGGTGTCGCGAGCCTGGAGGCGAAGGAGCGAGGCGACGGTCTGCAGGTTGTTCTTGACCCGGTGGTGGATCTCCTGGGCGAGCACGCCCCGCATCACCGCGCGGCCGTGCTCGAGCGCGACCGCCGCCTGCTGGGCGATCGAGGCGAGCAGCTCGCGGTCGTGCTGGGTGAACGGGTGCGGGCGATCGGCGACGAGCTCGCCGATCTGGCGGCCGCGCCAGCGGAGCGGCTGGCGGATCGCGTGGGCGTCGGCGTGGCCCTCGGGCCAGGCGATCGCACCGTCCTCGAGCACGAGCGCCGCCCCGGTCGCCGAGAGCGCGTCCATCGTCGTCTTGACGATCGCCTCGAGCGACTCCTCGAGGTAGAGCGACTCGGAGACCGCCTCGGAGATCCGGGCGAGCGCCTCGAGCTCGTGCACGCGCCGCTGTGCCTCCTCGTAGAGCTTCGCGTGCTCGATCGACTGCGCCACCTGCGCGGCGATCGCGAGCAGCAGGTCGATCTCGTCCTCGGTGAAGTCGCGCGGCTCGCGGGTGCGGATGTTGAGCGCGCCCTCGAGCCGCTCGCCGCGCGCGAGGATCGGGACGGCGAGGATCGACTCGTACTCGTCCTCGGGCAGGTTCGGGAAGTTCTTGAAGCGCTGGTCGAGGTGCGCCTGGCTGGCGATCATCATCGGCGCGCGCTCCTCGAGGCGGCGGCAGCCCGTGATCCCCTCGCCGGGGCGCATCCGGGGCCGCTGCGTCATCTGCTCCACCGCCGTGCCGTGCGTCGCGCGGAGCACGAGCTCGCCGGCCCGATCGTCGTAGAGGTAGACGAAGCAGGCGTCGGCGTGAAGCGCGTCGGCGACCTTCGTCGCGACCTGCGAGAGCACCTCCTCGAGGTCGAGGGTCGAGTTGACCGCCTCGATCGTGTCGGTGAGGAGCTTGAGGTGGCGTTCGCGCCTGTCCACGGGCCGAACAGCGTACGCTCAGCGTCCGTGTCGTCCCTGCAGTGGCTGCTCGCGCTTCACGTCACGGGGGCGTTCCTGTTCCTCGGCGGCACGGTGCTCGGCCGGAGCTGCTCGGCTGCTCGCCGCGGCGCGCCGGGCGGCCGAGCGAGGTGGCGCTCTTCCTCGGGCTCGCCCGCTGGGCGGTCGTCCCGATCGTGGCCGGCGCCGTGCTCGACGTTCGTGCTCGGGCTCGCGCTCGTCCATCGCCTGCGCCTCTCGTACGGGAGCTTCTGGATCGCCGCCGCGATCGTGCTCCTCGTCGTCTCGCAAGCGCCGCCGGCGCGAAGGGCGGCCGCCGCGAGCGCCGAGACGCGTCGGCTTGCCGAGCAGCTCGCGGGCGAAGGCGACCGAGCCGAGCGACGAGCTCCGCGCACGTCTCCGCGACCCGCGTCACGCTCGCCCTCTCCTGGGGCGCAGGCGCCGCCGCCGTCGCGATCCTCGCGCTGATGATCTGGAAGCCCGGCCAGTAGGTTCGATCGTGGCCAACCCGATGCGCCCGATCGAAATGAGCCCGATTCAGTGAGGCCCGACGCCCAGCTCTTCCTGCACGTGCTCGGAGCGACCTCGCTCTTCGGGGCCGTCGCCGCCGTTGCGATCCTCGCTCTGGCCGGACGCCGCCGGCCCCGAGCACGGGAGCCCGCTTGCGGCCGCCTCCCTGGTCGCAACCCTCGCAGTCGCGCGTGCCCGCGTGGGCGCTGACCGTCGTCTTCGGCTCGTGGACGAAGTCGAAGGAAGGCCTCGCCGGCTCGATCGGATGGCTCCGCATCGGCAACGGAATCGCGACCGCCGGCATCCTCGTGCTGCTCGCTCTTGCCGGCTGCGCCTACGGCTGGTCGCGCCGCCCGGCGACCGGCGCCTGCCGGGCGTGCTCGTGCTCGTCTCCCTCGGCTATCTCGCCGCGCTCGGCGTCGCCTGGTGGGTGATGACGGCCAAGGTCTCGTGATCCGTACGCAGCGTCCGGTGGACGTTTTACAAACTCATTACCCAGGCTTGGGGAATTGCGTCGGGAACGGCGAATAGGTTGAGAACGCGATGAGCGCACTGGCCCTCGATCTCCGCGACACCACCGGGTATCTGGTGGCCGATGCACGGGGCCGGATCGTCGGCAAGGTGGAGTGCCCGATGTACGGCACCTCGGCGGAGACGCCCGACGCGCTCTCGGTTCGCTCAGGTTTCCTTGCGCGCAGAAGGCGGCTCGTGCCGGCCGAGACGATCGAGCAGATCGACGGCGGGACGAAGGTCATCGGGCTGCGGATCGAGCGCGACTCGATCCGCACCTTTCTCTAGGCCTCAACCCGCATCGAAGCACCGCGATCCGGCGGCCGATTCGTGGCGCCGGCTCGTTTGCATCCGCTCCCGGCTCCGGGATGGTCCGTAGTCAGCCGCGAGCCACCGGTAGGTCCGGATGCTGCTCCCACTCCGACCACGAGCCCGGGTAGAGGCGGCCGTCGCGGCCGGCTAGGTGGAGTTTGTGCAGCACGACGCAGGCGGTGATGCCGGAGCCGCAGTAGGCGACGATCTCGCCGGCGGGCAGCTCGCCGGGCTCCTCGTTCCACGGAGTGTTGACGGCGCCGGGGATCCGGCCGGGCACCCGGTCGATCGGGTTCGGCTCGCCGCGGTAGCGAGCCGGCAGGCGCGCGTCCAGGATCGCCAGCTCGCCCAGTTGGCCAGCCAGCTCGGGAAACTCGATCAGGTCGTCTTCGCGTGCTCGAGGTGTGAACGGCAGGCTCGCAACCGGCTCTTCTCCAGCCGACAGGGGCCCTCGCCAGGCAGCGAGATCGATCACCGCACAGCTCTCGTGACCAAAGTGCCGCAGAAGCCACCAGAGCCGCTCGGCCCCGCCGAGCGACCCGTACGCGACGACGAACGTCTCGTTTCCGATCCCGACAGCCCCGACCGCCCGCCCGAACGCATCAGCAGCAGGCAACGGATGCCGCCCGCGCTCACCGCCGGCCGCCGAGAGCTCGCGCTCCACGTCGAGAAACACGGCCCCCGGGATATGCCCTGCGAGGTACTGCGACCGCCCAAGCAAAGGATCCTCGATCGACCACCGGCAATCGACGAACACGTAGTCCACGACCCCAAAGTTACGCAATCAACCACGGTCGCCAGCCAGCGGCCAAGCGGCCACGTTCTCCCAACCACTACGGTCGCGGACTTAGCGAGGCGAAAGCCGAGCTAAGGATCACGCCGTACAACCCGACCAAACCATCCACGTAGAGATGCCCCGAGCACCTGCGCCCGCACGGCCTCAGGCGTTCGTTGCCGGCCCTCCGGCAACGAACGCAACAGCAAGCGCGTGTCCCCCTAGACGGTCCCGAACCACCTCAACCAGCCAACCACCAAGACCAGGGAGGAGGGGGCTCGTGGGGGAACCCGGTTCCCCCACGGTTATGCAGCTGCGCCGAACGCCGCCAGGTACTGCTCCCAGCGGTGGGGGATCTTCGGTGCGGCGAGGCGGATGAAGAGCACGGGTGCCGGGGGGCGCGGCGGTTGGGCGAGCTCCATGTGGACTTCGTGGGGAAGCCGGTTTCCCTTGCGGAGGTTGCAGGGGGCGCAGGAGGTGACGACGTTTTCCCAGACCGATCCGCCGCCGCGGGAGCGCGGGATCACGTGGTCGAGGGTCAGCCGGCCGGCGGCCGTGCCGCAGTAGACGCAGCGCCAACCGTCACGGGCGAAGAGGGCGCGCCGGGAGATCTTGCGCTGCACGATGCGGGGGACCCGCACGTAGCTCAGGAGCCGGATCACGTGAGGCCACGGAAACCTCGTCGTGGCCGAGCAAAGTGGTCGGTCGAGCGCCTCGACCACCTCCGCCTTTCCCTTGTGCACGAGCACGTGCGCGCGCCTGAGCGAGCACACGTTGAGCGGCTCGAAACTGGCATTCAAGACCAGCACCTGCTGCACGGACCCGAAACGGTACCGAAACCCCCAGCGAGCTTGCCGTCTCGAGCAGACATTCACCATTCCGACCCCCGGCCGCCGTGCAAACAACCACCGCCGCGGACCTAGCGAAGCGAGAACCGAGCCAAGAACCACGCCGCACGTCCCGGCCAAACCACCCATGAAGAGCTCCCAACAGCTGCTGCGCAAACCGGAAACCGGGGTCGTGTCTTGCAGCGTGCGCACGTTGCAAGACACGACCCCCTAAAGCGGTCCGGAATTGCTCGCGCCATATGGGCAGCGCTCCCAGTTGCGGTCGCGGACCTAGCGAGGCGATAGCCGAGCTAAGGACCACGCCGTGCAACCCGATCAAACCATTCACGCAGAGGTGCCCTGAGCACCCCGCGCCCGTACGGCCTCAGGCGCGTGTTGCCGGCCTGCTGGCAACGCGCGCTACAGCAAACGCACGCACCTGTCTAACCCGCCGAACCACCTTCACCAGCCACCCACCAAGACCAGGAAGTAGGGGGCTCGTGGGGGAACCCGGGTTCCCCCACGGTTTACCTTCCCATGGCGCGTTCGACGGCCTGCTGCTCTTCCGGGGAGAGCGCCACCGAGGGCTGGCCGCGGTCGATCTCCTTCATGTAGATGCGTGCGTAGTCGCGGCCCTGGATCGCGGTGATGACGATGCCGGTGCGGGTCGGAGTCCATGAGGGCGACGGAAGCGGACTGGTGGCCGCCGGTGTCCTCGTAGGCGTCGTAGCGGACGATGGCGGTGTTGCCGACGATGCCGTCGACGCGGCGGTCGACGCGGGCGACGGCCGCGGCGACCTCGTCGACGGCGCGGTGGAGGTCGTCGATGCGGCCCTGCAGGGAGACGGCGAACTCGACGAGGTCCTTGCGTCCCCCGCCGACGAGCGTCTTCTGTGCCTCGCGGAGGCGCCTGACTCGGATCCAGGCGAGCCAGGCGAGCACCAGGCCGGCGCCGCCGACGACGATCGCCGACGGCCGCGACCACGGCGGCGGCGTTGCCCGAGGTGTGCACGGGCTAGGCCGGGAGCGAGAAGATGACGTTGAACTGGGCGGAGTTGTTGGCGACGTTCGGTCTCGCCGGGCACCTTCGCCACGTCGACCGACACGGTCGTCTGCGACGCGAACGGCACCTGGCCGAGGTCGCCGAAGACGACGGAGGCGTCGTCGCCCGGGTCGATGAGCTGCACCTTCTCGGTCTTCGTGATCGGGCCGCCCTGCGACTGCGGCCTGCCGATCGTGAGCGTGACCGGGATCTGCACCTCCTGCGAGATGCCGCCGTCGTGGATCGTGACCTTGAAGAGCAGGCTCGAGCTGGTCGTCACCGTGTTCAGCGTGCCCTGGCGTCAGCACCTGCGAGGTGCCGCCGGCGCCGTTCGGGAGGGCGGCGACCGAGACGACGTCCGTTCCGTGCAGGCCGCTCGGCGTGCTCGTGCCGGTCGTGCCGCCGATGCGGTCGAGCACGAGCGACATCGCGTGCTCGGTGATGATCAGGTCGGGGTTCGCCAGGAAGTGCGATTCGGCCACGTTGACCTGGTGGACGCCGTCGGCCTCGATCTGCTCGTTGGCCGGCACCATGAAGAGGTCGTCCCAGACGATGTCGCTCGCGAGCAGCCGGTAGGCCTGCTCGGAGAGCGCGGCAGCCTCGGTGCTTTCCTTGCTCTTCGAGCCTGTTCGTCTTCTTGAACGCCTTGGCGAGGCCGTCTGACGCCGCTGACGCGGAGCTCGAGCGCCTCGATCAGATGCGCGTGCTCGGGCCGGAGCTTGCCGGGAGGCGATGAGGCTCTCGGCCGCGGCGACGTTCTGCTGCTCGTCGGCGGCGATCGTGTTCAGCTTCGAGACGATCCCGCCGACCGAGAGCCCCTGGGTCGTGAGCGCTGCGACGGTGTCGCTGGCCGTCGGTCGTCGACTGGCTTGCGATCGTGTTGACCTTGTCGACGTAGTTCGCGTACCGGGTGTGGGTCGACTCACCGGCGCACGAGGAGATCACGAACGTGAACCCGAACAGGATCACGGTGACCGAGGCGACGAGGACGAGCAGCCGGGAGAGCGGTCTCAGCTGGGCCGGCGAGCCGCCGCCGGAGCCGGCCGGCCCCCCGGGCTCACGCGGCCGGCGCAGGCGGCCGGCCATGGGTCGCTGCGGCATGCCGCATGCGCGGCGAGGACGAGGCCTCCACCGTCGCCGGCTCTTCCTCGTCGAAAAAGTCGAATTCGATGTCGTCGTCGGATGAGCTCATCTGGCCTGACCGTATCTCACCGGTCTTCGGCGGAGAAAGGACTTCTCCTGGGCGCGAAGTAGAAGCCGACGTGGCCTCTGCGCTCGCGCATGACCTGATCCTCGGACGCTACCGGCCGCTTCGGCCGCTCGGTTCGGGTGGGATGGGCCACGTCTGGCTCGCGCGCGACGAGCGCAACGGCCTGGACGTCGCGCTGAAGATGGTCCCGCGCGAGGGCAGGGTCGCCGAGCGCGCCGAGCGCGAGGCTCGCGCCGCGCCGTCGCTCCGCCATCCGCGCTGCCAGCGGATCTACGCGCTCGCGCGCGACACCGACCACATCTTCATCGCCTACGAGTACGTGCCCGGGCAAGACGATGCGCCAGGCGCTCGCGGCCGGAGAGCTCGACGACCGCGATGCGATCGAGGCCGCCGCCCAGCTTCTCGACGCGCTCGCGCACGCGCACGCGAAGGGGATCGTCCACCGCGACGTGAAGCCGTCGAACGTCCTCCTCGGCGAGTCCGACGACGTCGACGTGCGCCTGCTCGACTTCGGCCTCGCGCAGATGGACGAGTTCGACACGCTGACCGCGGTCGGCGACGTCCCGGGAACGCTCACCTACGTCCCGCCGGAGCGGCTGAAGGGCGAGACGGCGACCGCGGCGGCGGACATCTGGGCCGTCGGCGTGATGCTCTGGGAGGCGCTCGCGGGCCGCCATCCCGTTCCGCAGCAGCGACGCCGCGGGGACCCAGCGCCGGATCCGTCGCCGGCGCACCGCCGCTCGAGTCGGTCCGCCCCGACCTCGCCCGAGCCGTCCTGGCCGCGGTCGCGCAGGCGCTCGAGCTCGACCCGACGCAGCGCCCGACCGCGGCGCAGCTTGCGGCCGAGCTGCGCGGCCAGCCGGGGAAGCGCAGGCGCCGGCCCGGGCGAGGTCGACGCTCCGCGAGCCGCAGCCCGTCGCCGGGCATGCGCGCTGCGCCGGCTCGCGAAGGAGCGGGTCGCGCCCGTCGCCGCCGCCGGCATCTGGACGGGCTGGGTCACCTCGGCGCTTCCGTTCTATCCGGCCGGGCTGGCCGCTCGGCCTGACCGTCGCCGCGGCGCTCGACCGGGCTTCGCGTTCCCGCGCGCCGCGCTCGCCGTCTCGTTCGCTGATCACGTTCTTCCCGCTCGCGAACATCTCGCTCGGGCTCGCGCTCCTCTTCGCCGCGTTCGCCGCGGTCTGGACCGCGGCGACCTGGCGTGACCCGCGCGGCAACGCCGTGCTCGTCGGCGGGCCCGCTGCTCGCCGCGTTCGGCGGCGCTCGCGCTCCTTCCGCTCGTCGGCCAGCTCGCCCGCACGCCGGCGCGCCGCGGCGCTCCAGGTCGCGGCCGGCGTCGCTGCTCGGCGTGCTCGTCGCCGGGCTCGGCCACCACCGCCTCCCGTTCGACGGGGCGCTGCCGCCGCTCGGGCTCGGGATCGCCGGAAGCGACCACCCGACCGCGGTCGCCTGGGCGCTCTGGCGCACGCGCGGCCGCCCATCCGGTCGTGCTCGCCGAGGCGGTCATGCTTGCCGCGGCCGCGGTGGCGCTGCCCTCGCTGCGGGGCCGCGGGCCCTGGGCCGCGGCGGTCGCAGGCGCCGCGCTCCTCGCCGTCACCGCCTTCGTCGCCCCGGGCGCGGCGTTCCTGCCGTTCGCGGCGGCCGCCTGGCTGGCGACGGCCTTCCTGCGCTCGCTGCGGCGCCGTCAGCGCCGCGCTCGCAGCCGGCGTCGGCGAGCCTGCAGGCCGACTCGCAGCTCGCGCTCGGCGATCGCCTCGACGAGCGCTCGGTCGGGCCCGGCGAGCAGGAGGTGCTCGCGGTTTCGCAGGTGCGAGACGCGCCCGACCTTCTTGCCGCGCCGGTTGTAGATCCCGATCTGGGCGCCGACGTAGCGCTTGGCGTCGACGTCGATCCGGCCCGACGTGGCCGAGCTCGCCCGAGCAGCGCCTCGATCGCCGGCGGCCTCGTGGAACCCCTCGTTCGACACCGAGACGAGCAGCCAGGGCGCCTTCAGCGACGAGACGAGCCCGGCGAGCGCGGCCGGGGCGGCCCGGCGCGAGTTGTAGGCGCTCTTGCCGCTCGCGGCAGTCGAGCCGCTTGTTGGCGACGCCGTAGCTCTCGGGCGCGTCCCAGCGGACGATCGTCTCCCAGACGTGGTAGTTGGAGAAGTAGGAGTGCTGGTTGTAGGGCGGGTCGATGTAGACGAGGTCGACGTCGAGCTGCGGCGCGAGCTCGTTCGCGTCGAGCCGCGTGACGGTGCCCGGCCGGGCCGTCGACCGGCTCCGGCAGCCGCAGCTCGAGCTCGCGGTACGAGCGGGGCGCCCACGACTTGAGGTAGGCCATCTGCAGCCCGGTCGTGCTGTCGACGCGGTCTGCCGCCTCGAGCAGCGAGGTGAGCAGCGACGCCGCGCTCGACCGGCGAGCAGCTCGAGCCCGTCGATCGCGTCGCGGATCGCGTCGATCCGCCGGCCGTTCTGCGGGCTGGAAGTACCGCGCCTGCCGGCAGAACGCCTCGGTGACGTAGCCGTCGCGCCCCTCGAGCGACGCCGAGCTCGGCGCAGGATCCCGCCGAGCCGCGCGCGGTCGACCGTCCCGTCGGCGGCGATGTAGGCGAGCCCGAGGCCTCGGAGTAGCTCGCGAGGTCGTTCGAGTGGACGGCCAGCCCGAGGCCGCGCAGCGCCTGCCCGACCCGGGTCGTCCCGGCGAAGAGATCGCAGGCCGAGCGGACGGGCAGGCGCTCGGCGACACGCCGGATCAGCGGCACGAGCGTGCGTTTCGACCCGATGTACTTGATCATCCGGCGTCCCGTCCGAGCGGCTCGCAGCGAGCGGTCAGCGCTAGCCCCGAGCCCAGACGGCGGCTTCAGATGCTGTCTCTAGACTGAAATCGGAGCCAGCAGGCCCTGATCCGTCAGACCGGGGGACGCTTGTTGCCGATCGCGAACGCCTGCCACTCACGTTCCGGCCCACTGGAGTCGCGCCAGCCGCGACCTGCTCCGCGGCTGCGACTCGCGCCCCGACACGGTCACCGTGAGGAGCGCATGGCTGTCCTGAGGGCGATCGAGTCGAAGCTCGAGGCGATCTTCGAGGGCGTCTTCGGCCGCGCGTTCCGCTCGAACGTGCAGCCGGTCGAGCTCGCGCGGAAGCTCGTCAAGGAGATGGACGACCACCGCAGCGTCTCGGTCTCGCGCGTCTACGTGCCGAACGAGTACAGCGTCTACCTCGCGCCCGAACGATCGCGACCAGTTCGCGGACTACGAGCCGCAGCTCTGCGAGGAGCTTCAGGACTACCTGGCCGAGCACGCGCGCCGCGAGCGCTACGTCCTGCTGACGCCGCCGCGGGTGAAGCTCGAGACCGACGCCGACCTCGACGTGGGCGAGTTCGGGATCGCGGTGCGGCTCGTGCGCGGGCCCGCGCCCGCAGGCCGGGAGCGCCGCCGACCCAGCCGGAGGGCGGCACGATGATCTACCGCCCGGAGCCCCGAGCCCCGCAGCCGCAGGCCGCCGAGGACGAGCCGGAGGCGCCGCAGCGAGCTCGCGTTCGCTCACGGTCGGGGACGAGCGGCACGAGCTTCGCGGCGCATCCGGTCGTGATCGGCCGCTCGAAGGACTGCGAGATCAGGGTCTCCGACCCGAACGTGTCGCGGCGCCACGCCGAGGTCCGCCCGGTCGGGCGCGGCTTCACGGTCGTCGACCTCGACTCGACCAACGGGATCGAGGTCGACGGGAAGCGCGTGAGGGAGCTCGAGCTGACCGACGGCGTGCGCTTCACGCTCGGCTCGACCGAGATCGTCTTCAGCCGAGAGAGATCGGGCGCTTACCGAGCCTCGGTGCACGCTCGCGTGGTCGCGTCGGTCTGGAGTCGAGACAACCCTCCTTGTCCTCAAGATCGCCTTCCTCGTCCTCCTCTACCTCTTCATCTGGCGGATCGTCCGCTCCGCGGCCCGCGACCTGCGGCTGCCGCAGGAATCGATGATCCTCTCGCCGCAGCAGGCCTCCGCGCTCCTCGCCCAGCCGTCGGCGCGCGAGCTCGGCCGGCTGATCGTGGTCGAGAGCGACGCGCTCGAGGAGGGCGACGTGTTCGCGATCGACTCGACCGCGCTCACGCGTCGGCCGGAGCGCCGACAACGACCTCGCGCTCGACGGCGACGAGTACGCCTCGGGCCGCCACGCCCGCTTCGAGCCGCGCCGGGACGGCGTCTACATCGAGGATGCCGGCTCCACGAACGGCACGTTCGTGAACGGCATCCGCCTGAACGGCGACCGGAGGCTCGTGCCCGGCGACGTCGTCCGGATCGGCCAGACCGACCTGAGGTTCGAGCGATGAGGATCGCGCAGTCGGCCGCCGACTCGAGCACCGGCCGCAAGCGGCGCCACAACGAGGACTCCTACGTTGCCGCCCCGCCGATGTTCGCCGTCGCCGACGGGATGGGCGGCGCGCAGGCCGGCGAGCTCGCCTCGTCGCTCGCCGCGGAGACGGTCGCCCAGGGGCTGACCGATCCGACGGCACGCGGCGAGGACCGGGTCGTCGCGCTGATCAAGGCGGCGAACCGCGCGTCCACCAGCGGGCGACCGACGACCGCGCCGCCTCCGGGATGGGGACGACGATGACGGTCGCGCTGCTCCAGCCCGACGGGACGGTCGCGATCGGCCATGTCGGCGACTCGCGCGCCTACCGGCTGCGCGACGGGCTGCTCGAGCAGCTGACCGACGACCATTCGCTCGTCGCCGAGCTCGTCCGGCGCGGCGAGCTCTCGCCCGAGGAGGCGGCGGTTCATCCCCAGCGCTCGGTGATCACGCGCGCGCTCGGAACGGAGGCCGACGTCGACGTCGACGCCTTCACGGTCGAGGCGCAGCGACGGCGACCTGTTCCTGCTCTGCTCGGACGGGCTGACGACGATGGTCGACGTCGACGACGATCGCCGCGATCCTCGAGCGGCACCGCTCGAGCCTCGACGACGGCGGCGAAGGCGCTGATCAGGGCCGCGAACGACCGGGGCGGCGACGACAACATCACCGCGATCCTCTTCAGCGTCGCCGAGGGCGGCGACGACCAGGACGCGACCGTCGAGCTCCGCGGTCCGCGAGCCGGCGGCCGACCCGGACGACGAGGACACGCTCCATCCGGAGGACCGCGTGATGCTGCCCGGAGCTCGGGCTCGAGGCCCGAGCGCCCCTCGCGCGACGTGACCGATGATCCTGTCGGCGGCCGAGATCGCGAATGCGCGCTCGAGGCGGAGCCGCGCACCGCGGCGAGGTGGTGCCCGGTCGAGCGCGCCTCGACCGCCCGGCTCGTGCTCGCCGTGCTCGTGATCGTCGCGCTCGTCGCCGCGATCGTCCTGCTCGTGCTGGAGGCGCTCCCGCGGTGACCGCCGACGGAACCGCGAGCTCAGCTACCTGATCGCGGTCGCGGCGCTGACCGGCGCTCGGCTTCGCGAGCGTCTACATCGCCCGGCAGGCCGTGATCGGCTGGGGCTCGCTCACCTACGCGGCGTTCTTCATCGCCCTCTACCTCGCCGCGCACGTGATCGCCCGCGCTGACCGTCCCGAACGCCGACCCCTACCTGCTGCCGCTGGCGGGCTTCCTGACCGCGGTCGGCCTGACCGAGATCTACCGGCTCGGCCCGAGCGACGCGTTCAAGCAGGGGCTCTGGATCGTGATCGGCGTCGCCCTCTTCGGCGCCGCGCTCGTCCGGCTTCCGCCACGACTACCGGGTGCTCGAGTCGTACAAGTACCTGTTCGGCGTCGGCGCGGTCGCGCTGCTCTTCCTGCCGCGCCTGCCCGGGATCGGCGACGACGATCAACGGCGCCCGCCTGTGGGTCCAGGTCGGGCGGCCTCCAGTTCCAGCCCGGCGAGCTCGCGAAGATCTTCCTGATCGTCTTCCTCGCCGGCTACCTGCGCGCGAAGCGCGAGGTGCTCGCGCAGGGCCGGCTCAAGGACATCGGGCCCGCTGCTCCTGATCTGGGCGGCCGGCGATGCTCGTGCTCGTCGCCACCAACGACCTCGGCTCGGCGCTGCTCTACTTCGGGATCTTCATCTCGATGCTCTACATCGCGACGGCGCGGCTCTCGTTCGTCGTCGCCGGGCCTCGGGCTCTTCGCGGTCGGCGGGCTACGCCGCCGACCGCAAGATCCCCCACGTCGCCGAGCGGATCACGATCTGGCTGCATCCCTGGATCGACCCAGCAGAAGGTGTACTGCCCGCAGACCGGGACGCTGGCGCTGCGCCAGGACTGCCAGAGCTACCAGCTGTGAAGTCGCTCTACTCGATCGCGAACGGCGGCTTCGGCGGCACCGGGCTCGGCAAGGGCACCTTCACGACGCCGGGCGGGACGCAGCTGATCCCCGACGTCAAGACGGACTTCATCTACTCGGCGCTCGCCCAGGAGCTCGGGCTCGTCGGCGTCTCCGCGCTGCTCCTCGTGTTCATGGTCTTCGTCGCGCGCGGGATGAAGCTCGCGCTGCAGGTCGACGACGGCTTCTCGAAGCTGCTCGCGGCCGGGCTGACCTTCGGCTTCGCGCTGCAGACCTTCGTGATCGTCGGCGGGATCGTGCGGCTGATCCCGCTGACCGGGATCACGCTGCCCGTTCGTCTCCTACGGCGGCTCGTCGATCGTCGCCAACTTCCTGCTGCTCGCAGGGCTGCTCCTCGTCTCCCACCGGGCGAACTCGACGTGAACACGCAGATCTCCCAGGTCGCGCTCGTCGCGCTCGTGCTGCTCGCCGCCCTGATCGTCGCGACCACCTACTGGCAGACGTGGGCCGCGCCGGGGCTCGCAGCGCAGCAGGACAACGAGATCCAGCGCGTGGCGCAGTTCTCGATCGACCGCGGCGTGATCCTCGCCGCGAACGGCAAGACCGTGCTCGCGACGAACGTCCGCAAGAAGGTCGGCGGCCAGACGCTCTACCTCCGCACCTACCCGCAGAAGCGGCCTCGCCTCGCAGGTGGTCGGCTACTCGACCACGAGCCGCTCGCGCGCCGGGCTCGAGCGCACCGAGAACAGCTACCTGACCGCCTCGAACGACGACCTCGAGCACGCTGCTCGACACGGTCGGCGACCGCCTGAAGGGGACGACGATCAAGGGCAACAGCCTCGTGCTCGACGCTCCGCGCGGGGGCGCAGCGCCTCGCCAACAGCCTGCTCGCCGGGAAGTGCGGCGCCGCCGTCGTGCTCAACCCGAAGACGGGCGCGGTCGACGTGATGGCCTCGATCGCCTGGATTCGACCCGAACCTGATCGAGCAGCCGACCGGGCTACGCGAAGATGCAGGCGACGAAGAGCCCGTGCCCGCCCGAGCCGGCGGCGCCGCTCCTCAACCGCGCGACCCAGGGGCTCTACCCGCCGGGCTCGACGTTCAAGACGATCACCGCCGCGGCGGCGCTCGACGACGGCGTCTACACGCCGACCTCGACCTTCGACGACCCGGGCTACTGCACCGAGTACGGCCAGAAGATCACGAACGCGCTCGACCAGAGCGGCCCGGAGGCCTTCGGGCTCGTGAACCTCGTCGAGGCCTACCAGCACTCGATCAACGCCGTCTTCTGCAACATCGGGATCAAGCTCGGCGCGGAGCGGCTGCTCGACGAGGCGAAGAAGTTCGGCTTCTACTCGGTGCCGCCGCTCGAGACGCCCGCCGACGCGCGCTCCGCCTCGGGGCTGTACGCAGAACGGGAAGCTCTTCGACCCGAAGACGCGCGAAGCAGTACTCCGAGGTCGACCCCGGCCGCACCGCGTTCGGGCAGGGGAAGCTGCTCGCGACCCCGCTGCAGATGGCGCTGGTCGCCGCCGCGGTCGCGAACAACGGCGTCGAGATGAAGCCGACGCTGATCAAGCGAGGTGCTCGTCGCCGACCGGCTCGGTCGTCGCGAAGCTCCACCCGCACGTCTGGCGGCAGGCGACCAAGCCGTCCACGGCGGGCGAGCTGAAGAACATGATGGTCGAGGTCGTCCAGGCCGGCACCGGCACCGCGGCGCAGATCCCGGGCGTCGTCGTCGCCGGCAAGACCGGCACCGCCGAGACCTGCTCGTGCAACAAGGTCTACGACGCCTGGTTCATCTTCTTCGCCCCCGCCGACAACCCGGTCGTCGCCGGCGCGGTGCTCGTCGAGTCACCAGGACAACGGCTTCGGCGGCGCGGTCGCGGCGCCGATCGCAAAGCAGCTGATGCAGGCGATCCTGCCCGCCCCGTCGAACCAGAACAGCGGAGAGCAATGGCAACCACTGATCCCCAAGATCCCGCTGATCGGCAGGCGGTTCGACCGCCGCTACCTGATCCTGCGCAAGCTCGGGTCGGGCGGGATGGCCGAGGTCTACCTGGCCGAGGACGAGGAGCTCGGGCGCAAGGTCGCGCTCAAGATGCTGAACGAGCGGCACGCGCGCGACGAGCAGTTCGTCGAGCGGTTCAAGCGCGAGGCGCGGAACGCGGCCGGCCTCTCCCATCCGCACATCGTCCGGATCTACGACCGCGGCCAGGCGGAGGGCACCTACTACATCGCGATGGAGTACCTCGACGGGCCGACGCTCAAGGAGCTGCTCGTCCGCAAGGGGCCGACCCCGCCGCTGACGGCGATCAAGTTCGCGCGCGAGATCCTGAGCGCGCTCGCCGAGGCGCACCGCCACGAGATCGTCCACCGCGACATCAAGCCGCACAACGTGATCGTGAGCCCCGACTGGAACGTCAAGGTCACCGACTTCGGGATCGCGCGCTCCGGCGCCTCGCAGATGACCGAGGCCGGCTCGATCGTCGGGACGGCGCAGTACCTCTCGCCCGAGCAGGCGCGCGGAAAGCCCGTCGACCAGCGCTCCGACCTCTACTCGCTCGGGATCGTCCTCTACGAGATGCTGACCGGGAAGGTGCCGTTCACCGGCGACGCCGCGGTCGAGATCGCGATGAAGCACCTGTCGGCCGTGCCCGACCCGCCCTCGAAGCTCCGGCCCGAGATCTCGCACGACCTCGACGCGGTCGTGATGCGCGCGCTCGCGAAGGACCCGGACCAGCGCTACTCCTCGGCCGAGGAGATGGACGCCGACCTGGCGCGGGTCGCGCGCGGGGCGCCTCGGTCTCGAACCAGACCGAGGAGGCGATGACGCAGGTGCTCGCCGGCGCCGGCACGACCTCGGCGCTGACCGCGATCGTGCCCGGCGGCCGCGGCCACCCCGCCGCCGGCGCCGCCCGCCTACCGGCCGCCGTCCTACTACGAGGAGACGGGCCGGCGCCGCTCGCGCTGGCCGATCGTGCTCGGCCTGCTCGCGCTCGCGATCGCCGCTGTCGGCGGCTACCTGATCTACCACAAGGCCACCGCGGCGATCGACTCGAACAGGCCGGTCGCCGTCGATCGACGTCGGCGATCGTCGCCACGAAGAACGCCGCAGCTCAAGCTGCAGCAGCAGGGGCTCCAGTCGCGGATCGAGAACGCGGCGAGCGACGACCGTGCCGGCCGGGCTTCGTGATCAGCCAGAACCCGGGGCCGGGCGTCCCGGTCGCGAGGGACACCGTCGTGACGCTGACCGTCTCGACGGGCAAGCCGAAGGCGACCGTGCCCGCGGTGATCGGGCGAGTCTGAGACCCAGGCGCGTCTCCGATCTCGGTAACAAGGGACTGCATTTCAAGGTCTTCAAGGTCCACTCCCCGACCGTGCTCGTCGGGGACGGTGACGGCGACGAAGCCGGCGGCGGACACGCTCGTCCTCGCCGGCTCGACGGTGCAGATCAACGTCTCGCAGGGCCCGCAGGCGGTCCAGGTGCCGAGCGTGACCTCGGCAGCCGTACGCGGACGCCGCGAGCGCGCTCAAGGGCGCAGAACTTCGTGCGTCGTGAAGAAGACGGTCGCGAACGCCGCGGCGATCGGCGAGGTGATCTCGCAGACGCCCGAGCGCGGGCAGCCCGGTCGCCGTCGGCTCGGCCGTGACCCTGACGGTCTCGAGCGGCCCGAAGCTCGTGAAGGTGCCGAACGTGACCCAGGACGACTGCCGTGACCGCCACGCAGCTCCTGACCCAGGACGGGTTCACCGTCTCGGTGATCCACCAGGACGTCACCGACCCGTCCCAGCAGGGGCTCGTGCTGGCGCAGGATCCCGGTCGGCGGAACGCTGCAGCAGGGCTCGACGATCACGATCACGGTCGGGCAGCTCGTGACGACGTCGACCCCGACGACGACGGCCACGACGACGACCGCCTCGACGACCACCGCGACGACGCCGACGACCTCGACGACGCACCGACACGACCTCGACGACACCGACCACCTCCACGACCACGGGCACGACGCTCGACGAGCACCGGCACGACCACGACGGCCTCGACGGACCACCACCGCCACGACGACCCCGGTGACGACGCCAGTGACGACTCGCCGCGACGACCCCGACGCACGCCGTCGCAGTGACCCGCCGGATCGCCGTCGTCTCGGGCGGCCGCTCGAGCGAGCACGACGATCTCGGTCGCCTCCGCTCGAAGCATCAGCGCGGCCCTGACGGCGCGCGGCGACGAGGTGGTCGTCGATCGAGATCGACCGCGGCGGAGGCTGGAGGCTCGGCGCCGCAGCAACCGGCGCGGTGCAGCTCGAGGCGGGCGCATGCGACGCGCCGCGGGCGAGCTGAGCCCTCGCCCGCGGCACGCCGGCACCGCGCCTTCCCGACCGGGCGATCGCCGCGACGCTTGCGCAGGTCGACGTCGTGTTTCCGGCCCTGCACGGGCCTTTCGGCGAGGACGGGACGGTGCAGGGCCTGCTCGAGCTCGCCGGGATCCCCTACGTCGGCGCCGGGGTCGCGGCCTCGGCGCTCGCGATGGACAAGGACCTGCTTGAAGTCGGTGCTGCGCGACAACGGCATCCCGGTGACGGCGCAACATCACCCTGCGGGCGGGCGATCACGCTCGCGAGCCCGTACGGCTTCCCGGTGTTCGTGAAGCCGGCCCGGCTCGGCTCCTCGGTCGGGATCTCGAAGGCCCACGACGAGGCCGAGCTCGAAGAGGCGGTCGCGCTCGCGTTCCGCCACGACGAGAAGGTGCTCGTCGAGGATTTCGTCGACGGGATCGAGATCGAGGTCGGCGTGCTCGGGAACCTCGAGCCGGTCGCCTCGATCCCGGGCGAGATCGTCGTCACGAGCAACGAGTGGTACGACTACGAGGCGAAGTACGAGCCGGGCGCAGATGGCGCTGCGTCGTGCCCGCGCGGATCGGCGGCAGAGCAGGTGCGCAGGGCCCAGGAGCTCGCGGTCCGTGCCTTCGTCGCGATCGGCTGCGAGGGGATGGCCCGAGTGGACATGTTCGTGAGGACGGACGGCGAGGTGCTCGTGAACGAGCTCAACACGATCCCCGGCTTCACCGAGACGAGCGTCTACGCGAAGCCTCTTCGAGGCCTCCGGCCTCGGGTACGGCAGCGCTGCTCGAGCGCCTGGTCGAGCTGGCGCTCGAGCGGCACGAGCGCCGCGGCCGGCTCTGGTTACTGACGCCACCGCGCCGCGCGCTGAGGCTCATCCAGGCGCCAGAGCATCCGAGCGTCTAAGCGCGTGCCGGTCACGTCGTTGACGTGCACGGACGGGGCGGTCCCGCGGTTCGTGATCCAGAGGAGGTAGTAGCGCGCGGATGCGCCCGAAAGGTGGAAGGTGGTCTTCGCCCCGGCCTTCTGCAGGCGACGAGTCGATGCTGAACGGCCCCGACGCGCTGCTGCCGGCCTCGATCTCCGCCGTGTAGCCGGGCGTGTCGGAATCGATGGTGATCGTGCGGCCTTTCACAGTCGAGCCGGCCGTCGAAGACGATGCCCACCCCGGGCTTGCCGAGCCCGCCGTCGGGGTAGCGGTAGATCTCGGTCGCCCAGAACGTGGCGGCGCTGGCGTCGGTCGCCCGTGGAACGAGCTGGTTGTTCTCCTGTCCGGGCGGGCTGCCGTCGGGATCGTAGGCAGCGACGGCTTTGAGCGGCATCGGCTTGCTGCCGCCGCCGAGCAGCGAGGACCCGCCTCCGGAGTGGAGCGAGGCGACGACCCCGGCCGCCACCGCGGCGGCAACGACCAGCACGAGGACGAGGAGAGCCCACCGCCGGCGCAGGTACGAACGACGGCGACCTTCGGGCGAGCCCTCACGAGAGCGGGGATCCTCGGAGCCTCGCTGCTTGGCCCGGCGGTCCTGCGTCCGGCCCCACCTGGATTGGCGCCGCCCGGAGGGGCGCCATCTGGATCGGCGCCGCTTGGTGCGGGCCTTCCTGCGGCGTCCGATCGCGGGCATGACGCCCGTCGCCGTCCCGTCCTCGTCGCCCGCCCGCAGCTCGGCCAGGCACGCCTCGAGCTCGGCGCAGAAGTCGGCCATGCTGTAGAAGCGCTCGGAGGGCTCCTTTGCGAGCGCGCGCTCGATCGCGGCCTCGACCCGGCGGGGAACCTCAGGCCGGAGCAAGGCTGACGGGCGGCGGCGGCGTGTTGATGTGCTGCATCGCGACCGCGACGAAGTTGTCGCCGGTGAACGGCACCTCGCCGGTGAGCATCTCGTAGAGGACGATCCCGAGCGAGTAGACGTCGGAGAGCTCGTCGACGCGGCGGCCCTGCGCCTGCTCGGGCGAGATGTAGTCGCAGGTGCCGAGGACGGTGCCGGTCTGCGGTCTCGCCTTCCTGCGCCTCGAGCGACCTGCGCGATCCCGAAGTCGGTCACCTTCGGCTCGCCCTTGCCGTTCAGGAGCACGTTCTGCGGCTTGACGTCGCGATGGACGAAGCCCTGCTCGTGGGCGAAGGCGAGCGCGCGGGCGATCTCGATCGCGAGCTCGAGCGCTCGCTCGACCGGCAGCGGCCCGTCGCGGCGACGAGCTGCTTGAGGTTCTCGCCGTCGATGTACTCGAAGACGATGAACGGGCTGCCGGCGTGCTCGCCGCGGTCGATCACGGCGACGATGTTGTGGTGGGAGAGCTGCGCGACGAGCCGCGCCTCGCGGCCGAAGCGGTCGACGACGTCCTGCTCGGACGCGAGCCGCTCGTGCAGCACCTTCAGCGCCACGGTCCGCTCGAGCTCGCGGTCGTGGGCGCGGTAGACGCTCGACATGCCCCCGGACCCGACGAGCTCCTGAGCTCGTACCGCTCCGCGACGACGTCGCCGGGCATCATCGCGTGGAGGCTCCCGCGTCGGGCCTCAGCGCGAGGACGGCCTCGAGCGCCTCTTCCCAGACGCCGAGCGCTTCCTCGAGCTGCGCGTCTCCGATCACGAGCGGAACGAGGACGCGGATGCCGTTGCTGTGGACGCCGCAGGTGAGCAGGAGCAGCCCGCGCTGGAATGCCTCCTGGGTCACTCGCTGAGCCAGCTCCTTCGACGGGGCCGCCGTCGCAGGGTCGGAGACGAGCTCGATCGCCAGCATCGAGCCGAGCCCGCGGACGTCACCGATCGCAGGCCAGCGCTCCTGCCACGCGAGCATCCGGGCGCGGATCGTCTCGCCGATCGCGACCGACCGCTCGAGCAGCCCCTCGTCGTCGATCACGTCGAGAACGGCGAGCGCAGCGGCCTGCGCGACGGGATTCCCGACGAAGGTGCCGCCGACGCCGCCCGCGGCCGGGCGCGTCCATGATCTCGGCCCTGCCGAGCACGCCCGAGAGCGGCAGGCCGTTGGCGATCGACTTCGCGACGCAGATCAGGTCGGGCTCGACGCCGGAGTGCTCGATCGCGAAGAACTTGCCGGTGCGGCCGAAGCCGGACTGCACCTCGTCGGCGACGAGGACGATCCCGTGGCGGTCGCAGAGCCGGCGAATCCCTGTGAGGAACTCGGGCGGCGCAACGTTGAAGCCGCCCTCGCCCTGCACCGGCTCGAGCACGATCGCGGCAACGGTCTCGGCGCGCGACGAGCGTCATGAATGCGCGCTCGAGCGCGGCGAGCGCGGCCTCGCTGGACGACGCCGCGATAGTCGTTCGGGAACGGCACCCGGTAGACCTCGGGCGCGAACGGGCCGAGGCCGGCCTTGTACGGGTGCACCTTCGACGTCAGGGTGAGCGCGAGCAGGGTGCGGCCGTGGAACGCCGCCCTCGAAGCCGATCACGGCCGGGCGGCCGGTGAAGGCGCGCGCGAACTTGACGGCGTTCTCGACCGCCTCGGCGCCGGAGTTGAAGAAGGCGGCCTTGACCGGCCCGGAGATCGGCGCGCGCTCGCCCAGCCGCTCGGCGAGCGCGACGTAGGGCTCGTAGGGGACGACGGTGAAGTCGGTGTGGCTGAACCGGTCGAGCTGCTCGTGGGCGGCGGCGACGACATCGGGGTGGCTGTGGCCGACGTTGAGGCAGCCGACGCCCGCCGGCGAAGTCGATGAACGTGTTGCCGTCGACGTCGGTGATGGTCGCGCCCGAGCGCGGAATCGGCGACGATCGGGAAGGTGAGCGCTGAACGGGCTCGCGACCGCGCGGGCGATCCGCTCCCCGATCTCGCGCGAGCGTGGGCCCGGAACCTCGGTCTTCAGCTCGATCGTTCGGGTCGCCAGCCATGAAGTCAGCCTAGCGAACGCTGCTTTGACCGCCGCCCCGCGAAGGTCTTGCCCGAGACAGGACGTCCGGACAAGAGAGCGCCTGAGAGCCGAGCTCATGAGAGCCGCCGCGATCACCAAGACAGGCGCTGCCGGCGGACCGCGGAGCGCGGCGCGACGCACCGATCGAACCGCACCGTGATCCCACACGAGACCCGCGAGCACTCACGAGACCCCCACCCAGGGTGGGGATGCCAACCCGCCACCCTCAATGCCAATTCTACGTGTGCCGACTCGCGGGATCTGTGCCAACTCTGTGCCGGCTTTGTGCCGGCCCTGTGCCAACTCTTGTGCCGGTTCGGCGGCAGGCACGGCCCGGATTGGGTCGTGCGCTTGGGAGCTGGCGTCTCGGCGAAGCGTGCGGGCCGCGGGCACGAGAACGACGGGAGAAACACCGAGGCCGCCCTCTCGGGGCGGCCTCGGCTCGGTGACTAGCTTGGATTTCGTAGGGGCGCTTCCGGCCGACCGGTCACTTTGGTCGGCGGCGCGCTTGCGCGATATCCCCCACGCTGGCTAGGCGATTCCCCTTCAGGTCCCGGGGATACGCCCCTACGAGCTAGTACCTCCACTGCCCGTACTGGAAATCTCCATCTACCGGACCACCTCCTTTCCGCGGTTAATCCGATAGTAGCCAGCCGGTCAAGACGGATGTGACCTCGAGGCCGTTGTCGAGCGGAATCGTGACGCTGACGAGGCCGGGGTCGGCCTGCCGGGCGGCAGAGTAGGCGGCGCAGCCGATCGTGCGAGACGACGTTGTCGGCGACGATCACCCCGCCGGCATCGACGCGCTCGCGCGCCAGCCGGAAGAAGGCTTCGTAGTCGTCCTTCCACGCGTCGAGGAAGACGAGGTCGAACGGCCCGTCGAGCCCTTCCAGCGTCTCGAACGCGTCGCCGCCGATCACGTCGATCCAGTCTTCGAGCCCGGCGTCGGCGATGTTCCGTGCCGAGCGCGTCGAGCTTGGCCGGGTCGGCCTCGAGCGAGGTGACGTGGCCGCCGTGGATCCGGGCGGCAGCGCCGAGCCAGATCGTGGAGTAGCCGCGCGAGCCGCCGATCTCGAGCACCTCGCAGCCGGGACGCCCGACCGCGAGCGCGAAGAGCAGCGCGCCGCTCGTCGGCTCGATCTGCAGGGAGCGCTGCTGGCATGGGCAGCCCCAGGCTGCCTTCCGCGGCGGTCTCCGCCTCGAGCCGGCGCAGAACCGCGCGCACGCGATCGTCGAGCATCAGCGCGCCTCCGCAGCTGCTCGACCTGATCGCGCACCCAGCAGCCGGCGAGATGATCGTTCACGACGCCGCAGGCCTGCATCGCGGCGTAGACCGTCGTCGGGCCGACGAACCGGAACCCGGCGCGCGCGCAGCTCCTTGGAGAGCGCGGCGGAGCCCGGGGTCGACGCCGGCCAGTCCGCAGGTGCGACCGGGGCTCGTGCGCTCGCCGGCCGGTAGCTCCAGAAGAGCGCCTCGAGCGGCTCCCGGACTGCGCGGAGCGCGACGGTCGCCCGCGCGTTCGCGATCGCGGCCTCGATCTTGCCGCGGTGCCGCACGATCCCGGCGTCCCCGAGCAGCCGCTCGACGTCGCGCTCCCCGAAGCCCGCGACCCGATCCGGATCGAAGCCGGCGAACGCGGCGCGAAAGGCCGGCCGCTTGCGCAGGATCGTCAGCCACGACAGCCCCGACTGGAACCCCTCGAGGCAGAGCCGCTCGTAGATCCCGCGCTCGTCGCGCACCGGCCGTCCCCATTCCTCGTCGTGGTAGAGGACGTACCCGGGATCGACGGTGTCCCAGCAGCGAACGACCGGATCAGTCGTCAACGTCGACCACGACCACCCCGTCGACGACGCGAACGGGGAACACGCGAACGGGAAGATAGGCCGGGAGGCGTCAGCGGCCGGCCCGTCGCAAGGTCGAACCGCGCGCCGTGCCGCGGGCAGACGACGGTGCAGGCCTCGGCGTCCCACGCTCCTTCGCAGAGCGGCCCGTCGTCGTGAGAGCAGCGGTCCTCGATCGCGCGCAGCTCGGTGCCGCAGTTGTAGACGCCGATCGTCAGCGTCCCGTGCTCGACGAGCTTCATCGGCGCCGGGTGGGAGCTCCGCGACCGGAGCCACGATCACCTCAGCCAATGTCGAGGCCCTGCCACTCGTCGGGAAGCGGGGTCCCCTTCGAGCGGTTGAGCGCCACCTTGACGACCCCGAGCCCGAGAATCGCGCACTTCATCCGAACCGGCGTCAGCGGGATGCCGATCTCGTCGAGCAGCTCCTCCTTCGGCAGGGCGGCGACCTCGGAAGCGGTCTTCCCCTTGACGAGGTCGGTGAGCATCGAGGTGGCTGCCTGCGAGATGGCGCAGCCGCGACCGTCGAAGCCGATCTCCTCGATCGTCTCGCCGTCGGCGGCGAACCGGATCGAGACCGTGACCTCGTCGCCGCAGAGCGGGTTCTGGCCTTCGGCGTGTGCGTCGTAGTGGCTCGGGCAGCCCGTGGTTGCGCGGGTTCTTGTAGTGGTCGAGGATGACCTCGCGGTAGAGGTCTTCGAACTCGCTCATGCGGTCATCAGCTCCCTGGCCCTGCGCACGCCCGCGACGCGAGCCGGTCGATCTCCTCGGGGAGCGTGTAGAGGTAGAAGCTCGCGCGGTTCGTCGCGGTGACGCCGAGCTTGCGCATCAGCGGCTGGCAGCAGTGATGGCCCGCGCGGATCGCGATCGCATCGAGGTCGAGGATCTGCGCCATGTCGTGCGGGTGCACGCCCGTCGACGTTGAACATCACGATCCCGGCACGCCGCTCGGGCGGCGGGCCGTAGAGCGTGATCCCGGGGATGTCCGCGAGCACATCGAGCGCGTAGGTCGACGAGCGCGTGCTCGTGCGCCTCGATCGCCTCGAGCCCGACCGCCTCGAGGTAGTCGATCGCAGCGCCGAGACCGACCGCCTCGGCGACCGGCGAGGTGCCTGCCTCGAACTTCGCGGGCAGCTCGGCCCAGGTCGTCTCCTCGTCACCGACGTTGCGGATCATGTGCCCGCCGAGCAGGAACGGCTCCATCTCCTGCAGGAGCTCCGCCCGGCCCCAGAGGAAGCCGATCCCGCTCGGGCCGCACATCTTGTGGCCCGAGACGGCGATGAAGTCGGCCCCGAGCGCCTGCGACGTCGAGCCGGACGTGCGGCGCGGCCTGGGCCGCGTCGCAGGCGAGGATCGCTCCGCGCTCGTGCGCCCACGCCGCGAGGCGCGGGATGTCGGCGATCGTACCGAGCGAGTTCGAGACGACGTTCGCCGCCAGCACCTTCACGTTCTCGAGGTCGGCGACCTCGTCGAGGAGCGGGTCGCCCGTCGTCGTCGATCGGGAGGATCCGGAACTCGGCGCCGGTGCGGTTGGCGACGTACTGCCACGGGACGAAGTTCGAGTGGTGCTCGAGCTGCGTCGCCAGCACGACGTCGCCGGGGCCGAGCCGTGCGAGCCCGTAGGAGTAGGCGACGAGGTTCAGCCCTTCGGTGGCGTTGCGGACGAAGATGATCTCCCGCTCGGAGGGCGCGTTGACGAACGCCCGCACCTTCTCGCGCGCGCCCTCGAGCCCGGCGGTGGCGCGCTCGCCGAGCGCGTAGACGCCTCGATGGACGTTCGAGTACGAGGTCTCGTAGAACTCCGTCATCGCATCGAGGACCTGCCGTGGCTTCTGCGAGGTCGCCGCCGAGTTCAGGTAGGCGAGCGGCTTGCCGTTGAACGCTCTGCTCGAGGATCGGGAAATCGGCCCGGAGGCGGGCAGCATCGAGCATTCGGGGAACCTCAACCGCCATCCGCCTACTGTAGCCCGCGCCCTTCTCCGACGGGCCGCAGTGCCGGGGCTCCGGACTATCGTGGCCGATACGATGTCCGAATACGTCTACTCGATGTACCGGGCCGACAAGTTCTACGGCTCCGACCGGCAGGTGCTCGCGAACATCTCGCTCTCGTTCCTGCACGGAGCGAAGATCGGCGTGCTCGGCCCGAACGGCGCCGGGAAGTCGACGCTGCTGCGCATCATGGCCGGGCGGGAGGAGACCTCGAGCGGCGAGGCGCAGCTGGCGCCCGGCGCCACGCGTCGGCCTGCTCGAGCAGGAGCCCGAGCTCGACCCGGCCAAGGACGTGCGCGGCAACGTCGAGGACGGCGTCCGCGAGCTGCGCGACCTGCTCGACCGCTTCAACGCGATCTCCGCCGCCTTCGCCGAGCCCGACGCCGACTTCGACGCGCTGCTCGCCGACCAGGCGAAGGTGCAGGACGAGATCGACCGCCGCGACGCCTGGTCGCTCGACGCGACCCTCGACCGGGCGATGGACGCGCTCCGGCTGCCCGAGGGCGACCGCGACGTGACGACGCTCTCGGGCGGAGAGCGCCGGCGCGTCGCGCTCTGCCGGCTGCTCCTCTCGGCCCCGGACCTGCTGCTGCTCGACGAGCCCACGAACCACCTCGACGCCGAGTCGGTCTCCTGGCTCGAGCGCTTCCTCGCCGACTACAAGGGCGCCGTGATCGCCGTCACCCACGACCGCTACTTCCTCGACAACGTCGCCGGCTGGATCCTCGAGCTCGACCGCGGCCGCGGGATCCCCTTCCAGGGCAACTACTCCTCGTGGCTCGAGCAGAAGCAAGCGCGGCTCGCCGTCGAGGAGAAGCAGGAGTCGGCCCGCCGCCGCACGCTCGCCCGCGAGCTCGAGTGGGTTCGGATGAGCCCGCGTGCGCGGCACGCGAAGTCGAAGGCCCGCCTCACCGCCTACGAGCAGCTCCTCGCCGACGAGGAGCAGGTGAAGCTCGACCGCGTCGAGATCCACATCCCGCCGGGTCCGCGGCTCGGAGACATCGTGATCGAGGCGGACGGGCTGACGAAGGGCTTCGGCGACCGGCTCGCTCTTCGAGGACCTGACGTTCTCGCTTCCGCCCGCCGGCATCGTCGGCGTGATCGGGCCGAACGGCGCCGGCAAGACGACGCTCTTCCGCATGATCGCGGGCGAGGAGCAGCCCGACGCCGGCTCGATCCGGCTCGGAGACACGGTGCAGCTCGCCTACGTCGACCAGTCGCGCGGCGGGCTCGACCCGAAGAGCACCGTGTGGAAGGAGATCAGCGGCGGCCACGACATGATCGAGCTCGGGAAGCGCGAGGTGAACTCGCGGCAGTACGTCGAGCTGGTTCAACTTCCGCGGCGGCGACCAGCAGAAGCCGGTCGGCCAGCTCTCGGGCGGCGAGCGCAACCGCGTCCACCTCGCGAAGCTGCTCCGGAGCGGCGGCAACGTGCTGCTCCTCGACGAGCCGACGAACGACCTCGACGTCGACACGCTGCGCGCGCTCGAGGAGGCGCTGCTCGACTTCGCCGGCTGCGCCGTCGTGATCACCCACGACCGCTGGTTCCTCGACCGCGTCGCCACCCACATCCTCGCCTTCGAGGGCGACTCGCAGGCGACCTGGTTCGAAGGGACGTTCAGGCGAGTACGCCGACTGGGTGACCGAGACGCGCGGCGCCGAGGCGCTCGAGCCGCACCGGATCAAGTACAAGCCGCTCGTTCGCTCCTGAGCAGCGCGCCGAGACCTCACGTACGATCGGCTCGTGACGGCCGGCAAACGGGGAAACGCCCTCGTCCTGCTCGGATACGTACTGGTCGGCGTTCGGCTATTTCGGCGTCCGGCTGCTGCCTCACCCGGGCCGCTACATCCTCGGCTACGGGAGCGACCCGCAGATCTTCGTCTGGGCGTTCGCGTGGTGGCCGCACGCGATCGAGACCGGCCAGAACCCGATCGTCACCATGCGATCTACGCCCCGCACGGGATCGACCTCGCCTGGGCGACGACCGTGCCGGCGCTCGCGCTCGTCTTCGCACCCGTCACCCTCCTCTTCGGCCCCGACGCCTCGTTCAACGTCGCCTCGATGCTGATGCCGGCGCTCGCAGCCTGGACGGCATACCTGCTCTGCCGGCAGGTGACGCGCTCGACCTGGGCCTCGATCGTCGGCGGCTACCTGTTCGGCTTCTCGAGCTACATGCTCGGGCCAGGAGCAGGGGCACCTGCACATGACCGCGGTCTTCCTCGTGCCGCTCGTGCCGCTCGTCGTGATCCGCTATCTCCGTGCGCGAGCTCGACGGCCGCGGCCTTGCGTGGCGCCTCGGGCTGCTGCTCGGGCTCCAGCTCTGGATCTCCACCGAGGTCCTCGTGACGGTGCTCTTCAGCCTCGCGGTCGGGCTCGCGCTCGCCTACGCGTTGCTGCCCGGCACCCGACAACGGATCCGCTCCCTCGCGCGGCCCGCTCGGCGGGGCGGCGGTGATCGCGGTCGTGCTTTCCGCCCCGCTTCTCTACTACCTGGTCACGGACTTCCAGTCGGACTCGATCAACGTGCCCGTCGAACTTCGACGGCGACGTGATGAACTTCATGCTGCCGACGCGCCTGATCGCGATCGGAGGCGACCGCTTCTCCTCGATCGCCCTTCATTTCCGGGGCGACGAGGCCGAGCAGGGCGCCTACCTGGGGCTGCCGACGCTCGCGATCCTGGCGTGGTCGATCAAGGATGCACGGCGCTCGGCGACGTCCCGGTTCCTGATTGCAGCCACCGCACTCGCGGCGCTCGTGACCCTGGGCACGGCGATCGTGTGGCGCGGGCACACGAAGCTCTGGCTCCCGTGGTCGCTCGTCGCCCGGCTCCCCGTGTTCGACAACGTCTTGCCGGCCCGGATCTCCCTCTATCTGGCGCTCGGGGCCGCCGTGCTCGTCTCGGTCTGGATCACGCAGCACCGGGGCTTCATCCGCTGGGTGCTGCCGTTGCTCGCGATCGCCGCGCTCGTCCCAGCGCTCTGGCGCCCCGACTACCGCTCGCATCCGGAGCGCTGGCCGTTCTTCACGGACGGCACCTACAAGATCTGCTTTCCGAAGGGCGAGAACCTTGCCATGTTCCCCTTCGGGTCCGAGGGCAACGCGACACTCTGGCAGGCGGAGACGAACTTCTGGTACCGGATGGCCGGCGGGTATCTGAAGCCCGACCCTCCGGCGGCGAGCATGGCCGATCCGGTGATCAAGGAGCTGACGTACACGAACGACGTCATCACCCCGGCCAAGATCCTCGAGCTGGCCCGTGACGAGAAGGTCGACCGGATCCTTTCCGTCGAGATCTACGCCGCTCCCAACGGCACGCAGATGCACCGGTTCGGGGCGGTGCAGCTCATGGGCGGCGTCCTGATCTCCCCGGGCTGCGGCTATCCGTCGCTGAAGAAGGGCGTGCACCCGACACCGCCCCACCCGCCGAAAGGGTAAGCCCCTCCGGGCCGAGGCGCCGGCCCGGGCCGGCTCAGGGCGGCCCTAGCCCTGGGGGATGCGAGCTTCGAGAGCCGCGCCGAGAGCGTCCCGGACGGGCGCGAGCTCGATGCGGTCGAGGATGTCCTGGAAGAACCCGCGCACGATCAGCCGTTCGGCCTCGGAGCGCGAGAGCCCTCGCGCCATCAGGTAGAAGAGCTCGTCGCGGTTCACCCGGCCGATCGTGGCACCGTGGGTGCAGCGCACGTCGTTGGCCATGATCTCGAGCCCGGGAATCGAGTCGGCGTGGGCGGATTCCGACAGGAGCAGGTTGCGGTTCTCCTGGTAGGCGTTCGTCTTCTGAGCGTCCTCCTCAACCCGGATCATCCCGCGCCAGACCGCATGGGCGCTCCCGCGCAGCGCGCCTTTGAATGCAAAGTCCGATTCGGTCGACGGGGCGATGTGCTCCTGGAAGGTGTCGTAGTCGAGGTGCTGGTCGCCGTCCGCGAAGTAGGCGCCCGTGACACGCGAGGTCGCACCCGGGCCGTTCAGGTCGTTCTGGATGCGGATCTTGCCGCGTCCTGGAGCCGAACCCCCCGGCGACCCAGTCGAGCTGGGCGTCGCGCTCGACGCGGGCGTGGTGGGTGGCGAAATGCCAGGTCTCCTGCGAGAAGTTCTGGATCGAGACGTACTCGAGCTTGGCCGACTGCTCGACGAACAGCTCGGCGACGGCGTTCGAGTACGCGCCCACATCCGGCCGGGCGGACGTGTATTCCTCGATCAGGGTGAACCGCGACTGCTCCTCGGCAACGACCAGGAGCCTCCAGAAGAGGGCACCGCCCTCGATCGAGTTCGAGATACGAACGTATAGCGGCTTCTCCACCTGTACGCCCTTCGGCACGTGCACGATCAGGCCGTGCTTCCAGACGGCGGCGTTGTGCGCCGCAAACTTCTCGTTCCAGCCGACGAGCGAGTAGAGGCGCGGGTCGCTCTCGTCGAGCGCCTCGAACCGGATCCCGTCGGGGGCGCGCTCGATCTCGATGCCTGCCTCGGTGACGACAGCCATGCCGGCGACGTCGAGCTCGAGGAGCGGGCTTTGCGCACCTCCCACCGCGACCTCGGTTTCGTCTTGGCCGAAGGAGTCGGGGTCGAAGCCCTTCAGGTCGGTGAAGCGCCAGGCCTCGTCCTTCGTCGTCGGCACGGGCAGCTCCGCGTACCGGGCCGCCGCCTCGGCTCGTGACGTCATGCCGCCCCGGCCTTGCGTCGCAAGCCGCGCTCATCGACCGGACGCAGGGCAAGCGTCTCCTCAGAGAGCCGCTTCGAGCGCTGCATGTCGGTAACAGACACCAAGATGAAGTCGGTCCGCTCGACGATCAACAGCCGTGCAGCCGGCATTCGGCCGACCGAGTTGCCGTACCGGCCAACAACAAATCGACTTCCTGGTCAACATCGACTCCTTAGCCAACAGAGCCTTCTTAGCCAACAGAGCCTTCCATCTGCAGCTCGATCAGGCGGTTCATCTCGATCGCGTACTCGAGGGGAAGCTCCTTCGTGATCGGCTCGACGAAGCCCGACACGACCATCGCGCTCGCCTCGGATTCGGAGAGCCCGCGCGACATGAGGTAGAAGAGCTGCTCCTCGCCGATCTTCGAGACGGTCGCCTCGTGGCCGATGTCGACCTCGTTCTCGTCGATGCGGATCGTGGGATAGGTGTCGGAGCGGGAGTCCTCGTCGAGGATGAGCGCGTCGCAGACGACCTTCGACCGGGCGTTCTTGGCTCCTTTCGCGACCTCGAGCAGGCCGCGATAGCCGGCACGTCCGCCGTTCTTGGAGATCGACTTCGAGGTGATCACGGAGGTCGTGTCGGGCGCGACGTGGACGCACTTGCCGCCGGCGTCCTGGTGCTGCCCGGCACCCGCGAAGGCGATCGAGAGCACCTCGCCGTGGGCGCGCGGCCCCATCAGCCAGATCGCCGGGTACTTCATCGTCAGCTTCGAGCCGAGGTTGCCGTCGACCCACTCCATCGTCGCGTCCTCGTAGGCGACGGCGCGCTTGGTGACGAGGTTGTAGACGTTGTTCGACCAGTTCTGGATCGTCGTGTAGCGGCAGCGTGCGCCCTTGTTGACGACGATCTCCACCACCGCGCTGTGGAGCGAGTCGGACGAGTAGATCGGAGCGGTGCAGCCCTCGACGTAGTGCACGTAGGCGCCTTCGTCGACGATGATCAGCGTGCGCTCGAACTGGCCCATGTTCTCGGCGTTGATGCGGAAGTACGCCTGCAGCGGCAGCTCGATCTTCACGCCCTTCGGCACGTAGATGAAGGAGCCGCCCGACCAGACCGCGCTGTTCAGCGCTGCGAACTTGTTGTCGTTGTTCGGGATGATCGTCCCGAAGTAGCGGCGCACGAGCTCCTCGTGCTCGCGTAGCCCCGAGTCCATGTCGAGGAAGATCACGCCCTGCTTGGTGAGGCTGTCCTGGATCTTGTGGTAGACGACCTCGGACTCGTACTGGGCGCCGACGCCGGCGAGGTACTTCTTCTCGGCCTCGGGGATGCCGAGCTTGTCCCAGGTGTCCTTGATGTCGGCAGGCAGGTCCTCCCACGAGTCGGCCTGCTTCTCGGTGGGCCTGATGTAGTAGTAGATGTTCTCGAAGTCGATCCCGGACACGTCGCCGCCCCAGCTCGGAAGCGGCCGCCCGTTGAAGTTGTCGAGCGAGTCGTGGCGGAACTTCCGCATCCACTCGGGCTCGTTCTTGTGGGCCGAGATCTTCTCGACGAGCTCATGCGAGAGCCCGCGCCCCGACTTGAAGAAGTAGTCGTCGGCCGAGTCGGACGTGTGGAAGCCGTACTTCGACGCGTAGTCGGAGCCGATCTCGCTGACGATCTCGTTCTCGGTCTGGGTCATTGCTCTCCTCCACCGGCGCCGTTGGCGCCGGAGTTGCCGTTGGGGGCACCCCACTCCTCATATCCGGACACCTCAAGCCTATCCGCCAGTTCGGGGCCGCCGGACTCGACGATCCGCCCGTCGACGAAAACATGCACGTGATCTGGCTCGATGTAGTCGAGGATTCGCTTGTAGTGCGTGATCAGGAGCGCACCCATGTTCGGGCCGACGAGCTCCTTCACGCCCCCGGCGACGACCTTGAGCGCGTCGATGTCGAGCCCGGAGTCGGTCTCGTCGAGCACCGCCATGCGCGGCTTCAGCATTGCCATCTGGAGGATCTCGACGCGCTTCTTCTCGCCGCCCGAGAAACCGTCGTTGAGGTAGCGCGAGGCTAGCTCGCGGGAGACCTTGAGCCGGTCCATCTGCTTGAACAGCTCCTCGCGGAACTCGCGGACGGCGATCGGGTCGTCCGTCCCGCCCGCCTTTGCCTTGCGGATCGAGTTGATCGCGGTGCGCAGGAACTCCGTGACGCGCACTCCGGGGATCGCCTGGGGGTACTGGAACGCCAGGAAGAGACCGCGCTGGGCGCGCTCGTCGGCGCCGGCACTCGTCACGTCTTCGCCGTCGAGCAGGATGCGGCCCTTCGTGACGGTGTAGGCGGGATGCCCGGCAATCGCGTATGAGAGCGTCGACTTGCCCGAGCCGTTCGGGCCCATGATCGCGTGCACCTCGTCGGTCTCGACGATGAGGTCGACGCCCTTCACGATCTCGGTCCCGTCCTCGAGGGCGACGTGCACATTTTCAAGCTCGAGCAATGCCAAGAAAGGTCCTCCCTGTGGATTTCCGCGCGGACTGCGAGGCCCGCTGCGGCAGAGTGCCATCGTAGCCGTGCGGCTTATCGAGGCGAGCTCCGAACTCGACCGTGCCGGTGAAGGAACCGGTTGCCGCTGCTACCATTTCGCGCATGGGAAACATCGGCCCACTCGAGATCGGCCTCCTGATCCTGCTTGCGCTCCTGCTCTTCGGAGCAAAGCGGCTCCCCGAGATCGGTCGTTCGCTCGGCACCGGGATGCGCGAGTTCAAGGACTCCGTGACCGGCGAGAACAAGCACGAGACCGTTTCTGAGCTTCCGGCACCACAGCCTGTTGTGACGCAACCGGCGGCCACGGTCACCGAGCCCGCCGAGCCCGGACGCGAAACCGAGCCCGTCGGGCACTAGTCCAGACGATGCCGAGGCTGCCGCGGCCGAGGCTTCCGCGCCGCCTTGATCATGGCGAGGAGGCCTCGCTTGTCGAGCATCTCGACGAGCTGCGCTCCCGGATCTTCGTCTGCCTCGGCGCGATCGTCGCTCGGCGCGGTGGTCGGGTTCGTCCTCCACGCACGGCTGATCACCCTGCTCGAGCAGACGCTGCCGAAGCGACTGCACGGCCAGCTCGTCACGTTCTCTCCCGGCGAGGCGTTCATGACCTCACTCTGGGTGAGCATCTACTTCGGGTTCGTGCTCGCGCTGCCGATCATCTTCTGGCAGGTCTGGGCGTTCTTCATCCCGGCCGTCGACCGGTCGCACGCCGCAGCTGATGCGGCTCTTCGTCGTGCTCGCCTGGCTGCTCGCCTGCGCCGGTCTCGTGTTCGGCTACTACCTTGCGCTCCCGGCGGCGGAGCACTTCCTCACGAACTACAACGGGAAGCAGCTCCACTACATCCCGCAGGCAAAGCCGTTCCTGACCTTCTGCACGCACGTGCTGCTGGCGATGGCGCTCGTGTTCGAGCTGCCGCTGTTCGTGGTCGGGCGCGACCCGGCTCGGGATCATCCAGACGCGGCAGCTGCGCAAGAACCGGCGGATCGGCATCTTCGTCGTCTGCTGCATCGGGGTTGCGCTCCCCGGCGTCGACCCGGTCACGACGATCGTGGAGACGGTCCCGCTGCTCATCCTCTTCGAGATGCTCGATCTGGCTTTCCGCTCTCCTCGACCGCCGCTCCGCCCGCCTGAAGACCGAAGCCGCCACCCAGACGTGAACGGAGCCCTGTCGGCGGGCTGGGTGCTGCCGGTCGAGGGGGCGCCGATCCGCGACGGGTACGTCAGGTGGGAGAACGGCACTATCGTCGAGGTCGGCGAGGGTCGCACCGATCGGCATCACCCCGGACGCGATCATCCTGCCCGGGCTCGTGAACGCTCACTCTCATCTCGAGTACGCCGTCTACGCAGGCTTCGGCGACGGCGAGCAGTTCGGGGGCTGGCTCTCGACGCACATCGAGCGCAAGCGCCGGCTCGATTACCCCGCAATGGTTGCGATCGCCCGCCGCGGGGCGGCGGACTCGCTCACCGCCGGGATCACGACGAGCGCCGACTACAGCTTCTCCGGCGCCTCCGGGGACGCCGTGCGCGCCCTCGGCCTGCGGGCGATCGTCTACCTCGAGGTGTTCGGCAGCGATGTCGGCGCCGCAGCCGAGCGCTTCGCCGGGCTCCGGGACGGATTCGAGGAGACGGAGCTCGTGACCGTCGGTGTGTCCCCGCACGCCCCCTACACCTGCTCGCTCGAGCTCTACCGCTGGTGCCTCTCGCTCGGGATCCCGGTGGGGACTCACCTCGCCGAGAGCGACGGCGAGAACGAGTGGCTCGAGCACGGGACGGGCCCGCTCGCGGCCGCCCGCGGCGTGCTCGTCGAGCCGACCGGGAAACGAAGCCTGGCGACGCTCGACGAGGTTCTCGGCCCCAGGCTCCTTTCAGCGCATTGCGTCTCCGTGAACGACGAAGAGGTGGCGCTGCTGGCCGGCCGCGACGTGCCCGTGGCCCACTGCCCCAGGTCGAACGCGCTCCTCGGCTGCGGCGTCGCGCCACTTACCGCCCTGCGCCGTGCGGGCGCCCGCGTCGGGATCGGTACCGACTCTCCCGCATCGACGCCGTCGATCGATCCCTGGGACGAGCTCCGTGCGGCAATCGGCGCCGCCCGGGCCAGGGAACGCCGCCCCGATGCGCTCCCGGCCGCCGACGCACTGCGCCTGGCGACGATCGAGGGAGCACGGGCGCTCGGGCTCGGCGACGCAGTCGGGAGCCTTGAAGTGGGCAAGCAGGCGGACATAACCCTCCTCTCGCTTGCCGGAACCCCGTACGATCCAGTAGACGACCCGACAGTCGCCGCCGTGTTCGGCGGCTCGCCCGCCGGGGTCCTCGAGACCATCGTCGGCGGGCAGACCCGTTATCGCCAAGGAGAGACCGCGTGGCACGAGGTACGCAACATCGCAAGCGCCGCCCGACGGCGAATGCTCGCGTAGCCCCGGCTGCCGCAGCGAAAGCGGCCAAGCGTCCAGCGAGGCCCGCCTGGGAGGAGCAGCTCTTCTTCGGCCGTCTGCGCACCCACGCGAAGTGGATGTTCGTGTTCCTGGCGGTCGTGTTCGGGCTGAGCTTCGTGATCCTCGGCGTCGGCTCCGGTTCGACCGGGATCAGCCAGGTCCTCCAGAACTTCTTCAGCGGCAGCTCGGCGTCGGGCCCCTCGCTCTCCTCGCTGCAGAAGAAGACCGTCGCGAAGCCCGAAGGACGCGGCCGCGTGGCTCGCGTACGCGAACAAGCTGCAGCAGAAAGGCCAGCTGGACGCTGCAGCCACCGCGCTCACGACCTACACGAAGCTGAAGCCGAAGGACCAGAACGCGCTGCTCCAGCTGGCAGGCATCTACCTGCAGCGGGCGCAGGACTGGGACAACCTCTACGCGCTCGCGCAGGCCAGACACCCAGGCGCTCTCGCCCGCCTCGATCTTCGCAGCCGAAGACGAGCTCGAAGCTCGGCAAGGCGCTCGCCACGCTGACGAACCCGATCGCGACGGCGGTCTCGAGCCAGACGAGCTCGCAGACGAGCAACGACTACACGCAGGTGATCACCTACCTGAGCGAGCGCGAGCAGGCCTACGAGAAGCTCGCCAAGCTGGCCCCGAACGACGCGACGACCCAGTACTCGCTGGCGCAGGCCGCGCAGGATGCGAGCGACACCAAGACCGCGATCAAGGGCTACAAGGCGTTCTTGAAGCTCGCACCGAGCGACTCGCAGGCGCCCGCGGCGCGCGCGGCGATCAAGCAGCTCAAGGCTCAAGCAGGCCGCCAGCTCGAGCTCGGCGACGACCGGCGGATGACCGCCCCGCGGCGGTGCGGTTCCCGCGGCGTCCGGCAATCCGCACGGCTAGACTCCCGCGCGTGACGGTGGGTGCTCGCCGAGCGCGCATCGATCACGAAAGTCCGGGACCCGAGCGAGAAGACTCCCGACACGTTGCGCGTAGCCACTCTCACCGTCCTGGCCCTCATGGCATTCCTCGTCGCCGGCTGCGGGGCGGTGGCTCACTTCAACGCCGACACGACCGACCCGGGAGTCGGCAAGACGCTCTTCCAGCAGAAGTGCGGGGCGTGCCATACGCTCGCGAACGCGAAGACGTCGGGCATCATCGGCCCGAACCTGGACGACGCCTTCGGGCCCGACAAGACCCAGGGCTTCAAGGTCTCCACGCTCATCGACGTCGTCCGCGGCCAGATCGCCTACCCCGACGCGAACCCCGGCCAGCTCTCGTCGCCCGACTCGACGGTCCCGACGCAGGGGATGACGCCGAACCTCCTCCACGGCCAGCAGGCACGCGACGTCGCGACCTACGTCGGCGAATGCTCCGCGAACCCGAACTGCGGCATCACAGCCAAGCCGGTCGGCAACACGCCCGGCTAAAGCCGCGCGAAACCAGGAGGTTTCCCCGCGAGCCCCTGCCTCTCCGGTGGTCGGCGACGGCGCTTTGATCGGTTCGGAGCGGCGGCTGCTCTGGCAGTTGCTCGGGTGCGCTCGCGTCGGCAGAGCCGGCACGAGCGCCAGAGCCGGGCCCGCTAAGCGACGGCTGCTCAGTCGCGCGGGCGTCGGTTCCGGCGCTGCGGGCTGGCCGGTGCTTTCGTCGTTCCCGCGTAGGAGCCAGACGACGAGCGCCGACCGTCTCGGCCAGGAACACGCCGAGGCCGAGCCACGTGTTGATCACCGAGCCGACCGCGATCAGCGCCGAAGTAGCCGATCGCCCACAGAGGAAGCGAAACGCGGCTTCCTCTGAGCGAAGTGGGTTGCGGCATCGCCTGCGGCGGGCGGAAGAGACGCGCCTGCTAGAGCAGGTAGACCGTGACGTAGACGACGATCCACATCACGTCGACGAAATGCCAGTAGATCCCGCCCACCTCGAGCCCGTGGTGCTGCTCCGGCGTGAAGTGGCCCCGGAACGACCGCACGGTCATCGCGAGCAGGATCATCAGGCCGATGAACACGTGGCAGGCGTGAAGGCCCGGTGAGGCCGAAGAACGTGGCCGCAAACGCCGTGTCGCCCGTGTTGAACCCGAGCCGGTGATACTCGATCACCTGGGTCAGGAGGAACGTCGTGCCGAGCAGGAGCGTGAGCACCATCCCGGCGCAGAGGCCCGCGCGGTTGCCGCGCTTCACCGACGTCGTCGCCCAGTGCATCGTGAAGCTCGAGGTGACGAGGATCAGCGTGTTGACGAGCGCCAGGAACCACGGCCGCTCGAACTGGACGTGCGTGCCCGGGATGTACGGGGGCCAGGGCCCGGGATGGGACTGGGCGTTGACGACCCGGTCGAAGAAGTAGACCGTGAAGAACGAGCCGAAGAGCATGATCTCCGACCCGATGAACAGGAAGATCCCGACGATCGCCGGATTGATCCGGGAGCTGTAGTGGATCGGCGGCGGATGCTCGTTCGCGTTCCCGTCCGTGCCCGTGACCGTCCGCCACCCGGCAGCGATTCGGCGTGCGCGCTCATTCCGCCCCCTCCGAGACGACGTGGTCGACGGTCAGCCCCGTCTCGCCGCGAAGCCGCTCGACCAGATCGCGGCGAAGCCAGCCGGAGCGGGCGCTCGGGAACGTCGAGACGATGATCTCGTCGACGCGCTCGTCGTGGAGCGCCTCGATCGTGGCCGTGAACGGATCCGGGATGAACGACCTGCCCGTGCGCGTCGATCCCTTCCGAGCGGAGCTGCGAGAGCGCCCGCCGGAGCCGGCGCTCGGCCTCGGGGCTCGCGACGCTCGCTGCCCTGAGGCGCGACGATCAGGAAGCTCGCGGGCCCGCTCGGCGGCGCGGGCCCGGATGCGATCGAGGAGCTCCTTCGAGATCACCGTCTCGTTCGCGAGGACGAGCACGTTCCGCTCGGCAACGGCCGCCTCGTCCGAGGCGACGACGTGCGTGCACCGGGCGACCCGCCGCCGACCCGCGTGATCTCGCTGCACCACGTCGCGGCGCAGCCAGCTCGAGCGCTGCGCGGAATGGGTCGAGACGACGATCTCGTCCGGCGGCGGCTCGAGCTGGCGTGAGCGCGTCCTTCGCGGCCTGCACCGGGCTCGTCTCGACGACGAATCCCTGAGCCGGAATCGAGGAGCTGCGCAGCAGCGCCGAGCGTCTTCTCGAGCCGGCGGCCCGCCGAGGCGCGCCGCGTGTCCTCGAAGACGACGTAGCCGTGGCGCGGCTCGCTGATCGGCGCGATCACCGTCACGTTGCACGTCGCCCTCGCCGGCACGCTCACGCAGCGTGTCGAGCAGCGCTGGTGAGGCTGCCGTCTCGTTCGCGATCACGAGCACGTGGACCACTCGCAGGCCACTAGTGGCCGGTTGTCACCGGTTCGGGTGCGGTGGCGGCGCCGAGAATCGCGTGGCGCGCGCCCGGGACGCCGTACTCGTACGGGCCCGCCGACGACCTGCGGGATCTCGTCGAAGTTGAAGATCGGAGGCGGCGAGCTGACCTGCCACTCGAGCGTGAGCGCCCGCCACGGGTTCGGCCCCGCGATCGGCCCGCGCGTCCACGACCAGATCATGTTGTAGAGGAACACGATCGTCGAGGCGCCGAGCCCGAACGACGCGATCGAGATGAAGAGGTTGTAGTCGGCGAAGCGGTGCGGAGTAGTCGGCGACGCGGCGCGGCATCCCCTGGAGCCCGATGTAGTGCATCGGGAAGAAGGTCAGGTTGAACCCGATGAACGTCATCCAGAAGTGCAGCTGGCCGAGCCGCTCGTTGTACATCCGGCCGGTCATCTTCGGATACCAGTAGTAGATCCCGGCGAAGACCGTGAAGATCGAGCCGCCGAAGAGCACGTAGTGGATGTGCGCGACGATGAAGTAGGTGTCGCTCGCATGGATGTCGATCGGCACCGAGCCGAGGTAGATGCCAGAGAGGCCGCCGATCGTGAACATGGCGATGAACCCGACGGCCCAGAGCATGGGCGTCGTGAAGTGGATGCGGCCCTCCCAGATCGGTCGCCACCCAGGAGAAGACCTTGATCCCTGTCGGCACCGCGATCAGGAGCGTGGTCACCATCATCGGCACGCGCAGCCAGGGCGCCATGCCGGCGACGAACATGTGGTGCGCCCAGACCGAGAAGCCGAGGATGAGGATCGCGAGCAGCGAGAGCGCCATCAGCCGGTAGCCGAAGATCGGCTTTCGGCTCATCACCGAGACGACCTCGGAGATGATCCCGAACCCGGGCAGGATCATGATGTAGACGGCCGGGTGCGAGTAGAACCAGAAGATGTGCTGGTAGCCGAGCACGTAGCCGCCGCCGGCCGTATCGAAGTAGTTCGTGTGCAGGACGCGGTCGAAGAGCACGAAGAACTGCGAGCCGGCGATGAACGGCGTCGCGAGCACGACGAGCGTCGAGGTGGTGAAGTTCGCCCAGACGAGGAGCGGCATGCGCCAGAACGTCATTCCCGGCGCGCGCATGGTGATGATCGTGACGAGGAAGTTGAGCGCGGTGAGGATGCGAGCTCGCGCCCGCCCACTGCACGCCCATGTTGAAGAAGATCTGGCCGAGCGGCTGGTGGGAGCAGAGCGGCGCGTAGCACGTCCAGCCCGCCGACGGCCCGCCGCCGGGCGTGATCATGCCGAGCAGCATCGACGATGCCGCCGATCGGCAGCAGCCAGAACGAGAGCGCGTTCAGCCGCGGGAACGCCATGTCGGCGGCCCCGATCATCAGCGGGATCACGAAGTTGCCGAGGCCGGCGAAGATCGGCACGACGACGGCGAAGATCATGATCGCCGCGTGCTCGGAGACGAGGACGTTGAAGGTCTGCGGGTTGAAGTACTGGTCGCCCGGCCGCGCCAGCTCGGCGCGGAAGAGCATCGCGAGGAAGCCGCCGATCACGAAGAAGCGTCATCGTCGTCGACGAGGTACTGCACGCCGATCACCTTGTGGTCGGTGTTCGGGCGGAAGTAGTCCTGCCACTTGCGCGCGCCGTGGCCCGTCGTGGTCGTCCGGCCGCGTCGGCCGTGCCCGAGACGTAGTAGGCCCAGTAGTCGAATGAGCCGATCCCGGTCAGGATGCCGATCGGGAAGGTGACGGTCGCGACGGTGACGAGCGGCGACGCTTACCAGATCGGGTGCCAGTGGGCGGCCCAGCGCACGAGGCAGACGAGCCCGAGGCCCGCGAAGCCGATGAGCGGCGTCGTCCAGAGCGGCGCGGAGCCAGCCGGGCGCGGTGAGGCGGCGAAGCCCGGTCGGCGCGGGCGCCGGCGCGTGGTGCGAGTGGGTGTCGTGAGCGATTTCAGTCATCGTCTGCGTCCTCTGTCGATGCGAGCCGTTCCGATCAGTTGGTGTTGCTGCGGCCAGATACTGCACGAGCGCGTCGATCTGGGCCTTCGGGGATCGACTTGCCGAACGTCGGCGGCATCACGCCGGGCTGGTACCCGGGCTGCGATGTAGGCGTTCGGGTCGACGATCGACTGCTGGATGAAGTCGGCGAGCGACTCCTTCGCGGTCGCCGCGTCCTCCTTGAGCTTGTCGAGGTCGGGGCCGACCTTGCCGCGTGCGGCCGGCGATCGGCGTGAAGGTGTGGCACGCGCCGAGCAGCCGTTGCTCGTGAAGGTGCTGATCGCGGCGGCGTTGCCCGCCCGTCGACGCCGCCGCCGGCCGGTGGCGGCGGCGCGGTCGAGGCCGTGTACCACTTGGTGTAGTCCGGCAGTGGTCATCACGATCGCCTGGCTGCGCATCAGCGAGTGGCCGAGACCGCAGAGCTCGGTGCAGATCACCGGATAGACGCCGAGCCGGTCGGGCGTGATCACGAGCGTGTTCAACTGGCCCGGGCACGGCGTCCTGCTTCTGGGCGAACTGCGGGCACCCAGAAGGAGTGGATGACGTCGTTGCGAGGTGATCTCGAGCTTGACGCCGCGATCGATCGGGAGGTGGAGGTCGTCGTAGAGCTTCCCGTTCGGGTACTCGAACTGCCAGGCGAACTGCTGCGCCGTAGACCTTGATCACGAGCGGGTTCGGGCCGGCGTGGCTGTCCTTCGCGAGCACGATCGCGCTGACGATCGAGATCGCGGTGACGAGGATCGGCCGGGATGATCGTCCAGATGATCTCGATCGTCGTGTGCCCGTGGATGGGCGGGCCGTCGGAGAGGTCGCCCGGCTTGACGCGGAAGTTGATCATCGCGTAGACGAGGATCGCGGCGACGACCGAGAAGATGAACAGCGAGATGACGGTCGCGAACCAGTAGACGAAGTCGATTCGCCCGGCCTCACGCGACGCCGGAGTCGGCAGCCACGGGAATGAAAACCGCGACCGCGGTGGCGATTGCGCCGGCGACGAGGCCGATCGCGAGCGAGTTGGAAGATGGAGCCCCGACGCACCGGGGCGAACCCTACTCGAAGATCACGATCGACCCGGCGGGAACCGACTGTCCATCGCAGGGCATTCTCGCAGACGCTTTCGGCCGGCACGGAGGCCGTCCGGGGGCTTCTCGATCATGGAGGTTCCTTGGACGCTTCCAAGCCGTCGCCGGCCTCTCCCCCGACACCAGCCCCGCCGATGCCGGAGGGCTCGAGCGAGCAGGTGGCCGAGGAGGCACTCGCCGAGGCGCTTCGGCGCCTCTGCCGCGGGGGAGGCTGGGAAGGGCTCGCCCGCGAGCTTGCCTGGAGGGCGGTCACCTCGGGAGCGCGCGACCCGCGCCGGATCGACCTGCTGGCGGATTCCGCGGGCTCGATGCTCGCCGCGCTCGTCGACGAGGCGCTCTGGGCAGTCGAGCGCTCCGTGCTCGAGGGATGGGACGAATACCTCGAAGACCGCCCCGGAGACCGGGAGGGTGCGTTTGCCGCCGTCCGGCTCGACGCCGGCGAGGAGGCGGGCCGGCTCGTGGCCGCGGCCTACGAGCAGGTGCTGGGGACGCTCGCCGGCGAGATCCCGCGCGCGGCCTGAGCTACCGCTGCCCGTCGGGCGTCGACGAGCTCTCACCAGCTGATCGTCATCCCCGCCGGCGGAAGCGCAGGAGGTCTCCCGCACCCTCGTGCGATCATCCGGGCATGCCACCGCTTGGTGCGAAGGAGCGCGCGCAGCTTCCCGACAGAGCCTTCGCCTACATCGATTCGCAGGGCCGCCGGCGCCTCCCGATCAACGACGCAGCGCACGTCCGGAACGCCCTCGCGCGGTTCAACCAGGTGTCGTTCGAGAGCGAAGGCGCGCGTGACGCCGCCCGGCTTCGGCTCCTGAGAGCGGCCAAGCGGCACGGGATCGTCCCGATCGGCTTCATCAGCGCCCAGCTGCAGCCGCAGCGAAAGCTGCCGAGGGGGCACGTCACGTTCCTGCTGACCGATCTCGAGGGCTCGACCGAGCTCCTCGGGCGCCTCGACGATCGCTATGTCCCGCTGCTTGCCGAGGTTCGCCGTCTCGTTCGGGCCGCGGTCAAGCAGGCGGGCGGCCGTGAGGTGGACTCACGCGCCGACGACCTCTTCGCGGTCTTCGAGCGCCCGCCGGCCGCGCTCGAGGCGGCGCTTGCGATTCGTCAGGCGATGCACGAGGCGGAGTGGCCGGACGGGAACGAGGTTCGCCTGAGGATCGGCATGCACCGCGGGCGACCGGCCCTGACCGATACCGGCTACGTCGGGCTTGCAGTGCACGCGGCCGCACGGATCTGCTTCGCCGCCCACGGCGGCCAGATCGTCGTCTCCTCGGCCGTCCAGGCGGAAGTAGCCGAGGAGCTCGCCGCGGGGGTGAGCCTCCGGCAGCTCGGAGCCTGGAGGTTTCGCGGGCTGCCCGAGCCGATCGAGCTCTTCCAGGTGGACTCCACCGGCCACGTCGTGGCCTTCCCGCCCCTGCGCTCCGCTCTCCCTGCCGGCTAGAGACCGCTTGCTACCGTTCGGGGCCTTGCGGCTGCTCGCGAAGGCGCCGCTCGAGGCCACGACGCCTCGCTCTCCTGCCGGCCCAGGGGCTGCGTTCGAGAAGCGAAAAGGTCGCCCGGGAAACGTGCGCCCTGGACGTTTCGATTACGCGCTTGTGCAACCGGCGCAACTCGAGCAACGGAGGCCAAAGTGAACGTATTCGAGCTTTCAATCACCGGCATCGACAGCGACGCCAAGCTGGCAGACCTGCGCTGGCAGCTCTTCGTCTGCAAGGAGATCGCCGATGTTCGGCGCACCGATGCCTCGAACGTCGTCAAGGTCCTGTACGACGGGGAGCAGCCCGACCTGGGCCGGTGGCGCCATGTGCTCGAAGAGGCCGGATACGAGGTCGAGCAGCTCGCTGCCGGTTCGCGCGACGAGCTGGCCGCCTAGCCTTGGCCTTGGCCTCGGCCTTGACCTCGCTCCGCCAGCCCACCCAGCGTGAGCTCGCGGCGCAGCGATCGGCCCGCGAAAGGCTCACGTGAGCGCGGAAGCCCCGGTCGAAGCGCGCGTCGACATCCCGCCCTACGTCGAGCCCCCCTTCGACGTGTATCTGAACGGGATCATGCAGCATCCTGGCACCGACTACGAGCTCGTCGGCAGAACGCTCGTGTTCCCGCGAGAGCTGGTTCCGCACGTCAAGATGACCCCGCTCCAGTGGTTCCTCGTGGGCGTGGGAATCGGTAACTACCGCAAATACGACACGGTCGACATCGCGTATCAGCGAGACGGCCGCGGGCTCGTGGCGACGGGCTTGCCCGCCCGCGAGCACGCGCGGGCGTCGTAGGACGCGAGGAGCACGCCGCTCTAGCGAAGGCTCTCGCGCAGCATGATCATGTCGGTGACCTCTTTCGAGCGCTCGCGGGGCCCGATCGCCAGGATGCGCCGGTCGAGCCAGTCGCAGAACGCCGCCCGCTCACCGTCGGGAATGGTGAGCTGAAATCCCTTGGCAGCCCGGTCGAGCGCCTCACGCGTCTTGCCGAGCGTTGGTTCCTCACCGATCTGATCGCTAAGCCACGTGAGGCCGTCGAACGACGCCGTGCTCATGGCGTCAGCGTAACCGCTGGATGCCTCCTGCGCGGGCCCGGAGGGCCCAGCCACCCGGCCGACCCGTGTGTCGAGCGCCGGTACGTCGCAGCGACGGCAGCGCAGTTAGGAGCGGTTGGTGCAACCTTTCTACTCGAGGGAGGCGGCCCGGCACGGTGGCCCGATCGTCACCACGGGTCCGCGCGAGGAACCGGACCGGCCCGACGATCGAGACAGTTAGATTGTCCAGTAGGAGTTCTCGCAGCGCAGCGCCGAGATCCATGGGACAACCATGAGTCCGCGTACGACGTTCCAGAAGCCGCGAACCGGGTCGCGAGCGTGGTCGCGGACAGACGATCGCGATCAGACTGCGGCCGGCACGAGGAGCCCATCGATCTGGCCGACTGCCAGGGTCATGCCTTCCTGCATGCCCATACCGAGCATCTTCTGCATCTGATCGGCGCTGACGAAGCGAGTCAGCGACCGTCATCCGGGTTCCGCTCTCGACAGCCTCGAAGGTCACGGAGCCGAGCATCGGTAGGACGCCGGGCATTGGCTCGCCGTCATCGCCGGCCAGGCCGTTTGCGAACTCGAGCCGGTGCGGCTTGTCGATCGCGTCGATCCGCCACCAGCCGCGAGGCTTCTCGCCCGACGGGCCGGTCATGAAGTAGCGCGACTCACCCCCGACGGTGAAGTCATGACGGGTGAAGGTGGCGGGGAAGGTCGGCGGGCCCCACCAGCGCTCGAGCTCGCGAGGATCCTCCCACACATCCCAGACTCGGTCCGGACCGGCGCCGAACTCGGCGACGACGGTGAGGGTCAGTTGCGCTGCGTCCTTGGCGGTGCTGATGACGGTCATTCCGTTTCTCCCTCCTTGCCGGCGAGCACGCCGGCGATCCGATTGGCACGTTCGATCCAGAGCTGTTCGTAGTCCTCGAGCAGGAGAGCCGCCGTACGCAGCGTCGCGGGATTGCCGTGCACGATCTGCTCGCGACCCTGCCGGCGCTTGCCGACGAGCGAAGCGCGCTCGAGCACTGCGACGTGCTTCTGCACCGCGGCGAAACTCATCTCGTAGTGGCGCGCGAGTGCGGAGACCGACTGCTCGCTGACGATCGCACGGGCAAGGATGTCGCGGCGCGTCGCATCCGCCAGCGCGTGGAAGATCCGGTCTTGCTCGCGGGCATCGACGTAATCTACAACCATATGGTTGTAGATTACCGTACGCGTACGGGAACATGCAAGTCGCTCGGACGATTCGACGGCCGCACTACCCGTCAATCGGCCCGAAGCCTCAGCGAGCGATGCGCGACGCAGTCCACCCGACCAGGCCGCCTGCGGCCCCGAGCTCGAGTACGAGCGGCGACCCGGAAGGCGCGCTGTGGACGAGGCCGTCGACCTCGACCGCTCCCGCCGTCGACGCAATTGACGCGATCCGTCTATCTAAGCCAAAGGGGCATGAATAGACGGACCGCGGCAATTCGAGAGATGGGCCGTGAAGGATTCGAACCTTCGACCTTGGGATTAAGAGTCCCCTGCTCTACCAACTGAGCTAACGGCCCGCAGGGGGCCGTAGTCTAGCTTCGATGCGCGTACTCACTGTGGTTGGCAACCGTCCGCAGTTCATCAAGTCGGCGCCGCTCTCGGCGGCACTGCGCGAGGCGGGGATCGAGGAGGCCATGGTCCACACGGGCCAGCACCACGACCGCGAGCTGTCGGCGATCTTCTTCGAGGAGCTCGGCCTCGCCGAGCCTCGCTACCGGCTCGGGCTCGAGACCTCGGACCCGGACGCCATGCGGCCGGGGATCGGCCTCGCCATCGCGGCGGAGCGGCCCGACTGGGTGCTCGTCTTCGGCGACACGAACTCGACGCTCGCCGGCGCGCAGGCCGCCGAGGGGACGCCGGTCGCGCACGTCGAAGCCGGGCTCCGGAGCTTCGACCTCGAGATGCCCGAGGAGCGCAACCGGATCGAGGTCGACCGCCTTTCGCGCCTTTTGCTCTGTCCCGACGAGCGCGCCTCCGCGCAGCTCGAGCGCGAAGGGGTCACAGGCACGCGGCTCGTAGTCGGGGATGTGATGGCCGATGCGAACCGGCTCTTCGAGCCGATCGCGCGGTCGCGCTCGCAGATCCTCGAGCGGCTGGGGGTCGAGCCGGCGGGCTACCTGCTCGTCACCGTCCATCGCGAGGCGAACGTGAGGCCCGAGCGGCTGGCGCGGATCGCCGACGCGCTCGACCGGCTCGAGGAGCCGATCGTGTTCCCCGCGCACCCGCGAACCCGCGAGGCACTGGCCGCCCTTGGCCCGCGGCGCTTCGAGCTGATCGAGCCGCTCGGCTACTTCGACTTCACCGCCCTCGCTGCGCAGGCCCGGGTGATCCTCACCGACTCGGGCGGCTTGCAGAAGGAGGCCTACTGGCACCGGGTGCCCTGCGTCACCCTCCGGCCGAGCACCGAATGGGTCGGCACCGTCGAGGCGGGCGCGAACGTCCTCGTGGACGCCGACCCCGACGCAATCGTTAGCGCAACCGAGACAGCGCGCTTTCCAGACGCGGCGCCGCCGCTCTACGGCGACGGCTCTGCCAGCGAGCAGATCGCAGCCGCTCTGTACGCTACTTCGCCGTGAGTGAGGCAACCGCTCAGACCTGGGATGTGGCCATCATCGGCGCCGGCTATGTTGGCCTGCCGCTGGCTCAGACCTTCGCCAACGCGGGTCAGCGCGTCCTCATCGTCGACGTCGTGCCCGCCCTCGTCGAGGCGATCAACGCCGGCCGAAGCCACATCGAAGACGTACCGTCGGCCGAGCTCGCGCCTCTCGTCTCGAGCGGCAGGATCGCAGCCACGCTCGACTACGCCGAGCTGAAGCAAGCCGCGGCGATCCTGATCGCGCTGCCCACCCCGCTCACGAAGCAGCGTGAGCCCGACCTCGGCTACGTCGAGAGCGCCGCCCGCGGGATCGCCGCCGTCCTCCAGCCGGGGCAGGTCGTGGTCCTCGAGTCGACCACCTACCCGGGGACGACCCGCGGGGTCGTCAAGCCGATCCTCGAGGAGGGAAGCGGGCTCGAGGCCGGCAAGGACTTCTACCTCGCGATGTCGCCCGAGCGCGTCGACCCGGGCCGGGTCGACTGGACGACAAAAACGACGCCGAAGGTCGTCGGGGGCCTCACCCCCGCGTGCACGGCCGCCGCGGCGGCCGTGTACCGGACCGCCGTCGACACGGTGCACGAGGTGTCGGCGCCCGAGTCGGCCGAGCTGACGAAGCTCCTGGAGAACATCTACCGGTCGGTCAACATCGCGCTCGTCAACGAGCTCGCGCAGCTCTGCGACCGGATGGGAATCGACGTCTGGGAGGTCGTCGAGGCCGCCGCGACCAAGCCCTTCGGCTTCCAGTCCTTCCAGCCGGGCCCCGGCCTGGGAGGCCATTGCATCCCGATCGATCCGTACTACCTCTCCTGGAAGGCCCGCGAGTACGACTTCTCGACGCGGTTCATCGACCTCGCGGGCGAGGTGAACAACAACATGCCGTACTTCTGCCGGTCCGTGATCTCGCAGGCGATGAACCACGGGCTCCAGCGCTCGCTCTCGGGCTCGAAGATCCTCGTCCTGGGCGTCGCCTACAAGGCCGACATCGGCGATTGGCGCGAGACTCCTGCCGAGAAGTTGATCCAGCTCCTGCGCACGGCAGGCGCGAGTGTCTCCTACCACGATCCTCACGTCCCCGAGTTCGCCGGGATGCCCTCCGCACCGCTCGAGCCCGAGGCCTACGACTGTGTCGCGATCGTGACCGCGCACACGAGCATCGACTACGCCGACATCGTGGAGCGGGCGAAGGTCGTGGTCGACTTTCGCAACGCGACGAAGGGCCACGAGCGCGACAACGTGTGGAAGCTTTGAGCGGCCCGGAAGACTCAGCGGGCACCACTCCCGTCCGGATCGGGCAGATCGGGCTCGGGGCGTGGGGTGCAAACCTCGTCCGCAACGTCGACGTCCTTGCCGACCTCACCTGGATCTGCGAAGCGACCGACAGCCGCCGGGAGCAGTTCGCGCGGCGGTTCCCGGGCGCGCGGGCAACCGGCGCGTTCGACGAGATGCTGGCCGACGAGGAGCTCGAAGCCGTCGTGATCGCAACGCCCGTGCCGACGCATTACGCGCTCGCGAAGCAGGCGCTCGAAGCCGGCAAGCACGTGTTCGTCGAGAAGCCGCCATCGATGCGGGCCTCCGAGATGGAAGAGCTCGTCGCGCTCTCCGAAAGCAGCGGCAAGGTCCTGATGCCGGGCCATCTTCTGCTCTACCACCCCGGGGTGCGCAAGGTGAAGGAGCTCGTCGACGCGGGCGAGCTCGGCGAGGTCCTCTGCATCTACTGCAACCGGCAGAACCTGGGCACGATCCGCAAGGACGAGAACGCCCTCTGGTCGCTCGGCGTCCACGATCTCTCGGTCATTCTCCATCTGATCGGCGAGGAGCCGTCGGAGGTCGCCGCCCACGGCAACGCGTTCCTGAACCCGGGCGTCGAGGACGTGGTCTTCTGCTTCCTGCGCTTCCCGAGCGGCAAGATCGCGCACCTCCACCTTTCCTGGCTCGACCCCGCCAAGATGCGGAAGCTCACAGTCGTCGGTCGCGACAAGATGGTCGTGTTCGACGACATGGAGCTCGAGCGCAAGGTGACGATCTACGAGAAGTGGCCCGAGCAGCCGCTGCAGAGCTTCGGTGAGTGGCAGACCCGGACCGGCGACATCCTGAGCCCGAAGATCCCGAGCGACGAGCCGCTACGGCTCGAGCTCTCGCACTTCCTTCGCCTCGTCCGCGAAGGCGGCGACGGCATCGAGGCCCGGGACGGACTCGCCGTGGTCCGTGTCCTCGAGCGTCTCCAGAGCTCGCTCGAGTCGGGTACGTGAGCGCGGAGGTCCACGAGAGCGCGATCGTGTACCCCGGCACCGTGCTCGGCGACGGAGTGAAGGTGCTCGAGGGCGCGGTCGTGGGGAAGCAGCCCACGCTCTCGCCCCGTTCGACCGCCAAGCGCGAGCCGCTGCCGCCGGTGCAGATCGGCGCCGGAACGATCGTCTCCACCGGCGCCGTCGTCTTCGCGGGCTCGACGATCGGCGAGCGCGTGATCCTCGGCGACCAGTCGTGCGTTCGCGAGCGCGTGACGGTCGGCGACGACGTCGTGCTCGGACGCGGCTCGCTGATCGAGAACGACACGACCGTCGGCGCGATGACGAAGATCCAGGCCGGCGCCTACATCACGGCGTACTCGACGCTCGAGGAGCACGTGTTCATCGCACCGTGCGTGGTCACCTCGAACGACAACTTCATGGGCCGCACCGAGCGCCGCCACGAGCTGATCAAGGGGCCCACGATCCGCCGCGCAGCACGGGTCGGCGCCGGCGCAGTGCTCTGCCCCGCGGTCGAGATCGGCGAGGAGGCGTTCGTGGGCGCCGGTGCGGTCGTGACGAAGGACGTGGCGCCGCGGACGCTCGTCGTCGGCAACTCCGGCGCCGGCCGCTTCGCAGCGTGCCCGGCGACGAGCTGCTCGACTGTCGCTGAGCAGCGTCGCGCACGGACGCAGGAGCCGGGACGCAGCGGCGAGCTCGCGACGCGGCTCGAGAGCTGTAGGCGTCGACCGCGGCTGAGGGGCCGCGTCGATCTTCGCCTCCAGGTAATACGTCCCGCCGCCGGCGGCCGCGAAGACGAGCCGCTCCTGTCCAGCGGCATCGCTCGAGCGCTCGAGCGCGGTTCGGGCAGCAGCGACCTCGGGCTCCCGGTCACGAGGGTCGTCCCCGGCCTCCACAGAACGAGCGAGGTCGGCGCCGGCCGAGCGAGCGCCCCAGCCGGGCGTAGAGCTTCTCTCCCTGCTTCAGCTTGATCGCGTAGACGTCGACCGGGTCGTCCCAGTAGTCGAGCGTCGCCGCGATCGAGCCGGGCACACCGACGCGGGAAGGCGCTGGTGCCGGCCTCGTCGTTCGGCTCGTCGGCGTCGGGCGGGGGCAGCGGCGCGTTCCCGGCGAGGCGCTCGAGGGCGGCCTCGATGTCCAGCGTTCCCCAGCCCGTGAGCGAGTCCCGCCCGGCACGGCAGTCCGCGCAGCCGGTGCTCGGCCGCGCGTCCGGTCGCCGACCGCTCGAGCAGCCACTCGACCTGGTCCGGGGTCAGCTGCGGATCGGCGCCGATCACGAGCGCCGCAGCAGCGCTCACCTGAGGCGCCGCGAACGAGGTGCCGATGCCCGCCACGCAGATCGGAGGGCCCGCAGTTCGAGAACGGCACGTCCCGGCGCAGCCCGGGAGCGCTCGAGTCGACGAGGTTGGTCGGGAATGGTGGAGAAGATCGGCCCGCCCGGCGCCGCGATGTCGACGTACCGCACGTCGCGGTTCGAGTAAGCAGGCACGGAGCCGTTCTCGTCGACGGCGCTCACGCCGAGGACGTGCGGCAGCGCCGCGGGATAGTCGGCGTACGGCCAGGGCGTGCGAGGCGCCTGGGTGGCGTTGCCGACCGCTGCGACGACGAGCGCGCCCTTCGAGTACGCGTACTCGACCGCCGCCTCTTCGGGCGCCGAGTACGAGTCCAGGTCCGGATCGAGCGGGTCGCGGATGCCGCCGATGCTGAGGTTGATCACGCGCGCGCCGTGGTTCGCGGCCCAGACGATCCCGCGGATCTCGGCCATCGTCGACACGTCGCAGTCGGGCTCGACGACCTTCGCGATCAGGAGCTTGGCATTGAAGGCAAGCCCGGCGATCCCGATGTCGTTGTAGGGATTGGCGGCGATCTCGCCGGCGACGAAGGTTCCGTGGCCGCAGGTGTCCGTCCTCCAGTTGCTCCGCCGACGAACGAGCTTCCCGCCGCGATCCGGCCGATGAACTCCGGATGGGTCGCGTCGATCCCGGAGTCGATCACGGCAACCTTCACCGGGGCGAGATCGGGCGGGATCTGCCAGTAGCTCCAGGCGCGGTCGCTGGGCGAGGTACCACTGCTGGCCTGCATCGGGCTCCTTGTTGGCGAAGGCGAGCGTTCGCCGGGAGGCGCCGATGTCGTCCACGTAGGTCGCTGCGGCAGCGCGGGGCCGCGCCCCGTGAACGAGCAGCACGCGGCCCGGGACGAGGGTCGTCGCTCCGGGCAGCTCGGCCCGCAACGTCGCGATCTCGCCCGGGTGCGCGCCGACCGCCCAGCTGGCCGCGCTCGCAGCCGCGGAAGGCCACAACAGGAGCATCGGGATGAGAGCGAGGGATCGGGTCACGAGGAGACGGCGAGCGGCGGCGTCACACCGGGCGAGAGCCCCTGCCCGGGCGCCCAGCGCACACGGTACGTGCCCGCCGCAAGGGCTGCCTCAAACGCAAAGGAGCCGTCTGCCGCGGCCGCCGCCGTCCCGGCCGCCGCCCAACCGCGTGCCGCTCTGGCGCTGCAACGTGACCGCGGCGCCCGGCAGCGCCGGCTTCACCAGGCCGACGATCGTGCCTCCCCGAACCGCCGCCGTGATGACCGGGACGACCGTCACCTTGATCAGCGCTGCTCGGATCGTGCCCGCGACGAGCCGGTACTGCGTGTTCGCCTGGGGATCCACCGTCGACCGAGAAGGCGCCGGCTGCCGTCGGGGCTGACCGGCGCGACCGGCACCCAGCCGGACGTCGGCGTCTTCCCCTCGAGCGAGACGCCCTGCACGCCTCGAGCGAGGCCGGTCAGCGTCACCGGCGTCCCGAACGGCGCCGGCCCGGCCGGTGGTGTCAGCGAGAGGAGCCCGAACTGGAACCAGGTCGAGCGAAGACCGAGCGTCGGCCTCGACCTGGGAGCCCGTCAGCGTCGCTCTGGCCCTCGCCGTCCGTCGCGACGACGCTCTCGATGTGGCCCGACGGGCCGGGCGTCATCTGGAGCCCGACGACCGGGCCCGCCGAGCTTCAGCGCCTTGCCGGCCTCCGCCGTGCCGATCAGCACCGGCCCCCAGTCGTGGAACGGAGAGAGCGTGTCGTAGGGATCGGGAACGGAGACGAGGTACGGGATCGGCGTCCCGATCGCCTCGGCCGCAGACACGGTCTCGCCCCCGGAGCTGGCCGAGAAGTAGGTCGTCGCCACCTTGCCCTGGTAGAGCACGACCTGGTGGGCGGTCGAGCTGACCGCCTCCGCGCGTCGAGGCCGTCTCGGCATCGATTCCGCCGTAGACCTGGCTTCTCGTGTCGTCGTAGACATCGAACGTGCTCGGCGGTGACGACCGTCTCGAGCTGCGCGAGCGCGTAGGACCGGGCGGCGATCGCCTGAGCCTGGAGCGCCGCCGCCGGCCAGTTCGACGGCATCTCGGAGCCGACGACCCCATCGACGTACGACTCGAGGCCGACGTCGTTGACGATCTGCTCCCGCGTCCCGTTCGAGATCACGACGAACGTCCCGTGGTAGGGCTTCTTGCCGAGCTGGAGCGGAGCCGTGGCGGAGGAGAAGGTGAGCGGCGAGACGAGCGTCTTTCCAGCGACGACGAAGGACGGCCGCAGCACGAACTTGCCGGCCGGGAGCGCGACCTTCGTGCCGGCGCCGTCGACGACCTGCCAGGGTGCCGCCGACGAGAGCGTGAGGCGCCGCTGCCGGTCGGCCAGGAGCACCTTCACGATCGGCGAGGGGCCGGGGCCGATCGTCGTCCCCGTGTAGTAGTGCGTCAGGATCGCCGTGTCGGTCCAGCCGTGGAGCGCGTACCCGTACGCGCCCCACTGCGCCATGCCCATCCCGTGCCCCCAACCGTGGCCGGTGACGATGAGGGTGCTCGAGGCGGCGCTCGTGGTCACCGTGGGGGCCGTCGTCGTCGTCGTTCCCGCAGTGGTGGTGGCCGCGCCGGTGGAGGTCGTGCCGCCCGCTTTCGGCGACTGCGCCTGCGTGCTCGTCGAACCGGTGGTGGAGCCCGGTGGGGCGCTCGTCGTCGTGACAGGGGCCGTCGTGCAGGTCTTGACCCCCCCGATCGTCTCGCAGAGGACCGCCGTCGGAGTCGTCGATCCCGCGGCGGAGCCGGGCGCATTACTGGCGAAGCTGTCGGTGAAGCCCACGGAGGCCGCGCCGGCCACACCTAGCGCGACGAGGGCCATCGCTGCAAGCGCGCGCCGGGCCACCGCTCCACGGTACCAACCGGCTCAGACTCACCCTTTCGAGGAGCAGGAGCCAAATGGAGCCGTCACGTCGACGAAGCGGAGGGTCAGTCCCCTTCGGGATCCAGGCGATCCCCGTACTGGTCGTCGTAGTACCGCGCGGTACTCGCCGCTCTTGATCGGCTCCCACCAGGCCCGGTTGTCGCGGTACCAGGCCACGGTCTCTGCGAGCCCCGTGGCGTCGAAGGAGTGCTTCGGGGCCCAGCCGAGGGCGCGCACCTTGGACGAGTCGACCGCGTAGCGCCGGTCGTGGCCGGGGCGATCGGTGACATGGCGGACGAGGTCGGGTGAGGCGCCCGTGAGGTCGAGGATCCGCCGCACGACCTCCATGTTCTGGTGCTCCTGCCCGCCGACGTTGTAGATCTCGCCCGACGGGGCCTCGCGGAGCACGAGCTCGATCGCGGAGCAGTAATCCTCTGCGTGCAGCCACTCGCGGCTCTGCTTCCCGTCGCCGTACACGGGAAGCGCCTCGCCGTCGAAGGCGTTCGTGACGAAGAGCGGCAGGAACTTCTCCGGGTACTGGCGGGGGCCGTAGTTGTTCGCGCCACGGGTGATGCAGGCATCGACGCCGTAGGTGCGGACGTAGGCGAGGACCTGCAGGTCGCCGCCGGTCTTCGAAGCCGAGTACGGGCTCGAGGGGCGGAGCGGCGCCTCCTCGGTGCACGGCATCCCGCCCACAGGAATGTCGCCGTAGACCTCGTCGGTCGAGACTTGCACCAGGCGGAGCCCGTGCTCGCGGGCGTGATCGAGCAGCACCTGCGTACCGAGGACATCCGTGAGGATGAACTCGGCCGGGCCGAGGATCGAGCGGTCGACATGGGTCTCGGCGGCGAAGTTGACGATCGCCTGGCAGCCCCTGCGCCGCCGCTGCGACGGCGGCCGGGTCGGCGATGTCGCCCTGGTGGAACTCATGCTTGGCGCCTTCGAGGTTGGCGCGATTCCCGGCGTAGGTGAGCTTGTCGAGCACGACGACGTCGTCACCGGCGTCCGCGAGGAGCCTGACGAAGTGCGAGCCGATGAAGCCGGCACCGCCGGTGACGAGAACGCGCATCGACCTGAAAGCTAGCTTCCGCGGACTGCGCGGATCGGCGGGAGCGATACCGGGAAGAGCGAGGCGCAGACAAACCAGCCCCCGCGACCACGAGCGGACGAACCCGATGTCGCTGACCGACCCGGTCAGGTCGAGTACCGCGAACGTGAGCGCGACGGGGAGCATCCCGCCGCCGATCAGCGAGACGCTCTGGCCCGCGTAGAGGAGCCGGAACTCGCGCTCACGCAGGACGGCCAGGGCGCCAGGCAGGCGCAGTCGCGCGGTCAGAGCATCCGCGCGAGGCATTCGCGCAATCCGTCCCGCCAGTGCGGCAGCTCGGGTGCTCCGCGCTCGGACCTCAGCACCGAGTAGGCCGGCCGCGGCGCCTTTGCACCCCACTCCGCCGTGGAGACACGACGTACGCGGCAGTCGAGGCCCGCCTCCTCGAAGATCGCCTCGGCGAAGTCCGCCCAGGTGCAGTCCCCGGCGGCAGCGACGTGGTAGAGGCCGTACGGCAGCTCGCAGACGCGCGGGCACGGCCGCCGCGAGGTGGGCGGTGTAGGTAGGGCATCCCCGCTGGTCGTCGACGACCGACAGCTCGTCACGATCGGCCCCGAGGCGGAGCATCGTGCGGACGAAGTTCTTGCCGACCGGCCCGAAGAGCCATGAGGAGCGCACGATCCACGCCTCGCTCCCCGCAGCGGCTTCGCCGTGGAACTTGGTGCGCCCGTAGGCGCCGAGCGGATTCGGGGCGTCGGACTCGAGGTACGGGGACCGCTTGGAGCCGTCGAAGACGTAGTCCGACGAAAAGGCGACGAGCGGCGCGCCGAGCTCGGCGGCGTGCTGGGTTCCGCCGACGTTCGCGGCTGCCGCGCCCTGCGGGTCGTCCTCGGCGCCGTCCACATCCGTCCAGGCGGCGGCGTGGAGCACCAGGCCAAGTCCGGCCGGAACCGCCGAGGGGTAGGGGAAGCGGATGTCCCAGTCCTCGCGGGTGAGCGCCGCGGCGCCGGGGAACTGCTCCGCGAGGGCCTGGCCGAGCTGCCCGCCGGCACCGGTGATCAGGATGCCGCGGTCGCGTCCCGCGCTGAGAGGATCGGCGATGTCGTGCTCCAGAGGTGGACGACCCGCGGATCGTTCCACGGGATGCCTTGCTCGTCGGGATCGGCGGCGTCGAACTCCTCCGTGACGAGGTAACAGAAGAGGCAATCGGTGAGCGCCTCGAACCCGTGCGCATTGCGCCCGGCACGTAGATCGCCATCGGATTCTCGTCGCCGATGTCCTCGGTCTCCACCTCGCCCGTGTCCCGGTCGAGCACGACCACGCGCACCATTCCCTGCAGGCAGACGAAGAGATCGTCCTGCCCCCGCTCGTGGTAGTGCAGGCCGCGAATCACCCCCTTGCGGGAGAAGGAGAGATTGGCCTGCCGGAACGGCTTCGGAAGCTCGCTGACCCGGCCGAGCTCCGAGAACCAGCCGCGGTCGTCCTCGAACCGGCGGAGCGGAAAGCGCTCGATCATCGCTTCATCCGATCCGTCCCGAAACCCTGTTCCATTCCTGCCTCATCCCTGAAACGTGCCTGATCGCGAGACGCTGCGTCATCCGGAGACCTTGTTGACCCCGGTCTTCTCGATCAGCTTGCCGACGTCTGCGAGGTCGCCCCAGTGCTTGCCGCCGTCGTGCCACCAGCCCTCGACACGCTCGACATTCAGCCGGCCCCGGCCTGCAAACGCACGGTTGACGTCGGTGATCTCGAGCTCTCCGCGAGACGACGGCTCGAGCGAGTCGATGATCTCGAACACCTCGGGCGGATAGCAATAGAGGCCCACGACGGCATCGCGTGAGGGCGGCGAGTCGTACCGCTTGTCGACAACCCCCGCCTTCTCGACGATGTCGCTCACCCGGCCCTCGGCGTCGTAGGCGACCACGCCGAAGCTGACCGGATCGTCGACCTCGGTCACGAAGACGAGCGCGCCGTCGTCCCAGCCGGCGATCGCCTCGGCCTGGGCGTGCTCGAAGATGTTGTCCCCGAGGCAGACGACGAGCTTCTCGCCACGCGCGAAGTCGCGCGCCATTCCGACGACCTGCGCGATCCCGCCCGGCTCCACTTGCACCTTGTAGGTGAGATCGAGGTCGAAGAGCGGCTCGCCGCTCGAGCGCGAGCTGACGCGGCCGTCGCCGAGAAGGTCGATGAAGTCGCCTGCGTGCTGCTTTCCCGGTCACGAGCAGGACCTGCTCGACCCCGACCCGCTGGAGGAGCTGCAGGGGGTAGTAGACCATGGGCCAGCGCCCGACGGGAAGCAGGTGCTTGTTGGTGACGCGGGTCAGCTCCTCGAGGCGGGTCGCCGAGCCGCCTGCGCAGATGAGCCCCTTCATCCGGGCTGCTTCTGATTCCGCTTCATCTGGGCGGCGATGCTACCCGCCGCCCGGGCAGCTGCCGGGCGGCGCCCGCACCCGCTACCGCTGCGACGAGGGAGAGAGCGGCGACGCAGTCCCACATCGCCGAGTCGCCGAGCGCATGGCGGATCTGCAGCCCGGCAAACGGCGTGAGCGCCCACGCCACCTGCGCGCTCGACCCGTACACGCCCATGTACGCGCCCCGGATGTCCGCGGGTGCGAGCTCTGCGGCCACCGTTTGCGACGTGGGCACCCAGAGCATCTCGCCGACGACGAACACCACCACGAGCAGGGCGACCACCGGAACGGCGTCGTCCACGGAGAGGAGCAGAAACGGGAAGCCCATGAGCGGCATCGCCACGGCGAGCTTCACGGCCGGCGACACGCGGGTCGTGCGCCGGGTCAACGGGAGCTGGACGAAAGTCACGAAGATGGGGTTGACCACGACGAGGAAGCCCCACGTCGACGGGGCGAGGCCGTGGGAGGTGACGAGCGAGATCGGCAGCAGCGCATCGAAGGCGACGTAGGTCATCGAGGCGAGGGTCATCGCCGCGACGAAGACGAGGAAGATGCGGTCGCGGCGCACGACCGCGAACGAGCCGCGCTGAGGTGCGGTCTCCGGTTTGAACCGGCCTCCACCGGGCACGAATCGGAACGCAACCACCCAGGCTCCGGCGGCGAGCAGCGACACGCCGAGGAAGAGGTGCGGCCACGCGCTTCCGAGCAGGAGCAGGCCGCCGAGCGGCGGCCCGAACGAGACCCCCAGGTTGGAGGCGACCCTGAACGCGGCGTACCCCGCCTCGCGCCGGTCCGGGGCGACGAGATCCGAGACGAGCGCCCCTTCGGCCGCGTTCTCCATCGAGCCGAAGACCGCGAAGCCGGCGATGATCGCGAGGCCCAGGTAGACGTGATGGCCAACGAAGAGGAGCCCGAGCGGGAGGACGACGATCGACCCTGCCGTCAGGAGCAGGATCGGCCTCCTGCCGATGTGGTCGGAGAGATGGCCTGCGAAGTACCCGGCCGAGACGGCTGCGACCGCCCCGAGTAGAAAGGCAATCGAGAGCTGAACCTCGGAGGCTCCGAGCTTCTCGATCGCAAAGACGCCGAGGAACGGGAAGATGGTGGTGCCCGCCGCCGTGCCGCAGGTGGCGACCGCCGAGCAGCGGCAGCAGTGCCGGGTCGACGTCGCCCCAGACGAGCCGGACGAGCGTCCTCATCCGCTCACGTGGCGGCAGGCCGGCGGTCGGCCCGGCGCCGCTCGAGCGGCGAGGCCTCGACGCGGGCAAGCCGGGCCGCGGGAGCCGGCAGCCACCAGTTCCAGCGGCCGAGAATCGCCATCATGCTCGGCACGAGCAGGGAGCGCACGATCGTCGCGTCGACGAAGATCGCTACCGCAAGCCCGAGGCCGAACTCCTGCAGGCCGACGATCCGGCCCGCGACGAACCCGGAGAACGCCGCGCACATGATGATCGCCGCAGCGGTGATGATCCGCCCGGTTCGCTCCAGGCCGAACGCGACGGCGCTGACGTTGTCGAGCCCCTCGTCCCAGCTCTCGCGCATCCGCGTGACGAGGAAGACCTCGTAGTCCATCGAGAGCCCGAACAGCATCGCGAACAGGAAGATCGGGATCCAGCCCTCGACCTGTCCGAACTGGTAGAGCCCGAAGAGCTCCCGGCCGAGGCCGAAGCGGAAGAAGACGACGAGCATCCCGTAGCTCGCCCCCACCGAGAGCAGGTTGAGAAGCACCGCCTTGAACGGCAGCAGCACCGAGCGGAACGCGCGCATCAGCAGGAAGTACGTGAGAACGAGCACGGCGGCGATCAGCGGGACGAACGACGTGTAGGCCTGGTGCAGGAAGTCGACGCCCTGGCCGGGCGCACCCCCGACGAGCACGCGGGCAGAGCCCGGAAAGCCGGCAGCGGGAATCAGCCTGTCGCGCAGCCGCTTGACGAACGCCTGCTCCTGCGGGAAGCCGTAGTCGTGATGGCCGGCGATGATCACCTGCTCGTAGCGCCGGGACGGGTCGACGAACTGGTGGCCGAGGCCCGTATAGACCTTGCGCAACCTCGGGGTCCCGGCGCAGCTCGGCGACGAGCCGGTGGATCGCCGCCTGGTCGGGGGCGGCGAGCACCGAGCCGGCGCCCGACTCGACGAGCACCTGCGCCGGTGAGACCGCACCGGGGCCGACGGCGCGCTGGAGCAGGTCGAACCCGCGCACCGACTGCGAGGTCGCGCGGGATGCCGTAGGAGGAGCCGGGCGTCACCTGGATCCAGAACGCAGGGACGGCAGCGGCGACGAGCACCGAGGTCCCGGCGATCAGGTAGGCCCACGGCCGCGCCATGATCGAGCGGGCCAGGCGCGCCCAGGCCCCGTTTGCAGGATCGACGGCACGCGGGCGGAGCACGCGCCGGCGGGCCACGCCCCGCCGGCCGTAGTAGGAGAGCAGCGCCGGCTGGAGCGTTACCGCTCCGAGGATCGAGACGATCGGGATCACGAACCCGGCCGCGCCCAGCATCCGGATGAACGGCAAGCGGCATCGCCACGAGCAGCGCCAGGCCCAGGGCAACCGCGATCCCGGAGAACACCACCGCCCGGCCGGCGGTCTGCATGGTCGCGACGACGGCGTCGTCAACCTCCTTGCCGGCTGCGAGCTCCTCGCGGAACCGGTACACGATGAGGAGGGAGTAGTCGACTGCGATCCCGAGGCCGATCAGCTCCACCAGGTTCGTTGCGTAGGTAGGCGTCTCGGCGAGATGCGCAAGGCCGTAGACGATCCCGAGCGCGCCCATGATCGTGCAGCCGGCGAAGATGAGCGGAATCGTCACTGCCGCCGAGAGGCCGAAGACGAAGAGCAGCACCAGCAGCGCGACAGGGAGGGCGATCTCGACCTCGCCGTGGCGGAGGTCCGAGTTGAAGACCGGGTCGAGGTCGTGCTGGATCGCCGCGGCGCCGGTGACGTAGACGCGCTCGACCCCCGGCGGATGGCCGACGGCCGCGAGCACCGCCGGCGTGTACCCCTTTGCCTGCGCGAGATCGAGGCTCGAGTCGACGTCGCCGTAGACGACCGGCTGCCCGCCGGGGGTGGTCGCCAGGTTGAAGGTTGCGGGGGCGCCGCCCGGGACCGCGCGCGGCGGCCCGAGCGACCGCGCGGCGGAGTCCCTGCTCTGCAGCCGCGCCGGCCGAGACGGCGGAGCTCTTCGGCAGCTCGAAGACGAGCGTGAACCCGCCGTCCGACCGGTCGCCGAAATGCTTGACGAGCGGCATCCGCACCTGCTCGGAAGCCGTTCCCGGAACGGAGAACTCGTTCGAGAGGATCGCCGAGAGCTTCGTGCTCGCGAAGCCCCCGGCGAGGAGCACGACGACCCAGCCGGCGAGGACGATCCGCCGGTGCCGAAGCACGAATCGGGTCCAAGCCGCCACCGCCCGACACGCTAGTGCACAACCGAGCCGATACCGTTCGGAGCGTGACGCGCCGCGAGCGACTCAGCCCCGAAAGCCTCCAGGCGCGAGATCGAGGAGCTCTTCTCCGATCTCTGGCAGATCCCGAGGTTCGCCGGGCTCCGCCGGGGTTTCCGGCCGAACGTCGACAGCTACCACACCGACGAGCCGCACCAGCTCGTCGTCGTGGTCGAGCTGCCCGGCGTCGACCCGCAGTCGCTCACCGTCGTCGCAGGCGAGCGGACGCTGCTCGTTGCCGGCGAGCGGCGCCGCGACCGCTCGGACGGTCGCGTCTACCAGCAGATGGAGATCGAGTACGGCCCCTTCCAGCGCCAGATCAGGCTGGCCGAGGACGTCGAGGTCGAGCGCGCGGTCGCCCGCTACGAGCACGGGATCCTGACGATCACGCTTCCCGCAGCAAGCTCGTCGCCCACCGGGGCAGCGGCACACGATCACGGTCGAGCCGCGAATGACCGACATCGCCTTCGAGATCTCGGACGTCGACGAGACGGAGATCCAGCTCCCGGCAGCGCTGCCCGTACTCGCGCTCAAGGACACCGTGATCTTCCCGCAGTCGATGACGCCGCTCGCGATCGGCCAGGAGCGCTCGATCCGGCTGATCGACGACGTCGTCTCGGGCGACCGGCTGCTCGCACTCGTCACCGCCAAGGACGCCTCGATCGACGCCCCCGGCTGGGACGACATCTACGAGATCGGCACGGCCGCGGTCGTCCACAAGATGCTCAAGATCCCCGATGGGACGCTCCGGATCCTCGTCGGCGGGCTCCAGCGCATCAGGCTCACGGGCCGGGTCTCGAGCGACCCGTACCTGATCGGTGAGTTCAGCCGCCGAGCCCGACACGAACGACGACACCCCGGAGGTCGAGGCGCTCACCCGGAACGTCCAGGCGCTCTTCGCCCAGATCATCGGGCTCGCTCCGTACCTGCCGGCAGAGCTCCAGCTCGCAGCGACGAACGTCGACGACCCGAGCGCGCTCGCCCATCTCGTCGCCTCGACGCTGCGGACGATCCCGACCGAGGAGCGCCAGCGGCTCCTGGAGCAGGCCGACGTGGAGCAGCGGCTCCGACATATCTCGGCGATCCTCTCGCGCGAGGTCGAGGTGTTCGAGCTCGGCTCGAAGATCCAGTCGCAGGTGCAGTCGGAGATGGAGAAGGGCCAGCGCGAGTACTTCCTGCGCCAGCAGCTGAAGGCGATCCAGCAGGAGCTCGGCGAGGGCGACCCGGAGCTCGCCGAGGTGAACGAGCTTCGCGAGCGCCTCGCGGCGCTCACGCTGCCCGAGGAGGTCCGCAAGGCCGTCGACCGCGAGCTCGGCAGGCTCGAGCGATTGCCGACCGCGGCGGCGGAGTACGGCGTCATTCGCAACTACCTGGAGTGGATCCAGACGCTCCCGTGGGACACCTCGACCGAGGACGACCTCGACCTCGACCATGCCCGCCAGGTGCTCGACAAGGACCACTTCGACCTCGAGAAGGTGAAGGAGCGCATCGTCGAGCACCTCGCCGTGGCGAAGCTCCGCAACGAGATCTCGGGGCAGATCCTCTGCTTCGTCGGGCCGCCCGGAGTCGGCAAGACCTCGCTCGGCCACTCGATCGCGCGGGCGCTCGGCCGCCGGTTCGTGCGCATGTCGGTGGGCGGCGTCCGCGACGAGGCCGAGATCCGCGGCCATCGCCGCACCTACATCGGCGCGATGCCGGGCACGATCATCCGCTCGCTCCGCGACGCGGAGTCTCGCAATCCCGGTGATCCTGATCGACGAGATCGACAAGATGGGCTCCGACTTCCGCGGCGACCCGTCGAGCGCGATGCTCGAGGTGCTCGACCCCGAGCAGAACAAGACCTTCCGCGACCACTACCTCGACCTGCCGTTCGACCTCTCGAAGGTGCTCTTCATCTGCACGGCGAACACGCTCGACACGATCCCGGGCCCGCTCCTCGACCGGATGGACACGATCCAGCTCTCCGGGTACACGGAGGCGGAGAAGCTTGCGATCGCCAAGCGCTACCTGCTGCCGAAGCAGCTCGCCGCCTCGGGGCTGAAGCGCTCGCAGCTGTCTCTCTCGGACACGGTGCTGCGTACGATCATTCGCGAGTACACGCGCGAGGCGGGCGTGCGGAACCTCGAGCGCCGGCTCGCGGATGTCTGCCGTAAAGCGGCGACCCAGGTGGCGAAGGGGAAGACCCAGAAGACGCGTGTCGACGACAAGCGGCTGCGTGAGTGGCTCGGGGCGAGGCGCTTCTCGGGCGAGGTGCGCCGCCGCACGTCGCAGCCCGGTGTGGCGACAGGGCTGGCGTACACATCCGCCGGAGGCGACGTGCTGTTCATCGAGGCGGCCGCGTATCCGGGGAAGGGTGACCTGATCGTGACGGGGCAGCTCGGCGACGTGATGCGCGAGTCGGCGAAGGCGGCGCTCTCCTGGGTGCGCTCGCACACGGAGGCGCTCGATCTCCCGGAGGACTGGTTCGAGCAGCACGACATTCACATCCACGTCCCGGCGGGCGCCGTGCCGAAGGACGGGCCCTCTGCCGGCGTCACGATCGCAACCGCGCTCGTCTCGCTCGTCCGCGGAGAGAGCGTCGCCGACGACGTCGGGATGACCGGAGAGATCACGCTCACCGGGCAGGTGCTGCCGATCGGTGGGATCCGCGAGAAGTCGCTCGCCGCGCAACGGGCAGGACTCAAGCGGGTGATCCTGCCGCGGGAGAACGAGGGCGACCTCGGCGAGCTGCCTCCGGAGACGCGCGAGCAGCTCGAGTTCATTCCGGCCGACACGATCGAGGACGTGTTCGCCGCAGCCTTCGACGGCAAGCGCCCCGGCCGCGCCCAGCGACGCCTCGGCTCGGTCGGCCGCCAGGCCGCTCAGCCGAAGTAGCCGGAAGCGCAACGACGCCCACCTGTCGCGGCGGGCCGTCAACCGGGGTCAGACACCTGGTTGAACGTGTGCCAAGTTCGTGCCGGAAGGGGTGAGTTCCGGGTGGGGACGGGCTTGCGGGGGTATGGTCGAGTGGACGCCTCGATCGACGCCGCCGAGCCGGGAAGTTGGCTCCAGTGCTTGCGTTGCGGGGTACTGTCGTTCGCAACCGGGTGTCGTTGAAGACCGGCGGGCGCAGGGGGTCGCCCCTGCGCGAGCTCGTGGCACGGCTGGGGATCGACCCGGCGCGGGTCGCCGGGCCGCTGGGTCTCCGGGCGAGGACGCCGGACTAGGCGAGGGCGAACGTGGAGAAGAACTGCGCGCAGGTTGCGTCCGGAGTGGAGCTCGAGCGCCTGCAGAGGAGCTGGTACTCGTCGAGGCCCGGAGAGCACGAACGCCGTCTCCTCGACCTTGCCCCCGTACTCGATCCGGTAGTAGCGAGTCCGGCGACCCGCCACCCGCGTCGTCGTGCGGCTGACAAGGCGGCCCGAGCTCTGCTTCGCCAGACCGGCCGCGACGCTGTCGAGCTCGCGCGACACCTGGGCGAACCTGGCCACCCGGTAGGGCTTCTCCAGGGTGAAGTGCGTCACCTCGACGAGCCCGACACCGCTCGCGGCGGACACGGAGCTGCCTTTGCGGCTGGTCGTCCACGTCGCGGGAGCCTCGAACCGGTAGCCGGCACCGTGCGACCGTCTGGACATTGCTCTTCGCAGACCCCCCGCAGCCTGCAAGGATGCCGGAGGCAAGAAGAGCGAGCGGCGCCAGCCGCCACGCGCGGCTGAGTCCCCGGCCGCGCCGAATGGGAAAGGAGCATCTGCTGATGGCAAAGACCAAGGACACGCTGCTGGACGCGGCCGAGAGCATCAAGCCGTACGTTGAGCGCGCGATGACCGACGAGCGGCTTCGCGACGAGGTGATGCGCGCGTTCGGAACGGCTCGCGAGCTGTACGGCGAGCTGCTGAGCGGCAAGGACACGCCGATCACGGTCGCGAGCCGCGTCGCGACCGACGACGACATCCGCGACAAGCTCCGCGAAGCGATCGAGGACCTGCGGCAGGCCAGCGAGCGCCTCCAGGGCAAGAAGGACCGGTCGAGCGGCAAAGGCTCGACGCTTCTCGTCGCCGGGATCGCGCTCGGCATTCTCTTCAATCCGCTAACGGGCGCCGAGACCCGCCGGTTCATCAAGGACCTCATCTCCGGCTCCGACGGCGGGCACGAGGCACACGCCGCCGGGCACGAACGGGCGTAGCTGAACGTTCCGGCGCCGGGCATCACGGCCTTGGGCGTTGCAGCGGCCCGGCGCAGCGCCGCCGGATCGAGACCGTCGACGGTCGAGATGTCGGAGCTCCCGAGGAACACGATTCCGGGATCCGGCGCCTCGATCGTCCCCGGGACCTTCGGCGCCCAGCTTGCTCCCGGCGGCGACGACGAGGCTCGCGATGCGGTGCCACGACTTGAGGTAGGTCGTCGGATCGACCGCACCGTCGGCGCCGAGCGAGAGCATCGACACCGGGTGCACCTCGAAATGGACGTGGGTCGGCTCGCCCTGCAGGTCGCCGGTGTCGCCCATGAAGCCGATCACCTGCCCCGCGTGGACATGGGCACCGTTCCGGGCGAGCAAGCGAGAACGCCGACAGGTGCGAGTAGAGGAACTCGTTGCCCTGCCGGTCGCGCAGCCAGAGCCGGTTTCCGCTCGAATGGTTCCAACCCGACGGAGTAGAGCCGGCCCGCCGAGACGGCAACGAGCGGCTGGCCAAGCTCGCCGAAGAGGTCGGTGCCGTGCTGGTAGGCAAGCCCCTGGCGGGTCGAGCCGTAGAGATCCGAGTAGGTCGACGCGCCATAGACGGGGAAGACGTACGGGCCGGCGGTGAGCACCGGGCGTGATCAGCTGCGGTACGCCGACGAGCGGCTCGGTCGTTGGGGGGCAGGAGCTGCGGCCGGTCTCCGGGCTCGAATCCCGACGACGCTGCGGCCGGCACCGTTGCAGCCGGCTCGAGCAATGCCTCGGCCACACCGACCTCCACCCTGGAACCTGCGGGCAGCCCGCCGTGAGCAGCCGTGAGGTGCACGTCGATCGCGATCGAGGTGCCCTCGTACCCGGCGCTCGCTCCGGGCCCGGCCGCAGCCCGGCTAACCGAATGGCTCCCGATCGTGAGGTAACCCCAACCTGCGAGCGCGACCCGGCCCGAGGCGTGCGGGCGCCCGAGAGCCTGCAGGCCCGCGACCCCGGTGCCTCCGAAGCCTCCACCCGGAACTCGTCCGGGTGTGGCGTCCGCCTGAGCGACGGCGGAGTCGGCGGTGATCTCCCCGTCGAAGAGCGAAAGGTTCGCGACGGTTGCCGACGCCGCGGCGCTCGCCGACGTGTGCGAGGTGGTCGCGGCTGAGAGCCTTACGGCTCCCGTGATGACGACGGAGCCGTCGGCGGGGTACGCGACGCTTCCGCGCGAGCCGGAGCCATGGGTGACCGAGGCCGGCGTGATCACCGAGCCGCCCGGGAGCACGACCCGGAGGGCCAGTGCCAATGCCGAGCCTGTCTGCGCTGCTTCCTGTCCGCGCTTTTCCGGGCTGTGTTGCTGCTGGCTGGGCCGCGGTCGGGCGGCTCGCCGCCGCCGCCCCACCTGCAGCGGCCAGCAACGCAAGACCGAGCCCCGGTAGGGCAAGGTGCACCAATGCGCTGGGAACGATCCTCGGCCTGAGCCGGGCCCTCGCGATCACCGAATCCATTATCGCCACCCCGCCGGAGCTAGCGGCTTGCGGTGGCGTGAAGCTAGAGCTTGTGCGCCCTGACCGCGGTCCCGTAGGCGCAGATCTCCGTCCAGGTCCCGCCCATCTCGGAGGTGTCGAAGCGCATCGCGACGATGGCGTTGCCGCCCTTCGCCTCGGCCTCTTCCGTCATCCGCTCGACCACCTCGTTCCGGCTCATGGCGAGCGACTTCGTCATGCCCTTGAGCTCCCCGCCCAGAAGTGACTTGATCCCGGCTCCAAACTGCGAGCCGATGTTGCGCGAGCGGACGGTCAGGCCGAAGACCTCGCCGTAGACCTCGTCGATCGCGTATCCCGGAATGTCGTTTGCAGTGGTGATCAGCACCGGCCTCGTGCCTCCTCGGTAGATGTCAGACGCAGTCTCGCAGCACGTCCCAGGCATCGCGAACGTCGTCCTCGCGCGTGTAGGCGTTGCCGATCGCGAGGCGGATCACGGTCTCGCCTCGCAGCTTCGTCGTCGCGACGAAGATCCGGCCGGTCTCGGTCGCCCGGCGGGCGATCGCCTCGTTGTCGGCGCGCTCGTGGCGAAAGCAGACGGCCGAGAAGTGCCTGGGGGCAGAGAGCTCCCAGCCCGGCTCCTCGGCAACCCACCGCTCGAACAGCGCGGCGAGCCGCACGTGCTCGCGGACGAGCGCCTGGAGCCCCTCGCGTCCGTAGCAGCGCAGCACGGCCCAGAGCTTGAGCGCCCGGAAGCGGCGGCCGAGCGCCGGCCCGTAGTCGCGGAAGTCGATTGCGCCGTCGGTCGAGCCGAGGTAGTCCCCGTGCGCGGTGAACGCTGCCCGCAAGGCCTCGGGTCGCCGGGTCCAGAGCGCCGAGCAGTCCATCGGCGTGAAGAGCCACTTGTGCGGGTTGACGACGATCGAATCGGCGTGCTCGACCCCGTCGAGGCACCAGCGGAGCTCGGGGCAGACGGCGGCGGAGCCGGCGTAGGCGGCATCGACGTGAAGCCAGGCGCCCGCCTCCCGGCAGCGCTCGGCGAGCGCGTGGACGGGGTCGACCGAGGTCGAGGAGGTCGTCCCGACGGTCGCGACAAGCGCTGCGGCGCCTTCCAGGTCCGGGTCCGGGATCATCCGGAACTCGTCGTCGACCGGAACGGTGCGGAGCTCCATCCCGAGGATCCGCGCCGCCTTCTCGACCGAGAAGTGCGCCTGCTCCGAGGCGTACACGGCACCGCCCGGCCGAAGGGTTCGAGCGGCCGCGAGCGCGGCCAGGGTCGAGGTGGACGCGGAGTCCTCGATGTGACCGTGGAGGCCCGGCGGCAGCCCCAGGAGCTGGGCGAGCCAGTCCATCGTCACCTGCTCGAGCTCGGTCGCCGCCGGCGAGGTGGCCCATGCCATCGCGTTCACGTTCAGCGCCGCAGTGAGGAGCTCCGCGAGCACGCCCGGCTCGGAGCCGGTGTTGGCGAAGTATGCGAAGAACCGGGGATGGTTCCAGAGCGTCAGCCCCGGAACGATCAGTTCGTCGAAGTCGCGAAGGACGTCCGCGAACGCCTCCGGCCGGTCGGGCGGCGAGGCAGGGAGCCGCGAGCGCATCTCGCCCGGCTCGACGCCGGCGACGACGGGCCGGTCGCCGCATCGTCTCGAAGTAGCAGGCGACCCAGTCGGACGCCGCGTCGAGGTCTTCGCTGAAAGCTCATCCTCCACCCTTGCGCAGGCGCTCGACCTGCTTCCAGGGTCGTGCGTTGACGACGTCGCCCTTCGTCAACCAGGCGCGGCGGGCCTGGCCGACCCCGAGCTCGACGTAGGCCAGGGCGGCCGAGCTGATGGCCGTCGGAGTCGATCACGAGCCTCAGACCCGCCTCACGGGCCGCGCGAGCGTGCACGTCGGTCAGGTCGAGCCGGTCGGGCTGGGAGTTGATCTCGAGGAACGTTCCCGTCTCGAGCGCCTTCTCGATCACGCGCTCGACGTCGATCGCGAGCCGGCGGCCGGCGGCCGATCTTCCGTCCGGTCAGATGGCCGATGCAGTCGACGTGCGGGTTGTCCATCGCCGCGAGAACCCGGCCGGTGGGGTCCTTGTCGAAGCCGTTGTGCACCGAGGCGACGACCCAGTCGAGCGCCGCGAGCTCCTCGTCGCTCACGTCGACCGTCCCATCGGCACGGATGTTCACCTCGATCCCCTTCAGGAGCTGGATCGGGACGGTGGCGTTCAGCCGGTCGATCGCCTCGGCCTGCTCCTCGAGCCGGCCGTCGCGCAGGCGGTGGGAGTGGTCGCAGATCGCGTAGTACTCGTAGCCGCGCCGGATCGCCTCGGCGACCATCGCCTCGAGCGTGTCCTTCCCGTCGGACCACGTCGTGTGTGTGTGGAGGTCACCTCGCAGATCGGCGAGCTCGACGAGCTCCGGAAGCGTGCCGGCGCGGGCGGCGTCGAGCTCGCCGCCGTTTTCGCGAAGCTCCGGCGGGATCCACGCATACCCGAGGTAGTCGTAGACCTCCTCCTCGGTCGCAAAGGCGTGCACCTCTCCGCTCTCGGCCTCGGCGATGCCGTATTCGGAGACCGAAAGCCCCTGCCGGACGGCCGCCTCGCGCAGGGCGACGTTGTGATCCTTCGAGCCGGTGAAATGCTGGAGCAGGTTCCCGTAGGCCTCGGGCGGGACGACCCGCAGATCGAAGCGCAGGCCGTCTTGACCGACGACGGTCGCCTTGGTGTCGCCGCGCGCGGCGACCTCGACGACCCAGGGCAGCTCGCAGAACGCATCGAGAAGCGCCGGGAGCGTCGGTGGCCGTGGCGATCAGGTCGAGGTCGCGCACGGTCTCTCGGAAGCGGCGGGCCGAGCCCGCGATCGAGACCCTGACGGCGGCCGGATGGGCAGCAAGCGTCTCGGCGACCGCTCTGCAGCTTCGGCAGGGCCGTCCCGAGCAAGCGTGCGCCGTGGCCCCTCGGCGGCGCGCGGCGCCGCGAGCGCGGCGAGGATCTTCTCCTCCGACCTCGCGCCGAGGCCGCCGAGATCCCGAAGCCGGCCGGACTCGGCCGCCGCCCGCAGCTCGTCGATGGTGGTGACCCCGAGCTCCTTCCAGAGCCGCCGGGCCGTCTTCGGACCGAGGCCCGGCAGCCGCAGGAACGAGGCCACCTCGACGGGCACCTCGGCCTTGCGCTTGGTCAGCGCGTGGATCTCGCCGTCCTCGACCACCTCGACGATCTTCTGCTTCGATCGTCTTGCCGATCCCCTGGAGGTCCTTCGCACGGCCCTCGAGCGCCAGCCGGGCGACGGAGCTACCCGTCTCGAGGATCCGTGCGGCAGCGCGGCGATAGGCGGAGATCCGGAAGCCGTCGGCCCCCTCCAGCTCCATCAGATCGGCGAGCAGCTCGAACTGCGCGGCGAGCTCGGGGTTGCGGGGCAGCTCCGGCCTCGCCCTTCCGATTGGACGCCGCCGGCTCTGAGGACGGCGTGTTAGGCACCGTTGAGTTCTCTTGCGCCTTTGCCATCGGTCGATCATACGTCCGGCCGTTTCCGCCAAACTTGTCCGACCGGCGCCGATTCGCCTGCGGCCGGACGAGATGCGCGCGACCGTCTGCCTCCCCACCTACAACGAGCTCGAGAACCTCGAGGCGATGGTCGCTGCGCTCGGCGAGGTGCTCCGCGACGGCGACCGGATCCTCGTCATCGACGACGGCTCGCCTGATGGAACGGGAGAGCTGGCCGATCGGCTCGCGGCAGAGCGGCCGTTTCTGGGACGTCCTCCACCGGGCGGCCAAGGAAGGACTCGGCCCCGCCTACATCGCCGGCTTCCGCCGGGCGCTCGCCGAGGGTGCGGAGCTCGTCCTCGAGATGGACTGCGACTTCTCCCATTCGCCGGCCGACGTGCCCCGCCTGATCGCGGCCGCCGAGGCCGGAGCCGACCTCGTTCTCGGCTCCCGGTACGTGCCGGGCGGCGCGATCCCGAACTGGGGGTTCGTCCGGCGGCTGATCTCGGTCGGCGGGAACATCTACGCGCAGGTGATGCTGCAGAGCCGCCTCCGCGACCTGACCGGCGGCTTCAAGTGCTTCCGCGCCCGGGTGCTCGAGACCGTCGACCTCGCCGCGATCGGCTCGAAGGGCTACGCCTTCCAGATCGAGACCACCTACCGCGTGCTGCGAGCCGGCTTCACGGTCGTGGAGGTGCCCATCTCATTCACCGACCGCGAGCACGGGCATTCGAAGATGAGCCCGGCGATCGTGGCCGAGGCGATCTGGAAGGTGCCGCTTCTGCGGCTTCGCGCCCTCACCGGCGGCCTGTAGCCTCGACGGCATGCGGGAGGTCACGGATGCGAGCTTCGGTGCCGACGTCCTGCAGGCGGAAGCGGCCTGTGGTGGTCGACTTCTGGGCGCCGTGGTGCGGGCCGTGCCGCACAGTCACGAAGGTGCTCGAGGAGCTTGCTGGGGAACGCGGCGACATCGAGTTCGTGAAGCTCGACATCGACGAGAACCCCGTTACCGCGTCACGCTACGACGTGCTGTCGATCCCGACGGTGATCGTCTTCGACTCCGGCGAGGCCCGTGAGGTCGTGGTCGGGGCGCGCTCGGCCGAGCATTTCCGCCAGGCGCTCGCCCGCGTCGCCTGACGCACCGTCCCCCGTTCGAGGGACGGTTGCCCGCCGGTTAGTTCCGGCGGGCCAGACGGCTCCTCACGGTGCGAAGCCGGCACCCGCGCAGGGTCTCGATCCGAGATTCGATTGCGATGTTGAGCGCAGTCGGCTCAGGAAGCCAAATCGACATGTTCCCTCCCCGCCCGAAGCTCCTCTGGAACTACTCTCTCCAGCAAAAGCTTCTTTGCTAAAAGAATTTCGAGTTCAAGATACTAGCGAACATGGTATCTTGACGTCAAGAGACTTTTCCGAACAGGTTTGCGAGAGGCGTTCTTTCGAACAGACAGGCCTCGAGAAAGGAACACGATGTCCACGATTGCCCGCCCCAGCGGTGCAAGCACGGAAGCGGGAGCAGCAACCCAGGTCGCAGCAACGGCAAGGCCAACGGAGGATCACGTCGACCGGTGTCTCGCGGATCTCTGCGGTGAGCTTCCCGACCTCGACATGGACGTCGAGGGGATCGTCGAGCGGATCCAGGGAATCGATCGGCGGGTCCGGATCACGATGGAGGAGACGCTCGAGGAGCATGGGCTCTCCTACGGGGAATGGAAGGTCCTTCGAATCCTGAGAAAGCTGCCCGGGCACGCGTCGACGCCCGGCGAGCTCTCCTCGCAGCTCGAGCTCTCGAGCGGCGCGATGACGAACCGCCTCGACCGGCTCGAGCGGGCCGGCTTTGTCGTCCGCCGCCCCGACCCAAGCGATCGCCGCGGAATCCGCATCGAGCTCACGGATGCAGGCGGCCAGGCCTGGATCGACTCGACGAACGCGCAGGCGATCAAGGAGGCAATGATCGCCGGGGCGCTCAGCAAGCGCGAGCAGCACCAGCTGAACGGGCTCCTGCGCAAGCTGATGCTCGAGCTCGAACGCGTCACGGACTGAGCGGTTGATCCTTCGGAGGGCCCGCCGCGGCTCGGGCCCGCGCAGGCCGGCGAACGCGATCTCGGGCCAGGAGGGTCTAGGAGCTCGAACCGAAATGCTCCCACCCGGCGAGCGCCCGCGGCTCACCGCCGGCGAGGAAGACGACGCCCTCCCCCTCCTCGACATGGCCGATCGCGGTGACGCCGGTTGGTAGCTCCGTGACCGAGGCGAGGAGCTCGTAGTCCTCCCCGAACGCCAGGTCGTCGAGCTCGGCGCCCGGGGCGAGCGGAACGAGGTCGAGGTCGACGAGGCAGCGCACGCCCGAGCGCCGGGCGAGGTGGCCGACATCGACGGCCAAGCCGTCCGAGAGGTCGAGCATGGCGCTTGCACGTTCGGCGAGCCGCTTGCCCTCGCTCAGGCGGAGCGGCGGACGAACGTAGCCGTGCCGGCGGAACGCCGCGCCGGAGGCGCCCAGGCTGCCGGTCACGACCAGGCGGTCTCCGGGCTTCGCCCCGCTTCGCCCGGGAACCCGCGCCGAGCGGCCGAGCGCTGTCACCGTCACCGTCACCGCCCCGGCCGCGGTCGTGTCGCCGCCGGCGACCGGGACGCCCGTCTCGGCGATCCCCTCGTAGAGCTCGAAGACGTCATCTGCCTCTACCGACCCGGGCAGCGAGAGGGTCACCAGGAGCGCTTCGGTTGTTGCGCCGGAGGCAGCCAGGTCGCTGAGGTTGACCGCCGCGGCTCTCCAGCCGAGCTCGCGCCAGCTCAGCCAATCGAGCCGGAAGTGCACGTCTTCGACGAGTGCGTCCTGGGTGACGACGAGCCCGTCTGCCAGCTCTGCGGCGTCGTTTTCGACGCCCTGGATCAGGCCGCGCCGCTCGAGCTCGGCCAGGAGGCCGAGCTCACCGAGCGCCGAGAGCCTCATCGACCGCCGGGCGAAGCGCGGGATCGGTTGCCGCGCGAACCACCGCAACCCCGGCTGCCCCCGCTCTGATGCACCCGGCCGCGTTGGACGCATCGATGCCGCCAATTGCGACGACGGGCAAGGAGACCGCGGCGCAGATGCGCGCGAGCTCCTCCAGCCCGAGCGCCGGCGCCGCGTCCTCCTTCGACGGCGTCGGCCAGATGGGACCGACTCCGAGGTAGTCCGCATCGACCGCCTCGACCGCCTCATCGTAGGTCGTCGCCGACCGGCCGATCAGAAGCCCCCTCGAACGGGCCAGCTCCAGCCCGGGATCCGCCTGCCCGAGGTGGACGCCGTCTGCTCCAAGCTCGAGCGCCGCCTCGACGTCATCGTTGACGACGAAGGTTGTTCCGAGGGATCGGAGGCCCCGTCCTCGTTCGATCACCTCGGGAGTCGCGGCCTTGACGCGGAGCTGGACGACCGTCGCCCCCACCTCGATCGCCCGGCGGGCCGTCTCGAGATCCGGGACGATCGCATGCACCCTCATGCGACGCGCGCCCGCGTGTCGAGCGTCGACGGATCGAGCGCGGCGAGCGCGTCGTAGAGCTCCACGTGGAACGATCCCGGGCCCTTCGCAAGCCCCGCTGCATCCTCGCCGGCGACGCCGAACGCGACGAGCGCCTCGACGGCTGCGTCGAAGGGCGACTCGGCGACCGCGAGGAAGCAGCCTGTGATCGCGGTCGACATGCAGCCCGTTCCCGTGATGGTTGCGAGCATCGGATCGCCGTTCGAGACGGCGGCCGTGCGCTCTCCGTCGGAGATGTGGTCGACCGGGCCGGTGACGGACGCCACCAGCCCCAGAGCGGTCGCCGCAGCCCGCGCAAGCCCGGCCGCGTCACCGGCCGCGCCGATCGACTCGACACCGCGAACCTCGACCTCGCCCCAGGCTTCGGCGCCGGCGAGGGTCGCCACCTCGCCCGCGTTGCCGCGGAGCACGGCGACCTCGACCTGGTCGAGGATGCGCCGGGCCGTCTCCGTGCGGTAGCGCGTCGCACCGGCACCGACCGGGTCGAGCACGACCGGGACGCCCGCCGCGTTCGCGGCGCGGCCGGCAGCGAGCATCGCGTCGACCCAGTGCGACGAGAGGGTCCCGATGTTGAGGACGAGCGCTCCCGCAAGGCGAAGCCATCTCCTCGACCTCCTCGGGCGCGTGCGCCATCACCGGTAGCGCACCGAGCGCGAGCGTCGCGTTGGCGGTCTCGTTCATGACCACGTAGTTGGTGATCTGATGCACGAGCGGCTTTCGCTCGCGCAGCAGCGCCAGGGAAGCACCCGCGGTCATGGGCGCGTCCTCGAATCGCGCGTGGTCTTCGGCGTGCTGGTCATTGGGCTCCTTTCAGGGCGAGGATGTCGACGGGACCGTCGCCGGCTCCGATCTCGGCGAGCCCGTTCCGAACTGCAAACGACGCGGCGGCGGCGGCTCCCCGGGCGGCGGCCTCGAGCGTCTCCCCTCGGGCGAGTAGCGCGGCGAGCGTCGCAGAATGGGTGCAGCCGGCGCCGTGAGTCGACCCGGCGGCATACCTGGCGACCGGGATCTCGAGATGCCGCTCGCCGTCGAAGAGGTGGTCGATCGCAGACTCGCCGTGGCCGCCGGTGACGATCGCAGCCGCGGCGCCGAGGTCGCACAGCCGCTCGGCAAGGGCCGCCCTCGGGCCGTCGCTCCCCGTGAGCGCCTTCGCCTCGGGCAGGTTTGGGGTCACGACGGTCGCAAGCGGGAAGAGCAGCGAGACGAGAGCTCCCACGGCGTCGTCTTCGAGGAGCTTCGCGCCCGAGCTGGCAATCATCACCGGGTCGACCACGAGCGGCACCGCACGGCCGTCGAGGTAGCCGGCGACGGTCTCGATCAGCCGTCGCGAGAAGAGCATCCCGGTTTTCGCCGCGTCGACGCCGATGTCGGTGAAGACAGCGTCGAGTTGGGCCACCACGAACTCCGGCGGAAGCTCGTGGATCGCCGCCACGTGCGTCGTGTTCTGCGCTGTGAGAGCGACGAGCACCGAGGTACCGAACGCCCCGGCCGCTCCAAAGGCCTTCAGGTCCGCCTGGATCCCGGCCCCGCCGCCGCTGTCGGAGGTCGCGATCGTCAGTGCTCGTGGAACCGTCGAAATTCCTGCTCCCTTCGCCGGCATGATCCGGATCAGGTTCGACGGGTGTGATCTCAGCCCGCGCGCGGGCACCCCGGTGCGCCGAGGCTACCATCGGGTTGGTGACCGCTGCGAGCCTCGTGCTCCCCGACGAGCTGCTGCAGGGTGAGGAGCTCGCACACCGCCGAGAGGAGCCTGCGAGGCCGGCACGAACGGCCGCCATCCCGCCCGATCTCGATGAGCGCGTCCGGGATGCGGTCGGGGTCGATTCGCTCTACGAGCATCAGAGCCAGGCCTGGCAGGCTGCCGCGCGTGGCGAGCATCTCGTGATCACAACCGGCACCGCCTCCGGCAAGACGCTCGCCTTCAACCTCCCCATCCTGGACGCACTCGCGCGGTCCCCGCGGGACCGCGTGCTCTACCTGTACCCGACGAAAGCGCTTGCGCAGGATCAGTTCCGGACGCTGAACGCCCTGGGCGTGCCGCGCTTGCGGCCTGCGATATACGACGGCGACACCCCGACCGAGCAGCGGCGGCACATCCGCAGGTGGGCCAATGCGATCCTGACCAACCCGGACATGGTGCACATCGGCATGCTCCCGAACCACGAGCGCTGGGGCGAGTTCCTGTCGAATCTTCGCTACGTCGTCGTCGACGAGGCGCACGTGTACCGGGGCGTCTTCGGCTCGCACGTGGGGAACGTCCTTCGACGGCTGCGCCGGCTCGCGCGGATCTACGGGTCGGAGCCGCAGTTCCTGCTCGCGACGGCGACGATCGCGAATCCCGGCGGGCTCGGCCACGATCTCCTCGGCCTGCCCGTGACGGTGATCGCCGACGACGCGGCTCCGCACGCCGAGCGGACGGTCGTGCTCTGGAACCCGCCGCTCCTCGATGTTGAGCTCGGGATCCGGGGCTCCGCGCTGGCCGAAGCGGCGCGGCTCCAGGCCGGGTTCGTCGCCCGGGGCCTGCGAACGCTGACCTTCGCGAAGAGCCGGAAGTCCGCGGAGCTCGTGCACCGCTTCACCGCGGAGCGGCTCGGCGACGACTCCAGGCTCTCCCCGTATCGCGCCGGCTACACGGCCGGCCAGCGGCGGGAGATCGAGCGTAGGCTCGCCGCAGGGGAGCTGCTCGGGGTCTCGTCAACCGATGCGCTCGAGCTCGGGATCGACATCGGCCTGCTCGACGCCGTGATCTCGGTGGGCTTTCCGGGCACCGTCGCCTCGCTCCGGCAGCAGTGGGGCCGGGCGGGGCGACGCGGTCACGGCCTCGCGGTCCTCGTCGCGACCGAGGACGCTCTCGACCAGTACTTCATGCGCGAGCCGGAGAAGCTCCTGGAACGGCGCGTCGAGGCGGCGATCCTCGACCACGCGAATCCCAGGATCCTTGCCGGCCACGTCCGTGCCGCGGCCTACGAGGCCCCGATCGACGACAGCGACGCCGAGGAGCTCGGGCCGGAGGCGATCGAGGCGGCGAGGAAGGACCCCGACCTCAAGCAGACGCCGCGCGGCATTGTCTGGGCGGGCACAGTGACCCCCGCCGCCCAGGTTCCCCTCCGCTCGGCCGATCCGGACTCGTTCACGGTCGTGGATGCCTCGAACGGCTCCATCCTCGGGTTCGTCGAGCGCTCGCGCGCGTACTCGACGGTTCATGAAGGCGCGATCTACCTCCACCTGGGCGAGTCCTTCCTGATCCGCGAGCTCGACGAGACAACCCTCCGTGCGGTGGCGGAGCCGTTCCGCGGCGACTGGTACACCCAGCCCAAGCGGGAGACCGAAACAGCGATCCTGGGCCCGCTCCGGGCCGAGCCGCGGCTCGGGCTCGAGCTCGTCTTCGGCGAGGTCGAGGTGACCGATCGCGTCGTCGGCTACGAGCGCAAGACGATCGCCTCGCAGGAGCGGATCGAGCTCGTCCCGCTCGCCTGCCCACCCTCGACGTTCATGACGGAGGCGATCTGGTTTTGCCCCGATCCCGGCCAGCTGCACGGACTCGAAGAGATGCCGAAGCTCCTCGGTGCCCTCCATGCGGCGGAGCACGCACTGATCGCGATGCTCCCCCTCTGGGCGATGTGCGACCGCTGGGACATCGGCGGCCTCTCGACGAACCTCCACCCGGACACCGGCCGGCCGACGGTCTTCGTCTACGACGGCCACCCGGGCGGAGTCGGAATCACCGAGCGGGGGTTCGAGCAGTTCGAGGGCTGGGTCGCGGACACGCTCGACATGATCGCGACGTGCCCCTGCCACGACGGCTGCCCGTCGTGCGTCCAGAGCCCGAAGTGCGGCAACCTCAACGACATGCTCGACAAGGGTGCGGCGCGCGAACTCCTTTCGCGGCTCGTTGCTTCGAGCTGACGGCCTGCGGCAAAGACTTGACGAAGCCGGCACAGACACGCGGCAAACCGAGCCGTAGAATTGGCAGTAGAGGGTGGCGGATTGCTCCCCACCCTGGGTGGGGGACAGCGCGGGCGTGGCCCAAGAGACACGGCCCGGGGGCCATCAGCGGGCGATGGCATCCGGTCGCCCGTGGCGTGCCATCGCCTCAGAGACGCGCGAGCGCCTTCCCGAGCGACTGCCGGGTCGAGAGCACGCCGGCGAAGAGATCGCCGTGCGCAGCGATCCGCGCTCGGACGGCGCTCATCGTGAACGCGTGAGGATCGAGCCCATCGCCGACCTCGTCCCAGGTGAGCGGAGTCGAGACGGGCGCACCCGGATGCGGGCGAACCGAGTAGACCGAGGCGATCGTCTTCCCCTCACCGTTCTGGTTGGCGTCGATCAGCACCCCGCGGCGCCGCGACTTTGCCCACTGCGTGGTCGCAAGCTTCGGGTAGGAGCGGGCGATGGCCCCGGCGACGTGCTCGGCGAACGCTCTCGACTCCTCGTAGGTCGAGCGGCGGTCGAGCGGCACGAGCACGTGGAAGCCCTTGCCGCCCGAGGTCTTCGGGAACGACTGGAGGCCGACCCCGTCGAGCAGGCGCTTCACGAGCAGCGCCACCTCGACGGTCTCACGCCACGGCACCTCCGGGGTCGGATCGAGATCGAACAGCACGAAGTCGGGGCGATCAGGGCGGTCGACCCTCGAGTACCACGGGTTCATGTCGATGCAGCCCATGTTCACCATCCACAGAAGCGCGAGCTCGTCGTCGACGACCGGGAACTCAACCCACTTCCGACTGCCTTGCCGGGTCGAGACCTCGGTGCGAAAGGTGCGGATCCAGTCCGGCATGTGCGAGGGAGCGTCCTTCTGGAAGAACGCCTTGCCGCCGGCGCCGTCGGGATAGCGGCGCATGGTGAACGGGCGGTGCTGCAGGTGCGGAACGAGCACGGGCGCCACGTCGCGGTAGTAGTCGATCAGGTCGCCCTTCGTGATCCCCTCCTCGGGCCAGAACGGCTTGTCGAGGTTCGACAGCGTGAGCTCGCGCCGTCCGCGTCGCATCACCTCCGAGCCGGCCCGCTCCGGCCGCACCTCGGCCGCGGGCTTGTCGTCGCGCACACCCTTGTAGGACGGCTGCCTGACGTGCCCGGCATGTGTCCACTCGCTGAACTCGACCTCCACGACGAGCTCGGGCTTCACCCAGACGACATCGCCCTTCCGGACACGCGGCAGCTTCGGCGGCTCGCGAAACGGTGACTCGCCGGTCGCAAGCGGGCGCAGCAGCCCGAGGAGCCGGGTGATCTCGCGGTCCGTGAACCCCGTGCCGACATTCCCGACGTAACGGAGCTCGCCGTCCTCGTTTACCGCGAGGACGAGCGAGCCGAGTGTCCCCGCTCGGCTCCCGGAGCCCTTCGTGTACCCGGCCACGAGGAACTCCTGACGCCCGGTCGTCTTCAGCTTCAGCCAGTCGCGGGTGCGGCGGCCCTGCGCATACGCCGAGCCGGCGCGCTTCGCCATGATCCCCTCGAGCCCCTGTGCAGCGGCGGCCGCAAGCAGGGCGGCGCCGTCGTCGAACGCCTCCGACACGCGCACGATCGGGCCCGGAGTGACCACCTTGGTGAGGCGGGCGCGGCGCTCCTCGATCGGCTCGCCGACAAGCGGCTCGCCGTGCGCCTCCAGGCAGTCGAATGCGTAGTAGACAAGGCGCGAGCCCCCTTCCTGCATCGCCGAGAAGCTCGGGCGGCCGCGGTCATCGAGCGCGCAGACCTCCCCGTCGATCACGACGTCACCGTCGACTGCGGCCGGAAGCGCACCCGCGACCACGGCGAACCGGGCCGTGAGGTCGTTGTCGTTTCGAGACCGCAGCGTGCACTGCCCGCCTCGAACATAGGCGAGCACCCGGTACCCGTCGAACTTGACCTCGTACAACCAGCTCCCAGCCGCCGGAAGCTCCCGGACGAGCGAGGCGAGCATCGGGCTGTACTGCGCGCCCGCCGGGCCGGCCTCATCGGGCTCACGGCTCCGGATCAGGAGCCAGTTCGCCTCCTTCCCGTCCAGATGCGCAGGCACGAGCGTCCAGATCCCGCGCAGCCGCTCACCGGCCAGGCGGACCTTCAGCCCCCCGTCCCGCTTCTCCTCGAGCAGCTCGTAGGTGCCGTGGTCCCAGATCTCCACCTTCCCGGCGCCGTACTGGCCGGAAGGGATCTCGCCCGCGAAGGTGGCGTAGTCGAGCGGGTGATCCTCGACGTGCACCGCGAGCGCCCTCTGGCCGGCTGCCGACGGAACGCCTTTCGGCACTGCCCATGAGGCAAGCGCACCGTTCCGCTCGAGCCGGAAGTCATAGTGAAGGCTCCTCGCAGCGTGCTTCTGGACGACGAAGATGGGTGCTGCGGACGCGCTCTTTCCGGACCGCCCAGAGCCGAACGGCTCCGGGGTCTTCGCCGGATCGCGCTTGCGCCGGTACTGGTCCAACTCCTCCCTATTCCCCATTCACACAATCTTGAAACTCGGTTGAAAACTCTGTGGACGGTGTGGAGAAACCGCCTCTGAGCGGCGCAGATTCCTGCAATCAGGCAAAGACGCCCATCGCGCGGAACTTCGCGCGACGGGCCCGCCGGAGCTCTCCCGAGGAGATATCCACAACCTCGGAGAGGGCGGAGAGCAGGGCCCGCTTGAGGCTCGCGGCCGCGTCGTCCGGGTCGGTCTGAGCGCCGCCTTTCGGCTCCGGGACGATGCCGTCGACGACCCCGAGCTCGAGGCAATGGAATGCGTCGGGCTTGAACGCCGCGGCCGCCTTCATCGCGGCCTCTTTCGACCCGTCCCGCCAGAGGATCATCGCGCACCCCTCGGGCGTGATCACCGAGTAGATCGCGTTCTCCTGCATCAGGACGCGATCGGCGACGGCAAGAGCGAGCGCGCCGCCCGAGCCGCCCTCACCGATCACGCAGGCGACCGAGGGGACTGTCAGCGCGATCATCTTGGCCTGCGAGCGAGCGATCGCGCCGCCCTGGCCGTGTTGCTCCGCCGCAACGCCGGGATAGGCACCCGGTGTGTCGATGAGCGAGACCACCGGAAACCCAAACCGCTCGGCGATCCCCATGACGCGCATCGCCTTCGCGTAGCCCTCGGGGCTCGGCATGCCGTACTGCCGGCTCAACCGCTCCTTCAGGTCGCGGCCCTTCTGATGGCCTACGAGCGCAATCGTCCTGCCCTCGAGCTTGCCGAGACCGGCGACGATCGCGCCGTCGTCCATCCTCCCCCGGTCGCCGTGCAGCTCGACCCAGTCGTCGAGGATCCTGCCGACGTAATCGAGCGTGTAGGGACGGTCGGGATGCCTGGCAAGCTCCACAAAGCTCCAGATCTCCTCCTCGGACGCGTCGGCGCGGGACACGGTGCTCAGCTGCTCCGTCAGCCGGCGCTCCTCGGCCGAGACCCCGGTCCGATGGAGAAGCGGGAGGCTCCTCAGCCTCCCGAGCTGCTCCCGCAGCCTGCGCTCGGCCTCACCGGCCAAAGAGCCGGAGGAGCCGCGACAGGTACTGGCGCTGCTCCGGTCGCGGGACGATGGCGTCGATCTGCCCGAAACGGAGGTTTTGCTCGGCCCGGCCGAAGTCGTCGGAGAGCTTCTCCTTGATCAGCGCCTGCACCACCCGCGGCCCGGTGAAGGCGAGGAGGGCGCCCGGCTCGGCGATCGTGACGTCGCCGAGCGACGCGAAGCTGGCCATCACGCCGCCCGTCGTCGGGTCGGTAAGCACGCAGAAGAGCGGGAGCCGCGACTCGGCCAGCTCGTCGAGCGAGGCGATCGTCTTCGGAAGTTGCATCAGCGAGAGGATTCCCTCCTGCATCCGTGCGCCACCGGAGCTCGAGACGACGAGCAGCGGGGTGCCGTTTGCGATCGCCCGGTCGCAGGCCCGGACGAACTTCTCGCCCACCGCACTCCCCATCGAGCCGCCCATGAACGAGAAGTCCATGACTGCCAGCTCGAGTGGATAGCCGTCGAGGGTCGCCGACCCGACAACCATCGCGTCGGTCAAGCCGGTGTTCAGCTCGGCCTCGGCCAGACGTTCGCGATACGGCCGCAGGTCGTAGAACGAGAGCGGGTCGGCCGAGCGCACCTCGCCGGCGTCCTCGCTGAACGAGCCCGGGTCGGCGAGCCACGCGATCCGCGCGTGAGCGGGCATCCGGAAATGGTGGCCGCAATGCCCGCACACGTAGAGCATGGCCTCGAGCTCGTCGTCCCGATAGTGCGAGCCACAGCTCGGGCAGGTGTTCGGATGCTTCTTGTCTGGCGGCGGGTTGTCCACCTGCTCGACCCTGACGTCGATGCTGGTCTCGGTCATAGGCGACTTGATCTTAGACTCCGGCTCGAACGAGGCGGTTGCAGGTGTCCGCCCCTAGCCCTCTGCAACGAGCCCGTCGAGGGCGTCGGCGAGCCCGTCGAGGTCGAGGAGCTCGCGCGAGGGGACCGGGCCGGCGACCTCTCCGAGACGGTTGATCCAGACGCTCGGGATCCCGAGGGCGTTCGCCGGAGCGATGTCATGGAAGAGGCTCGCCGCAACGTGGACGTGACGCGACGGGCCGGCGCCGGTCGACGCGTAGAACTCGACCCAGTGCTTGTGGGCGGGCTTGTACGAGCCGATCTCCGAGGCGGTCACGACTGCATCGAACGGGACGCCGATCAACGCCCTCGACGCGGCGATGAGGTCGGGGTCAGAGTTGGTCAGGATCGCAAGCCGCCAGCCCCGCTCACGCGCCTCTTCGAGCGCCACCCTGACCTCCGGGAACGGCTGCCAGCGCGGAAGCGATTCGGCGAGGCCCGACTCGGTGCCGGCCGGCGCCCCGAGCGCTCGCATCGCCTCGGTCATTACCGCGCGATAGGTGAGTTGCCCGTCGGCCTCGAGCTCGGGCTCGAGCTCGTGGTACCGCTCGAGGTTGCGGTCCGCATCCTCCTCGCCCAAGACACGAGCGAGCTCGGCCCGAATGCCTCCGTTCCAGTCGATCAGAGTCCCGTAGCAGTCGAAGGTCGCCCAGCGGTCCCCGGCTTGCGTGGACATCGGCGGCCTAGCTCGCGTCCCAGCGGCGCAGGACGAGCGTCGCGTTGTGACCGCCGAAGCCGAAGGAGTTCGAGACTGCCGTATGCAGGCCCGGCACTGCCCGCGACTCGTTGGGGACGTAGTCGAGGTCGCAGGCGGGATCGGGGTTCTCGAGGTTGATCGTGGGCGGCACCCGCTGGTCTCTGAGCGCCAGCGTCGTGAAGATCGCCTCGATCGCCCCTGCCGCCCCGAAGCAGTGACCGGTCGCGCCCTTCGTGGAAGAGATCGGGGTTGCGCGGGCGTGCTCCTCGCCGAGCGCCAGCTTGATCACCTTCGTCTCCGCCGCATCGCCGAGCGGCGTCGAGGTCGCGTGGGCGTTCACGTACCCGACCTCGGTCGGGTCGACGCCGGCGTCTTGCGAGCGCCAGCCGCATCGAGCGGGCCGGGCTCTGGCCGGTCGGGTCGGGCTCGGTCATGTGGGCAGCGTCGGCCGACATCCCGTAGCCGAGCAGCTCGGCATAGATCTTCGCGCCGCGCGCCTGGGCGAGGGAGAGCTCTTCGAGCACGACGACACCGGCGGCCTCGCCCATGACGAGGCCGTCGCGGTCGCGGTCGAAGGGCCGGGATGCCCGCTCGGGGTCGTCGTTGCGGCGTGAGAGCGCGCGCATCGCGTCGAACCCGGCGATCCCGACGCGGGTGATCGGCGCCTCGGTCCCGCCCGCGATCATCACGTCGGCGCGCCCGACGCGAATCTCGTCCATCGCGTCGCCGATCGCCATGTTCGAGGCGGCGCAGGCCGTGCACTCGCTCATCAAGGGCCCCTTCGTGCCGAGCTCGATCGAAACCCAGCCCGCGCCCATGTTGGGGATGATGCAGGGGATCGAGAACGGGCTCACCCGGTCGGGGCCCCGGTGGAGCAGGACGTCGTAGCAGTCCTGAAACGAGCGGAGCCCGCCGATACCGGTGGCGATCGACGCGCCGACGCGCTCTGGGTCGGCGGCGACATCGATGCCGGAGTCCTGCTCGGCTTGCCGCGCTGCCGCAAGAATCATCTGCGCGAACCGGTCCATCCGGCGGGCGGACTTGTGGTCGATCCAGTTGGTCGGATCGAAGTCCTTCAGCTCGTTCGCGAAGTGCACCGGGTAGTCGTCGTGGTCGAACTGGGTGATCTCGCCGGCACCCGATTCGCCCGCGAGCAGCCTCGACCACGTCGTCTCGACATCGTTAGCGAGCGAGGTGACCATGCCGAGGCCGGTCACGACCACGCGTCTTCTTCCGTTGCCGTTGTCGCTCACTACATCCCCAGTCCGCCGTCGACGAGCAGGACCTCGCCCGTGATGAACGAGGCTTCGTCGGAACAGAGAAACCGTACAGCGCCGGCCACGTCCTCCGGCTCGCCGAGCCGCCCGAGCGGCGTATTCGTGAGCATCGCCTCCCGGCCCTGCTCGGGGATCGCGTCGGTGAGCCGCGTCTTCACGTAGCCGGGCGCGACCACGTTCGCGCGCACCCCGCGCGACCCGAGCTCGCGGGCAAGCGACTTCGTGAACCCGATGATCCCCGCCTTCGAGGCGCCGTAGTTCGTCTGCCCCCAGTTGCCGTGCACCCCGACGATCGAGCTGACGTTCACGATCGCGCCGGCGCGCTTCTTCATCATCGGACGCGTGACCGCACGGCACGTATAGAAGACCGAGCTCAGGTTCGTCTCGATCACCTCGCGCCAATCGTCGTCCGACATCCGCGCGAGGAGGCCGTCGCGTGTGAGACCCGCATTGTTGACGAGGATGTCGATGTCGCCGGCCTCGTCGACGAGCCGCTGCGCTTCGGACGGCGACGCGACATCCGCCTGGATCGCGCGGCCGCCGAGCTCGGCCGCGAGCGTCTCCGCCTCCTCCGACCCGGAGCGGTAGCCGATCACCACCGTTGCGCCGGCGCGTGCCAGCTCGACCGCGATCGCCTTTCCGATTCCCCTCGACGCCCCCGTGACGAGCGCCGTTCTCCCGTCGAGGGAGCAGAACTCAGCCAAGCTCGTGCGCTGCCGCGTTCAGAGACTTCAGGTCGTTGACCGGAATCGCCTTCACGGAGCTGTCGATTCTCTTCAGTAAACCCGACAGGACATTGCCCGGCCCCACCTCGACGAACGTCGTCACTCCCTGCCCGATCATCTCGCGCGCGGCCTGCGTGAACTTGACGGGCGCGGTGAGCTGCTCGATCAGGAGCGAGCGGTAGCGCTGCGCATCCTCGAGCCGGGCGGTCACCGTCGAGACGAAGTGCGCCGTGGGCGCCTTGAAGTCGATCTTGTCCATCGCCGGGCGCAGGCGGTCGGCGGCGAGCTCGACGAGCGGCGAGTGGAACGCGCCCGAGACCTTGAGGCGAACCGCACGGCGAGCGCCCTCGCGCTGGGCCTCGTCGCAGCACTCGTCGACCGCGCTCGTCTCGCCCGAGACGACGAGCTGGCCGGGACAGTTGTAGTTCGCCGGCCACACGTTGTGGATCTTCCGGCAGAGCGCCTCGACGACGTCGTCTGCGAGCCCGAGGATCGCCGCCATCGAGCCCGGGTGGTCCTTCGCCGCGGCCGCGGTCGCGAGGCCTCGCTCGCGCACGAGCGCGATCATCTCCGCGATGCTCGTCGACCCGGCAGCGCCGAGCGCCGAGAACTCGCCGACCGAATGGCCGACGACGTAGTCCGGCGTGATCCCGCGCGCGCGCAGTGCCGCGTTGATCGCGAGGCTCGTCGCAACGAGCGCCGGCTGCTGGAGCTCGGTCTTCGTCAGCTCCTCCGCCGAGCCCGTGAAGCACAGCCGCTGCAGGTCGAGGCCCGAGGCCGCGCTTCCCTGCTCGTACACCGCCATCGCCTCGGGCTCTGCCTCGGCGATGTCGCGTCCCATCCCAAGCTCGAACGAGCCTTGACCGGGGAACATGAAGGCCAACTTGGTCATGCGCTCGCTCCGTTCGTGTCGAGTGTCCATTCGATCAGCGCCGAGCCCCAGGTGAGGCCCGCGCCCATGCCGGTCATGAGAACCAGGCTTCCGGCCTTCAGGCGGCCGTCGAGCGTCGCGTCTGCAAGCGCGAGCGGAATCGAGCCCGACGAGGTATTTCCGTACCGATCCACGTTGACGATCACCTTTTCATCCGGGAAGCCTAGTTTGCGAACAGCGTGGTCGATAATTCGGACGTTGGCCTGGTGGGGCACGTACACGTCCACGTCAGCGACCGTCTTGCCGCATGTCTCGAGGACTGCTTCGGCAGAGCTGACCAGCACCCTTGTTGCGAACTTGAAGACCTCGCGCCCGTTCATGGTCAGGAACTCCGACTGGCCGGGCTCGGCGAGCCGCGAGCCGCTGCCCGGAAGCAAGAGCTCGCGGCCGCCCGCACCGTCGGCCCCGAGCTCGAACCCGAGGAAGCCGCCGGCCGGGACGTGCTCGAGCACGACGGCGCCGGCGCCGTCGCCGAAGAGGACGACGGTCGAGCGGTCGGTCCAGTCGAGGATCCGCGAAAGCACGTCGCCGCCGATCGACGAGCGCCCGGCTTGGCGAGCCCGCTCGCGATCATCGCGTGGCCCTGGACGAGCGCGTACATGAACCCGGTGCAGCCGGCCGAGAGGTCGAAGGCGGCCGCGTCGGGGCTCTCGAGCTGCTCGGCGACGAGCGCGGCGGTGGCCGGAAAGGCCATGTCGGGCGTGACCGTCGCCACGATCACGAGGTCGATGTCGCTGCCCTCGAGGCCGGCCTGGTCGAGCGCCTGCGCGGGCCGCCGGCAGCGCGAGGTCGGACATCGCCTCCGAGTCGGCGGCGACCCGGCGCTCGCGGATCCCCGTGCGCTCCATGATCCACTCGTCCGAGGTGTCCATGAGCTTCGAGAGGTCGTCGTTCGTCACGCACCCGCTCGGGCGCATAGCTACCGAGCCCGGTGATCGACACCGGCCGGCCCTGGGTGCGGCCGATCAGCGCTCAGCGGCCGGTCATTCCGGCGCCACCGCGAAGGTCAGCGTCCCGCGCACTGCGAGCTCTCCGCCAACCGTCGCCCGGACCTTGCCCTTGCCGACCGGGCCGCGCACCGCCTCGACCTCGCAGGCGAGCTCGATCACCTCGCCGGGCCGCACGATCCGCTTGAACCGGACGTCCTCGATCCCGGCGAAGAGCACGAGGCGGCCGCGATTCTCGGGCTGCGAGAGCACGGCGATCGCGCCGCACTGGGCGAGCGCCTCGACCATCTTCACGCCGGGCATGATCGGATTGCCGGGAAAATGCCCGGCGCAGTCGTCCTCGGTCACGGTCTTGCGAGCGGTGACGCGCTCCCCCGGGACGAGCTCGAGCACCTCGTCGACGAGCAGAAAGGGGGCACGGTGGGGCAGGATCTCCTCGATCTCCGCCCTGCCGAGCGGCATGTCCGTCATGCCGACAGACGCTCGCGCAGCGACGCTCGCCCACGATGGGCGTAGCACTTGGCCGTACCGACCGGGATCCCGGTGGCAGAGGAGATCTCCTCGAAGCCGAGGTCGAACACGTCCTTCAGCGCGACCACGGTCGCCTGGGCCCGCGGCAGCTCGGACAGATGCCGCCCTAGCTCGCGGCGCGTCTCGGCACCCGCGGCGGCGGCGGCAGGATCCCCGTCCCGGGCCGGCCGGAGGTCTTCGACCAGCGGCTCCGCGCGGCGGGAAGCCTTCGCCTGTGCGACGTCCTTGCACGTGTTCACGACGAGCCGGTGAAGCCAGGTCGCGAACTGGGCCTCGCCCCGGAACTGCCGGATCCGGACGACCAGCTTCGCGAGCGACTCCTGGGCCGCATCGCGCGCGTCCTCCGGGTCGTGGAGCAGGTGCAGCGCAAGCCGCTCGACCTTCGGCGCGTGCCGCTCGCACAGGGCTGCGAGGGCGCGAGGATCGCCTGCCTTTGCCCGCGTCACGAGGATCGGGATCGGATAGCCGCTCGTAGACGAGCGCGGGATCCGTACGGGAGTCACGGCGCGCAACGGGCGCGGCGTGTTCGGGAGGCGCGGGGTATCCATCGGAGGCTCGAGGCGTTGGACGACGTTGCGGGAGACGGGGTTGCACGGGCGGGCTTAATGTAGTGGGGATGGCCCTCGTGCCCGAACTCGTGTCGCCGCAGCTCCGGGGCCGCTTCGGACGGCCGTACCTGCATTTCGGCGAGACCGCCGTCGACCCAGCTCGTGTTCCCGCCCGACGCGCCGCACGGGGCGGTCGCGCTCGCAGAACACCAAACGGCGGGCCGCGGCCGCCTGGGGCGGATCTGGGTCGACGAGCCTGGGACCGGGCTCGCCTTCTCGATCGTGCTCAGGCCCGGGGCGCCGCTCGCGCGCTGGCCCGAGCTGACGCTGATCGCCGCAGAGGCAGTCGCGGGCGCGATCGGGCCGGATGCGTCGATCAAACCGCCGAACGACGTGCTCGTCGGCGGCAGGAAAGTGGCCGGGATCCTCGCCGAGGCTTCGAACCGGGTCGTGCTCGGGATCGGCATCAACGTCGGCGAGGCGCCCTGGCCGGGCGCCGGGTTCCTGGAACGCGACCGGCTCGAGCTCCTCATCGACATCCTGTCTCGACTCGAGGAGGCCTACAACCGCTGGGCGCGCGGGCTCGACGGAGACCGACCGGGCAGCTCAGGCGAGGGCGCGCCCGCCGCTTCCTGACCGGAGCTGTCTTCTCGCCGCCCCGCCACGCTCGCGTTGCGGCGGTTCGTAGGCCGGCTCAGTGCGGGCCGCGCCGGGCCATCCTCAGCCGTGCCACGCCGCCGGGCTCACGCAGGGGCGACCCCCTGCGCCCGCCGGTCTTCGACGACACCCGGTTGCGAACGACAGTACCCCGCAACGCAAGCACTGGAGCCAACTTCCCGGCTCGGCGGCGTCGATCGAGGCGTCCACTCGACCATACCCCCGCAAGCCCGTCCCCACCCGGAACTCACCCCTTCCGGCACGAAGTTGGCACACGTTCAACCAGGTGTCTGACCCCGGTTGACGGCCCGCCGCGACAGGTGGGCGTCGTTGCCCGGGCTGCTTTCCGGCGGGCCGGCAAGCGGGCGGCATACCATTCCGGTCGCAGTGGCGATCCCGAAGGTGACGGTCGTGGTGGCTGCGCTCGCCGCATGCCTGGTCGCGGCCGTCCCGGCCGGCGCCGGAGGCCCGTCGCCCGGACGGGTCCTCGCGATCCACTTCACCGCGGAGGTGAACCCGGTCACGGAAGGCTGGCTCGACAACCAGCTCGACCGGGCCCGACGCGATCACTACGCGGCAGCGGTGATCGTTCTCGACACGCCCGGCGGGGACGAGGATTCGGAGCGCACGATCGTGCAGAAGGAGCTTTCGCTGAGCGCCTCGGGCGAGCCCGTCGTCGTCTACATCGCGCCGGGAGGGGCCCGCGGAGCCTCTGCGCGGCGTCTGGATCTCCGAGGCCGCCGACATCCTCGCGATGGCACCGGAGACGAACATCGGCTCCTCGACCCCGATCTCCTCGACAGGAGCGAACCTCGGCACGGATCTGCGGCGAAAGGTGATCAACGATGCAGCTGCGTCGCTCCGCGGGCTCGCGAAGAGCCACGGCCGTAACGCCGCCTGGGCCAACAAGGCCGTGCGCGTCGCGTCGAACCTGACGGACACCGAGGCGCTCCGCCTGCACGTGATCGACCTCGTCTCGCCGAGCCTCCCCGCCCTCCTGAAGACGATCGACGGCCGCACTACCGTCCCCTCGCACCTGAAGCTGCACACCGCCGGCGCGACGATCGTGAACGTTCGCCCCGGGTTCGTGACCCGGTTCCTCTCGACCCTGCTCAACCCGAACATCGTCTCGCTCCTCTTCCTCGCGGGCATCGCGGGGATCGGCGTCGAGATCTTCCATCCGGGCGTCGTGCTGCCCGGCGCGCTCGGCGCCGTCTCGCTGCTGCTCGCCCTCTTCGGGCTCTACGTGCTGCCGCTCTCGTGGACAGGCCTCGCGCTCGTCCTGCTCGGCGTGGCGCTGCTGATCGTCGATGCGCACGTCGTGACCCACGGGGCGCTGACGATCGCCGGGCTGATCTCGATGGGCTTCGGGCTCGCGTCCCTGTTCCAGAGCTCCTCGGGGCCCTACCACACCTCGATTCCGCTCGTGATCGCGATCACGGTCGTGCTCGGAGGCGGCTGGGCCTTTGCGATGGCGAAGGCGGTCGCGATCCGGCGGACGCCCGTCACCGTCGGGCCGTTCGAGATCATCGGGATGCACGGCACGGTGCGGGAAGCCGGGCTCGGAGGCGGCATGGTGTACGTCCACGGCGAGCTCTGGCGGGCACGCCGAGCGAGCCGCTCACGGCCGGGCAGAGCGTGATCGTCGACGCGCTCGACGGCCTCACGCTCGAGCGTGCATCCGGCGTGAGGCCGGCAGCCGCCAACGCTGTAGGATCGTCGGCGTGACTGCAGTCGGGATCGTCCTGCTCGTCATCGCGTTCTTCGTCGTGCTGTTCTTCATGAGCGCGCTCAAGGTCGCCCGCGAGTACGAGCGCGGGATCGTCTTCCGGCTCGGTCGCCTCTTCCCCGAGCCGAAGGGGCCGGGGCTCTTCCTGCTGATCCCGATCATCGACCGGATGGTCAAGGTCGACCTGCGCACGATCACGCTGCAGATCCCGCCGCAGGAGGTGATCACGAAGGACAACGTCCCCGTGCGCGTCAACGCCGTCGCGTACTTCCGGATCGTCGACCCGAAGGCCGCGATCGTGCAGATCGAGAACTACATGGTCGCGACCTCGCAGATCGCGCAGACGACCCTGCGCTCCGTCCTCGGCCAGCACTCGCTCGACGAGCTGCTGTCGGAGCGCGAGAAGATCAACGGGATCCTCCAGGGGATCATCGACGAGCAGACCGCGCCCTGGGGGATCAAGGTCTCGGTCGTCGAGGTCAAGGACGTCGAGATCCCGCAGGGGATGCAGCGCGCGATGGCGCGCCAGGCCGAGGCCGAGCGCGAGCGGCGCGCGAAGGTGATCAACGCCGAGGGCGAGTTCCAGGCCTCGGAGCGGCTCAAGGACGCCGCGCTCGTGATCGAGGAGCACCCGATCGCGCTGCAGCTCCGGTACCTGCAGACGCTGCTCGAGCTCGGCTCGTCGCAGTCGACGACGATCGTCTTCCCGGCGCCGGTCGACATCATCTCGTCGTTCCTGCCGAAGGGCGACAGCCCGACGCGCCGCTCGGGCATCGGGCAGCTAGGCAGAGGCCCGGCAGGCTCCCGGCTCGTAACGCCCGTCCTGTCAGAGCGTCTAAGAAGAAGCCGTCGGCGGCGCTTGCCCCTCGCGGAAGTGGCGGGCCGCGGCGATCGCGGCGCCGAGGCTCATGCCCTTGTCCTTGCCCTGCTTGATCAGCATCACGATCTCGATCGCGTCGCGGTCGTAGATGCGCTGCTTCTTGCCTTTCGTCGGGATCTGCGCCTTGTTCGTCCAGTAGTCGAGCTGCATCTTCGAGATGCCGGCAAGCCGGCAGACCTGGCCCAGGTAGAGCTCGACCTTGTCGAGGTGGTCGGCGATGTCGACCGGCTCCAGTGCGACTTCGCCAGGGCCTCCGTATGGCATCTCGTCTCCCGGGTCGTTGTCACAGTTGCGGACGCGAACGACCGTCGCGCTACGCGCAACTTATAACGCTCCTGGACACCGAAGTGAAGCCTCCGGGCGAGACTCGGTGCTCCGTAGCGGCCACCGCTCGAGCGCCGCGGTGTCGACTGATCGCTACTCGGCGGAGGGCTCGTCGTCAGCGGAGACGTCTTCGTCGCTCTCCTCTTCGACCGGCTCGAGCACGTCGTCATCGTCGAACTCGCCGGCCTCGCCGAGATCGCCAAGCGCAGCCGGCCGGGTGCCGGCCTCGCCAGCCGCGCCGCTCTCATCCGCGTCGCTCTCGGCCCCGTCGCTCTGGAACCCGTCGAGCTCGAACCCGTCGGCGACCGGACCTTCGAGCTCGACCTCACCGTCCTCGGCGGTCTCCATGACCGGCGCCAGCGACGAGACCGTCTCGCCGTCGCGGAGACGCATCACGATCACGCCCTGCGTGGAGCGGCCGAGCCGCTTGACGTCCTCGACCGGCATGCGGATGACGGTGCCGCCGGTCGAGATCAGCATCACCTGGTACCCGTCGCGGACGACGCGGGCGCCGGCGAGCTGGCCGCGCGCCTCGGTCAGCTTCACCGTCTGGCACGCCCATGCCGCCACGGCCCTTGCGCGGGTACTCGGAGATCGCGCGTGCGCTTGCCGAAGCCGTTCTCGGTCACGACCAGGAGGTCCGCGTCGTCGCGGGCGATCTCGGCGGTGATCACCTCGTCGTCGGCCCGCAAGCGTCATCCCGCGCACGCCTTCGGTCGCCCGGCCCATCGCGCGCGCGTCCGCCTCCGAGAAGCGGATCGCCTGGCCGTGCCGCGAGACGAGGAGCACGTCGTCGCCGGTCGAGCAGTGACGCACGCTCACGAGCTCGTCGCCTTCGCGCATCTTGATCGCGATGATCCCGTCGGCCTTGAGCGGCGTGTTGTAGTCGGAGAGCGCCGTCTTCTTGACGACGCCGTTGCGGGTCGCGCACACGAGGTACTCGGCCTCCGTGAAGTTCCGCGTCTGGATCACGGCGCGCACCTGCTCGTCCTGGCGGAACGGCAGCAGGTTGACGATCGCGCGGCCCTTCGACTGCCGCGACCCGAGCGGAAGCTCGTGCACCTTGAGCCGGTAGACCTTCCCGACCGAGGTGAAGAAGAGCAGGTAGTCGTGGGTCGAGGCGACGAACAGGTGCTCGATGTAGTCGTCGTCCTTCAGGTCCATGCCCATGACGCCGATGCCGCCGCGCCGCTGGACGTTGTAGGCGTCGGGCGAGAGCCGCTTGATGTAGCCGGAACGCGTGATCGCGATCGCCATCCGCTCGTCGGCGATCATGTCCTCGAGCTCGAGCTCCTCCTCGGCCGCGACGATCTCCGTGCGCCGGTCGTCGCCCCTGCTGTAGGTCTCCTTGATCTCGAGCAGCTCCTCCCGGATCAGCGCGTCGATCTTCGCCTCGTCGCCGAGCAGCGCGCGCAGCTCGCCGATCCGCTCCATCAGGTCGGCGTGCTCGCTCTCGACCTCCTTGCGGGCGAGGCCCGTGAGCCGCGCGAGCCGCATCTCGAGGATCGCGCTCGCCTGGAGCTCGCTCAGCGCGAACTGCTCCATCAGGCCCGTGCGCGCCTCCTCCGTGTCGTTCGAGGCCCGGATCAGCGCGATCACGGCGTCGAGGTTGTCGAGCGCGATCAGGTAGCCCTTGAGGATGTGGGCGCGCCGCTCGGCCTGGCGCAGCTCGAACTGCGAGCGCCGCGTGACGATCTCGCGCTGGAAGGTGAGGTAGTGGGTGACGAGCTCGAGCAGCGAGAGCGTCTTCGGCACGCCGTCGACGAGCGCGACGGCGTTGTAGCCGAAGGTCGACTGCAGCGCCGTGTGCTTGAAGAGCTTGTTCAGCGCCACCTGCGGAACCGCGTCGCGCTTGAGCTCGATCTGGATCCGCATGCCGCTGCGGTCGCTGTGGTCGGCGATGTCGGAGACCTCGGTGATCACCTTCTCGTGGACGAGGTCGGCGATCTTCTTGATCACGCCGTTGTCGCCGCCCTTGCGGACGCCGTAGGGAAGCTCGGTGACGATGATCGCGCTCTTGCCGCCGCGCAGCTCCTCGATGTGGGCGCGCGCGCGCATCACGATCCGGCCGCGGCCGGTGCGGTAGGCGTCGCGGATCCCGGAGCGTCCGACGACGATCGCGCCGGTCGGGAAGTCCGGGCCCCTCGAGGTGCCGCATCAGATCCTCGACGTTCGCGTCGGGCTTGTCGATCAGCGCGACGACCGCGTCGATCGACTCGCCCAGGTGATGCGGCGGCATGTTCGTCGCCATCCCGACCGCGATCCCGGCGGAGCCGTTGACGAGCAGGTTCGGGAAGCGGGCCGGCAGCACGAGCGGCTCCTGCTTCGACTCGTCGTAGTTCGGCCCGAAGTCGACCGTGTTCGAGTCGAGCTCGGCCAGCAGCGCCTCGGCGAGCCGTGCGAGGCGTGCCTCGGTGTAGCGCATCGCAGCCGGCGGGTCGTCGTCGATCGAGCCGAAGTTCCCCTGGCCGTCGACGAGTGGATTGCGGAGCGAGAACGGCTGCGCGAGCCGGACGAGCGTGTCGTAGATCGCCGAGTCGCCGTGCGGGTGATGGTTGCCCATCACGTAGCCGACGATGTTCGCGCACTTGACGTACGGCCGGCCCGGCCTGTTGCCGTTGGCCCACATCGAGTAGAGGACGCGGCGGTGCACGGGCTTCAGCCCGTCGCGCACGTCGGGGAGCGCGCGCGCGACGATGACCGACATCGCGTAGTCGAGGAAGCTCGTGCGCATCTCCTGCTCGAGCTCGCGCGACTCGATCCGGCCGCCGCCGAGCGGGCCCATGTCGAGCTCAGACATGACGGCTCCCCGCATCGCGCTCTTCCCCTTGATTGCGCTTTGCCGCCTAGACGTCAAGGAACTTGACGTCCTTCGCGTTCTGCTCGATGAACTCGCGGCGCGGCTCGACCTGGTCGCCCATCAGCATCGAGAAGACGAGGTCCGCCGCCGCCACGTCCTCGACGTCGACGCGGATCAGCAGCCGCTTCTCGGGATCCATCGTCGTCTCCCAGAGCTGGCTCGCGTTCATCTCGCCGAGACCCTTGAACCGCGAGATCTGCGTCCCGTGCTTCGCCGCCTCGAGCACCTTCGGCGCGAAGCACCTCGAACGTCTCGGCGACCTCCTGCTCCTTGCCGACCGTGACCGTGAACGGCGGGCGCCCGACGAGCTCGACGAGCTTCGCGTAGGCCCGCCGCACGTGCCCGTAGATCGGCGAGGCGAGCAGGTCGACCGGAACGAGGATCCGTTGCGAGGTGCTCGTCTCGGTCTCGACGAGCTGGATCCGGAAGCCCTCGTCGCTGCGCTCGAGGATCGAGAGCTCGTACCCGTTCGGGCGCGATCGCGTCGATCGCGCGCTCGACACCCTCGGCGTCTTCGATCTCGTGCTCGACCAGGCGGTGCCTGACCATCAGATCGGCAGCGGGCACCCGAAATCGCCGCGGAGTCGCGCGGAGTAGCCGTCGTACTGGGCGAACTCCTTCGTGAAGCGATGCCAGCGTGTCTCCGTCCAGCGCACGGCGGTCCCGTTCGCGGTCGCTGACCTCGACCTGCGGGATCCGCTCCCGGGCGAGCAGATCCTCGAGCTGGGCGTCCTTCTCGAAGTAGAACTCCTGGTTGCCGAGCTTCACCTTGTAGAGCGGCGCCGCGGCGATGTAGACGTGGCCGTTCGTGATCAGGTCCGGCATCTGCCGGTAGAGAAACGTGAGGATCAGGGTGCGGATGTGGGAGCCGTCGACGTCGGCGTCGGTCATCACGATGATCCGGTGGTACCGGAGCTTCTCGAGGTCGAACTCGTCGCCGATGCCCGTGCCGGCCGCCGTGATCATCGCCTGGATCTCGACGTTCGAGAGCACCTTGTTGATGCGGTTCTTCTCGCTGTTGATGATCTTGCCGCGCAGCGGCAGGATCGCCTGGAAGCTGCGGTCGCGCCCCTGCTTCGCCGAGCCGCCTGCCGAGTCGCCCTCGACGATGAAGAGCTCGCAGCGCTCGGGATCGGAAAGCTGGCAGTCGGCGAGCTTGCCCGGCAGCCCGCCGCCCGAGAGCGCGCTCTTGCGGCTCACCTCGCGTGCCTTGCGCGCGGCCTGGCGCGCGCGCGCCGCGGCGATCGCCTTGTTGACGATCTGCTTCGCGTCGGTCGGGTTCTCCTCGAGGAACTCGGCGAGCTTCGCGTTCACCGTCGACTCGACGAGGCCGGCGATCTGCGGGTTTCCGAGCTTGGCCTTCGTCTGGCCCTCGAACTGCGGGTTCCTGAGCTTGACGGAGATCACCGCGGCGAGCCCCTCCCGGACGTCCTCGCCCTCGAGGTTCTCCTCCTTCTCCTTGAGCAGTGCCTTGTCGCGCGCGTACTTGTTCAGCGTGCGCGTCAGCGCGGAGCGGAAGCCCTGGCATGTGCGTGCCGCCCTCGGCGGTGTTGATGTTGTTGGCGAAGCTAGAACACCGACTCCTGGTAGGAGGTGTTCCACTGCATCGACACCTCGACGGCCCCCGCCTCGGTCTCGTTCTCGAAGTAGGCGATGTGCCGGTGGATCGCGTCCTTGGCCTCGTTGATGTAGGCCACGAAGTCCTTGATGCCGCCCTCGTAGTGGAAGGCGGCCGACTCGCCGCCGGCGCGCTCGTCGGAGAGCGACGATTTGCAGCCCCTTCGTCAGGAACGCCGTCTCGCGCAGCCGCTGGGCGAGGGTCTGGACGAGAAGTCGATCTCCTCGAAGATCTCCGAGTCGGGCATGGAATCGAATCGTCGTGCCCGTCTCCTTCGTCATCCCGACCGGCTTCATGTCGCCCTGCGGGATGCCACGGGCGAACTCCTGCCGGTAGACCTTCCCGTCGAGCTCAACCGTCGCGACGAGCCATTCCGAGAGTGCGTTCACCACCGAGATGCCGACGCCGTGGAGGCCACCGGAGACCTTGTAGCCCTCGCCGCCGAACTTGCCGCCGGCGTGGAGCTTCGTCAGCACCACGGTCAGCGCGGGGAGCCCGCGTGCCCTCGACCACGTCGACGGGAATCCCGCGCCCGCGGTCGCGAACGGTCACCGAGTTGTCGGGGTGGATCGTGACGTCGATCAGGTCGCTGTACCCCGCCATCGCCTCGTCGACGGCGTTGTCGACCGCCTCGTACACGAGGTGATGGAGGCCTCGGAGACCCGTCGAGCCGATGTACATCCCCGGGCGAAGCCGGACCGGCTCGAGGCCCTCGAGAACGGTGATGTCCTTGGCGGAGTACGAAGCGGTTGCGGCAGACTCTGGCATTGATCCTCTAGGTTTGATCTACGGGGTTAATGTGGGAGTTTTGGGCTCGGGATTGGCTCAAAGCGACCACCGAAGCGGATCAGAAGGCCCGCAAGGCTTCGGTCGCAGCCCTGAAATGACAAAAGACCTGCAAAATGGGCCTTTTGGAAGCCACACACAGTGTATCAAACCGGGCGGTCTACGGGCCCGCGGGCGAGGCTCAAACTCACCGCTCTTTCGACACTTTTGCGCAGGTTTTCGTCCTCGATCGCAGCCGTCATCTCCGCCGCCGCAAGGACGTGCTCGGGGGAAGGGGCCGGAGTCTCCCGCAGCTCGCGGGGAGGGGCGTCGACAGCAAGCGGGCCGGGGACGAAGCGGATGGCGGGGACGCCGAGACGGGAGGCGATCTCGGGCCCTTTCTGGGCGAGCTCGAAGGCCCAGATCGAGTCTGCGGTGTTGACGACCAGGGTGCCGTCGCGGCCGATCCGGGCGGGCCACGCACTCCGCGCGATCGCGACGCCCACCGCGTCCGGCCAGTGCTCGAGGATCTCGACGAGGCCGCTCTGGGGGCCGAAGCGTGTCGAACTCGCCGCGGACCATGTTCGAGAGCCTGTCCATCAGGCCGCCTCGCTCGAGACCGCGCGCCCCGGCGTCACCTCGACCACCTGGCTCGGCTCGGCCGGCAGCGTCTCGCGGTGCGTCGTCGTGATCAGCGTCTGCCCGATCCCGGCGACGGCCTCCGCGAGAACCGCCCGCCGGCGGGCGTCGAGCTCCGACAGGACGTCGTCGAGCAGCAGCAGCGGCCCGGGGACGAGGAGCCGGGCTTCGGCCAGCAGAAGCGCAAGGAGCGCCAGGCGCTGCTCGCCCTGCGAGCCGAAGCTGCGCAGGTCGCGGGATCCAGCCGAGATCGTCAGGTCGTCGAGGTGGGGCCCAGCACCGGTGCTGCCGCGGGCGAGGTCGGCCTCGAGCCGCGCGTCGAGCTCGGACGCAGGCACCGGGGCGCCTTCGTAGGCGAGCGATCCGGCCGGGAGGCCGAGCTGCTCGAGCTGATCGCGAAATCCCCCCGCCAGGCGCGCGATCGCCTCCACGCGCGCCTCGACGAGCTCGGCCCCGAGCTCGGCCACGCGCAGCGTCCAGGGGGCGAGCGAGTCCCGGGAGGCGAGCCCGAGCTGGACGCGCCTGAGCGCAGCATTGCGCTGGGCGAGGGCGGCGGCGTAGTCCTGCGAGGTCCCCGCCCGCGTCGGCAGGAGCCGGGAGACCGTTCGGTCGAGGTATGCACGGCGGACGGCGGGCCCGCCTTTGACCACCGCCAGGCGGTCCGGGGTGAACACGAGCGTCGGCAGCTCGCGGCGCAGCGCCTCGGTCGAGGCGAGGCGGGCCCCGTCGAGCTCGGCGCCCTTCGGCGAGCCGGCCGCGAGCCTGACCCGAACCTGGTGCGAAACCCCGCCGCGGTCGATGTCGAGGGCAACGGAGGCTGCCGTCTCCCCGAATCGGATCAGGCGGGGATCCGAGCGGGTCCGGGGCGAGAAGCCCTGCGTGCCGACGTGAACGGCCTCGAGCAGGTTCGTCTTGCCGGCACCGTTCTCGCCCGTCACGAGGACGAGCCCGGCCGAGAGATCGAGGTCGAGCGTCGCGTACGAGCGGAAGTTCGCGAGCGTGACGCGCCGCGCGATCAGCCCGCGAGGCGAATCGGCATGATCAGGTAGGTGTAGTCGGACGACTCACCCTGGAGAACTGCCGGCCGCAACGGGCTGATCAGCTTGAACCGCACCGTTCCGGAGTCGATCGACTCGAGGCCGTCGCGAAGGAACTCCGCGTTGAAGCCGATCTCGAGCGCCTCGGCTGTGAACGGAGCCGGGAGCGACTCCTGGGCCTCGCCGACGTCCTGCGTCCTGGCCGAGACGGCAAGCTCGCCGTCGGCGAAGCGAAGCCGAAGCGGCGAGTTCCGCTGGGCGAGCAGCCCGACGCGGCGAACGACATCGAGCAGCTCCTCGCGTGGAAGCTCGAGCTCGTGCTCGAACTGCTCGGGCAGAAGCTGGCGGTAGTTCGGGAACTGCCCGTCGATCCGGCGTGACGTCAGCCAGACGCCGGCGGTGCCGAAAACCACGTGGTTCTCCTGAACGGCGAGCTCGATCGGCTCACCGGGCACCGCGACGCGCGTCAGCTCCTGGAGCGCCCGCGCCGGGATGATCGCCTCGAGCTCGGGGAGCGGTCCCGGGGCAACGGTCTCCTTCACCGCGAGGCGATAGGAGTCGGTCGCAGCCATGACGAGCCGCTCGCCCTCGAAGCTCACGAAGATCCCCGTCAGGACCGGACGGCTCTCGTCACGCGAGGCGGACTTGCTCACGCGCTGGATCGTTCCGAGCAGCGCCTCGCCGTCGACCGGCTGGAGCGCGACGGCACTCAGGTCGGGGAGGTTCGGGAAGTCCTCCGCCGAGTAGGTATGGAGGCGGTAGCTGGCCGTGCCGGAGGTGACGAGCAGGACCGACTCCTCGGCCACATACTCGAGCGACACCTCGCCCGCCGGCAGCGAACGGGCGATGTCGAGGAGAAGCCGCCCCGGCACGACGACCTGGCCCTCGCCGCTGACGGTCGCCTCGAGCGTGGCTCGAAGCGAGACCTCCATGTCGGTGGCGGAAAGCTCGATCCCTGTTTCCGTCGTTCGGAGGAGGATCCCGCTCAGCACGAGCACCGAAGCACGCGAGGAGAGCGCACGGCTCACAACGGCCACGCGATCGGCGAGAAGCTCTCGCTGAACGGTCGCCTTCAACACCCCGAGAGTCACTGCTTCTGAGTCAATCATGAATTTAAGAATTTCGAGAGAAGTAGTGATAGGGGCTGTGAATTGGTGGAAAGACGGCCTGAAACGAGCCGCAGCGCGCATTCTGGCTGTGGAGGCGGACGGGGGACGAGTGGGATCGGCCAACAGGGTCATGTGCCTATCGGGCCTGTTTCACACGAGCTGTGAGTTCCTGGACAAGGTTGTAAACAGACCTGTCCTCACGAATTAGGCGAGCGATCTTCGACGTCGCGTGGATGACCGTGGTGTGATCGCGACCTCCGAACTGCTTCCCGATCTTCGGCAGCGAGGAGTCGGTGAGCTCCCGCGAGAGATACATCGCGACCTGCCGGGGATACACGATGTTCTGCGAGCGGCGGTCGCCTGTGAGCTCGCCGAGGCTGACGCTGAAGCGGTCGCAGACGAGCTCCTGGATCCGCTCGATCGAGACGACGGCCGGCTCCCCCTGCGGGAACACGTCGCGCAGCACGTCCTGAGCCAGGTCGACGTCCATGCGCCGCCCGGTCAGCGAGGCGAAGGCGACCACCCTCGTGAGTGCGCCCTCGAGCTCGCGGATGTTCGTGGTCACCCTGCTCGCGATGTGGGTGAGCACCTCCGGGTCACCGACGTCGATCCCGTCGTACTTCACCTTGCGGCGGAGGATCGCGATTCGCGTCTCCAGGTCGGGCGGTTGGATGTCGGTGATGAGGCCCCACTCGAACCGCGAGCGCAGCCGGTCCTCGAGCGTCTGGATGTCGCGCGGCGGCCGGTCCGAGCTCATCACGATCTGCCGGCCCGCTTCGTGCAGCGAGTTGAAGGTATGGAAGAACTCCTCCTGGATCCGCTCCTTGTGCTCGAAGAACTGGACGTCGTCGATGAGCAGGACGTCATAGGCGCGATAGCGCTGCTTGAAGCCCTCGATGCGCTTGTCGCGGAGCGAGTTGATGAAGTCGTTCATGAACGTCTCGGAGGTGACGTAGCGCACGCTCAGATCCGAGGAATGCAACCCGATGTAGTTCGCCACGGCGTGCAGGAGGTGGGTCTTGCCGAGACCGGTGTGCCCGTAGATGAAGAGCGGGTTGTAGGCCTGCGCAGGTGCCTCGGCAATCGCGAGCGCCGCCGCGTGCGCAAACCGGTTCGACGAGCCGATCACGAACGAATCGAACGTGTACTTCGGATTGATCGTGCCACCGTCGACCCGGGGCGGCGCCGGCGGCGCGGTCGCGACGGGCATGGGCGGCTGCACGACAAACTCGAGTCTCCGCTCGGCCCCCGTGGCGTCCTTGATCCCGGCGCGGATCAGCTCGGCAAAGCGCCCCTCGATCCATTCGCGCGTGAAGTCGTTCGGTACGGCGAGCACGAAGGTCTCGTCGTCGAGCCCGACCGCCGCGACCTCACCGAACCAGTTCCGGAACGTCTTCTCGTTCAACGCGCCCCGCAAACGGGCCGACACGTCGGTCCACAGGTTCTCGGCAGTCAGCTCGTTCAGATCTTCCACGCCTCGAGCGCGCTCCTTCGGTAGGTAGCCAGGCGGCGGCGAGGATAGCACTGCTTCGCCGAGGGGTTCAATGAGGATTTCCGACCTCTCCGCTTCCAAGAAGGAGGCTATTTGCAGGGAGTTCCTCTCCTCCACACAGCTCTCCACAGGTGTGGAAAGATCGCGCCGCCGAAAAGCTTCGGCCGGTCTTTCCACGACTTTTGTCCGCGTGGTCCCCTGTGGACAACCGCGGCCCCGGACGATCCGACTATACTCAGGCCTCGGCCAAGCCCCGTGAGCCTTCGGAGGCCGGCCTACTCGAGCCATGAAGCGGACCTACCAGCCAAACGTCCGGCGCCGGAAGCGCAAGCACGGCTTTCGTGCCCGGATGGCAACACGTGCCGGCCAGGCGATTCTCAAGCGCCGCCGTGCAAAGGGCCGCAAGCGCCTCTCGGCGTAGCGTGCAGCGCAAGAACCGTCTCTCCCGCTCCCGCGACTTCGACGCGGTCTACCGGCAGGGCCGCTCCGCCTCCACGCGTTTCCTGACCCTCTACTGGTTCGCGAGGCCGGAAGAGCCGGGCGGGCCGCGTCTCGGGCTCGCCGTTCCGAAGGCCGCAGGCTCGAGCGTCGTTCGCAACCGCATCAAGCGGCAGCTGCGCGAGATCTGGACTCAGAAGCTCGAAGGCGAGCGGCTCTCGGCTGCCAACGACTACGTCCTCGTCGTACGGCCCGGTCTGCCGGAAGCAGCGGAGACGCGAGGGCACGACTGGCTCGTCGAGCGAGTGGACGAGGTGCTCGGAAAGGTCGCCGCGTGAGCGCCGCCCCGCCACTCCACCATCAGCACCCGGCCGCCCCGCCGCTCGCGGACGCAGCGGTGTCGCTGCCCGCACGCGCCGGCATCGCCGTCGTGCTCGCCTACCGGTGGACGCTCGGGCTGTTCGTCCCGGCCGGGACGTGCAAGTACTACCCGAGCTGCTCCCAGTACGCGATTCTGGCGCTGCGCGAGCACGGGCTCGTGAAGGGCTCCGCGAAGGCGGGCTGGCGGCTCCTTCGCTGCCACCCGTGGTCGAAGGGAGGCGTCGACTACCCGTGATCGTCTCGCCCCTCGTCTTCAGCATCCTGCAGCCGCTCGAGAACGCGGCCCGCTGGCTGCTCGACCGGTTCCACTACAACCTCGGCCTGCCGTGGGCGTGGGCGATCGTCGCTACCACGATCGTGGTGCGGATTGCGCTCGTCCCGCTCACCGTGCGCCAGATCCACTCGATGCAGTCGCTGCAGCGGCACGCGCCGGAGATGAAGGAGATCCAGCGCAAGTACAAGGGCGACCGGCAGAAGATGAACGAGGAGTTGATGAAGTTCTACAAGGAGAACAACATCAACCCGGCTGCGTCGTGCCTGCCGCTCGTCGCCCAGTTCCCGGTCTTCATCTCCCTGTACCTGGTGCTGAAGCACTTCACGAAGCACATCCCGCAGGGATCCAACCTGTCCTGGCTCGGCTTCGTCCCGAACATCACGGCTCACGCCGACTCCCACTGGTCGGGCTTCGTGCTCCTCGCGGTCTACGCGCTCAGCCAGGTGTTCTCGAGCTACTTCATGTCCGCGGCGATGGAGAAGAGCCAGCGCTACCTGATGATGGTGCTGCCACTCGTCTTCATCACGGTCATCGCGCATTTCCCGACGGGACTCGTTCTCTACTGGGTGACCACGAACCTCTGGACGGTGGGCCAGGGCGTGATCACCCGCCGCCTCGTCCCTCGCACTCCCGCGGTTGCGCTCGGGAGCGGGCCCAAGCGCTCCTCGAGGACGCCGCCCGCGAACCCACCTCCCACCCCGGCTCCCGCGGCGGAGGAGACCCCGGCAGCGCGGCCGCCGGGACCGCCCCAGCCGCGCCGCGTGAAACGGAAGAAGGGCGGCGCCCGGCGGTGAGCGAGCCGGTGTCCGTCGAGGCGACGGGCGAGACCGTGGGCGAAGCGAAGTGGAACGCCCTGCGCGAGCTCGAGTTGCGGATCCCACGCCTCGACCGGGGCGCGGTGCGGTTTCAGGTCGTGTCGGAGGGCGAGCGGGGGCTCCTCGGCGTCGGGTACACCCCTGCGCGGGTCCTCGCTATCGCGGACGACGTCCGGCCCGAGCCCGAGCCTGCGCACCCCGGGGAAAGCGATGCGGCTACCCGGCTGAGAGAGCTGGTGGTGCACGTGACCGCCGCGATCGGCGTTCGCTGCCGGATCGAGATCGAGGAGTCCGAGTACGAGCTCGTCGCCACGTGTTACGGCGACGACCTCGGACTCCTGATCGGCCGCCACGGCCAGACGATCGACGCCGTGCAGGTGCTCGCGTCGATGATCGTCAGGCGCGACGACGAGGGCCAGGAGCGGAAGGAGATCGTCGTCGACGCCGCCGGGTACCGGGAGCGGCGCCGGCAGACGCTCGAGTCGCTTGCCCTGCGGAGTGCCGAGGAGGTCGAGCGGACCGGAGCACGGGTCGAGCTCGAGCCCATGTCCGCGGCCGAGCGCAAGGTCGTCCACACCTATCTCGAGCACCGCGCGGGGGTCGCAACGGCGAGCGAGGGTGACGAGCCGTACCGCCGCGTGGTCGTCGAGCCCGTCCTCTAGCGCCCTTGACCGACGAGCTCGAGCGCTGGCTCGAAGCTGTCGTTGCCACCCCGGGGCTGACCGCGCTCGACCTGAAGGAGGCCCGGGCCGCACTGCTCGAAGATGCGCTTCGTGCCGCGGACCTCGTTTCGGCCTATGACGGCCCGATCGTCGACGTCGGCTCCGGCAACGGCTCGCCCGGGATCCCGCTCGCGTACCGCCTGCCGGGCCGGGAGCTCGTCTTGCTCGAGTCGCAGCGCCGCCGCTGTGAGTTCCTGGAGGAATGGGCCCCACCCAATGCGAGGGTGGTCTGGGGCCGGGCCGAGGAGCAGGGCACCGACTGGGCCGGTGTGGCGCTTGCAAAGGCGCTCGCGCCGCCGCCTGTTGCTGCCGAGTGGTGCCTGCCGCTCGTCCGGCCCGGCGGGGCGGCGATCATCTGGGTCGGCGAGAGCGCCGACCTCGCACATCTGGCAGCCGTCGCCTCGCTCCTCTCGGCGGAGCTCGTCGACACGTCCGCAGGACTGGCGGTGCTCCGGAAGACCGCCCCGACGCCGTCAGGGTTTCCGCGCCGCCCGGGGTCGCGCGCAAGCGTCCACTCTGATCGGAAGCGGCCCCACCCGCACAGTTTCGTTTCGGCTCCGGCCCGGGAGGCGTCCGCGGCCGTCTCTAGGCTGCGACTGTGGCAGGGAAGATCTACGCATTCGCGAACCAGAAGGGCGGCGTCGGGAAGACAACCTCGGCCGTCAACCTCGCCGCGTGCCTTGCCCAGGCCGGTGAGCGCGCGCTCGTAGTCGACCTCGACCCGCAGGCGAATGCCACCTCCGGGCTCGGCATGCGCGCGAACGGGACCTCGAGCTACGACCTCCTGGACGGCGTCCCGGCCGACGAGCTCGCGAAGCCGACGGCGTTTCCGAACCTGTTCGTGATCCCGTCGAAGCCGGAGCTCGCCGGCGCGGCGGTCGAGCTCTCACGCCGGGCCGACGGAGAGGGATACCTGGCGGCGTCCCTCGCCGGCGCGACCGACTTCGGCTTCGTGCTCCTCGACTGCCCGCCCTCGCTTGGCCCGCTGACCGTGAACGCGCTTGCCGCCGCCGACCGCGTGGTCGTGCCCGTGCAGGCCGAGTACTACGCGCTCGAAGGGCTCGCGCAGCTGATGCAGTCGATCAACCTGATCAAGGCGCGGCTGAACGCGCGGCTTGCGATCGCCGGCGTCCTGATCACCATGACCGATGCGCGCACGAACCTTGCCGCCGACGTCGAGCGCGAGGTCCGGCGCCATTTCGGGAACCTCGTGTTCGACACCGTCGTCCCACGATCGGTCCGCGTGGCCGAGGCGCCGAGCCACGGGCTGCCGATCACTCACTACGACCGCCGCTCGCGTGGCGCAGAGGCGTACTGGAAGGTGGCGATGGAGCTTGTCGAGCGCAGCTGAGAGCCCGCGCCGCGGACTTGGCCGCGGCTTCGAAGTCCTGATCGGTGGCGCCGGGATTCCGGAGCTCGCGCACGTCCCGGTCGAGCAGATCCACGCAAACCCGCGCCAGCCGAGGAAGAGGTTCGACCACGAGGCGACGCTCGGTCTTGCCGACTCGATCCGCAGCGAGGGCGTGATCCAACCCGTCGTCCTCCGTCCCCGCCTCGAGGGCGGGTACGAGCTGATCGCGGGCGAGCGCCGATGGCGGGCCGCACGCGAGGCGGGAGTCCCCACGGTGCCGGCGGTGATCCGCGAGGCGGACGACCGCGACACGCTGCTGCTCGGCCTGGTCGAGAACGTGGCCCGCGAGAACCTCTCGCCGGTCGAGGAGGCGCGCGGCTACGCGCTCCTGCTCGACGAGTTCGAGCTTTCGCTCGGCGACCTGTCGAATCGCGTGGGCCGCTCGAAGCCCGCGATCTCGAACAAGCTTCGCCTGCTCGACCTGTCCGACGACGTGCTCGCGATGGTCGAGCGCGGCGAGCTCACCGAGGGGCACGCCCGGGCGGTGCTGGCGATCCCCGATCAGGAGCAGCGCCGCAAGTTCGCCCGCAAGATCGTGGCGCAGGGGATGTCGGTGCGGGCTGCGGAGCGTGCCGCGCGCTGGGCGGGCGCGCGGACGAAGCCGCGGACCAAGTCGCCGGTCGATCCCGCGCTTGCCCAGCGTGTCCGGCGCGGGCTCCAACGGCTCACGGGCCTCGAGGTGCGCGTCGCCGTCGGGAAGGTCGAGTTGGCCTACGACGATGAGTACGACCTCGAGCAGCTAGCCGAGGCGCTCGAGCGGATCAAGCCCGACCGGGCGCCGTCTGCCGAGACGCCCTAGACCTGCGCCGCACCACGGAGCTGCGGGACGACAGCGCTGCGGCACGACAGCGCTACGGCACGACGGAACTATGCGACGCCACTGAACCCCTGTGCGTTGCAAGCGCAGCCGGCGAGACGAGGCGGCAACGGCGAGGCGCGCCGCCTGACCTGCCTGACCCGCCTCGGGATGGGCGATCGTGGATTCGAACCACGGACCTCCGCCTTATCAGAGCGGCGCTCTAACCGACTGAGCTAATCGCCCGAGAGACCCCGAGTTTAGCGGTGCTCGAGCCCGCGAGTTGCAGGGGAGGTTGCGCCGGCCGCCGGTGGTGGGCGGCCGAAGCGGCGCTAAGCTTGAAGGGATGGTCGAGATGTCGATCTACGGGGTCTCGTTCGACCTCGTCGGCAAGCAGCCGATCGTCCTCCTCAAGACCGCCGAGGGCAACAGGTACCTGCCGATCTGGATCGGTCATCCCGAGGCTGCCGCGATCCTGATGAAGCTGCAAGGAGCGAGCGCGCCGCGGCCGCTCACGCACGATCTGCTGATCAACATCCTCAACGAGCTCGACGTCGAGGTTGTTCGGGTTACCGTCACCGAGCTGCGCGAGAACACCTTCCATGCGTCGATCACCGTGCAGTCGAACGGGTCCGAGATCGAGATCGACTCGCGCTCATCCGACGCGATCGCCGTTGCGGTTCGCGCTCAGGCTCCGATCTTCGCCGCCGACGAGGTGATCGAGGAGTCGGCGATCGAGTTCGAGGGCGAAGAGGTGAACGAGGAGCAGATCGTCGATGAGTTCAAGCGGTTTCTCGAGGGTGTGTCGGCCGAGGACTTCGCCGAGGCGGAGGCCGAAGCCGATCTGGAAGACGACGACGACTAAAGCGCACGAATCACGATGAGCGTCGTTTTCGGCGCTCGCGGATCGTGCTCCAGCTTGCGGCGGCCTTGATCCGGCTGAGCTGCTGTAGCGCTCGACTGAATCGGCTCGCTTCGGGATCGGCTCGCTTCGGGATCGGCTCGGTTCGGGATCGGCTCGGTTCGGGATCGGCTCGGTTCGGGATCGGCCCAGCTCGAGATCGGGTCGGTTCCGCAGGATCAAGGGCTTCGCAACGAGAGCCCCGGACAGGGACGCCCATCTTGATTCGTGCTCTAGGTAGCGCTGCCGGTCAGGGCGTCAGTGCCAGAAGACGCTTGCGAGCGCGACGCTGTTGAAGAGGCTGTGCACGACCATCCCGGGGTAGACGCTCGAGGTGCGGTAACGCAGCCAGGCGAGCGCGCAGCCGAGTGTTGCCAGCTCTGGCAATGCCTGCAGGAGGCCGTGGCTGAGCGCAAACAGGATCCCGACCGCGAAGATCGCGACGGTCGTGCCCCAGGCTTCGGAGAGGAGCGAGAACCCGAGCCCGCGGTAGGTGAGCTCCTCGACGACCGGCGCGACGCCCGCGACGACGATCCAGTTGGCGATGTACGCGCCGGCGTGCTTCGGCATCCAGTGCTCCGGGACGACCCCTTGCTCGCGGCCCGCGTGCAGGAACGGATCCATCAAGGCATTCGCGAGGTACGAGGCCAGGAAGACCGCGAAGGCAAGCCCAAGTGCGTTGCGCCAGAATGCGGGGCGGCGCAGCGCGAGCAGGTCGGTTCTGCGGCCTGCGATCCAGAGCACGAGCCCGAGCATGATCGCGTAGATCACAGCGCCTCCGGCAGCGTTCGAATAGCTGTAGAGGACGCTTGCCTTCTGGCTCGTGCTGGCGCCGTCGGCGTAGTTCGCGAGGTAGTTCAGGCCTGAGATCGCGCCGACGAGGACGAGCCAGCCCGTGAGCTTGCCGGCCGAAGGCCGTCCCGCAAGCCCGGCCGTCATGCCGTGCTCGCCCGGGGGACGCAGCGGCCGCTCTTAGAGCCCATGCAGAGCGAAGTCTGGTGACGAGCGTCATTCTGCAATGAGCTCTTGGTGGTGGAGCCGCTCGGAGGCCGGCCCGGCGCCGTGGCCGACTGCGCGTTCACTCGCAGCGAGGCTAACACCGCTCCCGGGGCCGGGCCCGGGGAGCCGGCCGGCGCGGTTTGGGCGAAGGGATTGCGCCGGGCGGGGAGTAGAATCCGGTATGGCTCGTCGCCGCGGCAAGGTGGATCCGCTGATCGCGCTTCATCACAGCCGCCGGCGTAAGCGGGTCGAGCGTCAGCGCCGCCGCCGGCGAGCCGGGACGATCGCCGCGATCGCCGTCGGCGGGACGATCGCGTTGCTGCTGCTGGCCGGGTTCGGGGCCGGTACCGCGCTCTCGGCTTCCTGCAGCCTGTCGAGCCTGCACGCGGTCAACATCGGCTCGAACTCGTTCCTCTACGCCGCGGACGGCTCGTTGCTCGGGTCGATTCCGGCCGAGCGCAACCGTGAGCCGGTCAACCTGCACCGGATCAGCCCCTGGCTGCCGAAGGCGACGGTCGCGATCGAGGACAAGCGCTTTTACGAGCATGGCGGGATCGACTACGTCGGGATCGCGCGCGCCCTCTGGGCCGACGTGAGTGCCGGCAAGGTCGTCGAGGGCGGCTCGACGATCGACCAGCAGCTCGTCCGCAACCTGTACACCGGCCGAGAGCAGACCTTCGACCGCAAGATCAAGGAAGCCTGCCTCGCGATCAAGCTCGCCGACAAGTGGTCGAAGTCGAAGATCCTTACGACGTACCTCAACACCGTCTACTACGGCAATCACGCCTACGGTGTCGAGGCAGCCGCTCAGACCTACTTCTCCAAGCACGCGCGCAATCTCAACCTTGCCCAGGCGTCGCTGATCGCGGGGCTCCCCCAGGCTCCTTCGGTCTACGACCCGCTCCACGACCCCAAGGCGGCGCTCGTGCGGCGGGGCGAAGTCCTGAACGCGATGCTGACGAGCGCTGTGATCACCCGTGCGCAGTTTCGCTGGGCGATGAAGCAGCCGTTGCGACTGAAGCCGGGCGCGATCTACACGAGCATCAAGCAGCCCTACTTCTTCTCCTACGTGATCGACGAGCTCGAGAGCGTCTATGGGGCCAACGCAGTTCGGGAAGGCGGACTGCGCGTCTACACGACGATCGAGCCCAAGCTCCAGGCCGCTGCGAGCTCGGCGATCCGGCACACCCTCGACCAGCACGGCGATCCGGCTGCCGCGATCGTCTCGGTGCAGCCGGGGACGGGCGCGATCCGAGCTATGCAGGCCGTGATCCCGGGCAACACGAAGAATCAGTTCAACCTCGCCGCGCAGTCGGCGCGCCAGGCCGGTTCGACGTTCAAGTCGATCGTCCTCGCCGTAGCGCTCGAAAAGGGAATCGATCCCGACTCGACCTACTACACCTCGGCGCCGTTCACGTGCACCACCGGGCCCTGGTGCGAGGCCGATTACAAGGCCGGCAAGCCGTGGACCGTGACGACGTTCGATCACACCTACGCCGGCTCGATCTCGATCACGAACGCGACGCTGCGATCCGACAACACGGTGTACGCCCAGCTCACGCTGGATGTGGGGCCCGACAACGTCTGGAAGCTCGCCCAACAACTCGGGATCCATCTGACGCAGAAGCCGGTCGCATCGATTGGGCTCGGCTCCCTTTCGGTCTCCCCACTCGACATGGCGGCTGCGTACGCCACCTTCGCGTCCGGAGGCATCTACGCCGCCCCGACCGCGATCAGGAAGGTGATTCTTCCGGATGGCAAGGTCGACACGACCTCCGGCTGGGGCAAGCCGAAGACGAAGCGCGTCCTCTCGCAGGGAGTCGCCTGGAAGCTGACGCAGGTGCTCGCTGAGAACGCCCAATACGGGACGGGAGCGGGATCGGGTGACGGCGTGCATCCCGATGCGGGCAAGACGGGGACGACGTCGGACTTCACCGACGCCTGGTACGACGGCTACACGCGCGACTTCTCGACGGTCGTCTGGATGGGATATCCAAACGGTGAGATCCCGATGACGGACGTTCACGGCGAGTCGGTGACCGGCGCGACCTTCCCGGTGCCGATCTGGCATCTCTACATGGAGACCGCCGAGAAGGGGCTTCCTGCCAGGCAGTTCCAGACGCCCAACAAGATGCCGGTGTACAAGTACTTCCAGCGCGGATACTGGGGCTACGTCGCCACCATCCCGACGACGACCACCACGACGACGGTGAAACCCAAGCCGCTGACCCCGCTCGAGCAGGGCATCGCGCTCGTCCATTGACGAGGAGCCGTCTCGCGTGAGCGCACCGCTCGGGATTGGTCCGCTCGGGATCGCGCAGGCGCTTGGGCTCGTCCTCGGCCGTGTCTCACCGCTCGAGGCGGAAGAGGTGTCGGTCGAGCAGGCCGCGGGCCGGATCACCGCTGAAGCCGCTCGCGCGGCGGTTGACCTGCCGCCCTTCCCGTCCTCGGCGATGGACGGATTTGCGCTGCGCGCCGCCGATGTCCCCGGGTCATTGCCCGTGGTCGCTCGGATCGCCGCCGGGCAACCGGCCTTGCATGCCCTCGGCGCGGGCGAGGCGATGGCGATCTCGACGGGTGGAGTCGTTCCGGAGGGCGCCGATGCGGTCGTTCCGATCGAAGAAGCCGAGGATCTCGGAGCCCAGGTCGTCATTCCCGGCTCTGTGTGGGCGGGAACGAACGTGCGGCCGCGCGGAAGCGATCTCGCGGTGGGGGCAACAGTGGTGCCCGCCGGAGTTCGTCTCGCCGGAGTTCGGCTGGGTGCCCTGGCGGCTTCGGGTCTCACGACCATCCGGTGCCACCGCCGCCCGCGCGTCGCGATCGTGGTGACGGGAAGCGAGTTGCGATCAGCAGGCGAGGAGCTTGCGCCCGGCGAGATCTACGAGGCAAACGGGCTCATGATTGCGGTGCAGGCGGCGGGCGCCGGCGCGGAGGTCGTGCGACTCCCCCCGGTCAAGGACGATCCCGGGGCAACCCGAGCTGCCCTCGAGCTCGGCCTCGAGGCCGACGTGCTGATCACGAGCGGCGGCGTCTCGGTGGGAGTGCATGACCTCGTCCGGGGAACCGAGGCCGAGCTCGGGGTCGAGGAAGTGTTCTGGCGCGTCTCGGTGCGACCCGGAAAGCCTGTGTCCTTCGGGGTTCGCGGGGCAACGCTCGTCTTCGGGCTACCGGGCAACCCGGTCTCCTCGCTCGTTGGCTTCGAGCTCTTCGTCCGCCCGGCGCTCCTTGCGCTGCAGGGAGCTTCGGAGCCCGCTCCCCCGTTCCGTCCGGCACGCCTCGGCACCCCCCTCGGTGGTGGCCGCGATCGCGACTGGGTGCTGCGCGCCCGTTCGAGAGTCGAGGACGGCGCCGTCGTCGTCGATCCGATTGCGGGGCAGGAGTCGCACATGCTGGCCCAGGCCGCCGCGGCTGATTGCCTCGTGCTCGTCGAGAGCGGCTCCGAGCCGCTTTCGGCCGGTACGTTCGTGTCGTATCTGCCGCTCTAAGAAGCTCTAGGCGCCCCGGCCTCCGATCAGCCGGCCGGCGCTCGCCGCCGCGGCTGCCTCCGGCCGGCGCCGGCACCGAGGGCGACTGCGCGGATGATGCTGCGGATCGGGCCGCGGGGACCGCGATCGCGCGCGTCGGGGTACGGAGCGTAGTGGCCGCCGGCGAGCATCGCGAGCTGTGAGACGGCCGCCGCTCCGGCCAGGACGACCGCAAACGCGAAGGTGCCGATCGCGCCGTTCCCGACCAGCTCGAGGAGGTACCACGGCGCGTCGAAGCCCAGGCCGAACCGCCATGCGAGCGACAGCACGACGATCGCAGGGCCGAGGAGGCCGAGTGCGAAGAGACTCAGGCGAACGGGCGCGCGCGCGATCCGGATCTGTGGGAGCCAGAGCCAGACGTGGAGCGCGGGGAGAACGAAGAGGAGCGCAAACGGGTTGGTAGCCACGATCAGGAGCGACAGCACGAGGAGCGCGGCGAGCGCCACGACATGGCCTGCAAGCTGTTCCTCCGGCTGGATTGGCCTCCGCGGCGTGAGTCGCGGCCGTGCGAGCAGCCAGCCGGCGGCCAGGATCACCCCGAGGCCGAGGAGCGCCGTCACGGGCCAGCGCCCGGCCGCCGCTGTCGCCGGGTTCGGCGGCCGAGCCGCCCCGCCGGGCCACGCCCCGAGGAGGCGAAAACACGTGAAAACGATGCCGACGAAGAGCCAGAACCCGGCGCGGCTTCGAAATGCGGCCGCAGCAGGCCCGAACGAGACCCGGTGGCGGCGGCAAAGCGCGTAGAGATCGACGATCGCGATCAGATAGGGAAGGAGCAGGGAAATGAGCACGAGCTCGATCGCCCACCCTTGAACGATCCGGCCGCCGAGATAGGCGTAGCTGGAGGGGCTTGGCGGCAGTTCGAGCGACTGGTCGAGCGAGCCGAGCAACTGCTCGGCGGCAAACCCAACCTCCGACAGCTTCTTGGGATCCAGGTGCGGAACGTCGTCGCCGAAGGCAGGCGGAGGCCGGTCGCCGCCGGTGGTAACGGTCACGGCGGGGATTCCCGCCGCCACGAAAGGACCCTGCTCGTAGAGCGTGAACGGAAACCCGAGATCCACGAGCTGTCCGAGGAAGCTGATGTGGCCGGGAGGGGTCCCGGCCTGCTCTGCAAGGCGAGCCACCGTGGTCGAGACGAGGGTGGCGTTGGGCGACTGCGAGCGGTCACCGGCGAGCTCGATGCTCAGCGGCGACGGCCCCGCGATCGCATCCAGGTTGACCACGGCGATCACCCGTTTCGCAAGCGGAGAGGTATCGACGAAATGCGCCGCCCCGAGCCCGCCGTACGCGCCGCCGTCGGTGGAGAGAAACACGATCGTTCGCGCCGAGTGAACGTGCGGCTGGCCCTCGGTTTCCGGCCCTGCATAGGCGCGGGCGAGCTCGATCAGGGCCGCCGTGCCGCTGGCGTTGTCGTCTGCGCCTGGGCCCGTGCCGATGTCGTCTCTGTGCGCCATGACCACGATCGCCTCGGGCGACTGCCCCGGCACGACCGCCTGCAGGTTCTCGAGTGGGACGCGTCCGAGACCGGGAATGTGCTCGGTCCAGGTGGAGGCGGTCGTGGCGAGCCCGAACGGGCGGAGCTGCTGGGAGAACCAGCTCGCCGCCTCCCGGGCGCCCACGCTACCGGGCGCGCGGTCGGGGTACTTGGAGAGCTCGGTTGCCAGCGACAACGCCGCGGAGCCGTCGAAGGCACCGGGCAAGGTTGGCCGCGCAAGTGGTGCCGGCGTCGAGATCGTGAACGCAAGCAAGAGCAGCGGGCCTGCAACGATGAGGAAGGACGCCCGATAGAGCCCGCCGTTGACCGGACGAGCCAGCGAGCCTCGGCGTGGTCTGCGCCGGCGCCGCACCGGGGTCAGGGGGGGCGCCATCGGGGGCTATAGTAGGAATCTCACCGCCGCTACGCCCCGGCAGGCAAGCGCGCACATGAGCGAAACCTCCACCATCCTGCTCGTCGACGACGACGAAGCCGTCCGCAAGGTGCTCAGCTTTCCGCTCGAGCGAGACGGCTACGAGGTGATTCAGGCCGTCGACGGCGAGGAGGCGCTGCGCCGCTTCGACGAGCAGCCGGTCGACCTCGTCGTCCTCGACATCATGCTGCCAAAGCTCGATGGGCTCGAGGTGTGCAAGCAGCTCCGGACGCGAAGCTCGGTGCCGATCATCATGCTCACCGCCCGCGACGACGAGCTCGACAAGGTTCTCGGGCTCGAGCTCGGCGCCGATGACTACGTCACGAAGCCGTTCTCGATCCGCGAGTTTCGCTCCCGGACCCGCGCCTTGCTGCGGCGTTCCCGGGCGCCGCGCCACGACCCGGAGACCGCCGGCTCGCAGGTGATCACCGCCGGCGAGCTCGCGATCGACCTTTCTCGCCGGACCGTGGAGGTCCGTGAGGCCCGCGTTCAGCTCACCTATGTCGAGTTCGAGCTCCTCGCGCGGCTCGCGGCTCATCCGGGCCGGGTCTTTAGCCGGCGAATGCTGCTCGAGGCCCTCTGGGGCAGCGCGGACTTCCGCGATCCGCGCACGATCGACGTGCACGTTCGGCATCTTCGCGAGAAGCTCGAGCGGGATGCGCGGAACCCGGAGTTCATTCTCACGGTGCGCAGCGTCGGGTATCGCTTCGGCGACCGGTGAACCCGGCCCGCACGGTCGCGGGGCGACTTGCGATCACGCTCCTCGTGGTCGTCGGCGGGGCGCTTGCGATCGTCTACCTGATCGTCGTCCCGTCCTACCAGACCTCGCTCGTCTCGAGCCGCCTCAAGGATCTGCGGCACACGGCCCAGTCGATTGCCGCCAGGCCCAGAAGCGCACCCGGCGAGGTCTTCCCGAGCGACGGTTGGATCGAGGACGAGGCTCTGCCGCTCGCTCCGGGAGCGCGCGTCGTGATCTTCAACTCGCCCCCGCTGCTCGAGCCCGTTGCCGACTCGAACGGCGGCACCTCGCGCGATGTAGAGCGAGACCCGATCGCTCGCCGGGCCTCCACGTCGACCTCGGTCGTGAGCGGCTCGGTCTCGCGCGGGGGCTCGTCGTACGCCGAGGCGGCGATCTCGTTGAACGGGCCGGTCCTGCTCGTCAGCGAATCGCTGCATAACGACCTCGAGTCGGTCGAGGTCGTCCGTCATCGAGTCCTTCTCGCCGCGAGCCTCGCAACCGGATTCGCGATCGTCCTCGGCTACGTGCTCGCCGAGCTCTTCGCCCGCCGCATCAGGCGCCTCGAGGTGGCCGCGGAGCGGATTGCCGACGGGCGGTTCGACGAGGCGGTCATCGATGCTGCGCCCGACGAGCTGGGCCAGCTCGCGCGCACCTTCGAGCGGATGCGGTTGCGGCTCGCCTCGCTCGACCGGGCCCGTGGCGAGTTCATCGCCAACGCCTCCCACGAGCTACGCACGCCTCTCTTCTCGCTGGCCGGTTTCATCGAGCTGCTGACCGCCGACGACGAGGTCGATGCGGAGACGCAACGCGAGTTCCTGATCACGATGCGCGAGCAGGTCACCCGGCTTGCGAAGCTCGCAACCGACCTGCTCGACCTCTCGCGCATGGATGCCGGCCGGCTCCAGGTCACACACGAGAGCGTCGGCCTGGGCGGGGTCGTAGACGCGCTCGCAACCGAGTTCGGCCCTCGGCTTGCAGCACAGCGCCATCCGCTGGAGCTTTCCGTCCAGGGACAGGTAGGGGCGCTCGCGGACGAAGAGCGCGTCCTGCAGATCGGCCGCATCCTCGTCGAGAACGCCGTGGTGCACACGCCCGAAGGCACCACCGTGCGGATCGGCGCCGGACGTGAAGGGAGCAGGGCGCTCCTCTGGGTCGAAGACGATGGGCCCGGGATTCCGGCCGAATCCCAGCAGGAAGTCTTCGAACGCTTCTTTCGGCTCGGCGGGACGGTGGCGTCGGGAAGCGGCCTCGGGCTCGCAATCGCCCGCGAGCTGGCTGAGCTGATGGGAGGCAGGATCGAGCTCGAGTCGCTGCCGGGCCGCACCCGCTTCATGCTCGCCCTCACCGCAGAGTCCCAGCCGCGGCCTTCCGAGACCGCAGCCACGCTGCCGCCCAAGGCGGCTCAACGGGCCTGAGACGCCGCAGCGGCGCGACCTTCCAGCCGCCGGCCGGCCACCTCGGCGTTGTCCGCGATCGACAGGAGGTCTGTTGCCAATATTGGCGACAGAGTGAGCTTCGTCTCCGAACTTCCTGGATTCTGTGTGCGTGGCGGTGGGATCCCTCCGCCGATCGCGCTCGGCTCGCGGCCGGCCACGCCGTGGGCTGCCAGGAGTCGCAGAGCGTTTCGGGCGGCGTAGTATCGGTGCGGTGACAGACGGCCTTTCGCACGTCGACGAGACCTCGGGGAGCGTGCGGATGGTCGATGTCGGCCACAAGCCGCCGCTGCGCCGTCGTGCGGTCGCCCGGGGTTGCGTGATGATGGCCTCGGCGACGGCGGCGAGGCTCGAGTCGCTTCCCAAGGGCGACGCGCTGACCACCGCCAAGCTGGCAGGGATCATGGCGGCGAAGCGGACGAGCGAGCTCATCCCGCTCTGCCATCCGCTACCGCTGTCGCACGTTGAGGTCGGGATCGAGCTTCACGAGGACCGCGTCGAGATCATCGCCTCGGCCGAGACGACCGCCCAGACCGGTGTCGAGATGGAGGCGCTCACGGCGGTCGCTGTGGCGGCGCTCACCGTGTACGACATGGCGAAGGCAATCGACAAGGGCATGGAGATCACCGCGATCTCCCTCCTCGAGAAGACGAAGGATGCGGCGTGAAGGCAGCGGTGCTCACCGTCTCCGACCGCGTCTCCCGCGGTGAGGCAGACGACGGGAGCGGGGACACGCTCGAGCAGCTGCTGCTCGCCGACGGCTTCGACGTCATCAGGCGGCTCGTCCCCGACGAGGAGGGGGAGATCGCCCGCGCGCTTCGCGACCTCGCGGCCGACGCGGCGCTCGTGCTCACGACCGGCGGCACCGGGCTCGCCGTCCGCGACGTGACACCGGAGGCGACCCGCTCGGTGCTCGAGCGTCTCGTCCCCGGGATCTCCGAGGCGATCCGGGCCGACTCCGCACCGAAGACGCCGCATGCCATGCTCTCGCGGGGCCTAGCGGGCTCGGTCGGTCAGACGCTCGTCGTCAACCTCCCCGGGTCACCGGGGGCCTGTCGGGACGGCTACGCGGTGTTGCGACCCGCACTCACGCATGCGCTGGGCCTCCTGGCGGACGCGCCGGCAGCGTCGGATCACGCGTCCACATGATGGGCGCTCGGAGATGACGAAGGCGAGGCTCTTCGCGCGCCTGATCAAGATCGAGCACACGATCTTCGCGCTCCCGTTCGCCTATGTGGGTGCGTTCCTGGCCGTCGACGGGATTCCGTCGGGCCACGACTTGCTCTGGATCACGATCGCGATGACGGGCGCCCGCTCGCTCGCGATGGCTCTGAACCGGCTGATCGATGCGGGCATCGACGCGGCAAATCCCCGTACGGCCGGGCGCGAGCTTCCCTCGGGCGCGCTCACGCTCGTCGCCGTGGGGATGTTCTGCATCGTCTCCCTGCTCGTCTTCCTGATCGCGGTCTGGCAGCTCGACCCGGTCGTGCGCTGGCTCTGGCCGATTCCGGTCGCAGCCTTTGTCGTGTACCCGTACCTGAAGCGGTTCACGTGGCTGTGCCACCTCTGGCTGGGCGCTGTGGACGGGTTGGCGCCGGTGGGTGCCTGGCTTGCCATTCGGGGCGACGCGCCCTGGGAGGCATGGGCGCTCGGCGGAGCCGTCGCCGCCTGGGTGGCGGGGTTCGACCTCTTCTATTCGCTGTTCGACATCGAGATCGACCGGGCGCAGGGGCTCCACTCGTGGGCCACGCGCTTCGGCGAGAAGGGCGCGTTCGCGAGTGCCCGAGGCCTCCATGTCGCCACGGTCGCGCTGCTCGTCGCGGTCGGGCTCGGGCTTCATGTCGACCCGTGGTACTGGGCCGGCGTTGCCGCTGTCGGCGGGCTCCTCGCCTACGAGCACTCGCTGATCCGGCCGGGCGACCTGCGGCGGCTCGATGCTGCGTTCTTCACGATGAACGGCGTCATCAGCGTCGCCTTCTTCGCGTTCGTGCTCGCCGCCGTCGCCTGACGCTCCCGGCGCCGGCGTCGCTGCCGTTACCGTTCGCCCCGCCGTGATCGCCGCCACCGGGCTCTCCAAGCGCTTTGGCTACAAGCGCGTCTTCGCCGGCGTCGACGTCCAGGTCGGCCGCGGCGAGCTCCTGCTCGTCACCGGCCCCAACGGATCGGGCAAGACCACGCTCCTCCGCGTCCTCGCAGGGCTCGACGCGCCGAGCGGCGGCGAGCTCGAGCTGCCCGAGCGGGCTGCAGTCGGCTACCTGGGGCACGAGCCGCTCGTCTACCGCGAGCTGACGCCCCTCGAGAACCTGCATCTCTTCGGGCGGCTCTACCACGTACCCGGCCGGGCCGAGCGGATCGGGATGCTGCTCGAACGCTACGGCCTCTGGGAGGTGCGCAGCGACAGGGTCTCTACCTTCTCGCGCGGGATGCGCCAGCGGCTCGGCCTCTGCCGCGTGCTGCTACACGACCCCGGCTTGCTCATCCTCGACGAGCCGTTCAACGCGCTCGACGAGGCAGGCTCCGCGCTCCTCGAGGCAACGCTCGAGGAGCTCGCCGAGAGCCACGCGCTCGTCGTGGCAACCCACGATCCCGCCCGTATCGAGAGGCTCGCGACGGGTCGGGTCGCCTTCGCATGAGGTACGCCTCTGACGTCGCAGCACTCGCCAGGAAGGACCTGCTGATCGAGTTGAGGGCGAAGGAGACCGTGCCCGCGATGCTCCTCTTCGTCGTCGCGGCGCTGACGATCTTCCACTTCGCCGTGCCGGCCGGCGCCAGCGACAAGGTCACGCTCGGCCTGCTCTGGACTGCGCTCATCTTCACGGCGCTCCTCGGGCTGACGCGGGCGTTCGTCCCCGAACGGGAGCAGGGTCTCTTCGATGCGCTCGTCCTTGCTCCGTGCGACCGCAGCGCGATCTGGGTCGCGAAGTCCTGCTCGGTGTTCGCATTTCTCGCCGTTGCGGAGCTCGTTGCCCTCCCGGCGTTCGCGCTCTTCTTCCACGGTCTCGGGTGGCGGGTGGTCGGGGCGGTCGTGCTTGCAGACGTCGGCATCTGCGCCGTCGGCACGCTGACGGGAGCGATGGCGGTCGCCGGCAAGGCTCGCGAGCTGATCCTGCCGCTGCTCTTCCTGCCGCTCTCGATCCCCATCGTCGTCGGCGGGGTGGGGGCGAGCATCGTCTCGAACGGCAAGTACTTCGCCTTCCTCGCGCTCTACGACGCCGTCTTCGTCACGCTCAGCTGGGCCTCGTTCGAGTACGTCGTCGCCGAAACCTGAGCTGCTGCTCTCGAGCGATCACTGCGTAGCCGGGTCCGGGCAGGCGCTGCCGAACTACCATTCGAGCTTGTGGAGGGAACACGCGAGCGCATTCCGCTTCCCCTGCTCGCGGGGCTTACCGCGGGGCTCTTTGCGCTCGCGATCGCGCTGATCTTCTTCTACGCGCCGGTCGACGGGAACCAGGGTCTCTCGCAGAAGATCTTCTACTTCCACGTGCCGATCGCGCTCACGGCGTACGCGTGCTTCGGATGGGGTGCCTGGAAGGCGCTCCTGCTCCTCTGGAAACGGCCCGAAAGCGCGGATCTGGAGAGTTACGTGGCAATCCATCAGGGCGTGATCTTTGGCTCGCTCACACTCCTGACAGGCTCGATCTGGGCGCGGATCTCGTGGGGCGTCTGGTGGGTGTGGGGCGACGACGAGCTCGTGCTCTTCCTGGTCCTGTTCCTCTTCTACTGCGCCTACTTCATGCTGCGCTACTCGGTCGATCCGGGCCCGTCCCGTGCGAACATGTGCGCTGTCTACGCCCTCTTCGGGGTCGTCCTGATTCCGGTCTCGTTCTTCGCGATCAGGCTGTCACGCAGCCTCATGCATCCCGAGGTGTTCACGCTTCAGGGCCCCCAGATGACGCACTCGCAGTTCCTCACCTTCTGTGTCGCTCTCCTCGCGATGCTGAGCCTCTTCGCGACGCTGTACCGTCTCGAGCTGGCCGGCAAGCGGCTCGACCATTCCCTGCGCGAGCTTCGAGAGCTGCTGGCCTGACATGACGCCGTCCGAGAAGTACACCGCCGCTGCCTACCTCGTCGTGTTCGTCGGGCTGCTCGCTTACGTCCTGATCATCGCCGCGAAGCTGCAGCGGATCCAGCGGGAGCTTGCCGATGTCGTCGAGAAGCTCCGTGAGCGCGAGGCACGTCCTGTCGAGGGGAACGGTGCCGAGGTGCAGGGTGGCTGAGGCCCTCTTCTGGCCCGCGGTCTTCGGGTACGGAGAGGCTGCGATCGCGTATGTATCGCCGCGGTATGCGCGGCTCGGCACCTGGGGCGTCCGGCTGGGGTGGCTTGCGCAGACCGCTCTCCTTGCCGTGCAGGCGGCCCGCGTGGACGGGTTCCCGTGGTCGACCTGGGCCGGCTCGCTCAACCTGTTCGTGTGGCTTGTCGTCGGCACCTACCTGATCTGGGGCTGCCGGCCGCGGTACCGGCTCCTCGGCCTCGCGGTGATGCCGCTGGCAGCGCTCCTCTTCGTGGTCTCGCGTGTGGGCGGCGGCACTGCCGCGGGCGAGCGGTCGCACTACGGAAACCTGTTCCTGATGCTTCACGTCGGGCTCGTCCTCGCCGCGTTTGCCGGCTTCACGCTCGCGGCCGCGCTCGCGGCGCTGTACGTGATCGAAGAGCGGCGGCTGCAGCGGCACGCACCCGACATCCTCAGCTCGACGGCTGCCCTCGCTCGTCGTGCTCGAGGAGCTGACGACAAGGACGATCGCGATCTCGCTCCCGGTGCTCACGGTCGGTCTCGCCGCGGGCCTGATCCGGCTCCATCAGGACGGCGGGCACTTCGACGCCTCGATGATCGCCGCGGTCGTGACCTGGCTCGTCTACGCCGGGTTCCTTGCAGCCCGCGCCACGCGGCCGCTCGGCCGCCTACCTGGCGATGCTCGGCTTCGCGCTCGTGATCGTGACGCGCGTCGCGCTCGCGGGGAGCCACTTTTGACGCTCTCGCTGGTCGGGATCTCGCACCACGTGACGCCGGTCGAGCTGCGGGAGCGCGTGGCGCTGCCGCTCGAGCGCGCTGCGTTGCTCGCACGCTCGCTCGGAGACGCTGTCTGCCTCTCGACGTGCAACCGCACCGAGCTGTACCTCGCCGGCGACGACGACGGTTCGGGTGCGCTCTCGACGCTCGAGCAGCTTGCCGGCGAGCCACTCGGCTCGGTCGCCTATCGGATGCACGATGACGCGGCCGCCCTGCATCTCTTCCGGGTCTCGGCCGGGCTGGACTCGCTCATTCCGGGCGAGAGCGAGATCCTCGGCCAGGTCCGTGCCGCTTTCGACGCCGCCGCCCCCGGCCCGCTCCTCGACCGGGTGTTCCGGCAGGCTCTCCAGCTTGGCAAGCGAGTGCGGGCCGAGACTGCGATCGGAGAGAACCCTGCCTCGGTACCGTCCGCCGCGGCGGCGCTCGCCGCACAGGTCTTCGGCGACCTGCAGGGGCGCAAGGTCCTTCTGGCGGGGGCCGGCCGGATCGGGCGAGCTCGCGGCTGTCAACCTGGCGGCCCGCGGCGCCACGATCCAGTACGTCGCCAACAGGAGCAAGGACGGGGCAGAGCGGCTTGCGGCGCAGTTCGGCGCCGACGGCGATCGGGCTCGACGAGTTGGCCGGAAAGCTCGGAGAGGTCGACGTCGTGCTCACCTCGACGCGCCGCGCCCGAGCTCGCTCATCGACGCAGCCGAGCGTCCCGGGCCGCCGCCGCCGGCCGCTCTTCTTCATCGATATCGCCGTTCCGCGCGATGTCGACCCCGCCGTGCACGACCTGCCGGGCTGCTTCCTCTACGACATCGACGACCTCGAGGCGGTCGTCAACGAGACGCTTGCGGGGCGGCGGGCCGAGGCCGAGGTCGCCGAGCGTCTCGTCGTCGAGGAGGCCGAGCGCTTCCGGGCGTGGCGTGCCGCGCTCGAGGTCGTGCCGGCAGTCACTGCGCTTCGTGCCCGCGCCGAGGCGATCCGCGCGGCCGAGCTTGCGGGCCTCGGGCCGCTCGACGACGACGAGCGCCAGCGGCTCGAGCGCGTCACGGCTCAGCTCGTGAACAAGCTCCTCCACGAGCCGACGGTGCGGATGAAGGAGGCCGCGGCCGGCCCGCAGGGCGCCGAGTACGCAGCCGTCCTGCGCCGGCTCTTCGGGCTCGACGAGCGACCGCGTGACGGCGCCACCAGGGAAGGAGGCGGCGCCCGTGCTCGTGCGCATCGGCTCGCGCGGCTCGCGGCTCGCGCTGACGCAGGCGGGGCTCGCGGCCGAGACCGTCAGGCAGGCGGGCCACGAGATTGCGTTCCTACCGATCACGACCGCCGGCGACCGCGACCGATCGAGCCCGTTCGGGGAGATCGGCGCGAGGGGCGTCTTCGTGAAGGAGATCGAGGAGGCGCTCCTCGCGGGGAGGATCGACGTTGCCGTGCACTCGGCGAAGGACATGACCTCGACCGACACCGAGGGGCTTGGCAGTCGGTGCCTACCTCGAACGGGACGACCCGCGGGATGCGCTCGTCGGTGCGGGCGCGCTCGAGCCGGGGATGCGGATCGGGACCGCCTCGGCCCGCCGCCGCGCCCAGCTGCTCGCGTTCGATCCGGCGATCTCGGTCGAGCCGCTGCGCGGCAACGTCGAGACGCGCCTGCGCAAGGCCCGGGAACGAGGCCTCGACGCACTTGTCCTTGCCGCTTGCGGCCTCGATCGTCTTGGCCTCGCGGGCGAGATCGGGTTGCGGCTGCCGGTCGACACGATGCTTCCGGAGGCGGCGCAGGGGGCGCTCGCGCTCCAGGTGCGGGTGGGCGAGGAGGAGCTCGTCGCGCACGGGGACTCCGCGGAGACCCGCCGCCGCGTCGAGGCCGAGCGAGCGTGTGTCTCGACGCATCGGCGGCGGCTGCCTCGCGCCGATCGCCGCCTACCACGACGGTGAGTCGCTGACGGCGCTCGTCGCCGACGAGAACGGCGCCTGGGTGGAGCGCCGGACGGGGAACCGACCCGGCCGCGCTGGCGGCGGAGCTTCTGGGCGCGATCCGGGACCGAGCGGCGTGAGGGTGATCGTGACCCGGCCCGTCGCCCAGGCCCAGCCGCTCGCGGGCCGGATCGAGGCACTCGGCCACGAGGTGGTCGAATGCCCGCTGATCGAGATCGTTCGTATCTCCGACGATCCGATCGACTGTTCCGGGTACGACTGGGTCGTGGTCACGAGCCCGAACGGCGCCGACGAGGCCGCGCGCCGCGCCCGGAACCTGCCGAAGGTCGCGTGCGTCGGGCCCGGGCACGGCCGAGACGCTGCGCGCGCATGGGATCGAGCCGGCATTCGTGTCTGCGGAGTCGACTGCCGACGCCGCTCGTGGCCGAGCTTCCGGAGCCGCGCGGGCGCGTGCTCTACCTCGCCGCCGAGAACGCGCGCCGCGGGCCGATCGAGGGTCTGGCTGCCGACTACATCCCGCTCTACGCGACGCGGCTCCTGTCGCCGGAGCCGCCCGACGGCGACGTCGTCGTCCTGGCTTCGGGCTCGGCCGCGCGGGCGTACTCCGGCATCGGCGGCCGCGCGCCGGCGATCTCGATCGGCCCGGAGACCTCGCGTGTGGCGCGATCGGTCGGGCTCGAGGTGGCGGCGCGAAGCGAAGACCCACGACCTCGACGGCCTCGTCACGGCCGTCGCCGAGTACGCGGCCCGGCACTGACGATGTTCGAGACGATCACGTTCCTCAGCGACTTCGGGCTCGAAGACGACTTCGTGGGCGTCTGCCGGGGGGTGATGCGTGCGATCGCCCGCGATGCCGAGATCATCGACCTGACGCACGGCATCCGGCCCCAGGCAGTGGCTCAGGGCGCGCTCGATCCTGGCCCGCGCCGTGCCCTATCTGCCGCCCGCGGTTCACCTCGCGGTCGTCGACCCGGGGGTCGGGAGCGAGCGGCGCGCGGTCGCCCTGCGCACCGGCGGGGGCCGTGTGTTCGTCGGGCCCGACAACGGCCTGCTCACGCGGGCCGCCGACCGATTGCGCGATCGAGGCCGCCCGCGGCCTCACGAATCCCGCGCTACCACCTCGAGCACGTCTCCAAGACGTTCCATGCGCGGGATGTCTTCGCCCCTGCCGCCGCCCATCTGGCTGCGGGGCGCGCTTCGACGATCTCGGCGAGGAGATCGACCCGCGAGCCTCGTCCGGCTCGGCCTCGACCGCGCGGCCGTCGAAGGGTCGACGCTCAGGGCGACGATCGTCGACGTCGACCGCTTCGGCAACCTCCAGCTCAACGTCTCGCGAGGCCGAGATCGCCGCGATCGGGCTCGCGCGCGGGAGCAGGGTCGAGCTTCGCTTCGAGCTCTCGAGCTACTTCGCGCAGGTCGGCGAGACCTATGCCGATGCCCCGCCGGGCGAGCTGATCCTCTACGAGGACTCCTTCGGCTCCTACGAGATCGCGATCAACGGAGGCAAGGCCGCGATGCTGACCGAGGCAGTCCCGGGCGACACGGTCCGCGATCCAGCGCCCTCTGACAGGAATCGCCAGGCATGCCTCGCGCGCTCGGGGACGAACCCGTCGAGTCTCGGCGAGTGCGGGCGCAGCCCTGCTCGCGGGCAGAGAGACGCCAAAAAGACCGAGCGCGGAAATTCGAGGATTTTCCGTGCGCGGGAAACGAATACCGATGGCGAGGGCCGGACTTGAACCGGCGACACCACGGTTTTCAGCCGTGTGCTCTACCAGCTGAGCTACCTCGCCGAGCGCGGCCAGTCTAGCCTTCCTGCGTGAGCGAAACGACGAGCGGCCGTCCGGTCGCCGTGATCGGGGCCGGGCTCGACCTCGGCGCGGGCCGGCGCGGGGTCGACATGGGCCCTTCGGCGATCCGTTATGCGGGGCTGCAGGAGCGGGTGGCTTCGCTCGGCCGCGAGTGCGTCGACTGGGGCGATGTGGAGTCGCGCGTTCCCGAGGCGACAGAGGTCGGCGACCCTCAGCGCGCGCTACCTCGCGGAGATCATGCGGTCGTGCGCACGGGTGGCGGCGCTCGTTGCCGACGCGTGCGCGACCGGGTACGTGCCACTCGTGCTCGGCGGCGACCATTCGATCGCGCTCGGCACGCTCGGCGGCATGGCGCGCGGCGCACGGCGCCGGCGGCGTGCTGTGGATCGACGCTCACGGCGACCTCAACCGGCCCGAGACCTCGCCGAGCGGCAACGTCCACGGGATGCCGCTGGCTGCCGCGCTCGGCGCTGCGGGGACGCGTTCGCGACCGACGCGTGGCCGAGCCCGGCCGTGGAGCGCGCGGCGATCGTCGGTGCGAGGTCGCTCGACGAGGGCGAGCGCGCGCTGATCGCCGAGCTCGGGGTGAGGGTGTTCACGATGAGCGACATCGACCGGAACGGCGTCGAGCGGGTCGTCCGGGAGGCGCTCGCGTTCCTCGACGGGGCGGCCTTCGTCCACGTCAGCGTCGACCTGGACGCGGTCGATCCGATGTTCGCGCCGGGCGTCGGGACCCCGGTACGCGGCGGCCTCTCCTACCGCGAGGCCCACCTCGCCCTCGAGCTGGTCTCCGAGTCTGGCCTGCTCGACTCGCTCGAGCTGGTCGAGGTGAACCCGATCCTGGACGAAGCGAACGAGACTGCCGCACTTGCCGTCGAGCTGGCCGCGAGCGCCCTCGGCGCCCGCATCCTCTGAGCTCTAAGCGCGCTCGCCGCGCTTGCGGTCTGTCTCCTCGCCGTTGCCCGACGGCGTGAAGTAGACGCGGCCCTTGAGCTTGTCAGGGAGGCAGTCGACCCCGAACCCGTCCGGATCCTCGTGCGGATAGACGTAGCCCTCGCCGCGCCCGAGCTTGCGGGCCCCGGCATACGAGGCCGAGCGGAGCGCAGCGGGCGGATGCAAGTGCCCGTGCTCGCGTACGTCGGCGACTGCCGCGCCGAGAGCCCGGTACGAGGCGTTCGACTTCGGGGCGCGCGCGAGATACACCGCCGCCTGAGCCAGGTTCAGGCGCGCCTCGGGCAGGCCCACGTGCTCGAGGGCCTGCGCCGCGGCGACCGCGACGAGGAGTGCCTGCGGATCGGCGTTGCCGACATCCTCGGAGGCGAGGACGATCATGCGCCTGGCGATGAACCGGGGATCCTCGCCGCCCTCGAGCATGACCGCGAGGTAGTAGATGGAGGCCTGCACGTCGCTCGCACGCGTCGATTTGATCCAGGCGGAGATGGTGTCGTAGTGAGCGTCGCCATCCCGGTCGTAGAGGAGCGGCCGCTTCCGCGCCGCATCTTCGACGTGGCCGACGGCGACCGCCGTGCCCTCGGCAGCCGCGGTCTGTGCGGCGAGCTCGAGAATCCCGAGCGCGCTGCGCGCATCGCCGCCGGCGCGGGCCGCGATCAGCTCCGCCGGCCTCGTCCTCGACCGTCACGCCCATCTCGGCGGCTCCGCGCCTGACGAGCTCGCGGAGCTGCTCCTCCCCGAGCGCCTCGAGCTCGTAGAGCTGCATCCGCGAGAGCAGCGCCGAGTTGAGCTCGAAGTACGGGTTCTCGGTCGTCGCTCCGATCAAGGTCACGAGCCCGTTCTCGACGCCGGGTAACAGCGCGTCCTGCTGGGCCTTGTTGAAGCGGTGGATCTCGTCGAGGAAGAGGATCGTCCGCGTTCCCGCTCGCCCCGAGCCGCTCGCGTGCGCGGCCGAGCGTCTCGCGGACGTTGGCGACGGTTGCCGAGACGGCCGAGAGCTCCTCGAAGTCGGCTCCGGTCAGGCCCGCGACGATCCGTGCGAGCGTCGTCTTGCCGGTGCCCGGCGGGCCGAACAGGATCATCGACGGCACCCGGTCTGCCTCGATCGCGAGCCGCAGCGCCCTACCGGGCCCGATCACGTGCTCCTGCCCGACGAACTCATCGAGCCCCGACGGCCGCAGCCGCTGGGCGAGCGGCGCGAGCCGCTCCAGCCGCTGTCCGGCAGCCTCCTCGAAGAGATTGCCCATACCGGGCAGTATGCTGAGGCTCGTGGTGGCAGTGTCTACGACCACGGCGGCGCCCACGGCTCGCCTGCGGGCGCACGATCGTCGGCGGGGGCTCCTGATGGAGCTCTCGAACGACGAGATGGTCGAGCGGCTCGCAACCGTCCTCGAGCCGATCCACGACGAGCTCATCGAGCGGCTCGCACCGCAGCCGGGCGAGCGGTGGCTCGATCTCGGCTCGGGTACCGGCGCGACCGCTCTGCGGGCCGCACGCGAAGGTGCCGAGGTGACTCGGCGCTCGACGCGTCGGAGCCGATGGTCGAGAGAGCGCGAAGCGACGCCGAGGAGGCAGGCCTCACGCTTCGCTTCGACGTCGGGAACGTCGAGTACCTCCCCTACGACGACGGCGAGTTCGACGTGATCGCCTCGAACTTCGGCTTCATCTTCGCCGCCGACCACGCCAACGTCGCCGGCGAGCTGGCCCGCGTCGCCCGCTCGGGGGCCCGGCTCGGCTTCACGGCCTGGAAGCCGAACCCGAAGCTGAGCGAGCTGTACCGGCGCTTCACCGAGGAGCCGCTCGAGGGCCGCGAGGCTACCGAGTGGGGACGCGAGGACCACGTCGAGGACATGCTCGGGGAGGACTTCGAGCTCGAGTTCAGCGACGGCACGCTCTGGATCGACGCCGGCTCCGGCGAAGAGCTCTGGGAGCTCTTCTCCAGCACCGCCCCGCCCGTGCTGGCACTGCTCGAGCAAGCTCGACGCGGACCGCGCCGATGCGTTTCCACCCTGCCTTCGTCGATCTTTACGAGAGCTACCGCGAGGGCAACCGGGTCAAGGCCCCCCGCCGTTACCTGCTGACGATCGGGACGCGCCGGTAGCAGCGCTAGGGTCGCCGGGTGCTCGAGCTCCATGAGGCAAACGGGGCGTTCCAGGCACTCGAGGCCTACCTCGAGGCCGAGGGCTTCTGGGGCCGTGCCGGTGTCGTCGCCGACCTGTACCTCGGCTACGGGCTGTCATCGGCGCTCCGCCGGCGCGTCTCGCCGGCACCCCCCGAGCCCTGCCCGCTGCCGCTTCTTGCCTGCTGCATCCGGGCGGATCCGGCGATTCGTCCGGAGGTCATCACTCGAGCGGCCCCGGCCGGTGACTACCGGCTCGGCGAGTGGGAGCGCAGCTGGGACGACGAGAGCTACGGCGCGGCGATCGAGGCTGTGCGCCGTGAGATCGCGCGAGGCGAGGTCTACCAGGCGAATCTCGTGCAGCACCTGTCGGCACCGTTCGAGGGCGATCCCCGAACGCTGGCGGCCTCGCTCACTTCGCTCCGGCCGCTCGTGCCCCGGCCCTTCTGCGGGCGGGGCTGGACCGTCCTCTCGGCGTCCCCGGAGCTGTTTCTCTCCCGCCGGGGCGACCGGCTCACGACCATGCCGATCAAGGGAACCCGGCCGGCCGGCGTCGATGTCGAGGGAATGAAGGACGCCGCGGAGCACGTGATGATCGTCGACCTCGAGCGCAACGACCTCTCGCGGGTCTGCAAACCGGGCTCGGTGGGGTGGCCCGAGCTCATGACCCAGCGCGAGCTGGCCGGAGTCACGCATCTCGTCTCGAGAGTCGAGGGAACGCTCCGCGACGACACGACGCTCGGCGAGATCCTCGCGGCGACCTTTCCCGGCGGCTCGATTACGGGGGCACCGAAGATCGCCGCGGTCGACCTGATCGCCTCGCTCGAGCCGGTCGGCCGAGGCGCCTCGATGGGTGCGCTCGGCGTCCTGCGCCCGAACGGCGACTTCGAGCTCGCATTGACGATCCGGACGTTCGCCGTGGCCGAGGGCCGGGCCCACTTCTGGGTGGGCGGCGGCATCGTCTGGGACTCCGAACCCGAGGCGGAGATCGAAGAGTCCTGGGTCAAGGCACGTCCGATCCTCGCAGCGGTCGGTGGGCTGGTGCACGCATGACCGACCTGCTCGCGGTCGCGGTCGGAGGCAGGGGACTCGTCGATCCGGCGGCCCCCGTGTTCCATCCCGACGACGAAGCCCTGCTCCGGGGCGCAGCGGCGTTCGAGACTGTGCGCGTGCGCAACGGGCGGCCGGTGCTCCTCCTTCGCCACGTCAGTCGGCTGGAAGGCTCCTGCGCGTCGCTGCGGCTGCCGCCTCCCGACGGCGCGGCCGAGCTTGCAGCGCAGGCAGTCGCTGCTGCGAAGGCCGACCAGGGCGTCGTGCGCCTCTTCCGCACCGGCATGACGCTCGTTGCCACCGTCGGGCCGCTGCCGGCGGGCCTCGAGGAGCTACGGGACCGCGGGATCGCGGCGGTCACGGTGCGCTCCCACGACGCCGGGCTGCTGACGGGCGTCAAGGCGACGAGCTACGCCACCGCGCTCGCCGCCGTGGCCGCGGCCGAGCGCCGCGGGGCCGACGACGCCATCTACCTGGGCGACGGCGAAACCGTGCTCGAGGCGACGATGTCGAACATCTGGTGGCGGGAAGGGGACGTGCTCGTGACCCCGGCGCTCACCACCGGGGTGCTGCCGGGGGTCACTCGAGGAGCCGTGATGGCGCTTGCCCGCGGCGCCGGCTACCGCCTCCGGGAAGGCGCATTCACGCTGCCGTCCCTGCTCCGCGCCGAGGAGGCCTTCACCAGCTCGGCAGTGCGCGAGATCATGCCGGTGATCGCCGTCGACGGACGCGAGCTTCCCCGCGGCGAGGCCGCACCCCGGCTACAAGCTCTGCTCGAGGAGGTCACCGACGACTACCCTGGACTCGATGGCTGACGAATCACCCCTTATCGATCCGGCAGGCCCCGATGGTTCGGGCCGCGCCGGCGCCGATCCGGCCGGCACGGTCTCTCCGGTTGACGCTCTTTCGGCGGATCCGGCTGCGGCGGACCCGGCTGAGCCCGCCGGCAAGGTGAGGCTCGGCGGGATGGCGCTCGCAAACGGCGTGCTCGTCCACGGGCCGACGTCGTGGGCGTGCGCGGTCCGGACCGCCGACGGCAAGATCAAGGTCGTCGCCGAGAAGAAGCGCATGATCGGCTCGGGAATCGACAGGCCGCTTCTTCGCGGCCCGGCCAGGCTCCTCGAGGCCTTCGCGTTTCTGCCCAGGCTGAAGCGCGCGCTACCCGAGGCCAGGCTGCCGTTCGAGGGCGCGGGCGTGCTCGCCTCGACCTTCGGGACGTTCGTGGTCCTCCATGCGGTTCGCCGGTCGCGCCTCGGGGATGCCGCGAAAGAGCTCGTGGGCGGGCTGCTCTCGGTTGCGCCCGCCGTGCTGTCGTTGCGCGAAGGCTCTTTGGCGGCGTATCACGGCGCCGAGCACATCGCGATCGGGAGCTACGAGCACGGGGAGCGCCGCGCGAAGGAGCACGAGCGCTGCGGCTCTCACCTGGTCGGCCCGCTGATCGCCACGGCAACCGCCGGGAACCTCCTGGCGGCGCGGGCGCCCGAGCGGATGCGTTCGGCGGCGCGGCTGACCGCCTCGGCTGCCGCCGTTGCGGCCTCGACGGAGATCTTCGGCTGGATGCAGCGCAACCCCGCGCGGCGGCTTTCGAAGGCGCTCGCCTGGCCCGGCCACGAGCTTCAGCACCGGATCTCGACCGCTGAGCCTTCGCCCGAGCAGCTCGAGGTCGCAGAGGCCGCGCTTCAGGCCTGCCTCGACCTCGAACTTCGTCCGTAGAACCCCTAAGAACGTAGCGTCGGCTGGCGAGAGCTACTTGTGGGCGACGAGCTTGGCGTAGTCGATCGGGTGCTTCGGCACGGCCAGCGAGACCGACTTGTCCCAATCCTGGAAGTGGATCGCGCCGGTGCCGCCCTTGCCGGCTATCAGCTCCAGTGGATAGGGCGGCCCGGTCGCGGCGATGTACAGCGTGCCGCCCTTCGTCGTGTCGACGAGCGGGATCGCCGGCTGCCCGTGGACCGTCGTCGTCGGGCCGACTTCGAGCTTGCCGTAGCCGGAGAAGATCGCGTTCGTGAGCTGGACGAGGTTCGTCAGCGGCGTGAAACTCGCGAGGTCACCCGTCTTGGCCGACGCCTCGAGCCATTTGCCGAGGAGGAGCTGGGCCCCGGTTGCCCCGGCGTAGTGCGTGAGGAACGCCTGATTGCCCTTGAAGTACGCCTTGCCGCCGACCCGCACGATCTGGAACCCGAGCCCGTTCGTCGAGATGCGCCCGGCTCCGCCCTCCCCGGCGACGAGGTGCAGGTCGAGCGTGAGCTTCGTGCCGCCGCTCGTGCCCGAGCCGTAGATGTGCGCATCCTTCGCGGTCGCGACCGCGGCCTTCACATCGCGGATGATCTGGGCCGGCGTCTTCGAGGACTCACCGTTCGGTGAGGCCTTCGTGGTGCTGTCCCAGCCCGCGAGGACCACGACAAGGAGAACGAGCGCGCCTGCCAGCAAGTACCGCACGCCCGGACTGTTGCAGCTTTCGCCGTCCACGGCAACCCCCATCGGTAGCATCGCCACTTGTGGGCGCAACCGGCATTCATCACCTGGGTGTGGCCGTGGACGACCTGGACGAGGCCGTCGACACCTACCGGCGCCTCTTCGGCGCCACGCTCGAGCACCGCGAGCTGCTCTCCGACCAGGGCGTCGACGCCGCGTTCCTCCAGGTCGGCGGCTCGAGGATCGAGCTGCTCGCCTCGGTGGACGCCGACACCCCGGTCGGCAGGTTCATCGAGCGCCGCGGGCCCGGGATGCATCACGTCGCCTTCGAGGTGGACGACGTAGCCGCCGAGCTCGACCGCCTCGCCGGCGAGGGCACCGAGCTGATCGACGAGCGCCCGCGCACCGGCATTCACGGCCTTGCCATCGCGTTCATCCATCCGCACGCCACGGGCGGCGTGCTCGCGGAGCTCGTCTCGAATGCCTGAAGCCGAACGCGTCCGCGTCGAGATCGGCTTCCGCGGGGGTCAGTCGTTGACGACCGTCGTCTCGGCCGCCTCCGTGGACGCACTCGATGCGGCTCTCGCGGGCGGGCAGCCGGACACGGTCTCGCTCGACGGCGAAGACGGCCGCTACACCGTCGTCGTGAAGATGATCGCGTTCGTGAAGCGCCACCTGCGCGAGAGCCGCGTCGGCTTCGGCGCGGGCAGCAGCTAGCAGCAAGCGCTCGTGTCGCTCGAAGCGGGAATCGTGGGCCTCCCCGGCTCCGGGAAGACGACGCTCTTCACGGCGCTCACCCGCACGGCCGGGGGTGAGTACGGGAAGACGCACGTCGGCATGGCCTCCGTGCCCGACGAGCGCCTCGGTGCGCTCGCGGCGGTCGTCGAGGCGAAGAAGGTGACGCCGGCGTCGGTGCGCGTCCAGGACGTCCCCGGCACAGGCCCTGCGCTCCTCGGGAATCTCCGCCAGGTGGACGCGCTCCTCGTCGTGCTCGACGCCTTCTCGCCGGACGCTGACCCCGCGCGCGACCTCGAGAACCTGAAGCTCGAGCTGCTCGTCGCCGACCGCGATCACGTAGCCGGGCGGCTCGAGCGGGTCGAGAAGCAGGCGAAGTCAGGCGACCCGAAGCTGCGGGCAGAGGTCGCACGGCTGCAGGAGCTGCGTCGCCGCGCTCGACGCAGGCTCGACGCTCGCCGAGCTTCCCAGGCGAGCTTCCGGAGGGCCTCGAGCCGCTGACGACGATGCCGGTGATCGTGGTCGAGAACGGGCCCGGCGGCATCGACCTGGCCCTCGAATCCGAGCTCGCGGAGCTCTCCGACGAGGAGGCGGCAGCATTCCGCGACGGGCAGCCTTCTGCGCTCGAGGAGGTCGTCCGCCGGCTGCGCGACGCGCTCGATCTGATCACCTTCTTCACCGCGGGCGAGAAGGAGACGCGCGCGTGGCCGCTCCGAAGCGGCTCTTCGGCCCTCGACGCGGCCGCCTCGATCCACACGGACATCGCGCGCGGCTTCATCCGCTGCGAGGTGATCGACTGGAAGGACCTCGTCGAGGCCGGCTCGCATTCCGAGGCGTCGCGGCGCGGGCTGCAGCGGCTCGAGGGCAAGACCTACGTCGTTCGCGACGGCGACGTGCTGAACGTTCGCTTCAACGTCTGAGCTTCGCCTACGCGGAGATCAGCGCCACGCCCGCGAACGTCAGCAGGACGCCGGCACGCTGCGCGACGGCGACTCGTTCGTGGAGGACGATCGCGGCGAGCGTGACGGTGACGATCGGGTAGAGCGAGGCGAGCACCGAGGTGAGGCTGACGAGGCCGCCCCTGTTGGCGGCGACGGCAAACATCGCGTTCCCGAGGGTGTCGCCGAGCCCGACGCCGACGATGATCAGGAGCTTCCAGCCGCGAGCCGCAGCGCCGGCCGGCTCACGGCCGCCGAAGCGGCGACGACCGCCGCCGAGGTGATCCGGAAGATGAGCGACGACCAGTAGGGGTCGACGACTCCCGCCGCGTGCATCGGTGGGAAGTAGAAGCCGAACCCGAGCGCAGCGAGAAGCGCAAGCCCGACGCCGGCCGCGACTCGGCGCGACCCGCCCGTCCGGTGCTCCTGGGAGGCGAGGCCCACCCCGGCGATCGCGCAGACGATCCCGGCGTACTGGAGCGCCGAAGGATGGTCACCGGTTGCGATCCCGAAGCTCACCGGCACGATCGCCGAGACGCCGGCGATCGGGGCAACGACGGCCATCGCCCCGATCCGCATCCCGCGGTAGTACGCGTAGAGCCCGAGCGTGCCGGAGACGGCGGCAGGGATCGCGAAGAGGACCTCCCAGCCGCCCGGAAGCTGGCCCCGGACTGCGACCAGCGACCGAGAGTGCCGCGATGCCGGCGACCTGGGCCCAGAGCATCACGCGGATCGTGCCGAGCACGCGGGCCTGCCAGGGCCCGACGAAGTCGGCGACGCCCCAGGCGAGGCTCGCGCCGAGCGCGAGCAGGAGGCTGCTCACCCGGCGGGTCGGATTGCGGCGCTCGCGTCGAGCTGGTTCGCGTGGTAGAGCACCGCCGCTTCGGCGGTGCGAAGCGACCGCGCGTCGTGATGGGCCGCGACGCAATGGAGCAGCTCGGCCTTCTGACCGTCCGTAAGCCCCTGAGCCTGCCGCTCGATGATTCGCAGGCCCAGGTGGACGTGGCCCAGCAGCCGGCCTTCCTCGGTCGGTGTGAAGGCCGGGCCGTGCGAGAGCTCGACGGTACGCCCGACATCGTGGACGAGCGCGGCGGCAAGCAGGAGCTCCGAGCGGAGCCGCGGATGAAGCTGGGCGGTCTCGCGGCAGAGCGTCGCAACCCCAACCGTGTGCTCCAGGAGCCCGCCGCCGTAGGAGTGGTGGTCATCGAACGTCGCGGGGTAGGCGGCGAGGTCATGCGCGCCGAGGGTGTCGCGGACAGTTGCGGCGAGACCGGGATGCGAGATCTCCGCGACGAGGAACTCGAGGAAGCCCTGGAGCTCGGCGGCGTCGCGACGCATCGTCGGGGTCAGGGTGACCGGGTCGACGTCGGTCGCCTCCAGCGTTCTCACCTCGAGCTGGAGGCGGTCGCGAAACTTCTCCACCCGCCCGAGGACCCGAACGGCGTCGCCCTCGCCGAAGCGGCCGTCGAGAAGCTCGACGTCGTTCCAGACGCGCGCGTCGATGTGGCCGCTCGGATCGACGAGCTCGAGCGCGAGGTAGGTCGCTCCGCCCTTCGTTCGCAGCCGGCGCTTCGACTTGACCGCAAAGACGCCCTCGACGACCCGGTCCGCCTCGAGATCGGAGATCACGTCCGCGAGTGTAGTAGGCCCTTCGGTAGCCTCGGTCCGTGCCTGCGATCTCGCCGTTTCGCGCCCTTCGCTACGCCGAAGCGGCGGGACCGATCTCCGCCCTCGTGGCTCCTCCGTACGACGTGATCGACGACAGCGAGCGCCGCGGCTACCTCGCAAGGAGCCCCTTCAACGTCGTTCACCTGACGCTGCCCGACTCGCCGGAGCAGGCCGGCGAGCTGCTCTCGGCCTGGCGCGCGGACGGGGTCCTGCGCGAGGAGGAGCCGGCGCTCTGGTGGCTCTCCCAGGAGTTCGTGGGCCCGGACGGGGTTGCCCGGACCCGCGAAGGCATCGCCGGCTCGATCGAGGTGACGCCCTACTCGGCAGGGGCCGTGCTTCCCCACGAGCTCACGCACGCGGGGCCGAAGGAGGGGCGTCTCAAGCTCCTGCGGGCGACGCGAACGCAGCTCGAGCCGATCTTCCTGCTCTACGACGCACCCGCACCGCGCTCGCGGCCCGCCGGGGAGCCCACCCTCGACACCGACGAGGCGGGGGTCCGCACGCGTCTCTGGCGACTCGACGGCGACGCGATCGAGCTCGACGTGCCGTTGCTCATCGCCGACGGGCACCACCGCTACGAGACCGCGGTTGCCTTCCGTGAGGAGGAGCCGTCGGCGACACACACGTTCGCGGTACTCGTCTCGTCGCAGTCACCCGGGGTCGAGATCTTCCCGACTCACCGGGTCGTACAAGGCGTCGGTGTCGAGCCGGTCACGGCACCCACGGCCTCGTGGGAGCACGATGCGCTCGCGATGTACCGGGGCGGCTCCTACTTTCGCGTCGAGGCCCCCGACGATCTCGATGCCCGCCAGGTTCAGCGCTACGAGCCCGAGGGCGTCGCATACACCCCGTACGGCGAGCAGGCGGTCGCATGGGTGGACGCGGGAGAGGCCGAGCGGGCCTTCCTGGTTCGCCCGCCGACGATCGAGCAGGTCTACCGGATCGCGGCGTCGGGAGAGACGATGCCGCAGAAGTCGACGTTCTTCTATCCGAAGCTCACCTCCGGCCTGCTCTTCCACCCTGTATGAGACAAGGACCAGGACGGCCCGAGATGAGCCGTAGGCTCGACGGAGGCTCCAGAGACACTGTGCCCGGTCAGGACGCCTGCGTTTGGACGGAGGCGACGGCCTGGCCGGCGCCGGAGCAGGACGGTTGGAGGTGAGCCCGTGGCTCGAGCTGTGCCGCGCCGCGGCGGTCGACGTGAAGGCGGCGCTTGCGTCGATGCCGACGCGCGAGGAGCGCGCGCGGCCGGTCGGCCTCGGGAAGGGCGGCGACACGACGATCGCGATCGACGCGGCGGCCGAGGCGGCGGTGCTCGCCCACTTCGACCTGCCGGACGTCCGGATCGTCTCGGAGGAGATCGGGATCAGGGGCACGGGCTCGACGACGATCGTGGTCGACCCGATCGACGGCTCGCAGAACGCCGAGCGGGGGATCCCGTACTTCGCGCTCTGCGTTGCGGTTGCCGAGGGGGACACGATGGACGACGTCGTCTTCGGATTCGTCCACGACTTCGGGGCGGACGAGGAGTGGACGGCCGTTCGCGGCGGCGGCGCCTTCCTGAACGGGCAGCCGCTGACCGGCGAGCCCAAGGATCCGATCGAGTTCCTCTCGATCGAGGCGACCCGGGCAGACCTCGTGCTCGACCGGCTCGAGAAGCTGGCTCCGCTCACCGATCGGATCCGGGTGATGGGCGCCCAGGCGATCACCTTCTGCCACGTGGCCGCCGGGCGCACCGACGCAGCCGTCTGCCTGAAGGCCTCGAGGTCGGTCGACTACGCGGCTGCCCAGCTGCTCATTCGCGAGCGCGGCTTCGCGATCGAGGCGATCGGGGGGCCGCCCGTCGGTGAGCTGCCCCTCGACCTCGAGGGGCATTACCGCATCTGCACGGCGCGTAACGAGGCGCTGACGGCACGAATTGCCGCCGCTGTACGCTCCTGACACCAATGGAGCCCTCGCGCGAAGCAATCCTTGCCGCTCTGGCGAACGTGATCGACCCCGAGCTGCGCAAGCCGGTCACCGAGCTCGACATGGTTCGCGCGCTCACGATCGACGGCGGCGCGGTGACCGTCACGATCGCGCTCACCGTTGCCGGTTGCCCGCTCCGGAACTCGTTCCAGGAGCAGGTGGCGCGTGAGGTCGGCGGTGTTGCAGGGGTCGACCGGGTCAAGCTCGAGTTCGACGTGATGACTCCCGACGAGCGCGCGGCGCTCACGGAGAGGCTGCGCGGCGGCAGGCCTGCAGGCGACAAGTCGATCCAGCTCGACCCGACCACGCGGGTGATCGCGGTGGCCTCGGGGAAGGGGGGCGTCGGCAAGTCGTCCCTGACCGTGAACCTCGCGGCCGCATTCGCCGCTCAGGGGCTCCAGGTCGGGGTGCTCGATGCGGATATCTACGGGCACTCGATCCCGCACATGCTCGGGATCAGTCAGAAGCCGGTGCTCGTGGACCAGCTGATGATCCCGCCGGTCAAGCACGACCTGAAGCTGATGTCGATCGGCTTCTTCGTCGAGGACAACAAGCCCTTGATGTGGCGTGGGCCGATGCTGCACAGGGCGCTCGAGCAGTTCCTCCAGGACGTTCACTGGGGCGAGCTCGACATGCTCGTCGTCGACATGCCGCCGGGCACCGGTGACGTATCGATCTCGCTCGGCCAGCTGCTCCCACGCGCGGAGGCCGTGGTCGTGACGACGCCCCAGCTGCTCGCGCAGGAAGTCGCGAGCCGCTCGGCGCAGATGGCGCGGGAAACCGGGATGCAGCTCCTGGGGGTGATCGAGAACATGACCTCGGAGATCTTCGGAAGCGGCGGCGGCGAACGCCTCGCGGCGCAGCTCGGGGTCGACCTGCTCGGGTCGGTGCCGCTCGATGCGCGGATGCGGGAGGCAGGCGACGAGGGAACGCCGCTCGTCGTCTCCGACCCGGACTGCGAGGCCTCGGAGGCGATCGTCGAGATCGCCCAGACGATCGCCGGTGCCCGCCGCGCCGGCTTCACGCGCACGCTTCCGCTCGTCTTCTAGCCCGTGCCGTCGCTGCCGGGCGACGCGGAGGTTTGCACGCGGCTCGCCGCGCTCGGGTTCTCGGCCGCCGACGCCGGGGTGCTCGCTGCGCATTTCCTCGATGCCGAGCGAACCGGCCGTACCGGGCACGGGCTGCGGCGGGTCGAGTGGCTCGAGAGCTGGCCTGACCTCGAGACCGGCGCGGAGCCCGTGCGGGTGGTCGCCGAGCCTGGGTACGAACGATGGGACGGGAACGGCGCTCTCGGGTACCTCGTGCTGAACGCGATCGTCGAGGCCCAACTTCTCGATCCGCCGGCGGCGGCGCGGGTCGTCGTTGCGGGCCGAACGTTCCCCACCGGGATGCTCGGTCACTGGACGGGGCGGCTTGCGAGCGGCGGCCTCGTCGCGCTGCTGGCCGCGACGTCGCCGCCACGTCTTGGCTCCCCGGCAGGCGGCCCCGAGCTCGCGGGGACGAACCCGATCTCGATCGCCGTGCCGTCGAGCGACGGGCGGCCCGTCGTCTCCGACGTTTCGATGGGGAACCACACCTACGGCGACGTTCTCGCCGGACGCGTCACCGAGGACGAACTGGCGCCGTTCGGCGGGCCTCTTGCCCACAAGGGCTTTGCCCTGGCGGTCGGGGTGCAGCTTCTCGTCGACGCGCTGACGCCCGGGGACGGCTTCGGCGCCGTACTGCTCGTCGCTAGACCGGAGGCCGATCCGGTGCCGGCGCTCCGCACGCTCGCAGGTGATGTGCGGCTCCCCGGCGATCGCCGCAGCGGGCTCTAGCCCGCTTCGGGCCGGCTGACCAGCTCCGCCCGCACCGTGATCGCGATGACGAGCGCGAGCGTCAGGATCACCCGCCAGGCCGCGAAGGTCCCCGGTTGCTGGTACGGGGTGATCCAGAAACCGAGCAGCAGCACCCACTCCGGCCCGAACCTCCGCCGGCTGAGCGCGACGGGAACGAGCAGAAGCGTCAAGTAATGAAGCCACAGGATCGGGGTGAGGAGGATCGCCAGCCCGAGGGTGACGACGAACAGGCGCCGGTCGGTCTCGTCCGCTCGCGCGCCGACGAAGCAGCTGCCGAGAAGGATCACCGCGATCGGCACGCCGAAGGCGAGCCAGCTCGTCTGCGGATCCGGGAGGTGGAGGCGGTCTGCGAGAGCGACGAGCGAGTAACCCCAGACCGACTCGATCCGGGTCAGGTTGTGCAGGAGGCTCGCGTAGCCGGTGAGGCCGCGGAAGCCGATCACGGCCCAGGCCACGAGGGTGACCGCTGCCGCGCCCATGGTCGAGACGGCGGCGGCCTTGAAGCGGCGGGTCAGGAGGAGCCAGACGATGAGCGGCCAGACGAAGAGCTTTGCGACCACGGCGAGGCCGACGACGGAGCCGGCGATCGCCCAGCGGTCGCGGTAACGCCAGGCAAGCGCGGCGGCGAGCATCAGGAACGGCGAGATCGCCCCGAGCCGGATCGAGGAGAGAACCGGGATCGTCGTGAGCGCGACGGTATAGCAGCGCCAGTCGGTGACCCCGAGGAGCCGAAGGCCGCCGGCGACGCAGGCCAGGACGAGCACGGTGTTGACCGCGGCGGCGGCGGCGAACGGAAGCGCTGCGAGCGGGACGAGCAGCACCGCGAGGAGCGGCGGGTAGACGAAGAACTGGTGGTGGATCGTCGGCGAGGTCGCCCGTGCCACTACGGCCGGGCTCGGGTAGGGCGAGTGCCCGTGGAGGACGCGGCGCGAAGCGCTCCAGAAGATGTGGAAGTCGAACGAGAAGTTGTGGCGGCCGCCGAGCATGAACGAGGCGATCACGAGCGCGGGGATCGCTCCGAAGAGGACGACGCCCCCGATCCGCGACCAGGCGGCGCGCAGCCCTTGCGCTGAGGTGGCAGGGCCTACCCCCATCGGCCAAGCCTACGAGGTGGGGTGGTCAGGCCGGGAAGCCCGGCTCGCCGCGGATCGGGTCGAAGTCCACGTCGGTGAGGGCATAGCCGAGGTACTTGGGGTCGGCGTCAACGGCCTGCCGCAGGTGCCCGAGGGCCGCGTCCCCGCGGCCCGCGCGCGACTCGGCGCACGCGAGGTTGTAGAGGAGCGCAGGGTGACCCGGGCGTTGAAGCAGGCCCTCCTCGATCGCCTCGATCGCCTCATCCCAGCGCTCGGCCTTGAAGAGCGGGATCGCCCCGAAGTAGGCCTCCCAGGCCGACACCTCGTACGCCTCGCCCCTGGGGCCCCCGATCGCGAGGACGAGCGTCCCCTCCTGCTCGGCCACCGCGCTTCGCTCGAGCGTCGGGTCGGCGATGAAGACAAGGGTGCCGGCGGGCGCGTCGAGCGCCTCCTCGCCGATGGTGAACGTCGCGTGCCCGTGGACGACGACGTACAGCTCCTCGTGCCCACCTGCGCCGCCGCTCGTCTCGTCGTGCTTCTCGACGACGTGCTTTCCGGCGCCCTCACTCGAGTAGGCGTTGACGCCGAAGGCACCGATCCCGAAGCGCCTGCGGATCGGATGCCACACGAGGCCTTCCGCGATCGGGATCGAGTCGAGCTCGCCGAAGCGGGCGGAGTCCCAGCCCTTCGAGGGGGCACTCATTGCCGGCGCAGCTCCTCGAGGACGACGGGGTCGATGCGCTCGATCCCGTCGACCCGCTCCTCGAGGTTCTCGCGGCCGGACCAGGCGCGAAACGATGTCTCGAGCTCGCCCTCGAATCCGAGCCGGGCGAGCCGTTCGCGCAGCTCGCCGGCGAGGGCGTCGTCGACCGGGAGCCACTGCGTGTCGGGGGTCTTGCCGAAGAGCCTCAGATGGATCGAGTAGAGACGCGCGAGCTCCTCCACCGGGGCCGGATGGTCGTCGGCCCGGAGGTCGACGAGCGTGTCGGAGAGCGATGCATAGCCGCCGTCCTGCTCGACCACGAGCAGCGCTGCCGACTGCTGGCCCCGGCGGTCGCCGCCGGCCGTTTGCGCTGCGGCGAGGCAGGCGAGCAAGCGCTCGGCGAGCGGCCTCCCGGCCGTTTGCGCGAACGTGCCCGCGAGCGCGACGACCGTTGCCTCCGAGACGAGGATGTTCCCCTGGGCGGCAAAGCAGTCACCCGCGAGGCCGCCGGCCCAATCCATGCAGGCACTCCCCGTGTAGGTCGCGCCACGGCCCTGCGCATCGACGATTCCGAGCTGGCGGTGGTCGCGGCCGTCGTCCGCGCTCGTGAGCCGCGCGACCGTCTCCGCTGCGGAGTGCCCCTGAGCGAGGAGCGCGAGCCCGTCGGGGCCGTAGCGCGGATTCGCGTAGGCCTGGGTGGCGATCGCGCCGGCCTGCGGCCTGGCCCAGGGGACGACGGAGCCGACCGCAAGGAACTTCGACTGCGTCGCGACTCCCCACTGCGCGGCTTCGAGGTCGCACGCCGCGATCGAGTAGGTCGCGACTATCGGCGCCTGCCTCATTGGCGGCCGCCTAGATCTCGACGCTGCCGCCGGGCTCCACGTCGAGGACCTTGGCGTCGGGAGCCTCCTCGCGAAGCAGGGCTGGTGTCCCCGTCAGGAGCGGAAAGGTCCCCCAGTGGCCTGGGACGCAAGGCGGGTTCCCGAGCAGCTCGAGTGCGAGTGCGGCCTCGCGCGGCCCCATGGTGAAGTGGTCGCCGATGGGAAGCACGACGAGATCGGGCGCGTACAGGCGCGCGATCAGCGCCATGTCGCCGAAGACACAGGTGTCGCCGGCGAAGTAGACGGCCTTCCCGCTTTCGAGGCGCACGACGAGGCCGCAGGCCTCGCCCAGATACTCGCCGCTGTCGGAGCTCGAGGAGTGGAACGCGTTCGTGAGCGTGAACCGCAGCCCATCGATCTCCTGGCGAGCCGCCCTTGTTGAGCCCGGGTAGGTGCCCGATGTTCGCGCCCTGCCCGCCCAGCCAGCCTTTGAGCTCGACCTGGGCGACGATCTGCGCGTCGGGGTGCTCGTTCGACAGCCTCACCGTGTCGCCGACGTGGTCGCTGTGGCCGTGCGTGACCGCGAGGACATCGACCCGCTCGGGCTCGCCCGCGCCGTCGGGGGCCTTCGGATTCCCCGTGAACCACGGGTCGATGTAGACATGCTTGCCCGCGTCACTGACGAGCAGGAACGACGCGTGACCGAGCCAGGTGAGAGTTGCCATGCTGGAAGCGCTCCTTTGCCGTCTGATCAATCCGACTAAGACCGAATGAATCCGCTTCAGACGAAAGCAGCATAGAAGGATCGTCCGGGCTGAGGCGCGAAGCTATGCGCTGTGGGACGCCGCGCACTACCCGTGCTCCTCGTCGTTGCCGCGCAGGCCGCCGACTGGCAAGGCGCACACGGGGTTGCCCGCACCTTCCTGCTGGCGGCGCTGCCGTTCGCGGCCGTCGGCGCGCTCGTCGATCTTCGGCGACTTCGTCGACTCGCGAAGCGAGGGCCACGCCGGGGCTGCAGGCGCTCTGCTCCGGCGCGATCGTCGCGTTGCTCGTGCTCTCGTGCGCGGTTCGCAGCAACGCGATGCACGGCGTGCCGCCGCTTGGCGCCTCCTCGCTGGCCGCGGTGCTCGTGCTCTTCGCGCTCAAGGGTCTGCTCGTCGGCAGCGCCGCTCGCACGTCGGCTCGGCGAGTCTCTCGCCCGCCAAGCCCTGACACCTCGTTCGCTTCCCTAGAACGGCAGCGAGCTTGCCGCCGCGTGCGCGACGTCGATCAGCGGCTGGACGGCGAAGAACGAGCCGACCGTGACGGCGAGGCAGAGCGCGACGCCGGCGCCGAGCAGCGAGCTCGCGCGGCGGCGAGCCGCCGGCGGGCGCCGAGCTGCAGCTCGGCGCCGTCGCGCAGGAACATCGAGCGGACGACGGCGAGGTAGTAGGCGGCCGAGACGATCGTGCCGACGACGCCGACGACGATCAGCCACCACCAGCCGTGCCGGTAGGCGGCCGCGAAGGCATAGAACTTGCCGATGAAGCCGCCGGTGAGCGGGAAGCCGAGGAAGCCGAGCATGAACACCCACATCGAGACGCCGAAGAACGGCCGCTCCCAGCCGAAGCCCGGCGAGGTTGTCGAGCGTCACCGGCGCGCCGAGCTCGCGCTCGCGCGCCGCGACGACGGCGAAGGCGCCGAGCGACATCGCGCAGTACGGGATCAGGTAGTAGAGGAGCGCCCGCGCCGCCGAGCGCGTTCGCGGCGGCGATCGGGATCAGCATGAAGCCGGCGTGCGAGACCGACGAGTAGGCGAGCAGGCGCTTCACGTTCCGCTGGGCGAGCGCGGCGATGTTGCCGATCGCGATCGAGGCGCACGCGATCCCGGCGATCGCCCAGCGTCCACAGCCGCTCCTCCTCCGGGAAGGCGGTCACGAGCAGGCGGCTAGGTGACGACGAGCGCGGCGACCTTCGTCGCCGAGGACATGAAGGCGGTCACGGGCGTCGGGGCGCCCTGGTAGGCGTCGGGCGTCCACATGTGGAACGGCGCCGCCGAGGCCTTGAAGGCGAGCCCGGCGATGATCATCGCGAGCCCGAGCGACGAGCAGCGAGTCGTGGGCGTGGCCGCGCCGCGCGGCGATCTTGTCGAAGCGAGCTGGCCGGTCGCGCCGTAGACGAGCGCCGAGCCGAAGAGCAGCGTCGCCGAGCCGACCGCGCCGATGATCAGGTACTTGAGCCCGGCCTCGAGCGAGCCGACGAGGTCGATGTCGATCGCGCAGAGGACGTAGAGGGCGATCGAGAACCACTCGAGCCCGAGGAAGAGCGTCATCAGGTTCGAGGCCTGGACGAAGAACGCCATCCCGGCGCCGGCCGCGGCGAGCAGCGCGTAGTACTCGGCGATGTTCTCCTCGCGCATCCGCTCGCCGTAGGCGATCAGCACCGCGACGAGGCCGCAGCCGGCGACGATGATCTGCGCCGTCGCCGCCCAGCGGTCGCGGAAGATCGCGTCGGCGACGATCGCCGCCCCGTGCGGGCTCCTGTCGTCGAGCACGATCGCGAAGCACGAACGCCGTGACGAACCCGGCCCCGCAGACGACCGCCGCGACCGTCCGGCGGCTCGGCCTGCGGCGCGAACACGGCCACCATCAGCAGCAGCGCGGCCGCGGCGAGCAGCGCCAGCGAGGGCGAGAGCGCGAACCAGTCGACGTGGGGCTTGTGGATCACTGGTCGTCGACGACCACGTGTCGCCGGTGCCGGTCGCCGGCGCGACAGCCGCGTGCCGAAGGAGTGCCCGCTGATCGCGTCCGGCCACGCCGAGAGCAGCGAGCAGGAGCGCGACGAGCGGCACGACGATCGCGAGCTCGCCGCGTGCGCAGGTCGAGCGCCGACTCGCTCACCGCCGGCCCGACCTCGCGGTGGAGCACGGCCGAGATCACCCGCAGCATGTACATGGCGGCGAGCACGATCGCGGCGGCGCCGATCGCCGCCCAGCCCCAGCCCTGCTGGAAGACGCCGGCCAGGATCAGGAACTCGCCGGCGAAGTTCGACGAGAGCGGCACGGCGAGCGCGATCACGCCGACCGTCATCAGCACCGTCGCGAGCGCCGGCCGGCCCGCGCGCCATGCCGCCGAGCAGCGAGAGCTCGCCGGTCGCGGTGCGCCGCTCGACCATCCCGGCGAGCAGGAACATCGTCATCGAGATCAGCCCGTGGTTGACCATCTGCAGCACGGCGCCGTCGAAGCCGAGGTCGTTGGCGGCGAAGAGGCCGAAGGTGATCAGGCCCATCTGCGAGAGCGACGAGTAGGCGACGACGCCGCGGATGTCGGGCGCGCGGAAGGCGAGCAGCGAGCCGTAGACGAGCCCGATCGCAGCCGAGCGCGAGCATCGAGGTCGCGGAAGTGGTGCGTCGGCCCGGGGAACTTGGCGATCGCGATGCGCAGGAACCCGTAGACGGCGACCTTCGAGATCACGCCCGAGAGCAGCCCGGCCACCTCGGGCGGCGACTCGCGGTAGGCGTCGGGGAGCCAGCCGTGGAACGGCCAGAGCGGCGCCTTGACGGCGAACGCGATCGCGAAGCCGAGGAAGAGCCAGTCGTTCGAGCTCGTCCCCATCTGCGTCAGGTCGAACGTGCCCTGCTGCAGCCCGAAGACGACGATCGCCGCGAGCATCAGCAGCGAGCCGGCCACGGTGTAGACGACGAACTTGATCGTCGCGCCGAGCCGGCCGGGGCCGCCCCAGACGCCGATCAGCACGTAGAGCGGGATCAGCATCGCCTCGAAGAACGCGTAGAAGAGCAGCAGGTCCTGCGCCGAGAACACGCCGACGACCGAGCCGGTCAGGAAGAGCAGCAGCCCGAAGTAGGCGCGCGGCCGCTCGCGCCCGACCCACCAGGCGTACGCGCTCGCCGCGGCGCCGCAGACCGACGTCAGCCCGACGAGCCAGAGCGAGAAGCCGAACTGGCCGACGTGGTAGCTGACGCCGAGGTCGCGGAACCACGAGTGCCGCTGGCCGAGCTGCAGCGCGCCGCTCGAGAAGTCGAACCGCTCGACGGCGATGATCCAGACGCCGACCTCGACCAGCGAGACGAGCGTCGCGAGCGAGGCGACCCACTCGCGCGGCAGCGGCACGAGCCAGACGACGAGCGCGCCGCGCCACCGGCAGGAAGATCAGGATGGTGCGTCAGCCAGCTCGTCACGGTCTCATCCCAGCGGGTCGAGAGGAAGACGACGGCGAGGACGGCGACGCCGCTCGCGAGCGCCAGGGCGTAGGCAGCGGACGAGCCCGTTCTGGACGCGTCGAGAGCTCGCCGGAGCCGAGCCGGAAGCCGCGGATGACCTCGCCGATCGAGCCGCCGATCACCGGCTGCTCGAAGAAGCGGCCGAGCATCGTCGCGATCAGGTCGGCGGGCTTGTAGAAGCACCGCGGCGTAGAGCTCGTCCCAGTAGAACTTGTGCTCGAGGATCGCGAGCGGCTTGGGCGCCGTGGCCGTCTTGGCCGAGTAGAGCCGGTAGGCGACCCCCATGCCGGCGAGCCCGAGCAGCGACGGCGGCGATCGAGGCGATCGCCTCCTGGGTGTTGGTCGGATCGGCGAACGGCTTCGCGACCGGCGAGAGCCAGGTCGTCAGCGGATGCCAGACGGGCGAGAACTGCAGGAAGCCGCCGACGGCGGCGAGCCCGGCGAGCACCGTCACCGTCCAGACCATCGAGAGCGGCCCCTCGAGCCGGCCGTGCGGCTTGTGCAGGTGCTCCTTGACGAAGTCGGAGCGGCCGCCGCCGAAGACGATGAAGAAGAGCCGGAAGGTGTAGAGGCCGGTCAGGAACGCGCCCAGCGAGGCAGGCGGCGAAGAGGCAGTACGCCGAAGGCGCCGCGGTCGAGGGTGGCGGCGATGATCGGGTCCTTCGAGAAGAAGCCGGCGAACGGCGGGATGCCGACCAGGGCGAGCGAGCCGATCAGGAACGCGGTGCGGGTGTGCGGCATCTCCTTCGCGAGCCCGCCCATCTTGCGGATGTCCTGCTCGCCGGAGAGCGCGTGGATGATGATCCCGGCGGCGAGGAAGAGCAGCGCCTTGAAGAAGGCGTGCGTCATCAGGTGGAACATCCCGGCCGGGTAGGCACCTGCGGCCGCGCCGACGAACATGTAGCCGATCTGCGACATCGTCGAGTAGGCGATCACGCGCTTGATGTCGGTCTGGACGAGCGCGATCAGCCCGGCCATCACGAGCGTCGCGGCGCCGAGGCCCGCGGCGAGGTCCTCGATCTTCGGGGCGTTCTCGAACAGCGGATGCGTGCGCGCGATCAGGTAGACGCCGGCGGTGACCATCGTCGCCGCGTGGATGAGGGCGCTGACCGGTGTCGGGCCTTCCATTGCGTCGGGAAGCCAGGTGTGGAGCGGGATCTGCGCCGACTTGGCGACGGCGCCGCCGAGCAGGCCGAGCGCGATCAGGTTCGCGATCGTGCCGCCGTGGGGCGAGGCGGCGAACACGCCGGCGTAGTCGAGCTTGCCCGTGTGCTGGATCAGCAGGAAGAGCGCGAGCGCCATCGTCGCGTCGCCGAACGCGTTCATCACGAACGCCTTCTTGGCCGCCGCGATCGCCTCCGCGCGCTCCTGGTAGAAGCCGATCAGGAGGTAGCTCGAGAGGCCGACCATGCCCCAGCCGGCGAGCAGCAGCAGCAGGTTCCCGCCCTGGACGAGCAGGAGCATCGAGAAGACGAAGAGCGACATGTAGGCGAAGAAGCGGCGTTCCTCGTCCTCGCCCTCCATGTAGCCGACCGAGTAGGCGACGATCAGCGAGCCGACGCCGGTGACGATCAGCATCATCAGCACCGAGAGCTGGTCGGTGAGGAGCGTGAGCCCGAAGTGGTAGGGCCCCGCCGAGAGCCACGTCCAGGAGGTGGTGGCGTGGGCGCGGCTGCCCGCCGAGTCGCCGAGCATGACGGCGAGCGCGACGATCGCGGCGACGAAGGAGACCATCGTCGTCGCGGTCGAGAGGTACCCGGCGCCGCGGCGGGAGAGCCTGTCGCCGGCGAGCGCTGATCGCGAGCGCCGAGGCCAGCGGGCAGAGCAGGCAGACCCAGGCTGCAGCGTTCACGGCCGGCTCATCCGCGCAGGGTCCGGAGCGTGTCGACGTCGAGCTCGACGTTGCGGCGGCCCATCGCGACGATCAGGCCGAGCCCGACGACCACCTCGGAGGCGGCGACCGCCATCACCGCGATCGCGAACACCTGCCCGTCCTCGTGGCCGTAGTGGCGTGCGAACGCGATCAGGGCGAGGTTCGCGCCGTTGAGCATGATCTCGACCGAGAGCAGGATGATCAGCGGGCTCCGGCGCACGAGCACGCCGATCGCGCCGGTCACGAAGAGCATCCCGGAGAGCACGATGTACCAGGTGACGTCAGGCCCGTGCACGGGCTCCTTCCGCTCCTGCTCCTGCCCCGACCAACCCCGCATCATCCGGGTCGGGTGGCCCGATCAGGCTCGCGGTGCCGGTGCGATTCGGGGTTGAGCCCGACTCGAGCACGCGGGCGTGCGAGCCGAGGACGACACCCCCGACGGCGGCGACGAGGAGCACGATCGAGGTGACCTCGAACGCGATCAGGTGGTCGGTGAGGAAGAGCCGGCCGATCGTCTCCGGCGAGCCGAACGAGCGGGTGATGTGCGCCTCGTGCGAGAGCTTCCCGCCGGTGGTGAGCCCGATCGCGACGATCACCTCGGTCAGGATCGAGCCGGCGGCGAGCACGATCGCGACGACCTGCCAGGAAGGGCCGCCGGCCCACGGCACCTGGTCGGTCTTGTCGCCGAGGTAGGCGATCACGAACAGGAACATGACCATCACCGCGCCGCCGTAGACGAGCACCTGCCCGGCGGCGACGAACTCGCCGCCGAGGAGCAGGTAGAGCACGGCGAGTGCGGCGAGGTTGCCGATCAGCGCGAGCGCCGAGTAGAACGGGTTGCGGAAGGTGACGACCCCGAGCGCGCTCGCGATGCAGGCAAACGCCGCACCGACCCAGACGCACCAGACGATGAAGTTCGCCATGGCTAGGAGGAGCTCTTGTAGTACGGGATCGGCGTGTCGTAGAGGCCGGCGTCGGCGACCGGGACGCGCTTCACCGGCGGGGCCAGGAGCATGTCCTTCGTGTAGATGAGGTCGTCGCGGTTGTACTCCGAGATCTCGAAGTCGTTGCCGAGCGTGATCGCGTCGAACGGGCACGCGAGCTCGCAGTAGCCGCAGAAGATGCAGCGGCTCATGTTGATCTCGTAGATGCGCGCGTAGCGCTCACCGGCGGAGACGCGGTTCTCGGCGGTGTTCTCGGCGGCGACGACGCGGATGCAGTCGGCCGGGCACGCGGCGGCGCAGAGCGAGCAGCCGACGCACTTCTCGAGCCCGTTCTCGTGTTTCCAGAGCCGGTGGCGGCCGCGGAACCGCGGATAGACCGGCCGCATGTACTCCGGGTACTGCTGCGTGATCGGCTTGCGGAACACCTGCTTCAGCGTCACACCGAAGCCCTTGAAGGTGTTGGGGACGAGTGCGCTCATCGGTGCTGCACCTCCCCGGCGAGGGGCAGGAACGTGTTCCGTCTGGGGCGGAGCCGGGCTCCGCCCGTCGGGAGCCAACGCTCGCCTGGCGATGGCACGGCCTGAAGAACGGGGCTCATGGGGGGAACATGGTTCTCCCCACGCTGGGTTTCCCGTGTGCGAGCGAGCCGAAGGCGAGCGGTCATACCCAAACCACCAGCAGGGCGGTGACGAGGGCGTTGACGGTCGCGACGGGGAGGAGCACCTTCCAGCCGAAGCGCATCAGCTGGTCGTAGCGCAGCCGTGGCTGCGAGGCGCGGAGCCAGATGAACGCGGTCACGAGGAGCACGAGCTTGAGGATGAACCAGACCGGCCCGAACCGGTCGAGCGAGTGCACCCAGGGGAAGTGCCAGCCGTCGAAGAAGAGCGTCACGGCGAGCGACGAGAGCACGATCATGTTGATGTACTCGGCCGTCTGGAAGAGCCCCCAGCGCATCCCGGAGTACTCGGTGTGGTAGCCGGCGACGAGCTCGGTGTCGGCCTCGGGGAGGTCGAACGGCGGGCGCGAGGTCTCGGCGATGCCGCCGAGCAGGAACACGCAAAGGCCGACGAACTGCGGAATGAAGAACCAGACCGTCGTCTGCTCCTTCGCGACGATGTCGACGAGGTTCAGCGAGCGGCCCATCATCACGACGCCGAGGACGCTGAGGGCGAGTGACACCTCGTAGGAGACGAGCTGGGCGCACGTGCGCATCGCGCCGAGGGTCGCGTACTTGGAGTCGGAGGCCCACCCGCCCACGATGAAGCCGTAGATGCCGATCGATCCGAGCGCGAAGATCAGGATCAGCGAGATCGGGAGGTTCGCCACGGTGCCGGCGATGTAGGTGCCGTCGACCGTCCAGCCCTGTCCCCAGGGGATCACGGCGAAGGCGAGCAGGGCCGTGAAGCACGAGAGGATGGGTGCGAGGATGTAGGGGAGCTCGTGGGCCGATTCGGGGAAGAACGCCTCTTTGCGGACGAGCTTCACGAGGTCCGCGATCGGCTGCAGCAGTCCGAACGGGCCTGCGCGGTTCGGCCCGTAGCGAAGCTGCATGCGGCCGAGGAGCTTCCGCTCGAGCCAGGTCGTGTACGCGAACGCGGCCATCACGAGGTTGATGATCACGAGCACCTTGATCACGCTGACCCACCAGGGCTCGTGGGGGTGAATCACTTCGTCACCTCGACGCGGTCGTGGAGGCCGGCGGCGGCCTCCAGCGGGACGCGAACCGAGCCGGGGGCGAGATCGGCGGCGATCCGGGCGCGGAAGGTGCGTGAGGTGCCGTTCGAGCCGACCGTTACCTCGTCACCGGCGGCGATCCTGCGGCTGCGCGCATCGGCAGGAGCGAGCTCGAGCTCGTGGGTTTCTCGCTGGAAATCGAGGTGAGGGGTGCGCTGGACCGCGGGCCCGGAGAAGAGCGGGCGGTAGGTCAGGAGCCGTAGGCCCTTGCCCGCCGGTGCCTTCCGCTCCTTCGGCTTCGAGACCGGCTCGGGGGCCTCGGCGGGCGGGGGCAGCGTCGCGCGGTCGCCGATCTCGGACAGCGTGACGCCGCCGTAACAGATCCCGGAGACCTCGTCGAAGACGTGCGAGGCGTACGGAGAGACCGCGACCTCGAAGCGCTCGGCCAGCTTTGCGATCCAGGCGAGCTCGTCGGGGCACGGCCCGATCACGGCCCGGCGCTGGCGCTGCAGCCGCCCCTCCAGGTTCAGGGTCGTCCCCTCCCGCTCGAGGTAGCTCGTGCCGGGAAGGACGAGGTCGGCCAGGCCGGCGAACGAGTCTTCGAACATGCCGATGCCGATCACGGCGTCGGCACGCTCGGCAAGGGCGCGGACGCCGGGATCGAGAGCGGCATCGTCGCCCGAGACCACCAGAAGCCTCGGCTCTCCGTCGGCAGGCTCGCCGTCCGAGGCGCAGCTCCAGGCGTCGCTGACGCCGCGGCCGTTCGGCGTCCGGGGAAGGTAAAAGGCCGCGGTTGCCTTCAGCTCGCCGGCGGTCCAGGCGGCGCGCTCCGCATCGTCGGTGATCAGGACTGCGTTCTCGACAGGCCCTGCGGGAAGCTCGGTGAGGATGTGCGCTCCGTTTGCGTCGGGCGGCCTTGATCCACAGGTCGACGACCGGGGCGCGCTCGACGACGGGCTCATCGCAGAGGACGACGACGGTGCCCGCTTCCCGGATTGCCGAGAGGGGCGCCCGGTAGGCGTCGAGGCCGTCGGGCATCGCCTCCGGGAGCACGGCGCCGTGCGCATCGAGCCCCACGCGGAGGAGCCGCGCGAGGCCGTAGGCCTGTTCGATCGTCTCGGAGCCCGAGAGCGCGGTGACGATCGCGCCGCCCGCGGTGCGGAGCATGCGCTCGGCCTCGTCGAGGGCGTCCTCCCAGGCGAGACTCTCGAAGGCGGCTCCCGCCTTCCGCAATGGATCCCGGATCCGGTCGCCTGCATGCAGGTGCTCGAACGCGAAACGCCCCTTGTCGCAGAGCCAGCCCTCGTCGACCTCGGGGTGGTTGCGGGAGAGGATCCGCTTGACGCGTCCTTCGCGCGTGGTCGCGCTGATGTTGCAGCCGACCGGGCAAAGGCCGCAGACGGTGGGCACGTTCTGGATCTCCCACGGTCGCGCTTCGAAGCGGTACTGGGTCGAGGTGAGCGCCCCGACCGGGCAGAGCTCGATCACGTTGCCCGAGAAGGGCGCGCGGTACGGCTCGTCTTCGAAGGTGGCGATCATCGAAGCGGAGCCGCGCTCGACGGCGACGAGCTGGCCGTCTTCCGCGACTGCCTCCGAGAAGCGCGTGCAGCGGTAACAGAGGATGCAGCGCTCGCGGTCGAGAGCGATCGTGGGCGAGATCGGGATCGGCTTCTCGAAGGTGCGCTTGTCGAAGGTCATGCGCGTCGAGCCGGGCCCGTAGCGGAAGGTCAGGTCCTGGAGGGGACACTCGCCGCCCTTGTCGCAGACGGGGCAGTCGAGCGGGTGGTTGACGAGGATGAACTCGAGCGTCGCATTCTGTGCTTCGGCCGCCAGCTCGGAGGTGAGCGCGGTCTTCACGGCCATCCCCTCGGCCGCCGTCAGCGTGCAGGCGGCCTGCGGCTTGGGCGGTCCGGGTGCGACCTCGCAAAGACACATGCGGCAGGCCCCGACGGGCGGCCCGAGCCGTGGCTCGTAACAGAAGACCGGGATCTCGATCCCGGCCGCCATTGCCGCTTCGACGAGACCGGTTCCCTTCGGCACCGACACCTCCCGCCCGTCGATCGTGAGCGTGACCAGCTCGGGAGCGCTCATTCGGCCACCGTCGATCGGGCCCAGTTCGATCGGGCCCAGTCCAGCGCAGACCCCCACCCAGGGTGGGGATGCCGACCCGCCACCCTCACTGACCCTTCTACGAGCCCGGCGGCCGCCTGGCTGTGCCGGTTCTGTGAAATCTTCTCCACACGAGGCCCGCCGTGACGGTGTCCGGAAAGGCTTGGACCGCCGGTCACGCGAGCACCTCGTGCGAGTGGGAGTGGGCGGCGTGCGCGTCGCTCGGCGCGACGATGCCCTCGAGGGTCGAGTCGCCGTCGAACGGGCAGCGGCCGAGCTCGACGTGCTGCTCGAACTCCTCGCCCCATTTCTCGATGTAGCTCGCAACGGGATACACGGCGAAGTCGCCGAGCGCACAGAGCGATTTGCCGAGGATGCGAGACCCCACCGAGCGGAGCAGCTCGATGTCGTCGAGGCTTCCGTCGCCGGCCTCGAGCCGCTCGAGGATCTTCACCATCCAGCGGGTTCCCTCACGGCACGGCGTGCACTTTCCGCAGGACTCGTGCATATAGAACTTGGTCGAGCGGAGCGCGAGCTGCACCATGCAGCAGCGGTCGTCGACGACGATCAGCGAGGCGGCGCCGAAGAACGTCCCGATCGCGCCGAGCGAGTCGTAGTCGAGCGGCACGTCGATCTGGTCGGGGGAGAGCGCCGGCACCGAGGAGCCGCCCGGGATCACGGCTTTGAGCTCCCGGCCGCCGGCGATACCGCCGGCGTGCTCGTAGATCAGCTCCCGCATCGGCGTGCCCAGCTCGAGCTCGTAGTTGCCCGGTGCCACGACGTTCCCGGAGATGGAGAAGATCGCAGTCCCCGGCGAGCTCTCCGCCCCGATCTCGGCGAACTTCGCCGGCCCGAGCTCGATGATCGACGGCACCGTCGCGATCGTGCAGACGTTGTTGATCTGCGTCGGCGCGCTGAAGAGGCCCTGGACCGGGGGGAACGGCGGCCGCGGGCGGGGCTGGCCGCGCCGGCCTTCGAGCGAGTCGAGCAGAGCTGTCTCTTCACCGCAGATGTAGGCGCCGGCACCTCGGTAGACCGTGATCTCGACCTCACCGAAGAGCCCGGCCGCCCGCGCCTCGTCGACGGCGCGCTGCAGGATCTCGTACTCGGCCAGATACTCGCCGCGGATGTAGATGAAGACGTTCACACACTCGATCGCGTGCGCTGCGATCAGGCAGCCCTCGATCAGGCGGTGCGGAACCGTGGCGATCACCTGGCGGTCCTTGAACGCGCCCGGCTCGGACTCGTCGGCGTTCACGACCAGGTACTTGGGTTTCGCGCTGCCGCGATCGATCAGCGAGGCCTTGCGGCCCATCGGGAAGCCGGCGCCGCCGCGGCCGCGGAGCTTCGACTGCTGCAGCTGCTCGATCAGCTCCTCCGGCTTCAGCTTCAGCGCCTTCGGCACCCCGGCGTAGCCGCCGATCGCCTGGTACTCCGAAAGCTTCGTCAGGTCGCGCTCGTCCGCGCCTGCCAGGAGGACGCTACGAGCGGGCACCGAGCTCCTTCGCGATCGCCGGGACGTCGGCAGGCCCCACGAACTGCCGGTAGCGGTGGTCGACCGCGACCACCGTCGCATACCCGCAGCCGCCGAGGCACTCGACCGCTCGAAGCGTGATCTCCCCGTCGGCCGTCGTCTCTCCGGCCCGCACGCCGAGCTCCTCCTCGAAGGCCTCCACGACCCGCTGCGCGCCGTTCAGCGCACACGACAGGTTCGTGCAGATCTCGACCAGATGAGCCCCGATCGGCTCCAGGTGGAACATGTCGTAGAACGACGCGACCGCCTGGCAGTAGGCAGGCGTCAGCTCGAGGGCCGCGGCGACCTCCCGGATCGCCTCGGGCGGTAGCCACCCGTACTGCTCCTGGGCAAGCCGGAGCGCCGGGATCGTCGCCGAGCGCGAGCCCTCGGGGAACCCCGCCCGAAGCTCCTGGATGCTCTCGTAGAGCGGCATTACCCGCACCTCACCGGTACATCCGCCGACGTCCTCACTACCGGTCGACCTCGCCCATGACGGTGTCGAGGGAGCCGACGATCGCGATCATGTCCGCGACGAGCGCGTCGACCATGCAGGTCGCGGTCGCCTGGAGGGCGACGAAGGACGGGGCGCGGAACTTGACGCGCCACGGCTTCGGGCCGCCGTCCGAGACGACGTAGCAGCCGAGCTCGCCGCGCGGCGACTCCACCGTCACATAGATCTCGCCCTCGGGCACCCGGTAGCCCTCGGTGACGATCTTGAAGTGGTGGATCAGCGACTCCATCGAGGTGTGGAGCTCCTCTCGCGGTGGAAGCACGACCTTGCGGTCGTCGGCGATCCAGGGCTCCCCCTCCATCGCCTCGAGCCGGTCGACGCACTGCGCGATGATCCGCGTCGACTCCCGCATCTCGTCCATGTGCACGCGGTAGCGGGCATAGACGTCGCCCTCCTGGTAGACGGGCACGCGGAAGTCGCACTCCGCATAGGCGAGATAGGGCTCGACGCGGCGAAGGTCCCAGTCGACGCCCGAGGCTCGGAGGACCGGCCCCGACTGCCCGAGTGCGATCGCGTCCTCGGCCGAGAGCAGCCCCAGCCCGACCGTCCGCTCGAGCCAGATCTTGTTGCGGTCGACGAGGCTCTCGTACTCGTCGACGGCCTTCGGCATCCACTCGGCGAACCGGCGCGCCTCGTGGAAGAAGCCGTGCGGGATGTCCTCGGCAAGGCCGCCCGCCTGGAAGTAACGGGTGTGCATGCGCGTGCCGCAGACCATCTCGAACAGGTCCATGATCAGCTCGCGCTCGCGGAAGCAGTACCAGAACATCGAGATCGCTCCCAGCTCGAGCGCGGCCGTCGCGAGCCAGATCAGATGCGAGTGGATCCGGTTCAGCTCGCACAGGCAGGTGCGCATCCAGGTTGCCTTCGGCGGGGTCTCGAGGCCGAGCAGCTTCTCGATCGCAAGCACGAAAACGAGCTCGTTGTTCTGGAAGGAGAGGTAGTCGATCCGCTCGGGGTAGGTGATCCCTTTCCACCACGTCTTCTGCTCCATGCTCTTCTCGAAGCCCGTATGGAGGTAGCCGATCACCGCCTCGAGACCCACCACCTCCTCGCCGTAGAGGTCGACGATCAGGCGGAGCACCCCGTGGGTCGACGGGTGGTTCGGCCCGAAGTTGATCGGGAGCACGTCGCCCGTCGCCTGTAGCTCGTCGGGGACCCGCAGGAGCGTCGGGACCGGGTAAGGGATGCGCGAGCCCTCGTAGATCGGCGCGCGCGTCCTCTCAGGTGCGACCGTCACTACTCGGCCTCCGAGAACCGGACCGGCTCGCCGCCGATCGGGTAGTCCTTGCGCAGCGGGTGCCCTTCCCAGTCGTCGTCGGTGAGGATGCGGCGCAGGTTGGGGTGCCCGGCGATGGGGATCCCCATCAGGTCCCACGCCTCGCGCTCGTGCCAGTCCGCGGTCGGCCACACCTCGATCACCGTCGGCACGGGCTCGCCGTCCTCGACGCGGATCTGCACGCGCACGCGCCGCGGCACATCCGACACCGAAAGCAGGTGGTAGCTGACCGTGAAGCGCGTCGACTTCGGCCGTGGCAGCGCTTGGTGGCCTTGGGTCATCGGACGGTTCAGGTCGCGGCCGGCCGCGGTGCCGATGTAGCCGGAGACCCCGGCGTGTCCCCACCCGAGGTAATCGGCGGCGGCGATATCCGAAAGGAGGTTGAAGCCCTCCTCGTCGCGTAGGTGCAGGCAGGCCTCGACGAGGCGGGCGGGGTCGACGACGAGCGTCGTCTCGCCGCGGTCGCCCTCGACTGCGACGAGTCCCGGGATCGCAGACCAGTCGGCCGTCGCCTCGTCCGTCAAGGGGCGACGCTCCTGATCTCGTACGCCGGCGGAACCCCGGCAAGCACTGCCTCATGGAGCCGGATGATCCCTTCCATCAGCTGCTCGGGCCGGGGAGGGCATCCGGGGACGTAGATGTCGACGGGGACGATCTTGTCGACCGACTGGAGGATCGCGTAGTTGTTGAACATCCCGCCCGAGCTTGCGCAGGCTCCCATTGCGATGACCCACTTGGGCTCGAGCATCTGGTCGTAGATCTGCCGGAGCGGCGCCGCCATCTTGTGCGAGACGCGCCCGGAGACGATCAGCAGGTCGGCCTGGCGCGGAGAGGAGCGGAACGCCTCCATCCCGAAGCGCGCGATGTCGTAGCGGGCTGAGACGATCGACATCATCTCGATCGCGCAGCATGCGAGCCCGAAGGTGTCGGGCCACATCGACTTTGTCTGCGACCACGCGACAGCCTTTGCGAGCGTCGTCAGCCCGACGTCCTTCGCCAGGTCGTCTACCTCGACCTCGAACTTGCCGGGGCCCTTCGTCGGCCACAGGAGCCGCTCGGAGTGGAGGCCGTGGTCGCGCAGCCGCTTGTCCTTGCCTACCGCCATTCCAGCGCCCCTTTGCGCCAGATGTAGACGTAGGCCAGCAGCAGGATCAAGAGAAACGTGAGGAACTCGACGAACCCGAACCAGGCGAGGCTGTGGAGGATCACCGCGAGCGGGTAGAGGAAGACGATCTCGATGTCGAAGAGGATGAAGAGCATCGCCGTGAGGTAGAAGCTGACCGTGAAGCGCTGCTTCTGTGGTGGCCCTTGCGAGACGCCCGACTCGAAGGGCGTCGTTCTCGCTCGCACGCGCCGGTGAGGTCGGGTTGCAAAGACGAAGCTCGCCCCGATCATTGTCGAGGGGATCACCAGGGCGACAAAGCCGTAGATCGCGAACGGTAGCCAGTCGTCGAACAAGCGTGTCTCCTCCGCGCTAGGACCGGTCGAAGGAAGCTACCACGGGTCATCGTGGTCAAACCGGTGGTGCTGGGTACACTTTTTGCATGGCAACGATCGAGACGACTCAATCCGCGGAGGCGACCGACGCAACGGTCACGCTGACCGCGCGCGCAGCCGAGAAGGTCCTCGCACTGATGGCTCAGGAGCCGGCGGGCGAGGCGGAGGTCCTCCGGGTCGCGATTCAGGGCGGCGGCTGCGGTGGGTTCGAGTACGCCCTCGGCTTCGACCGCGGCGCCACGGGCGAGGACGAAGAGCTTCAGTTCCACGGGGTCACGGTCGTCGTCGACCCGGCAAGCGCTCACTATCTGAAGGGCGCCACGGTCGACTTCGTCGAGTCGATCCAGGAGTCGGGCTTCAAGATCGAGAATCCGAACGCGGCAGGATCGTGCGGCTGCGGCCACAGCTTCCACGTCGCGGACGAAGAGGGCGCGGCCGACTCCGGCGCACCCTGCGGTCACTAGCTCGAGCCCGAAATCCCCTGAGTAGCCCGCCCGTGGAATCGGGAGACATGTTGCGTGTCGCCGTCGTCGGCTCCGGCCCTGCCGGCTTCTACGCAGCCGCGGCGCTCCTTGCGCGGGGCGCCCTCGTCGATGTGATCGAGCGCCTCCCGACGCCCTGGGGGCTCGTCCGCCTCGGCGTCGCACCCGACCATCCGGAGATCAAGTCGGTCTCGCGGGTGTTCGAGAAGACGGCCAAGGAGCCGGGCTTCCGGTTCTTCGGCAACGTCGATATCGGCCACGATGTCAGCCCCGCCGAGCTCGAGAGCCTGTACGACGCCGTCGTCTATACGGTCGGCGCCCAGACAGACCGGCGGATGGGGATACCGGGCGAAGACCTGCCCGGCTCCTGGCCGGCTACCGCGTTTGTCGCCTGGTACAACGGCCATCCCGATTTCCAGCACCACCAGTTCGACCTTTCCGGCGAACGGGCCGTTGTCGTGGGGAACGGCAACGTTGCCGTGGACGTCGCCCGCATGCTCTCGCTGACCGCCGGTGAGCTCCGACCGACCGACACGACCGACCCGGCCATCGAGGCGATCGTCGGCGCAGGACTGCGGGAGATCGTGATGCTCGGCCGGCGCGGGCCCATCCAGGCCGCGTTCACGAACCCGGAGCTGAAGGAGCTCGGCGAGCTGGAGGGCGCAGACGTCATCGTCGACCCGTCCGACCTCGCTCTCGACGCGGCCGGCGAGGCGGCGCTCGCCGAGGACCGCTCCAGCGCCCGCCGCAACCTCGATGTGCTGCGCGAGTACGCCGGGCGGGAGCCCGCCGGCAAGCCGCGAAGGCTGGTCCTGCGCTTCTGCCTTTCGCCGGTTGCGATTCTCGGCGACGGGAAGGTGGAGGCGGTCGAGGTCGTGCGCAACACGCTTGTCACCGACGATTCCGGCCAGGTCCGCGCGGTCGCCACCGAGCAGCGCGAGACGATCCCGTGCGGGATCGTCCTGCGTAGCGTCGGCTACCGGGGTGTCGCGCTCCCCGGAGTCCCGTTCGACGACGCGCACGGGGTGATCCCGAACCGTGAGGGCCGCATCCTCGACAGTGGTGGGGCACCGATTCCGGGCCTCTACTGCGCGGGCTGGATCAAGCGCGGCCCGAGCGGTGTGATCGGCACCAACAAGAAGGATGCGACCGAGACCGTCGAGCGCCTGCTCGAGGATGCGGAGGCGGGTCTCCTGCGACACGCCGACGGCGATCTGGAAGCGCTCCTCGTCGACCGGGGACTGCCGTTCGTCGAGTACATGGGCTGGGAGGCGATCGACATGCACGAGCGCGAGCTCGGCGCGCCCCACGGCCGCCCGCGGGTGAAGCTTGCGACCTGGGACGACCTCCTGGGCCGCGCGCACGGCCGGGGCTAGGAGCCCGGCGAGCGGGGCGCTCGCGAAGCTGCTTTTCCGGCCGCGGCTGGGGCGAATCTAGACTGCGGGCATGGCGACGGAGCTCTGGGGCGCAGAGACCACCAAGGCGATCGGCAACTTCCCGGTCTCGGGCGAGCCGATCCCGGCCCCGGTGGCGCGCTGGCTCGGACGCATCAAGGCCGCCGCGGCACGCGTGAACGCCGAGCTCGGGCTACTCGACGCCGGCAAGGCCGAGCGGATCGCCGCAGCCGGCGACCGGATCGCAGCCGGGGAGCTCGACGATCAGTTTCCGATCGACGTCTTTCAGACCGGCTCGGGCACCTCGTCCAACATGAACGCAAACGAGGTGATCGCCTCGCTCGCCGGTGAGGGTGTCCACGCCAACGACGACGTCAACATGGGGCAGTCCTCGAACGACGTCTTCCCCTCGGCCGTTCACCTGGCGGCCCTCGGCGAGCTCGTCTCCGATCTCCTGCCGGCGCTCGACCAGCTCGCCGGCTCGCTGGCTCGCAAGGCCGTCGAGTTCGACGATGTGGTCAAGTCGGGCCGCACGCACTGGATGGATGCGGTGCCGGTGACGCTCGGGCAGGAGTTCGGGGGCTACGCGGCGCAGGTGCGCGAGGGGGAGGCTCGGGTCTCCTCCACGCTCGAGCGGCTCGGGAAGATCCCGCTCGGCGGCACCGCCGTCGGCACGGGCCTCAACACACACCCGGAGTTTGCGGAGCGCGTCCGCGCGAGGCTCTCGGCCGAGACGGGGCTGGCGATCAGCGCGCCGGCCGACCCGTTCGAGTCTCAGGCAGCGCGTGACGGCCTCGTCGAGGCTTCGGGTGCGCTCAAGACGGTCGCGGTCTCGTTGACGAAGATCGCCAACGACCTGCGCTTCCTCGGCTCCGGCCCGCGGGCGGGACTCGCGGAGATCTTCCTGCCGGAGCTCCAGAAGGGCTCGTCGATCATGCCCGGCAAGGTGAACCCGGTGATCCCCGAGGTCGTCACCCAGGTGGCGGCACAGGTCATCGGCAACGACGCAGCGATCGCGATCGGCGGCATGCAAGGTCATTTCGAGTTGAATGTCTTCGTCCCGCTCATGGCGCGCAACCTCCTCGAGTCGATCAGGCTTCTCGCCTCGGCCTCGCGGCTCCTCGCAGAGAAGTGCGTCGACGGGATCGAGGCGAACCGCGAGCAGTGCGAGCGCTACGCAGAGCTGACCCTCTCCGCCGCAACGGCGCTGAACCCGCACATCGGCTACGACCGGGCGAGCGAGATCGTCAAGGAGGCGTCGAGGTCCGGCCGGTCACTCCGCGAGGTTGCGCGCGAAGCCGGCGTCGAGGACGCGGTGCTCGACGAGGCGCTCGACTACCGCGCGATGGCGAAGCCTCACGGCTGAGACCAGGACGGCACGCGGCGGCGACGGTGGCTTGTGCCCGTCTCGTCAGTCCTCGTCCGTCCGGTCTCTGGCCGGGCCGCTTCCGTCGAGCACGACGGCCGAGTGCAGCCGCACGAAGCCGCAGTTGGCACAGACCATCACGTACGCGGTGATCGCGGCCAAGCCGCCCTCGCTATCCCGGACGGCCTCCTGGAACGGCGTCGACAGCGGCACGTTTCCGATCAGGTTCCCAAGGTGCCCCGGCGCGTCCCACTCGATTCCGTTGCAGATCGGGCAGTCCTCACGTGCCCCCCGCTCGGTGAGGGCGTCGACCGCCCGCGTGTAATCAGGGTTCATCCCTCAGCCTCCTAGGTCGTTCTCCGGTGGTGCACTAGGCCAGCCTTGCACGCGCTCGCGGGCCGAACGTTCGCTTCTGCATCGAGACCGCCCCGCTTTCGACTGGAGCGCTCGGCGCCGGGCCATGTCGATTTTCTCCGGGGACTGTCCCCGGCGCTCGCATCGGCGGCGCGGCTACTGGGACGGCTCGTTCCTTTGTCCCCCGGGAACCCGTCCTGCGGCCACTTGGCCAGCGGCCTTCTCCGCGAGTCAGGTCCTTTTTCGCTGGGGACTGTCCCCGGTTGTTGTCGCCGCGGCGCGGCTACTGGGACTGCAAGGCGCTTTGTCTCCCGGGAACCCGTCTTGCGGCGACTCGGCTCCGGTTCACGGCAAGCGTTCGAGAGCGGTGCGGTGGACTCGAGCTAAACGGTCGCGGAGTTAGCGAGGCGAAGCCGAGCTAACGACCAGGCACGAGTCCCGACCAAACCATGAGCCGCAGCCGCAACCGAAGGCAACTGCGCCCGTACGGCCTGAGGCGGTGGTGCCGGCGAAGCCGGCGCCTCTGCCGGGGCAAGCCTGTGCCCTCGTTCCGCAGCCGAACCACTCCGCGAGGCGTCAACCAGACACGAAAGGAAGGGGGCTCACGGGGGAAACCCGTTTCCCCCGTGGTTGACAGCGGCATGCTGCTGCTCGTCCGCGCGGTAGCTCGAGCGCACGAGCGGCCCGGAGAAGACCGAGCCGAACCCGAGCGCCTCGCCCTGCTCGCGGAACCAGCGGAACTCATCGGGATGCACCCACCGGTCGATCGTGGCGTGCTTCGCGCTCGGCTGCAGGTACTGGCCGATCGTGACCACGTCGACACCGTGAGCGCGCAGGTCGCGCAGTGTCTCGACGACCTCGTCGTTGCTCTCGCCGAGCCCGACGATGATCCCGCTCTTCGTCAGCACCGGGTAGTCCGCGATCTCCTTGGCCCGGCGCAGGAGAAAGAGCGCGCCGTCATAGCTCGCCTTGCCGCCGCGCATGCGGGCGTGCAGCCGGCGAACTGTCTCGATGTTGTGATTGAAGACATTCGGCCTGGCGCCGATCACGGCCTGGAGCGCCTCTTCCTCGACCCCGAGGAAGTCGGGCGTCAGCACCTCGATCGTCGCCTCGGGAACCTTGTGGTGCAAGGCGCGGATCGTTGCTGCGTAATGGCCGGCGCCGCGGTCGGCGACGTCGTCGCGGTCGACGGAGGTCACGACCACGTGCTTCAAGCCCATCTCCTTGGCCGTCTGGGCGAGCCGGAGCGGCTCGAGCGGGTCGACGGGCTCGCTCGGGGTCCCCGAGTGGACGTAGCAGTAGCGGCACGCGCGCGTGCAGGTGTCGCCGAGGATCTGGAACGTGGCGGTGCCGCGCCCCCAGCACTCGGCGATGTTCGGGCAGCGGGCCTCCTCGCAGATCGTGTGCAGGCTCGCGCCGTGGATCAGCTTCTTCACGTCGAAGTAGCGCGTGGTCGCGCTCGGCGCACGCACCTTCATCCACTCGGGGCGACGTGGGCGCTCGGCAACGGGAAGCGAGCCCTGCATGCGTCCAGTCTAGAGAGCCGCGACGGTGGCGAGCTGGGCGTGGAGCGGCTGCGCCCACAGGCCCGGGTCGTCGCCGGGGAGCTCGTCGAGGACGAGATCGAAGACCTCGCCGAAAGCGGACGCCACGAGCGGCCGTAGCTCGTCGACCGCGATCGTGCGGCCGAGCTCGCGCTGCAGCGAGGTGAACGCCGCGTCCTCGAGCCCGCACGCGGTGATCCACTCGGTGAACGGCGCCGGATCGACCGAGACGTTGAGCGCGAAGCCGTGCGTCGTGACCCACCGGCTGATGTGGACGCCGATCGAAGCGAGCTTGCGCGGAGGCCCTTCGAGCCAGACGCCGGTCAGGCCGTCGATCCGCGTTGCCTCGACGCCGAGCGGGGCGACCGTGCGGATGACGACCTCCTCCAGGTTGCGGCAGTAGAGCTTGACGTCCTTTCCATGCCGTTTGAGGTCGAGGATCGGGTAGCAGACAAGCTGGCCCGGGCCGTGGTAGGTCGACTTGCCCCCGCGGTTCGTCTCGACGACCTCCACCTCTGCCCCTTCGGGGACGTGGAGCTCGCCGGGGTCGGTGCGCCGCCCGAGCGTGATCGTGGAAGGATGCTCGAGCAGCACCACCGTGTCGGGGATCGCTCCCTGCGAGACCGCGGCCGCGAGCGAGCGCTGCAGGTCCCAGGCCTCGCTGTAGCCGACCTCCGCAAGGTTCATCAGGTACGCGCCGCGGGCCATGTCTCGTCCTAGTAGTCGGCCTCGCCCCAGCCCTGCAACCGGTCGGCGAGGTTCCGGAGGACCTGGGCGCCGTACGCGCCGTCGACGAGCCGGTGGTCGTAGGTGAGGGTGAGGTTCATCATCGGCCGGATCCCGATCGCGTCGTTGCCGGCGTCGTCCGTGATCACCCAGGGCCGCTTGACGACCGCGTAGGTGCCGAGGATCGCGGTCTGGGGCTGGCTGATGATCGGGGTGCCGATGAACGTGCCGTACCCGCCCGGATTCGTGATCGTGAACGTTCCGCCCTGCACGTCGTCGGGCACGAGCTTCTTCGTGCGCGCCCGTTCGACCAGATCGGCGATCCCGCGCGCCATCCCGAGCAGATTCAGCCCCTCGGTGTGCTTCAGCACCGGAACGATCAGGCCTTTGCCCCCGTCGAGCGCGACGGCGAAGCCCAGATTGACGAAGCTCCTCGTCAGGATCGACTCGCCGCGGAGCTCGGCGTTGACGAGCGGCCACTCGCGCAGGGTCTCGGTGGTCGCCCGGGCGATGAACGAGAGGTAGGTGGGGTTGACGCCGTAGGAGTCCTGGTACTCGCGCTTCAGCCGCTCGCGGATCGCGACGACCTTCGACATGTCCACCTCGATCGCGCTCGTCACGTGGGCCGCGGTATCGAGCGAGCGCCGCATGTGCTCGGCGATCCCACGTCGCATCGCACTCATCGGCTCGAGCTGCTCGCCGCTCTCCACCGGCTGAGGTGCTGGAGCTGCCGCGGCCGGCGGGGGTGAGGCCGCTGCGGGCGGCGGGGCTACGGGAGCTTTCGGTGCGGGCGGCGCGGGTGTGTCGGCAGCGGGCGCTTCGGCCGCGACGGGCTCGCCGCCGGCGGCGGCTTGCGAAGCGGAGGCGGTCCGGCCGGAAGACTCGACCCGGGCGGCGGCAGCGGCATCGCCGGCCGGCGCCGCAGGCGCAGCGCCCCCCGACTCGACGAAGCCAAGGATGTCCTTCTTCGTGACCCGGCCCTCGCGGCCCGTGCCTTCAATCGTGGAAAGGTCGACGCCGTGCTCGGCGGCGATTCGGGCGACGACCGGGGAGACGAAGGCATGCCGCCCAGCGGAGCCGTTGCCGGTCAGAGAGCTGCCCGGCCGAGCTTCGAGCGGAGCGGCCGAGTGGAGCGGCGCGGCCCGATCGGGCTCGTCGTAGAGCTCATCCTCGTAGTCGTCGTCGAGGTCTGCGTCCTCGTCCACGTCGCCCGGCTCGTACACCGCGCTGACGGCCTCGTACTCCGGCTCCGGACGCTCCGGGGCGGCGGCGATCGGCTGCGGGGGGAGCTCGCCCGGCTCGGCCTCGCCGGTCCCGGCGTCACCGGTCCCGATGCGGCCCACGACCGTGCCGACGGCCACAGTCTCGCCCTCGGCGACGAGGATCGCCTGCAGCACACCGGTTCCGGGGCTCGGCACCTCGGTGTCGACCTTGTCGGTCGAGATCTCGAGCAGCGGCTCGTCGGCCGCGACCATGTCGCCCACGCCCTTGAGCCAGCGGGTGACCGTGCCCTCGGAGACCGAGACGCCCATCTGCGGCATGACCACCTCGACGACGGTTCCCGTGGCCATCAGTACTCCGCGATCTCTCTGAGACCGGCGACGACATCGGCGACGCTCGGCAGGAAGGCTGCCTCGAGCACGGGCGCGAACGGGACCGGTGTATCGGGCGCCGCGATCCGCCTGGGTGGCGCGTCCAGATCCTCGAACGCCTCCTCGGCGATCGTGGCTGCGATCTCCGCGCCGAACCCACCGGTCTTCGTGTCCTCGTGGAGGACGATCACCTTGGAGGTCTTCCGCACCGAGTCGAGCACTGCGGCCTTGTCCCAGGGGAGGATCGTGCGCAGGTCGATGATCTCCACCGAGAGGTCGCCGACCTGCTCGGCCGCCTCCTCGGCTGTGTAGACCATTGCGCCCCAGGTGACGATCGTGACGTCCCGGCCCTCGCGATGGATGCGCGCCTCGCCGATGGGAGTCGTGTAGCGCTCGTCGGGCACCTCGCCCTTGATCCGCCGGTAGAGGTGCTTGTGCTCGAAGTAGAGGACCGGGTTCGGGTCTTCGATCGCCGCGATGATCAGCCCCTTCGCGTCCTCGGGCGTCGCCGGGCACACGCACTTGAGGCCGGGTATGTGAGCGAACGACGACTCGGGGTTCTGCGAGTGGAACGGGCCGCCCGAGAAGCCGCCGCCCGAGGGAAGGCGCAGGGTGATCGGCACGGCTGTCCCGGCGCGCCAGTGCTGCTTCGCGGCGATCGTGACCAGGTGATCCCAGGCGCACGAGACGAAGTCGGCGAACTGCATCTCGGCGACCGGCCGCAGCCCCATCATCGCGGCGCCGGTGGCGCCGCCCACGATCGCCGTCTCCGAGAGCGGGGCGTCCAGCACCCGCCAGGTGCCGAACTCCTCCTGGAAGCCCTGCGTGACCTTGAACGCGCCGCCGTACACGCCGATGTCCTCTCCGATCAGGAACACGCGCTTGTCGTGCTGCATCTCCTGGCGGAGGCCGTCGCTGATCGCTTGCAGGTAGGTCTTCTCGGGCATCAGGCGCTGCTCACTGGTGGTGGGGATGCTCGAGCTCCGCGGGCTCCGCGTAGACGCCGTCGAGGAGAGTGGCGGGGTCGGGATCGGGGGAGGCCTCCGCGCGCTCGAGCGCCGCGTTCAGGTGCCGTTTCACGTTGAGGACGATGTCGTCCTCCTCTGCGTCGGTGAAGCCGACGTGCTCGCGCAGCCACCGGCGATGGCGCTCGAGTGGATCTCGGGCCGCCCAGTGATCGAACATCTCCTTCGGGACATACGACGCATCGTCGTGGACGGCGTGGCCCTCCATGCGGAGCGTCATGCTCTCGATCAGCGTCGGCCCGCCTCCCTGCCGGGCCTTCTCGATCGCCCGTTTCGCCTCGCGGTACACGGCAAGCGCATCGGTGCCGTCGACGACGACCCCTTCGAAGCCGTAGCCGGCGGCCCGGTCTGCGAGATGCTCCGCTGCGTACTCGAGATGAGTCGGGGTCGAGTAGGCCCACTGGTTGTTGTCGCAGACGAAGACGACCGGCAGCTGCCGCACTGCGGCGAAGTTCATGCTCTCGTGCGCGTCGCCCCGTGCCGCCGAGCCTTCGCCGAACCAGCCCACCGCGACCCGGCGCTCGTCGCGGATGCGGAACGCGAGCGCGCAGCCGACTGCAACGGGGAGCATCGCCGGCAGGTGCGAGACCATTGCGACGAGGCCGAAGCTCTCGCCGGCCATGTGGACGTTGCCGTCGCGGCCCTTCGCCGGCCCGTCGGAGCGGCCCATGTAGTTGGCGAAGATCCGCCAGGGCTCGACGTCTCGGGTGATGTGGACCCCGATGTTGCGGTGGAGCGGCGTCCCGACGTCGTCGCGGGCCATCGCCGTTGCGATGGCGACCGATGAGGCCTCGTTGCCGCGGCCGGTGTAGAAGGAGCCGGGGATCTTTCCCTGGCGGTAAAGGATGTGCCCGCGCTCCTCGAGGCCGCGCGTGACGAGCATGTTCCGGTAGATGCCGAGGAGATCCTCGCGGTCGAGGCCCCATTCCTTCGCTTCCTGAAGCGAGCCACTCGGCTCCGCCACCCGCGCGATCGACATCCCGTCGTTCACTCTAACGCCCGCGGTGGCCGTGACGGGTAGCCGAGCGTAGGCCCGCGAGGTCGCTCGTGCTCCCGTGCCGGCGCGCACCGTGCGCCCCTGCTCGGGTGCACTAGTGTGGAGCGGTGGGGAAGGCGTCCGACTGGCTTCGCGAGGAGCGGCGCAAGGTGCTTGGCGACTGGACCGCGATCTGCCTGCGGTGTGGGGCGGCCCGGCGGTGGTTCGAGGAGCTCGAGGCGGAGATCCCGGCCGAGTGCCCGGCCTGCGGCGGCGAGATCATCCACCGCTGCCCGGCCTGTGCGGCACCGTTTTCGTCAACCTTTGCCGTCGACTGCGAGGAGTGCGGCGGGCGGCTTCGCGAGCCGCAGCTCTTCGGGATCCCGATTCGCAAGGATCACGTGGAGTGAGCCGGTACGCAGGAGTCGAGGAGCCGGTGAGACTGTGCCGTCTCTACGGCGCCGGCTTGATCGCCGAGAAGCGGATGACCGTGACCGTGTCCTCTTCGGTGACCTCGCGGTTGTAGAGCTGGCTCAGGAAATGGGCCATCTCACCGACGCGTCGCACCTCCGGGTTGTCGTGCTCGATCTCGCGGGGTGAGAGCTCGGTGAGCCGCTTCACCTCCACCTTGTCGATCACTGCGTCGAAGACGTGCTGGCGGGGCCCGTAGCGGGCTCCGACGAGCACCGAGACGATCATGCCCTTCTGGTACTTGCGGGACTTGTCGCCGAGACGGATCGTCGCGGTCTTGCGGTGCGAGCGAAGCTGGGCCTCGACGACCTGCGAGTAGAAGTTGAGTGCGAACGCTGCCATCTAGGAGTGCACCACCGGCACGCGATCATACGTCCTGGCCGATTTCGACGATCGTGATCGCGCGGCCGGCCATCGTACGCTCACCGCCGTAGGCCAGAACGCGCGGGGCGCTCGCCAGGGAGAGCCACCGGACCTCGGCCACCTCGTGCCGGAACTCTTCCGGGATCTCGCCGAGCCGCCCGCCGCGGTAGCGGACGAGGAAGAACGAGACGATCTTGAACACCCGGTCGCCCTCCCAGGTGAACCAGTAGCGGGTGTCGCCGAGCTTCGTCACGACCTCGCCGCGGACACCGGTCTCCTCGGAGATCTCCCTGATCGCTGCCGCCTCACCGGTCTCGCCCGCCGCGATCTGTCCTTTCGGAAGCACCCAGACGCCCTGCGGCTTGCCGGCCGGTCTGATCGCGGCAAAGGCCCAGTCTCCGCGGAGCCGCCGGATCACGATGCCTCCTGCCGAGAACTCGCGCCGCACGGCCGGGACCTTAGCGGCGGCCACTGAGATCTTCCTTCGCGAGCCCGGCTCGGTTCGCTATGCTCGGGCTGGCACTCAGAGGTGGAGAGTGCCAGCGGCTGTCACAAACTTGAAACAAAGTCGAGACTGCCCAGCCCACAGGCTTCAGAAAGGCCCACAGGCTTGAAACACCATCACGAATCACGAATCCAACGGAGGTTTGCAGGATGAATCTGACGCCCCTGGGAGACCGGCTGATCGTCGAGCCCCTCGAAGAGGAGCAGACGACGATCGGCGGGATCGTTCTCCCCGACACCGCGGTCGAGAAGCCGCAGCGCGGCAGCGTCATCGCGGCCGGGCCGGGGAGCCGCAACTCGGAGACGGGCGAGCGGATCCCGATGGACATCGCGGAGGGCGACACCGTCGTCTTCTCCAAGTACGGCGGCACGGAGATCAGGGTCGAAGGCACGGACTACCTGATCCTCCGTGAAAGCGACGTCCTCGCGAAGGTCGTAGGCGCCAAGGCGCCCGGCAAGGCGAAGGCCAAGGCCTAGAAAGAGAGAGGAAGAAGACACATGGCTCATAAAGAACTGAAGTTCGGAGAGGACGCACGCCGCTCGCTCCAGCGCGGCGTCGATATCCTCGCCGACGCGGTCAAGGTCACCCTTGGCCCCAAGGGGCGGTACGTCGTGCTCGACAAGAAGTACGGCGCCCCCACGATCACCAACGACGGTGTCACGATCGCCCGCGAGATCGAGGTCGAGGACGCCTTCGAGAACCAGGGCGCACAGCTCGTGCGCGAGGTCGCCACGGCGACGAACGACGTCGCCGGCGACGGCACCACAACCGCGACCGTGCTCGCACAGGCGATCGTCCGCGAGGGCCTCAAGAACGTGTCGGCAGGCGCCAACCCGATCGCGCTCAAGCGTGGCATCGAGAAGGCCGTCGAGTCGATCGTCGCCCACCTGAAGGACCAGTCGACCGAGATCAACGGCAAGGAAGACATCGCCCGCGTGGCGACCATCTCCTCCCGTGAGCGTGAGATCGGCGACGTCATCGCCGACGCGATCGAGAAGGTCGGCAAGGACGGTGTCGTGAATGTCGAGGAGGGCCAGACGTTCGGCCTCGAGCTCGAGTTCACCGAGGGCATGCAGTTCGACAAGGGCTACCTGTCGCCCTACATGGTCAACGATGCGGAGCGTATGGAGGCCGTCCTCGACGACCCCTACATCCTGATCGCGAACCAGAAGCTCGGCGGCATCAAGGATCTCCTGCCGATCCTCGAGCAGGTCATCCAGGCCGGCCGGCCGCTGCTGATCGTGGCCGAGGACGTCGAGGGCGAGTCGCTCGCGACGATCGTGGTCAACAAGCTCCGCGGCACCTTCCAGGCCACCGCCGTCAAGGCACCCGGCTTCGGAGACCGCCGCAAGCGGATGCTCGAAGACATCGCCATCCTCACCGGCGGCGAGGTCATCACCGAGGAGATGGGCCTCAAGCTCGAGAACACCAAGCTCTCGCAGCTCGGACGTGCAGGCAAGGTCGTCGTCGACAAGGACTCGACCACGATCATCCGCGGTGCCGGCGACAACGACGCGATCAAGGCCCGCATCAAGCAGCTCAAGGCCGAGATCGAGACGACCGATTCCGACTTCGACCGCGAGAAGCTCCAGGAGCGCCTCGCCAAGCTGTCGGGCGGCGTTGCGGTCGTCAAGGTCGGTGCTGCCACCGAGACCGAGATGAAGGAGAAGAAGCATCGTGTCGAGGACGCCCTCCAGGCAACTCGCGCGGCGCTCGAGGAAGGCATTGTCCCCGGCGGCGGCGTCGCACTGCTGAACGCGGCCGACAAGGTCAAGACGACCCTCCTCGACTCCCTCGACGGCGACGAGAAGACCGGTGCGCAGATCGTGCTCCGCTCCCTCGAAGAGCCCCTCCGCCAGCTCGCGACGAACGCCGGCCTCGAAGGCTCCGTCGTCGTCCAGGCGGTCCGCTCGGCGAAGCCGGGCCAGGGCCTCAACGTCGACACCGGTGAGGTCGAGGACCTCGTGAAGAACGGGATCATCGACCCGACGATGGTCACCCGCTCGGCGCTGCAGAACGCCGCGTCGATCGGCAAGAACATCCTCACCACCGAGGCGATCGTCACCGACGCCCCCGAAAAGGCAGGCGCTGCAGCAGGCGCCGGAATGCCGGACATGTCGGGGATGATGTAGAACCGTGGGGGAACCCAGGGTTCCCCACGAGCCCCCTCCTTCCCGGCCCTGATGGGCATTGGTGGGAGAGCGGTTCTGAGTCGCTTCTTGGGCGACTCATGGTTTGGGCAGTGGCGCCGACAAGTCGGCGCCACTGCCATTTAACGGCCGTACGGGCGCGGGTGTTGGTGGTCCGGGCCCCGGCTCATGATTTGGTCGGGATGGACGGCGTGGTCATTGGCTCGGCTTCGCCTCGCCAGGTCCGCGGGCGCTGCGTGGTGCGCGGGGCGTCGATCTGGGCGTTAACTGCAGAAGAGCCGGCAGTTATGGGCCGGCTCTCCTGGTCGTACGGACGGGTTGGGTTGCGTCAAGGAATCCATCGGGATTCCCACCCCACACCTGAGTCCCTCGTTCGGGTGATCTTCGTAACGCCTCGCCGGCCCCATCGTGTCTCGAGCGGTTCCCAAACCACCGCCTCACACTCCTGCGAAGCCTCACCCTCGGCTGCGGACTGCACAAGAGGAGGGGCTCGCGGGGGAACCAGGGGTTCACCCGCGTTAAAAGCTGTAGCGCTCCTCCCGCCAAGGGTCGGCGTTGTTGTTGTAGCCGTAGCGTTCCCAGAAGCCTGGGCGGTCTTCGGGGAGGAGCTCGATGCCCTTCAGCCATTTCGCGCTTTTCCAGAAGTACTTGTGGGGGACGATCAGGCGCAGCGGGAAGCCGTGGTCGGGGGTGAGCGGCTCGTCGTCGGCGTGCGTCGCGAGCAGGGCGTTGTCGTCTTCGAGTGAGGCGATCGGGACGTTGGCGGTGAAGTCGTGCTCGGCCCAGGCGACCGCGAAGCGTGCCGAGGGCAGGGGCCGGCAGAGCTTCGCGAGCTCCCGCCAGTGGACGCCTTCGAAGGCGGCGTCGAAGCGGCTCCAGCGGGTGACGCAGTGGATGTCCTGCACGGTTGCGGAGCGTGGAAGCGCGTTGAGCTGCTCCCACGTCAGCTCGACCGGCTGCTCGACCTCACCGGACACCCGGAACCGCCATGCCGCAAGATCGACCCTCGGCACGCTTCCGGCGTGCAGCACGGGCCACTTCGCCGTCATGTGCTGGCCCGGCGGCAGCCGGGCGGGGTCGATGCCCGCCTCCCTGACCTTCCGCTCATCGCGTGACCGGAACACGGGCCTACACTAGCCTCATGGTTTCGGTCGCCACCAGGGCGTTTACCCGTCCCCGGTCGTACGTCTCGGTGAAGGGCCCCGACGCCGCGGATCTCCTTCAGCGGCTGCTCTCGAACGACGTCGTCGCAGCGGAGAGCTGCGAAGCGCTGCTCCTGACACCGAAGGGCCGTGTGATCGCCCCCGTCGTCGTCTGGCGGCGCGACGCCGACGACTTCCTGCTGCTCACCGAGCCCGAGCTCGGCGAGACGGTTCGCGCGCAGCTCGCACGGATGCGCTTTGCCTCCAAGTGCGAGGTCGCGCTCGAGGAGCACACCTCGACGATCGTGCTTCTGGACGAGAGGGCGGGCGACGACGGCCCCGGGATCCCAACGGCCGACTACGGCGTCGCCGCCGTGGAGACGATCGACGCCGGCATCGACGCCGAGCCCGCGGGCGAGGAGCTCGAGCGGCTGCGCATCCTCGCGCGCACGCCCCGGTGGGGAACTGAGATCGACGAGACGATCCTTCCCGCCGAAGCCGGCCTCGACGAGCGAGCCGTGTCGTTCACGAAGGGTTGCTTCCCCGGGCAGGAGCCTGTCGCGCGGCTCCACAATCGCGGCCACGCAAACCGCAGCCTTCGGGCCCTCGATCTCTCGGCCGAGGCGAGCCCGGGTGACGAGATCGAGCACGACGGCCGCCCCGTCGGCCGGGTCACGAGCGTCGTCCCCGGCCTCGCCCTCGCCTACGTGCGAGCCGACGTGCCAGACGACGCCGAGCTCACGGTCGCCGGGCAGAGCGCACGGATACACTGACCCGCTCGCGCCCGTAGCTCAGGGGATAGAGCGCTGCCCTGCGGAGGCAGAGGTCGCAAGTTCGAATCTTGCCGGGCGCACAGTTTTACCCGCGCATGGAAATCCTATTTACCCGCGCATGGAAATCCGAATTTCCGCGCTCGGGTGGTTTCCTGGAGCGCTGGTGGGCGAGCACGGGCCGAGCCCGCGCTCGCGGCGCGCGAGCTACGCGAGCTGAGGTCGCGGGTTCGAATCACGCCGGGCGTATCCGTATTTCCCGCGCCTGGAAATCCTGAGAATTTCCGCGCTCGGGTGGTTTCCTGGAGCGCTGGTGGGCGAGCACGGGCTGAGCCCGCACTCGCGGCGGGCGGGCGGGCTAAGCGAGCTGAGGTCGCGAGTTCGAATCTTGCCGGGCGCATCCGTATTTCCGGCGCATGGAAATCCTGGCAATTTCCGCGCTCGGGTGTTTTGTCGAGCGGTGGTTGGCGAGCGCGGCCTCGGCCCGCGCTCGCGTCGGATCGGCTGTCTTTCCCGCGCGTGGAAATCTCAGAACCTTTTGGGCGCGGGCTGAGCCTCGACGGTCGAGCGGCCAGGGCCATATCCGTCGCCGCGATGCCTCGACTCTGGTCTGTGCTCGCGCCCCCAATCCGAGGGAATTGCGGTGCCTGGACCCGGGTACGATAAGCGGATGCCCGCTGAAGGAGTGCTGGTAAATCGCCGCGAGCGCCGCAAGCGCCGCACGCGCGACAGCATCGTGGAGGCGGCACGCGGCCTTTTTCTCGAGCGAGGCTTCGAGCAGGCGACATTGAGCGAGATCGCCGAGCGTGCGGACATTGCCGTGAGCACGCTCTTCACGTATTTCGCGACGAAGGCAGATCTCTTCTTTGCCGATTACGACCTTTTTGTCGACGACTTCATCGAGACGCTGACGAGCCGGGACCGCATGAGGGAGTCGGCGATCGAGGCAACGATCCGGTGGCACAGAGACATGCCCTTGCTCGACCGGGACGAGGCGCCGGATCCGGAATGGTTCTCGAATATCCGGCGGCTGATCGACAACGACCCGCTGCTCCCGTCACTGGAACAGCAACAGTACGCACGCTCGCTGGCCGTGCTCGCACAGGAGGTCGCGTACGACCTGGGGGACTCCGAGCTGGACTTGCGGCCCCAGCTCATTGCGGCGACCAAGGCCACGATGCTCTTTACCGAGAACCGTTTCGAGACGTACACGGATCGCGACGAAGCCGTCGATTCCTTTCGCGGCAGCCGCGAGCTGACCGAGTACGTGGGTCGGTGCCTCGAGGCGGCCGTCGCCGCAATCGCAGAGGTTCCGGTGCCGGACGCCGCGAAGCGCGCGAGCGCTCGGCCCCACGTCGCATCCACCTAGTTGGACCCCCGGGCCGGCTCGGCGCGGGAACACAGCTGATCCAGCTCGCGCTGGACGCCGCTACCGACGGCGTCAGTAGACGACGAAGGTCTTGCGCAGGTTGTGGTGCGAGGAGAGGTTGATCGTCACGACGAAAGCCCCGCGGCGCAGGAGGTACACGATGAGCCCGCCGCGACCGTGGGGAGCGATCGGCTTGCTCACCCGGCCGAGCAGGGTGAAGCGAACCGTCGACCCGGTGTCGTTCTTCAACGTGAACAGGGCTGCTGCGCCTCGCGGCGCGCTCGCAGCGGGATTCATGACCACCTTGCCCTCGGTGATCACGACCTTGATCGGAGCGACCGACCCGGGTGCGGTGGTCGCCTGACCGGCTGCGGCCGTGCCGGCAACTCCGCCCGCAAGCGCCGTCGCGGCGGCAAGAGCGAGGACGGCCACGAGTGCCCGCTCACGCCGGCGCCTGGGCCCGTGGCAAGCACGGACCTCGGCAAGCCTCTTCGCCGGGCGGATCGAGGAGCTGAGCGAAGCCGCGATCATGTGTTCGGGGTCGGAAGCTCCGTCGGGATGTGGTGGTTCGTCAGCGTGACGGTCTTCACCGAGAAATAACCGCCGACGGTGCCGACGACGACGTGCCCCTTCTTCTTCGAGCGGGGCGGATCGGGCGGCCCGACCATGCGGAAGGTGATGGTCATCTGCCCACCGGGTAGGCAGGTGCACCGTTTCGGAGCCGCGATCTTGCCATTGCAGGCGAGGGCCGCATCGACCACAGTGCACTTGCCCTGCGAGGTCTGAACCACCGAGGTGACGTGCCAGCCCGGGCCCGGCACCCAGGCGAAGCTGTCGATCGAGCCGAGCCCGCTCTGGTTCTGGACTAGCAGTTGGTAGGTGCCGGGCTTGACCGTCCGCAACGACATGTCGACGTCGGTGGTGACCTTCGCCGCCTGGTCGGGGTCGCCCTGCTCGGCTCTCGCCGGCGCCGCAAGCAGGAGCACGAACGCGGCGAGCAGCGAGACTCCCAGGCAGCCGGCCGCGAGCGACCGACGCGGATCGAGTGGGTGGGACGTTGGTGTTGCCATGCGTTGCTGCCTGCCGCCACGATGCATTTCTTGCTCCTAACCGCTGATGATTAGCGCCGTGCCGCGATACCGGCTGTGGCCGAAAACGGAACCGCAGAGCCGAACTTGAATGTACGCGGGCGCGGTCGGGCGAGTTGCTGTTCTCGCTACGCAGGATGCTCACCGTGCCGCGCGACCCGGTTTGGCATCGCGGATATTTCGATTGCGTCACCTGGATCGCCAGCTGCAGGCGCTGGGTCGGCGGCTGCTCGACGAAGTTCGCCCCGCCCGTGATGCGCGCACGCAGCTTGTAGGACTTGCCGTGATCGATCACGTTGATGAAGAAGGGCGGCGCATGCGCCGAGACGACCTTCGAGACCACAGTCGCATCGGCCGCAGTGGTCGCGGAGAAGCTTCCCTCCGGGATCAGCTCGTTGTCCGGCGTCCGGGCCGGGACCCCACCGAATGCCTTGAAGTTCGGCGATCGTGACGAAGAACTCGAAGCCGAAGAGGTACAGGTGCTGCATCGTCGGTCGGCGTCGCCGTGTCGAGCTCACAGTAATGCGCAAGGTGCGCGACGTTCGCGAGGAGCGTCTTCGCGACCTGCTCGAATGCCGGCACGGCGCCATTCGGAAGCTGATGCCCGGGATCGGAGAACTCGACGTAGCTCCAGTTTCCGGATTCTCGATGAAGTACAGACGGTGGGTGAGATCCCAGGCCTGGTGCTGCTTCGCACTTGCAGCCGTAATAGAAATCGGAGTTCGGGTTGGGATCGTTCGGGTCAGCGTATTCCGCGATCACCGAGACGGTGTTCGTCTTGCCCTGCGTATAGGTGCAGGTCAGCATCGTGTGATGCTGCCCGGGCTGCTGGGCCGGCCCGAAGATCGTCGGGTTCGAGGGATCGGCTGTCCAACCGCCCGGCGAGGTCGGGCACGACTTGCCTGCAACCGGCGTCGCCGCGCCGGCCGCCGGGACGCCGGAGGCAAGCGCCGCGGCGAGTGCCGCCGCCACGAGGGCCAGCGCAAGAAACGACTTCACGAGGCCCTTCGGCATAGGCGAGCATCGCGAATGCGGTCGGGGCCGGTGCGCTGCTGCGCACCGGCCCCGACCTGCTCATTTCCTCGACCCACGTTTCCTCTTGCCTTCGTCAGCTCGGCTACGAGGGCAACGTGAAGACGGTCAGCTTGTCACCCGTTGCCGAGGGCAGGAACGTGGCCTTCGGGTTGACGCTGGCGGTCATGTCGACCGCGACGTACTGCTTGCCGCCCACCGAGTAGGTGATCGGGGGCGCCTGGATGATGCTGGCGTTCTGGTAGCTGAACAGCTGCTTGCCGGTCTTCGCGTCATAGGCGTAGAACGAGCCGCCGAACGGCTTGCTCGGAGCACTCGAACCGAATACCGCCTGGCCGAACGACGACGTGAAGACGAGCCCGCCGGCAGTCGAGAGCACGCCGCTCTCACACGAGCCGTACTGCGAGGCAGGCCAGGTGAGCTTCCAGTCGAGCGTGTTCGTCGAGACGTTCGAGCGCGGCCACGTAGCCACCGGTTGCCGGCCGTCGGATACGACGACCCGGCACCTGTCATCGCCCCGTTCAGGCAGAGGAGCAGAGTCGCCCGTCTGCGGATCGAAGCTCATCGGCCAGAAGTCCGCGCCGCCGTTCGTCGTGCCCCCGTAGACCTCGGTGCTGCCGGGAGCGGCCTGCGCGTACGGGCAGGTCGGCAGGTAGGACGTGCCGGACGGCGCCGGCGCTTCCACCGGCCTGAGCGAGCACATCAGCCGTCGTCGGGCAGTGGTTGATCAGCTCGCCCGCACCGCCGGTCGACTCGGGCTGAGTGGGCCACGAGGTACCGAGCGGCTGGTTGCCGGGGTTCGGAACCGGAACTTCCTTGACCGGGAAGATCTGGCGGCCGTTTCGGCGATCGAGCATGAACACGTATCCCGTCTTGCAGGTCGCCGCGACCGCCGGAATCGATCTTTCCGTTCACCGAGGCGTTGTAGAGAACCGGCGACGTCGAGCAGTCGAAGTCCCACTGGTCGTGGTGGATGCCCTGGAAGTACCACTTCAGCTTGCCGGTCTGGAGATCGAGCGAGACGATGCTCGTCGTCCACAGGTTCTTGCCGTTGCTCAAGTTCGCGTGAGCGTTACCGGTCTCGAGATACACCCGGTCGAGCTTCGTATCGATTGCCGGCTTGACCCAGATTGCACCGCCGCCCGAGGCAGCCTCGACGGGGTTCGACCAGGTGAGGATGAACGGCAGCGTGGTCGGGTCAGGCGTCGTGAACCAGCGCCACATGAGCGCGCCGGTCTTCGCGTTGTACGCATCGATGTGACCCTGGAGAGGCGAGTCGCCGCCGTCGACCGTCGTCATCACGACGCCGTTCGCATACTCGGTCCACGGGTTCGTCTCGCGGACGGTGCCGGCGGTCGTCCCGACCGAGGCTGCGTCCGCCTGCCAGACCTCATTGCCGTTCGTCTGGTTCAGCGCGACGATCGAGCCGTCCTGCAGACCGGCGTACACCATCCCACCGCCGAGCGAGATGTCGCGAGCTCCGTTCGCGCCCGATCCGAGGCAGAACCCCGGGCCGAAGCAGGGCGCCTGAAGGGGTGCGGTGCCGACGAACGTCCACTTGGCGGCTCCCGTTACGGCATTAACGGCCTCGACCCCGTTCGGAGTTGCGATGTAGAGCACTCCGGCGGACTCGAGCGGCACCTGCTGGATGCCGGAGAACGCACCCGACGGGCCCAGCTGCTGCGGCGTGTCGAACGACGCCGACCACGCCACTTTCAGCTTCGACGACGTTCGACGTGTTGATCTGGTTGAGCGACGAATAGCGGGAGTTCGCGAGGTCGCCGCTGTCGTTCGACCAGTCGGCGCCGGCTGCCGGATACAGCTGCGATACCGCGGTGCTGGTGCTCTTCGCTGCACCGCTGACTCCGACGATGACAAACGCCGCGAGCAAAACGACTAGCCCCACAGCCGCCCTGTGCGGCGATGGTGGCAAAGATCTCTCTTTCACCTGAAGTCCCTCCGTTTCGGGTTCATGAACCACCGGTACCAAAAAGAACGTTCCACGCTCGATCTTTGGCCGTCGATCGTTGAGTCAACGATCGGGCCAGGATCATTGATGCGTCGATTGATAGACGTATGCGGCCACGTCGTTGATCTGACTCGGCGTGAGCGACGAACCGAACGCGGGCATGTTGAACCCACCGTTCGTGACCTGCGTCACCACGGTTGCCTGGCCGGGCGCGAGCTGATCGAGGTTCGGGCCGGCCGTTCCATGTGACCCGGCCGCCGCGAGCGTGTGGCAGCTGCCGCACCCCGCCGAGGAGAACACGGTTGCACCGTCGACCGGGTCCCCGTTGAGCGTCTCCGTCGCCGGAGGCTTGCTCGCCGCGGTCGTCGTGGTCGCCGTCGTCGTTGTCGTCGTGGCCTGTGTGGTCGTCTTCGGAGGCGTGACAGGCTTTGTGACTGCCTCCCCGATCCCGAGGCGGCCCTTCATGCCGGCACTCGCATGGCCGGGGATCGTGCACAGATACTCGAAGACGCCCTTTGACTTGAAGACAACGGTCAGCACTGCCGACTGGTTGGGCTTCAACGTCTTCGTGACCTTGCCGACGCACGCGTTCGCCGAGCTCGATGCCGAGGGCTTGCTGCAGATCTTGAACGTGTGCGGCACGGCCCCCGCGTTTCGCACGGAGAAGATGACGGTCCCGACCGGGGCCTGGAGCTTCGACAGCTTGAACGAGAACTCGGTCGGCTTACCCGCCACCACCGAGATCTTCGTCGTTGGGGCGGCCTTCGCGGTCGCGTTCGCCGCCGGCGTCTTCGCGACGCCCACCAGCAGTGCGGCGGCGACGGCGCTCGAGACGGCGACGACGGCGACCGATTGCGCGACTTGCAAGCGAGACATGAATCGAAACCTCCTCACACGATCCGACAGACACGTCGGCGCCGTCGTTGCAGACGTCGCCGCGAGCACCATACCAAGAGTCGCCCGAAGATCCTTGTGCACACGAAGAATGGAACGACTCCGAGCTTGTAGCGATCACAAAGCCGGGTCGGGCCGGGACCGGTGGCTCCCGCACGTGGATCGCCCTGTGCCGGTCGCCGCAGGCGCCGGCTGGAACTACCTTTCGGTTGATGACTGCGGTCGGCGAAGGGCTCGGGAGAACGCGACGGACTCTGAACGCCGTCGTGGTGCCTCTGGTTCGTCTCGGCCTTGCCGGGCGGCATCTCTACGTGCTCACGGTCGTGGGACGCACGAGCGGGCGGCGTTACTCGACGCCGGTGAAGCTCGTCGTCGAGGGCGACCGGCGCTGGCTCGTCGCCCCTGTGCGGAGCCGGAGCTGGGTCAAGAACGCCCGGGCCGCGGGTTGGGTCGAGCTCAGCCGGGCGGGACGGAGCGAGCGCGCTCTCGTCACGGAAGTGGGTGCCGACGAGGCCGGGCCTGTTCTTCGCGAGTATCTGAGGAGCAATCGGGTGACCCGGTCGTTCTTCGACTCGAAGGCGAGCGATCCGGTCGAGGCCTTCGGCCGTGAGGCGCATCGCCACGCGGTGTTCCGCCTCTCGCAGGGAGAGCTCGAGGTGCAGGTCGCCCGCTAGCAGCCCGCCGGAAGCGGGCGCACCGGGGCTTCCGCGCCCACGACGAGGCGGTACCGGTGGGCGAGACGGAGCAGGTCGCCGCGGTAGACCTGCATGTCGGTGCGGTTCCAGTCGGCATGGGTCTGGCAGCGCCAGGGGGCATAGAGCTCGCGGTGATAGGGGCTCGTGAGGCTCTCGGCATGGCCGATGACGTCGGCGAGCCGGATGTGGAAGCGCTGCATCAGCCAGAGGGTGAGCCAGAGCGACGCCTTCAGCTGCCGGGGGTCCGAGAGGATCTGCCCGGCGCTCGTGCCGACATGCTCGATCCCGATCGAGGTGTAGTTGAGCCCGACCGTATGCCGGCACATCGTCCCCAGCGGAACGAGCTGGTAGATCGTCCCGTCGGTATCGACCACGAAGTGGGCGCAGTCGCCCGGCAGCTCGCTCAGCTCCGGGTCGGGCGCATCCGCGGCGAAGGTGTTCCAGGTTGCCGAGAACGAGTTGTTCGCGGTGTAGTGCTCGACGATCACCTTCGGGTCCCGTAGGCGCCAGCTGTCGATGCCGTAGTGGCGCTCGGCATACGCCGCCATCTGGGCCCGCCGGGCTGCAGGGAACGGAATCGGGCGCCACACGATCGGCGGCCGTGGAACGGGAGCCGCTGCGGCCACAGGCTGCGTCGCGAAGCCGCTTGCCGCCACCGCGGCGAGGATCGCGGCCGCGGCTGCTCCCCGGCGGGCCCAGCGCAGGCGGGAGGGCATCTGGCTCTTCGCTGTCATTCGCTGCTCGCGGGAGTGTCGGCGCGGTCGAGCCTACCGAGCTCCGGCGAGTGACCCAGGATTGCAGCTGCAGCCGCCCTGCTCGCCCTCCCGGCCGCCGCGATGCCGCTCCGCCCTGAGGCCTGCCGTCCCGCAGCGTCTGCGGCCGCCGGCACAAGACCCCATCCAGGGGATGCACACGGGCTCTTCCGCCTCCGACACAAGGGGGGACTGCAACCGCTGGTGCGGAGGGGTGAGAGGTGGACGTCTACCAGGGCGAGTTTGGAGAGCCGCAGGCCGAGCGCCTGCTCTGGCGTGCGGGTTTCGGCCCCAGGCCGGGTGAGGCCGCTGCGCTCGCGAAGCTGGGACTTGCCGGCGCCGTCGACTCGCTGCTCAATCCAGGCGCGGAGAAGCTCGTCGGCCCGCCGCCGCACGACGACAAGGGCCACGCGCTCCATCCCTACGACGTTTGGGGCGAGGACCACGTCTGGTGGCTCGACCGGATGGTCCGCACCTCGCGGCCGCTGATCGAGCGGATGACGCTCATCTGGCACGACTGGTTTGCGACCTCGAACGACGGCGTTGGCTCGCAACGGCTGATGCTGAACCAGAACGAGCTCTTCCGCAGCCACGCGCTCGGCCACTTCGACGAGCTCTTCCTCGCTGTCACGCACGACCCGGCCATGCTCCTTTGGCTGAACGGCACCGAGAACGTCAAGGGGTCGCCGAACGAGAACTACGGCCGCGAGATGATGGAGCTCTTCACGCTCGGAGCCGATCGCAACGCCTACACCGAGGACGACGTCCGCGAGCAGGCCCGGTCCCTCACCGGCTGGCAGAACCGCTGGAGCAAGCGCCGAGGCGACTTCGACTTCCACTTCGACCCGGCCGACCACGACGACGGCACCAAGCACGTATTCGGCAAGAGTGGCGACTTCAACTGGCAGGACGCCTGCCGCATGTGCCTCACCCATCCGCTGCATCCGTCGTTCTTCCTGCAGAAGCTCTGGTCGTACTTCGTCCCGACCCCGCCGAGCAACTCGACCCTCCAGGGGCTCGAGGCCCTCTACAGCCAGGGGTTCGCCGTCAAGCCGGTCGTGCAGGCGATCCTCCTTCACCCCGACCTGCATCAGGGCGAGCGGATGGTCAAGCCGCCGATCGTCCATACCGCCGGCCTCCTCCGCCGGATCGCCGCTCCGATCACGACCACGGACTGGGCGTGGATCGGCCAGCTCACCGGGCAGCAGCTCTTCTACCCGCCGAACGTGGGCGGCTGGGACGACACGCGCTGGCTCGACACGGCCACCTTCCTCGGCCGCTGGATCGCCGTCAACCGGATCCTGCAGGACCACGACGTGAACCCGAACCATCCGTCCAAGAACCCGCCAACCGACCCGGCCGTGCTCGTAGACGACGCGCTCGCCTTCTGGCGCCGCCCGCTCGTCTCCAGCAGCACGATGCGTGTCCTGACCCGGTTCGCCGCCCGCTCGATGGCCGGCGCGACAGCCGACTGGGAGAAGCACTCGTACCCCGCTCTGATCCAGAACGGGCTCCGCCAGCTGATCGCCGTGTCCCCCGACCTGCAGACCGCCTGATGGGCCGCTGCTGCGACGAGTTCTCTCGCCGCGTCGTCGCGGGCGAGGGCCTGCGCGCGATCGAGCCGGGCATGCCGACCCCGGCGGGCACGGGGATGAGCCGCCGCCTCTTCGTCGCCCGCTCCCTCGGGCTCGCGCTGACCGTCTACGGCGCCGGACGGCTCGGCAACTTCGTGGACGGAGGCGTCTTCGACCAGGGGATCGCGAACGCAGCCGTCGGCCCGGACGGCCGCATCCTCGTCTCCGTGTTCCTGCCCGGGGGCGCGGACGGCATGTCGATGCTCTACCCGGCCGGCGACCCGCTCTACAAGAAGCTCCGGCCGAGCCTCGCCCTCTCCGGTGGCCAGACGTTCGCGGAGGACCCGACGCTCTTCTGGCACCCCTCGCTCGCCCCGCTCGCCCAGCTCCACACCGAGGGCAAGGTCACGGCGCTGCCGGCGATCGGCTACGACCACCCGGACCAGTCGCACTTCACCTCGCGCCACTACTGGGAGGTCGGCGCCGTCCTCACCGACCTTCAGACCGGCTGGATGGGCCGGTACCTCGACGAGGTCGGCGACGCCGAGAACCCCCTTCAGGGGCTGTCGATGACCGGGCAGCTCGAGCCGACGCTCGCGACCTCCCGCGTCCCCGTGGCTGCGATCAACGGCCCCGACCAGTACACGTTCAACGCCGCGAACGTCTGGGGGAGCGTCGAAAAGCAGATGCTCGACGCCATCGGCTGGCTCGGCGAGACCGCTCAGACCGACCCGGCGATGAAGACCGCAGCCGATGTCTCGTCGCAATCCGATCAGCTTCGCCGGCAGCTGCTCCCGTTCGCGGACAAGACGAAGCTCGTGTCGCCCGTCCCGTACCCGCAGACGACCGACCCCTTTCCCCAGCACCTGGCCGGCCTCGCCGCGATGATCGATGCGAACCTGCCCATGCGCTGCGTTGCCCTCGAGGCGAGCGGCGAGTACGACACCCACGCCGGAGAGGGCGACGCGCTAACTCCTGCGCTCTCACTCACGGCACAGTCGCTCTTCGCGTTTCAGCGGGACCTCGAGGCACGTGGCGTTGCCGACCGCGTCCTGACGCTCGTCTGGACCGAGTTCGGCCGGCGTGCCCAGGAGAACGGCTCCGGTGGCACCGACCACGGCGCCGCCGGAAGCGCCTTCCTGATCGGCAGCAAGGCCGCCGGTGGGATGATCGGCGAGTTCCCGGGACTCGCCCACGGACTCGACGCCGACGGGAACCTCAAGCCGACCTGCGACTTCCGCGGTGTCTACTCCTCGCTGCTCGAGCAGTGGCTGCACTTCGATGCCGCCCGGATCATCCCCGGCGCCGACAGCTTCGCCCGCCCCAAGCTCGTCCGCGTCTGATCGCGACCGCCGACAGGCAAGCGGCGGCCTACGGCGAATGATCGCCCTGTGACCGCGCTCTACCTCAGCGAGCGGGACGTCGACGAGCTGCTCACGGCGGGCGACGCCCTCGAAGCCGTGGAGGAGTCGTTTCACCGGCTGGCGCGCGGCTCGGTCGAGAACCGCCCGCGCGAGCGGCTGCCGCTCGAGGACGGCCAGTTTGCGGTGATGGCATGTGTCGATCGCGAGCTCGGCTACGCCGGTCTCAAGTCCTACGCCTGGACAGGAACCGGGACGCCGTTCGTGGTCCTCCTGTTCGCGCTCGAGCCCCCCACACGGCTCGCGGCGGTGATCGAGGCCGACAAGCTCGGCCAGCTCCGAACCGGTGCCGCATCGGGGGTCGCCGCGCGCCACCTCGCCCGCGACGGTGCCTCGTCGCTCGGCGTGATCGGCTGCGGCTGGCAGGCGGCGTCGCAGATCGCCTGTATCCGGGCGGCTCTACCCCGGCTCGAGCAGGTGACGGTGCACTGCCGGAATGCCGAACGCCTGGCCGAGTTCTGCCGGGCCAACGACGCGATCCCGGCCGAGTCGCACCGCGAGGCCGCCGACGCGGACATCGTCGTTACCGTGACCACCTCCAAGGATCCCGTGCTTCGGGGCGAGTGGCTCCGGGAGGGGGCTCTCGTCTGTGCCGTCGGGGCCAACGATCCGTCGCGGAGGGAGCTCGACAACGCCGTGCTCGAACGGGCGGCGTTCGTCTGCTGCGACTCGCGCGAGCAGTCACGGCACGAGTCTGGCGACCTGATCGAGCCTGTCGAGCGAGGCGTCCTCGACTGGCTCGAGGTGCACGAGCTCCAGGAGATCGTCTCCGGCGAGGTCACGGCCCGGGGCGCACCCGAAGACATCGTCGTCTTCAAGTCGAACGGGATCGCCGCCTGGGACCTCGCTGTCGGCGCGCGCGTCGTCGAGCTTGCACGCGGGCGCGGCGCCGGAACCGAGCTCTGAGCTCTGCTACCCGGCGTTGCCGCGGGGCTAGCCGGCGTCGTTGCGAGCGGCGACCATGTCGTCGCCCACGGCGCTCAGGACGTCGGGCCGGTCGAGGAGGCGCTTGACCTGAGCCGGCGTCAGGCGGTTCGTGACGTAGGCGTCGTCGAGGATGTCCGCGAGGGGGCGCCCGATGTGATGCTCCCGGATCACGTACTCCGCCACGACCTCCTCTTTCTTCGACGACGAGAAGAGGAACGAGAACGGTGTACGGATGATGTCGACGACGCGTGCCATTGGCAGGGATTGTAGAGAGGCGCGGCGGGATCGGATTCACTAACTTGGTCGAGATGAAGATTCGTGTTGGACACAGCGCCGATCCCGACGACGCGTTCATGTTCTGGGCGATCGAAGCCGGCCGCGTCGATGCGCGCGGTCTCGAGCTCGAGCAGGTCGTCTCGGACATCCAGACACTCAACGAATGGGCCCTCGAAGGGCGTCTCGAGGTCACGGCGCTCTCGATGGGGGCCTACCCCGAGGTCGCCGACCGCTACGTGCTCCTTCCACACGGTGCCTCGATGGGCTTCGGCTACGGGCCGGTGGTGGTCGCGCGAGAGCCGCTCGAGCTCGACGAGCTGAGCCGGCGGGAGATCGTGATCCCGGGGCGACTCACCACCGCGTACCTGACGCTTCGCCTTGCGCTCGGCCCCGACATCGCCGTCCGCGAGCTCCCGTTCGACGAGATCCTCGACGAGGTCGGGTCGGGGCGGGCCGACGCAGGCCTGCTGATTCACGAGGGCCAGCTCACCTACGCCTCGGCGGGGCTGCACAAGCTGCTCGATCTCGGCCTCTGGTGGCAGGAGGAGACGGGGCTTCCGCTCCCGCTCGGCGTCAACGTCGCGCGGCGCGATCTCGGCGACCGGCTCCCGGACGTCTCGGCGGTTCTCTCCGAGGCGATCCGGTTCGGCCTCGACCACCGCGCCGAGGCGCTCGAGTACGCCGAGGGCTTCGGTCGCGGGATCGACCGCGAGACGGCCGACCGGTTCGTCGCGATGTACGTCAACGAGCTCACCTGCGACTACGGCGAGCTCGGGCGCAAGGCGGTGGACGAGCTCCTGCGGCGAGCGGGCACAGACGTGACAGCCACCTACGCCTAGCGCACCGGATCGACTGGTGCTCCGTTACCGGTGGGCGGTGCTTGCCGCGGGCACCTTCGCCCAGGCGGGCTATACCTCGCTCCTCGTCGGCCTCACGGTGCTGGCGCCGGCGCTGCGTGCCCGTTACGGCCTGTCGCTGACCGAGGTCGGCGTGGTGATTGCGGCGCCGAGCATCGGCTCGATCGCGACGCTCTATCCCTGGGGCCTCGCCGCCGACCGGTTCGGGGAGCGAGCGGTGATCGCCGTTGGGCTGAGTGCGGCCGGGGTTGCGGTGGGCCTGGCGGTGCGAGCCGGATCGTTCGCATCGCTCGCCCTCCTCCTGGTCCTCGCGGGCGCGCTCGGGGCGAGCGTCAACTCGGCCACCGGCCGGGCGGTGATGCACTGGTTCGACGCGGGCAGCCGAGGCCTCGCCCTGGGACTGCGCCAGACCGGCGTGCCGATCTCGGGTGCCGTCACGGCGCTCGTCCTGCCGCTGCTCTCGAGGCATGACGACCCGCGCCCGGCCTTGAGCGCGCTCGCCGGCTTCTGCCTCCTGGGGGCGCTCGTGGCGCTGCTCGTCGTACGCGAGGGGCCCGTGCCCGACGAGAAGGGGGGCGGCCCGGCGACGATCGCGCCGCTTCGCGACCGGCGGATCTGGCTCCTCTCGGCGGCCGGAGCGCTGATGCTCGAGCCGCAGGCGTGCCTCGTCGGATTCTTCGTCGTGTTCCTTCGCGACGGCCGCGGCATGACGACGGCGGCCGCCTCGGCCGCGCTGGCGGTGCTCAACGTGCTTGGCATCGCCGCCAGGATCGGGGCGGGGCGCTGGTCGGATCTCGCGGGGAGCAGGCTTCGGCCGCTGCGGAAGATCGCGTTGGCCTCGACGGTGCTGGTCGCGGGCACGGCGGCCCTTGCGACCGCACCGCTCGTGGTGCTCGTCCCGGTGCTCGTGCTCATGGGATGCGTCACGATCAGCTGGAACGGCCTCTCGTTCGCGGCGACCGCCGAGGCGGCCGGGCATGCACGCAGCGGCACCGCCCTCGGGATCCAGCAGACGGCGCTCGCCGTCTCGGGTTCCGCGCTCCCGATCGCCTTCGGCTCCTTCGTCGCGGCAACCTCGTGGCGAACGGGCTTCGCGGTCAGCGCGATCTTTCCGCTCGCAGGCTGGCAGGTTTTGCGCGGCGTCTCCGGGCGAGGCACCAAAATACGCCCGACATGACAATGCGCCCCGCATGACTGCTCGGCTGTGAGCCGGATCGCCGAACGCCTGGAGGAGCTCGCCGCACTCGGGATGACGCGGATTGGCGGCTCGCCCGAAGAAGACGCGGCCCACGAGCTCTTCGCGGGGTGGCTTCGGGACGCCGGGCTTCAGGTCGAGGTCGACGCCGCCGGCAACACGTTCGGGCGCCGCGGCGATGCCTCGGTGTGGACGGGGTCCCACCTCGACACCGTCCCCGGTGGGGGCCGCTTCGACGGTGCGCTGGGAGTCGTCGCTGCGCTCGAGGCTGCGACTCGCACCGACGTGCCGCTTACCGTCGTGGCGTTTCGCGACGAAGAGCGCGGCTGCGCCGGCAGCAGGGCGCGCGTCGCAAACGGAGCGCTGCCACGGGCCTTTCTCGAGCTTCACATCGAGCAGGGGCCGGTGCTCGAGCAGGCGGGCGAGGCACTTGGCCTCGTCACCGCGATCGTGGGCCAGGCGCGCGGGGAGCGGATCTTCTCCGGGCGTGCCGACCACGCCGGGACGACGCCGATGGGAGCGAGGATGGACGCGCTCGTCGCCGCCGCTGGGTTTGTCCTGCACGTGCAGCAGAGCGCCCTGCCGGGAACCGTTGCGACGGTCGGGCGGCTCGAGGTCGAGCCGGGGGCCGCGAACGTCGTCCCGGCGCAGGTGATCGCCTCCGTCGATGCGCGCGCGCCTACGAGCGAAGGCCTCGACCGTCTCGTCGAGACGATCGGGTTCGAGCCGGCCTGGCGCTCCGAGCCGGTCGGGCTGGGCGGCCCGCCTCTGGAAGCTCTCCGGGCGGCGGCGCCCGGCGCCCCCGAGCTCGTGTCGGGAGCGGGTCACGATGCGGCAGTCCTCGCCGCCGCCGGCGTGCCCACCGGGATGCTCTTCGTCAGGAGCCTGAACGGCGGCGTCAGCCACTCGCCCGACGAGCTTTCGAGCGAGGAGGACATCGCTCTCGCCGTCGACGTTCTGTGCGCGGCACTCGTTACGATCGCCGGATGAACGACCCGATCGCCGAGCGCGAGCTCATGAGCTGGGACGACCTCGGCATCGGCTCGCGGAAGCTGGCGGAGGCCGTGCACGAGGACGGCTACCGGCCCGACATGATCCTTGCGATCGCCCGTGGCGGGCTGCTCGTCGCCGGGGCCATCTCCTACGCGCTCGGCGTCAAGAACACGTTCACGATGAACGTCGAGTTCTACACGGGCATCGACGAGCGCCTCGAGATGCCGATGATCCTGCCGCCCGTTCCCGACCTGATCGACTTCGCCGAGACGCGCGTCCTGATCGCCGACGATGTCGCCGACACGGGCGCGACCCTCGCCCTCGTCAAGAGCTTCTGCGAGGGCAAGGTCGCCGAGGTGCGCTGCGCCGTCCTCTACGAGAAGCCTCGCTCGACCGTCCGGTGCGAGTACGTCTGGCGCACCACGGACAGCTGGATCGTCTTTCCCTGGAGCGCCGAGAGCCCGGTGGGCGAGCCCGTGGAGCCGATTCGGGCCTGAGCGCGAGCGCCCCCGAGGTGACTGCCCGAAAGGGCCTAGCCAGCGCGCGCCAGGATTTCATATAGTCGACCCCTGGTCTGAAACTCGGACGGAACGAGGAAGGGGAGAGCATGAGTCGGAGGAGGATCGCGCTCGCCGCGGTCGCGTTGGCGGCGATCGTGGTGGCGCTTGTGGTGTCGGGGGTCGGTTCGGCGAAGCACAGCGCGACGCCGTACAAGGTGGCCTGGATCTACGTCGGGCCGCATAACGACGGCGGCTGGTCGCAGGCGCACGAAGACGGCCGCCTGTACGTGCAGAAGAAGCTCGGCAGCAAGGTGCAGACGACCTACAAGGAGAACATTGCGGTCGGAGCGCAGTTCGCGCAGACCGTCCAGAGCCTCGTCGCGCAGGGCTACAAGATGATCTTCGCGACCTCGTACGGGTACCTCAGCAAGGCGTTCGTGGCGAAGTACCCGAACGTCCTCTTCGAGCAGGCGACAGGCACGGACACGGCACCGAACCTCGCCGAGTACTTCGGGGCGGCCGAGGACACGGTCTATCTGTCCGGCATGGCGGCGGGCGCAGCGGCGAAGTGCAACACGATCGGCTACGTGGTCGCCTATCCCGATTCCCGAGGTGCTGCGTCACGCCGACGCGTTTGCGCTCGGTGCGCAGGCGACCCACCCCGGCGCGACCGTGAAGCTCGTGTGGACGAACAGCTGGTACGACCCGGCGAAGGAGAAGAAGGCGGCCCAGAGCCTCGTCAGCGCCGGCGCCTGCGTGCTCGGCCAGAACGTCGACTCGCCCGCGACGGGACAGTACGCCGAGTCCCAGAACATCCCGTGGGTCGGGTACGACTCCGACTCCTCGAAGTTCGCGCCCAAGTCGTGGCTCACGGCATCCGTCTACAACTGGGGCCCGTACTACCTGAAGCGGGTCGAGGCGGCGATGAACGGGACCTGGAAGCCGGGCTTCTATTACGGGTCGATCAAGGACGGCTTCACCTCGCTGGCCGCGTATGGGCCGGGCGTGTCCGCGAAGACGAAGGCGCTGATCGCCGCGAAGGAGAAGGCGATCGAGAACGGCAGCTTCTACGAGTTCACCGGGCCGATCACCGATCAGGCCGGCAAGGTCGTCGTACCGGCCGGCAAGAAGCTGACGGTGAATCAGCTCTACTCGATCAACTGGCTCGTCAAGGGCGTCGACGGCAGCCCTACGGGCTAGCCGGGCGACCCCTCGAGAACACGTGACGGCGCCTGCAGACGCCACGGCCGCCTCTCGCGAGGTGGCCGTGGCGATGCGGGGCATCACGAAGCGGTTTCCGGGCGTCGTCGCCAACGACCACGTGGATTTCGAAGCGGCGGTCGGCGAGGTGCACGCGCTGCTCGGTGAGAACGGTGCGGGCAAGAGCACGCTCTCGAACATCCTGACGGGCCTCTACCGGCCGGACGAGGGCGAGATCCTCCTCTACGGGGAGCCGGTCAACTTCGCCACGCCGCGGGAGGCCCTGGACGCCGGCATCGGCATGGTGCACCAGCACTTTCGGCTCGTCGAGCCGTTCACCGTCGCTGAGAACATCGCTTTGGGTGAGCACGGCCGGAAGGGCCAGACGTCGTTTCGAATCGATCCGCGCCGCATCGCCCGCAGGGTCGAGGAGCTCGCCGAGCGCTACTCCTTGAAGGTCGACCCGTCGGCGCGGATCTGGCAGCTGTCGCTGGGAGAGCAGCAGCGCGTGGAGATTCTGAAGGCGCTCTACCGTGACGCGCGGATCCTGATCCTCGATGAGCCGACGGCGGTGCTGACGCCTCAGGAAGCCGAGGCGCTCTTCGTCACGCTGCGCGAGATGGTCGCCGAGGGCCGGACCGTGATCTTCATCTCGCACAAGCTGAACGAGGTGACGGCGGTCTCTTCGCGAGTGACGGTGCTCCGGGGCGGGCGCTCGGTCGCCACCGTCGCGACCGCAGACGCGACCTCGCACTCGCTTGCCGCCTTGATGGTCGGCGGCGAGCTGCGCGAGCGCCGTGGCGATGCGCGGCCCGAGCCGGGGGAGGCGGTGCTCGAGGTCGACGAGCTCCATGCCCGCGGAAGCCGCGGCGACGAGGCAGTCAGGGGCGTCTCGCTGACGGTCTGCAAGGGGGAGATCCTTGCGGTGGCGGGTGTAGCCGGGAACGGGCAGCGCGAGCTCGCCGAGACGATCGCGGGCCTCCGCGCCCCCGCAGGGGGCTCCATTCGCGTTGCGGGTGCCCGCGGTCCGGCCCGGCGATCCGCGCTCTGCGCTCGAAGCCGGAATCGCGTTCGTTCCTGAGGACCGGCTTCGAACCGGCGCCGCCCCCGGGCTCAGCATCGCCTCGAACCTCGTTCTTCGTTCCTACCGTGACGGGTCGGTGTCGCGCGGACCGCTCCTCCTGCTGACGCGGATCCGAGAGCGTGCCGTCGAGCTGATCGGCCGCTACCGGATCGCCGCCCCCGGGCCCTCGTCGCCCGCACGCGTGCTCTCCGGTGGAAATCTGCAGAAGGTGGTCCTCGCCAGGGAGTTCTTCGGCAGCCCCAGAGTCGTGATCGCCGCCTCACCGACCCAGGGCCTCGACGTGGGCGCGACCGAGACCGTCCGCTCCTACCTGAGCGACGCCGCCCGCGAGGGCGCCGCGGTGCTCCTCTTCAGCGAGGACCTCGACGAGATCCTCGAGCTTGCCGACCGGATCGCCGTCATCTACGAAGGTGAGATCGTGGGCGAGGTCGCCGCCGGCGGGGCGACCGTCCAGGAGCTCGGCCTGATGATGGCCGGGGCGAAGGTCGGGCGGCTCGCCGAACTAGCGCTCGCGGAACGTGATCGGCTGCGCGCCCTCCCAGAGCGTCAGCCGGCCGAGCTCCGCCAGGTGCTCGTGGCCCTCGACGAGCGTCGCAAAATGGTTCCCGGCGAGCGCGCCCGCCTTCGAGCCGAACGCGCAATGTCCGTAGGGGAAGAGCAGCTCGGTCTCGCTCACCCCGCCCGGGTACAGGAGCAGCTCGCCCGGGTGCCGGGTAGCACGTGGCGTTTTCGGGCCCGATGCCGAGCGCCCGGTCTCCCCACGGGATCCAGTTGGACTCGCCGCTCCAGCGGCAGTGGATGATCCGGTCCTCGAACGGCAGGATCGCCCGGAAGGCCGCCACCGTCTCGGGCGCGTCGGCCTCCTCGAAGCGGGCCTTGAACGCGAAGGTGGCGGCGACGATCTCGAGCATGATCGAGAAGCTAGCGAGAGGCAAGCCAGCGCGCGAGTGTCGCCCGCTCCGCCTCGGTCATGTGGGTGGCATTGCCGAGCGGCATCGCCTGTGACTGCACGGCGAGAGCATCGATCAAGGAGGCGTCCGCCCGGATCTCGGCAGCAGTGTCGAACACGACCCCGGCCGGGGGAGAGCCGTAGCCGGGCTCGGTCGGCGTCATCGAGTGGCACGGCGCGCAGCGCTCGCCGACGATCGCCTGAACGGTGGCAAAGCTCGGCGGCGGCCCGGCCGAGCTCGGCGCACTGCCCGGGCGGATCAGGAACGCCACCACGAGCAGCCCGGCGGCTGCGGTGGCCGGGATCCACCAGGCGTTGCGGCCCGCGTGGCGCAGGTTGAAGAAGTGGCGCAGCCAGGCGCCGAGCGCCATCAGCGCAACGAGGATCAGCCAGGCGTGCGTGTGCCCGTAGGTGAACGGGAAGTGGTTCGAGAGCATCGCGAACACAACCGGGAGCGTGAGGTAGTTGTTGTGCACGGACCGCTGCTTGCCGCGTGCGTTCCAGCGCGGGTCGGGCGCCTCGCCGGCCTCCTTCGCGCGGACGAGCTTCCAGTGGGCCGGGATGATCACGAAGAAGACGTTCGCCACCATCACCGTGCCGAGCATCGCCCCGACCTCGATGTAGGCGGCCCGCGGAGCAAGCAGCTGGGCGGCGCCCCACGAGGCGAGCACCACCGACCCGAAGACCGCGGCCGCGAGCAGCCATTCGATCCTGCCGAGCAGCCGGCAGAGGCCGTCGTAGACGATCCAGGCGATCGCGAGCCCGCCGATCGAGATCGCGATCGCCTCGTTCGTCGACAGATCCGCGACCGACTTGTCGACGAGGAAGCTCGACGCGTGCGCGAAGTACACGACGACGAGGAGCGCGAACCCCGAGAGCCACGTCGTGTAGGCCTCCCACTTGAACCAGTAGAGAGGATTCGGCAGCTCCGCCGGCGCGACCCGGAACTTCTCGACCCGGTAGAAGCCGCCGCCGTGGATCTCCCACGCCTCGCCGCCGACGCCGCGATCGGCGTCGGCCTGGCCGGCCGGCGGGGCGAGGTGGTTGTCGAGCGCGATGAAGTAGAAGGACGAGCCGACCCAGGCGATCCCGGCGACCACATGGAGCCACCTGAAGATGAGGTCGCCCCAGCTCCACCAGTAGTCGCCGGGAGCGCCGAGAGCGCCTACCACGGTGCCCTCACGGCCCGGCGGCCCGCGCCGGGATCCCTCGAGGACGGCGCGCTCACGAGCGGTGCCATCGGTCCTGGGCGATCAAGACCAGCTCGTCGAGGGCGGTCGCGAGCTCCTCCTCGCGCGTGCGCTCGAGCCGGCTCCTGAGGATCGGTACGAGCTCGCGCTTCGGGCGACGGTTGACGAACACGACGAAGCGGAAGCCGAACCGCTCCTCGTAGAGCCGGTTCAGCTCGTCGAGCTCGGGCGCCTCGTCGCTCCCCTGCTCGGCGGCCGAGCGGCCGGAGAGCAGCCTGGCGCCGATCGCCGGGTGGGCGTCGAGCACCTCCTTCTTCTCCTCGTCGGAGAGCGCCGCGGCGAGGGCGCGCGCCCGGCCGAGCGGATCTTCGAGCTCTGCGAGCCGCTCGACGAAGCGCGTCCGGCCCTCGAAGAGACCGGCGAGCTCCTCGGCGGTCAGCTTCCCCGGTAGGTCGCGCATGCGTACGAGGAGACGAGCAGGGGGACGTGGTAGTGGCCCTCGTGCAGGTCGACCTCGAGCTCCACCCGGCGAAAGAACGGCGAGGGCGGGAAGAAGACGATCCGGTAGCTCCCGGGGCCGCCTTCGCCCAGGCTCGCGATGCGTCCGTCGCCGTCGGTCTCGCCGCCGCCGACGAGCTCGTCGCCCTGCCAGAGCTCGACGCGGACACCGGTTGCCGGGCGGCCGGTCTCGGTGTCGAGGACGTGCGTCGAGACGGTCACGGGCCGACTCTACGCCGGACGGTGGTCGCCTGCGGGTTTCCCGAGGGACCACAGGCGCCTCGCCTGGACCCGATGCTCGCGGGCGATCTCCCCCGTGTCCGCGCGAACCAGGCTGCCGCCCCGGACGATGTCGGTGCCGCCGACCAGAAGCCGGTCGACGGGGTGAGGTCCCGAGAGGACGAGGCCGCCGACGGGATCCTCGGCACCTCCGAGCTCGAGCCCGTCGGTCCGCCAGACGGCGATGTCGGCGCGCTTTCCCGGCTCCAGCGAGCCGATGTCGTCTCTCCCTATCGCCGCCGCTCCGCCACGCGTGCCGAGCCGCAGCGCCTCGCGCGCGCTCATCGCGCCCGGGCCGCCTCGGCCGCGGGCGAGCGAGGAGCGCCTGCTTGACCTCGAAGAAGAGGTCGCTGCGCTCGTTCGAGGCCGAGCCGTCGACGCCGAGGCCGACGCGCACGCCGGCGTCGAGCAGCTCACGCACCGGGGCGATGCCGGCGCCGAGCCGCAGGTTCGACGTGGGGCAGTGGGCGACGCCGACCCCGTGTGCCCCGAAGCGCTCGATCTCGGCCTGCGAGAGGTGCACGCAGTGCGCGCACCAGACGTCGCCCTCGAGCCAGCCGACGCGCTCCAGGTACTCGACGGGCGAGCAGCCGAAGAGCTCGCGGCAGTAGGCCTCCTCCTCGACCGTCTCGGCCAGGTGGGTATGCAGCCCGAGGCCGAGACGGCGGGCGAGTGCCGCCGACTCCTCCATCAGCCGCGTCGTGACCGAGAACGGAGAGCAGGGGGCGACGACGATCTGGGCCGACGCACCGTCGACGAGGCCTGCGAGCCGCTCGGTGTCGGCGAGCACGGCGTCGATTTGCTCGACGAGGTTGTCGGGAGGCAGGCCGCCGTCGGAGACTCCGAGATCCATCGAGCCGCGGGAGGCCACGATCCGGAGGCCCAGCTCCGAGCGCGGCCCGCAGCTCGGCCTCGACGAGGCCCGAGACGCCGCGCGGGAAACACGTAGTGGTGGTCGAAGACCGTCGAGCAGCCCGAGAGCGCGAGCTCGGCGAGCCCGGTGCGTGCGGCCGCGTAGAGCATCTCGTCGTCGATCCGCGCCCACACCGGATAGAGCGTCTTCAGCCAGGTGAAGAGGTCGGCATCCTGCGCCCGGGCGCGCGTCAGGGTCTGGTAGAGGTGGTGGTGGGTGTTCACGAGCCCGGGGGTGACCACGGCGCCGTGGAGATCCTCGGCGTGACCGGGCGGATCGCCCGTCCCGAGCTCGGCGACGAGCCCGGATTCGATCCTGATCCAGCCGCCGTCGAGCTCGGTCCCGGCAGTCGTCCATCGCCACGATTCGGGCGTTCGCGAGGATCACGGACGGGCGCTCCGGGGCGGCCGGCGGGCATGGCGGCATGGGCCGAGAACCGTACAGTTCGGGCCGTGCAGGTCCTCACCCCCCGCACCCTTCCGGAGGCGCTCGAGCTGAAGGCGGCTCACCCCGGCGCGCTGCCGATCCAGGGCGGCACCGATGTGATGGTCGCGTTCAACTTCGACCGAGCCCGGCCCGGGGTCGTGCTCAACCTGAACGAGGTTCGAGAGCTTCGGGGCTGGCGTGAGGAAGCGGGCGAGCTGCGGCTCGGGGCAGCGCTTACCTATACGGAGGCGATGGCGCCGCGAGCTCGCCGCGCGCCTGCCCGCCCTCGCCGAGGCCTCGCGCACGGTCGGATCTCCCCAGATCCGCAACCGCGGCACGATCGGCGGCAACCTCGCAACCTCCTCGCCGGCAGGTGATGCGCTGCCGCCGCTCCAGATCGAGGGAGCCGAGGTCGAGTGCGTCTCTCTCCGTGGCGCGCGGCGGCTGCCCCTCGGCGACTTCGTCACCGGTGTGAAGCGGAACGCGCTCGACGCGGACGAGCTGATCGCCGCCGTCTGGGTGTCGCCGTCGGGGCAGCCGCAGACGTTCATGAAGATCGGGCCTCGCAATGCGATGGTGATCGCCGTCGTCTCGCTCGCGCTCTCGGCCGGCGAGGAGCTTCGGGCGTCCTTCGGGTCGGCCGGCCCTCGCCCCGTGCTCGTCACTGCGCCAAGGGGCGAGGCTGCCTCGTTCGCAGAGCAGGTTGCGGCGGCGGCGGCACCGATCGACGACATCCGCGGCAGTGCCGCCTACCGCCGGCACGGGCTGCGAGTCCTCGTGCAACGCGCGCTCGAGAGGACGCTCGCGGCGTGAGGATCTCCCTGCGGGTCAACGGCGACGAGGCCGAGGCCGACTGCTGGGAGGGCGAGTCGCTCCTCTCTGCGCTTCGCGAGCACCTCGGCTACCCCGGCTCGAAGAACGCCTGCGAGCAGGGCGAGTGCGGCTCGTGCTCGGTGCTTCTCGACGGCACGCTCGTGTGCGCGTGCCTCGTGCTCGCCGCGCAGGCCGACGGCCACGACGTGATGACGGTCGAGGGCCTGGCCGACGGCGAGCAGCTGCACCCCGTGCAGGAGGCCTTCGTCGAGGCGGGTGCCGTTCAGTGCGGTTTCTGCACCCCGGGCCTCGTCGTCGCTGCGGCCGACCTGCTCGAGCGTGTGCCCGACCCGTCCGACGACGAGATTCGCGAGGCGCTCTCGGGAAACCTCTGCCGCTGTACCGGCTACGAGAAGATCTTCGACGCCGTCCGGCTCGCGGCGGGACAGCCGCCGCGGTGAGTACGACAGCCTCGAGCCGCGCGGTCGCCGGCCGGATCGGCGAGAGCCTGCGACGCGACGATGCCGTCCCGAAGGTGAGGGGCGAGTTCGCCTACTCGAGCGATCTGAACGTGCCCGGGATGCTCTGGGGGCACACGCTGCGGAGCCCGCACCCGCACGCACGCGTGGTCGCGATCGACCTCTCGGAAGCGGTGGCGATGCCGGGCGTGCACGCGGTGCTCACCCACGCCGACATCCCCGGCGAGAAGCGCTACGGGCTCGAGTTCCGCGACCAGCCGGTGCTCGCGATCGACCGCGTCCGCTACTTCGGCGAGCCGGTGGCGCTCGTCGCCGCCGATCATCCGGAGCAGGCCCGCCGCGCAGCCGAGCAGGATCCGGGTCGACTACGAGCCGCTCGAGCTGGTCGTCGACATGGAGCGGGCAACCGAGCAGCTCGAGCTGCATCCCGGACCGGCCGACGCAGGGCCACGGCTACCGGGAGGACGACCGGCCGAACGTCGTGCGCTCGATCGTGATCCGCCACGGCGACCCGGAATCGCGCGGGGGAGGTCGTGGTCGAAGGGCAGCTACGAGACGGGCATCCAGGACCAGGCGTTCCTGGGCCCGGAGTCCGGTCTCGCAGTGCCGGACGGCGAGGGCGGGATCGACATCTACGTGGCGACGCAGTGGCTCCACATCGACCGCGCGCAGATCGCGCCGTGCCTCGATCTGCCCGAGGAGCGGGTTCGCGTGCACCTCGCGGGCGTCGGCGGCGCGTTCGGAGGCCGCGAGGACGTCTCGATGCAGATCCACGCCGCGCTCCTCGCGCTGCACACGAACCGCGCCGTGAAGATGGTCTACAACCGCGAGGAGTCGTTCACGGGCCACGTCCACCGGCATCCGTCGAAGACGTGGGCGCGGCACACGGCGACCAGCGAGGGCCGCCTCGTGAGCGTCGAGATGACGATCACGCTCGACGGTGGCGCCTACGCCTCGAGCTCCGCCGCCGTGTGCTCGAACGCCGCGGCGTTTGCGTGCGGGCCCTACGCCGTTCCGAACGCGCACATCTCCTCGACCGTCGTCTACACCAACAACCCACCGTGCGGGGCGATGCGCGGGTTCGGCGCCGTCCAGACGTGCTTCGCCGCCGAGGCGCAGATGGACAAGCTCGCGCGGGCGCTCGGGCTCGATCCCGTCGACTTGCGGCTCCTGAACGCCCTTGCGACCGGGGACACCCTGCCGACCGGGCAGCGCATCGATTGCTCGCTGCCGACTGCCGAGGTGATCCGCCGTGCCGCTGCGCTCGAGCCTCCGGCAGCCGGAGGCGCTTCCCCGCGATCCGCTCCGGCTGCCCGGCGGTGCCGGCAACACGACGCGCGGCGAGGGGGTCCGGCGGGGCACCGGCTTCGCGGTCGGCTTCAAGAACATCGGCTTCTCGGAGGGGTTCGACGACTTCTGCGCGGCGCGGGTTCGTCTGTTCGCGGACGGGTCGGCGGAGGTGCACTGCGCGGCGGCCGAGGCCGGGCAAGGAGTTACGAACGTGATCCTGCAGGTGGCGCGCACCGAGCTCGGCACGGACGAGGTACGGCTGGCGGCGCAGTCGACCGCCGCCGTGCAGTCGGCGGGCTCGACCTCTGCCTCGCGCCAGACGGTCATGGTCTCCGGGGCCGTTCGCGATGCCTGCCGGGCAGCCCTCGCCGAGCAGGCCCACCAGGGTGGGGGCGAGGTCGACGTCGAGCGGGTCTACCGGCACCCCGAGACGACGCCGCTCAACCCGGAGAACGGGCAGGTCACCGGCGAGCGCGCCCACGTCTCCTTTGCGGTCGCCGCGATGCGGGTCGTCGCCGAGGTCGACCTCGAGCTAGGGCTTACGCGTGTGGTCTGGATCGGCGTGGCACAGGAGGTGGGGCAGTGCGGTCGACCCGCGCGCGGTCGAGGGGCAGATCGAGGGCGGGATCGCCCAGGGCCTCGGGCTCGCGCTGATGGAGGAGATCCAGACCCGGGACGGCCTGATCACGAACGCGAGCTTCACCGACTACCTGATCCCGACGACGCTCGACATGCCCGTGGTCGACACGGTGATCATCGAGGATCCCGACCCGGCTGCGCCCTACGGCGTCAAGGGTGTGGGCGAGCCGCCGACGGTCGTCTCGACCGCGGCCGTAATGGCCGCGCTCCGTGACGCGACCGGAAGAGAGCTGACGCGGGCGCCCGTCAGGCCCGACGACATCGTCGGGCTGAGCTCCATGAGCCCCTACGATGCACACCTTCCTCGGGCTTGTGCAGGCGTCGCCGGCTCGCGGCGGACGACCATCGCGACCGCGGAGACGACGATCGCCGCGCCGAGCAGCGTCCGGATCGAGACGTGCTCGTTGCGGACGAGCACGCCGAGGATGATCGCGACGATCGGGTTGACGTAGGCGTAGGTCGAGACGAGCCCGAGCGGCGCGTTCGCGAGCAGCCACGTGTAGGCGGTGAAGCCGACGACCGAGCCGATCGTCACCAGGTAGAGCCACGCGAGTAGCGACGACGTGGAAGGCGAGAACGAGCCCGCCGTGGCGACCCCGGCCGGCAGCATCACGAAGCCGCCGATGAGCATCTCCCACGCGGTCGCAGCGAAGGGGTTGGCGGGCATGCGTCAGCCTCGCCGAGGCGAACGAGCCGAGCGACCACATCACGGCCGAGAGCAGGCAGAGCCCGATGCCGAACTTCGTCGCTCCGCCCTGCGGTTGCAGGAGAACCGCGAGCCCGGCGAAGCCGACGCCGACGGCCGCGAGCGCGGCGGCCGGCAGGCCCTCGCGGTTGAGCAGCCGCAGGAGCACGACCCAGAGCGGCACCGAGGCGATCAGGAGCGACGCCAGACCGGTGGGGACGTTTCGCTCGGCGTAGAAGAGCACGGCGTTGGCACCGGGTAGCAGGCACCCGATGAGGGCGCACGAGCCGAGCGCACTGCGCGAGACCCGCATCGTGCCGCCGCGCCGGACGACGACGAACGCCATGATCGTCCCGGCGGCGATGAAACGCGTCGAAACCGCGAGCAGGGGTGGCAGCGTCTCGACCGCGATCCTGATCCCGAGGTATGTGGAGCCCCAGGTGATGTAGACGGCCCACAGGGCCGCCCACACCTTCGTCCGCTGGCTCACTTGGCGAGCGACAGCGCAGCGCCGGCGCCGAGTAGCACGATTCCCGCCACCCGCGTCCACGACAACGCGATCTGGTCGACGCCGAACAGGCCGAACCGGTCGATCACGGCTCCCATCGCGAGCTGGCCGGCGATCAGGATCCCGATCGTCGCAGTCGCGCCGATTCGTGGCTGGGCGAAGGTGATCGAGAAGACGATGAGCAGCCCCATCAGGCCCCCGGCCCACATCCAGGGTGGGCTTCGAAAGGCACCGCCGAGGCCGCCGATCCCCTGGCGAGCGGCGAGCAGGATGGCGACCGCGAGCAGGAGCTGGATCCCGGTTGCGAACGCAAGCGCCTCGACGACGCCGACACGGCCGCCGAACCGCCCCATCACGGCGACCTGGATCGAGCCCGCGATGCCGGCCAACACTGCGAGGCCTGTCGCGGCACCGGTCATCGAACCGGCAGGAGCCCGGACACGTCGACGTTCGGTTTCACTGCACCCTCCCTCCTCGGATCCGGCGGCCTGCGCCTCCTCGCGGCCACCGGCCCACTCTATGTCCCGACCTCCCCGTCGTGTCCCGGCCTCCCGTCCCGACCCGGAAACGAGACGACGGATCCGTGCTCCCGCCGTCTGTGCAGGGGTTTAGCGTTCGCCTTTCCGGATTCTCGACCGTTTCAACCTGGAGGTCGGAACGATGTCCACCATGCCCATGTCTGCCGCGCCCGACGCGATCACGCAGCCCCACCCGATCACGCTCGTCGTGAACGACGACCTGAGGCGATCGCGCCTCACCGTGTTCTTCCGCGTCCTGCTTGCGATCCCGCACTTCATCGTGCTCTGCCTCTGGACGTTCCTGGCCGAGATCGCGGGGCTGATCGCCTGGATCGTCGCGATCTTCACCGGGCGTGTGCCGGCGGGGCTCCACTCGTTCCTCGCGAGCTACCTCCAGTACTCGACCCGGGTGAACGCCTACATGCTCCTGCTCGCGAACCCCTGGCCTCCGTTCTCCAACGGCCAGCCTTACCCGGTCGATGTCGTGATCGCCCCGGCGGCGAAGCAGAGCCGGCTCACCATCTTCTTCCGCTTCCTGCTGGCGATCCCCGCCTTCATCCTCTCGTACGTGTTCAGGATCGTGAACAACGTCGTCGCGTTTCTGTCGTGGTTCTACGCCCTGATCTTTGGCCGCATCAACGAGGGGATGCGGAACATCAGCGTGTGGCTCTACCGCTACGAGGTCCAGACCTACGCCTACGCGTTCCTGCTCACAGGACGTTATCCGAGCCTTTCGGGGGCACCGACGGTCTAGCGTTCCCCAGCGCCGTATTCGTGCGGTTTGGCACGTATTCGAGTTCGTGCATTTCCGCACGAATACGGCCGCACGAATGCGGTCTGCTCGTGGCTCGGAGGCGTTCGGTTGTGCTATGAATTAGTGGGTGAAATCGGCGCTACGGCGCCTTTAAATTTCGATCAATCTTTGGACCGGACCTCTGGGACCCGATCTCTGGAAGTCCCGATCTGTTGAAGGAGTGAGAATGAGCGCAGTTGCAGCTGTTGAAGCCCCGGCCGCGAGCGTTGCCCCGGTGGCGTGTTGCCGCGACGCGGACGATCGAGGAGATTCAGGCCGCGGAGCAGAAGCGGTGGATGGTCTGGTTCGGCCTGCCTGCCCTCGTCATGTCGATCTTCGTCGGGATCACGCTCGGCACCGGTGATGCCTGGGTCCTGAGCCTCGCGATCGGATCGCTTCTCGTCGACATCTTCGTTCTCGTCTGGCTCGCGCTGAGCTCGGACACGAACGGGCTGATCGGCGAGCCCTCCTCGCACTAGCTCCGCGCTTCGCCCCGTCTCCTGCGCTTGCCGCATATGCTCGCCGTTCCTACTGGACACGGCTGAAGGGAGCTCGAAGTGTGGGCGCGCGTAGCGAGGTTCGAAGGCGATCCGGCAGACATCGAGGCCAGGGTTCAGCGGCTCCGCGACGGCTTGGATGCCGGCGTACTTTCGTCGGAGCTCGGCGACGCGAAGTTCCTCATGCTCGTCAATCGCGAATCCGGCGGAATGCTGGGCGTGACGTTGTTCGAGAGCGAAGAGGCGATGCTCCGGGGCGACAAGGCAATGAACGCAGGGCCTGGCAACGCGGGCAGCCGCACCGCGGTCGAGTTCTACGAGGTCCCGCTCCACACGCTCTAGCGGCTCACTCCCACCGGCGCTCAGGATCGGCCTGCTTTCTGAACCGGACTGGGGCCGGAGCACGTGCGAGCCAGGGGCTCGTTGCGAGTCGGAAACGGAAACCCGAACCACGAGAGGAGACGAGTCAGATGGAGATCGACCGCCAGTTCGTCATCGACGAGCTCAAGAAGCAAGGCCAGTCCGCACGCGTCCAGGACGCGCTGAACGAGTTGCCGGCCAAGATCGACCACGAGCAGCACGCCTCACTTCTGGAGAAGTTCGGCATCGACCCGGGGCAACTCGCAGAGAAGGCCGCGGAGGCCGGGATCGCTCGCATCTAGCGATCCGGCATTTCCTCGCGCTGCGGATCGTTGTAGAGCGAGCGCAGTGCTGCGCGCGACCCGAACCACCGCAAGGAGGAGCGAATGTCCGGCTACACGATCGTCAACCTGATGGAGCTCGACAACCAGGCGACCGAGGGCGGCCCGACGCTCGAGGCGCGGTTTGCCCGCAGCCGCATCGACTCGGAGCATCTCGGCTTGAGCCACTTCCGCTACGCGCCGGGACGGCACGGCAACAAAGGGCACAGCCACAAGGAACAGGAAGAGGTCTACGTCGTTCTCAGCGGGCTCGGGCCGGGTAAAGCTCGACGACGAGGTCATCGACGTCGGCCCGTGGGATGTCGTTCGCGTCGCACCGAACACGTTCCGTGGCTTCGCGGCCGGGCCCGAGGGGCTCGAGCTGCTTGCCGTCGGCTCCGACCGGCCCGAGGGCGGCGACGGAGTCCCCACCGAGGACGGCTGGTGGGGTGACTAGTCAGCTCCAAGAGGCTCTAACAGAATGAGCTGGACGGGCGGCCCGGCCGCGCACCTTGCGTGGTCCTCAGTCGCCCCAAGATCGCAAGAGACATCGGGACTCACTCGTGCCTTCCTAGAGGCAGTGTCCTACGGTGCACGCACCATCACGCCCGGTCGGCGCGGAACATTCCGTCGGAGCTCTGAGGGGCGACGACGCAGACCGTGTCCGGACGGCGTGAGGCCCGGCCCCCGGGGGCCACGGCGATAAGGTTGCGACATGACCCGGCATGCGGTGCTGACCGCCATCGGAGAGGATCGGCCGGGCCTTGTCGAGGAGGTATCGGAGTTCATCCTCGACCGCGGGGGCAGCATCGAGGACAGTCGAATGGCGAACCTGCAAGGGCAGTTTGCGATCGTGATGCTGATCGGGGCGGCACCCGAGGCGATCGAGGCGCTCGAAGCCGACCTCGAGGGCGCTCGGCACGCAAACGGGCATCCATGCCCGGTTGACGCCGGCTACGCCACGCGTCCAGCCGGCGCCGAGGTTGCCCTACCGTCTCACGGGCCGCTCGCTCGACCAGCCTGGAGTCGTTCACCAGGTCGCGAACGTGCTGAGGAGCCTCCAGGTCAATATCGAGAGCATGGAGACGACCCTCGTTGCGGCCCCCGTCACCGGTGCGCCTGTGTTCACGATGGACCTCGTCGTCGCCGCGCCGGCCGACGCCACCCCGGCGAAGCTTCGCGAGGAGCTGGCCAGGGTCTGCGATCCGCTCAACATCGAATGGGCACTGACGGCGATTTGAGCATGAGCGACACGGCGGCGGGGCTCGCGGCGAGCCACAAGGTAGGGGTGCGAAAGCGCATCGCGCTGATCGCACACGACAACCGGAAGGCCGACCTCCTCGCCTGGGCGCGGTTCAACCGGGGCACGCTCGCGCGACACGAGCTGCTGGCAACCGGCACCACCGGCGCGCTGATCTCCGAGGAGCTCGGGCTCCCCGTTCAGCGGTTCCTGAGCGGCCCGCTCGGCGGCGACCAGCAGGTCGGCGCAGCGATTGCCGAAGGCCGCATCGACGCGGTGATGTTCTTCTGGGACCCGCTCGAGCCTCACCCGCACGACGTCGACGTCAAGGCCCTCCTTCGCGTCGCCGTCGTCCACAACGTCGCGATCGCCTGCAACCGGGCGACCGCCGACTTCGTGCTCTCGAGCCCGCTGATGGGGCAGGAGTACGCACCGAGCTTCACGGCCGAGGACGTCGACGACGACGAGTCGAGCCGCAGCTCGAGCCCGCCAGCCTGTAGCCCCACTCGCATCCGCGTCTCCGGGTTGGGGCCATGGCCGTTGTCGCGGATGAAGGCGCGCGCCGCGGGGCCTACCGGGCTCCCTCGGCGCAGCCCCGGAAAGCGCCGCTCCCGCCGGCCTCGGGGCGAGGCGGTACGGGCCGGTCCGGGGGCACCCTCGCGACGACTCGGTCCGAGATCCCGAGCTCGTCGATCAGGAATCGCGCACGGCCGGCACCCTCGAGCGGCGAGGCCGACAGCGTGCCGTCGAGCTCGAACGCGAACCGCTGCCCGCCCGCCGCGCCGATGCTCCGCCCGTCGCGAATGAGCCTGGCGCTGAGCTCGTAGTTGAACGGGCTCCAGCGAGCGGTCGCTGGTGGAGCGCGTCCCACTCGTCGAAGCCGGCGCCGATCCGGTCGATCCGGCAGGGGAACCCCGCGGGTGCGCCGAGCATCCGCCAGCGCACGGCCGGCTTGCCCTCCAGCCACTCGAAGCGGGGCAGTGGCCTGCGCCGCCGTGCCCGGGAGTCGGGATCTCGATCGGCTCGCCGCTCAGGATCGACGCATCGGCGATGAAGCGCCGAGCGCTCGAGCGCACGACGACCGAACCGTGATTCGGCGTGGGTGGATTCGCGACGCGCATCATCGTCGCGATCGCCCGTTCGACTTCGAAGCCGAGCGCCTCGAGCAGGTCGTGGAGCGCTCCGTTTCCCGCCCAGCACGTGCCTCCGGTCCCGTGTGCGAGCCAGCGCCGAAGAACGCTCGGCGCTCGAGCCGGGCAGCGTGCCCGGCGAGCCCGCCGACATGTGGATGAGCTTGAGGGTGTTGTCGAACGGGACGGAGTCGCACCACGCCGTAGACCGAGCACAGCCCTGCGAGGTCGGGGAGCCGGTCGCTCACCCCGAGTTTGGCCAGGATCGGCGTCGGCGAGGTCGCCCCGCATCTGGGCAGGTCGTACCACAGCCCCTACGATTGCCTAGTGCGGAGGCTGGCGCTGATCGTGAACCCGTACTCGACAGGCGTGACCCGGAGGAGCGTTGCCGACGTCACGGCTGTGCTCGCCCGCCGCGCGGAGATCGTCGTTCGCCAGACCGAACGGCGAGGGCACGCATCGGAGCTGGCAGCCCGAGCGGCCGAGACAGCCGAGGCACTCATCGTCTTCTCCGGCGACGGCACCTACAACGAGGCGATCAACGGAGCCGCCGGGCTCGTGCCGTTCGGCTTCCTGCCCGGGGGCGGTGCGAGCGTGTTCCCGCGAGCGCTCGGCCTGCCGCGCGACCCGGTCGCCGCTGCGGTGCGCGTGGGCGATGCCTTCGCTGCCGGGCGAACGGCAGCGATCGGCCTCGGGCGGGTCAACGGCAGGCTCTTCTGCTTCTCGGCCGGGATCGGCATCGATGCCGAGGCCGTGAGGCGCGTCGACGCGCGCGGCCGCGATCGCGAGGGCCGGAGAGCGAGTAACGCAGCCTTCGTCCTCGCCGTCGCCACGATCCTCTTCGAGCGGCGCTTTCGGATGGAGTCGCAGCTCGAAGCTGGAGGGCTTCGGCCGCGCCGCGTTCGTGCTCGTGACGAACGGCAAGCCCTACACCTACGCGGGACCGCTCCCGGTCGTGCTCCACCGCGAGGCCGATTTCAAGGCCGGCCTCAACTTCGCGGCTCCGCGCGTGGTCGATCCGGGATCGGTACCGGGGCTCGTCGTCCGGGGAATGCGCGGCTCGCTCGGTGGCGACGCCCGCGTGCTCGTAGGACGCGACCTCGATTCGATCGAGGTGCGCTGCGACCGGCCGCTGCCACTTCAGGCCGACGGTGAGGATCTCGGGGATGTCACCGCCGCGAGCTTCAGTGCCGAGCGAGACGCGCTCTCCGTTCTCTTGTGAGCGTGTTTTACGCCCCGGTGCGGAGCTGGAGCCGACACCGGGCGCGAGTACACTCGAAGAGGGATGGGCTCCTGGTACTGGATCGGCGTGCTGGCCGGCATCGGCGTGGCTCTCGGCGATCTTCGTCGCGGGCGCCGTCCCCCGCTGGCAGATCGCAGCGCTCGTGGGAGCAGTCGCCGGTGCGGTGCTCGGGGTGGCGATCTTTCACTGGTACGACGGGGTGGCCGGCGCCGCGGGCGGCGCCGCGGGTGGGTTCGGCGCAGGGCCCATCGTGGTCGGCGCGCTCAGGCGCGGAGGGACTCGCGGCGGCCTCGCGACACTGATCAGGATCGGCGCGCTCGCGACCGCCGCGCTCGCGTTCGTCCCGGTAGTCGGATTCCTCGAGGCGGTGGTGGTGCCGGCGGTCGGCCTGCGACTGCGCAGGCGGACACCCGAACGGCACGCGGGGCTCCGTACCCTCGCGCGTGACTGACGAGCGCTCGCCCAAGCCGGTCGTCCTGATCATCATCGACGGCTTGACCCCGTCGATGCTCGAGGCCGCCACGGCACCGGCACTGCGGTATCTGCTCGACCACGGCTACTACCGCCGGGCCGCCTCGACCTTCCCGTCGCTGACGCCGGTCTGCCTCGCCTCGATCGCAACCGGCGGTCACCCGTCGGAGCACGGGATCCCGCACCTCGTCTGGTGGAACCGGACGAGGGCCGGATCGTCGAGTACGGGTCGTCGTTTGCCGCCATGCGTGCCTCGGGACTCGTCCAGGGGCTTCGCGACACCGTCGTCAACCTCAACGAGCGCCATCTCTTCAAGAGCGCCGAGACGGTGTACGAGGCGCTCGAGGGCGACGGGCCTGACCACGGCCGCGATCAACATCACGACCTATCGCGGCCCACACCGGCACCTCTCGCCGATCCCCGGCTTCCCGCCCGTCCACGGGCCCAAGCGCTTCTTCTTCTACAGCGTGTACGAGTCCGAGCTCACGGGCGCTCCGCTCGCCTTTCTCAACCGTTCGCTCGGCTCGATCGACGCGTACGCGGCAACGATCGGGCGCTGGCTCGTCACCCGCGACGGTTTCGACCTGCTCGTCTACTACCTGCCCGACTACGACTACGCCTCGCATGCGCTCGGACCCGACGCGGCCTATGAGGCGCTCGGCCGCGCGGACGCCTCGATCGAGGCGCTCTTCGCCGCGGCCGGCGGGCGCGACGAGTTCCTCGAGCGGTACGCGGTCGTCCTCTGCTCCGACCACGGGCAGAGCCCGGTCGAGCAGGCGGCGAGCCTCGAGGTCGAAGGCGCGCTTCGTCGCCGCGTCCAACCGGGCCGCGATGCTCTACGGAGACGATCCACGACAGCTCGCCGAAGCCCTCGACGGCGAGCCGTCGGTCGACGTCGCGCTCTTCCTCGAGGACGGCAACGTCATCGCCCGCCGCAACGGCGACGAGGATCCGGCGATCCTCGACGACTATCCCGACGGCCGCGCTCGCGCCGAGGGTGCGCTCCGGAACCCGAACGCGGGCGAGGTGATCCTCTCGGCGGCGGCGGGCTGGGAGTTCGTCGACCTTGCCGGTCGTCATCACGTCGGCGGCGGCAGCCATGGGGCCCTTACGGCAAGCGACTCCGAGGTGCCGATGCTCACCGTCGGGCTGGGTGAGCCGCCGGCTTCGATCACCGGGATCAAGGCCGAGCTCCTCCGCCACTTCGAGATCGCGGTGGCCAAGGCGGCCTGAGGCTCGCTCGGTTGGCCCGGCCGACGTGGATCCGGCGGCAGCTCGTGCGTCGAGGAATCGTCGACTCGCGTGTCCTCGACGCGATGGAGCGCGTCCCGCGAGAGGAGTTCGTCCCGGCCGGGCACCGCGAGCTCGCCTACGCCGACGCTCCCGTCCCGTTGCCGTTCGGCCAGACGGTCTCGCAGCCGTTCATGGTTGCGCTGATGTGTCAGCTGCTTGCCCTTCAGGGGCACGAGCGCGTGCTCGATGTCGGAACCGGATCCGGGTATGCGGCCGCTGTCCTCGCCGAGCTTGCAGCCGAGGTGCACTCGGTCGAGCGGATTCCGGAACTCGCCCTGCAGGCGCGTGCGACGCTCGACCGGACCGGCTACGACCGCGTGCAGGTCCACGTGGGTGACGGCACGAAAGGGTTGGCCGGCGCCGCTCTGCCGGACGCCGACCCGTTCGATGCGATCGCGGTCGCAGCCGCTTCGAGCGGGATCCCGGAAGCGCTCTGGGCCGAGCTTCGCGAGGGGGGACGAATCGTGCTTCCACTGGAGGCCCGGGACGACGAGCAACGGCTTTGCGTCCTCGTGCGCACGCCGCAGGGGCCCGGCTTGCTCGCATCGGTTCCGGCCCGGTTCGTCCCCCTCGTCGCCGGTCCGTGACCCACCGGCAGGAGTCGCAGGCGGGCGCGGGAAACAACGTTTCGACCGGAATCTTAACGGGATGGCCGGAAATGCCGATGCTAGCCTCGATGACAGTGGTGGCTGTACGCTCAAGCCGCGCCATGGAGGCGCTTCGTCAGCCTGCCAACTGGATCCAGCTCGCCAAGTTCGGGGCTGTCGGAGCCAGCGGCTACCTCGTCAACCTCGGGGTCTACGCGCTGCTCCTCAATGCGGCCGGACTGCACTTCATCCTTGCCGCCACCGGCTCGTTCATCGTCGCGGCGACCTGGAACTACGGGTGGAACCGCCACTGGACGTTCGTTGAGACGAAGGGCCACTTCGGCTACCAGGGCATGCGGTTCCTCGTCGTCTCCGGCGTCGTCTACGCCGCGAACCTCGGGCTGCTGGCCGTGCTCGTCACCGTCGGGTCCGGCAAGATCATCGGCCAGGCGATCGCGATCGTGCTCGTGACGCCGCTCAACTTCCTCGGGAACAAGTTCTGGTCGTTCCGCGGCTGAGACAAGCGTGTACTGGCGGCCGCGGCCGTCGCCGGAGTCGCCATAGCTACAGCGCTCGTCCCGGCGGCTGCGAGCCACCGCCCCGAAGACGACGCGCCACGTTCCCGGCCCCGTCGACGACGACCACGACGGGCACCGCTGTGAAAGAGCGGCTCGACAGTGCTCGGGCCACCACGATCTTCCTGGCCGACCACAAGGTCGCCTCCTGGCTCAACCGCTATCCCCCGAAGCCGACGACCGAAGCGACCTACTCGGACGGGGTGTGGACGGTCGATGTCTTCTCGGGCGCCGCCGGGGAGATCGCGACCGGAACCGTCGACGACGCCACCGGGGATCATCACCTCGGCCTGGACCGGGCCCGCAGGTCGCCTGGGGGATGGCGCGCGGCAGCCCGGGGGCCTTCGGTGGCGCCAAGATCAACTCGCTCTCGGTGTGGCTCGGCTTTTGCGCCGTGTTCCTGCTCGGCCTGGTGGACTGGCGCCGGCCGCTGACGCTGCGCACGGTCGACCTCGCTGATGATGCTGTCGTTCTCGGTCTCGCTCTGGTACTTCAACCACGGGAACATCTTCGCCGCGATGCCGCTTGCCTACCCCGGCTTCGCCTGGCTGCTCGTTCGCTGTGTCTGGATCGGCTGGAAGGACCGCACGCCGCGCGGCTCGGTGCTCTGGCCCGCATGGGTCCTGATCGCAGCCACCGTGTTCCTGGCCGGGTTCCGGATCGGGCTCAACGTCCGGGACTCGAACGTGATCGACGTCGGCCTCTCGGGGGTGATCGGCGCCGAGCGGATCGCGACGGGCAACAGCCCGTACGGCACCTTCCCGATCGAGGGCAACCGGCCGGCATGCGGGCCTGCCGACCAGAACGGCGAGATACGCGACCGGATCCAGACGAACGGCCGCTGCGAAGCGGCCGACGCGCAGGGCGACACCTACGGGCCGGTGTCCTACGAGGCCTACCTTCCCGGCTACCTGGTCTTCGGGTGGAACGGCAAATGGGACAACACCTCCATGAACACCGCGCACGCGACCTCGATCCTCTGGGACCTGCTCGCGATCGTGGGGCTCTGGCTCGTCGGCTGGCGATTCGGAGGCGCCCGTCTCGCGGCGACGCTCGGCTTCGCCTGGGCTGCCTGGCCGTTCTCCCAGTACGCCTCGAGCTCGAACACGAACGACATGATCCAGCCGGCGATGCTCATCTTCGGCTTCTACTTCCTGACCTCGCCGGTCTTACGCGGCGCGGGCGCGATCCTCGGTGCGCTCGTCAAGTTCTCGCCTCTCGTCGTGCTGCCACTCTGGGCCGGCTACCCCGACAGCCGCGACTACCGCTCCCAGCGGCGCTACCTGGCGGGGGTCCTCGATCGCGGCGGCCGCGGCGTTCTCGATCCTGCTGCTCAGCTCGAACCCGGCCGAGAACGCGGTCGTCTTCGCGCGCCACACCTTCGGCTACCAGTTCGGGCGCGCCTCGCCGTTCTCGCTCTGGGACTGGCGCCAGTACCACGCGAAGGGGCTTCCCGACCTGCACGTCGTTCAGCACGTCCTCCAGGCGGCGCTCGTCGCTCGGCGCGCTCGCCCTCTACCGCTGGCCGCGTCACCGCTCGCCCGTGCAGATGGCGGCATTCACCGGGCGCCCTCCTCGTCGGCTTCGAGGCCGTGCTCACGCACTGGTCCTACCTCTACCTGCCGTGGTTCTTCCCGTTCGTGGCGTACGCGGTACTGGCTCCTCGCCGCGTCGAGGAGGTCGCGGTCGCGACCGTCGACGAGACCTTCCCGCGCGACCTCGTCTCGGTCGTCCCGGCCGGCTCCTAGGGCTCGGTGCCTTTAGCGCCTCCTAGCTCTGGTCGGGCACGGAGATGCGGACGGCCTCGCAGGAGACGGCCCGGCCGTCGGGCCCGCACTCGACCAGCGCCCCCTCGATCCGCACGTCGCCCTCCGCGACCTCGAGCCGCACCGGGATAGCCGGTCACGAACCGCCTGATCGGGCCGTCGGGCCGGCTGCCGATGATCGAGTCGTGCGGGCCGGTCATCCCGGCATCGGTGATCGCCGCCGTGCCGCCCTGCGAGCACGCGGGCATCGTTCGTCTGCACGTGGGTGTGCGTGCCGAGCACCGCCGTGACCCTGCCGGCCAGGTGGTAGGCGAGCGCGACCTTCTCGCTCGTCGCCTCGGCGTGGAAGTCGACCACGATCACGGGCGTCTCGCGCGCGGCCTCCTCGACCAGGCGCTCGGCGGTCACGAACGGGCTCTCGAACGGATTCAGCGTCATCTGGCCGAGCAGGTTGATCACCGCGACGCCGTCGTGGACCGCAAGGCCCTGCCCCGGCGTCGCCGGCGAGAGGTTCGCGGGGCGGAGGACGCGGTCGGTGCCGCTCAGGTAGGGCGCGAAGCCCTCGCTGGCCCCAGGTCCAGTTTCCGAGCGTGATCACGTCGGCGCCCGAAGCGAGCAGCCGCTCGGCAGATCTTCGCCGGTGATCCCGCGCCCGTCGGCCGCGTTCTCGCCGTTGACGATGCAGAAGTCGACGCCGAGCTCCGAGCGGACCGACGGCAGCCTCGACTCGAGCGCCCGGCGTCCCGGTGCGCCGAACACGTCGGCGACGAAGAGGATCCGCATCTGCTGGCCCGCCGGCCCGCCGCTCAGGCTGGGCGCGCGGGAAGACCGCTCCCGCGCTCACCCGGCGTTCAGCGTCGCGGCCGGGTAGACCTCGATCAGGACGTGGTCGCCCGCGTCGTTCGTGTACCGGGCGAGCTCCTGCTTCTCCACCTTCGAGAGGTCGAGCAGCACGCCGAGCTTCGTGCTCCCCGCCGTCACCGCGTTCGCCCACCGTGAGCGCCGGGTCGACCTTCAGCGCGGAGACGGAGACGACGAGCGAGGGCGACGCGGTCGGCTGGATGTCGATGCGCTGCCCGTGCGGCTTGCCGTCCAGGATCGTCTTCTCGATCCCGACGACCGTCCCGTCGACCGGCGAATAGACGTCGGTCCCGGAGGGGGCGCCGACGTCGAGAGCCGAGTTCGCGGGGCCGTCGCCGCCCGGCAGGAGGTACCAGCGCGGCGAGCCCGGAGCCGCCGCCGAAGATCGAGTGGGCCAGGCGCTTGAGCAGCCCCTGGTTTGCCTGGGTGCCGATGGGTGAGAGGCCCGAGCCCGCCGTCGGAGGCGGCGAAGTAGCCGATCGCCGTGAGGCGGCTCTGGCTGAGCGGCAGCTCGAGCGTGAGGCTGCCGATCCTCGCGATCGCCTGCAGCTCGGGCGGGCCGGCAGGCAGCAGCCGCGCCGCGCTCGCCGGTGCGGCGACGCTCGCAGCCGGATGGTCGCCGCCGCCGAAGGCGGTAACGGAGAGGGTCCCGATCGCGACGATCGCGACCGCGACGACAACGGCGAGCCGCCGCCGGCGGATCTCGTGACGATGCGCTCCGCCGAACAGCGCGCCCTGGGGCCGTGGGGCGGCATCCGGAGGACCGTACCGGAACCTGTCGGCGCCATCAACCGGCGCGCGGATTCGCCGACGTCTGCGGGGCGGTTCGTCCCAGAGCACTGCCGCGTCGAGCGCGAGCCCCCCGTCTTCGGCCAGCGACCAGTCCCAGGCCGGCGGGCGGCTCGGTCGCCTGCCGGGCGCGGCGGTACGATCGGCCCTGTGAGCGCTCCCGCCGGCCCGCCGCCGCGGATCCAGATCCCTCGCTGGATCCAGCTCGTCGGGCTGCCGCTCGTCGTGCTCGGCGCCTGGATCTTCGCGTCGGCTGCGGGTCACACGCTCTTCCTCTTTCTGATCGCCGCGCTGATCGCGCTGCTGCTCGATCCGATCGTGCTCACGCTGGGTGCGTTCAAGGTCCGGCGAGGGCTCGCGGTTGCGATCGTGTACCTGACGTTCGCGGCGGCGCTGGTCCTTGATCATCGTGGCGATCGCGACCGCCGTCGTTGGTCAGACCAAGACGGCGGCTGAGCGATTCAACGCGTATTTCACCGTTCCGCACGGACGGATCCACCAGACCTCGGCCGACCGGGACGTCGACAGGCTGCAGCACTGGCTCAACACGCACCGCCTGCGCAGCGTCAAGATCGAGAAGAGCGGCCACCGGATCGTGAAGCGCATCCGGCAGCGCGACGTCGGCCGCTACACCCACCGGATCGTGAACTTCGTCGAGGGCGCCGCGATCTCGATCGGCAGGGGCCTCTTCGACGCGGTGCTCATCCTCGTGATCTCGATCTACATGCTGATCGACATGCAGCGGCTCGCACGCGGCGGTCGACCGGCGCTTCCCGCCGCATGGAGGCCGCCCGCTGATCTCGCGGATCGAGCACGCCCTCGTCTCCTACGTGCGGGGCCAGCTGCTGCTCAGCCTGATCATCGGCACGAGCGCCGGGATCGGGCTCTGGATCCTCGGGGCCACCGGGCTCATCCCGCATGCCGACGCCTACGCGCTGCTCTTCGGCAGCTGGGTTGCGATCACCGAGGTGCTGCCGTACCTCGGCCCGTGGCTCGGCGCGATCCCCCCGGCCATCTACGCGGCGGTCGTCCATCCGTTCGCGGTCGTCTACGTCGTGATCCTCTTCCTTGCGATCAACCAGATCGAGGGTCACCTGGTGGTGCCGAAGGTGATGGGGAGCGTCCTGCGCCTCCACCCACTGCTCGTGATCTTCGGGCTTCTCGCCGGCACGGACATCGGCGGGCTCCCGGGCGCGCTGATCGCGCTGCCGCTGCTGGCCGTCGCCCGGGCGATCTGGGAGTTCTTCTCCGAGCGGCTCCAGCTCGAGCCCTGGACCGGGGGCGGAGCGATCCCCGTCGAGGTCGAGCCCGTGAGCGAGCCCGCGCAGCACTCAGGCCCGGGCTGATCGCGCCCCCGATCCCGTACCCTTTCGATCTGTGAGCACGCAGTCGACGGCCGGCTTCCCCGCGACACGTCTCCGGCGCCTGCGCCGCGGGGTGCCCCTGCGAGACCTCGTCCGCGAGACCACCGTCTCGCTTGACGATCTTGTGATGCCGCTCTTCGTCGCGCCCGAGGCGCTCCCGAACGAGCGCCTGCCGGGCATGTCGCGACTCACCGTCGAAGGTGCAGTGCGCGAGTGCGAGGAGCTCCTTCGCGCCGGCGTCAAGTCGGTGATCCTGTTCGGGATTCCCGAGGAGAAAGACGACGAGGGGACCGGGGCCTGGATCGCCGACGGCATCGTCCAGCAGGCGCTTCGGGCGCTGCGACCGCGCTTCCCCGAGCTGCTCCTCTTCACCGACGTCTGCCTCTGCGAATACACCGCCCACGGCCATTGCGGCGTTCTTCGCGGTGAGGAGATCGACAATGACGCCTCCATCGAGCTGCTCGTCCGGACGGCCGTGTCGCACGTCGAGGCCGGCGCCGACGCCGTCTGCCCGAGCGACATGATGGACGGACGGGTCGGGGCGATCCGTGCGGAGCTTCCCGAGACGCCGATCGTCTCCTACGCGGCGAAGTACGCCTCCGCGTTCTACGGTCCGTTCCGCGAGGCGGCGGGCTCGGCGCCTGCCTTCGGCGACAGGCGGGGCTACCAGATGGACCCGGGCAACGTCCGCGAGGCCCTCCGCGAGTGCGAGCTCGACGTGGCCGAAGGCGCCGACGTGATCATCGTGAAGCCCGCGCTCCCCTATCTCGACGTGATCCGTGCAGTACGCGACCGCTTCGACCTCCCGGTGGCCGCCTACAACGTCTCGGGCGAGTACGCGATGGTCAAGGCGGCGGCCGCCGCCGGCTACCTGGACGAGCGCACGGCGGCGATCGAGTCGTTGACGGCGATCCGCCGGGCCGGCGCCGACATCGTGTTCACCTATTGGGCGAAGGAGCTCGCCGACTGGCTATGAGAGGTCGAACGACGACGAAACCCGATCTCGAGTCATTCCGGTTCGAGCTCTTGTGACGAACGGCCTGGAGCGCTCCGAGCTCTGGCACCGCGCTCAGAAGCTGATCCCCGGCGGGGTCAACTCACCGGTCAGGGCGATGCGCTCGGTCGGCCTCGACGAGCCGTTCTTCGTCACACGCGGCGAGGGCGCCTACCTCGAGACCTCCGACGGGCGCCGCCTGCTCGACTGGGTGCAGTCCTGGGGCCCGCTCATCTTCGGGCACGCAGATCCCGAGACCGTCGAGACGATTCGCGAGGCGGCGCTCGCCGGAACGAGCTTCGGCGCGCCGACCGAGCGCGAGGTCGACCTCGCTGCCGAGCTCGCCGACGCGGTGCCGTCGGTGGAGCAGGTCCGGCTCGTGTCGTCGGGCACCGAGGCCGCGATGTCGACGCTCCGTCTCGCGCGGGCCTTCACCCGCCGCGGGCGCGTGCTCAAGTTCGCCGGTGGCTACCACGGTCACGCCGACCCGTTCCTGGCCGACGCCGGCTCCGGTCTCGCCACGCTCGGCATCCCTTCCTCGCCTGGGGTGCCGCAGGCGATCGTGGCCGACACGGTGGTCGTCGACTACAACGACGTCGATCTCGCCGCTGCAGCCGTCGAGCGCCACAGCGAGGATCTCGCCGCCGTCTTCGTCGAGCCGGTGGCCGGCAACATGGGCTGCATTCCCCCGTCGCCCGGCTTCCTCGAGGCCCTGCGCGCGCTCTGCGACGCTTCCGGCGCGCTACTCGTGTTCGACGAGGTGATCACCGGGTTCCGAGTCGCTCGCGGCGGTGCGCAGGAGCGCTACGGCGTGCTGCCTGACCTGACGATCCTCGGCAAGATCGTCGGCGGCGGCCTCCCGCTCGCCGCCTTCGGCGGGCGGGCCGAGATCATGTCGCTGCTCGCCCCCGGCGGGCATGTCTACCAGGCGGGCACGCTCTCCGGGAATCCGATCGCCACGGCAGCCGGGCTCTCCGTCCTGAAGCGGCTGCGCAACCCGGAGGTCTACGACGAGCTCGAGCGCCGCGGGGCTCGCCTCGAGGCCGGGCTCGCCCCGTACGGTCACGTTCAGCGGGTCGGAGCGATGCTCACCTTCTTCGTCCCGGGCCCCGGGCTCTCGACGCCGGTCACCCGGATGCAGAAGCTCGAGACGGAGCGGTATGCCGAGCTCTTCCGGCATCTCCTCGCCCAAGGCATCTACCTCGCCCCGAGCCAGTACGAGTGCCTGTTCCCCTCGCTCGCCCACGGAGACGACGAGATCGACGCGACGGTTGCGGCCGTGGCCGGGCTCCTCGCATGACCTCGACCGTGAGAGGATCAGTGCCGATGGGGTCCGCCGCCGAGACGATCGCCGCCGAAGCGAGGGCCGAGAGCCCGCTGTGGGCCTCCGCCCTGCTTCCCGAGCCCGACTGGGAGGCGGTGTTCTCGCCGCTCGCACCGGAGCGGTTCGCGCTCGGGCTCGAGACGATCTACGAGGCCTATCTCGTCCACTACGGCCGGCCGAGGCTCTTTGCCTCGGCCGAGGAGAGCGAGCGCGTCCTCCTCGGCGACTACCTCTACGCCCACGGCCTCGTGCGCGTCTCCCGGGTCGGCGGCGTCGATGCGGTCGCCGCGATGGCCGAGCTGATCTCTCGCTGCGCCGCGCTCAGGTCGGCCGGGGAGGCGGGGGACGGGGACGCGTGGGTCGATGCGACGCGGGCGCTCGGCGGCGAGCCCACCGCACCGGAGATCGCCGCCGCGCTCAAGCGACATGACGGGCGGATCGTGCCCGGAACGCCACGCTCCGGTGCGGCTACGATCCCGTGATGCTCCTCGATGCCGCCAGCGACGGCCTGCATGTCATCACCGGGATGCTGATCGTCGGGCTCGTGTTCCTGGTCGTGATCGGGATCGGCGAGCTCGTGCACGCCGCTGCTCACCGGCGGCGCGCTCGGCGCCCTCGCTCCTACTAGACGGATGATCTAGGCGTCCGGGTGGCATCCCCGTCCGACCTGCGCCAGTGGGTCGCGCTGCTCGAGCGCGAAGGAGAGCTCGTCCGGATCGCCGCCGAGGTCGACCCGTACCTCGAGGTGACCGAGATCGTCGACCGGACGGTCAGGGCCGGGGGGCCGGCCCTCCTGTTCGAGAATCCGGCGGGAAGCGAGCATTCGCTGCTCGTGAACCAGTTCGGCACCGAGCGGCGGATGTGCCTCGCCTTCGGGGTCGAGCGGCTCGACGACGTCGCGGTGAAGCTCGCCGACGTGCTCGAGATGCAGCCGCCCGCAGGCCTCGTCGACAAGCTCCGCGGCCTCAGGCAGCTCAAGTCGATCGCCGACTCCCTTCCGAGCATCGTTCGCAAGGGCGCCTTGCCAGGAGGTCGTCCTGCAGGGAGACGAGGTCGACCTCGGGCTGCTTCCGATCCAGACCTGCTGGCCCGGCGATGCCGCGCCCTTCATCACGCTTCCGGCCGTGATTACCCGCGACCCGTCGCACGGGCCAGCGGAACGTCGGGATGTACCGCCTCCAGGTGCTGGGCCCGCGCTCGACCGCGATGCACTGGCAGCTGCACAAGGACGGCCGCGCCGACTACCTCTCGACCGACGGGCGGATGGAGGTCGCGGTGGCGATCGGCCTCGATCCCGTCACCGCCTACAGCGCGAGCGCGCCGCTTCCGAAGCACATCGACGAGCTGATGTTCGCCGGCTTTCTCCGCGGCGAGGCAGTCGAGGTCGTGAAGGGCGTCACCGTCGACCTCGAGGTCCCGGCGCAGCGCGGAGATCGTGCTCGAGGGCTACGTCGAGCGCGGCGAGCTTGCCGAGGAAGGGCCGTTCGGCGACCACACCGGCTACTACACGGCGGCCGAGCCGTTCCCCGTCTTCCATCTCACGGCGATGACGATGCGGCGAGACGCGATCTACCCGTCGATCGTCGTCGGCAAGCCGCCGCAGGAGGACGCATGGCTCGGCAAGGCGACCGAGCGGATCTTCCTGCCGGCGATCAGGGCCTCCGTGCCGGAGATCGTCGACTACGACCTGCCGGTCGCGGGCGCCTTCCATAACTGCGCGATCGTCGCGATCCGCAAGAGCTACCCGGGGCAGGCCCGCAAGGTCATGCACGCGATCTGGGGGCTCGGGCTGCTCTCGCTGACGAAGACGGTCATCGTCGTCGACGCCCATGTCGACCCCCACGACTACGCGCAGGTCGCCTTCTACGTCGGCGCCAACGTCGACCCGGCCTGTGACGTCGTCCTCGCCGAGGGGCCGGCCGATCATCTCGACCATGCGACCGCCAGGCAGTTCGTCGGCGGGAAGCTCGGGATCGACGCGACCGCGAAGGGCCCGGACGAAGGCCGCGCGCGAATGGCCTCAGGAGATCGAGATGAGCCCGGAGATCCGCGCTCTCGTCGACCGCCGCTGGGCCGAGTACGGCCTCTGACAGAAGCGCCTGCCGACGCATCGCGTCACGGCATCGGGCATAGTTGGGCTACGGGCTGCCGCGACGGTGCGAGCAGCGTGTGCCAACGAGTCGGAGGCCCCCGTAGAACCGAGCCGCGAACATCCTCATGTCCCCGGCCCAAGCGTCTGGCCTATCGGCTTTGCCGTTGGCGCAGTCGTGTTCCTGGTCGGGTTCGTGGTCTCCGCTGCGATCGTCGCACTCGGCGCGGTCATCGCAGTCGTCTTCGCGTTCCTTTGGATCCGCGACGTCACGCGCGGGACCCGGCTTGCCGAGGCACCGAAGGTCGAGCCCGAGAGGCGGCTTCCGCGGGCTCCTTCGGCACAGCCGCGGCCCGAGCCGGCCGCGGACGCCCACGAGCAGCGCTACTCACGCTCGGTCTTCCTCGAGGTCTCGACTCTCGGGCTCGGAGGGGTGATCGGCGGGCTCGTCACCGTGCCGGTGCTCGGGTTCATGGTCGGCCCGGCGTTCCTCAAGCAGGGCGTGAAGCAGCAGGATCTCGGCCCGCTCAGCGACTACCCCGAGGGGCAGTATCTCGTCACGACCTTCACGTCGAACCCGGCCGAGGGCGATGTCTCGCGCCGGACCGCCTACGTGCGGAACAACGGCTTCCTCGGCAAGCAGCCCAGCTTCACGATCATCTCCAATCACTGCGCCCACCTCGGCTGCCCCGTGCAGCCGAACGGCGAGGTCCAGTACGCGAAGACGTCCCACTACAAGGACGTCACCACGATCCCCGTCACGCCGTCGGGATTCGGCTGCCCGTGCCACGGCGGCCAGTACGACACGGAGGGCAACCGCACCGCGGGCCCGCCCGTGCGTGCGCTCGACCGGTACTCGTTCTCGATCATCAACGACCACCTGTTCGTCGGGCAGCCCTTCTCGGTCGCCTACGTCGTCGGCACCGGGGCCGACGGCGAAGATCCACGCCACCACCCTCTCGTTCCCGGGCGAGCACGTAACCGGGCTCGAGTCGTGGCTCTACCCGATCCAGCCGCCGCACTGATGACGACGCGGAAGCTGACCAGGCAGCAGCAGATGCAGCAGCGGATCCTGTATCCGCTGGACTGGCTGGAAGAGCGCTCAGGCCTCGTCGGCGGCGTCCGCTACTTCCTGTTCCGGAACGTCCCGGGCGACATCAACTGGTTCCAGACGCTCGGCTCTGCGACGCTGACCGCGTTCGTCGTGCAGGCCGCCACCGGGGTCGTGCTCGCGATGTACTACGAGCCAGGCCCGGCGACCGCCTACAAGTCCGTCCAGCACATCACGAACGACCTCTGGGCCGGCTGGCTCGTGCGCGGAATGCACAAGTGGGGTGCCTCGGTCTTCATCATCCTGATGTTCCTGCACATGGGGCGCGTGTTCCTCTTCGGCGCCTACAAGTACCCGCGCGAGCTGAACTGGATGATCGGCGTGCTGCTGCTCGCGCTCGGCCTCGGCGAGGGCTTCACCGGCTACCTGCTCCCCTGGGACCAGACCGCGTACTGGGCGACCACGGTCGGGATCAACCTGAACGGGACGGCCCCGTTCTTAGGCCCCTTCATCGCGCAGTTCCTGCAGGGTGGCACCTACATCAACGGTGACACGCTGAGCCGCTTCTACGCGATCCACATGCTGCTCCTGCCGGGAGCGATCGCCGGCCTGATCGGGCTCCACCTCTACCTCGTGATCCGCCTCGGCGTCACCTCGCCGCCGTGGTCGAAGGAAGCGGCCGGCACCGGCCCGCTGCCCTCGCAGAACGGCGCGCGGCGCTCGCGACGGGCCGGGAGGCGGCGCAAATGGCTGAGAACCGGATCGTCGCGCGGCAGAAGGTCTTCAAGCAGTACAAGGAGGACGTCAAGGAGCGCGGGAAGCCGTTCTACCCCTACGCGATGCTCCACGACACGATCATGTCGCTGGTCGTCGTGGCCGTGATCATCGTGCTCGCGGTGGTCTGGAAGTGGTCGATCCCGGGTGACCACGCGAACACGCAGTCGGGCTGGCTCGGGAAGCTCTACGACGTGCCGGCCGACCCGGGCACGTTCAACTTCGTGCCGCGCCCCGACTGGTACTTCTACTTCCTCTTCTATCTGCTGCGGGTCTTCAAGTGGCCCTGGACGGTCGTGCTCGGCACCGTCGGGATCCCGACGATCCTCCTGATCCTGCTGCTCGCGATGCCGTTCATCGACGTGCGTTCCGAGCGGCGCCCGCTGCGCCGCCCGGTCGCGCTCGTCGCGAGCATCCTCGTCGTCCTCTCGATGGGGGTCCTCACCTACAAGGGCGCGACCGCGAAGGAGGCGCTCGGCTCGGAGCTGATCGGCGACGTGCCGAGCTGGGCGAAGAAGGAGGGCTTCACGAACAACAAGAAGGCGCTCGCCGGGGCGAAGCTCTTCGCGTCGGTCGGCTGTGCCAACTGCCACACCTACAACGGCGCCGGCAGCAGCAACGTCGGGGCTCCCGACCTCACGAAGATCGGGGCGTCGAACCAGGGCGCCGCCTTCTTCGCGCAATACGTCGCCGACCCGAGGAAGCAGGGAAACAACGTCGATGCCGATCTTCGGCAAGCAGTACGGAGGGGCGCTGACGCAGGCCCAGCTGAACCAGCTCGGCGCGTTCCTCGACGCCTCCAAGGGCGGCAAGTAGCACTCCGACAGCCTCGGATGAGCGGCTGCGCATACGCTCTATGTATGCGCGTCCTCGTCGGGATCTCAGGCGCGTCCGGCCTGTTTGTCCGGCGCACCCCGTCTCGCGGACGCGCGGCCGTGGTCTCGGCACCAGGTGACGGGATCGCGGCGGGCTAGCACGGTGACGCTCGCACCCGATGCCGTCCGCACGATGTTCGACCGGATCGCCCCCGTCTACGACGCCATGAACCGGGTGATGACGGCGGGCCTCGACCTGCGCTGGCGCCGCCTCGCGGCCGCCGCCGCTGTGCGCTCGGGTGACAGCGTCCTCGACGCGGCCTGCGGGACGGGCGATCTGGCGCTCGCCGACCTCCGGGCCGGCGCGGCGGCGGTCACGGGCCTCGACTTCTCGACGCGGATGCTCGAGCGTGCGCGGCGCAAGGCCCCGGCGGTCGACTGGGTCGAGGGCGACCTGCTCGCGCTGCCGTTCGCACGACGCGACCTTCGATGCGGCCACGATCGGGTTCGGGATCCGCAACGTCTCCGACCTCGCACTCGGGCTGTCGCGAGCTGCGGCGAGTGCTTCGCCCGGGCGGCAGGCTCGCGTGCTCGAGATCACCCGCCCGCGGGGTGTGCTCCGGCCGTTCTACTCGCTCTGGTTCGAGCGGCTCGTCCCGCTCCTCGGCAAGGTCGCTCCCCGGCGGCTCCGCCTACGCCTACCTGCCCGCGTCGGTCGCGCGGTTCCCGCCGGCCGAGGAGCTCGCAGCCCTGATGCGCGCCGCCGGCTTCGACGAGGTCGGCTTCCGTCTGCTCGGTGGGCTCGATCATCGCGCTCCACACCGGAGTTGCGGGCGCCGCCGCGGTTGCCACTTCCGGCGGGAACGCCGAACTCGACGGGAACGCCGTAAGCGAGGCCGCCGCATGAACGCGCTCGCGGGCGTCGACGCGACCCCGGGGCTTGCCGCCTACATGGCCGAGCTCGAAGGCGCGTCTTGCCCAGGCGGTCGGGCGGCGCGAGGGATTCGCCGCCGCTGTTGCCGGAGAGGCGCTCGCTGCAGGCGGCAAGCGGCTGCGCCCGCTCCTCTGCTTCCTCGCCTCGCCCGACGGCGAAGGCGACCCGCCGCTTGCGGCAGGCGTCGCGACCGAGCTCGTCCACATGGCGACTCTCGTGCACGACGATCTCGTCGACGGCGCCCGGATGCGCCGCGGCATCCCTTCCGCGTGGTCCGTGTTCGGGGCCGGGGCCGCGCTCTCGGCCGGCGACTACCTCTTCGCCTGTGCATTCGCAGAGCTCGCGGCGGCCGACGGGACTCGACGCGGTCGCGGTCCTCGCGGATGCCTGCCTCGCGCTCGCCCGCGGCGAGGCGATGCAGCGCAGCCAGACCCGCAAGCCCGACACCACGATCGACGACTACCTCGAGCGCTGCGCGCTCAAGACCGGGAAGCTCTTCGAGGCGGCCTGCCTGCTCGGCTCGGGCGGCGACCGCGACCTCGGCGCCTACGGGCTCGCACTCGGGATCGCATTCCAGATCGCCGACGACATCCTCGACTGCGCCGGCCAGACGCAGGAGACCGGCAAGATCCCCGGCACCGACCTGCGCGAAGGAACCCCGACGATGCCGCTGCTCCTGGCCGCGCGGCGCGACGAGGTTGTTCGCCGGGCGCTTGCCGGCGGCCCGCTCGACGGGGCGCTCGTTCGGGTCGCGCAGACCGACGCGCTCGCACGCGTCGCGCGAGGTCGCGCTCGACTACGCGGCGAAGGCGCGCTCGTGCATCGGCTCGGCCGCACACCGCGAGGAGCTCGAGCTGCTCACCTACGCCGTGGTAGACAGAGCCTCGTGATGGCGATCGCGGTCGACAGGACGCTCGAGCTGTGCGCGACAAGGTCGAGGCCGGCGAGCGGCTCGACCTCGAGGACGGCCTCGCGCTGCTCGAGTCCGACGACCTCCTCGCCGTCGGCGAGCTCGCCGACCTCGCCCGGCGCGTGCGCGGGCGGCGACGACCGCGTCTTCTTCGTCCAGAACCTGTACCTGAACCAGACGAACGTCTGCCGCGTGAAATGCAAGTTCTGCGCCTTCGCGGCGACCCAGAAGCAGGAGCAGGCCTACACGGTCACGCCGGACGAGCTCGTCGCCGACGCGCTTTCGCGAGCGCGAGGCCGAGCGTTTCACCGAGATCCACATGGTGAACGGCGAGAACCCGCACATCGACTTCGACTTCTACCTCGAGACCGTCCGCAAGCTCCACGACGCCCTGCCGGACGTGTTCCTCAAGTTCTATACGGCCTCCGAGATCCACCACATGACGACGCTCTCGCGGGCTGACCCACGAGCAGGTGCTGCGCGAGCTCAAGGCGGCCGGGCTCGGAGCGCTCACCGGCGGCGGCGCCGAGGTGTTCGCCGACCGCGTCCGCCGCCTCGTCGCGCCGGGCAAGGAGCACCCGGACATCTGGTTCCACGTCCACGACACGGCGCATCGGCTCGGGATCCCGACCCACTGCACGCTCCTCTACGGCCATGTCGAGACCTACGAGGAGCGGATCGAGCACCTGCTCCGCCTCCGCGAGCAGCAGGACCGCACCGGTGGGTTCCTCGCGTTCATCCCGCTCGCGTTCCATCCGGCGAACACGGTCTTCGAGCGCCGCGGCTTCACGTTCCAGACCGGGCGCCGCCGACCTGAAGATGCTCGCCGTGTCCCGGCTGATGCTCGACAACATCCCGAACATCAAGGCCTACTGGATCTCGCTGACCCTGCCGATCGCCCAGGTCGCGCTCCACTTCGGAGCCAACGACGTGCAGGGGACGCTCGTGCGCGAGGAGATCTTCCGTGCCGCCGGCTCGACCGCCGGCACCGAGCAGAAGACCGAGGAGCTCGTGCGCACGGTGCAGGCCGCCGGCCGGATCCCGGTTCAGCGCGACACGCTCTACAACGAGCTGCGCCGGTGGGACGCATGAGCACGGCGAAGCCCGCCGGTACGGCCGTGGGCTCCCTCTCCGGCACGTGGCGTCCGCCATGCGCGAGCCTCGGCGGAGCCTCGTACGCGCGTCGGGCCCTGCTCGGCGCCGGCGCCGTTCGCCGCGGGACCGAGTCAGCCGGCTGCGAGGCGCGCGGCATGATCCGGCTCGGACGGATCTCCTACGCGAACATGGCGCCCGTCTTCTTCCGGGTCGAGGCGGAGTTCGAGGAGATCACCGGCGTCCCGACCGAGCTCAACCGGCGGCTGATCGCGGGCGAGATCGACACCGCGCCGATCTCCTCGATCGAGTACGCGCGTCACGCCGACTCGCTGCTGCTCCTGCCGCGGCTCTGCGTCTCCTCGGAGGGCGCGGTCGACTCGATCCAGCTCGTCTCGCGGCTGCCGCTCGAGCGAGATCCGCGCGGTGGCGGTCACGCCCGAGTCGGCCACCTCGGTCGTGCTCACGAAGGTGCTCCTGCCGCGGCGCCGACGCACGTGCCGCTCGGCGAGGAGGCCGACGCGAAGCTCCTGATCGGCGACGCCGCGCTCAAGTCCGCCTTCGAGGATCCGACGCCCCATCACGACCTCGGCCGCCTCTGGCTCGAGCGGACGGGGCTGCCGATGGTCTTCGCCGTCTGGGCGGTGCCGCTGCCGCCGCATCCGGGGCTGCTCGAGCTCGAAGAGGCGCTCGTCGCCTCGGTCCGGGCGGCGCGCGAGGAGCCCGAGACGCTCGCGCTTCGAGGCGGCTCGCGCGCTACGGCTACCCGGCCGGGTTCCTCGCCCGCTACTTCGAGAAGCTCCGTTACCGCTTCGGCCCGCGCGAGCGCGCCGGGCCTCTACACGTTCCTCGAGCTCGCGCGCGACGTCGGCGAGCTCGACGAGGTGCCCGAGCTTCGCTTCGTCACGCGCCGGCGCGGCGGTCTGATGGCGACGAGCGGTGAGCTCGGCCACGAGGCCGATCCTGGACGAAGCGCGCCTCGACGGGGAGCGGATCGACGACGCCGAGGCGCTCGCGCTGCTCGAGTCGCGCGACCTGCTCGCGGTCGGCCGTGCCGCCAACGAGCTCCGCGCGCGCCGCACCGACCCGGGCCGGGTCACCTTCATCGTCGACCGCAACCTCAACTACACGAACATCTGCGTCACCGACTGCGACTTCTGCGCCTTCTACCGCAGCCCCGGCGACCGGCGCGAGGGCTACCTGCTGCCCAAGCCGGTGATCTACAAGAAGATCGAGGAGACCCTCGCGCTCGGCGGCACCGGCCTGCTGATGCAGGGCGGCCATCATCCCGATCTCGGGATCGACTTCTACGAGGACCTCTTCCGCTCGATCAAGGAGCGCTACACCGTGCACCTGCATGCGCTCTCGCCGCCCGAGGTCCAGCACATCTCGCGCCGCTCGAAGCTGTCGATCGCCGAGACGCTCACCCGGCTGCGCGACGCCGGGCTCGACTCGATCCCGGGCGGCGGCGGCGAGATCCTCGTCGACCGCGTGCGCGAGATCATCGCCCCGAAGAAGACGAAGACGGCCGAATGGCTGAACGTGATGCGCCACGCCCACCGGCTCGGGATGTCGACGACCGCGACGATGATGTACGGGCACGTCGAGACGCGTCGCCGAGCGGGTCGAGCACATGCGCCGGATCCGCGACCTGCAGGACGAGACGCGCGGGTTCCGCGCCTTCATCTCCTGGACGTTCCAGGACGACGGCAACCGCCTCGGCGCGCTCGTCCCGCGCGAGACGATGCCGACCTCGTTCGACTACCTGCTCACCCAGGCCGTCTCGCGGATCTACCTCGACAACATCGACCACATCCAGTCGAGCTGGGTCACCCAGGGGATGAAGATCGGCCAGGTCGCGCTCGAGTTCGGCGCCGACGACCTCGGCTCGATCATGATCGAGGAGAACGTCGTCTCGGCCGCCGGCACGACCTACCGCGCCTCGACCGACGACTTCGTGCGCACGATCAAGGGGCTCGGGAAGATCCCGGTCCAGCGCGACACGCTGTACCGCGACGTCCGCGTCTGGAACTGACCGTCCGACCAATCCGGCCCGGTGCCGTCCGGGACACCGTCCACTAGCCTCCGGCCATCACCTCGTTCATCGGCAACCACGGCCTCGCCGCCGTCTTCGTGCTCATGGCCGTCGCGGCGGTGCTCCCGGCCGCGAGCGAGGTGACGATGCTCTACGGCGGCGCGCTCGCCTCGGGCGCCCTCGCGGGGCACCTGGCGCTCGGCGGCCACCACTTCCGGCCGGGCTTCCACGCCTACCTGGCGGTGATCGTCGCCGGGTTCGCCGGGCAACACTGCTCGGCGCGGCCGGCGGCTGGCTGATCGGCGTCTACGGCGGCCATCCGCTGCTCGAGCGCTACGGCCGCTACGCCCACATCACCCCGCAGCGGATCGAGCGCGCCGAGCGCTGGTTCGACCGCTTCGAGAACGTTGCCGTGCCGCTCGGGTTCGCCACGCCGCTCGTCCGCTCGTTCGTGGCGATCCCGGCCGGGATCTTCGAGGTGCGGCCTGCCGGCGGTTCCTCGTCTCGGCCGCGCGTCGGGATCGCCGTCTACTGCGCCGCGATCGCCGGGATCGGCTGGGCCGTCGGCTCGAGCTGGCATTCGGCCCGGCACGACCTCCAGTACGTCGACATCGTCGTCGCGGTGGGAATCGTCGCGTCTCGCGGCGTATCTCGTGGTACGCCGCCGCAAGTCGATTACCATGGCCCGAGATGCCGATTCCCCACGTTGACGTCAAGGCGCAGTACGCGCCGCTGATCCCGCAGCTCAAGGAGGCGTTCGCGCGCACGCTCGAGAGCGGCCGCTTCATCTTCGGGCCCGAGGTCGAGGGCTTCGAGCGCGAGGCGGCCGAGTTCCTCGGCACGCGCGAGTCGATCGGCGTCGCCAACGGCACCGACGCGATCGTGCTCGTCCTCGATGCGCTCGGGATCGGCGCCGGCGACGAGGTCGTCTGCCCGTCGTTCACGTTCTACGCGACCGCCGAGGCGATCGCGCGCATCGGCGCCACCCCGGTCTTCGCCGACATCGACCCGGTCACGCTGAACATCGACCCGGCCGAGGTCGAGCGCCGGATCACGCCGCGGACGAAGGCGATCATGCCCGTCCACCTCTTCGGGCGACCCGGCGCCGCTCGAGGAGCTGCGAGCGCTTCGGGCTCCCGATCATCGAGGACGCCGCCCAGGCCTTCGGCGCGACGCGGGATCGCGACGAGCATCGCCTCGACGTTCAGCTTCTTCCCGACGAAGAACCTCTTCGCCCTCGGCGACGGCGGCCTCGTCGCCGCGAACGACTCGCGAGCTCGCCGAGCGGATCCGGATGCTCCGCTTCCACGGCTCGCGGGCGAAGAAGGACGTTCGAGCTGATCGGCTACAACTCGCGCCTCGACGCCGTCCAGGCGGCGATGCTGCGGATCTTCCTGCCGCACCTGCCAGGCTGGAACGAGGCGCGCCGCGAGGCCGCGGCCCGCTACGCCGAGCTCGGGCTCGGCGAGATCGCCGAGCTGCCGCAGGACGAGGCCGGGCCACGTCTACCACATGTACTGCGTCCGCTCCGCCGAGCGCGACCGGCTCGCGGCGGCGCTCGCCGAGGCCGGGATCGGCTTCGCGTCCTACTACGACCCGCCGCTTCACCTCCAGCCGTCGCTCCGCTACCTCGGCTACGGCGAGGGTGACTTCCCGCGAGACCGAGAAGGCCGCACGCGAGAACCTCTGCCTGCCGATGTGGGCCGGGATCTCCGAGGAGCAGCAGGCCGAGGTCGTGAGCGTCTGCGACGCGCCTCGAGCCTCGTGCGGGCCTGACGGCAGCTCGCGCGCTCGTCGGCCACGACGCGATCCGCTCCAGGATCGCGTTCCCGGTCACGCGGCACCGCATCTGGCAGCTCGTCGCCGACGGCGGCGCTGATCGCGCTCGCCTGGTGGCTCGCGTTCTTCCTCTGCTTCGACCAGACGGTGCCCCGGTCTACTACCGCCACCTGCTCTCGTGGCGGGTGTTCGCGGTCGTGGTCGCGCTCAAGCTCGCCGTCTTCGTCGCTCTTCGGGCTTCTACAACCGCTGGTGGCGCTACGTCTCGACCCGCGACATGTGGGGCGCCGCCCGCGGCGTCACCGCCGCCTGCCTGCTCGCCGACCTCGCGCTCTACGCGTTCCCGCCCGCACCACACCTCGCACCTGCCGAAGCGCGATCGTCGCGCTCGACTACCTCCTGCTGCTCGCGTTCGTCGCCGGCACGCGGCTCCTCGCGCGCTCGCTGATCGAGCGGCCGACGAGCGGCATCGTCGCGCGCGGCAAGGAGGTCCTCGTCGTCGGCGCCGGCAACGCCGGCCAGCTCGTCGTGCGCGAGATGCAGCGCAACCGCCAGCTCGCTCTACACCCCGATCGGCTTCGTCGACGACGACGTCGCGCAAGAAGAACCTCGCGCATCCACGGCGTGCGCGTGCTCGGCACGACCGACGAGCTCGGCCACGTCCTCCGCGACCACCGGCCCGACGAGGTGCTGATCGCGATGCCCTCGGCCCCGGGCGAGCTGCGACGCAAGATCGTCGAGGTGACCCGCGCCGAGGGCATCCCGGTCAAGACGCTGCCGGGACTGCACGAGCTGATCTCGGGCGACGTCAACCTCGCCGGGCCAGATCCGCCCGGTCCAGGTCGAGGACGTCCTCGGCCGCGAGCAGGTCGAGGTCGACCTCGACGCGATCGCCGCCTACATCCGCGGCCGCACCGTGCTCGATCACCGGCGGCGGCGGCTCGATCGGCTCCGAGCTCTGCCGCCAGGTCGTCCGCCTCGGCGCCGCCAAGCTCGTGCTCGTCGAGCAGGCCGAGTCGTCGCTCTACGAGATCGAGCGGGAGCTCGTCGACGAGCGCGACTTCACCGCCGTGATCCCGATCCTCGCCGACTGCGGCGACGCCGCCGAAGATGCGCGCAGGTCTTCGAGACGCTACCCGCCGAACGTCGTCTTCCACGCCGCCGCCTACAAGCACGTGCCGATGCTCGAGACGAACCCGCTGCAGGCGGTCAGCAACAACGTGCTCGCGACCCGCGTCGATCGCGCAGGTCGCGGTCGAGTTCGGCGTCGAGAGCTTCGTCTTCATCTCCACCGACAAGGCCGCCAACCCCGAAGAACCTGCTCGGCCAGTCGAAGGCGGTCTGCGAATGGATCGTCGAGTCGTTCGCGCGTCCGCGACGACGTCGCGACCCGCTTCGTCGCGGTCCGCTTCGGCAACGTCCTCGGCTCGTCCGGGCTCGGTGATCCCGATCTTCCGCCGCCAGATCGAGCGCGGCGGCCCGGTCACCGTCACCCACCCCGAGATGACCCGGTACTTCATGACCATCCCCGAGGCGGCCTCGCTCGTCGATCCAGGCCGGGCTCGATGGGCGGCCGCGGCCAGGTCTACGTCCTCGACATGGGCGAGCCGGTGAAGATCCTCGACCTCGCCCGGCAGATGATCGAGCTCTCGGGCCGCACCGAGGACCAGATCGAGATCGAGTTCGTCGGCACCCGCCACGGCGAGAAGATGCACGAGGTGCTCTGGAACGGAGACGAGCTCGTCGCGCAGACCAAGCACCCGAAGATCATGCGCGCCGATCCGCCAGCCGATCGACGGCGCCTGGCTCGAGGAAGAGCTCGCCGAGCTCGAGCGGCTCGTCGACGAGAACGACACGCTCGGCGTCACCGCGAAGCTCCGCACGATGGTCGCGGACCCCCACCGCGACCGGTCCGCGGTGCTCGAAGACACCCTCCACTAGCCGTGGGGGAACCGAAGACCGTGGCGAACCCAGTTCTCCACGAGCCCCCTCCTTCCTGGTCTCGGTGGGCGGCTGTCGGTGGCGCGGCTGGTGACAGGTGGTTCGTGTCGTGGCGTCGGGTACGGCGTTCCGACATCGAACGCCTGAGGCCGTACGGGCGCAGGCGCTTATGGCACCTCTACGTGCATGGTTTGGTCGGGTCGTACGGCGTCGTCCTTAGCTCGGCTAATCGCCTCGCTACGTCCGCGACCGTTTCGGGGACTCGTGGCTCGTGGTGGGAGCGCGGTGTTACGCAGGCGGCACGATCTCCGGCCGGGCTGCTGGTACGGTGGCCGGTGGACGTCTCGAGGGGCTGAACGCGAGCAGCGGCGGGCGGCCGAGGCCGTGCGCGGGACCGTCTGCATCCTCGCCGGGGCCGGGTCGGGGAAGACGACGACGATCACCCGGCGGATCGCGCACCAGGTGGCCTCCGGGGCGTTCCGGCCCTCCGAGATCCTCGCGGTGACATTCACCGAGAAAGCGGCCGGGGTGATGAAGTCGCGGCTTGCCGGCGCTCGGCGTCGCCGGTGTGGCCGCGCGCACCTTCCACTCGGCCGCGCTCGCGCAGCTCCACCACTTCTCGCCCGGCTCGGTCGGGCGGATCCTGCCGACGAAGGCGCTGCTCCTGCGGCAGATCGCGAACACGCTTGCCGCCGCCGTTCAAGTTCCGGCCCGCCGGCGACCTCGCGACCGAGATCGAGTGGGCGAAGGCGCAGCGGATCGGCCCGGAGCGGTACCTGGCCGCGCTCGGCGACCACGTCCCGCCGATCCCGGCCGAGCTGATGGCGACGCGTCTACCGCGAGTACGAGCGGCGCAAGGCAGGCGAAGGGCGAGATCGACTTCGAAGACCTCCTCGAGCTGGCGGTCCGGCTCCACGAGAGCGACGCGCAGGTGCGCGCGACGTTCCGCGAGCGCTACCGCGCGTTCACGGTCGACGAGTACCAGGACGTCAACCTGCTCCAGCAGTCGCTGCTCGAGCTCTGGCTCGGCGACCGCGACGACCTCTGCGTCGTCGGCGACGACTACCAGTCGATCTACGGCTTCACCGGCGCCTCGCCGGGCTGGCTGCTCGGCGTCGAGCGGCCGCTATCCCGGCGCGCGACCGTCGTTCGGCTCGAGAGCAACTACCGCTCGAGCCCCGAGGTGCTCGAGCTCGCCAACCGCCTCGTCCCGGGCCTCGGCGGCGCCGACAAGGTGCTGCGGGCGACCAGGGAGAGTCGGGCCGGCGCCGGTCGCCCGCGCATTCGCCGACGCCGAGGCCGAGGACGCCTGGGTCGTCGCCGAGGCGAAGCGCCTCGAGGGCGAGGGCACGCCGTTCGAGGAGATGGCGCGTGCTCGCCCGCACGAACGCGCGGCTGGCCGACTTCGAGGAGGCCTTCCACGACGCCGGCGTGCCGTTCCAGGGCTCGTCGCTGCTCGGCCGCGACGCCGCGCGCCGGCTGCTGAAGCTGCTCGACCGCGACGGCTCGACCGGCGTCGCCGAGCCGCGTCCGGGCGCTCGCCGAGGACGCGGGGATGCTCTACGTCGCTGCCCGACAAGCTCGGCGAGCGGGAGCTGACACGGCAGGCCGACCTCGCACGCCTCGTGCGCCTCGCGGCCGAGCTCGACGACGGCGAGCTGACGCTGCTCCGGATTCGCCGCCGCGCTCCGGCAGCGCTTCGACGCCGGAGGCGAGGGCGCACGGGGAGTCCACCTCCTCACCTACCACCGCGCGAAAGGGCTCGAGTTCGACGCGGTCTTCCTGCCCCGCCTCGACGACAAGGAGCTTCCCTCGAAGCTCGCGCGCACCGCGGACGAGCTCGCCGAGGAGCGGCGGCTCCTCTACGTCGGGATCACGCGGGCGAGGCGATCGCTCGCGCTCACCTGGTCGCGAGCGCCGAGCCCGTTCCTGGCCGAGCTCGGGCTCGACGTTCGCCTGCCCGCCCCGGCGGCTCGAACGCGAGCCGGCACCGCCAGGGAAGCCGGTGGAGGCATCGGACCCGGTCCTGTTCGGCGCGCTCGCGGCATGGCGGAAGGCGCGCGCGAAGGCCGAGGAGATCCCGGCGTTCATCGTCTTCCACAACAGCGTCCTCGCCGCGATCGCCGATGCGCGGCCGGGCTCGCTGCCGAGCTCTCCGAGGTCGCCGGGGTCGGCCCGGCGAAGCTCGAGCGCTACGGCGACGAGGTCGCTCGAGGTGCTCGCGGCCGCGCCGTAAGACGCCTCCGGCCGCCACCGGACGGCGCGGTGTCCTCAGGTGGACGTTGCCGAGAGCAGCAGCTCGAGCAGCGAGTGCCGGGTCGCGCCGGGTGCGCTCGCCGCGCTCTCGCCGAGCGCTTCGACAGCTCGAGCGCGCGCGGATCGGTCAGCGGCCGCAGCCGGCCCTGGCGGATCAGCTCCTCGTCGACGCCGCCGAGCCGGCCGCCGTAGGTCGTGTAGACCGGGACGCCGAGCGCAGCCGCCTCGCGGTTCATCGTGCCGCCGGCCGAGACGACGAGGTCGGCGAGCGCGATCAGGCTCTGCGCATCGACGGCCCGCGTCGGGGACGATCACCGACGGCAGCGCCAGCGAGCGGACGTAGTCGCGCTGCTCCTCGGTGCGGGGCAGCACGACCGCGTGCACCGAGTCGAGCCGGCCCGAGATGCTGGAGCGTCTGCGGGAAGAGCGGGTTCGAGTGCCGGTGGTAGAGCGAGACGTCCGGCGGCGGCCGGAGCACGACCAGCGTGCGCGCCGGCTCGATCTCCCACGCCGTCGAGCACCGACGGGTCGGGCTCGAAGTCGGAGAGGTAGTACTCCTCCTTCAGGCCCGGGATACTGGAGCAGCTTCGGCGGCGCCGTGCCGTAGCGGGCGAGGCGCTCGATCGGGATCGAGTCGGGGACGACGACCTTCGTCGCCGCCCGGCAGCCGAGCTGGTGCTGCAGCCACGCCCACTCGTAGTCGAAGGTCGTCGCGCTCGGAATCCCGAGCCGCCGGGCCGTGATCGTCAGCTCGTGCGACCCGTGGGCCAGCGCGACGTCGAAGTCGCGGCCGCGCGCCCAGCGGCGGAGCGCCCCGAGCCGCGAGGTGAGCTGCCGCGCCTTCCCCGCGCGCGAGCGTCCGCCGTGGTGGCCGATCGCCGTCGCGTGCATCCCGTGCTGCTCGATCAGCTGCAGCGTCTGCGCGTAGTCGCGCGCGGTGATCTCGACCTCGTCGCCGCGCGCCGTGCATCAGCTCGACGAGCGGCCGGAAGACGAGCGGATGCGCGCTCGCGGTCATGTCGATCCAGACCCTCATCGCGATCCTCTCGCCCGCCGCGACGTTCCCGCCGCCGAGCGCCAACCGATCCGACCGGGCATCCCACGGCCCGAACCGTCGCAAACCGGCACAGACACGTCACGGTTTCGCCGGTAGCCTCGACGGCATCAGGGGCGGAGGTGGGTACCCGAAAGCAGCCGCCCCCGGCGTCCTTGTCGGACTTGTCCTCAAGCGACCGGCACCGTTCTCAGCCGACCAGCGCGGGCTCGAGAGTCACGGCGCGGCGTCATGCCCTCGACGTGGCGCTCGTACCAGAGCGTGAACGCGAGCAGCCCCCAGAGCTGCCGCGAGAGATCCTCGCGGCCGCTCGACGTGCCGGTCGAGCACGCGCGTCACCGCCTCGGGTCGCAGGTAGCCCTGCCGGCGCAGCGTCTCCGGCGAGAGCGTCTCGCGGGCGAACGGCTCGAGCTCGCCGCGCAGCCACGCCGCGGCGGGGATCGAGAAGCCGCGCTTGCGGCCGTGAACGACCTCGCGGGGAAGCAGCGGCTCGACCGCATTCCGCAGCAGCCGCTTCTTCTCGAGGCCCGCGCACCTTCTGGCGGGCCGGGAGCGAGAACGCGAAGTTCGCGACGACCGTGTCGAGGAACGGCACGCGGGTCTCGAGCGACCACGCCATCGAGGCACGGTCGGTCTTCACGAGCAGGTCGTCGACGAGATACCCGCCGAGGTCGACGTCCTGAAGGCGCGCCAGCAGCTCGAAGCCCTCCGGTCTCGGCAAACCGGGCGCGGTCGACCGCGAACGGGTCGGCCGCGTCGCGCCGGCCGGTCAGCTCGGCCCGCGCATCGGCCGAGAAGATCTCCTTCCAGCCCTCGTGCCGCTCGAGCGGCGGCAGATGGGCCGCGCGCACGAAGCGCTTGGCGCGGTAGTCGAAGCTCGCGCGGCGCGTCGACGAGGGCAGCAGCTCGACCGCAGGCCGCGCAAGGCCGCGCGGCCCTGCCGAACCGCTCGGCCAGCAGGTCGGCGGCATAGGTGTAGTAGCCGCCGAAGAGCTCGTCGCCGCCCTCGCCCGAGAGCGCGACCTTCACGTCCTCGGCGGCGAGCTTCGAGACGAGGTAGGTCGGGAGCGCCGAGGAGTCGGCGAACGGCTCGTCGAACGCATCGGCGAGCGCCGGGCAGGAGCAGCGCGGCGTCGGGCGCAGCACGAGCTCGCGATGCCGGGTGCCGTAGCGCTCCGAGACCGCCCGGGCGCCGTCGAGCTCGTCGAACGACGACTCCTCGAACCCGATCGAGAACGTCCGCACCGGCTCGGTGCTCGCCTCGGCGGCGAGCGCCGCGAGCGTCCCCGAGTCGACGCCGCCCGAGAGCAGCACGCCGACCGGGACGTCCGACGACGAGGTGCGCGCGCACCGAGTCGCGCAGCCGCGCCCGGCATTCCTCGAGCAGCTCCGCCTCGTCGTCGTCGCGCTCGGGCAGCGGCCCCGGCCGGGCGTACCGCTCGAGCGAGACCGAGCCCGCTTGCCAGGTGAGGATGTGGCCCGGCGGCAGCTTCCGGATCTCGCGGAAGATCGAGAGCGGCGCCGGGAATCGTGTTCGTGGCGAGGAACGCCTCGAGCGCGTCGAGGTCGAGCTCGCCCTTCGGGAGCGCGTCGAGCTCGGAGGCGAACGAGAGCTCGCCGCCGTGCGTCGCGGTAGTAGAGCGGCTTGATCCCGAACCGGTCGCGGGCCAGCACGAGCCGCGAGCGCCGCGCATCCCAGATCGCGATCGCGAACATGCCGCGCAGCCGCTCGGCGAACCCGAGCCCCCATTCCTCGTAGGCGTGGACGATCGTCTCGGTGTCCGAGCGGGTGCGCAAGCGTGTGGCCGGCGCGCTCGAGCGTCCGGTTCAGCTCGGCGTAGTTGTAGATCTCGCCGTTCTGGACGACCGTGCAGGTTCCGTCCTCGTTCGCGATCGGCTGGTCGCCGCCGGTCAGGTCGATGATCGCGAGCCGCCGCGCGGCGAGCCCGACGCGGCCCGTCGACGAACGTGCCCTCGGAGTCGGGCCCGCGGTGGGTCAGCGTCTCGGACATCGCGCGCGAGCCGCTCGCGGTCGACCCGCCCCTGCGACGACGCGATCCCGCAGATCCCGCACATGGCGCTCGAGTCTACGGACAGCCTTCGCCGGCGAGCGCGTCCCGCGTCTGCCCGGGGCGAGAGGACGTCGGGAGGCGGCGCGAGGCGAGCGTCGGCGAGCGGCGAGGCGCGGACGAACAGGAGCCGTGCGACCGCCGCGGCATCCACCAGTTCCAGCGCCCGAGCATGCCGCATGAGCGACGGAACGAGCAGCGCCCGGATCACCGTCGCGTCGAAGATGATCCCGGCCGCGAGCCCGATCCCGAACTGCTTGATGTCGAGGCCCGGGCTCGAGGAGAGCACGAAGAACGCGAACATGAGGATCAGCGCCGCGCTCGTGACGAGCTTGCCCGTGCGGGCGAGCCCGAGCGCGATCGCGCCTGGGGTGTCGCCGGTCTCGTCGTAGGCCTCGCGCATGCGGGTGAGCATGAACACCTCGTAGTCCATCGAGAGGCCGAAGAGGAACGCGAAGATCATCAGCGGGATCCACGGGATGATCGACTGGGTCGCCTGCGACGTTCCAGATCGCCTCCGAGCCGTGGCCCTGCTGGAAGATGAAGACGATGATCCCGTAGGCGGCGGCGAGCGAGATCAGGTTCAGCACCGCCGCCTTGATCGGCAGGACGATCGAGCGGAACGCCCGCGCGAGCAGGATGATCGTCAGCAGCACCACGAAGCGCGAGCACGTACGGGAAGTTCGAGTAGACCGCCTGCACGAAGTCGCGATCCTCGGCCGGGACGCCGCCGAGCGACGCGCCCGTGCCCGGCGAGCGTCGCCCGGACAGCCTTGATCGTGCCCTGCACCTGGCCGGAGTCGCCGTCGGTCGACGGGAACGCCTCGATCACGCGGTAGCCGTCCTTCGACCAGGCCGTCGGCGCGGTCGCCCCGACGATGCCCGCGGTCGCGCTGCACCTTCGGTGCGAGCACGTCGGCCAGGTTCGCGCCCGGGTTGACGAGCACGTCGAACGGCTTCATCACGCCCGGCGAGATGCCGGCGTCCGCGAGCGCGGTCGCGGCCCGACGATCGCCGAGCCGCGAGCCCGGCAGGTCCTTGACCTGCGCCTCGCGCGGGTTCAGCTGCAGCCCCGAGTAGACGAGCACGGCGACGATCGCGAGCCCGACCGCGGCGACCCGCAGCGGCCGGCGCATGACGAAGCGCGGCCCAGCGGCCCCACAGCCCGTCCTCGGGATGGCCCGAGTCGAGCGAGGCGCGCGCGGCAGCACGCGGATGCTGTTGATCTTCGTCCCGAGCGTCGCGAGCAGCGCCGGCAGCAGCGTGATCGCCGCGAGCACCGAGACGGCCGGGATCAGCATCCCGCCGATCCCGATCGAGCGGATGAAGGGCAGCGGGATCACGATCAGCGAGAGCAGCCCGACCGCGACGGTCGAGCCGGACACGATCACCGAGCGCCCGGCGTGGGTCATCGTCTGCACGACGCGCCGTCTCCACGTCCTCGCCCTCGCGGAGCTCGTCGCGGAAGCGGAAGATCATCAGGAGCGCGTAGTCGATCGCGACCCCGAGCCCGACGAGCGCGATCAGGAACTGGACGATGATCGAGACGTTCGTGACGTAGGTGAGGACCCAGACGAGCGTGAAGGTGTTGAGGATCGCGGCGATCGCGACGGCGATCGGCATCAGCACCGCCGGCAGCGTCCCGAAGACGAAGAAGAGGATCACGAGCGCGCCGAGCACCGCCGATCAGCGCCTCGGTGAAGACGCTCGGGCCCGCCGCCGCCCGACGAGGCGTTCTCGAGCGGGATCAGCCCGGTCAGCGACGCCTGCACGCCGGGCGGCGAGGCCGCGGCGATGCGCTTCGTGACGATGTCGTCGTGCACGGAGGAGCTGAACGTCGGCTCGCCCGGGCGGGTAGATCTCGGCGAAGGTCGTGTGGCGGTCCTTCGAGACGTAGGCGCTGCTGCCGGTCGACCAGTACGAGGAGACGCGCGCGCCCGGGTCGACGGCGGCCGCCGGCGGCGATCGCCTTCTGGATGCCCGGCCTGCTTCGTGATGTCGCCGCTCGAGTGGAAGACCGCGACGAGCGGCGGGTTCTCGCCGGCTGCCGAAGACGTTCAGCGTCTTCTGGTTCGTCTGGTAGCCGGAGTAGCCCGGGATCGAGAAGCTCTGGAACCAGCGCTTCGAGACCTGTCCGGCGGAGAAGCGCGCCGAAGAGGGTCAGCACGACCCACAAGCCGATCACGAGCTTGCGGCGGCGGACGATCAGATGAGCGAGGCGCTCGAGCACGTCGCGGGCAGAATACTCACAGGTCGTGAGATGTCAAACATTCTATCTAATCGTTAATGATCTAACGAGAATGGTGAAGCGAGTCTCGCCGCGACAGCTCGGCAGCGCCCCGCCGTCGATGCTTCCACGCGTCGAGCCGTGGGCGCCAGCTCGTCTTCACGGCGAAGGCGATGCGCGCGGCGTTCGAGGACGCGCTCGCCGCCGCGGGCGGATCGCTCGGAAGCTGGATCGTGCTCAGCGCGCTCTCGGAGCGGGGCTGCGTGCACGCCAGGCGGCGCTCGCGACCCACGTCCACCTCGAGGGCGCCACGATCACCCACCATGTCGACCGGCTCGAGGCCGCCGGCCTCGTGCGCCGCGGGCTCGACCCCGCCGATCGGCGCGTGCGCATGCTCGAGCTGACCGAAGCAGGCGCGGAGCTCCACGGCCGCCTGCTCGAGGCCGTGATCGGGCTGCAGAGGACGGTGATGGCCGGCCTCGACGGCAGCCGACCGTGCCGCGCTCGCCCGCTGCCTCACGGTCATCCAGGCGAACCTGGCCTCACTCGGCGCGCCGCCCGCCGCCTAGCGTCTGCCCGAGCACGCGGAAGCCGGTCGAGACGAGCGTGCGCAGGTAGAGCGGGACCGAGCGGTCGGCGATCCACTCGAGGTCGTGGGCGAGCTTCTCCGCCATCGAGGTCTCGTACCCGCGCCGGACCTGGGCGAGCCCGGTCAGCCCGGGCCGGACGACGAGCCGCTGCCAGTAGGCGGGCAGGTCGTCGGCGAGCTCGGCGAAGAAGCGGGCGCGGATCGGGCGCGGCCCGACGAACGACATCTCGCCGCGGAGCACGTTCAGAGCTGCGGGATCTCGTCGAGCTGCGAGGCCTTGAGCCAGCGGCCGAACCGCGTGTACTCCGCCTCGGTGCGGCGGACGAGCTCCTCGCCGAGGTAGGGCCCGAGCCGCGACTCGGCATCGCGCGTGAGCGTCCGGAACTTGAGCATCGTGAAGAAGCGGGCGCCGCGGCCGACCCGCTCGCCCCGGTAGAGCACGGGCCGCCCGCTCGTCGCGACGAGCACGAGCGCGATCACCGCCGCGACCGGCAGCAGCAACGATGCCGAAGAACGCCGCGAAGAAGAGGTCGAGAGCCCGCAGCTCGATGTCGATCCGCCGCCGCGGCGTCTCGGCCGCGAGCCGCCGGTAGCCGCCGACGAGGGTGTCCTCGAGCTCTGCCGGCACGGACCGATGGTAAAGCTTCGGCGCACGTGACCGATCCTCGCGATCGACCACGTGCAGGTCGCCGCGCCGCCCGGCTGCGAGACGAGGCGCGCGCGTTCTACGGCAGCCTGCTCGGGATGGAGGAGCTGCCGAAGCCCGAGCCGATCCGCGGCCGCGGAGGCTGCTGGTTTCGCGCCGGCGCCCAGGAGCTGCACGTCGGGGTCGAGGAGCCGTTCGCGCCCGCACGCAAGGCCCATCCCGGGCTTCGTCGCCTCGGACCTCGAGGCGATCCGCGCCCGCCTGCGCGCCGCCGGGGTCGCGTACGAGGACGACGCGAAGATCGCGGGGTCGACCGGCTGTTCGTCCACGACCCGTTCGGCAACCGGCTCGAGCTCCGGGCGGCCGGTCCTGGCCGCGAGCTCCGGAGCGGCGACGCTCTGGTATAAGCATCGCTTATGGACACACGGCAGCTGGTCGGCGTTCTGCGCCGTGGTCGAGCGGCGAAGCTTCTCGCAGGCGGCCGAGCGGCTCGGGGTGACCCAGCCGGCCGTCAGCCTCCAGATGCGGGCGCTCGAGAAGCGGCTCGGGACGCAGCTCCTCGACCGCTCGGGGCGCCGCGTCGAGCCGACCGAGGCGGGAATGCGGCTCTACCGCGGCGCGCAGCGGCTGCTCGCGCTCGAGGAGCAGGTCGTCGCCGAGGTCGCCGAGGAGGCGACCGACGAGCTCGAGGGCACGTTCGAGATCGGCGCCTCGACCGGCCCGGGCGGGATCGTGCTCTCCCACCTCCTCTGCGAGTTCCAGGGCGCTCCATCCCGAGCTGCACGTCGTGCTCTGGGTCTTCGACACGCAGACGATCGTCGAGCGCGTGGCGGCGCGCGAGCTCGAGCTGGGCGTCGTCGGGTGCGGCGCGGCGCCACCGGGGGGTCGTCTTCGAGCCGTTCTTCCACGACGAGGTCGATCCTCGCCTGCCCGCCCGACCATCGCTTCGCCGGCAAGACGGTCGCACTCGACGAGCTGCGCGGCGCCGGGCTGATCGTGATGCAGGAAGGCGCCGGCGTCCGGCAGTTGATCGAGGACGAGCTGCAGCGGGTCGGGATCGCGCCTGCGCGATCTCGACGTCGCGGCTCGAGCTCGGGCTGCAGGAGTCGGTCACGAGCGCGGTGCGGGCCGGCTACGGCGTCACCTTCATCTCGCGCTCCTCGATCGAGTCCGACCTCGCCGCCGGAACGCTCGCCGAGGCGCAGGTCGAGGGGCTCGAGCTCGAAGCGCGAGATCTTCCTCGTCCGGGCGAGCGGCCGGGCCGAGACGCGCGTCCGCGCGCGCGTTCGTCGATTTCGCCCGCGACCGGCTGCACGTGATCGTCCGCTGGTCGCTCGCCGAGCTGCCGGCCGTGCTCGCGCGAGCTCGGGGCCGAGCGGCCGCTCGTCGTGGCCGAGCTCGCGCTGGGATGCGCTCGTCGCCGTGCGGTCGCCGCGGGCCGGCTGAGCGAGCTCCCGTCGGACCAGGTCGAGGTGCCGGCGGATGCCGACTCGCTGCTCGCGATCGGAGGCGGCTCCGCGATCGATACCGCCAAGGCCGCCTCGGCGGCGAGCGGCCTCGCCGCTCGTCTCGCGTCCCGACGACCTATTCGGGCGCCGAGTGGCCGACGACGCTTCGGGGTGCGGACGCGCCGAGCGCAAGCATCGTCGGCGGCGGCAGCGGCGCGAACCTCGCCGGGATCGTCTACGACGTCGGGCTCACGCTCGACCTCCGCGCTCGCCGTTACGGTCGGCACCTCGCTGAACGCGCTCGCCCACTGCGCCGAGGCGCTCTACGGCGACGCGTCAGCGAGCGTGAGCGACGAGTGCGCGCTCTCGGGGCGCGAGCTGATCGCCCGCTGGCTCCCGGCGGTCGTCGACAGCGCCGCAGGACCGTCGAGGCCCGAGAACGGGCTCCTGCGCGGGGCGGCCGCGGCGGGCGAGGCGCTCGCGCTCGCCGGGCTCGCGCTCGGCCACGCGATGGCGCAGGCGCTCGGGAGCAGCTTCGGCCTGCCTCACGGCGCGATGAACGCCCTCGCGCTGCCGCCCGCACTGCGCTTCAACGCCGCGATCGTCCCCGACGCGGTCGCGCGCTTCGGGGCGGCGATCGGCGCCGAAGACGACCCGCGCAGGCAAGGTCGAGGAGCTCGCGCGGCTGGGCGGGTTCGAGTCGCCTGCGCGACTTCGGTGTTCGCCGAGGACGGCGCTGCCGGCGGTCGCGGCCGCGCGCGGCGGCGCGAGCCGGGAACAGGCAGAACCCGCGTCCGGCGACGCCGAGGCCGAGATCGAGCCGCTGCTTCAGTCGATCTACGACGCACGGATCTCCGATTGAGATAAGTCTCGCTAATCGAGTGGATTAGCCAATTCTGGTAACGTTTGCGGCATGGCCAGCGGGGTCTCCTTCGACGTGCTCGTGATCGGCAGCGGGGCCTCCGGCCTTGCCGCAGCCGTCTCGGCCGAACGGGCCGGCGCCCGCGTCGCCGTCGCGACGAAGGGCTCGCTGCAGGCCAACAACTCCTCGAAGGCGCAGGGCGGCATCCAGGCGGCCTTCGGCCCCGACGACTCGCCCGAGCAGCACGCCGAGGACGTCTGGCGCTCCTCGCACGAGACGGCGACCGCGAGCTCGTCGAGGTCCTGACGGGCGAGGCGCCGGGCGCGATCCACTGGCTCGAGGAGCTCGGAGTCGAGTTCACCCGCGAGAACGGCGGCTACCGGCTCGCCCGGTGCGGCGGCGCCACCCAGAAGCGCCTGCTCCAGGTGGGCGACCGGACCGGCCACGCGATCACGAAGGGCCTGCGCGAGGCCTGGGTCGGGGGCAGCGGCACCTCGTTCGAGGATGCTCCGCTCCGCGCGCCTCGAGCCGATCGAGAACGGCTGGCGGGCCGAATGCGGCGAGCACCTGATCGACGCGGCCACGGTCGTGCTCGCAGCCGGCGGCCGCTGCTATGCGGAGGCGCAGGAGCGGGGCGAGCTTTCGACCAACCATCCGAACGCGACCGGCGAGGTGACGCGGATGGCGCTCGATCTCGGTGCCGAGGCACGCGACCTCGACGCGCTCCAGTACCACCCGAACGGCGGCGCCTGGCCGGCGAACCTGCAGGGCTACTCGATCCCCGAGACGACGCGGGCCTACGGGGCCGTCCTGCTGAACGCCGAGGGCGAGGAGTTCACCGACTCGCTCGGCCCGCGGGACGTCGTCTCGCAGGCGATCTTCGACGAGGTCGAGCAGGGGCAGGGGCGTCGAGACGCCCGACGGACGCCCGGCGGTCTACCTCGACACGACCCGGATCGCGGAGGCCGACGCCGAGGTGTCGCTTCCCTACATGCTGCGCCGCTACCGCGGGGCAGGCGTCGACCCGCTTGCCGAGAAGATCCTCACCTATCCCGTGCTCCACTACCAGAACGGTGGGCTCGTGATCGACACGGACGCCGAGACGACGCTCGAGGGCCTCTACGCCTGCGGCGAGATCGCCGGCGGCACCCACGGGCGCAACCGCATGATGGGCAACTCGCTGCTCGAATGTGTCGTCTTCGGGCGCCGCGCCGGGCGCGCCGCCGCCGGGAAGGCCGCATGAGCGACCGGTGCCGCCGAGCGCGATCTTCGAGGGCCGGTCGAGGACGCCGCGGCGCATCCTCTACGTCTGGGCGCTGAAGGACATCCCGCAGGACCTGCGCGACGCGCTCGCGGCCGCACGCGACCGCGAGACCTCGGTTCCCGGGAAGCGCGTCCTCGAGACGATCCACCGCAACGTCAGCGATCGCCGACTCCGAGCAGAACCTCGTCTGCCAGGACACCGGGATCGCCGTCTACCACTGCCGCGTCGGCGAGCACTTCCCGCTCCATCCGGCGCGGATCTACGAGGCGCTGCGCGACGGCACGGCGCGGGCGACGGTCGAGCATCCGCTGCGCTCGAACGCGGTGCACACGATCACGCGCGAGAACACCGGGCCGAACATCGGCTACCGGCTCCCGATCGTGCACTGGGAGTTCGTGCCCGACTGGGACGGGCTCGACGTCAAGTGCGTGCCCAAGGGGTCGGGCTCCGAGAACATGAGCTTCCTCAAGATGTGCGTCCCCGCCGACGGCGTGAACGGGATCAAGAGGTTCGTGCTCGAGTCGATCGTCGGTGCGGGCGGCAAGCCGTGCCCGCCCGGGATCGTCGGCGTCGGGATCGGCGGCTCGGCCGACTACGCGATGAACCTCGCGAAGGATGCGATCATGCGCCCGATCGGCACGCGCAACACCGATCCGCACGTCGCGGAGCTCGAAGACGAGCTCTTCGCGCTCCTGAACGAGACCGGGATCGGCCCGATGGGCCTCGGCGGCGACGTGACCGTCCTCCAGTGCCACATCGAGCACGCCGACACGCACATGACGCTGAACCCCGTCGCGGTCAACTACCAGTGCTGGGCCGCCCGGCGTGCGAGCGCGCACATCTCGGCCGACGGCGACATCGACTACGACCGGGAGGCGTGAGATGACGGCCGCCCCGGCTAGGTGTTGTGACAAAGTTGGCACAGACACGGCCACTGCGCCTTTCGTAGAATTGGCATTGAGGGTGGCGGGAAGGCTTCCCCACCCAGGGTGGGGGCCCGGTCGTGGGCCTGCGATTTCGCGCGGTCGCCGGCGCTATGCGCCGCCGGGAGGCGACGCTGATGGCCGTTCACGAGCTGACGTTCCCGATCACCGACGAGGCGGAGATCCTGAAGCTCCGCGCCGGCGACGAGGTGATCGTGCAGGGGCACATCATCGGCATCCGCGACCGCACCCAGATCCGCATCTTCGACCAGGGCGTCGAGCCGCCGATGGATCTCAGCGGCGCCTTCCTGCTCCACACCGCGCCGAACGTGCGCAAGGTCGGCACCGACGCCGAGGGCCGGGGCACCTACGAGAAGATCTGCATCGGCACGACGACGAGCGCGCGCATGGTGCGCTTCACCGAGCCGCTCGGCGAGCAGTACGGCGTCCGGGCGATCTGCGGCAAGGGCGGCTTCCCCGACGAGGCGATCGAGCCGATGCAGCGGCTCGGGATGGTCTACTTCGCGATCGTCGGCGGCGCCGCGGCGCTCGAGACGACCCAGATCGAGGAGATCGAGGAGGTGGCCTGGGAGGAGCTCATGCCCGAGTGCCTCTGGAGGTTCCGGGTCAAGGACTTCGGCCCGCTCACCGTCGGGATCGACGCCCACGGCGGATCGCTCTACCACGACGTCCAGGACGGCCGCGAACGAGAAGCTGAAGGAGATCTTTGCCCGCTTCTAGCCACCCCTTCGACCTCGGGCCTCGGCGCGAGCGGCGGCCTCACCCACGTGATCGACAAGGGGCTCGGCCCCCGCGGCATGGGAGGACGTTCTCGAGACGAGCGGCGAGTACATCGACATCGTCAAGCTCGGCTGGGGCACCGCGTACGTGACGCCGAACCTGCGCCGCAAGCTCGACGTCCTCGCCGGGAAGCGCGTCGTCCTCGGCGGCACCTTCTTCGAGGTCGTCTACGTGCGCGACAAGCTCGACGAGTACAAGTCGTGGCTCGTCGAGCCTCGGCCTCACCCATGTCGAGATCTCCGACGGCACGGTCGAGATCCCGCGCGAGCGCAAGCTCGAGCTGATCGCCGAGTTCGCACGCGACTTCACCGTGCTCTCCGAGGTCGGCTCGAAGGACTCCGAGGTCGTCTTCGAGCCCTAGCGAGTGGGTGCAGTGGATCAAGGAGGAGCTCGCGGCGGGCGCCTGGAAGGTGATCACCGAGAGCCGCGAAGGCGGCACCGCCGGGATCTTCAGGCCGTCCGGCGAGATGCGCACCGGGCTCGTCGACGAGATCGCCCACGACGATCGACCTCGACGACCTCGTCTGGGAGGCGCCGACGAAGGCGAGCCAGGCCTGGTTCATCAAGCATTTCGGCCCGAGCGTGAACCTCGGGAACATCCCGCCCGACGAGGTGATCCCGCTCGAGACGCTCCGCCTGGGGCTGCGCGGCGATACGTTGAAGGAGGTGCTGATCGATGGCGAGCAAGCCGCAGCTTCCTGAGCTCGACTACGAGTCGATGGGCGCCGAGGAGATCCTGCGGGCGATGCTCGACGCCTTCCCCGGGCCGCGTCTCGCTCGCCTGCTCCTTCCAGAAGGAGGAGTCGGTCCTGCTCGACATGCTCTTCGCGATCGACCCGGACGCCCGCGTGTTCGCGCTCGACACGCACGTGCTCTTCCCCGAGACCTACGCGGTCTGGAAGGAGGTCGAGCGCCGGTACGACACGAAGGTCGAGATCTTCGAGGGGCCGACGCTCGCCCGCCAGGCGGAGATCCACGGCGACGCGCTCTGGGAGCGCAAGCCCGACCTCTGCTGCGCGATCCGCAAGGTCGAGCCGCTCGGCCGCGCGCTCGGCGAGCTCGACGCCTGGATCACCGGGCTGCGCCGCGACCAGTCGCCGACCCGCGCGAACGCGCCGAAGGTCGGCTGGGACGAGCAGCACGAGCTCTGGAAGGCGAACCCGCTCGCCGACTGGGACGACGAGCGCTGCTTCGACTACATCCGCGAGCACGAGCTTCCCTACAACACGCTGCACGACCGCGGCTACTCCTCGATCGGCTGCACCCACTGCACGAAGCCCGGCGCCGGACGCGAGGGCCGCTGGACGGGCTCGACAAGACCGAGTGCGGCCTGCACGTCGTCGGGGCCCAGGAAGCCGCGAAGGAGCCGGCGTGAGCGAGAGCGGCTTCGTGCTGTGGCTCACCGGCCTCTCGGCGGCGGGCAAGTCGACGATCGCCGGGCTCGTGGCGCAGGATCTCGAGCGCTCGCGGCGTCCTCGTCGACCGGCTCGACGGCGACGTCGTGCGCGACGCACCTCACGAAGGGCCTCGGCTTCTCGAAGGAGGACCGCGACACGAACATCGAGCGGATCGGCTGGGTCGCCTCGCGCCTCGCCCGGGCCGGCGCCGCCGTCGTCGTCTCGGTGATCTCGCCCGTACGAGGAGGCGCGCCAGCGGGCCCGCGCGCTCGATCGAGGAGCAGGCGCCGTTCGTCGAGGTTCACGTCGCCACCTCGCTCGCCGAGTGCGAGCGGCGCGACCCGAAGGGGCTCTACGCGATGGCCCATGCCGGCGAGATCGCGGACTTCACCGGCGTCTCCGATCCCTACGAGATCCCGGCGAACCCGGAGATCCGGCTCAACACCGAGGGCCGCGCACCCGAGGAGTCGCGCCGCGATCGTCCTCGCCAAGCTCGAGGAGCTCGGCCTCGTCGGCGAGCGAGGCTGCGCCGGCGTGACGCTGAGCGCGCCGTGGCGCCCCTGACGCTCTCGCACCTCGACGAGCTCGAGGCCGAGGCGATCCACATCATGCGAGAGGTCGCGGCCGAGCGCGAGCGCCCCGTGCTGCTCTTCTCCGGCGGCAAGGACTCGATCGTGCTCCTGCGCCTCGCCGAGAAGGCGTTCCGACCCGGCAAGTTCCCGTTCCCGCTCATGCACGTCGACACGGGCCACAACTTCCCCGAGGTGATCGAGTACCGCGACCGGCGCGTCGCCGAGCTCGGTGAGCGGCTCGTCGTCGCGAGCGTGCAGGAGTCGATCGACAAGGGCCGCGTGGTCGAGCAGACCGGGCCCGCGCGCCTCGCGCAACCAGCTGCAGACGACGACGCTCCTCGACGCGATCATCGAGCACGGCTTCGACGCCGCGATGGGCGGCGCGCGCCGCGACGAGGAGAAGTCGCGCGCGAAGGAGCGGATCTTCAGCTTCCGCGACGACTTCGGCCAGTGGAACTCGCGCGCCCAGCGGCCCGAGCTCTGGAACCTCTACAACGGCCGGATCCGCAAGGGCGAGCAGATCCGGGCCTTCCCGATCTCGAACTGGACCGAGCTCGACGTGTGGCAGTACATCGCCCGCGAGCAGCCTCGAGCTGCCGTCGATCTACTTCGCCCACGAACGCGAGATGTTCCGCCGCGACGGGATGCTCTACGCCGTCTCCGACTTCGTCGAGCGCCTGCCGGGCGAGGAGCCCGTTCCCCGCCACCGTTCGCTTCCGCACGGTCGGCGACATGAGCTGCACCGGCGGGGTCGAGTCGCGCGCGGCGACGCTCGACGAGGTCGTCGACCGAGATCGCGGCCACCAACATCACCGAGCGCGGCGAGACCCGCGCCGACGACCGCGTTTCCGAGGCGGCGATGGAAGACCGCAAGCGCGACGGCTACTTCTAGGATGGCGACCTCCGAGCGGATGATGCAGGCGGAGCTCCTGCGGCTCGTCACCGCGGGCTCGGTCGACGACGGCAAGTCGACGCTGATCGGGCGCCTGCTCTACGACACGAAGCAGATCCTCGCCGACCAGCTCGAGCACATCGAGGAGACCTCGCAGCGCCGCGGCGACGGGTACGTCAACCTCGCGCTCCTGACCGACGGCCTGCGCGCCGAGCGCGAGCAGGGGATCACGATCGACGTCGCCTACCGCTCGTTCGTGACGGCCGCGGCGGCGCTTCCAGCTCGCCGATGCGCCCGGGTCACGTCCAGTACACGCGCAACATGGTCACCGGCGCCTCGACCGCCGACGTCGATGGTGATCCTCGTCGACGCGCGCAACGGCGTGATCGAGCAGACCCGGCGGCACTCCTACATCGCCTCGATGCTCTCGACGCCGCACATCGTCTTCGCGGTCAACAAGATGGACCTCGTCGACTTCTCGCCGGAGCGCTTCTCGGAGATCGAGGCCGACCTGCAGGAGCTCGGCCGCAGGCTCGACCTCCACGACCCGCTGGCGATCCCGATGTCGGCGCTCCGCGGCGACAACGTCGTCGACCGGACGGACGCGATGCCGTGGTACGAGGGGCCGACGCTGCTCGAGCACCTCGAGTCGATCGAGGTCGCTCGCCGACCGCAACCTCTCCGATCGCCGCTTCCCGGTCCAGTGGGTGATCCGCCCGATGGCGGACGAGCACCACGACTACCGCGGCTACGCGGGCCAGGTCGCAAGCGGCGTCTGGCGGGCAGGCGACGAGGTCGTCGTCCTCCCGTCGGGCCTGCGCACGCAGGTCGCGAGCGTCGAGACGATCGACGGCCCGCTCGAGGCCGCGATCGCCGCCGCAGTCGGTGACGATCCGGCTCGAGGGCAACCTCGACGTCGGTCGCGGCGACATGCTCGCCGATCCCGACCATGCCGCCGGCCGTCGCGCGCGAGCTCGTCGCGCACCTCTGCTGGATGACCGAGCGGCCGCTCGAGCCGGGCGCGCGGCTCGCGCATCAAGCACACGACCCGCTCGCGTCCGTGCCGTCGTCGACGAGCTCGTCTCGGCCGTCGACATCCACACGCTCGAGAGCGTGCCCGGCCCCGCCGCGGCTCGAGCTGAACGATCTCGGCGTCGTGCGGCTGCGCCTCGCCGAGCCCCTGGCAGTCGACCGCGTACGAGCGCAACCGCGCGACCGGCGCCTTCATCCTCATCGACGAGTCGACGCAACGACACCGTCGCGGCCGGAATGGTCCTCGACGCCTCAAGTGGGCGAGCTCGTGACGGCCGCGGGCGCGCCGACCCTTACCGCGACCTCGCCGTCATCGACTCGCGGGCGCCGCGGACGAACCAGGCGGTCGTGGGCGTCGTCTCGGTGCTCGCCGTCGCCACCGGCTGGTGGTGGCTGCTCGCGCTGCTCGCCGCCCAGCTCGCGCTCGGGCTGACGTTCGGGCGGCGCTTCTGCCTCGCCGTGCGTCCTCTACTTCGAGCTCGTGCAGCCGCGCTTCGGCGAGGGCGCCGCTCGAGGACTCGCGGCCGCCGCAGGGTCGCGAACATGGTCGGGCTCGCCGTGCTCGCGCGCCTCGGTCGCCTACGCGGCCGGCGTCGCGACGGCCGGGATCGCCCTCGGGTCCCTCGTCGCCGCACTGCGCTGCTCGCGGCCGTCACGCGGGCTTCTGCACCGGCTGCGAGGCGTACAAGCTCGGCTGCCGGCTCGCCGGCCGCCCGTTCGTCTCCTGCCCGATCCCGCCGAGGCCCGTGTGAACGCGCCGGGCGTGCAGCGTTCGCGCACCGGCTCGCGAGCGCGATGCCCGTCCGAACGCCTGTGGCCGAGCTGTCTGCAAATCTGGAACAGACACGGCCCTGCCGACCCGTAGATTCTGCATTGAGGGTGGCGGCAAGACTTCCCGCACCCTGGGGGCATCCAGGCCGAGACCCAGTCCGGGCCAAGACTCAGTCCAGGCCGAGACCCAGTCAGGCCGAGACCCAGTCCACGCCGAGACCCGGTCGGCGCCGAGAGCCTGTCCGCGGCGCCGAGCGCCGGTCTGTCGAGGCCCAGGCGATCCCCTCGTCGCCTCGAGGCACTCGAAGCCACGGACCTGGACGGGCGCTCCGCGCCGCAGTCGGGATGCGTCCGGGAGCGCTCCGGGATCGACCGTCGCCAGCCACGTGGCGGGTCTGCGACCGCTGTCGTTCTCGTCCTCGTGGGCTCACTCCGGCAGCTCGTGATCCTTCCCCGGATCCACTTGCGCCGGGTCTCGGCGCAAGAGGCGGCGTAGAATCGGCCGGGCCGTGGCCCGGGTGCTCTCGACCGCTTTCTGCGTGGCACTCCTGGCGGCGACGGCCGTGGCGTTCGCCCTCACCGAGGGCGCGAAGACCGAGCTCAGCCCGATCTACGGGACGAGCATCCCGATCAAGGTCTTCTCGCCGACCTGCAACCCGCGGATCTGCCGCAACCAGTCGCGCCGCCATCGACTTCCGCCTCCGCAAGAAGCAGCACCTCGAGGTCTGGATGGACCACGACGGCAAGCGCGTCAGCACGATCGTCAGGGGCCGGACGTATCCCGAAGGGGAAGGTGCGCCTCTCGTTCGACGGCCTCGCCGACGACGGCGTGACGATCCTTCCCGACGGGAGCTACCAGCCGGTCATCCGCCTCACGGGCGATCACCGCACGATCACGCTGCCGAACAGGATCGAGATCGACACGGCCGCACCGCAGGTGCCACGAGTTCCCCACGCAGGTCTACACGCACATCTCGCCCGACGGCGACAGGCGCAACGACGTGTACCGGTTCGCGTACACGCTCAACGGCCCGGGCCACGCGGTGCTGATCGTCAACGGGCACCAGGCCGCGTTCACCCGCAGCCAGAAGCTCCACGGCACCCTGATCTGGAACGGGAGGATCAACGGCCGGCTCCAGCCCCCCGGCGAAGTACACGCTCTACATCGCCGCGCAGGACCCCGCCGGGAACCGGTCGAAGCCGTTCCCGTTCGCCGTCGTCACGATCAGGTACATCGAGCTCGGCCGCACCGAGATCTCGGTCGGCGCCCGGCCATCGGTTCGCGCTCTTCGTGCTGACCGACGCGGAAACGCTCCACTGGCTGTTCGACCGCGGCCGGGGAGCATCCCGCTCGCACACGCTGCGGCTGCGTGCCCCCCGGAAGCCCGGCACGCTACCAGCTCTTCGTCAGCGCCGCAGGGCCACGCTGCGCAGGCGACGGTGGTCGTCGGGTGAACGCCGACCTGGCGCGTCTCGGCGGCGTTGTGGGCGCGCTCGGGTTGTCGGCCCTCTTCGTCGCACCGCGCCGGACCTGGCGCGCAGGCGGCCTCGGCGCGCTGGGCGGCCGGCTGCGCCCTGCTCGCGGTCGTCGCTCGCTCCCTCCGGCCACCACCGCGCCTACGCGGCCGCGGCGCTCGTCGGTATCGCCGCCGCCGCCCTGCTCGGGGCGCTCTTCCTGCGCGTGCCCTGGACGCTCGCGCGTCGCCGTCCTCGCGTGCGCACCGGCACGGATCCCCGTCTCGATCGGCTCGACTCCCGCCAAGCTCCTGCTCCCGCTGTACGTCGTCGTGGCCGGCGCCGCGGCTCGCGCTCGCCTGTGAGCTGCTTCTGCCCGCGCGTGTCGCTGCGTACCGGCGCGGCCCGGCGTTTCGGCCTCGCGGGCGCCATGCCGACGATCCGTGCCGGAGCCGGCCCCTCCCGACCGCGAGCCGCCCGCCCTGGGCCCGTTCGCATGGCCGGCGGCGGTGCTCATCGGCTGGTCCGGGGTCGCGCTTCTCTGGTCGGACGGGCGCCGCGACGGCGCGATCTACCTGCTCTTCTACGTGCTGCCGCTCGGCCTGCTGGCGGCGTCGCTCGCCCGGCTCGAGTGGAAGCTCGACTGGGTCGGCGCCCTCTACGTGCAGCTGGCGGCGATGGCGCTCGTGTTCGCCGCGATCGGGATCGGCCAGTACCTGACGCGCAACATCTACTGGAACCCGAAGGTGAGGGTCGACAACGCCTACGCGCCCGTCGGGTGGTTCTACCGCGTCAACTCCGTCTTCTACGACCCGTCGATCTACGGCCGCTTCCTCGTCGTGGGGATCCTCGCGAGCCTCGTGCTCGTCCTCTTCGCCCGCGGCGCCTGGGCCTGGGCCGCAGCCGGCGCCGCCGCGGTCAACGCTCGTCGGCCTGCTCCCGTCGTTCTCGCAGTCGAGCTACTTCGCGCTCGCGATCGGGATCGCGGTCGCGCTGACCGTGCTCTGGCGCCGGCGGGCGGTGCTGCCGCTCGGCGCTCGCGCGCGGCCGCGCTCGCCGCCGTCACGCTCGGGCGTCCCGCAGCTCCGCCACCGCGTCCTCGGCAAGGCGAACCTCTCGCACGCCACCGGCACCCGCTCGAAGCTCGTCTCGACCGGCTGCAGAGCTCTTCGTCCATCACCCGCTGATCGGCGTCGGCACCGGCGGGTTCGTCGCGGGCTACGCGAAGGAGACCCACAAGAAGGGCCGGGCCTCGCACGACGCACCGATCACCGTCGCAGCCGAGACCGGGCGTGATCGGGCTCGGCGCGCTCCTCTGGCTGCTCTGCCGTTGCCTCTGGCTTCCGTTCCGGCGCAACCGCGGCACGACGGCCAACGAGCGCGCCCGTCTTGCGTTCGGTCTAGCCTTGCTCGCGATCGTGGTGCACAGCCTCTTCTACAACGCGCTCATCGAGGACCCGCTCTTCTGGGGGCTGCTCGCGCTGAGCGCCGTCGTGCTGCGGCAGCCGGCGAGCCGCGCATGATCGGCGGCTGGAAGCGCGCGCTCGTCCTCGCCCCGCACACCGACGACGGCGAGTTCGGCTGCGGCGCGACGATGGCGCGGCTCGTCGAGGAGGGCACCGAGGTCCGCTACGTCGCCTTCTCGATCGCGACCCGCTCGCTCCCGGAGGGATTCCCGCCCGACACGCTCCGCCACGAGGTCGCCGCCGCGACCGGCGAGCTCGGGATCCCGCCGGCGAACCTCGCCGTGCACGACTTCGACGTCCGGACGTTCCCCGAGCACCGCCAGGAGATCCTCGAGCTCCTGATCGGGCTCTGGAACGACTGGGAGCCCGATGTCGTCTTCCAGCCCTCGCTGCACGACATCCACCAGGACCACCAGACGATCGCCGCCGAAGGCCTGCGGGCGTTCAAGCGCACGACGATCCTCGGCTACGAGATCCCCTGGAACAACCTCGACTTCGCCTACCAGGCCTACGTCTCGCTCGAGCGCCGCCACCTCGAGCGCAAGGCGGCGGCGCTTGCCTGCTACGCCTCCCAGCAGCACCGCCGCTACGCCGACCCCGAGTACGTCTGGAACCTCGCCCGCACCCACGGGATCAACATCAACCGCGAGTACGCCGAGGTCTTCCAGGTCTACCGGGCGATCGCCTAGCCGCCGCCGCCGCCCCCGCCGCCGCGATCGATCGAGCAGGGCGGCCCCAGGTCGTCGGACAGCGAGAGATCCGCGAGCAACAGCCCTCCCGTGCGCGGCAGAGTGGAGGCCGCCGAGCTCTTCTGGTCGCCGGGAATGGCGGCGACAAGCGGCGTCGAAAGGCTCGCGTCCGCGTACCCGTGGCCGGGCACGCAGAGCGCGAGGGTCTCGAACGCGGTCTTGCCGTTCGTGCTCGTGCCCTTGATCGTCGCTCGGTCGGAGGCGAGCGTGAAGGCGGCGCTCGCGACCCCGGCCGGGTCCTGGATCTGGATGCTCAGCGTCCTCGTCACCGGGCCTTCCTGCCCCGGCACGGCGAACACGCGGATGCGGGCGGTCGTGTGTGGCTTCATCCAGCCGTCGTCGTAGAGCCCCGAGGTCAGCCAGTCCGTTCGCCAGGGCACCTGCGCGTCGATCAGCATCAGGTCGCCGTGCACGATCTGCTCATTGCCGGAGATCCGAAAGCGGCTCTCGTTGAGACTCTGGACGACATACGGCGACCAGCGACGCGCTCGCCGCCCCGGTCCGCGGGTTGAAAGAGAGCGACGTGCTCGGGAACCAGACGACGGCGTCGTCGTAGACATCGGGAGTCGGGTAATGCACGTCGTAGCGCACCGACTTGTTCCAGAACTCGAGGTCGCGCCAGGCCGCCTGTGAGAACCTGAACGTGGAGCTGACCGGATAGGGCACGGCTGTCACTCGAGCCCCGCTCCCGATCGCGAGATCGAGCCAGTCGAGCGACCCCGCTCTCCGAGCGCGTCAACGGCCTCCCCGAGTGGCCCGGCCTCGAGAGCAGCTTGTCGAACGTGAAGGCAGTGTCGGCGGGCGCCGCAATCACGAGGAGCGTGACGAAGGCCGCCGTCACCACAGTGCCGGGGACGAGGCGGGTTGCCGCCACGAACAGCGCGGCCAGTCCAATCGTGGCGATGATCAGGAAGGCGCTCAGCCCATTTCGGCCCCCGACGATCGACTCGATGAGCCGGTACGGCACCGCGATCGGGCTGTCGAAGCTGAGCGGGAACTCCGACGACCACAGAAAGCTCTGCTGCAGGTGTGCCGCGAAGCCGTAACAGACGACGCCGGTGGGGAGAAGCAGCGACCAGAGCGGCCGCCGAACGTCCCGAAGGGCACAGAGGAAGCCGAGCACGAGCAGCGGCGTGAGGTAGAAGAGGTACCGGTCGAACACGAACGTCCCGAGTGTGAGATCCCATGCCGAGACGATTGCGAGCAGCACGACGAGCGTCGTCGCCCCCAGACAGGCAAACGCACGCAGGGCGGGGGAGTCCGGCGGGTGGGCGACATTGGCGAGGAGCCAGGCGGAGCCGGCGAGGAACGGCAGGATCCCCAGGGCGAACGCGAGGTCGGCCGCGTGGCCGGTCATCGCGCCGACCGTCGCGGCGGCGAGGAGCTTCGGGTGACTCTCGTTGCCGTAGACGCTCAGCTGGTCGAGTTGGCGGCCGCTGGCGAGATATCCGCCGACGCCGAGGGCGAGCACCGCATAGCCACAAGCGGCCAGAACGTGGTCGCCGAGCACGGCTCGAAGCGCCCGCCGGGCCCAGCCCCGCTCGCGGCCGCGAGGTGCCGTGACCGCGTAGAGGACGAGCGCACACGGGAAGACGGCGAGTAGGAGCGAGAACTGCGTTCGCGCAAGGAACGCGACCACGAGCGTCAGCAGCGCCAGCGCATCGTTTCGCTTCGACGGGGCCGTCAGCGCGCGGTGCATGCCGTAGGCGCCCCAGATGAACGCCGGATACGCGGCAACCTCGGTCAGGATCGCGGTCGAGTAGATGAGCCAGGGAATGCACGTTGCGACGAAAGCCAGCGTGTAGGCAGGCCAACGAGCAGCCGTCACGCGGCGGGCCAGGAGGAACGCCGGGATCGCAGCCGACGTCATCAGCCAGGCGTTGAAGATGTGCGCATCACGGATGTCCGACGGGATGTCCCCGTGCCAGAAGAACGGCGAGACGAGCAGCGGGTAGAGCTGGCTCAGGCTCCGGATCACCTGGCCGTGGAGCGTCGGCAGGATCGAATGGGCCTGCGAGACGCTGACCGCGAGGCGTTCCCAGACGAGCTCGTCCGTCATGTCGTTCCAGTCGTCGACCCGACCGGCAACGAGGGCGAGGATCGTCGCCAGGACGAACCAGAGGGCAAGCAGCGGCAACTCGAGCCCGAGAACCGACACCGCAGAGAGGCGGCCGACAAACGAGCGGAGCCGGTCCACGCGTGGTCCCGAGTATGCCGAAAGGCTCTCCCGCCGCGGCGTCAGTTTCCGGGCCGCCCTGGAGGAGACAGCAGCTCGTTGCGAGCCGCGCACCCGGCGGCTAAGGTTGACCACATGGTCGCCTCCATTCGCCCGTTGTTCCCTTCCGGCCCGCTCGCCAATCTCACCGGCTGCGGCAGCTCGGCCGGCGCGAACGGGCGTGACGGTGCGAACCGGCGTGCGAGCGCGCTGCTTGCGCTCCCCCTTCTTGGCCTGCTCCTTCCCCGCTAAGGGGAGCCGAGCGACGACATACCCGACCTGCGATCCCGCACCGCCGGGAGAAGTCCGTCCTCTGTCGAAGGAGTGATCTGAGCCCAATGCCCATGCCCTACTGGAAATACCGCCCGTACGAGACCGTGCCCCTGCCCGACCGCACCTGGCCCGACCGGGTCGTCGACCACGCCCCGATCTGGTGCAGCACCGACCTTCGCGACGGCAACCAGGCGCTCGTCAAGCCGATGGACGCGGCGCGCAAGCAGCGGATGTTCGACCTGCTCGTCGCGCTCGGCATCAAGGAGATCGAGGTCGGCTTCCCGTCGGCCTCGAAGACCGACTTCGACTTCGTGCGCCGGCTCGTCGAGGAGGAGCTGATCCCGGCTGACACGACGATCGCCGTGCTCACCCAGGCGCGGCCCGAGCTGATCGAGCGCACCTACGAGGCGATCGAGGGCTCGCGGCGAGCGATCGTCCACCTCTACAACTCGACCTCCGAGACGCAGCGCCGGGTCGTCTTCCGGCTCGACCAGGACGGGATCACCGACCTCGCAGTCCGCGGCGCCGCCCTCTGCAAGGAGCTCGCCGGGGGCGCCGGCGGCGAGATCGTCTTCGAGTACTCGCCGGAGAGCTTCCACGGCACCGAGCTCGACTATGCGCTCGAGATCTGCGAGGCGGTCATCGCCGAGTGGGGCCCGACGGTCGAGCGCAAGATGATCGTCAACCTGCCGACGACCGTCGAGGCGTTCCCGCCGAACGTCTACGCCGACCGGCTCGAGTGGTTCCAGCGGCATCTGTCTGCCCGCGACCGCGTGATCCTCAGCGTCCATCCGCACAACGACCGCGGCACCGCCGTCGCCACCGCCGAGCTCGGCCTGATGGCGGGCGCGGAACGGGTCGAGGGGACGCTCTTTGGAAACGGCGAGCGCACCGGCAACGTCGACCTCGTCACGCTCGCACTGAACCTGCTCACGCAGGGAGTCGACCCGCAGCTCGACCTCTCGCGGATCGACGAGGCGAAGGCGATCGTCGAGGAATGCAACGAGCTGCCCGTCCATCCGCGCCATCCCTATGCCGGTGAGCTCGTCTACACCGCCTTCTCCGGCTCCCACCAGGATGCGATCAAGAAGGGGATGTACGCGCAGCAGCGCTCCGACTCGGAGCTCTGGGACGTGCCCTACCTGGCCGTCGACCCGATGGATCTCGGCCGCACCTACGAGGCGATCATCCGCGTCAACTCGCAGTCGGGCAAGGGCGGAGTCGCCTACCTGATGGAGACCGAGCATCACCTCGAGCTGCCGCGGGGGCTCCAGGTCGACTTCGCGCAGAAGGTGCAGGCGATCACCGACGCCCGCGGCGACGAGCTGACCGCCGACGAGCTACTCGGCGCCTTCCACGAGCACTACCTCGCGTTCGAGCGGCCCTACGAGCTCGTCTCGTACGCCCACTCGAGCGCCGAGGACGACCGGATCGTCGCCCAGATCACGGTCGACGGCGAGCCGCACGAGATCCAGGGCAGCGGCAACGGGCCGATCGCGGCGCTCGTCGACGCGTTCGACCAGCAGTTCGGGATCACGATCCGGCTCCGCGACTACCACCAGCACGCGATGTCCGCGAGCGCCGACGCAACCGCGGCGGCCTACGTCGAGGCCGACGTCGACGACGACGCCGGTCTGGGGCGTCGGGCTCCATCCGAGCATCGTCACGGCGTCGCTGCGAGCGGTCGTGAACGCAGCCAACCGCGCGATCGCGCTACGGAACGCCGTCGCAGGCGCGAGCGCGCTCTTCGACGGGCCGTGAGACGGTTCAGCGGGACGCGAAGCCGGGGGCGAAGCGGCGTAGGCGCGCCAGCTCGGCCGGCAGGTAGAAGCCGAGCGGAAGCAGCAGCAGCGGATAGGCGAGTGTGAGGGCGATCCCCACCGGGAGCGAGTGCAGCTCGCGTCCCAGGATCGGTCAGCCCGACCGCGACGCAGGCGAGCGTGAGGATGCGCCGCCACTGGTAGGGGACCGGGTAGACCTGCCGGCTTCGCAGCCACATGCCGACGAACAGGACGAGGTAGGCGACGATCGTCGCGACCGCGGCGCCCATCATCCCGTAGGTCGGGATGAGCGCGAAGTTGAGGGCGATGTTGACGGCGGCCGCGGCCCCGCTCACGACCCAGTTGAACTGGGTCTGCCGCATCCGGCCGATCCCGATCGCGAGCACCGAGTAGCCCGGAGTAGGCGGCGGTCGCGAAGCAGAGGATCGGCACCGCCTCGGCCGAGCGGCCGAAGTGGTGCTTGGGAGCGAAGAGCGTGCGACGATCCACGGCGCGAGCACGCCGAAGGCCAGCGACATCCAGCAGGTCAGGAAGAGCAGGTAGGTGAGCACGTAGGCGTAGGTGCGCTTGGCGGCGTTGTCGTCGCGGATCGAGTAGGCGAACGCCGGCCAGGCGAGCTGGAACGCGGTCATCAGGAAGACGATCACCGACGAGATCTGCACGGCGAGCGAGTAGACGCCGACCTCGCTCTGCCCCCGGTAGGCGTTGATGAAGAGCCGGTCGATCAGGTTGATCGCCCAGAGCGCGAGGGCCGCGGGCACGAGCGGCAGCCCGAACCGGTTCATCGCTCGGAGCAGCCCGCGGTCGAACTGCAGCCCGAGCTGCTCGCGGCGGAAGGCGAGCAGCACGACGTAGACGGCGAGCGTGCCGAGGAAGTTCCCGATCACGGCTCCGATCGGGCCCTTGTGGAACGCCGATCGACGAGCGCGATCGTCGCGCCGATCGTGATCAGCACGTTGGCGACGCTCGCGATCGCGAACTGCACGGGCCGCTCCTCGACGCGGAAGAGCGAGGTCATCTGCGCGTAGTTCATCTGGGCCCAGAGCCCGACGAAGCCGGCGCGCGACGAGCCAGGGGTCGGCGTGGAAGACCTGGTGGGCGCCGTGGCCGGTCGTGTGGCCGAGGTTCAGCCAGTCGGAGAGCGGTACCGAGAAGGCCCAGCCGACCGCGAGGCCGACGCGTCGCCATCCCCATCGTGAACCAGAACGAGGTGCGGACGACGAGCGTGCGCCGGGCCGGGTCGGTCGAGTCGAAGTAGAAGCGGAAGAACGCGCTCGTGATCCCGAGCCGCAGCACGATCACGAGCACGCTCGAGAGCGCGACGATCGTCGCGATCTGGCCGTAGCCGTCGCGGCCGAGGTACGACGTGTAGATCGGCAGCAGGAAGACGGCGATCAGCCGGGAGATGATCCCGCCCGAGCGCCGTAGATCGCCGACTGCGTGCCGAGCCGCTTGAGCTCCCGGCCGAGCATCAGGTTCGCTCGGGCCGCGAGGTGCGCCGGGGGCCGCCACTACAGCTCAGCGTAGATCGCGAGCAGGAGGTCCGCGATCCGGTCGATGTCGTGCACCTGCTCGACGTAGGCGCGGCTCTCGGCCGCCGATCTCGCGGCGCAGCGCGGGGCTCTCGATGAGCGGGCGCAGCGCGTCGGCGAGCGTTCTCCTTCGTCGCCGGGACGATCGGGAGGCGCACGCCGAAGCCGGCGGCGCTTCGCTCGACCGTCTCCGGGTCGAGATGGGCGACGACGGGCTTGCCGAGCGCCATCGCCTCGAGCGCGAAGACGCCGTGCCAGCCGGCGTTCAGCTGGTCGACGACGATGTCCGCGCGGGCGTAGCGCTCGCGTGCCTGCCTCGTGCTGGACGCCCTCGACGATGTCGAGGTCGACGGCGAGCCGCTCGCAGGCCTCGATCACGTAGCGCGTGCCTTTCTTCTCCCGGTTCGACGGGGCGTGGACGACGAGCGGGCGTGGGTTGTCCGACGGGCGGCACCGGCGTGAACGGGCGCAGGTCGAGCCCGGGCGGGACGACGCGCGCCTCCGGCACCCAGCGCAGCGCGGCGTAGGAGCCGACGATCTCGGCGCCCGCTCGCTTGCCGTCGGCGAGCTCCGCCGGGGTCTTGCCGCGGATGTCGGAGCCGAGGTAGTGCATCACGCTCTTCTTGCGCAGCGCTCGCAGGAGCGGGAACTGCAGCGAGGGCGGGACGAGCGTGAGCCCGAAGTAGAAGTGGAAGATGTCGGTTTCGCGGCAGCAGCCGCGCGAACGCGGCGAGCTGCGTGGCCAGGCGGACGGGGCAGGGCGCCCGTGCCGGTCGAGCGACCAGTCGGCCTCCGGGTGCAGCTTCCCGCGGTTGAAGACGACGAGCCGCGCGTCCGCTCCCTTGCGCCGCAGGGCCTGAACGTTCTCCCACGGGATCCCGGCGATGTTGACCGGGCAGTGCGTGACCCGCATGGCCGCTCCGCGGCTTCCGGCCGGCGTCCGAGCACGTGGCGGCCGGGCTCACGCGTCCCATTCGAGCTGGTCGAAGTAGCGCAGAGCCGTGCGGCCCGGCCTGGATCCGTGGCCTGCAGCGCCCGGAGCTCCTCGTCGGAGATCTCGCCGATCGCGCGCTTGACGCCGAGGTAGGGGAGGTTCAGATCGTCCTGGTAGACGATCGTCGAGATCCGCGGGTTGATCTCGATCACGAGGTCGCCGACGAGCTGGATGTTGAAGAAGTGCTCGATGCCGAGCTCGGCGACGATCGCGTTCGCGAGCTCCATCAACCCGTCGTCCTCGAGCGTGACGAAGTACATCGCGAGCCCTGCGCGCATCGCCTCGCGGGTCTTCGGATGGCCGAGCACGATCTCCCGGCCGTTCGCGATCCCGTCGATCGTCCGCTCGGGCCCGTCGGCGAGCTCCATCACGAGCAGCTCCGTCCTGATCGTCGACCGAAGCGAGGATCTCGACCGCGTCCTCGAGCAGCATCGAGACCGAGCCCGGGCCGCTCGCGCAGGAGCTGGTCGGCGCGGTCGACGGTCGGGTCGAGGATCCGGAAGCCGCGCGAGCCGGAAGAGAACACCGGCTTGAAGCAGACCGCGCGTTCCGGGTAGCCGAGCTCCTCGGCGGCCGCGCGCGACCTCCTCGGCGCCGCTGCACGCGCCGGAAGTCGGGCGCGGGCAGGCCGAGCCGGCGCAGGAAGGCGTAGGTCTCGGCCTTGTCGTTCGAGCGGTGGATCGCCTCGGGGCTCGAGACGAGCACGGCGATGTCGTCGAAGAGCGTCGCGCGCGCCGGCGAGCCCCTCGAGGTCGAAGGACGACTGGGGCAGGATCGCCACGGCGCCCTCGCGCTCGGCCAGCGTCGCGGATCGCCTCGGCGAACGCCGGGTCCGAGCCGGCCGGGACGAGGTGGAACGCGTCGCAGAGGTGGCGGCCGACCGACGCGCTCGCTCATGTCGGTGCCGACGAGCCGCACCTCGCGCTCGCCGTTCTCGCGCAGCGCGTGCAGCAGCGCGGCCGTGCCCGGCGCGCCGGAGGCGGTGACGACGACGGTGATCGGCTTCATCGGCTGGACGCTAGTGCATCCGCTCGCGCGGTCAGGAGAGGTCGATGCGGTCGGCGCGCAGCCGCTCGAGGCGCGCCGCGCGGTCGGCGTCGAGGAACGACTCCATCGACTCGCGCATCGTCGACGCCGTGGAACGCCCAGATCTCCGGGTGGATGAGGAGCTGGAGCCACTCGAGCTCGCCGCGGGCGAGCTGTTCGTGCGGGCAGCCGTGGCGCCAGTGCTGGTTCGAGTCCGAGCGGTAGTGCTCGGGGTCGAACCACGGCGCGGCCATCACGTTCACGGCGCCGTCGATCGGCGCCGTCATGTACTCGGGGTCGGGGTTGTGCCAGGCGACGACCGGCTCGAAGCGATCGTCGAGGTCGATGTGCGGCCAGACGGCGTGATGGGCGATCCGCCCGCCGAGCTCGCGCAGCCGCGCCATCGCGTCGCTCGCCCTCGGCCGAGTCGAGGTTGTAGAAGGCCGACCGCGTCATCAGGAACCAGGTCGACCAGACGCCGGCCTCGGCCTCGACCTCGGCGAGCTTCGACCGCCGCGTCGAGCGAGAGGTCGACGTCGTGGCGCAGGATCAGGTCGCCCGGCTCGGGCGGCCGGTCGAAGCCGGCGAAGCGGTAGCCGCCCGTCCTGGCCGCCTCGAGGAGCTCGCGGTAGTGGCTGGAGCGAGAAGTCACAGCTCATGTCCCGGCCGTCCTTGCACTTCCCGGTCGTGTCAGGAGGCTTGTTCGTGACGCCGTCCGCGCAGCCCCGCACGTAGCCCCCACCCAGGGTGGGGAGCCGAACCCGCCACCCTCACTGCCAATTCTACGGGCGGTCGCGGGCATCGCGTCTGTGCCGATTTCGTCACAATTCCTCCACCGGCCGTGTCGCGTCCGAGTCACGGTCGCGGCTGCCGCGCGGTCATACCGGCTCCACGTCGACCTCGACGAGGCGCGCGGCCGCCTCGGCGCGGTCGAGCGCCTCGAGCGTCGTGTCGGCCGACGGCGATCACGTAGCCGCGCCGGTCGCCGTCGACGCCGCACCGGGCCGGATCACCTCGCCCTCGACGATGTAGGTGTCCGCCTGCACGACGCCCGGGAGCGGCGAGCACCGGCTCGAGCGAGCCGATCCGCACCACCTTCCCGGGCCGCGAGCGGGCCCGGGCTGCGCGGTGAGGAACCGGATCGCGAGCGGCTGGCGGAACCGCGGGAAGACGAGCTCGTCCGGCAGCTCCTCGCCGAGCGCCATCCGGAGCTGAACCTCGATCAGGTCGACCCCGACGGCATGGCGGACGAGGTCGGCCATCTGCCCGCCCGGGATCCGCGCGGCGCACTCGACGACGACGACCCCCCCGTCGGGCGTCGCGATCAGCTGCGGGAAGGCGATCCCGGTCTCGAGGCCGAGCGCGCGGGCGGTGTGCGCCGCGACGCGCTCCGACTCCTCGAGCTGGTCGCCGTAGACGGCCGCGGGGTACACGTGGATCCACCCGACGCCGAACCCGACGCCCGGAGGCCGCAGCCGGTCGGAGAGCGTCAGCGCCCACGCCTCGCCGTCGCGGGCGATCACGATCCCGTTCATCTCGGTGCCCTCGACGTACTCCTCGAGGATCGCCTCCCGGGTCGGGGAGGCGGCCAGCGCCTCGTGCAGGTGCGCCTCGATGTCGTCGATCGACTCGACGAGGAAGATCCCGCGCTGCCCGCCCGAGTCGGCCGGCTTCAGCACGGCGGGGAAGCCCACCTCCTCGGCCGCGCGGTGGCGCTCGGAGAGGATCCGGAGCGCCGCGAACCGCGGCTGGGGGATCCCCGCGTCGGCGAGCTGCCGGCGCATCGCCACCTTGTGGGTCATCAGGTGGGCGGCGGCCGTGCCGATCCCCGGCAGCCCCCGCGCCTCGGCGACGGCCGCAACGACGGGCACGGCGCGGTCGGCCGACACCGTGAGGACGCCGTCGAGCTCGGCTCGTCGGCGACCGCCTCGAGCACTGCCTCGGCGTCCGAGAAGTCGACCACGAACCGCTCGTCCGCTTCGCGCATTCCGAGCGCGTCGGGGTTGCGATCGACTGCGAGCACGCGCAGCGCCGAGCTCCTTCGCCCGGAGGATCGCCCGGCGTTGGTGGCGTCCCGCGCCGACGAAGAGGACGGTCTTCACGAGCGCGACGTTATCGGCGCGGCGACGATCGCGTAGTCGAGAGGGGCGAAGAGCGCCTCGCTGGACGAGGCGCCGGTTCTCTGCGAGCGCCGCCCGGGCGCCGTCCCATTCTCCGCCCGGTCGGGAAGCCGACCTCGCGCAGCTGCTCCTCGGGTGGGTTCAGGTAGGGATCTCGGCCTCGCGGAAGCCGGCATTTCGCACAGCAGGCTCAGCGTCGCGGCGACGAGCGGCTGCGAGTGGGTGAGGTCGGAGAAGTAGTGCTGGAGCGCGCGCGGCGAGACCGGGTTGATCGTCTCGAGGATCAGCACGCCCCCGGGCCGTGACCTTCGCCGCCGCGAGCTCGAGCAGGCGCACGAGCACGGCCGGCGGCAAGTGCTCGACGAGCTGGAGCGCGGTCACCGCGCCGAGCGAGCCGTCGGCGACCTCGGCCAGGGCCGCGAGCGCGTCGGCCTGCACGACCGTCGAGACCCTCGCCCGACGGCGAAGGCGACCATGTCGGCATTCGCCGTCGACGCCGCGTGCAGTCGATGCCCGCCTCGCGGAGGAGCCCGAGCAGCTCGCCCCGCCCGCAGCCCAGATCGAGCACGGGCTCGCTGGCCCGCGAGCAGCTCCACGTAGGGCTGCTGGCGCTCCCTGATCTCGGCCGGTCGGCGCCCGCATCCGCGCCTCGAACGCGAAGTAGTCCGGCAGCGCGTCCTGCCCGCGCTGGGCCGCAGCGGCTGCCGTCCGCGGCTGCGCCGGGCATCCGGGTCTCGGGTTCTGGTTCGGTACCTGGGCCCGGTTCTCGCCGCCGGGCGTCCGCGCCGCTCGAGCCGAAGCAGGCGCTCCTCGAGCTCGCGGCCGCGCCGCTCCGCCTGCTCGCTGCGAGCCTCGGTCGCGTCGAGCCGCTCGGAGAGCGCGTCGACGCAAACGCAGCGCCACGTCGTTGAACGCACGCTGCGCCCGCGCGAGCGGCTCGGCGGCCCGCGTCGAGCCGCGAGGCGAGCCCGCCCCCGCCGGCGCGGCCGAGACGTCTCGCAGCCCGTCGGCCTCGGCACGCAGCTGTTCGAGGTCTCCCATCGGGCTCACGATAGGCCGTCGGTTACACTCGGCGCGATGCTCGAAGGCAAACGGATCCTGATCACCGGCGGCGCCGGCTTCATCGCGACGACGCTCGCGCGCGAGCTCGTCGAGCGCAACGAGATCATCGCGATCGACAACCTCCACCGCGACGCGCTCTCCGGCACCGAGCTCGCCGACCACCCGAACTACACCCTCCACCAGTGCGACGTCCTCGACGCGCGAGCGGCTGAAGGAGCTCGCACGCGGGGTCACGCACTTCGTCCACTGCGCTGCGATCGCCGGCGTCGAGACCGTCCTCGAGAGCCCGGTGCGGACGATGCGCGTGAACGTGATCGGCACCTACAACGCCCTCGAGGCAGCGCTCTCGACGATCGGCACGCTCGAGCGCTTCGTCGACTTCTCCACGAGCGAGGTCTTCGGCACCCACGCCTACAACGTCAGCGAGGGCCAGGTCTCGACGATCGGCTCGGTCGGCGAGGCCCGGTGGACCTACGCCGTCTCGAAGCTCGCGGGCGAGCACATGGCGCACGCCTACCACGACGAGCTCGGCTCCCGACCGTCACCGTCCACCCCTTCAACGTCTTCGGCCCGGGCCAGATCGGCGGCGGGGCGATCCGCGCCTTCATCGAGGCGGCGCTCGGCGGCGAGAACCTGACCGTCCGCGGCGACGGCTCCCAGATCCGCGCCTGGTGCTACGTCACCGACATGGTCAGCGGCGTGCTCGCCTGCCTCGAGCGGCCCGAGGCTGTCGGCCAGGCGTTCAACATCGGCAACCCGCGCTCGTCCGTGACGATCTACGACCTCGCTCAGCGGATCAAGCGCCTCACCGGCTGCGCGGGCGAGATCGTCTTCGCGCCGCTCGGCTACGTCGACGTCGAGCTCCGGATCCCGAACGTCGAGAAGGCGCGGGAGCGGCTCGGCTGGGAGCCGAAGGTCGAGCTCGACGACGGCCTCACCCGCACGATCTCGTGGTACCGAGGAGCAGGTAGTAGCGAGCGGATCCGCCTCGGCTGGCCCGAGCTCGGCGCCGAGGAGCTCGCAGGCGGTCGCGGCCGTGCTCGAGACGGGCATGCTCACGATGGGCCCGCTCGTGGCCGAGTTCGAGGAGGAGCTCGCACGGGCCTGCGGCACCCGGCACGCGCTCGCAGTCTCGTCCGGCACCGCCGCGCTGCACCTGGCGGTGCTGGCGCTCGGCCTCGAGCCGGGCGACGAGGTGATCGTTCCCGCCTACACCTTCCCGGCGACGGCGAACGTCGTCGCGCTCTCCGGTCTGCGCCCCGTGCTCGTCGACGTCGACCCGGCGACGATGAACCTCGATCCGGCGCAGATCGGGGTCGGGCCGCGGACGAAGGCGATCATGCCGGTTCACCTCTTCGGCCGTCCCGCCCGCATGGAGGAGCTGCCCGAGCTGCCCCTGATCGAGGACGCCGCCGGCGCGCTCGGCGCGCGCCGCCGCGGCGCGCCGTGCGGGTCGCTCGGGCTCGTTGGCCTGCCAGAGCTTCCACCCGCGGAAGATCGTCACGACCGGCGAGGGCGGCGGCGTGACGACCGACGACGACGAGATCGCCGCCTCCGTCGCGATGCATGCGTAACCACGGCTGGCGGTCGCTCGCCGACGCCGACATGCCCGTCGCCGGGCCTCAACTACCGCCTCTCGGACATCCTCTGCGCGGTCGGCCTGCCGCAGCTGCGCCGCCTCGACGAGCTGCTTGCGACGCGAACCCGGCTCGCAGCCGGCTACTCGGAACGGCTCGAGGGGCTGCCCGTCGTCCTGCCTGCCGCCGACGACGGCGACGTTCACGGCTGGCAGGCCTACGTGATCCAGGTCGAGCGCCGCGACGAGGTGCTCGCCGCGCTTCGGGCTCGGGCATCGAGGCGCAGATCGGCACCTTCGCGCTTCAGCTCCTCGGCCCTATCGCGACCAGGGCGACTTCCCCGGTGCCGAGCACGTGTTCGAGCCACGCACTCGCGCTTCCGTTCCACACGCGCCTCACCGAGCCCGAGCTCGACCGGGTTGCCGAGGCGCTCGCCGCAGCGCTGACGTGATCGCGGCCGGCCCGGGCCGGCTTGACAAGTTTGTGAGTGATCACTAACTTACGCACATGGCGGTGACGGAACGCAAGACGGGCGAGGCCCGGCGTGAGGACATCCTCGACGCCGCGCTCCTCGAGTTCGCCGAGCGCGGGCTCTACGGGGCCTCGACCGAGGACATCGCCCGCCGGGCGGGCATCTCGCAGCCGTATGTGTTCAGGCTCTTCGGCACGAAGCGGGAGCTCTTCCGGGCCGTCGTGACCCGCTGCTTCCGCGAGATGCTCGAGATGTTCCAGCGCTCGGCGGAGGGCCTCCGCGGCGATGCCGCCCTCGAGGCGATCGGCAACGCCTACGTGGAGCGGCTCACGGCCGACCCGCTGCGGCTCCGAGCCCAGATGCAGGCCTACGCGGCCTGCAACGACCCCGAGATCCGCGAGGTCGTCCGCCAGGGCTACGGCGACCTCGTTGCCTATGCGGAGCGGGTCTCCGGAGCCTCCCCGGAGCGCGTGTCCCGGTTTCTTCGCCACGGGGATGCTCCTGAACGTGTTCGCCTCGATGGAGCAGATCGGCGAAGGCGCCGAGCCGTGGGCGCTTCGGCTCCTCGAGGCCTGCAAGGAAAACCACTAGTCCACTGACGCAGTCCCTTTTTTTCATTCGGAGGTTAGTGATGAGTCACAAAATCAAGAGCAATCATCAACTGCTGTGGGCGTTCCTGATCACCTCGGCCGCGGGGTTCATGGTCACGCTCGACAACCTCGTCGTGACGACCGCGCTCCCGGTGATCCGGCGCGATCTCGGCGCCGGCCTCGACGGGCTCGAGTGGACGGTCAACGCCTACACGCTCACCTTCGCCGTGCTGCTCCTGACGGGCGCCGCACTCGGCGATCGCTTCGGACGGCGCCGGCTGCTCGCGACTCGGGCTCACCATCTTCACCGCCGTCCTCGGCCGCGGCCGCGCTTGCTCCGTCGATCGGCGCGCTCGATGCCGCCCGCGCGATGCAGGGGATCGGCGGCGCGATCGTGATGCCGCTCACGCTCACGATCCTCTCGGCCGCGGTGCCGGCCGAGCGGCGCGGGCTCGCGCTCGGCGCCTGGGGCGGGATCACGGGCCTCGCCGTCGCCTTCGGGCCGCTCGTCGGCGGCGCCGTCGTCTCCGGAATCTCCTGGCACTGGATCTTCTGGCTGAACGTGCCGATCGGGCATCGTCCTGATCCCGCTCGTCCTCACCCGCCTCGACGAGAGCCGCGGCCCCTTCGAGCCGGCTCGACCTGCCCGGGTCTCGGGCTCGCCGGCATCGGCCTGCTCGGAATCGTCTGGGGGCTCGTTCGCGGCAACTCGGTCGGCTGGGGCTCGCTCGAGATCATCGGCTCGATCGCTCGCCGGGTTCGCGATGCTCGCCCTCTTCGTCGTCTGGGAGCTGCGCGCTCCCGCGCCGATGCTGCCGATGCGCTTCTTCAAGAATCGCGCGTTCGCGCTCTCGAACGCCGCCTCGCTCTTCTTCTCGTTCGGGATGTTCGGCTCGATCTTCCTGCTCGCGCAGTTCTTCCAGACGGTCCAGGGCTACTCGCCGCTCGGCTCCGGCCTGCGCATCCTCCCGTGGACGGCGATGCCGATGATCATCGCGCCGATCGCCGGAGCGCTCTCCGACCGGATCGGCGGGCACCGGCTGATGGGCGCGGGGCTGTTCCTGCAGGCGATCGGGCTCGCCTGGATCGCGACGATCTCGTCCCCGACGATGCACTACATCGACGTCGTCGCGCCCTTCTGCGTCTCGGGCGCCGGGATGGCGCTCTTCTTCGCCCCGGTCGCGAACGTCGTCCTCTCCTCGGTCAAGCTCGAGGAGCAGGGGCAGGCCTCGGGCGCGAACAACGCGATCCGTGAGCTCGGCGGCGTCCTCGGCGTCGCCGTCCTCGCCTCGATCTTCGCCCACGAGGGCGGCTATCGCACGCCGCACACCTTCGTCCACGGCATGAGCAACGCCGTCTACGTCGGCGCGGCGATCGTTGCCGCCGGCTCGGTCGCCTCGTTCCTCGTCAAGCGCGGCGGCCGCAAGGATGCCGAGGCGGTCGAGCTCGTGCCCGAGCTCGAAGCGGCGGCCTAGAGCTCTACAAGATGACCTCGCGCTGACTGCGGTGCAGCGCGCCGGCGGCCGTGCTCATTCGTTAGAGCTTCTCGCCACGCCGTGCCGGACGCGGGCACCTTTCGCCTTCGGCACGGCTCTGTTACCGCCGGTGGCAGGTGCCACCGACAGCGACGAAGCGTCGCCAGCGCGCCCGCGCCCCCTGGGCGGCAGGCGACTGGGACAGCTTCTCGAGGCTGATCGCTCCCGTCGGTGCGCTCGTCCTCGACCGGATCGACATCGAGCCCGGGTGTCGAGCTGCTCGACGTCGGGACCGGAAGCGGCGGCAACGTCGCGATCCCGGCGGCTCAGCGGGGTGCCACCGTCACCGGGCTCGACCTGACCCCGGAGCTGCTCGAGCATGCCGAGCGCCGAGCCGCCGAGGCGGGAGTCGAGGTCACCTGGGTCGAAGGCGACGCGCAGGCGCTTCCGTTCGCCGACGCGAGCTTCGACCGGGTCACCTCGACCTTCGGGGCGATGTTCGCCCCAGACCACCGCCGCGCCGCCGCCGAGCTCGTCCGCGTCTGCCGTCCCGGGGGCCGGATCGCGATGACGACCTGGGCGACAGACGGCATGGCAGGCGAGCTCTTCCAGCTCAACGGGCGGTTCCTGCCGCCGCCTCCGCCCGGCGCCGGCGCTGCCGCCCCAGTGGGGCGACGAGGCCCATATCGACGAGATGTTCGGGGAGGCTGGTGCGACCGTCGCGGTCACCCGCGAAGACCGTCGAGTTCGAGTATCCGTCGGTCGAGGCCATGGTCGACTCGTACGCAAACGAGTTCGGCGTCTTCGTCTTTGCCCGCCGCCTGCTCGAGCCTGAGGGTCGCTGGGAGGAGTTCCTCGACGCTTTCACCGAGCTCGTCGAGCGCTTCAACCTCGCGGACGACGGCAGCGCCCGTGTCGCTTCGGACTACCTGCTGATCCTCGCCACCCACTGACCGCCGCGGGCGGGGCCTCGCCGGGGGCGCCCGCCGTTGCTCCCGACACAATGAAGGCATGGCGCCCGATCCCGGCGAGAGAGACCCGCGCCTGCTCGTCCTCGGAGCAGGCCCCGGCCAGCTCGGCCTCCTCGAGGCGGCCAGGGCGCACGGGATCTGGACGGCTGTCTGCGATCGCAACCCGGCGGCGCCCGGGATTCGTGCTCGCCGACCGGCGCTGCATCGTCTCGATCGAGGACGAGGCGGCGATCGAGCGGCTTGCAGCTGCGCTCCCGCTCGACGGCGTCATCTCGCCGGCCGGCGACGCAGCGGTCGCGGTTGCCGCACGCGTGGCCGAGAAGCTCGGCCTCGCTCACCCGGTCTCGGCCGCGACGGCGCAGCTCGCGTCGAGCAAGCTGCGCCAGCGCGAGGCGCTCGCCGCCGCCGGCGTGCCGCAGCCGCGCTGGGAGATCGCCGTCGGCGAGGAGCCGACCGTCGAGCTCGAGCCGCCGCTCGTCGTCAAGACCGCCGACCGGACCGACCGGGGCGGCCCGGCGGTCGTCCGCCGGCCCTCGGAGCTGCGCACCGCAGTCGAGGCGGCCCGGCGGGTGGGCCGAAGCGGGATCGTGCTCGTCGAGGAGCTGCTCGAGGGCCCGAGGTCACGGTCAGCGGGTTCTCGGCCGAAGGCGAGTTCGTGCCGCTCGCCGTCACCGACCGCTACTCGGCCGAGCTCGCCGTTCGGGGTCGCGCTCGCGCAGGCTTGGCCCTCGCCGCATGCCGAGGCCGCCGCGGAGGTGGCGCGGCGGGCGGTCGAGGCGCTCGGGATCCACGACGGCGCCGTCGTACACGCAGCTTCGTATGAGTCGCGGTGGGCCGGAGGTGATCGAGGTCGGCGCCAGGCTCGGAGGCGGGCATGACGCGGAGCTCGTCGAGCTCGTTACCGGGATCGATCTGAACGGGCTCGCGCTGGCGGCGGCGCTCGGGCGGCCGCTCGCCCCGAGCGAGCTCAAGGCGGCGTTCCGTCCGACGGTCGGCGGCGCTGCGGTGCGCCTCCTGGTCGCGCCGCCGGGCGTCCTCGAGCGGGTCGAGGTGCCGCAGGGGCTTCCCGGCGTCGTCTCGACCCGCATCTACCACGAGGCCGGCCACGTGTTCGGCCCGCTCAGGCGCGCCTCCGACCGGGCCGGCGCCCTGCTCGCTGCCGGCGCGACGCGCGACGAAGCTCTCGCCCGGGTCGACGCTGCAGCCGAGCGAATACGCTTCGTAACGGCAGATGCCGAAGCCATCGTCTGAAAGCCCCGCGCAAACGGCGGTTCGCGAGCGGGCCGAGGAGATGACGGCGCAGCCGCCCGGCACCGGCGGTACGACCGGCGGCAGCGGTTCCTCTCGGGCCGGCGGCCTGCTCAGGAGGCGCTGGGTCAGGCTCGTCGGGACGCTCGTCGTCACGGGCGGCGCGGCTGCCTACATCGTCTCGAAGATCGACCTGGGCCAGACGGCCCACACGATCGGAGACGCGAGCCTCGGCTGGCTCGCCCTCTCGGCCGTGCTGACCGTCGTCACCGTGCCGCCGCAGGCCTACCGGTGGAAGCTCCTTCTGCGGGCACGCGGCATCGAGGAGCCGATCGGCTGGCTGACGCGGGCCTACTTCGTCTCGTATGCGGTCGGCCAGGTCCTCCCGACGGGGTCGGGGGCGATGCCTCGCGCATCTACGAGACGACCAGGCGCCACCCAGGATCGGGCTCGCCCGTCGCCGGCTCGGTGTTCCTCGAGCGCGCGATCGGCGGCGCGGTCACGCTCGTGCTCGCGGCGATCGGGTTCGTGATCGCGATCGGCCGGTACCCGATCGGCGCGTACCTGTGGGTCGAGGCGGTGTTCGTCGTCGGCACGGTCGGCGCCGGTGTCGTCGTCTTCTCGTCGGGGCTGCGGCGCCATCTCAGGCGCGCCGTGCCGCTGCTGCAGCGGCTGCGCGTCGAGCGTCCGATCCGAGCCGTCTACGAGGGGATTCACGGCTACCGCTACCACGTCGAGGACGCTTCTCACCGTCTCGCTGATCACGACGGGCGCGCAGATCTCGCGGATCTTCGCGATCTGGGCGGGCGGCCGCGCCGTCGGCGTCGAGCTCTCGGTCGGCCCCTACATCGTGCTCGGCCCGCTGCTCTTCCTCGTCATGCTCGCCCCCTTCACCCCCAACGGGCTCGGGGTGCGCGAGGCGTTCTTCATCAGCTTCCTCGGCCAGCTCCACATCAGCCATGACGCCGCGTTCGCAACCGGTTTCCTCTTCTTCGTGATGACGCTGCTTCTGGCCCTGCCCGGCGTTGCGGTGCTCCTCTGGGAGGGTTTGCGCCGGTCACCGGCCCCTGTCGCGGATGCGTGACGACGTCGCGGTCGTCGTCGTGACGTGGAACGCGGCAGGCCATCTCGAGCAGTGCCTCGAGTCCGTTCGCGGGTATCGAACCGTCGTCGTCGACAACGGCTCGACCGACGGCGACGGTCGAGCTCGTCGCGGAGCAGTTTTCCCGACGTCCAGGTGATCGAGCAGGAGAATCGTCGGCATGGGCGGCGGCAACAACACCGGCCTTCGGGCGACCGGCGGGCGGTATGCGCTTCCTGCTCAACTCCGATGCGTGGGTCGTCGACGACGCTGTCGAGCGGCTCGCCGAGGTGGCCGACGCGCACCCGGATGCCGCGGTCGTCGGCCCGCGGCTCCGGAACGCCGACGGCACGCTGCAGCGCTCGTGTCCGAGGTGACCCGACGCTGTGGCGGCTCGCGACCGAGTACCTCTTCCTGCGCAAGCTCGCGCCTCGTACGCGGGCTCTGAACGCGTTCTACGGGGCCGGCTTCGCCCACGACGAGCTGCGGGAGGTCGAGTCGCTCCAGGGCGCCGCCCTGCTCGTCCGCCGCGAGGCGCTCGACGCCGTGGGGCTCTTCGACGAGAGCTTCTTCATGTTCAGCGAGGAGACCGACTGGCTCTACCGCTTCCGCCAGGCCGGCTGGAAGGTGCTGTTCACGCCGGCGGCCGAGGTCGTCCATCTCGGCGGCGCCTCGCACGGCGGCCGCCTCTACGTCGAGAACCTGCGCGGGATCCTCCGCTTCCTCGCCAAGCACCGCGGGCTCCGCGAGGCCGGGCGGGCCCGGCTGCTGCTGCTCTGGTCGCTCCGGCTCCGCGGCCGCCGCTCTTCCGGGGCAAGCGCGGCGAGGCCTACCGCGAGGGTGCGCGGTTCCTTGCGTCCGGCGACGTGCAAGCTCTGCTCCGGTGATCGGCGACTACCTGCGGCTCGCAGTCGCGACGTGGCTCGTGCTGCTTCCCGGCCGCCTGGTCGCCCGGACGCTCGGCCAGCGCTCGAGCGCAGCCCGGCTTGCCTGGTCCTTCGCGGTGCTCTTCCTGGCCTGGGCGATCGTCTTCATCGTGCACGGCACGATCTCGCTCGCGCTCGGAATCCTGGTCGTGATCGCCGTCGGCGCGCTCGTCGTGCGGCAAGCCGTCGCAGGTCGTCGTCGAGGTCGAATCGGTGCGGATCCGCCTTTCTGCCCGCACGTTCCGCCCGGCGTTCGGGCACGGAACGGTGTTCTGCTTCGGAACGCTGCTCGGGCTCCTGCTCTGGCACGTCGCCGGGGTCGTCAACGGCGACGGGCTCTTCCACGAGGGGCGCGTCCGGAAGCTCCTCGACCTGCCGCACCTCCACCTGCGCTCGGTCGACGAGCTCGCGGGCGGCGGCCTGCATCCCGGGCTACGCGTTCCCGCTCTGGCACGGGTTCCTGGCGCTCGTGGCCCGGGTCTCCGGGCTCGATCCCTCGGTGGTCGTGAATCACGAGGCCTCGCTGCTCGTCCCGCTTGCCTGCGTGCTCGCCTGGGAGTCCGGCGTCGCCGTCTTCGGATCCGCGGGCGGCGGGATCTCGGTCACCGCTCGCCTCTGTCGCGCTCTTCTGCTTCGCCGCGGGGCACGGCGGGTCGTACGTATCGCTCGCCCTGCCGGCGACCTCGTCGCGGCAGCTCTTCGTGCCCGCCGTGCTCGCGCTCTTCTTCGGCTTCGTCGACTCGCGGCGCAGGGCCGATCTCGCTGCGCTCGCCGCGGCCTTCGGGGCACTGGCGCTTGATCCACCCCACCTACGCGCTCTTCGTGCTGATTCCCGCTCGGCGCCTATACGGCGCTCAGGCGGCTCCGAGTGGCGGCAGATCGGTGGCAGCGCTCGGCGCCGCGCTCGTCCCGTCGGCGCTCGTCGTCCTCTGGCTGCGCCCGCTCGTCGACGAGACGCTCTCGCACAATCCGGACGCGGCCGACGCAGCGCGCCTCGCTCGCCCACTACGGCGGCGAGCTGGTCGTCGCGCTCGATCCACCACTTCCGCCTCTCGGCCGAGGTGCCCGGCCGAACCGGAGCGGTTGCCGTCGCCGCGCTTGCGCTCGTGCCGCTGGCGCGGGCTGGCGGTGCGGAGGCGCTGGGGTGCCTTCGTCCTCGGCGGCACCGTCGCGGTGCTCGCGCTGATGCTCGTCCCCGAGCTCTTCGTTCGCTTCTCGAACGCCGTCTCGCTCTCCCAGGCGCGCCGTGCCGCCGGCTTCGCGCCGCTCCCCTTCGCCTTCGCCGGCGGTCTCGCGCTCCTCGCCCGCTCCGTCGTGGCGCTGCCAGCTCGGGCTCGCGGCCGGGATCGTGCTCGAGCAGCGCTGGCCCGGCGACTTCGCCTACGGGCTCCGTCACGGCGGCCCGGCGGCCGTGACGTGGTTCGCGCTCGTCGGCGGCGCGGTGGCCCTCGCCGCGGGGCTCGTCGCGACGCGAAAGCAGGCCGAGCGGCCGCCCGCGGAGCGCTTCGGCCTCGCCGCCTGGACCGCCGCACTGTTCGTCCTGCCGGTCGCCGTCCACGGCTTCGCGCACTGGTCGCCCGCCGCAGGAGTGCGCAGCGACCGGTACGCGCTCACGCCTGCGCTCCGCCAAGAGCTTCGGCAGGTGCCTGCGGGCTCGGTCGTGATCGCCGCCCCCGCGACCGCCTACGAGCTCGTGGCCGCGGCGCCGGTCTACGTCGTGGCCGCGCCCGTCGCCCACGTTGCGAACACGAAGGCGAACGATCCGGCGAAGCGCGTGGCCGAGGTCGACACTGGCTCGCGACCGGTGACCCCTCGATCCCGCGCAGGTACGGTGCGACCTGGGCCGTCGAGCACGGGCGGCTCATCAGACTCCCGACATGAAGGTCCTGCTCGTCACGCTCTACTTCCCGCCTGCAGGCGGCGGGGGAGTGCAGCGTCCCCTGAAGTTCGCGACTCACCTGCCCGAGCTCGGGATCGAGACGCACGTGCTGGCCCCCGACGACCCGAAATGGATCCACCGGGACGACGAGCTGCCTGCCGCCCACGCTCGCGTGGGTCCATCGCGTCCGCTTCATCGGCCCGCGCGGGCGCAAGCCCGCCGAGGAGCTGCACGGCACCACCGGGCTCGAGCGCTACCGCCGCCAGGCGAGCTTGATCGGGCCGGAGGCTGCTCGTGCCCGACGAGAACGTGAGCTTCAACCTGACGGCGATCCCGGCGGCGATCAGGATCGTGCGGCAGGAGGGAATCGACGTCGTGATCACCACCTCGCCGCCCGGTTCCATCCACCTCGTCGGTGCGGCGGTCAAGCGCGCCACGGGCGTGCGCTGGATCGCGGACCTGCGCGACTCGCTCGTCGCGCATCCCCACCGCGACTCGAGCCGGGTCGTCGTTCGCGCCAAGGAGCAGGGGCAGCATGCCGTCGCGTCGCGTCGTCGCCCGCACCGCCGACGCGATCGTGGCCGTCTCCGACGCGATCGCCGAGGAGGTTCGCTCCCGCTCGCCTCGCGGCCGGGTCGTGACGATCCCGAACGGCTCCGACTTCGAAGACTTCGCGGGTCTCGACTACCAGCGCGGGCGACCGGTTCCGGATCACGCATGCCGGCTCGTTCTTCGGCAAGCGCGACCCGCGCCCGTTTCTCACCGCACTCTCGCGCGTCGACGGCGTCACCGCGCGCTTCGTCGGCGACTTCAGGTCGAGCGACCGGGAATGGGCAAACGGCATCATGGACCGGATCGAGCTGATCCCGTACGCACCCCACCGCCAGGCGCTCGCAGCTCCAGCGCGACTCCGAGGCGCTCCTGCTCCTGATCCCCGAGGCCGACGGCCGCGGGCGGGGCGTGCTCTCGGGCAAGGTCTTCGAGTACCTGGCCGCAGAACGCCCGATCCTTGCGCTCGTGCCTCCCGACGGCGCGGCCGCCGCGCTGCTCCGGAGACCGGTGCCGGGATCGTCGTCGCTCCCGACGACATCGACGGGATCGAGCGCGCGCTCGCCGCGCATGCGCGACAGCTGGCGGGCGGGGACGTTCGCCGGTGAGCCGCTCTCGCCCGCGTGGAAGGCGAAGCTCTCCCGGCGAGCCCGCGTCCAGGAGCTTGCCGACCTGATCCTGACGATGGAGCGGCGCCCATGACGACGGCTCACCACCTTCTTCTTCCTGGCGACGCTCTTCTGCTGCACCTTCGAGAAGGTGCACTGGAACTTCGGCGGCCAGCTCGCGCTCTCGGACGTGCTCGCGATCTGCTTCATCGGCTGCTACGTCGCTCTGACGCGGCCCCGCGTGGCGCACGACCCCGCGGTTCTCCTCGTCTTCCTCGGGTCTTCGTGCTCGTCTACCTGATCGGGTTCTACAACCTCGACACGGCGGCCGGGCTTCAGCAGTTCGTCAAGGGCTTCATCAAGTTCGTGATCCACTTCACGTTCCTCGCGCTCGCGGTCGTCATGGCTCTGGCGCCGGGGCATCGCCTACTACTGGCGGTCGCTCACGCTGGTTCTCCGCCGGCCTTGCCGTGAACGCCGTCTACGGCGTGCTGCAGCTCGTCGTCGCCCAGGCGGGCGCCAACCTCGACTCGCTCTTCGTCACGCCGATCACGGGCGGTGCGAGCCAGATCAACATCTACGGCGCGGTCAACGGCTCGTCGGTCTTCCGCCCGAACGCGCTCACCGGCGACCCGAACCATCTCGGGATCATGCTGATCGTCCCGCTGCTCGTCCTGACCCCGCTCTACCTGCGGCTCGCGCCGCGGCCATCACGCTGCGACAGCGGCTCGCGATCCTGATCGGGTTCATGCTCCTCGTCGAGATCTCGACGCTCTCGCGCAGCGGGCTCCTCGGCCTGGGCGTCGGCGCCCTGATCCTCGCGCTGCCCTACCGCGGCTACCTCAGGTCGCGGGCGCTGCTCGCCCCGCTCGCCGGCGTGCTCGGCGTGCTCGCCGTGGTGATCGTCACCCGGCTGCACTTCTTCGAGGTCGTGATCCGTCGCGCATCCAGACCGGGCCACGCCTCGCAGTCGGCGCACTTCCAGGTCTACAGCTTCATCCCGAAGATCCTGCACAGCCATCCGCTGTTCGGGCTCGGGCTGAACAACTTCTCGCTCTACTACCAGGCCGTCACCGGGCAAGACGAACTGGGGCCCGCACTCCTTCTACGTCTCGCTGATCGTCGAGACGGGGCTCGTCGGGACGATCCTGTTCGCCGCGTTCCTGATCTGGGTGTTCGCCCGGCTCCGCGAGGCTCGGCTGCTCGGCAACGCGCTCGCGCGCGCCCACGACCCGCTCGCCGCCCGGGTTCGACCGCTCGCCTGGGGCTGGACGGCGGCGCTCGCCGGGACGATGGCCTCGAACGCCTTCTACCTGACGATGCAGTTCTATTACTTCTACGTCTTCCTGGCGCTCGCGCTCGCGGTCCCGCTCGTCTTCGGGCCCGGGCGCTCGGAGGCCTGCCGTGGCCGCACCGGCGCCCGCGCGCACGCCGGGCAGGGCCGCCAGGCCCTCGCTCGGCGGGGCGCCCGCGTAGCGCGCCTCGATGCGTGTCTGCGTCCTGACCACCTCCTACCCGCGAGCGCCGGGAGACGTCGCAGGGGTGTTCGTCGCCGAGCAGGTTCGAGCACCTGCGAGGCGGCCGGCGTCGAGGTGGCGGTCGTCTCGCCCCCGGGACTTCCGCCCACTTCGGGATCGCCTACGGCGCGGGCATCGCCAGAACCTGCGCGCGCAGCCCTGGCTCGCTGCTCCTGCTGCCGCTCTTCCTGGTCGTCGTTCGCGCGGGCCGCGCGGCGCGGCGGCGCGCGGCTGCCGACGTCGTCCACGCCCACTGGCTCCCGACCGGCCTCGCGGCGCTGGCGACGCGGAAGCCGTTCGTGCTGCAGCTCTGGGGGACCGACGTCGAGCTCGCCCGGCGCTTCCCGCCGGCTCGCGCGGCCGCTCGTCCGCCGCGCGCGATCGTCGTCGCGGCCTCGAGCTCCTCGCAGCCGAGGCGCGAGCTGCTCGGCGCGCGCGAGGTGCGGGTGATCCCGAACGGGGTCGAGCTCCCGGCCCGGGTGGAGCCGCCCGAGGAGCCGCCGCACGTCCTCTTCGTCGGCCGGCTCTCAGCGAGGAGAAGGGGATCCTCGAGTTCCTGGAGGCGACGGAGGGGCTTCCCGCGGGTGATCGCGGGCGACGGCCCGCTGCGGGCCCGCGTCGCGGAGTCGACGGGCCTCGCGGCGAGTGGTTTCGTGCCGCCCGACCTTCTCGGCGGGTGGTACGAGCGCGCCGCGGTCGTCTGTGTGCCCTCGCGCCGGGAGGGCTACGGCGTCGTGGCGCGCGAGGCGATGGCCTACGGCCGCCCGGTCGTCGCGACCGCAGTCGGCGGGCTGCGCGACGCGGTCGTCGACGGCGAGACCGGGCTGCTCGTCGAGGCCGGCGACGTGGCCGCTTTGAGAGCAGCGCTCGAGCGCTTGCTGGCGGATGCGCCGCTGCGCGCCGAGCTGGGGGCGAACGCGAGGCGCCGGGCCGAGTCCGCCTACTCGTGGCCCGCGGCGACGGCGGCGTTCGTTGCCGCGTACGAAGACGTCGCGCGCAGGCGCGGGACCCGTACGATCGAAGGATGATCGCGCTCGAGATCGTCTTCTGGATCTCCCTTGCCGGAATCGTCTGGACGCACGTGGGCTACCCGGCCTTCGTCGAGGCGCTCTCGCGGCTTCGCCGCCGCGGGCCCGAAGCACCTGCCGCCGCCGAGCTGCCGAAGGTGGCGGTGATCGTCGCTGCCTACAACGAGGAGAGCGTGATCGAGCGCCGCGTGACGAACCTCCTTGCGCTCGACTACCCGGCCGGGCTGCTCGAGGTGATCGTCACCTCGGATGCCTCCACCGACCGCACCGAGGAGCTCGCGGCGGCCGCCGGCGCGCGCGTGGTCTCGAACCCGCGCGGCGGCAAGGTCGCAGCGCAGGACCGGGCGGTGCGCGAGACGGACGCCGAGATCGTCGCGTTTTCGGACGCGAACGCGACCTGGGCCCCGGATGCGCTCCGGCGGCTCGTGGCCCGGTTCGCGGACCCCCGGGTCGGCCTACGTCTGCGGCCAGCTACGCCTCGAAGCGGCCGACGGCTCGAACCGCGAAGGCCTGTACTGGCGCTACGAGCTTGCGGTGCGCGGCGGCCGAGTCGAAGCTCGGATCGGTCACCGGCGGCAACGGGTCGATCTACGCCCTGCGCCGCGCCGACTACGTCGAGGTCGACCCCCGGTTCGGGCACGACCTCTCGCTGCCCTACCTGATGGTGCAGCGCGGCAGGCGGGCCGTCTACGAGCCGGGGGCGGTCGCCTCCGAGAAGCCGACGCCGACGAACGAGACCGAGTACCGCCGCAAGGTGCGCATGTTCGAGCACTGCTGGCTGATCCTGCTTCGCGGCAAGATGCTCCACCGCCTCGGCCCCCTCTACGCCCTGCAGATCTTCTCGCACCGGCTGCTTCGCTACGCCTCGGGCCTCCTGCATGTGGTGCTGCTCGCCACGTCGATCGCACTCGTGACGCAGGGCTGGCCCTACGACGTCGTCCTCGGCGCCCAGGTGGTGCTCTTCGCGGCGGCCCTCGCCGGGGTCGGGATCGCGCGCTACTACGTGCTCGTGACCTGGGCGACGCTCCAGGCGCTCGCCAACTACCTCAGACGCGGCGTTCCGGCCACCTGGGAGGTCGCCGAAGGCACCCGGTGAGCCGGAGAGCCGATGAGCACCAGTCTGCCCCGTCCCTCCCCGATCGTAGGCTGTCGACCATGAGCGGCACCCGCGCCTTCGACATCGCGAGCGCAGGCATCGTGCTCGCGGTCACCTCGCCCCTGCTCGCGCTCGCCGCGCTCGCCGTCAAGCTCGAGGATCGCGGTCCCGTCCTCTACCGGCAAGTCCGAGTCGGCAAGGACGGCCGGGACTTCGAGCTGCTCAAGCTCCGGACGATGGTGGTGGGGGCCGAGAAGATGGGCGCCGGCTACGCCGTCAACAAGGGTGACTCGCGGATCACCCGTGCCGGTGCGGCTCTGCGCCGGCTCTCGCTCGACGAGCTGCCCCAGCTCTGGAACGTCATCCGCGGCGAGATGTCGGTGATCGGGCCCCGCCCGACGCTTCGCTACCAGGTCGACAGCTACGACGAGCGCCAGCTGCATCGCCTCGACGTCAAGCCGGGAATCACCGGCTGGGCGCAGATCCACGGTCGCACGGCGCTCCCCTGGGCCGAGCGCATCGAGCTCGACCTCTGGTATGTCGAGCATCGCTCCGCGATGGTCGATCTCCGCATCCTGCTGCGAACGCCGCTCGCGCTCTTCGGCGGCACCTACAAGGGAGAGACCGGTGGCTGGAAGAAGACCGGCTAGCGCCCGGCTTGCACCCGGGCGGACGGCATTCGGTCGATTCGGCTCTGGGCGGCTGCCCCTCGCGGCGATCTGCGCCTTCGTCGTCGCGGTCGGCGCCTGGAACGTCCTCCAGTACCCGCCCGGCGACGGCTACGACTACCTCGACCACAAGGCCTACGCCGACGGCTTGATCCCCGGCTGGAAGCTCCCGCACGGCGTCGGCGAGTACTACCAGCCACCCGGCTTCTACGCGCTCGCGGGCGCAGCTCGACTGGGTCGCGCGCAAGCTCGGCGTCGGCGAGCCGCACCGGGCCGGGATGGGCGCTGAACGTCCTCTTCGTGCTCGGGACCGTGCTCCTCGTCTGGAAGCTCGCCCAGGATCTCTGGCCGGGCCGAAGCCGGCTCGCGCTCGCGGCCTGCGCCTTCGTCGCGCTCCTGCCCGCGGACGGTCGAGATGGAGGCGATGTTCCAGCCCGAGCCGATGGCGTTGTTCTTCTGCACGCTTGCGCTCTGGCTCTGCGTGCGCGTCTTTCGCGAGCATCGCTCGCGCGATCCCGCTCGGCCTCGCGCTCGGAGCGGCTCAGCTCGTGCATGGCTGCCGCGCTCTGGACCGTGGCGGCGGTCGTCATCGCGCTCGCCGTCGGGCGCCGGTGGCGGCAGCTCGCGGTCGTGCTCGCGCTCGCGGTCGCGATCCCGCTGCCGTGGTATGTCCACCAGCAGCTGACCTACAGCGGCCTCGCGCCGTTTCCGCGCCCCGCGACGCCCGCAGGCACGCCCGGCGGTGTCGAGGCCGGCAAGGCGAAGCCGATCTACGAGCGGCGTCCCGCAGCGTTCTACGACAGTCCCGGCCTGCCCGACGTCGTCCTCACGGCCCTACCGGCCGCACTTCACGAACGCTGCGATCCCGACGACCTACAGCGAGCTCTGGGGCGACTACTTCGCGCACTGGTCCTGGCGATACCCCGGGACCGGGGCGGCGCCCGACGCGCACGCAGCGCGCCCAGCTTGAGGATCCAGTCGCTCGTCGGGCTTGCTGCCGACGCTCCTTGCCGTCGTCGGCTGGCTGGCGCTGCTTCTCCGGTCGCGGCGAAGCCCGCCGCGGCTCGCGGTCGCGCTGCTGCCGCTGCTCGGCCTGCTCGGCTACGCCTACTTCACGATCTCCTACCCGACCGCCGACGGCGATGTCCTGAAGGCCTCGTACATGCTCGACGGCGACCGCCGGCTGGGCGATCGGCTTCGGCTATGCGCTCGAGCGCCTGCGGGGAAAGGCGCTCGTCGCCGTCGCCGCGCTGCTCGCTCGTGAGCGCGCTGGCCGAGCTTCCGTTCCTCGTCTACTGAGCGTCGTCTACCCGGGATCCGGTGCGAGCATGTCCTCGAGGAAGCGGTCGAGGCCCGGCTTCGGCTGCCAGCCGAGCTCGGCCTCGATCCGCCGCGGATCGGCGGCGATCGCGATCGGGTCGGACGGCCGGATCAACGCCGGATCGACGACCACGGCCGGCTCGCCCGAGGCGCCGAAGACGCGCCGACCAGGCGAGCGGGTCGTCGCCCTCGAGCTGCCAGTCGAGCTCGAAGCCGGCCGAGGGCGAACGCGCGGTCGACGAGCTCCCAGACGCGCGTGCAGCCGGCCCGTGCCGAGCACGTAGTCGCGGTAGGAGTGCGCGCGTCGTCGGGCACGCCGCGGATCTCGGCCTGGCGCAGGATCGTGACCATCCCCTCGACGTAGTCCGGGGCGAAGCCCCAGTCGCGCTGAGCTTTCAGATTGCCCGAGCGCGAGCGGCCCGGCGACGGCCCGCCGTCACGCAGCGCCGCGCACGTGGTCGACGACCTTGCGCGAGAGGAACGCTGCGGCCGCGGCGGCGGGACTCGTGGTTGAAGAGGATCCCGCAGGCGATCCGGATCCCGTACGACTCGCGGTAGCTCCGGCAGAGCATGTGCGCGGCGGCCTTCGCGGCCGCGTAGGGGCTCTGCGGGTTGAGCGCCGCCGTCTCGTCGTGGACGACGCTCTCGCCCGGCGACCGAGCCGAACATCTCGCCCGACGAGGCCTGGTAGAAGCGCGTCTCCGGGCTGTCGGTGCGGATCGCGTCGAGCAGGTGCGAGACGACGTGGGCGTTCGACTCCCAGGTGCCGCGCGGGTCGGCGAACGACTGCGCTGACGCTGCTCGCGCCCGCGAGGTTGTAGAGCTCCTCGGGCCGGACGTCGCCGACGAGGGCGCCGAGCGGGCCCGGATCGCGGATGTCGCGGCGGACGACGTGCAGCCGCTCGTGGCTGCCCGAGCGTCCGCCTCCGCGGCGTCGAGGTCGCGGACGGCCGCGTGGACCGTCCAGCCGTCCGCGAGCAGCCGCCGCGACGAGGTAGTAGCCGTCCTGGCCGGTCGCGCCCGTGACGACCGCGGTGCGTGGCTCGACCGGTCGGCTCATCGGCGCGGAGTCTAGGCGAGGCACCGGCGGCAGCTCGTGGCGGAGCTCCAGCAGGGAGCGCCGGCGCAGTAGCCTTCGCCGCCGTGCCGTCCGGGAGCTCACCGGTCGTCCTCTTCACCTGCGCGGGGCAGCGCGTCGACATCGTCGAGGCGTTCGGGCGCGCCGGCGCGACGACCGCTTGCGGTCGACGTGAACGAGCTCGCCCCGGCCCTCTACGCCGCGGAGCGGCGCGCGCTCGTGCCTGCGGTCGCCGCTCCCGGCTACATCGAGGCTCTCGCGGCGCTCGTCGCCGAGCACGGCGTCGAGCCTCGTCGTCCCGCTCGCCGATCTCGACCACCGCGTCCTCGCCGCGCGCCGCGACGAGCTCGGGCGCGCTCGTCCTGCTTCCCGGCCCGGAGACGATCACGCTCTGCGAGGACAAGTTCGAGGCGCACCGCTTCTTCGTCGAGCGCGGGATCGCGACGCCGCCGACCTGGGAGCCGGACGAGCTTCCCGACGACCTGCCGTTCCCGGTCCTCGTCAAGGCGCGCCGCGGCTTCGGCTCCCGCCACATCTTCCGGGCCGCCGATCGCGCGCGAGCTCGACTTCTTCCTCGCGCTACACGACGGTCGACTCGATGGTGCAGAGGCGTCTGCAGCGGGCACGGAGTTCTCGATCGACGTCTTCTGCGACCTCGACGGGCGCTGCCTGAAGGCGGTGCCGCGCACGATGATCGAGTCGAAGGGCGGCGAGTCGATCAAGGGCATGACGATCAAGGACGCCGACCTGATCGAGCACGGCTGCCGCGTCGCAGAGGCGATGGGGATGGTCGGCCCGGCGAACGTCCAGTGCTTCCGGGAGCCCGACGGCTCGCTTCCGGTCACCGACGTCAACCCCCGCTTCGGCGGCGGCTTCCCTGCTCCCGACCGCGGCCGGCTCCCGCTACCCTGAGCTCGCGCTCGCCCTGGCCCGCGGCGAGCGGCCGGAGCCGCGACTCGACGAGTTCCAGGAAGGGATCGTGATGACGCGGTACTTCTCGCAGGTGATCCTGCGAGAACGTCGACGGGAAGCTCACGCCGGCAGGCGAAAGTCCGGCCGGGGCAGCCTGAGACGCCGCTTCCTTCTCGGCGCGGCGATCCTCGTCGTGATCGTGCTCGGCCTCGTGGCCGCGTACGTCCTGCACGTCCGCCACGAGGGGCGCAACATCAAGGGCTCCTCGACGGTCGAGTTCGTCCCGACCGTTCCCAAGCCGGCCGTCCAGCATCCGAAGCCCAAGCCGCACGCCAGGGGCCCCGGGATCTCTGGCCGACCTACGGCTTCGACGACGCCGCCTGCGGGTGGCGGCCGGGATCGACGTCACGCCTCCGTTCACGACCGCCTGGACGTACCACGCCCGCAGCCTGGTCGAGTTTCCGCCCGCGATCGCCTACGGGCGGCTCTACTTCGCCACCAACGCGGGCTTCCTCTTCGCGGTCGATGCCAGGACCGGCAAGCGGGTCTGGCGCTACACCTCGCGGCCGCTGCCAGGCGATGTCGCCGGCCGTCGACCGCGGCCTCGTCTTCGGCGCGTTCCTGAACCGGCCGCCGTGTAACGCCGCGACGGGTGACGGCCGGGTCGTCGCGCTCGCCGAGAAGACCGGGAAGGTGCGCTGGTCGAAGATGATCGGCCCGTCGGAGTCCTCGCCGCTCGTCCGCGGCGGCCGCGTCTACGTGGGCGACTGGAACGGGGTCGTCTGGTGCTTCGCGGAGTCGACGGGGCGGCTGCTCTGGAGCTTCCAGTCCGACGGCAAGGTGAAGGACGCGCTCGCGTTCGCGGCGGCAAGGTCTACTTCGGGACCTACGGCTCGTCGCTCTATGCCCTCGACGCCGACACGGGCAAGCTCGTCTGGAAGGCGCAGTCCCAGCCGGGCCTGCTCGGCTCCGGCCACTTCTACTCGACGCCCGCCGTCGCCTACGACCGCGTGTACATCGGCTCGACCGACGGCAAGGTGTACTCGTTCGGCGCGACGACCGGCGACCTGCGCTGGTCGCAGTCGACCGGGCGGGTACGTCTACTCCTCGCCGGCGGTCTGGGACGAGCGCGTCTACGCCGGCTCCTACTCGGGGCGTCTCTACAGCTTCGACGCGGCGACGGGGGCCGTCGACTGGAGCTTCCAGGCGAACGGCCCGATCTCGGGCTCGCCGACGGTCGTCGCCGGGATCGTCTACTTCGCGACGCTCTGCCGGGCGACGTACGCCCTCGAACGCGATGACCGGCCACGAGGTCTGGTCGTTCCCGGACGGCAAGTACACCCCGGTCGTCGCCGAGCCGGGCCGCCTCTTCCTGATCGGCTACGCGCAGATCTACGCGCTCGACCCCGTCGTGAAGCGCCGCCGCGACCACGGTGCAGGCCACGTCGAGCAAGCGGCGAAGAAGCACGCTGCGGTGCAAGAGCCGCAGCGTCGCACTAGGCTCTCGCCGATGCGCTACCTCGTCACCGGCGCGGCCGGGTTCATCGGCTCGCACCTCGCGGAGAGCCTGCTCGCGGCCGGCCACGAGGTGGTCGGGATCGACTGCTTCACCGACTACTACGACCCCGCCCTGAAGGAGGAGAACGCGCGCGGGCTCGACGTGCGGCGCGTCGATCTCGCCGAGGATCGAGCTCGACTTCGAGGGCTTCGACGGCGTCTTCCACCTGGCCGGCCAGCCCGGCGTCCGGAGCTTCGGCGACGTCTTCCCGCTCTACCTCCGCCGCAACGTCCTCGCCTCGCAGCGGCTCTTCGAGGCCGCCGCCGCGCGACGGGGTCCAGGTCGTGTTCGCCTCCTCGTCGTCGGTGTACGGCGCCGCGGAGCGCTTCCCGACGCCCGAGGACACGCCGTCCGCGCCCGCTCTCGCCCGTACGGGATCACCAAGCTCGCCTGCGAGCAGCTCGCCGGCGGCCTACGCGCACGAGTTCGGCCTCGACTGCGTCGTGCTCCGCTACTTCAACGCGTTCGGGCCGCGGCAGCGCCCCGACATGGCGTTCACCCGGATCGTCGAGGCGCTCGCTCACCGGCACGCCGCTTCGGGCTCTTCGGCGACGGCGACCAGTCGCGCGGCTGGACGTACGTCGCCGACATCGTCGAGGCGACGGTCGCGGCGATGGCCGCCGGCAGCGGCACCTACAACGTCGGCGGGGCGATCGAGGCCTCGCTGAACGAGACGATCGCGCCGGCTCGAGGAGATCTCGGGCCGGACGCTCGAGGTCGATCCGCAGCCCGGCGGTGCCACGGCGACCAGCGCCGCACGAGCGCCGACACGACGCGGATCCGCGCCGAGCTCGGCTGGGCGCCCGTAACGGCTCGCTTGAAGACGGTCTTAACGCGCAGTGGGAATGGGCCTCGACTAGAGTTCCGGCGCGTATGAGTGGCAGTCTCGGAGGACGATCTCGGAGCGGAGCGCGAGATCGATCTCCGCCGCTGGGTGCGACGCGTTCTCTCTCGCTGGTGGCCGTACGCTGCCGCCGGGCTCGTCGCCGGCGTCGTCGTCGGGGCCCTCTACTCGCTGAGCGGCGGCAGCAGCTACGGTCGCCTCGGCGACTGATCGCCCGCGGGCAGGCGTTCAACCCCAGCGGCACCGCGCAGGTGCAGGGCTACCTCACGAGCCCGGCTGCGATCCAGAACCTTGCGACCTCGGAACCGCGAACCTCGACAAGGTCGCGCAGCGCAGATCGGCATGTCCGGGCGCGGCTCTTCGCGGGCACGTGTCACGACCTCGACGATCACGAGCAGCGGGGCGGCGTCCACGACCAACACGAACAGCGTCCTGATCCTGATCACGGTCAGCTGAGCAAGCCCAAGAAGGCCGAGGATGCGGCAAACGCGCCTCGCCAACCTGATCAAGCAGACACGACGACGTCGCGCTATGTCGTGCAGTCGATCGACGAGCTACAAGACGAGGCTCGACGAACTACGCCGCACGGCTCGTGACGCTCCGCGGCGCAGATCGACGAGCCTCAACAACGTGCTTGCGCATCCGGACGGCCTCGGCCTGGCGCCGCTCGACCGAGCTCGCTGCTCGTCAACGCAGCTCGACGAGGCGCAGGCTGCGCTCGGCCAGACGCTCGACTCGCAGACGACCACCCAGCAGGAGCTGATCCTCGCCCAGGACGTCGAGACGACCCAGATCATCCAGCCCGCCGCGAAGGCAGTGAAGACGATCGCCCGTTCCCGCCGGAACTCGGTCCTCTTCGGGGCGCTGATCGGCCTGATCGCGGGCGCGATCGTCGCGACGTTCCTCGGGCTTCGCCGTAGGCCGGCGGCCGCTCGAGCTAGCGAGCGCGCGGGACGTCCCTGGTCTTCGAGCCGGGTCCCGCTGACCCGACCACTAGGATCGACGCGAGATGAAGGTCTCGTTCCTGATCCCGGCCTACAACGAGGCGGCGACGATCGGCGAGGTGCTCGAGCGGATCGCTGCGCTCGGCCTCGACACGCAGGTGATCGTCGTCGACGACGGCTCGACCGACGAGCACGGCGGCGATCGCGGAGGCGGCCGGGCGCGACCGTGATCCGGCAGGCCAACGGCGGCAAGGGCTCCGCGATCCGCGCCGCGATCGCCGCGGCCGACGGCGACATCTCGGTGATCCAGGACGCCGACATGGAGTACGACCCGGTCGAGGTGCCCGAGCTGATCGAGCCGATCGTGCGCGGCGTCGGCCGACGTCGTCTTCGGCTCCCGGCTGCGAGGCGGCAAGCCGCAGCGCGCCTACCTCTTCTGGCACCTGGTCGGGAACCGCTTCCTCTCGCTGCTCACCTGCGTCCTCTTCAACACGACGCTCTCGGACATGGAGACGGGGTACAAGGCGTTTCGAACCGACATGCTGAAGTCGCTCGAGCTGCGCGAGAACGGCTTCGGCCTCGAGCCCGAGATCACCGGCAAGGTCTGCAAGCGCAAGCTCCGGATCTACGAGCTGCCGATCTCCTACTACGGGCGAACGCACGACGAGGGCAAGAAGATCACCTGGCGCGACGGCTTCCGTGCCGTCTGGGTGCTGCTGCGCGTCAGAGTCACGCGGATGATCGAGCGGGAAGACGCGTCGCGGTCGTCGTCCCCGCCTACGACGAAGAGGCGCTGATCGCGGAGACGCTCGCCGGGATCCCCGACTTCGTCGACCGGATCGTCGTCGTCGACGACGCCTCACGCGACGGCGACGTACGACCGCGCAGCGGCCGCCGCCGGGCGCGACCCGCAGGATCGAGCTCGTATCGTCCACGAGCAGAACGGCGGGGTCGGCGCGGCGATCGTGACCGGCTACAAGCGGGCGCTCGCCGAGCGGATCGACGTGACCGTGGTGATGGCGGGCGACAACCAGATGGACCCGGCGGAGCTCGCCGCGATCGTCGGGCCCGGTCGCTGCAGGGCGAGGTCGACTACGCGAAGGCGAACCGGCTGATCTGCGGCCGCGCCTGGGAGCTGATCCCGCGCAGCCGGTACCTCGGGAACGCGATGCTCTCCCTGCTGACGAAGATCGCCTCGGGCTACTGGCACGTCGCCGACTCCCAGGCCGGGCTACACGGCGATCTCGCTGCCGGTGCTCGAGCAGCTCGATCTCGACCGGATCTACCGCGCGCTACGGCTTCCCGAACGACCTGCTCGTGCACCTGAACATCGTCAACGCGCGTGTTCGCGACGTCCCCTCGCGGCCGATCTACGACGATCGGCGAGCGATCCGGGATCCGGATCCGGCAAGGTCGTGCCGCGGATCTCGTGGCTGCTCGTGAAGGGCTTCTTCTGGCGAATGCGCGAGAAGTACGTGATCCGCGACTTCCACCCGCTCGTCTTCTTCTACCTGCTCGGGTTCCTGATGACGGGCGCAGGGCTCGGCCTCGGGATCGCAGAGACGGTGCTGCGTATCCTCGGAAACGGCATCCCCGCCGCCACGATCGTCCTCGTCGCCCTGCTCCTGATCGCCGGCAGCCAGTTCACCCTCTTCGCGATGTGGTTCGACATGGAGTCGAACAAGGACCTGCGCTGAGCCTCGCGCTCCACGGGTTGGGCGATCCGGTGCTGCCGGCGCTCGTCTGCGTTCACGGCGTCACCTCGCACGGCCGCCGCTTCGCGCCGCTCATCGACGCGGGGCTCGCAGAGTCGTTCCACGTCGTCGCTCCGGACCTGCGCGGGCATGGGGGCTCGACGTGGGAGCCGCCCTGGTGCCTCGAGCAGCACGTCGAGGACCTGCTCGAGAGCGTTCCCGGCGACGCCCGGCTCTGGGTGGGTCACAGCTTCGGCGGCCGGATCCTCCTGGAGCTGCTCGCCCGTCACCCCGATCGGGTCGAGCGGGCGGTGCTGCTCGATCCGGCGATCTTCGTGCCGCCCTCGATCGCGCTCGAGGAAGCAGAGGCCCTGCGCGCCGAGCCGACGTTCGCATCTCTCGATGAGGCGGTCGAGGCGCGCCTCGCCTCCGGGCTCGACCACGGCGTTTCGACGCAGATCCTCGAGCGCGACTTCAAGGTCCATCTCGAGGAGGGCCTCGACGGGCGATTGCGCTATCGCTACTGCGTCAGCGCTGCGATCGCCGCCTACGGGGAGATGGCACGGACGCCGCCGCTCGAGCCGCTCGCGCGACCGGTCCTGATCGCCCGCGCCCGCGAGTCGCGCGTCTGCCCACCGGAGCTCGTCGACGGCTACCGGGAGGTCGTCGGCGACCTCCTCTCGAGCGTCGAGCTCCCGGGAGGCCACACCCCGATGTGGGATGCGCCCGCGGAGACGGCTCTGGCGATCACCGGGTTCATGCGGGCTCGCGAAGGCCGCTCGTGAACGTCGAGCAGACCCCATTCTCGGCCGAGCCGTTGGCCGGATAGATCGGCCCTCGCTCGAAAGGCTCGGCCGCTAGGGTCTTACCGTTTTCCGGCAGCAGAGCCTGTATCGGCGCGAGAGCTTCCAGCGTCGCGCACGGTGCCTGACCCCGCCACCGATGAGTTCTCGATGCGCTCCGGGTCAGAAGGACGAAAGCAACCGAGAGGAGCCCTGATGACCTCGCAACTGAGCACCCGCACCCGTTGGCTCGCGCTTGTGATCCTGTGCGTGGGCGACCTGATGATCGTCGTCGACACGACGGTCGTGAACGTGGCGCTCCCGTCGATTCGCAACGACCTCGGCTTCTCTCAGACCTCGCTTGCATGGGTCGTCAACGCGTACATGCTCACCTTCGGCGGGCTGCTCCTGCTTTCGGGCCGCCTCGGCGACCTCTTCGGGCACAGGCGCCTGTTTCTGATCGGCACCACGGCGTTCACGACCGCAAGCCTCGTGTGCGGGATCTCGACCTCGAAGGGAATGCTGATCGCCGCGCGCGCCGTGCAGGGCGTGGGCGGGGCCGTCGTCTCGGCGGTGGCGTTCTCGCTGATCGTGGTGCTCTTCACCGAGCCGGCGGAACGTGCGAAGGCGATGGGCGTGTTCGGCTTCGTCATGTCGGGCGGCGGCAGCATCGGCGTCCTGGCCGGGGGCGTTCTCACCGACCTCGTCGGGTGGCACTGGATCTTCCTCGTCAACCTGCCGATCGGGATCGTGGTCACGATCGCCGGCCTGAGGCTGCTCCCGAACGTGGAAACCGGCGCCGAGAAGACGCGGCTCGACGCCGCTGGGGCGGTGGCGATCACCGGGGCGATGGTGCTTGCCGTCTACGCGATCGTCAACGGGAACACCGCCGGGTGGCTGAGCGCTCAGACGCTCGGCCTGCTTGCGGCGGCCGTGCTCGTCGGGGTCGGGTTCGTCGTCTGGGAGTCGCGGGTGCCGGCACCGCTCATGCCGCTCGCCATCTTCCGGCACCGCAACCTGTCGGTCGCGAACGTCGTCGGCATCCTCTGGGCCGCGTCGATGTTCGCGCTGTTCTTCCTGTCGGCGCTCTACCTGCAGCTCGTCCTTCACTACAGCCCTTTGAAGGTCGGGCTTGCGTTCCTGCCCGGGAACGTGATCATGATGGTCTTCTCACTCGGGCTCTCGGCAAAGCTCGTGATGCGGTTCGGCTTTCGAAAGCCGCTCGCGTTCGGCCTGACGCTGGCGGCCGCCGCGCTCGCATGGTTCGCGCGGGTTCCGGTTCACGGCTCGTTCCTGGTCGACATCCTGCCGGCGATGATCCTGATCGGCATCGGCGGCGGCCTTGCCTTCAACCCTGTGCTGATGGCGGCGATGAGCGACGTCGAGCCGAAGGACGCCGGGCTTGCCTCCGGGATCGCGAACACCGCGTTCATGATGGGCGGCGCGCTCGGTCTCGCCGTGCTCGCAAGCGCAGCCTCTGCCCGCACCCACCACCTCGCCGCAAACGGCACCGGCAACCTGGCCGCGCTCACGGGCGGCTATCACGTGGCCTTCGCGATCGGTGCGATCTTCGCGATCGCCGCGGCCGCGATCGGGGCAACGCTCCTTCGCGCCCCAGCGGTTGCGACCGGGGCACATGAGCAGCTGGAAGGCGCCTTCGAGGCCGCCTGACCCGGCACGCCGCAAGGAGGTTGCGCCCGGCCCCCGCAGTGCGGGCCGGTAGCGGGCGGCTACTCCGATCGACGCGGCCAGGCGCGGCGGGCGATGACGACGGCGAGCGCGGCAGAGACGATCGCGGAGGTTCGGTGCCCGAGCACGGCATCGACCGCCGCGCCGGCCGCGAACACGGCTGCGAGCACCATGAGCGCCTGCCATGACGAAGACCACCGCGAGAACCGACCCATGACGAGGCAACCGTACAGGCGGCGCGGCCCATCGTCCGCCTCGACTATTGCCGAGGCGGAGTAGCGATCTCGCCGGGCTCTCTCGGAGCGCCTGCTCTTCCTAGGCTTCCTCGGACATCGCGAGAATGTCGTCGCGGGACATCTTCCCGGCGAGCTCCGGATGGGCCTGGCCGACGTGCTGCTCCACCTTCCCGACGAGCTCGTCGTCGCTGTCGGCGCGGATCACTTCGCCGCACTCGCAGTTGATCATCTTCGGCATTGCGCTCCTCTCGGTTCGGCTTCTAGTAGGTGAGGGCGTGGTCGCTCTCGATGAGGAGCTCCACGAGCCGCCTCGGTGACGCCAGCTCGGCGGGCTTCCCATGGAGCGCAGCCGCCGTGAGGCCGCGTCCCTGGCTCGACATCCCGGAGACCTAGAAGCGGCCTCCTCCGGCAACGATTGCCTCGTACGACTCTCTCAGGCTCCCGGTACCGAGGCCCGTGAGGTTGTCCAGGACGGCGTCTCGGAGCAGCTGTACCGCATCCCCGGCGAGGAAGAGCGAGACTTCGTGACCTTCGTCGAGGCCGGTGCGGGCGACGAGGAAGCCGAGCGCGGCTCTCGTCGGCGACTCCGGGCCGTGCGTGACGTGGATGAGCAGGTTGACATCGGCGAAGTGTGCTCCTCGGGCGTTGTCGTAAACCTTGGCCGATCTTGGAGACACGGATCCAGCTGTGCGGCCGCGTAGTCGCAACCCTGGATGGACGGCGTGTTGAAGGGGAGCTGCACGGCCGCCAGGGGCGGCTCCTCTTTGCCTACCTCGTGGCGAATCGGCTCCGCCCGGTCTCGCGCGCCGAGCTGATCGATGCCGTCTGGCCGGAGGGGCTGCCGGGGGCTCCGGAGTCGGCACCTGAGCGCACTCGTCTCCAGGCTTCGCAGGGTGGTCGGTCAGGAGCGGCTCGAGGGCCGCAGCGGGCTCAGGCTCGTCATTCCCGACGACGCCTGGATCGACGTCGAGGCGGCAGGCGCTGCACTTCACCGCGCCGAGGCTGCGCAAGGGCGCCTCGAGTGGCAGGAGGTGTGGGTCGCTGCACGAGTTGCCCGGCACATCGCCGTTCGCCCGTTCGTCGCCGGAGAGGACGCACCGTGGATCGGGGAAAGGCGGCGCCGGCTGGAGGGGACATACCTCCGTGCGCTCGGGCTGGTCGCGCATGCGAGCCTGCTGATCGGCGGAGGCGAGCTGGACACTGCCGAGCGCTCGGCGCGCACGCTGGTTCAGCTGGCGCCCTTTCGCGAGCGCGGCTACCGGTACCTGATGGAGGTTCTGGCAGCGAGGGACAACCACGCAGATGCGCTTCATGTCTACGACCGGCTCCGCACCCTGCTCAGGGATGAGCTGGGGGCAGACCCCTCGCCTGCGACACAGGAACTGCACCGGAGGTTGCTCGATTGGCGACACGAAGGTCGCCCGGGAGCTTCTCTTTTCCGGCGCCCCGTGCAGTCACCGACATCGGCGGTGCGCCACGAACAGGAGGGCCACGGAGGCTTTCCCGGCACGCGTATCGCCCCCGAGGCTCGACACGCAATCGCCGGGGGATGGAATGATCGCCTGATGCGCCTCGGCAGGATTCCGAATGGGCCCGGGGTCGCGATCGGTGCGTGCGGGGTGATGCTCGTCGCCTGCGCAGCCTCCTACGGTGGCCTCTTCAGCCACGCCTACCCCGGCGACACCAACGCGTATGCGGCCTACGGCCGGGCGCTCGTGCTGCACGGGCAGATCCCCTACCGCGACTTCTACGACGAGTATCCCCCGGGGGCCGAGCCGGTGTTCGCGCTGCCGGCGCTGATCTGGAACGCGCACTACGTGCTCGTCTTCAAGCTCCTGATGGCGGCATGCGCAATCGGCTTCACGGCCTGCTCCGTCTGGATCCTTCGCCGCCTCGAGCTGGGCCCGGTACGACTTGCCCCGATCGTTCTCGCGCCCGCGCTCATGGGGCCCGTGTTCCTGAACCGCTACGACCCGGTGCCGGCGCTGATCAGCTCGTTGGCCCTCATCGCCCTGCTCTCTGCCCGCGACCGTCCGGCGGGCTCGCTGCTCGGGGTTGGCACCGCGCTCAAGCTGTACCCGGCGGTCGTGCTTCCGATCGTCGTTCGAAGAGCCCGTTCGGCGGTGACCCTGGGCAGGTGGTACGTGGGCGCGGTAGTCGTCCTGGTGCTGCCCTTCTTCGCGCTCGCGCCCGGTGGCGTCGGCTACAGCCTGTGGACGCAGCTCAAGCGCCATCTGCAGATCGAGAGCCTGGGCTCCTCGATCTTGCTCGCGGGCTCGAAGCTCGGCATCCACCACGAGGGCTGGATCAAGGGGAAGCCGGGCTCGATCGACCTCGGCGGCGGCGCCGCGAATGCCGTCGGCGTGATCAGCTCCCTCGTTGCGGTCGCTCTCGTCCTCGTGGTCGCCCGCGAGTACTGGCGCGGTCCCGACGAGGACGGGCGGCTTGTGACCGCGTTCGCGGCGGCAGTAACGGCCTTCGTCGTCTTCGGCAAGGTGCTTTCGCCCCAGTACCTGACCTGGCTCGTCCCCCTGGTCCCGCTCGTACCCGGCCGGAAGGGGCGCGCTGCCGCAGTTGTCTTCTTCTTGCTCCTCACCGTCACCCAGCTCGAATACCTCGCGGGCGACCATGGCCTGCGCCGGCAGAACTGGACGGTGTGGCTTCTCCTCGCCCGAAACGGCGCCCTCGTCGCGACCTTTGCCCTCTTGCTGGGCCAGCTGCGCGACTTCGCTCGACCGGCTTCGCCATGAGCGAGACGGTCGACGCCGGGCGCAAAGCGGAAGCGATGCCCGTCGTCTCCCGCGCGAGGCATTGGAGCGGTACTCGCCGGCTCCTGTCGCCGCGGGTAGGTGCGGTCACGCTCGTCCTGGCAGGCGGCGTTGCGCTGCGTGTCTGGATCTACCGGTCGGTCCTCGGAGTCCCCAACTCCGACGAGTCGGTCGTGGGGCTGATGGTGCTTCATGCCATGCACGGGCACCTGACGACGTTCTACTGGGGATCCGACTACGCAGGGACACAGGAGGTCCTGCTGAGCGTTCCGGTCTTCCTCGTGGCGGGCGCCAACTACCTCGCGCTGCGCGTCGTCCCGAACGTGCTGAGCCTGCTCGCCGCCGTCATCGTCTGGCGCATCGGGCGGCGGCTGATGCCGCCGCCCGCAGCCGCCGCAGCCGCCGGTCTGCTCTGGCTCTGGCCGCCGTTCGACCTCTTCCAGAACACCCAGCACCAGAGCTTCTACGCGGCCAACGTCGTCTACTGCGGACTGGTGCTCTTGCTGGCGCTGAGGCTGGTCGAGAAAACCACGGCAACCAACGCCTGCTTGTTCGGGTTCACGATCGGCTTCGGCTTCTGGGAGACGCCGCAGATCGTCCCGGTAGCCGTCCCGGCGATCGCCTGGGTGCTCTGGTCGAAGCCGCGGGCCGTCCGTCACGCCGCGGTTGCGGTGCCCTGCGGGCTGCTCGGGGCGCTGCCGTGGCTCGTGTGGAATGCGCGCAACGGCTGGGCGTCGCTGAGCGTCCACGGCTCTCTGAGCGAATACGAGCACAGCCTTCGCCTCTTCGCTTCGCCGATATTGCCGATGACGTTGGGGCTGCGCACGCCCTTTACGCAGAAGGCGATCGTCCCCTCGCCTGCGGTCGTGGACGTGATCTACGCGGGGCTCCTCGTTCTCTTCGTGATCGGGGCGGTACGCGCGCGGCGACGCGAGGTGTCGCTGCTGTACGTCGTCGCGGCGGTGTTCCCGTTCGTCTACGCGATCGACCCGCGAACCGCCGCCGTCTCCGGCTGGCCGCAGTACACGCTCGTGGTGACCCCCGTGCTGGCGCTCCTCGTGGCCCAGCTGGCGACACGATGGTGGCGCGCCGGCGCGCTCCTCGCGCTCGCAGCCGCCGTCACCGCGGTCAGCGTGCCGAGAATGGAATCGTGGTTCGAGCCCGCGAAGGCGGCCGGGCCCGGCGCGCCGCGCAGCTGGCAGCCGCTGATCGCCAGGCTCGACCAGCTCGGGCTCGACCGGGTCTACGCCGACTACTGGATCGCCTACCGGCTTGACTTCGCCACGAAAGAGCGAATCGTCGCGGTCGAGAATCAGTTCACGAGTGCGACGTTCAATGACGGCCAGGCGACGCTCCCCTCCGACCCCGGCGTCCGCTTTCGGCCCTACGAGCGAGAGGTGGCTGCAGCACCCGTTCGCGGCTTCGTCTTCTTCCGGGAGGCGGACAAGTCGCTGCCGGTTGTCCTGGCGCTGGAGCGGCACCGGTACCGGCGCGTGGTCGTGGGCGCCTTCGTCATCTTCGCCCCTCCCGCGAGGGCCTGACCGGCGGCCCGCCTAGGGCCCGCAGGAGGAGCGGGCGGGTGCGTTGTCTCCGACCCGGTAGAGGACGATGCCGCCGAGCGCCTGTGGCTTGGCGACTCGGTCGAGCGACGTCCCCCAGATCGAGGCCTGGCGCGGATCGAGGATCACGCTCGTGACGTGCTCCTGACGGAAGTACCGCCTGAAGAGCGCCGACTGGTTCTTCACGGGGAGGTAGCCGACGGAGATCTGGGCGAGCGAGCTCGGGTGCAGGAACGGGCTCGGCGGTGAGGTCTGGATCCGCCCGCCGGCCATCCGGAAGCGGAACCCTGCGGCCACCTGCCACAGCATTGCCTGCCCGCCGATCCCGATCGGCTCGGGCAGCACGATCTCGCCCGGCGCGAGGCACCTCGTGTACGCGGAGCTCGTGAAGAAGGCTGGGATCGTGTATCTCGTCGACCAGTCGCCGGCGCCCGGGTTTGGAACGAGCAGCAGCACTCCGAGTGCCGGCAGCCCGACCCGGAGCAGTCTCGACCCGGATCCCGAGCGCATCCAGAGGGCCACCGCGACCGCCCCGGCGAGGGCGGCATAGAGCGCGAACCTGACCGGGAGGATGTTGTCGAAGAGGGGCAGGAACTTGGTCCCGAGCCCGGGGAGGTGGATCGTGTTGTGCCCGAGGAGCGTCGGCAGCGGCGCTACGCGGTGGCCGTCGACCGTCAGCTCGGGGCCGAGTGAGAGGTAGGTCGCAAGCACGAGCGAAACGAGCAGGAAGCGCCCGGCGGCGGACCGCCACCACTGCCGCGCGAAGAGCACGAGGATCACGAGCAGCGGGAGGCCGATGAAGGAGCCGTCCTCGGAGGTGTTGCCGGGGAACCGGTCCGCGATGCTGTGCGCCCAGCCGGCTCCCGAGGCCTCGAGGTGCGTGGGGACGATCAGGTTCAGGAGGTCGGCGGTGTAGACCTGCGGCGGCTGGAAGCCCGCGACACGAAGATCGGTGAGGGCGTAGTAGAGGATCGGCGCGGTCAACACGGCCGCCAGCAGGTAGCCGCCGGCCAGCGGGGCGAGCAGGCGCAGGAGGCGCGCGCGCCGGGCCGGGGCGACCAGGAGGGCGACGGCCAGGGCGAGCACCAGCGAGATCGTCAGCGTGAGTGCGATCTCGAGTGAGAGCAGCACCTGGAGAGCGAGCAGAAGTCCTAGCCGCAAGACGAGCCCTCCGGTCGTGAGCTCGCCGTCGAGCGCTCGCAGGATCACGAGCGCGACGAGTGGCAACACGAACACGGCCGTCAGCTGCGGCTGGCCGAGCACATGTCCGAGCTCGTAGCTCGAGAAGCCGAAGAGGTAGCCGCCGACGAGGGAGGGCCAGAGCGCACCCACGAGGCGCTGGCAGAGCAGGAATCCGGCCCAGGCCGAGACCGCCGGCAGCAGCACGGCGGCGATGTCGAAAGCGGTGACCGCCCCGGCAAGCGCGGTGACCGGGGCGAGCACGACCGCAAGCGCCGGCAGCGTGTTTGCCCAGACGAGGTCGACGCCCGATGGCGCCCAGAGCAGGTGGGTGACGAGCGGGTTCTCGCCGTGGGCGATCGCGTGCGGCCACCAGGCAAACGACCAGATCGGGATCTGCGGGTCGTCGAGGACGCCGACGTACCGGTGCCCGGGCTCGATCAGGAGCCTGAGCCCGAAGAAGAGGAACGAGAGGAGGCAGTAGACCGCCAGTGCAAGCCAGCGGGCCCGAGCAGGCGAAAGCGGACGGCTTGGCGAGAGCGCGTGGAGCCGCGTGCTGCTCAATGCCAGTCCCCGGCCACCCGGCAACCTTACTTCGGCCTTCCCTCGGCTTCGCCCACCGGCTTGTGCTTCGGCGGCGCCGCTGTCGGGTTTCCGCGCGGCGGCTGCACCGAGCCCCGCACCGTGCCCCGTCCCGCCGTTCGGCGCCGCCAGTAGGATGGCCGGGTGGCAACCTCGGTGGTCACCGGCGGCGCCGGGTTCCTCGGCTCACACCTCTGCGACTACCTGCTGGCGCAGGACCACAGGGTGATCTGCGTCGACAACCTCGAGACCGGATCGCTCGAGAACGTCGAGCACCTTCGCGACGGGGCCTTCACCTTCGTCCACCAGAACGTCGTCGACGGGATCTGGATCGACGAGCCCGTCGACTTCGTCTTTCACCTCGCAAGCCCGGCGAGCCCGATCGACTACCTTCGCCTGCCGCTCCAGACGCTCAAGGTCGGATCGCAGGGGACGCACAACGCCCTCGGGCTCGCCAAGTGGAAGCGGGCGCGATTCCTGATCAGCTCCACGAGCGAGGTGTACGGCGACCCGGCCGTGCATCCGCAGCCCGAGACCTACTGGGGGAACGTCAACCCGATCGGCCCGCGAGGCGTGTACGACGAGGCGAAGCGCTATGCCGAGGCGCTCACGATGGCCTACCACAACCAGCAGGGCGTCAATACGGCGATCGCCCGCATCTTCAACACCTATGGCCCACGGATGCGGCGGAACGACGGGCGCGCCACCGTCACCTTTCTCCACCAGGCGCTCGAGGGCAAGCCGCTTGACCGTGTTCGGCGACGGCTCGCAGACGCGCTCCCTCTGTTACGTCGACGATCTGATCCGAGGGCTCTACCTGCTCGCGACCTCGGGCGAGCACCTGCCGGTCAACCTCGGCAACCCGGACCACGAGCTGACGATGCGGCGAGCTCGCCGAGGCCTGCATTCGCATCACCGGGTCGGCGAGCGAGCTCGTGTACGAGGCGCTCCCCGTCGACGATCCGCGCGAGCGCCGGCCTGACATCACGAAGGCGATCCAGGTCCTCGGCTGGCGGCCCGAGGTCAGCCTCGACGAGGGCCTGCGGCGCTGGGTGCGCTCGCTCGGGCTCGAGCCCGTCGAGGCTCCGTAGTCCTCGCGGGCTCTCTCGTCTTCGCGTCTGCGGCCTGATGACCCGGCCCGGTTAACTGACGACTCGGCCCCGTTCTCAGCCCGGCGCATGGGGGCTCGGCAGCGGGAGGCCCTGCTCGCCGAGGAGCTCGCGGTAGAGCGCGTCGACATCGTCGACCAGCCGCTCGACCCGGTAGCGAGGGAGCGTGCGCTCGCGGCCGGCGCGGCCCATCCGCGCCGCAGCTCGGGGTCGCGGGCCAGCCGCTCGAGCGCGCCGCGCGAGTCCCGTCGATGTCGCCCACCGGCGCCAGGAACCCGTCGGCTCCGTCCTCGACGACGTCGGCGACGCCGCCGACGTCGGTCGCGACGACGGGCGTGCCGGCGGCGAGCGCCTCGATCGCGACCACGGGCGTGCCCTCGTTGCCGGACGGGCAGAAGCGAGCGCGTCGAACAGCGGCGTAGAACGGGGCGACGTCGGCCTGGTAGCCGAGGAAGAGCGTCTCGCCGGCGATGCCGAGCTCGTGCGCGCGAGCCGCTCGCGCCTCCGCACGGTCCGGGCCGTCGCCGACCAGGCAGAGCCGTCGCCTCGACGCCCCGCTCGCGCGAAGCTCGGCGAAGGCGGCGAGCACGTCCGGGAGCCGCTTGATCGCGGTCATCCGCCCGATCCAGCCCACCACGAACGCGCTCTCGGGCAGCGCCGAGCAGCGCCGCAGCTCGGCGCGGTCCGTCGCCCGTGCCGGCGATGCGCTCGTCGAGGTCGATCCCGAGGCGGATCACGGTGAACTGCTCCGGCCGCCGCGACGCCGAGCGCGAGCAGGTCGTCGCGCACCTCCGGGCTGACGGCGACGAGGCGGGTCGTCACCCGTGCGAGCCGCCGCTCGATCGTCGCGGTACACGCGTCCTCACGGACCGGGTCGAAGTACCCGCGCAGCACGTGGCCGTGGTAGGTGTGGACGAGGATCGGCGGGCGGGCCCTGCCGGCGGCGAGCGCCGCGATGCCGGCCCGAGCGCGCCGGCCTTGGCCGTGTGCGTGTGCAGGATGTGCGGCCGCAGCTCGCGGATCAGGCCGGCGATGCGCCTGACCGCGATCGGGTCGAGCACGGGGTTGAGCTCGCGGCGGAGCTGGGGATCTCGAGCACCTCGACACCCAGCTCCTCGCGCCACGAACGTCATCGACTCCTCGCCGCGGCCGACCTGGCCCGCGGCGAGCGTCGTCCGGTAGCCCGCGAGCCTCGAGCCCCTGGGTCAGATAGGCTGACATGGAGCGCGGGGCCGCCCATGTTGAGCCGCGCGATCATGCGGAGGACGCGGACCGGAGCGGCGTCGCCGGCCCGCTCAGCCAAGCAGCGCGTCCGCGGTGCGGCGCAGGCCCTCCTCGAGCGACACGGACGGGTCGTAGCCGAGCACCTCGCGGGCGGCCGTGAGGTCGGCCCAGGAGTCGCGGATGTCGCCGGGCCGTCGACGGGGCCTCGAAGCGCTTCTCGACCGGGCTTGCCGAGGATCTCGCCGATCGTCGTCGGCGACGCGGTTGACGGTGGCCGGGCGCGCCGCCGGCGACGTTGAACACCCGGCCCGCTCGCTCCCGGCGGCGCCGGCGGCCGCGACCGTCGCCGCGACGACGTTGTCGACGTAGGTGAAGTCGCGCGACTGCTCGCCGTCGCCGTAGATCGTGATCGGCTCGCCCGGCCGCGATCGCGCTGATGAAGAGCGGGACGACCGCCGCGTACTGCGAGCTCGGGCTCTGGCGCGGGCCGAAGACGTTGAAGTAGCGGAGGACGACCGTCTCGAACGACTCGTAGACGCGGATGAACGAGATGCAGTAGCGCTCGGCGGCCAGCTTGGCGACGCCGTAGGGCGAGATCGGGTCGGGCGGGCAGTCCTCGCGGGTCGGCAGCTCCCGGCTCGAGCCGTAGACCGAGGTCGACGACGAGAAGACGACGCGCCGCACGCCCTCGTCGCGGGCGGCGAGGAGCACGTTCAGCGTCCCCTCGATGTTGACGGCGCTCGAGGTGAGCGGGTCCTGCACCGAGCGTGGCACCGAGCCGAGCGCGCCGAGGTGGAAGACGACCTCCACGCCCCGCACGGCGTTGTGGACGCGCTCGTAGCTGCGCAGCTCGCCCTCGACGATCTCGACCTCGAGCCCGTCGAGGTTCGCGCGCGAGCCGGTCGAGAAGTTGTCGAGGACCCGCACCTCGTCGCCGCGCTCGAGCAGCGCCCGCACGAGGTTCGAGCCGATGAAGCCCGGCGCCTCCGGTGACGAGCACCTGGGTCATGCCGATGCTCCCGCCGCGACGACCGCGAGCCCGAAGCCGAGCCAGGTGACGGCGTCGAGCGGGATGCCGGCGATGATCCCGATCGCGTTCGACGTTCCGGCCGCGACGAGGATCCAGCCCGGCGGCGACCGAGCGCGACGAACGGCCTGTCGCCGCGACGGCCCGGAGCGCGGTCACGAGCGCCGGTCGCCGAAGGTCGCGAGCGCCGAGCGCGAAGCCCGACGAGCCCCGTGTCCGCGAGCAGCTGCACCCAGAAGTTCTGGATGCCCCACTGGTGCCGTTTCGACGGGAAGGCGATCGCCGGCTGGTTCGGGAACTTCCGCTTCGCCGCGGCCAGGTAGGGCTGGTAGCGGTTGCCCGAGCGCTCGAAGCCGACGCCGAGCACCGGGTGGTCACTCCAAGATCCGCCAGCCGATCCAGAGCAGCATCGTCCGCTGCGAGCCGCGTCTGGACGTCGTTGTCGGTGACGACGTGTTCGCCGGGGTCACGCCGAGGAAGGAGAGGTAGTTGGACACGTCGGAGCCGCGCAGGACGTACCACGCCCGACCCGACGACGAGGAGGATGGCGCCGAGCGCCGGCAGCGCCGCGCAGGTGAGCGTCCCGAGCCGGCGCCCGACCACGAGCGACGGCGAGCGCGGCGAGCAACGTCCCGAGGAACGCGAACACCGAGGCGTCGATGACACCCCGAGCGCCGCCGGCCGACGATCGCGACCAGGCGTGAGGCGCCGCCGCTCGCCGAGCGCGATCGCGGCGAAGCCGATCAGCGAGCGCCGCGCCGGTGAACGCGCCGAGGTCCTGGTGCCCGAGGAACGACACCTCGCGCTGGCCCGGGCGCTTGCCCTCGAACTCGTTCGACGAGCCCGAGGAACTGCAGCAGCCCCCAGACCGCGGCCGCGGCCGCTCCACGCGACGAAGACGGCGAAGAAGCGGTCGAGGTCGATCGAGCGCCGGAAGAGCAGCACCACCGCGGGCGCGAGCAGCGCGTACTCGCCGACCTTCGCCGCACGTGACGAGGTGCTTGGTCGGCCGCTCGACCGGCTGCCAGAAGCACGAGACGACGAAGAGCGCGAGCAGCGCGGCCGCGGCGAGCCACAGCAGCCGTGCCCGCGGCCGAGCGGCGCCCAGCCGAAGCGCGAGCCCCGAGACGAGCGCGGCGAGCGACGATCAGCGCCGATCGCGACGTCGGAGCCGTAGACCGTCGGCCGGCCCGACCGAGCGCGCGCGCCTGGTAGCGGGCGTGCAGGAAGATGAGGGGGATCGCGGCCGCCGCCACGAGCGGGAGGAGGTCCGCGGCGCGCAGCGGGTCAAGAGGCGTCAACGGGCGCCAACTGAGCTACTCGGGCTCACCGCGATGGGCTCCCGACGTCATCTGGCGGCGCTCGGCGACGGCGATCGGCGCCTACACCGCGGCCGGTGCTCGGCTTCTTCACGACCGTCGTCGCGACCCGCGAGCTCGGGCTCGACGACGTATGCGCGCTTCGCCGCGCGTGGTCGCGGCGACGGCGTTCTTCCAGCAGCTGCTCGACCTGACGATCGAGGAGGCGCTCGTCAAGTACGGGTTCCGCTACACCGAGGCCAGGCGGTGGGGCCGCCTGCGCCGCCTGTTCGAGGTCGCGCTCGCGCTTCAAGCTGCTCGGCGGGGTGCTCGCCGGCGTCGCTGATCGTGGCGCTCGCGCCGTTCGCGAAGCAGCTCTGGGGAGCCGGCGGCGTGCTTCGTCCCGATGCTGATCGCCGCGTCGATCATCGATCGCCCAGGCGCCCGAGAACGTCGCGGCGGGCGCGATCATCCTGCGCGGCCGCTACGACATCCGCGGTGCCTTCCTGGCGCGTCTCGATGGCGCTGCGCCTGATCGGGCTCGCCGTCGGGTGCCGCTTCGGGCTCGACGGGGCGGTGCTCGGGATGGCGGTCGCGCAGGTGGTCGCGACCGCGCGCGATCAGCGTCGCCGGGATCGCGGCGCTTCCGGCGGTTCCCGCAGCGGCGCCGTCCGAGCCGCTCGGCGACGACTTCGCCGGGCTCCGGCGCTTCCTCGTTCGTCCTCCACGTTCGCCTCCTCGCTCGACTCGGCGCGCGGCACGCTCGGCACCTCGCTCGTGCCCACGGTCGTCGCCCGATCGTCCAGGCCGGCTTACTTCCGCAATGCCCAGGCCCCCGCGACCGGCTTTGCCGCGCTCTCGGGCCCGGTCCGGCTCGTGATGCTGACCGAGCAGACCCGCGACTTCGAGGCCGGCCGCTTACGACCTCGTCGTCCGCGATGCTGCGGCGCTACGTCGTCGGTCACGAGCGCCGCTGATGCTCGTCGCCGTCCCGGTCTTCTGGGTGCTGATGCCGTTCCTGATGGGGCTCGCCTACGGGCACGTCCTACCGCCTGCATGCGACCGACGGCCGCGCGCCTCATCCTGGTCGCCGCGGCGCTGCGGCTTGATCTGGGGCTGGACGAAGTCGTTCCCGGTCTCGATCGGCCGGCCGGGCCTGCGCGTCGTCGTGCAGAGCGATCGAGATCGCCGTCTTCATCCCGCTGCTGCTCGTGCTTCGCCGCGCGCTGGGGCGCGACGGGCGCCGCCGGGGCGATGCTCGTCTCGACCGTCGTCTTCTGCGCGGTCTGGTCGGTGGTGCTCCTGCGGCTCCGGCCGACTGGCGCGCCCCCGAGGTCGGTCCCGAGTTGAAGGTCCTCGTCGTCTCCGGGAATCTGGCCGCCCGACGTCGGCGGCCCCGCCTCGCACGCGCCCGAGGTGGCCGCGTTCCTGCGCGGGCGCGGCCACGAGGTCGAGGCCGTGATCACCGCCGACGCGCAGCCTGCGCCCGAGGCCTACCCCGTGCGCTGGGTCCGCCGCTCGCTGCCGCCCGGTGTCCGCCACGCGGCGACGGTCCGGCTGCTCGCCGCGCGCGCCGCGCCGCGCCGATGTCGTCTACACGACCGGGATGCTCGGCCGCTCCTCGCTCGGGGCGCTGCTCGCCCGCACGCCGTTCGTGACCAAGCTGACCGCCGACCCGGCCTACGAGCGGGCGCGCCGCTGGGGGCTCAGCGCAGCGGCTCGCTCGAGGAGTTCCAGGACCGGCCGCGGGCTCGCCGACCCTGCCGCTACGCGCTGGCGCGCGACCGCCGACCTGCGCCGCGCCGCCCACGTCGTCACGCCCTCGGCCTACCTGCGCGAGCTCGCGCTCGGCTGGGGCGTGCGGCCCGGCCGGGTCGACGCTGCTTCCCGAACCCCGCGCCGCCGCTCCCCGAGCTCGCGCTCGCGCGAGCAGCTCCGCGCGCGAGCTCGGTTTCGAGGGCCCGACGCTCGTCTTCGCCGGCCGGCTGACGGCGCAGAAGTCGCTCGACGTCGGGATCGAGGCCGCCCGCCGGGCCGGCGTCGAGCTCGTGATCGCGGGCGACGGGCCCGACCGGCGCGGCGCTCGAGCGGCTCGGCTACGGCCGCTTCCTCGGCCCGCTGCCGCGGCGGGAGGTGCTCGAGCTCTTCCGCGGCCGCGCGACGCGTCGCTGCTCTCCTCGGCCTGGGAGAACTTCCCGCACACGGTCGTCGAGGCGCTCGCGGTGGGAACGCCCGTGATCGCGACCCGCACCGGCGGGGTGGCCGAGGTGCTCGACGGACGGCGTCAACGGGCTCGTCGTCGAGCCCGGCGACGCGGAGGCGCTCGCCGCGGCGATCGCGCGCTTCTTCTCCGAGCCGGGCGCTCGCGGCGCTCGCTGCGCGCGAGCGCGGCCGCGCTCGGTCGCCGACTACGCCCCCGAGCACGTGTACGGCCGGCTCGAGCAGATCCTCGTCGGGCGCCGCGGGACGCTCTCGCCCCGACGCACCGCCTCGGTAGGGTCGCTCATCGTGTCCGAGCCCGCTTCGACGCCACCCGACCGGCCAGGCCGTGAAGCCGCGGCTCCTGTTGGTCGCCCGCACCCGCTACACGCTGCCGCTGCCGCGAAGGGGTCGAGCGCAAGTTCGCCGCGATGCGCGCGCGGCTCGAGCTGCGCGCGCTCGCGACGCGCCGCCGACGGGCACGCACGGGACGACGGCGTCTTCCATCTCGTCGGCCGCCTGCCCGTGCTCGACGGGCCCTCTTCTACCTGCTGCTCCCGTTTCGGGTCCGCGCACTCGTGCAAGAGCCACCGCCCTGACGCGATCCTCTTCGAGACGCCGTACGCGGCGGCCTGCTCGCGCGCGCGCCGCCCGCGGGCGCGCGCGGGCGATCGTCGAGGTGCACGGCGACTGGCGCACCGCGACGCGGCTCTACGGCTCGCGCTGGCGGCGGCTGCTCGCCCCGCTCGGCGACGCGATCGGGTCGCTGGTCGGTGCGCAGGCGCCGACGCCGTCCGCGACGATCTCGCCGTACACGACCGGCCTCGTGCGCGCGCGGTGGGCGTCGAGCCGGTGGCGCTGTTCGCCACCTTCAGCGACCTCGGCGTCTTCGCCGAGCTGCCCGTCGAGCCGCTCCCGGCCGAGCCGCGCGTCGCTCTTCGTCGGCGTGCTCGAGCGCTACAAGAACGTCGACGGGCTGGCCGGCAGCCTGGAGGCGCGCTGCGCCGCGCGTCGAGGGCGCGAAGCTCGCGATCGTCGGCCGCGGTCCGACCGACCCGGTCGTCGAGGAGCTGATCCGCGAGCTGCCGGTCGCAGACGACCTGGGCTCGAGTACCTGCCCCGGCGAGGTCGCCCGCGGCGCTCGACGCCGCGACCTGCCTCGTGCTCCCCTCCCGCTCCGAGGGCCTCGCCGCGGGTCGCTGATCGAGGCGTTCCTGCGCGGCCGGCCGGCCGTCGCGGCCGGCGTCGGGCGGCATCCGCGACCTCGTCGAGGACGGTGTCAACGGCCTCCTCGTCACCTACCGACGAAGAGCTGACCGAGGCGCTCGTGCGGATCCTCACCGACCGCGGAGCTCGCCGAGGCGCTCGGCCGTGGGCGCGCTCGAGACGGCGAAGCGCTGGCTCACGACGCCGGAGGAGTTCGCGAGCCGGATCGCCGAGGTCGTCGGTCGCCTCGCTGCGCCGTGAGCGCGCGCGCACGGGTGAGTCGCCGCGCTCGCCGTCCGCCGGCTGTCTTCGCGACCCAGGTCGTCGACCCGGACGACCCGGTGCTCGGGGCGACCGTCCCGAAGCTGCGGGCGCTCGCCGCGCGAGCTCGACGAGCTGGTCGTGCTCGCCGACCGCGCCGTCGAGGGCGCGCTGCCCGAGAACTGCCGCGTCCACCTTCGGCTGCGGGCTCGGTCGGCGGGCGCGGGCCGGCCGCTTCCTCGCGAGCCTCGGCCGGGAGCTCGCGCCGCGGCCGCTCGCCGTCGTCGCGCACATGGTGCCCCGCTACGCGCATCCTCGCCGCGCCGCTCACGCGGCCGCGCCGGGTGCCGCTGCTGCTCTGGTTCACCCACTGGAAGGCGAAGCCGGACGCTGCGGCTCGCCGAGCGGCTCGCGACCGCGATCGTCAGCGTCGACCGGCGCTCGTTCCCGCTCGCCGTCGCGCAAGGTGGTCGCGATCGGGCACGGGATCGACACCGACGCGTTCGCCTGCCTCGAGCGGGAGCAGGTCGAGCCGCTCCGCGCGTCGTCGCTCGGCCGCACCTCGCCCGCGAAGGGTACGAGACGATCGCGCGCGGGGCGGCGCTCGCCGGGGTGCGAGCTACGAGATCTTCGGCACCTCGACACGGCCGAGGAGCGCGGCCGAGCGCGCGCGGCTCGAGGCGCTCGGCGTCAGCGTCCGCGCGCCCGTCCGTCCACGAGAGGTGCCGGCGCTGCTCGGCGGCAACGACGTGCTCGTCGACAACATGCGCGAAGGAGCGCTCGACAAGGTCGTGTACGAGGCCGCCGCGACCGGGATGCCGGTGCTCGCCTCGAACTCCGGCTTCGACGACATGCTGCCGCCCGAGCTCCGGTTCGACCGCCACGACCCGGCCGAGCTCGCCGCCAAGCTGCGAGCGGCTCAGCAGGCTCGACCGAAACGCGCTCGGCCGCGAGCTGCGGGCGCGCGTCGAGGAGCGCCACTCGGTCGCCCACTGGGCCGAGGGCGCTGCTCGAGGCCGCCGAGGCGCTCAGCCGGCCGGCCCGGCGCCGGCGCCGTAGCGCCGATCCACGCCCGGTCGAGCGCGGCCGCGGCGAGCAGGGCGAGCACGAAGTCCCACGGGCACGCGGTAGCGCGTCGTCCCGGCGAAGACCCAGGCCGCGGCCGTCTCGTAGCCGACGAAGATCAGCGCGAGCGACGCGGACCTCGGCCGGCACGCAGAACAGCCCGACGAGCGCGAGCAGGTAGAGCGGCAGGTGTAGAGCGGCTCGACCCAGGGCGCAGGCTGTCGACGCCGCTTGCCTGGTCGCCCTCGA
>CAWEVP010000007.1:0-106717 GCA_963812555.1 uncultured Actinomycetota bacterium | reverse complement strand
CAGCACCGGGCATGCTGTATGATGCCATGCAGGCCTCCCAGGAGGCGCAGCCCGAGAGCGAGAGCACCGCCAGGACGACCCCGGGCCTGCGAGCCGTTTCGACCTCCGCGCTCACGGTTTCGACTACTCCCCCGTCAACGATCTCCGGGCGCCCGCGTCAGTCGGCGACCGAAACGGAGTCGATCCGGATCTCGTCGACCGGCCGGTCCTGCGCGCCGGTTCGCGCGGCGCCGATCGCGTCGACCACGTCCATCCCCGAGCTGACCCGCCCGAAGACCGTGTGGAGCCCGTCGAGCCAGGGGCAGGCATCGGCGGTGACGATGAAGAACTGCGAGCCGTTCGTGTTCGGGCCGGAGTTCGCCATCGCGATCGCGCCCCGCTCGACCGGGTGGGCGTTGGGCTCGTCCTCGAACTTGTAGCCCGGGCCGCCCATGCCGGTTCCCGTCGGGTCGCCTCCCTGGATCATGAAATCCGGGATCACCCGGTGGAAGATCACCCCGTCGTAGAAGCCGTCGCGCGAGAGCTTGAGGAAGTTCGCCACCGTCTTCGGGGCGTCCTCGTCAAAGAGCTCGAGCCCGATCTCGCCCTTGTTGGTCGTGAGCGTGGCGACAGTCACCGGGCGATCGTACCTGCGGCCCAGCCACCGCCGTGCGGCTGTCGGCCGGGGGTGTGCCGACCTCTGGTGGTGCGAGTCCCCCGCGGTTGTCGACGGGAACGTTCCCAGCTCAAACGAGGCCATCCGAAGCCGGCGAGTGGCTCTCCGACGTGACGCTCATCCGAGTCTCAGTTCTAGAGCACGAATCAAGATGAGCGTCGTTCCCGGCGCTCTCGGATCGTCCTCCAGCTCGGGCCACGAACGCTTCGCGCTCGCGGCCGGAGCTTCCGGCGACCTTTGTTCCCGCTGACCTGGTCTGGCGCCCGACTGAATCGGCTCAGTTCGGGATCGGCCCAGTTCGGGATCGGCCCAGTTCGGGATCGGCCCAGTTCAGGATCGGCTCGGTTCCGCAGGATCAAGGGCTTCGCGGCTGAAACGGCCGCCTCTCGGACGGGCAACCAGCCTGGCCTGCGAGCCGGCCATCCCACCCGCTCGCTCCGAGAGCCCCGGACAGGGACGCCCATTTTGATTCCGTGCTCTAAAGCGAACCGCCGCCCCAGCCGATCTTCTCGCTATGGCCGTCTACCCCCCGTCACCGGTCGAGGCGTGGTCCGCCACGGTCGGGATGCGCTTCGGCCGCGTCGTCGCCGCCTCGGGGTTCGGCTTCCTCGTCCTGCAGCTGGCGTTCGGCCTCGGTGGGCGGGGCCTCCACAGCTTTGCCGACACCTGGGTCTACGACACGCTCGAGGTGCTCGCCGCGGCGGGCTGCCTGCTCCGCGCCGGCTCCGGCCGGGGCGAACGCGCTGCCTGGGGTGTGCTCGGGCTCGGGATGCTCTTGTTTGCGATCGGCGACATCTGCTTCGACGCCGTCTACGGCGGTAACCCGCCCGGCGTCTCGGTCGGCGATGCCTTCCATCTCGCGTTCTATCCCGCCTGCTATCTGGCACTCGCGCTGCTGATCCGCTCGCGCGTCGCGACGTTCGATCGGGCGCTCTGGCTGGACGGGGCGATCGCGGGCCTCACCACCGCATCGCTCGGCGCGGCGATCCTGCTCGGTGGCGTTCTGCAGACGCCCGGGAGCCAGGCAACGCTGGTGGTCGACCTCGCCTATCCCGCGGCCGACCTCGTCCTCCTCGCCGTCGTGATCATGGCGTTCGTCCTTTCGGGCCGGCGGTCGTTCCGGGCCTGGGTCACTGCCGGCACGGCGTTCGCCGGCATCACGTTGGCCGACAGCGCGTACCTCTACCTCCACACGACTGGGGCCTATCCGGAAGGGACGCTCCTCGACGCGCTGCGGCCGGCTGCGATGCTGCTGCTGGCGGTCGCTGCCTGGCAGCCGGTCCGGAAGAGCCGCATGATCCGCCTGGAGGGGCGCTTCTTCGCCGCAACCCCGCTCGCGTGTGGATCGCTCGCGCTGAGCGTGTTGATCGCGGGGCGCTTCTCACACCACAACATCGTCGCCGACGTGCTCGCTGTGCTCGCGATCGTGACCGTGTTCGTGCGCACGGCTCTGAGCTTCCTGGACAACACCCGTCTGCTCAAGACGGCCCGGGCTCAGTCGCTGACCGACTACCTGACGGGCCTCGGCAACCGCCGCGACCTGACGCTGACGCTCCAGCACGAGCTCGCCGAGGAGCGCCCGGGCTCGATGATCCTTGCGATCTTCGACCTGAACGGATTCAAACGCTACAACGACACCTTCGGGCATCCCGCAGGTGATGCGCTACTGGCGCGGCTCGCAACGAAGCTCGATCACGCCGTCGCAACGCGCGGACGGGCGTTCCGACTCGGCGGCGACGAGTTCTGCGTGCTCGCTCCCGGCGGCTGGGACACGCTCGAGTCGCTCGTCGATCTCGGAGTCGAGGCCCTGAGCGAGACGGGAGAGGCGTTCGAGGTCGGGACCGGATACGGCGCCGTCGTCGTGCCCGACGAGACGGCGGATCCGGCGGCGGCCCTGCGGCTCGCCGACGAGCGCCTCTATATCCAGAAGCACCACCTCTACAGCGGAAGTGACGGCGTCCATACGCTGCTGCTCGACGCACTGAACCGGCGCGACCCGGCTCTGCGCGAGCACATGGACAGCGTCTCCGAGCTTGCCCGCCGCATCGGGGCCGGCTTCGGCATGGACGCCGGCGAGCTGGACGAGCTGCGGCTCACTGCGGAGCTCCACAACATCGGCAACCTCGCCATTCCCGACTCGGTGCTCCGCAAGCCGGGGATGCTGACCGAGGGCGAGTGGAGCATCGTTCGCCGGCACACCGTGGTGGGCCAGCGGATCCTCGCGGGAGCCCCCGCGATGGGCGAGATCGGGAAGATCGTCCGGGCGACGCACGAGCACTGGGACGGGAGCGGCTACGTCGACGGGCTCGCCCACACGGAGATTCCGCTTGGTGCCCGGATCATCGCCGTCTGCGACGCCTACACGGCCATGACCTCCGACCGGCCCTACCGCCCCGCGATGTCGCCGGAGGCCGCGGTCGAGGAGCTTCGCCGCTGCGCCGGAACGCAGTTCGACCCGAGCGTCGTCGAGGCGTTCTGCCGGGTCCACGCCGAGGCGCGCTCGGACGGATCGCCGGCGGTCGATGCATCCCCGGCTCTCGAGCACGGGGTTGCGATCGAGGGTTCGACAACGCACGTCCCATTGATACAGAGCCCAGAGACACCGGGTCCGGAGACACCGGGCGATTCGGAGAGATTCTCCCCGGCCACAGACGCTCCGGCGGCCGCGGCCACCGCGACCACGTTCGCCGGGTCTGAGCGGGACTAGCCCTCGCCGGTGCCCTCGGCGGGCCCGGTGCCCTGGGGCTCGCGGAGCCGCATCTGGGCGATGCCGGCGGTCTGCTCGACGAAGTGCTTGCTCAGCATGGTCTCCTGACCCTGGTAGTTCGATCCGAGGTCTTCGCCGTAGAGCACGTCGGGCACCGCGAGCATCCGCTCGAACGCGAGCTTGCAGATCGGCTGGCGGTGCTCGACCATGAACGACACGTCGCGGGCGCGCACCTCGAGCGCTGCCCGGGTGCCGTGCCGCCGCCCGCGCGGGTCGAAGCCGAATCCCGGGTCGAAGAAGCCGGCGTAGTGCGTTCGCAGCTCGCCCGCGGTGGGGTCGTAGGCCGTCATCTCCGCCGCGTAGGCCGGTGGGATGCACGCGCCTTCGGCCGAGAGCAGAAGGTAGAAGATCTCGGGCTCGAGGACGATCCGCGACCCGGCTTCCGGGTACACGGGCTCCCAGAAGTCACGCCAGCCGTACCCCTGCACGCGGCCGAGGTCGATCGGGAGGCTGTTCTTCTTGGCGCGGTAGCCGACGATCCGGTCGCTCGGGCCGCTCAGGTCGACCGAGAGGAAGAGCCCATCGGACACGATGAGGTCGGCCGACCGCAACGCATGAGTGTCGTGATAGAGGAGCGGGAACTCCTCGTGCACGCTTCGGATCTCGGCGTCTCGGAGCCGCGCGTCTCCCGTGAACAGTCGCAGCTGGTTCAGCGCCAGGCCCTTCCGGACGTGGATCGCGAAGGACCGCGGCACGATCTCGAGGTAGAGCTTGCCGCGGTAGCCGAACGGGATCTCGTCGAACGACGGGGTCCGGTCGGTGATCACGCGGGTGAACACATCGAGCCGGCCGGTCGAGCTCTTCGGGTTCGCCTTCGCCCGGATGCCCGGCGGCAGCGCGAGCTCCTCGATCAGCGGCACCAGATAGGGCCGGTCGCGTTCGAGCGCCGCGCCGTCTCGAAGGTCGATCTTCTGGAAGGCGATGTCGGCCATCTTCTCCTCGACCGTCGACTCGGCATCCGGCAGGAAGCTGCAGCGAAGCGCCCACGCGTACTCGCCAAGCCGCAGATCGAGGCTGGCAGGCTGAATGCTCGCAGGCGGAATCCGGAACTCGTCGGAGCGGATCCAGTCGCGGGCGACGGCGTCGCGGAGGGCCTGTGCCGGCAGGACACCGGGGAGCGGCAGCTCGTCCCGGTCTCGTTCGGCCGGCGCCGGGGCGCTTTCGTTCGAGGCTGTCGAGGACACGATCGCTGCAGTGTACGAGGCTGCCACGCGGCGATTCTCGGGACGGCGACGGACGGACGAGCCTGAGCTCCTGCCGGGGGCTGGCGCTCCGGTGCCCCCTGCTGGCACCCTTGAGGCGAACGTGTCAACGCGCAGGAGCCAGTCCAACAGCGCTTCCGCCGGCTCGTACAGGTACCAGGGGGCTCGGCGCCGGCCGCGGAAGCGGTCGCGCGCGCCTCTCGTCCTGAGCGTGCTCGGGCTGCTCCTCGTGGCCGGTATCGCCGGTGTGGTCGCTGTCGCCCTCTGGTGGCCGGCCGCCGCGATCGAGGTCGATCCCCAGGCGCTCGTTCACATGAAGCTCGCCCCGGTCGGAGAGCGCGTCGAATCGGTCGGAGTCGTCGACGATCGGGGTCGCCGGGTCCCCGTGCGCCTGCAGGCGGGGCAGGTGACGCCGCGCGGCAAGCTCGCGCCCGGCCTGCACCTGGAGGTTCGCGTGACCGTGCGCCGTGCCGGCTGGATCGGCTGGCTCGTAGGCGCGACGAAGCACGTCTCGCTGTCCTTGACAACCCCGCGAGCGCACCTTCGGAGCACCCTCCTGCACCTCGCACCCGGCGCGGCGGTCGCGCTCCAGTTCGACGCGCCGGTCGGAGTCGCCGTGCTCACGCTGCCCGGGTTCGGCACCCAGCGCATCACGTTCCAGAAGCCGCGTGACGTCGTCCAGACCGGCCTACATGCCGCCGGCTCCAACCGCTTTGGCGTGGCGAAGGTGGCGACGGCAGCCCGTTCGTGGGAAGCGCTCTCTCCGCCGGTCAGCGTGAGCTGGTTCCCGGCGGGAACGAGGCTCGAGGCCCTCGTCAAGCCGGCGCCGGGAACGACGATCCAGCCGACGACGAAGCTCGCAGCTCACCTTCTCGGAGCCGGTCTCGAGCGTGCTCGGCCTGACGCGCCCGACCCTCGAGCCCGGCTACCCCCGGCACCTGGTCGCAGACCGCGACAAACACGCTCACGTTTACGCCGAGCGGCGGGCGGCTACGCGCTCGGGAAGAGCCTGACCGTCGGCCTGCCCGCGCCGACCGACGTGATCGCGAAGGGTCGCAACCCAGACCCTCACGAACCTCGTCTGGAAGATCCCGGTCGGCTCGACGCTGCGGCTCCAGCAGCTCCTGAGCGATCTCGGCTACCTGCCGCTCGCCTGGCATCCGGCTCGCCGGCGACCGGCTCGAGACGGCCGCCGGCCAGGCGAAGGCGGCGTTCAACCCGCCGCCCGGCACGTTCACGTGGCGCTACGGCAACACCCCTGCCGAGCTGAAGGCGCTCTGGAAGCCGGGCGCATGGACGCGGATGACGCAGGGCGCCGTGATGGCCTTCGAGCACGACCAGGGCCTCGTGGTCGACGGGATTCCCGGGCCTGCCGTCTGGCACGCCCTGATCTCCGCCGTGCTCTCGGGCGACGCCGCCCGCGCACTCCTACAGCTACGTGCTCGTCCATCGCACCGTCCCCCAGAACCTGCTCCTCTGGAACAACGGCTCGATCGTGCTCCAGGCTCGCATCAACACGGGGGTGCCCGCGAGCACCGACCCCCTTCGGGACGCATGCCGTCTTCGAGCACATCCCGGTCGGGACGATGCGCGGTACGAATCCCGACGGCTCGAAGTACGTCGATCACGGCATTCGCTGGATCAGCTACTTCTTCGGCGGCGAGGCGATCCACGGCTTCGACCGGGCCGACCTACGGCTTCCCGCAGAGCGTCGGCTGCGTCGAGGCCCCGATCGCGACCGCGGCCAAGATCTGGCCGTACACGCCGATCGGCACGCTCGTCACGATCGAGCCCTAACGACGAGTGGTAGAGCCGCTTCGGGCGGGCGAACTGCTCCGGTGTCGGTTCCCCTTGATTTCGTTTGCTCGACTGCCCGACGGTAAAGTTGCTGCGATGAGGGGTCGGACGGGGGCTTCCACGTGGGCGGTTTTGCTCGGCGCGGCGTTCGCGCTGCTGCTTTCGGCGGGCGGTGCGTCGGCCCGGCGGGCGGATACGGGTGACGTCAACTGGCTGAGCTTCGGCAACACGGTCGACCAGAACCGCTACTCGCCGCTGACGCAGATCCACCCCGTCGAACGTCGGCCAGCTCGGCCGCGCGTTCACGGTCGACCTGAACAAGTTCGTTCCCGGGATCAAGAAGGGCCAGCAGACCTACCCGATCGTCGTCAACGGCGTCATGTACGTCACCTCGGGCGACGATCAGGTCTTCGCCGTCAACGCGACGCAACGGAAGCCTGCTCTGGCACTACGCGCCGAACAACGTCGCCACCTTCAAGAACTTCGGCATCGTCGCCAACCGCGGCGTCGCCTACTGCAACAACACGGTCTTCCTGCTCACGCTCGACATGACGATCGTGGCGCTCGACCCGGCGACCGGCGCGCAGCTCGCGCGCGTTCCGATCTCGAATGCGGTCCCGGGCGCGCAGGCCAACTACGGCTACTCCGAGACGAGCGCCCCGATCTGCGCCGACAACCGCCTGATCGTCGGCGCTGCCGGTTCGGAGTACGGCGCCCGGGGCTTCGTGATGGCCTACAAGACGCCCGACGCTCGCGCCGGCGTGGCCCGGCCCGTTCTGGACGATCCCGCCGAACGACACCGAGTGGCGCACTGCCGCCCGCATCGTCGGCGGTGGCGTCGTCTGGACACCGACGACGGTCGACCCGACCACGAACACCCTCTACATCGGCACCGGCGCCGCGACGCCTCCGTACTACCCGTCGCTGCGGCCCGGGCCCGACCCGCGCGCGGACTCGATCATCGCGATCAACCTGGTCACCGGGCAGATGAAGTGGTGGCAGCAGCAGCTTTCGGCGAACCAGTGGTCGTACGACACCTCGCAGCCGCCGATGGTCTACACGGCGAAGATCGGCGGCAAGCCGACGCGCATCGTCTCGGTCGCGACGATGGAGGGCGTCTGGTTCGCCTACAACGCCGCGACCGGCGCGCCGATCTACCAGCGCGTGAAGGTGATCGACAACGTCGAGCACCCGAACCTCAAGCCGGGTCAGCCCGTCGTCATCTATCCCTCGTCGCTCGGCGGCCTCAACTACTCGCCCGCCGTCGTTCGACCCGCAGACCGGCTACGTCTACAACGCCGCCTCGGAGACGGCGTCCGTGCTCGTCCAGCAGACCTCGGCCGAGGAGGAGCGCCAGGCGCTGCTCGCCGGCGACGTGTTCCTCGGGCTCGCAAACGGCGACTACGGCCAGTACCTCCAGATCGGGCTGGAAGGACTACGGCTCGGTCAGCGCGATCGACGTCGCGACCGGCAAGCGGGTCTGGAAGTTCGACACGCCGCAGCCGGAGCGCGGCGGCCCGACGACGACGGCGTCCGGCCTCGGCTTCGTCGGCGGCGGCGACGGCAACCTACGCGCCTTCGACGTCGAAGACCGGCCAGGTGCTCTGGACGTTCCAGACGGGCTCTCCAGATCGCCGACGGGCCCTCGATCTACTCGGTCAACGGCACCGAGTACATCGCGATCGGCGTCGGCGGCACCCCGACCTCGTCCTCCGGCGGCACCGTCGCCTCGCAGGTCCAGGTGTTCGATCTCGGCGGCAGCACGAGCGCAGTCGACGCCGCCCGACGATCGCCGGCGGCGAATCAGGCAAGCCGGCCGCGCGCGGCGAGCGCCTCGCCCAGGCCGCCTGCGCGCACGCCGAACAGCGCCGACGGCTCGCCGGCAGCCTCGGCCGCCCACGTCACGACTCCGGCCGGGCCTCTTCGTCCAGACGTGGAACGCGAACACGTCGAACACCTCGACGGTCACCGGCCACGTGATGCTCGAGCGGCGCAGCCGGTCGCCGGGAGCGGTCGTCACGATCGGCGGCTGGGCTGCAGCGCCGACCGACTCGAGCGGCGCGTTCCAGTACCCGGTCGACATCACGACCCCCGGCCGGCACGTCGCGACGGTCACCGACGTCGCGCCACGCGACGATCGGCGGCAAGCCGCTCACGCTCGGCGCAGCAGCGACCGAGCTGCTCGGCCGGACGCCGGGATCAGCGTCGGCTACCAGGTCAGCCAGCGTCCATTCGCACGTCGCAGGCCAACGGCGACGTCGTGCGTCACCGGCAGGCTCTCGTACGGCGACAGCACGACGACGGCACCGCCGACGGTGCTGCTCTACAGCTACGAGCTCAAGGGGACGATCACCGACGCGAACGGCAATCCCGTCGCCGGGCGCGATCGTGACCACGCGGACGAACGACCGGCAGTACTGGACGCAGTCACGGCCGACGGCGGCGAACGGCGCCTACGCCTCGTTCCTCGTCGCGGCCGACCAGGAGGGCGACGACCCGGTGCCGATGGAGGTCGGGATCGCGGTCGGCAGCACCTCGTACGCCGAGCCGGCAGCCGATCAGATCACCTTCGCGAAGCTGAAGAGCGCCGAGCTCGACGTGCAGCTGCCCGGCCACTCCGGGCGGCGCGCTCGTCAAGACGACGCTCAACCCGCAGCCGATCCCCGGCGCGATCTACCAGGGCCTCGTCGTGGGCGTCGTCGGCGGGCAAGGGCGGCGTGATCAAGCCGATCAGCGCCACCTGGCCGGACGCCGGCGGGCAACTTCCGGCTCGTGCTCCCGAGCTCCGCCAAGGGCCAGACCGTGAGCTTCTGGGAGGCCGAGCGGCAGTTCTTCTCGACCCAGACGACGAAGCCGGGCGGGCCCGTCGACCTGACGATCTATCCGAAGTCGCTGCCGGCCGACGCGCCCCAGGGCCTCGCGACGCGTCAAGCTCGCCGGCTGAGCGCTCCCGACGACTCGACGCGTCGGCGGTCAGGCGGCGCGGGGCTCGTCTAGATGGCTGGTCCGGCGACGGCCTGTGCGAGCTGGCCGCTTCGCGAGTCGCGACGATGACTGACAGCACGCCTTGACGACGACGCGAGCAACGAGAAGCCGCAAGCGGGCGCCGTGCAGCGAGATCGCACGGCGGCTGGTTGCGAACATCGAGACGGTCGTCCACGGCAAGACGCGAGGAGATCAGGCTGGTGCTCGCCGGGCTGATCAGCGGCGGCCACGTGCTCTTCGAGGATGTGCCCGGCACCGCGAAGACCGTCCTCGCCCGCGCGATCGCCGGCAGCGTCGACGGGGCCGTTCCCTCGCGGATCCAGTGCACGCCCGACCTCCAGCCGACCGACGTCACCGGGCTCACGATCTTCAACCAGGAGCGCGCGACAGTTCGAGTTCCAGCCGGGCCCGGTGTTCGCGAACGTCCTGCTCGTCGACGAGATCAACCGCGCGATGCCGAAGACGCAGTCGGCGCTGCTCGAGGCGATGGCCGAGCGGCAGGTCACGGTCGACGGCGATCACGCGCGCGCTGCCCGAGCCGTTCTTCCTGATGGCGACGGAGAACCCGATCGAGTACGAGGGGACGTTCCCGCTCCCCGAGGCACAGCTCGACCGGTTCGCGCTCCGCTCGAGCCTCGGCTACCCGGGGCGAGGAGGAGGAGCTGCAGATCGTGCGCGAGCAGCGTCACGGGCATCCGCTCGACCGGCTCGCACCGGTCGTGTCGCTCGCGGAGATCGGGGAGCTCCGCCGCGCCTGCGAGGACGTCTACGTCGACGAGCTCCTCGACAGCTGGATCGTCCGGCTCGTTCGGGTCGACCCGCGACGCTCGAGGAGATCGAGGTCGGAGCCTCCGTCCGCGGGTCGCTCGCGCTGGTCAGGGTCGCCCGCGCCTGGGCGCTCCTCCACGGCCGCGTCTACGTGAAGCCCGACGACGTCGAGGTGCTGTTCGTTCCCGTGCTCGGGCACCGGCTCATGCTGACGCCGATGCTACCTCGCCGAGGCGCGGGAACCGGACGGCGCGATGAGCTGTTCGGGCGGATCCAGGAGCGGTGCCTCGAGCTCGCACCGCCGCCCCGACCCGACTGGGATCCGGTCGGGACCGACGGCGGACGGCGAGCTGGGCAGCGCGCGCGCCGGCCTCGTAGCCGTGCCGTGCGGTCCCGCCGCACGCGTCTTCCCGCTCGTCCCGAAGTACCGCGTGACCGGGCTTGCCGCTCGGCGGCGCCCCCAGCCTGCGCCGCGGGCCACGGCTCCGACGTCGCCGGGTCGCGCGCTTACGTGCCGCGGCGACCCGATCTCGACGATCGACTGGCGGGCCAGCGCCAGGCTCTCGACCGCTCGCGCCCGGGACGAGTTCGTCGTCCGCGAGCGCTACGCCGAGGAGGCGCCGCGGGTCGTCATCCTCTGCGACCGCCGCCCGTCGATGGGCCTGTACGAGTCGCGCCGTTCCCATGGCTCTCGAAGCCGTGCCGCCGTCCGCTCGGTCGATCGAGTTGATCGTCGGCGAGCGCGCGAGGCCCGCAACGCGGCCGTCGCCTACCTCGACTACGCCGGCTCGGACGGCCGCGGCGGCGAGCCGTACTGGCTCGCGCCGACCGGCCGGTCGGCGCTCGCGCGGATCGATGACGCGGCTCGACGAGCGGAGCGCCTACGACGCGCCCGCCGACGGCCTCGACGCGCGGCCTCGAGTTCCTCGCCCGGTTCCGGAGCGAGCTCTCGTCGGGCACGTTCGTCTTCGTGTCTCCGACTTCCTCGGCGAGCGAGGTTCCGACCTCGGCCTGGCTGACGGCCGCGGCGCGACGCTGGGAGGTCGTCCCGGTGGTCGTCCAGGACCCGACCTGGGAGCAGAGCTTCCCGCTCGTCGACTCGGTCATCGCTGCCGCTGGCCGAGCCCGGACACCGGCGACGAGGTGCTCGAGGTGCGGCTCTCACGGCGGGAGGCGACAGGCGCGGCGGCGCCGAGAACGAGCAGCGCCGCGAGCGGCTGCTCGCCGGCTTCGTCTCGCTCGGGCTCGATCCGGTCATCGGTCGAGACGAGCGACGACTCTGCCGATCGACCACACTTCATCGAGTGGGCGGCCCGGCGGCGCGAGCTCAGGAGCGACGCGGTGAGCAGGCGCGCTCGCTCGGCGTCGGCTGCGGCTCCGGCAGCGGTCGCGGCGGTCGTCGCTCCTGGTCGGGACGGGCCTCGGCTGGTGGAGCGGTCGAGCCCCGCAGGGCGGCGCCGGGCGCTCCGCTCTCGGTCTCGACGTCGCTGACGCCTGCGTCGACGCTTCTTCGGCGATCCGGTCGTCGCGCGGGTCACCGTCGACCTCGACCCGAAGCGGTCGACGCCTCGGCGCTCAGCGTGTCAGCCCGAGCTTCGCGCCCGTACGTCGCACCGGCGCCCGCCGGCGCGTCGAGCACGCACGCCGGGCCGCTCGACGACAGGTCGTCTACGCCTACTCGATCCAGTGCGACACCGACGGCTGCCTGCCGAGGTCGGGGCCGGTCGACTCGTGCAGCTTCCGCCGGTCGGTCACGGTGCAGCGCGGGCTCCGGCGGCAAGCGCTCGAAGCTGACCGCAGCCTGGCCGCCGCGTCGTCGTCGCCTCCCGGCTGCAGACGCACCGACCTGCGGGCCTCCACGCCGCCGTTCAGCATGCGCGACTCGCCGCTCCCGCCGTCGTGCTACGGCGATCGATCCCCGACGCGCTCGCCGACGGGTTGACCGTCGCCGCCGGCGCTGCTCGGGCGCCGGCGCTGTCGGCTGCTCGGCGCGCGAGCTCGCGCGCTGCTCGCGCGCCGGCGCCGTCAGGCGCCCGAGCGCGGCTGAGGCCGGCTCGGTCCGCCCTCGCCTGCGTGCGGCAGGCGGCCGGGCGGCGCGGATCCCGCCGACCGGCGCAAGGCGCTCGAGCTGCTCGCCGAGGCGCTCGCGCGCGAGGGCCGCCCGTCGCTCGCCGACTCCGCGGGCGACGTCGCCTGGGCGGAGCCTGCCCCCTCGCCCGAGCGGGCGCTCGAGCTCGCCGACGAGGTCGAGGCGCGTAGCCGCCGGCAACGGAGGCCGCATGAGCGCGATCCCCTATCAGGGCGTCGCGGCGCTCGGCGGCTCGCCGCGCGGACGCGGTTCGTCCGCGTGGTGCTCTGCTTGCGCTGCTCGTCGCCCTCGTCCTCGCGGCGGCGGCGAGCGCCCGGCATCCGCGCGCCGACCGCGCAGCCGTTCCTGCCGGCGAAGGCGGGCGGGGTCGTCGTCCTCGACCTCTCCGCGAGCATCACCTCGGACACCTACTCGCGGATCCACGAGTCGCTCCAGGAGCTCGTCGCCCGCGGTGGCCGCTACGGGCTCGTCGTCTTCTCGAACGTCGCCTACGAGGCGCTTCCGCCCGGGCACGCCCGGCCTCGGCGCTCGAGCCGATCATCCGCTACTTCGCGGTGCCGCAGACACGCCGTGCCGGGCGAGCAGCCGACGTTCCCGGTCAACCCCTGGAGCGACGACTTCACGAGCGGCACCGAGATCTCGGAGGGCCTCGACCTCGCCCGCTCGATCGAGCTCGCCGGCCACGTCCGCCATCCCGCCGTCGTGCTGATCAGCGACCTCGCCGACGACCCGAACGACCTTCAGCGGCTGAACACGGTGCTCAACGAGTACCAGGTCGAGAAGATCCAGCTTCGCGTCATCTCGCTGAACGCCGACCCGAGCGACCTCGCGCGCTTCAAGGGCCTGATCGGCACGGCCGCCTCGATCATCCCGGCCGGGCTCGCCGAGCTCGAGCAACGCGGCCGTCGCTCGCGCCCCGCACGAGCTTCCCGACGACGCTCGTCGTGCTCGCCGTCGCGTGTCGCGCTCCTGCTCGCGGCGAGCGAGCTGCGCGCCGCCCGGCTCACCTGGGGCGAGCACCGCGAGGTGGCCTCGTGAGGGTGCGGATGGGCTGGCGGCCGCTTGGTCGTGCTGCTGTCGCGGCGGTCGTGCGCTGCGCTGCTCGCCGCCGACCTGCGGAGCTGGCAACGCACGCGTTGCGTCGGGCGACGCGGATTCGCGCAGGAGCCGGCGGCGGCGAGCTGGAGCGCCTCGACGCGTGCTTCCGTTCGATCCCGGCGCTTCGGATCCTCGGGCTCTCCGGCCAGCTGGCGTTCCGGCGGGCGGCGCAGCAGTTCGTCCGGTCGTCGCAGGCCGGGAACGGCGTCGACAACGGCTACTCGGAGTCACAGACCCGCGGGAGCGCTCGAGGAGGTGCTGACGAAGCTCGCGCCAGGGCCCGGATCGCGCGGCGCGACTCCGAGGCCGAGAACCTCCTCGGCATCCTGGCGTTCCTCGACACGAAGCAGCGTGGCGCCGACCGCCCCCGCGCCGGTCGATCGGAGCGTGGCCGACTTCCAGTCCGCGGTTCAGCTCGACCCGGGCAACGAGGACGCGAAGTTCAACCTCGAGCTGCTGCTTCGCGATCTGCTCGCCACGCGGCGTGCGGCCGGGCTCGAACGGCTCCTCGGCGGGGCCCGCGAAGGGTCACAAGGGCGCCGGCGGCGGCCAGCCGGGCAGGGTATTGATGCCGCCTGGAGCCGGCCTTCTGGCCTCGCTCGTGTTTCTCACGCCCGCGGGCGGGCTCGTCGCGCTCGCGGCAGTCGTCCCGCTCGCTCGGAGTCGCGCTTGCGGCCCGCGCGGCTCCGGCGGGCCCGCAGGCGTGCTCGGTCTCGCCGCGCCTCCGCCTGCCGCGTCGGCTCTCCCGCGTGGCGGCGCTCGCTTGCGTCCCGGCGCTGCTCGGGCTCGCGGCCGCCCAGCCGGCGCTCCGCTCGACGACCAGCGGCCCGGGTCCGGACCGACGCCCAGGCCATGTTCGTGATCGATGTCTCCCGCTCGATGCAGGCCTCGAAGGGGCCCGCAGCGGCCAACGCGGCTCGCGCGGGCCAAGCATGACGCCGATCGCGCTCCGAGCGGCGATCCCGGACGATCCCCTCGGGAGTCGCGACCCTCACCGACCGTGTGCTCCCCGATCTGCTCCCGAACGCCGACCCCGAGGTCTTCGACCAGACGGTCGAGCATGCGGTCGTCGATCGAGCAGCCTCCGCCCGAGAACCAGAACGTCATCGCCACGACGCTCGGCGCGCTCGGCGTCGCTCGGAACCCAGAACTACTTCCCCGCCTCCGCGAAGCATCGGCTCGTCGTCGTGCTCACCGACGGCGAGAGCCGGCCGTTCGACGCCCGCCAGGTCGCACACGCGCTCGCGACGGGCCCGGGACTCGACTGGTGCTCGTGCACGTCTGGGCGGCCGGGGAGGACGTCTATGACGGGAAAGTCCCCGAGCACGGCTATCACGAGATTCCGAGCAGCGGCGAGGCGCTTGCCTCGCTGGCCTCGGCGGCCGGAGGCACTGCCTTCGGCGAGCATGCCATCGGCGGCGCGATCGCGGCAGAAAAGACCGACCTCGGTTCGGGCCCGACGTCGCCCAGGGGCGGACTGAGCGGACGCGGACCCTCGCGCCCTACGTCGTGCTCCTGACGCTGCTCCCGCTCGCCATTCTCGGGCGCGTGATCGGGATCGCGACGCGCGCGCTTGTGGCCGCTCGGGGGCGCCGCGTTTCGACGAGTGTGGACCCGTCTCGGCCGCTCCGGGGGCGCCCTCCCATCTCGGCGCGACAGGCGCGATAGGGCCCGCCCGGGTCGGCGAAGGTTTTACGCAAGCCTTGCAGGAGCCTTACGCATTACCGCGATGTAGCTCGGGTGGTGCCCGGTATACTTGAGGAACGCCAGGGCCTGAGGAATGAAGTTCCCGCTCGGCGATGCCTACTTCCGCGAAAGGAGCTGGTTCTTCACAATGCTTCGCAAACGATCTCGCGCTCTCCTGGTGTCCGTGTGCCTCGCCGTTCTCACCGGGCTCTTGATCACAGGTTCCGGTATGGCGGCCAAGGCCAAGACGGGACATGTCGCCACTGTCAAGGCGACGACGATCACTGTCACCGCCGGGAAGCCTTCCGAGCTCGGATTCAAGCTCTCCAAGTTCTCGAATCTGCCTGCAGGCACGTTCACCTTCAACGTGACGGACGGCGGGCTCGGCTTCCACGACTTCAAGATCTGCCTGACCCCGGTCAAGAACGACGCCAAGAACTCCTGCGTCGGCAAGGCGACGAAGCTTCTCCACCCGGGTGACAAGGCGACGCTTACGGTCACCTTGACGAAGAAGGGTGAGTACGAGTTCCTCTGCAGCGTCCCGGGCCACGCTGCCGCCGGGATGAAGGGATTGCTGGGTGTCGGCGTGGTCGTGAAGGCGCCGCCGAAGGTGGCCACGACCACGACCACCGCGACGACTACGACCACGGCAACCACCACGCCGACCACGACCACGACGACCACCCCGCCGCCCACCACAACGACGACCGCCGGCGGCAGCGCGTGTCCCGGTGGCGAGACCGTCCAGCAGAACGACCAGAACACCGGGTCGCCGGGCGACCGCGACGGTGACGACAACGGTGGAGACGACGACAACGACGGCTGCCTCTAGGCCGCCGCGAACAGCCGGCCAGGCCGGCGGATCGCGATCGAACGAAACAGACTGTTCGAGAAAGAGAAGGCGGCGGGCCCTGGGGCCCGCCGCCTTTTTTGTTGCCCGGAAGGCTTCGTCTCGTCTGGGCGGCCTGGCCCGGAGGGCCCCTGAGGCGAGCGGTCGTCGTGCCGGCTTCCGCTGCTGCAACTCACCCCTCGTGGCGCTCCGTGCCCGCGTGGTGGTGCCCGTCAGCCTCGCTCCCCCGCTCGAACCGGCTATGTTGCATCCTTCAACGTCCGGTTATCTTGCTTCAAATAGCGAGGTTGGTTATAGTCAAGATCCGGCGCGACGCGGCGCCGTGCGTGGCTGCGTCGAACCGGAGGTGCGTGTGCATCGTTCACCCTAGGAGGAGGCGTTAATGGGAAAGTTCGGCCGATTCTTGGCTTTCGGGGCGGTTGTCTCGCTCTTTCTACTGACCGCGGTTACTGCATCTGGTAGCCGCACGCGAGCGTCAGTTGCGATCCCTGCATTCACGCAGGCCCAGTCGACAGCCGCCTCCGGCGCTGACTGGATCTCCGAGAACGGGAACGTCGATTCGTGGCGCTACAGCTCGCTGACCCAGATCAACGGGACCAACGGCAGCGGCTTGAAGCTCGCATGGTCGCAGACCTTCCCGAAGCCGACGGCGGCGGATTACGCCGCGCAAGGCAACGCGAACCCGGTCAGCTACGGCGGGATCCTCTATCAGCAGGACAAGTACGGGCGCATCTTTGCGGTCGACGGAGCGTCGGGCAAGATCCTCTGGTCGTTCGATCCGCTCGTCCCGCTGAACGCGGTTGTCGCGGGTGCGGACTACCGCTCGATCTCGATCGGTGACGGCATGGTGTACACCGGTGTGCTCGGGACCATCTATGCCCTCAACGCCACCACCGGGCAGCAGGTGTGGGCGACCCAGGTCGTCGACCCGAACGGCGGCGGCGGCATCGACGCAGCCCCCGTGTACTACAACGGAATGCTGTTCGACGGCACGACCGGCGGCGACGTCGGCGGTGCCTGCCTCGGCTTTGCGCTTGACGCAAAGACCGGCAAGGTCGACTGGTACTACAACATGATCCCGACCAAGGCGAGCAGCCCGGGATTCAACACCTGGCCCGTGCACCGCGCGTACTACGGCGGTGGAGCGGTCTGGGATCCGCCGACGGTCGACCCGAGCGTCGGGCTCGTCTACTTCGGTGTCGGTAACCCGGTCCCGTACGTCGGTTGGGCCGAGGGCCCGGGCATGGAGAAGCCCACTGAGTCGATCCTTGCCCTCAACCTGAAGACCGGCAAGTTCGCCTGGGACTTCCAGGAAGTGCATCACGACAACTGGGACTACGACAGCATGCAGACCCCCGTCGCGGAGACCATTTCGCAGGGTGGTAAGACCGTGCCGATCGTGACCGAGATCGACAAGGACGCGTACAGCTACCCGCTGTTCGCCTCCACCGGCAAGCCCGTCATCACGGTCAACGAGGTTCCGGTTCCGCAGTCAGCTGCATTCCACACCTATCCCACGCAGCCGATTCCGTCCACGCAGATGCCGGGCAGCCCGAACGAGCTCGTCCCGCATGTGCCGCCGGACCCGCAGGCGTGGCAGGGCATCGCTCCTGACGGCAAGCCGTACATCGTTGCCACGCAGCCGTTCACGCCGTACAGCGACACGCAGTTCACCGTCGTTGCGCCGACGTACACGGGTGGCATCGAGTGGCCCGAGAACTCGTGGAGCCCGCAGACCGGCCTCGAGTACATCTGTGCCAACGAGTCGGACTTCGGCATGGAGGCCTATGCTCCGCAAGACGTGCACGAGGTGCAGGGCAACTTCGCCGGCTTCCTCGCGATCAAGACCGCGTACTCCCCGACCGGGATCAACGTTGGTCGCCTGATCGCCCTGAATCCTGCGACTGACACGATCACCTGGCATGTCGACACGCCGAACAACACGTGCGGCAGCGCAGTGACCTCGACCGCCAGCGGCCTCGTCCTGATCGCTCGCGGTAACGGTGCGATTCAGGCGTACGACGCGAAGACGGGCACGTTCGATTGGCAGTTCACGAACGCCGATACGAGCAGCACCCCGCGCTTCACGCTCTACTCCGATGGTGGCAAGGAGTACATCGTCTCCTACACGAGCGGCGCCAACGGCGAACAGCTGAACGCGTACTCGTTGGGTTAGTCGTTCGCCTCACTCCTGGGGTAAGTAGTTGAAGACCGGGGGCTGCCGCACACAAGCGGCGGCCCCCGGTCTTTTTTTCCCGGTCGTTTCCCGGCGGGCCCGGCTCGAGGATTGACTCGAGGTCGCGGGTCGGTAATCTCTCGGCCCAGGTTGCTCTCGAAACGACCCCTTCTCGGTGCCGCGCTCGTAGCGGTGGCGGTTTCGGCGTCACCACTCGGAGCCTTTGCGACCGCGTCGTCTCACGCGGCTGCGTCTCCTCACATGGCGGTCGTGCAGGCAACCATCTTCCCGAACCCGAACGTCGAGACGCCCGGGAAGATCACGTTCGCACCCAGATCGGTGAAGGCCGGCACCACCGTGACCTTTGAGATCAAGAACACCGATCCGGCCACTGCCCACGTGTTCGAGATCAACGGACGCCTCACGAGGTTCATACCGGCGGGAAAGATCCGTCAGCTCAAGAACGTTGTCTTCAAGCATCCCGGCCACTACGTCGGGTCCTGTCCCGACGACGATCGAGGAACGGGCGGTGTCCTGATCGTGAACTGAGCGCGCTTCCATGCGACGGACGAGCTCGAAGCTGAGCCGTCGAGGGTTGTCCGCAGCGGTTCCGGCGAGCTACCCTGTGCGCAGGCGAGTTGAAAGGGAGCTTGTTGTGGTGCCGAGGCTCGAGCAGTTCAGTCTGATTGGACGCTTCCTTGCGGGTGCGGCCGTCGTCGGTCTCGCCGGATGGATGTTGGCCACGGCAGTGGCAGGCGCGGCCGCAGTCAGGCCCACGGTCGTTGACGTGGTCGCCGGCAAGCCGTACGAGTTCGACTTCGCGCTCTCCCGCTTCTCTGCCCTTCCCGCCGGCCCAATCACGTTTGTGGTCAAAAATCGGGGAGCAAGCGGGCACAACTTCGTCCTCTGCGAGGCGCCGGTAAAGACCGACGCCCGCAACTCCTGTACCGGCTATCAGTCGATGGATCTGCAGCCCGGTGAGAGCACGAAGATCACGATCGCCGATATCCGGCCGGGGAAGTACGAGTTCCTGAGCTCGGATCCCGGCGATGCAGCCGCGGGCATGAAGGGCCTGATCGGGATCGGAGTCGTCGTCCAACCACCTCATTCCTCGCCGCCTCCCAAGCCGGCTCCCTCGCCCGTCGCGCCCGCGCCCGTCGCGCCTGCGACGACGACTTCACCTACTGACACGACCACGACCACTGCCTCCGCCACCACGACGACGGGCACCCATATTTGCAAGGAGAACGGGCTTATTCAAGGCGTCAGCACGTCACAGCTCTGCTAGCCCAGAGGCAGCACGCACGAGACCCAGAGCCTGTATGCGGATCGAGCGATTCGCCGATAGGCTGGTATCATCGAGAGGACCGTAAGGTGGCTGAGAGGAGTTGCACGCGATGGATTTGCAGGCGATGAACGTCACGCAGCAGCGGAACCGGCCCGCAGCACGTCGCATGGGTCTCTGGGTGATGTGCGCGCTGGCGGCGCCGCTTGCCTGTCTCGCGATGGTCGGGAGCGCGACGGCGACGACGGGGCCCGCAGCGGTCTACATCCTGAAGGCCGTCATGACGAACTCGAAGATCACGATCGTCCGTGACAAGCATGACTCGCTCTACGTCAAGCCGGGTGGCCTGATCGCGGCCTTCCCGCGTGGCACGGTGATCACGTTCAGCGTCAAGAACGAATCGTCCAAGACCTTGCTGCCGGCGGTGCACGCAGTCAACACCGCCAACGAGAACCCGGCCGACCACCCGCTGAAGTACTACACGGCGGACAGAGCGATCGCACCGGGCTCCAGCGTCGACCTCCAGATCAACTTCTACTTTCGCGCGCCATTCCAGCTTCTCGAGCTGTACCACAAGAAGCCGGTCGGCCAGCGCGTGAAGATCACGATTAGCTGAGGACGGAGATTTGGCTTCGGGGTGGTGGGCCGCCGGCGGGCGTCGTCAACGAGCGCGGGGGCCTTTGGAGCCAGGCGGTACCACGCCCGGAAAGGCGAGAGCCACCGTGTTGACGAGAGAGACGGTGGAGGCTCCGGAGGTAGGCTCGGATCGCCGACGGCGTGCTTCGCGCCGTCGGCTCGTGATCCCCGCAGCGGCCGCTGCGGCGGGGGTGCTCATCCTCGCGGGCTGTGGCGGTCACAAGCACGCGGCGAGCACCGGAGCAGCGAGCACGACCGCTGCTACCGCTGCCCCGGTTGCGCCCGCCCACGTCGTCAAGGTGAGCAAGGCCTCGTACGAGAAGACGATGAAGCATCTCGGCGGCAGCCTTTCGAAGTCGATGTCCGTCATGTACCCCCTCGTTGACGACGGCGCCGGCACGCCAGCAAATAAGGAAGCGGCTGCGCGCGTCGAGAAGACCCGCGACGTGGTCGTCCACATCGCCTCGACGTTGAACGCGATCGAGCCGCCGAAGGCCGTTCAGGCCGACCACAAGCGGCTCGTGGCTGGACTCGGCCGCCTCGAGGGCCAGCTCAACCGCCTGATCGGCGCCCTGACGACGGGCGGGGCCCGACCGATCGGGGCGTACACGGAGTTCACAGCCCTCAACACGATCGCGAAGGCGGCAAGCGACATGGAGAAGAAGGGATACTCGGTTGGCGGCTGAAAATCATCCAGGCGTGCAGGCAGAAGCTGAAGCTACGCGGATCCTCCGGCCCGGAGCCGGCGCCGCTAAGAGCCGGGCGACATACGGAAGGGCCCTTGCCGCCGTCGTGGCGATCGGGCTCGTCGTGAGCGCCGCAGCCTCGGCCGCCGCGACGCGGCAGGCAGCGAGTCAGGCGACCTCGCGGCTCGTCGTCTCTGCCGAGGAGGGAAAGCCTACGGCCAGCCTCTTCTCGCTCAGCCCGGCCGGTGGAGCCCTCCACAAGCTGACCTCCACGAAGGCCCATCAGACGCAGCCGGTGCTTTCCCCGAACGGGAAGGAAGTCGCCTTCGTCCAGGCCCAGAGCGCGACGTGCGACGGATGCTCCTCCTCGATCTGGGTCGTCAACGCGCACGGGTCGGGGGCACGACAGCTGTCGGCGCCGCTTCCGGGCACCGTCTCGTACGACACGAGCCCGAGCTGGTCGCCGGATGGAAGCCAGGTCGTCTTCTGTCGGCAGACGAACATCAGCGACGAGCTCTACCTCGCCTCGGCGACCGGCGGCACGCCGCGAAACCTCTTCATCCAGGGCGTCACCCCGGCCTGGGGACCCACGCGGATCGCCTATCTCAGCCCGCCGACCCAGGCGCCTGGTCCCGTTGCCCTCTGGACGATGAACCCTGACGGATCGAATCCGAAGAAGATCACCTCCGCCTACGCCGTTGCGCTCGCGTGGTCGAAGAGCGGGAGTCTCGCCTACCTCGACCAGCCGCCCACGGCGCGGTCGACGCTCGTCGTGATCACAGCAGGCGTCTTCCACCGCTACCCGCTTCCGATCTCCAAGGCGACGAGCTTGAGCTGGTCGCCGGACGGGACCCATCTGGCGATCGTCGGACAGGCGGCCGGGGCGACCTCGGGTGACGTGTTCTCGATCGGCGCGGACGGTACGGGACTGAAGCAGCTCACGAAGAACACGGGCGCCCTCGGCGTCACGTGGGGCTCGTAGCCCCGGGCGTTCTCGCGGCCATAACTCTTGTGGCGGCACGACCGTCACATCACGATCTGTACGCTGGGAAGCGGACTCTCGCTTGAGGCGGGACGGCAGTCGAGTGGCGACGATGACCAGAGTTCAACCATCCGGATTGCGCTTCAGGGCCCTATTCGTCTCGGTCGTGTGGCTGGTCGCACTGGTTGCGCTGCCGATCGCATCCGGGGCACCGGCCGCCCTCCGGCAGGCGACGGTGACCGTGCATGTCACGATCCACGGGCACCCGGTCACGGTTCAGAACGGCGGAATCATCACGTTCGTGCCTGACAAGGTGAAGGCCGGAACGAAGGTGATCTTCAAGATCACGAACACCGACATCAGGGGGCACAACTTCCTGATCGATGGGCATCAGACCCGAGAGATGGGTGCCAAGCGCGGCCAGGCGATCCTTCGACTCACCTTCACGAAGCCGGGCGAGTACTCGGGCTCCTGCCCCGACGACAACCACTCGGGCATCGGCGGCGTCTTCGTCGTTACGTGAGCGCAGCACGGCCCAGCCCGTCCCCGATGACAAAAAGCGCTTACAAAATCGCCCCGCCTGCTGCCGTATACTTCACGCAGCTGGCATGGCCGCAAACGTTCCCGTAGTCGAATCCGTGGGCAGGTACCTGATGGCAAAGACGACACATGGACGCAGCCGGACATGCGCTCTTCTGTGCGCAACCCTCCTCGCCGCAGCCTGCGCTTCGGCCTCAGGCAGTGCAGCCGCCTCAGGCAGTGCAGCAGCCTCAGGCAGTGCAGCGCGAGCTGGGAGCGCGCGTGCGGCCGCCGGCGTGCCGCAGGTCGTCGTCTCCGCCGACCAGAGCCATGCCCTCGCCAACCTGTTCCTGCTCACCACGAGCGGCCGGCTCCACCGAATCGACACGGTCGCCAAGCAGCAGATCGAGCCGGCGCTGTCACCGGACGGCAAGAAGATCGTCTACGTTCAGACGTCGCGCCCCGGCTGTCAGACCTGTCCCTGGACGCTCTGGATCATGAACGCGAACGGCTCCGACCGGCATCTGCTCACGCCGCAGCCCTACCAGAGCAATCCGACGATGTACGACACCGATCCGAGCTGGTCGCCCGACGGCACCCAGATCGTGTTCGGACGGTCGTTCGACGACAGCTACGAGCTGTACACCGTCCCGGTCACCGGGGGCGTCGCCCGCTGCCTCTACGTCGCGGGCACGAGCCCGGCCTGGGGGCCGGGGCGCATCGCGTACGTCAGCCTGCCGTTCGAGCGGCCCGGACCGGACACGCTCTGGACGGCCAATCCCGACGGCACCAAGGCCACGAAGGTGACGGTCGGCTACATCGAGTCGCCCGCGTACTCACGGAGCGGAACCCTCGCCTATCTCAACCAGCCGCCCTCCGGTAGCCCGAGCCTCGTCATCTACTCGGGAGCGGCGACGCATCGCTACACGCTGCCTTTCGAGCAGGCTGTGAGCATCAGCTGGTCGCCGAACAACCACTCGCTGGCGGTCGTCGCGCGGGCTACTGCCTCGGCGCCCTACGACGTGTATACGGTCAACGCCGACGGCACGGGCGTGCGACGTCTCACGACGAACCTCGACGCTCTGGGCGGGGCCAGCTGGGGCGGGTAGATGAACCTGCAGCAGGGCGCTATGCTCTTATACAGGTATGTCCGGTAACTCCTCGATCAGAAACGGCGGGCCGCTGATACGGCGCGGAGGCATTGCGCTTGCGGCGCTGCTCGGAGCCGTTCTGCTCACCGCCCCGATGGGCTCGGCTGCGGCGAAGCCGCAGAATGCGATCCGGGCGGTCATCTGGCCCAACCAGATCGTCACGGTGGCGCCGACAGCAGTCAAGCGCGGGAAGATCGTCCTCAAGGTGAAGAACAGGGACGGGACGGCCCAGCAGCTCGAGGTCAACGGACAGTCGACACCGGTCATCCAGCCGGGCGGCTCGATCCAGGTCACATTGACGTTCAAGAAGCGCGGCTTCTACGCGTTCTCGCTTCCGGACGCACAGCAGAGCTACGCGAACGACTACCAGCACGCCGGCACACGGATCAAGGTCACCTAGAAGGGCGGACACGCAGATGCGTCGCGACATCCCAACGTTCATGGACAAGAAGAGGTCGCTCCTGGTGGTGGCGGCGTTTGCTGCCTCAGTCCTCGTGTGGTCGGCCTCGCCGGCGACGTCCGCTGTGAAGACGACGGCGCCCGGGCAGACCTACGTGATCAAGCTGACGCTGACGAACAAGGCGATCGTCATCCCCAAGGACAAGTACTCGAAGGGACAGTCCGGCCCCACCTATCCCCGCGGCGGCTCCGTCCAGTACGACATCTTCAACAAGGGCAGCCATCCGTATGCGATCAAGATCGGCAGCCGTACCACCCCGGTGATCACTCCCGGCCACTCGACCTTCATCCAGCTCCACTGGACGTATCGGGGCCGGTACCTCTACGAGACGCTCTACCAGGGCAAGCCGCTCGGGCCCAAGGGCTACATCACGATCTTCTGATCGTGGTTCCCGGGGCTCTCCTCGGCCCTCACACGCGTAAATCAGGATTCGCGTCCGCCCGAGCTTTCGTAGCTGCCTCCTAACGGGATCAGACCAAGAGCGATCTGCAACGGCCTCGGCGCCTTTGGTAACGGCCGCAAGACCGCAGGAGAAATGGCTCGCGCGAGTGACCCAACTTTGTTTCCAGCGTGACGGGCTGTTATCTTTCCCAGATCCGAAGAGGCGGCGGCCGCGTGCCGGCCCCTAGACCGCAAGCAAAGAAAGGGCTAGATGGCAAAAAACCGATTCAGACATCTGAAGCGCAATCTCCTCGTGTGCTTCGCGTTCTGCCTCGTTGTCACCGGCACGGCAATCGCTTCCGTGAAGGTCGCGCAGCACAAGACGGAGGGCATTACGTGCGGAGGAAGCTGCCCCGCCAGGACCGTCTACTGGGCATACATCGACGCAGTAGGGCAGCCCGGGAGCCTCTCGCCCGGACCGACCGTACAGCAGACCGCCCTTGGTGGCGTCCCCGCCCAGCTTGTCCATGTGGGCGTCGGAAGCTGGATGGTCTTCTTCTCAGGTAAGGATCTGCGCAACTGCGCCCGCTTCGCGAACCTCACCTCGGCTCGCGGATCGGCCACGGTTGGCGAGTACAGCTCGGTGAACACCGACCCTGAGGGCATCCCAGTCCTGACGACAGACGCGCAGGGCAACCCTGCCGATGAGGACTTCGTCGTCAGCGCGCTCTGTGGCGGTGGCCTCGGCTCGACGAACGAGAGCGGCAACTAGAAGCCGCGATTGCGCTCCGGCTCTCCTGCCGGAAAGCAGTAGGGTGCAGTTTTCCGACGAGCATGTCCTTCCCGGCAGAACGCGGGAAGGACATGCTCGTCAGTCTTTTCGGCCCGCGATCGCGCCGACCCGGAGCCTTCGCGCTCCCACGACACGGGCACGACGTGGCCGGGACGAACAGGGCGCGCATCCTGTGTCGTCCTCGGTCGCGCCGATAGCGTCGCGACCGACGCCTCCCTCTGTGTCCTTTCAGCCCCGTTTCCTCTCAGCGCACCACCCGGCTCGCGTCGGCGACGGGTGGCAGCCTGTCGGCGCTTCTCCCCGCGTCTTCCCGCGAACGAGCTCCTCGCTCGATCATCGACCCGACTGGTGCCGCTGCCCCCTTCCTTCAGGGAGTGCGTTCAGGGAGTGCTGCGCTCGCCGGCGTCAGCCAGGCCGCGCGTAGGCGACGAGAATGCCGAGGCTCGACAGTGGCGCCGGGCCGCTCGCTTCCACCTTGACGTTGTGGCCACGGGCCGAGCGCAGACAGCGCCAGACCTTCTTCGCGCTCTCGTACACGGTCACGCCGCCGATCTTCGCCGTGCCGTGGGCTCCCGCTCCGCAGCTGCCGCCGGCGAGGTATGAGGCATCGAAGCTGACCTCGTGAACGCGCATCACGTCGGGATTCGCGATGAAGTGCAGGTTGCGAAAGGAAAGATCGAGGTTCAAGGGGCTTCCCGAGACCGAGTAGCTCTCGAAGGCGAAGTGCGCCGGCAGGCGAGCGGGAAAGTATGCGAGGTCGGGCGCGCCCGCCGAGGCAAGAAATGCCTTCGCCTCGAGTTGCTCGCCCTTCGGGACCGAAGCCGCCCGTGCCGCGGCGGGCGCCGCGAGCGCAACGAGGGAAAGACCAATCAGGCCGGCACGCCGCACGCGGGGAAGAGTAGCTACCGCGAGCCCGAACCTGTCTCGGCCGAGTGCAGAGAGCTCGGTTCCGGTGGTGCCGAAGCGTGAGGCGCGGGCCTGTGTTTGGGGAATGTTCGGGACGCCCGCAATGAGTCGTTTTGGTTTGCGGCAGCCCGGGTCAATCGGTACCCTAAGTATTCGATGCAGGCGTTGAAGTCGCTCGGGGTCGTAGTTTTCGCTGCCGTCATGCTCGTTGCGCTGGCACTCAGCGCAACGGCCGGCGCGAGGACCTTGTCCGCATCGGACGAGCCCTATGCGATGGTCGTGCGGATCCTCTCCACCGACCACTACCAGGTCGAGGTGCAGAACACGAACTCGACGGCCTTCATCAAGAGCTTCGACTGGTCGCCGCCGTCCGGGCTGACCGTCACTGCCGTAACGGGCGCCCAGGGCGGAACATGCAAGCTTGACGGCGCCGGCGGGATCAGCTGCACAGGCAAGGCGCTTCCGGCAACCTGCGAAGGCTGCGTCGGCGCCAGCATGAGCGTCAACTTCACCGCCACGGGCCGGGAGCCGACCTTCGCGAACGGATACTGGACGTACTACGGAGTCGTCGGCGGCGTGCAGATCACCGGCACGATTCCGGTGCAGAAGCCGTCCTCGTTCAACGACGAGCCGCTCTGCAAGAAGGGCCAGAAGAGCACGAAGGCCCAACCCTGCGCCAAGAGCTAAGAGCTCTCCAGACGCCTAGCCCGGCCCGCTCCGCGGGTCACGGGCCCAACGGGACACGGCGCGGCGTAGCTTGCCGCACGACGCCGGGCGCGGACGGGCCGCGACGGATCGGATCGATCGGCCGCTGGCGGACGCTGGTTCTGCTCGGGGTCGCAGTTGTCTCGACGGCCTCCGGTTGCGGCGGAGGAGGCAGCTCGCTCTCGACCGTTGTCGACTCGGCGAAACGGACGCTCGGCGAGACGGCGACGACCTCGACGACGTTCACCGGGGCACGCCTGTTTGGTGCGAGTGCCGCGCCGATCGTGGCCAACGCGGAGTTCGTCTTCTCGACCGGTCTCGGTTACGAGGCGATCGTGCTGGACAAGCTGAAGGGTCAGCCCCCGCGCACGGACTACCTGGTCTTTCTCGCTCGATCGTTCCTGCTCGAGCCGAAGCTCGCCCGCGGCAACGCCCTCGCCGGCGGGAAGACGTGGCTGCAAGCAGCGCTTGCGGGGCCACACGCCGTCGACAAGACCTTCCCCGGCTTCAGCGTCCAGGCCGAGGCGTTGAGCCCGCAACTGGCGCTCTCGGAGCTTGCCTGGGGCGCACTCGCGACCTCGCCCGGAGTCCACGAGGTCATCGCGCACGTTCCCTACACCCGCTTCGACGTCACGGTCAGCCTGACACGCGCACGGGCGGCTGCCTCGGGCAGCTCAGCCGCTGCGATGCGTGCGGCGATCACCGACGAGCTTGCAGCACTCCGAGCCGGACACGGCCCGGGCTCGGCAACGGTCCATGTCCTCATCTGGGTCGATGGGCCCGGCAATGTCGTTCGGCTGCAGGTCTCCGTGCCGGGGTCGAAGCTCGGGACCGCCACCACGAAGCTGGGGGGCTTCGGCGAGAAGATCCCCACGAGCTTGCCCACGGCGGCCGAGATCGTCGACATCGGGTCGGTTCGGGGCTCCCCGTGGACGCTCGGCGCCGGCCCGGGTCGCTAGCCCAGGCCGCTTTTCTCGATGAGCGTCGCCGCCTCCTGATCCGTTCCGAGCGAGGCGACCGAGATGCTCGTGTGGCTGATGCTGTCGAGCGGGGGCTCAGCCGGGCTCTGGGCGACGCCCGGTCGCGCCGGATACTCGAAGTCGTCCCCGTGGGTGATGATCTCCTGCGCCTTCCTGCTCACGAGAAACGCCAGGAACCTCTCCGCCTCGGACTTGTGCCCGCTCGTGGCGAGGACGCCGGCACCGGAGATGTTCACGACCGAGCCCGGATCGTGTCCGGGAAAGTAGTAGAGCGTGCTGTGGATCCCCTTCTGCCCGACCTCGAGGCGGAGCCGGTACCAGTAGTACTGGTTGATGATCCCGGCCGCCACCGCCCCGCGATTCACGGCCGCGACCACCGACTCCTCGTCCGTGTAGACCTGTGCGTTCCGTTTCATGCCCGCGAGCCACGTGGCCGCCGTCGACATCCCGTCCTTGGCGATGATCGCACCCACGACCGGCGGGAAATCGGAGTCCGACGGCGAGATGGCGATCTTGCCCTTCCACTGCGGCTTCGCAAGATCGAGGATCGACGGTGGCAGCTTCGACTTCGAAAGCAGCGCCGGGTCGTACACGAGGCTGCTGACACGAAGCGCGACTCCAACCCAGTCCCCCGCCGGCGATTCGTCTTGCACCGGCACCTGCTTCAGCACCGACGGCTCGAGCTTGACGAGCAGGCCTCGCTGCTCGAGCGTCATCAGCTCCGGCGAGTTCTCCGACAGGTAGACGTCCGCCGGCGAGTTCTTGCCCTCGTCGAGGATCTGGTTGGCAAGGACGACCGTGTCGTTCGTGCGCTCGCGCACGGTGATCCCGGTCTCCTTCTCGAACTCGGAGATCAGCGCCGTCGTCAGCTCCGGGTGTTGCCCGTTGTAGAGGACGATCGAGTGCGACCCGCTGCCGCCGCCGCTGCCGCCGCAAGCTGTGAGGGACACGGCGAGTGCGGCCATCGCCGCGATGAGGGTGGCGCGCCGGCTGCTCTTCATCTGGATGACTCCTCCGTTTCCGTGGGTTGTTTCGGCTGGAGCCCAGGGCGGTCACTCGCCGGGTAGACGACCACCGGGCCCGAGACGGCGACCTCGACCGTCTCGCCGACAGCGGGAGGTGCGACGTCGAAGGTGCGGGCCGTGAAGGCGGCCTCATCGCCCTGGGCCGCAAGCTGCAAGACGGTGTCGGGACCGTAGTACCGATGACCGGTGACCCTTGCCCGGACAGTGCCTCCGCCGGACGGCGCCACGTTGATCTGCTCGGGCCGGATCATCACGTCGGCCTCGCCGTTCGGCGCGTCCCCACGAACCTCGAGGGTTCCGAACAGACACTCGACCTTTCCGGCCCGAACCTCGCCTCGGACGACGACTGCCTCACCGACGAAGCGGGCGACGTCGAGATCGGCGGGGGCGCGATAGAGGGCAGACGGCGTCGCGGTCTGGGCGAGCCTCCCGGATCGCAGCACCGCCACCTCCCGTCCCATCGAGAGCGCCTCGGCCTGGTCGTGCGTCACGAGCACGGCGGTGGCGCCTTCGGCGGCGAGCGCCGCGACGACGGCTTCGCGTGTCTCCGAACGGAGCGCTGCATCGAGCCCCGAGAACGGCTCGTCGAGCAGGACGAGGCCCGGTCTCGGCGCCAGCGCGCGTGCCAGCGCGACACGGCGCTGCTCCCCGCCCGAGAGCTCGTGGGAGCGCCGGCCGCTGTAGCTCCGGTCGAGGCCGACCAGGTCGAGCACCTGGGCGACCCGGCCCCCGGCCCGCCGCTCGGCCCTCGGGAGGCCGAACGAGACATTCTCGGCCACGCTCAGGTGGGGGAAGAGCGCCCCTTCCTGGGCGACGTACCCGACCGCGCGCTTGTCGGCCGGCACGTGCTCCTTGCGCTCGGCGTCGGCGACGACGGTCCCGCCGATCGCAACGACTCCGCGGTCTGCAGCGATGAACCCGATGATCAAGCGCAGAAGCGTCGTCTTGCCGCTGCCGGACGCCCCGAGGATCGCGGTGAGCGTTCCCTCGGGGACGGAGAGGTCGACGTCCGAGAGGACGAGGTGCGTCCCGTACGACTTCGCAAGTCCCTCACACCGGAGATCGCCCATCAGGAGCTCCCCGGCCGGCGGACGGTGCCGAAGCGGCTCATGACGACGTAGGCCGACAGGATCGCCAGCCCGACGAGCACCGCAGCAAACGGAGCGGCTGCCGCGAAGGCCACGGTCGAGCTGTTGGCCTCGAACTCCGTCCCCAGCGTGTACTTGTCGAGCGGGAGGAGGACCTGGGTCGTCGAGAGGTCACCCAGCGTGAAGGCGAAGACGAGCACGCCCGCGGCGACGTAGCCCGGACGGGCCAGCGGCGCCGTGACCCGCCAGAGCGTGGCCAGCGGTCCCGCGCCGAGCGCACGGGCGGAGTCCTCGAGTGCCGGCTCGATCTGGCCGAGCGTCGCCCGCATCGCGACCACGGCGAACGGGAAGAAGAGCATCGCCTCGGCCAGGACGAGCAGCGTGAAGCTGCCATACGCGAAGCGGGCCCAGTGGCTTGCCGCATAGGCGATCGCGATCCCTCCCACGAGGTCCGGAAGCGCGTAGGAGAGATACGAGCCTCGCTCGAGGAGGGTCACGTACCAGCCGCGATGGCGGACGGCGAGGATCGCCACCGGGACCGCGAGGAGGACAGCGACGATCGAGGCGCCGACTCCGAGCTCGACGGATGTGAGCGTCGCCGGCCCGAGGTACTGCAGGTTCCCGGAGGCCCCCGACAGGCCGGTCTGGCTGCTCTGCGTGAACCACTTGATCAGCATCGCCACGGGAATGCCGAGCCCCACGCCGACGACGAAGAGGATTGCCGCGATCGAGGGGAAGGTGAGCCTCCCGAGCGAATAGCGGATCGGCTCGCGGCGGGCACCCAGGCTCACCCGGGTGTAGTTGGCGTTGCCGCGAAGCTTGGCCTCGCCGAGGAGAACGACGATGCAGAAGAGGATCGACACGTACGAGAGCGCGGCGGCGCCCGAACTGCTGAAGCCCAGGCGGTACTGGTCGTAGATGTCCGTTGAGAACGTCTGGAACTTCAAGGCCACGAACGCGTCGAGCTCGACGAGTGCATCGAGCCCGACGAGGAGCAGCCCGCCGAGCAGTGCCGGCCGCAGCTGGGGCAGCACGACGCGGAAGAAGATCCGCCACGGGCGGAGGCCAAGCGAGCTCGCCGTCTCCTCGAGCGCCGGGTCGAGGCCGCGCAGGGCAACCGCAACGAGCAGGAAGACGATCGGGTAGTAGGTGAACGCGATGATTCCGGCAGCGCCGTAGAACGACCGGTTCAGCGCCGGGGTGAGGGTGGCCCAGGCATAGCTCGTCACGAAGAGCGGCATCGTCAGCGGTGCGACGAGCAGGAGCGCCAAGAGCCGGCGGCCGGGGAGATTCGTCCGCTCGACGAGCCAGGCTCCGCCCAACCCAAACACTCCGGCGAGCGGTGTCGCGACGCCTGCGACCTCGAGCGTGTGGTAGAGGAGAGTCGCAAAGCCCGGCGCACCGAAGACGTTCGAGGCGGCAGACCAGCCACCCTGAAACGCTTGCACCACCGTCACGCCCGTCGGGAAGGCGACCACGATGACGGCGAAGCTCGCGAGCGCCAGCAGGCTCACGGGAACGGCTCTCACCGGGCTGGTGAGACGCACTCTCACGGTCTTTGGCCTCGTACGCGCCGGGCTGGGGAGATCCATGTCATCAGTTTGCGCGTCCGGCGCGGTTCGGGCTCGTCCTCAGCCACCGGCAGTGACTCGATCGAAGTAAGGCATACCTTACACATCCCTTTCCGGTTCTCCCGCTACCACCCGCGGCCCGCACCCCAGGGTAGGTCGCCGCTCCCCGAGCGTGCTTCAATGACAGCCTGGCCAGGTACTTGCCCACGTTGCTGGTACTGGCTGTGATTGCGGCGGCCTCCGCGAGTGCCGAGCCTCCACCGTCGAGCAATTGGACGCTGCCGAACGGGAGCCGTGCCAGCACGCGCGCGATCGCGGGCCCGATCGACGCAGCCAACGCGAAGGGTCTGCATGTCCTTTGGAGCTTCCGCTTTCGAAACTCGACGATCACGGCTCCCAACCTCTCACCGGAGGCGATCCGCGGCGTGGTCTCAACCCCCCTTGTGGTCGGGGACACCGTCTATATCCAGGACGCCACGAGCAGCGTCTACGCGATCGACCGTTCGACGGGGAGGCTCCGGTGGGAACATCGCTTCCGGGCGCCGAACTACGGTCGCAACGGGCTCTCCTACAGCTCGGGAAGCCTCTACGCCTCCACCGACACGACCGCGTTCGCGCTCGCAGCGACGACCGGCCGCCTGATCTGGCAACGGCGACTGATCTCGCCGACGGAGCAATACGTCGACATCGCGCCTCTCATCGCGAACAACACCGTCTACATCAGCACAGTCGGCTACCCGCCGGGCGGTCGAGGTGCCCTCTACGCGCTCGACGCGCACAGCGGAGCCGTACGCTGGAAGTTCGCGACGATCGAGCGGCCCTGGCGGGACCCGCTCGAGGCGGGCGGCGGCGGCGCCTGGTTCACGCCCTCGGTCGATGCTCAGGGACGCATCTACTGGGGCATCGCGAACCCGTATCCGCTCGGTGGTACCCGTGCGCACCCGAACGGAGGCGCCTACGCGGGTGCAGCCCTCTACACCGACTCCCTGCTCGTTCTCGACGGCAAGACCGGGCGGCTGCTCTGGCACGATCAGGTGCTCGCTCACGATGTCCGTGACTACGACTTCGAGCTGCCGCCGATCCTGATCTCGAGCGGCGGCAAGGACCTCGTGATCGGCGGCGGCAAGGCAGGGATCGTCATCGCCTGGGACGCACGGACACACAAGCGAGTCTGGACGACGACGGTGGGACGCCACGAGAACGACAGCGGCCCACTGCCCACCCACCGCGTACCGATCTGCCCGGGGTTCCTCGGCGGGGTGGAGACCCCGATGGCGTACTCGCAGGGCAGCGTGTTCGTGCCCGTTGTCGACCTGTGCACATACGGGAGCGCCTACGGTTACGAGCCGATCGCGAAGCTCGATCCGGTGACCGGCACCGGGGAGTTCGTGGCGCTCGACGCAACCGACGGCAAGGTCGAGTGGAAGCGGGCGTTCCCTCAGCCGGACTTCGGTTGTGCGACGGCCGCGGCGGGTGTTGTCTTCACCTCGACGTTCGACGGGCACCTCTACGCGCTCGACGCCGCGACCGGCGCCACGCTCTGGCAGGCCCGGGCACCTGCGGGAATCAACGGCTGCCCATCGCTCAGCGGCAAGCTGCTGCTCGTGCCGGCCGGGAGCGGCTCCACGCGGATGCGGTCGCCGCGGTACGCCCTCGTCGCCTACGGCCTGTCGTAGAAGCTCCAACAGGATGAGCACGAGGCCGCCAAAAAACGCCCTGGCATGCACTCTGCGTCGTCCTCAGTCGCCCCGATATCGCCTGGATATCGGGGCTCCCCTGTTTCTCAGAGGCAGTGTCCTTGCCTCGCGCCACCCGGCGCGCCTGATCGACGGGCGTCATTCTGCAATGAGCTCCTAGATCTCCAAACCTGTTGCGATCAGCCGGGCGGCTGGATTGCGAGCGGGCGGTCGAACGACCCGTAGGTGTCATGCATGAAGTGCGCGGTGGCGGTCATGTGCAGGTCGAGCGTGTGCATGGTCGACTTCTCGATTGCGACCTCGAACCAGGCGAGGCTGACCGGATCGAAGAACGTGACTGTCCAGACCGGATGGCCCTTGAAGATCCCCGAACCGACCAGGTGCGCGTCGCTCACCGCCGCCCAGAACGGGATCGGCTGGCTGAGGGGCGACTGGAGCGACTCGACCCACTTCTTGCCCGCGGACTCGCGGTCCCACCGCTCGGCGCCGATGATCACGGCACCCGATCCGTCGTTCTCGATCGTGTAGGAGACCCGGTCCGGGGCGACGATCTTCCAGAGGCTCGTCACCTCCTCGCCCGGGGCCGAGGCAAGGCGGTCGATGTAGCTCAGCGAGCGAAGGCCTCGCCAGGTCGCAGTGGCCCGTGCCATGAGACTCCCGGCGCCGGGCGCGGGCCACTGGGCCGTGGGCGCAACCGTCCAGCTCGTCGAAGCGGTCTTCCCGCGCACGTTCACCCCGATCGGCCCCGGGCTCCCCTGCCCTGTGAAGCTCGCGCGATAGCACCCGGGCCCACAGGCGGCCGCAACCTTCGAGACGCCCCGGGCGCTCAGCCGTACCGCGAGGCCGCGGACGCCGGCGCCCTGGTCTCCGAGCACCGAGACCTGGGCCAGGAAGCCGCTCGAGGTGGGGAGGAGCCCAAGTGCAAGGGTGTCGGCCCGGTCCTCGCGGGCGAAGACCACGGCCCCGGCCGGCGGCGCGGGAAAGCCCTTCGGCGTGGTCGGGCGGTTCGGCCCACTGCTCCCACTGGTGGTCGTCGCGGCCGCGGCGGGCGTGGAAGCCTGGGTCGAGGTAGGGCCGGGCGTGTGCTGAATGAGTCGCACCACGATCACGACCCCCGCCGCGCCTGCGATCAGCGTTGCGAGCGCCGCAGCGAGCCTGGCTATGACCGGCGACGACACCCTTCACTGTAACCGGCGCCCGGAGGGACTCGGCGGCCGGCAGCCGGAAGCGGCCTATAGTGCCCGCCATGCGAGTTGCCGTGCTCGGGCTGGGCCGGATGGGGGTCGAGATCGCGCGCCGGGTCGAGCTCGCGGGCCACGAGCTCTTCGTCTGGAACCGCTCCCCAGGCCCTGTCGGGGAGTTCGCAGCTCGCGGGGCCGCCGGGGGCGAGTCACGTGTCCTCGGGTCGCCGTCGGAGGCGCTCGACCGGGCAGAGCTCGCGATCACGATGCTCTCCGACGGTGCCGTCCTCGAGGAGGTCGCCCTCGGCGCCGGCGGCATCGTCGAGGGCGCGAAAGGCGGGACGCTCGTCGACATGACGACATGCGGGGTCGAGTCTTCAGCCCGCGTCGCCGAGGAGTGCGCCCGGCGAGGAGTCGAGTTTCTCCGCGCGCCGGTGAGCGGCAACCCGTCGGTGGTCGCGGCGGGCAACCTCGCGATCATCGTCTCGGGCTCGCGGGAGGCATTCGAGCGTCTCGGCCCGCCCCTGCGCGACATCGGGCCCAACCTCTTCTACGTCGGGGAAGGCGAGCGCTCGCGTGTCGTCAAGCTCGCGCTCAACCTGGTCATCGGCGGTACCGCCGAGCTGGTCGCGGAGGCGCTCGTCCTGACCGAGCGCCATGGCATCGAGCGGCAGGAGATGCTCGAGATCATGGGCGGCTCGGCGATCGGAAGCCCGTTCGTCAAGTACAAGACGCCCGCCCTCGTCGCCGACGACTACACCTCGACGTTCACGGCGCGGCTGCTTGCGAAGGACCTCGAGCTCGCGCTCGCCCAAGGCGCCGGGACGGGCGTGCCGCTGCCGCTCACGGAGGCGACGCGGGCGCTCGTCCAGGAGTGCATCGACCAGGGCATGGGCGACGACGATTTGATGGCGCTGCTCCCTCGGCTTCGGCGTGCAGCGGGCCTGGACGGCGCAGCCCCGCTTGCAAACGGCACGCAGACGTTGTAGGAAAGCGTCCGCCCCGGCTCGAGGAGGAAGCAGATGGCAGCGACGATGGAACCGAAAGCACCGCTCGATGCGCTCGATACGAGGCTCGAAGGAAACGTCGTGGCACCCAGCGACGATCGCTTCGCGTCCTCGCGCCTCGCCTGGAACCTGTCGGTAGACCAGCGACCCGTCGGGATCGCCTACCCCGAGTCGGCGGCCGACATGCAGGCGATCATCCGCTTCGCAGGCGAGCACGGGCTCCGTATCGCCTTCAACGGCGGCGGGCACAACGCCGGGCCGATCACCTGGGACGACCACGCGCTGCTCGTCAAGACGGAGCGGATGCGGGGCATCACGATCGACCCGGGAGGCCGCCGGGCGCGAGTCGACGCCGGCGTGCTTGCCGACGAGCTCGCGCTGGCAGCAGGCGAGCACGGCCTCGCCTACCTGGCCGGAACCTCGCCCGACGTCGGCGTGATCGGCTACATGCTCGGAGGGGGCATCAGCTGGATGGTGCGGAAGCTCGGCCTGGCCGCGAACAGCGTGACGGCCGTCGAGCTCGTGACCGCCGACGGCGAGCAGGTGCTTGCGAGCGCCGACAGCGAGCCCGATCTCTTCTGGGCCCTGCGTGGCGGGGGTGGCAACTTCGGCGCCGTGACCGCGCTCGAGTGCGAGCTCTTCCCCATCACGGAGATCTACGCCGGTTGCTTCTTCTGGCCGATCGACCGCGCTGTCGAGATCCTCGAGGCCTGGCGCTCCTGGACCGACATCGTCCCGGAGGAGTGCAGCTCGCTCGGGCGGCTGCTCAAGCTGCCCGACCTGCCGTTCATCCCGGACCACCTGAAGGCCCGCGACTTCGTGATGATCGAGCCGGCCTTCCTCGGCAGCGAAGCCGACGGCGCCGAGCTCGTGGCGCCGCTGCGCGCACTCGGCCCCGAGTTCGACACGGTGGCGATGCTGCCGCCGGGCCGGCTCAGCTCGGTGAACATGGATCCCGCCGAGCCGGTTCCCTACTACGGAGAGGGCATCCACCTGAACGGGTTCGACTCGGGCTGCATCGCCGAGCTCGTCTCGGTGGTCCTCGACACGCCTCTCATGCACTCCGAGATCAGGCACCTCGGAGGGGCGGCCGGGAGGTCGGGTGAGGGGCACGGTGCGCTCGACCGCATCGAGGCGCCGTTCACGACGCTCACCTTCGGGCTCGCGCTCGACCGTGAGATGCGCGACGACATGGAGCGCCACCTGGTGCGCCTTCACGAGACGCTCGCTGCCTGGGACACCGGCATGCGGTACCTCAACTTCGCCGAGTCGCCCATGGACGTCGAGAAGGTCTTCCCGAAGGAGAGCTACGCGCGGCTCTGCAGCCTCAAGGGCCGCTACGACCCCGAGCACCGGTTCCTCGCGAACCACCCGCTCCGCGCCGCCGGCTGAGCGGCCAAGAGCCAACAGCGGCCGGCCGGGGATCTCGGCCGCTCCCCTCTGTTTGACTCACAAACCGGCGTTGTGCAGAATCGCTGAACACGAGCTGGCAGGAGGGCCGAGTGGTGAACATTGCCTCGCGCGGGGCGACGATGGCGGTGGACTGGGAGCAGCGGGTCGATTTCGACCGGCTGCGCCGCCACCGGATGGCCCGGGCGAAGGCCGCTCTCGACGCCTCCGACCTCGGGGCGCTCCTGCTCTTCGACCCGAACAACCTGCGCTACCTGACGAGCACCGCGATCGGGACGTGGGAGCGCGACAAGAACATCCGCTTCGCGCTCCTGCCGCGCGGAGAGGACCCGATCCTGTGGGACTTCGGCTCCGCCGCGCGGCACCACCAGCTCTACTGTCCCGTGGCTTCCGCCGGAGAACTGGCGGGCCTGGGTCCCGCCGATGCGCGGCGTGATGGGCGACGAGACGGGGATCCCGGACGAGCTCGGCGAGCTGATCTTCGAGGAGCTCCGCCAGCGCGGGCTCGAGGGCGAGAAGCTCGGCCTCGACGTCCCCGACATGGCGACGCTACTCGCGCTCGCAGCGCAAGGGCCTGACGCTCGCGAACTCGCAGCCCGTGATGCTCGAGGCGCGCAAGATCAAGTCCGACGACGAGCTCGCGCTGCTCGACCAGGCGGCCGGCATCGTCGATGCCGTCTACGACGAGATCTATCGCACGCTGCGCCCAGGCGTGACCGAGAACCAGATCGTCGCCCAGGCGATGAAGACGCTGTTCGAGCTCGGCTCGGAGCACGTCGAGGCGATCAACGCGATCTCCGGCGACCGCTGCAACCCGCATCCGCACACGTTCGCCGACCGGCTCCTGCGACCGGGCGACCAGGCCTTCTTCGACATCATCCACGCCTTCATGGGCTACCGGACGTGCTACTACCGCACGTTCAACGTCGGCTATGCGACGCCCTCGCAGCTCGACGCCTACAAGCGCTGCCGCGAGTGGCTCGACGCCGCGATCTCGATGGTGCGGCCCGGGAATCACCACCGACAAGATCGCCGAGGTCTGGCCCGCGGCCACGGAGCTCGGCTTCGCCGACGAGCGCGCCGCCTTCGGGCTTCAGTTCGGGCACGGGCTCGGCGTCGGCCTGTACGAGGCGCCGATGATCTCGCGCCTGCACTCGTTCGACGCGCCCGTCGAGATCGAGGTCGGGATGGTGTTCGCGCTCGAGACCTACTGCCCGGCCTCCGACGGCCACTCCGCCGCCCGGATCGAGGAGGAGGTCGTCGTCACGCCCGCCGGGCCCGAGGTGATCACGCGCTTCCCCGCGCAGGACCTGCTCGTGGCGGGCAAGACCTACGTCCGCGGGATCGACCTCGTCGACGGGCGCGTCGCCAGGATCGGGCAACGGGGCTCAGCGCCAGCCTCGAAGCCGTCGCCGCGGCTCGCCGGCGAGCCTCGTCGCCGACGACTAGACGTCGAGAGGACGGAACGACACCGCAATGACCTAAGGAGGAGCGTTGGCCGACCGCACACTGATCAAGGGTGGAACCGTCATCACCGTCGATCCCGAGCTCGGCGACTTCGCCACGGGGGACGTGCTCGTCGAGGACGGGCGGATCGCGGCCGTCGGGGCCGACCTCGGAGTCGAAGACGCCGAGGTGATCGACGCGACCGACCGGCTCGTCATGCCGGGCCTCGTCGACACCCACCGGCACACCTGGCAGGCGCTCTTCCGCAACATCGGCTCCGACTGGACGCTCGCGCACTACTTCACCGGGCTCCACGGCACGCTCAGCGGCCTCTACCGGCCGGAGGACACCTACGCGGGCAACCTGATCGGCACGCTCGAGGCGCTCGACAGCGGCATCACGACGCTGCTCGACTGGTCGCACAACCTCAACACGCCCGACCATGCCGATGCCGCCGTCGACGCGCTCGAGGAGTCGCGGCGCTCGGCGTCGTCTTCGCCCACGGCGGCGGGCACCAGCACTGGCAGCCGGTCAGCTCGATCCCGCATCCGGCAGACGACGTGCGCCGGCTGCGCGGCGGGCGGCTCTCCTCGGACGACGCGCTCGTGACGATGGCGCTGGCGCCGCGGGGCAACCAGTTCGCGACGATGGAGGTCACGCAGGCCGACTGGGCGCTCGCCGAGGAGCTCGGCCTGCGCATCACCTGCCACTTCGGCGACGGTGCCTGGGGCAAGAGCCGGCCGGTCGCGGCGCTCGCTGCCAACGGGATGCTCGGGCCCCAGATGACCTTCGTGCACTGCAATACGCTCGCCGACGACGAGCTCGGCGATGATGGCCGACAACGGCGTCTCCGCTTCGATCTCGCCCGACATCGAGCTGCAGATGGGCCACGGCTGGCCCGCGACCGGGCGGCTGATGGACGCCGGGATCCGGCCCAGCCTCTCGATCGACGTCTGCTGCTCCAACGGTGGTCACCTCTACGGGACGATGCGCGCGACGATCGGGACGCAGCGCGGCTTCGACAACGAGGCGGCTCAGGCCGAGGGCAAGCCGTGGGTGGACGAGATGGAGCTGACCTGCCGCGACGTGCTCGAGTTCGCGACGATCGAGGGCGCCCGCGCCTGCGGCCTCGACGGCAAGATCGGCAGCCTCACCCCGGGCAAGCGCGCCGACGTGATCCTGCTCCGCACCGACACCTTCGGCATGACGCCGCTCAACAACCCGATCGGCCAGTTCGTCTACAACGCGCACCCGGGGCTCGTCGACACGATCCTCGTCGACGGCAAGGTCGTCAAGCGCGGCGGCGAGCTCGTCGGCCTCGACTCGGCGCGCGTGCGCAGGCTCGCGGTCGAGTCGCGCGACGACATCCTGCGGCGCGCCGACGGCCGCGCGGGCGCCCGCATCGGCGGCGACTGGATTCCGACGGCCTACGAGGCCCCGGCGGAGTAGCCGGCGCCAGATGCTCCGCGCGAGAGTCGACCGTGGAATCCACACCTCGAGCGACGAGACCGAGCTCTACCTGGGCCTCTACCGGCGGATGCGGGTGATCCGCGGTGTCGAGGAGCTCGTGCAGTCGCTTTTCCTGCGCGGCGAGGTCTACGGCACGACGCACCTCTACTCGGGACAGGAGGCGGTCGCGGTCGGCTTTGCGAGCACGCTCGACCCGGAGGACCGGATGGCGTGCACCTACCGCGGGCACGGGCATCTGCTCGCCCGCGGGCTCGAGCCGGAGGCGCTCGTGGCCGAGCTCGTCGGGCGGTCGACCGGGGTGAACGGCGGGCGTTCCGGCTCGATGAACATGGTCGACCTGGAGCACAACGTGATCGGGTGCTTCGGGATCGTCGGCGGCAGCATCGCCGCGGCCACCGGGGCCGCGCTCGCGCTGAAGGGGACCGGCTCGATCGCGGTGTGCGCGTTCGGCGACGGGGCCGCGAACCAGGCGTACTTCTTCGAGTGCCTGAACTTCGCGAAGGTGCTGTCGCTGCCGCGTGCTCTTCGTCTGCGAGAACAACGGCTACGGCGAGTACACGCCGATGGAGGAGGTCGACGGCGGGCGGATCGCCGCGCGCGCCGAGGTGATGGAGATCCCGGCCGTCGAGGTCGACGGCATGGACGTCTGGGCCGTCCGCGAGGCCGCGCTCGGCGCCGTCGAGCGTGTCCGGGGCGGCGAGCCCGTGTTCCTCGAGGCGCTCACCTACCGCTTCGTCGGCCACTCGCGGAGCGACCCCGGCAGGTACCGCCCCGACGGCGAGCTCGACCGCTGGCGCGAGCGCGACCCGCTCACCGTCGCCCGGCAGCGGCTGGAGAGCCTGGGCGTCGATCCGCCCGGATCGAGCAGATCGACAGTGACGTCGAGGAGGACTTGACGGGCGTCGAGGAGCGGTCGCTCGCCGCTCCGTTCCCCGAGCCCCGGCCGATTCCCGAGTTCGCGTGAGGCCGGCAGCCGTCCGGCAACGTTCAGTCGCCCTTGACAACCCTGCCTGGCAATCCTTAACGTCGGGGGCGCCGCAGCCGTGCGTCAAGCCTGAAGTCTGCGTCATCCGAAATTGGTAACCCGCCGAGCTCTGAAGGGAGTCGCGTGGAATCGTCCGGTCTCGACTGGGGTCTCGCCGGGAAGTCCGTCGTCGTCACGGGGGCCACGTCGGGGATCGGCGCGCAGATCGTTCGCGCGCTCGGCTCGGCGGGCGCCTCCGTAGCGCTCGTCGGCCGCGACGAGGACCGAATGGCCGCCGAGGTGGCCGAGGTCGAGCAGCGCGGCGGGACGGCGCATGCGATCTACGCCGACCTCGAGGATCTCGCGTCGCCGGCCAGGGTCGTCGAGGAGGCGGTCGGCGCGTTCGGCGGCCTCGACGGCTTCGTCCACTGCGCGAGCCTCTTCGAGCCGCTGCCGCTGCAGGACTCCTCGCTCGAGAGCCTCGAGCGGCAGATGCGGGTCAACGTCGTCGCGCCGTTCGCGATGACGCAGGCCGCGCTCGACCATCTGCGGCCCGGGCAGCTCGATCGTGTTCTTCGCCTCCACGATCGCGCTCGTCGGCTTCCCGTTCTGCTCGGCCTACACCGCCACGAAGGGCGCCACCGTCTCGATGGGCCGCGCGCTTCGCGATCGAGCTCGCCCCGCGGAAGATCCGCGTCAACACGCGTCGCGCCCGGGCTACGTGTACACGCCGATGCTCCAGCCGAGCCTCGACGCCTTCCCCGGCTACCACGAGAGCATCATCGAGAAGACCCCGATCGGCCGGATCGCCGAGCCCGAGGAGATCGCACCGACGGTGCTGTTCCTGCTCTCGCCGGTCTCGGCCAACATCGACGGGGCAACGCTCGTCTCCGATGGCGGCTGGACGGCGCAATAACGCCGTCGACCCGCCTCGCCGCCCGCGCGCGACCGTGACCGGCCCAGCGATCGTCCGCCTTCGCGCCGGCAGGGGCATCCGGGTCCCGCAGTTCGCCTCGATCTGGGTCGCGACGGCGCTCCTCTTCGCGTCAGCCCGCTGCTCGCGACGGGAAGCGACAGCTCGAGCGCGCTGCTCTCGATGCTGCCGTTCGCGGCGATCCTCGCGATCGCGGCGATCGGCCAGACGCTCGTGATCCAGCAGCGCGGCCTCGATCTCTCGGTCGCCGGGATGATCACCCTGACGACGATCATCGTCACGAAGGTGCCGAACGGCGACGGCGGCAAGCTGCCCGAGGCGATCGGCCTGGTCGTCGCTCGCGTGCGTCTGCTCGGGGCTCGTGAGCGGGATCGCGATCACCCGCTTCGGGATCACGCCGCTCGTCGCGACCCTCGGGACGGGCGCGCTGCTTCAGGGGGCGATCCTCCAGATCACGAGCGGCACCGCCAATATCTCGACCCCGTCGGGCCTCGACACCTTCGCGATCGACAAGACGCTCGGGATCCCGAACACGGTGCTGATCGCCGTCGCCGTGCTGGCGATCGTCGCGGCTGTGATCCGCTCGACGGTGCTCGGCCGGCGCTTCGTCGCGGTCGGCGCGAGCCCGCCGGCCGCCCGTGCGGCTGCGATCCGCGTTCGCACCTACGAGCTCGGCACCTACATCGCCGCCGCGCTCGCCTACGGCGGCGCCGGGATTCTCGTCGCGGGCTACCTGCGCACGCCGGGGATCGCGAGCGGCGACGACTACCTGCTGCCGACGATCGCGGCGGTCGTGCTCGGCGGCACGTCGCTGGCAGGCGGCACGGGCAGCGTGATCGCGACCGCCGGCGGCGCGCTCTTCCTGACCCAGCTCGAGCAGGTCGTGCTCGGCATGGGCGCCCCCGACTCGGTCCAGCTCGTGATCCAGGGCGCGATCATCGCGCTCGGCATGGGCCTGCGCACCGCGCCCTGGGGTCGGCTGCGGCCGCTCCTTCAGCGTGCGCGCCGCGCTGCCGGGCCCGCCACAGGCCTTCCCACCGTCGGTGACGAGCGCAGCGGAGCCATTAGCCACGACGCATCCGCTGCACCGATCCCAGTTCGCTGTCCGCCCCGCCCGTGTCCAGGACCCCACACGGCGAAGGCGTTTCCCCCACGGGGTCGAGGGAGGATCCAATGGGCACCACTGAGAGCACCGAGGCGGTGGGCCGCCGGTCGCGCAGGCCGCGCCTGGCGGTCATGCTCGCCGCGCTCGTGACGCTGATCGGGGCGGGCACCGCGATCGGCGCGGCGACGATCGCGTGGCCGACCGTCGCAGCAGGAGATCGCAACGACGGGGATCCAGAGCAGCATCCCGTTCTGCGGCACCAAGCAGATCACGCTCGGGATCGAGGACGGCTTCGGCATCAACACCTGGTCGCAGGAGTCGTACGCGGCCGTCCGCTCCGAGGCTGCGAAGTGCAAGAACGTCAAGCAGATCGTCCTGGCGGGCGGCGGCGCAGCTGAACCAGATGATCTCCGACATCAACTCGCTCGTCGCCCAGGGCGCGAACGCGATCGTGGTCATCCCCGACTACGGCCAGGCCGAGCTGGCGGCGATCCAGAAGGCGACGCAGGCCGGCGTCAAGGTCGTGCCGTGGGGAGCAGACCCGGGCGGCACGCCCGGCAAGGACTACGTGACCTACGTGGACTGGAACGACCCGGTCGCCGGCACGATGTGGGCGAACTGGATGGTCCAGGCCCTGCACGGCAAGGGCAACGTGATCTTCCTGGGCGGCCCCGCAGGCAGCCCGGTCGGTGAGGCCCAGCTCGCGAACATCAACGCGGTGTTCGCGAAGCACCCGGGCATGAAGCTCCTCACCGGGACGAAGAACTACGCGGTGACCAACTGGGATCCGGCGACGGCCCAGAAGGTGACGGCGGCGCTGCTTGCCAAGTACCCGACGATCAACGGCATCATCGCCAACTTCGGCACCGATGCCCTGGCGGCGATCCGGGCGTTCCAGGCGGCCGGGCGGCCGCTCGTCCCGGTGGCGGCGCTCGACGCGAACGGGCTCTCCTGCCTGTACCAGTCGACCCGCAAGTCGGCACCGCAGTTCCAGATCGCGACGATCTCGAACCGCAACTGGCTCGGGCGGATCGCGGCTCGCAAGGCGATCGCGGCTGCAGAGGGGCTTCCGAACAACGAGCCCAGCCGGATCACGCTGCCGTTCTACGAGAACACGCTTGCGAGCAGCAAGGTGTTCTGCAACCCGAAGGTCGGCCAGGACTTCTACGTGTCCGACGACATCACCCCGGCCCAGGTGACGCAGTACGGGAAGGTGGGCTAGGCACTCGATGTCCGATCCCCGCGTCGTTCTCCGCCTCACGGACGTCGTCAAGACGTTCCCGGGCGTCGTCGCCCTGAACGGCGTGACCTTCGAGGTCACGGCCGGTGAGGTGCACGCGCTCGTCGGCGAGAACGGCGCGGGGAAGTCGACCCTGATGGCGGTGGCCGCCGGCTCGACCCTTCCCGACTCGGGGAGGGTCGAGATCGGCGGCCGGCCGATGGAGCAGCCCTCGCCGGTCGCGGCGCAGGCGCTCGGGCTCGCCGTCGTCTACCAGCAGCTCTCGATCCTCGAGGACCTCACGGTCGCCGAGAACATGGTCTTCGCGATGCCCGCCGGGCGCCGTCCACCGATGGGCCGCGCCGCGAGCTGGGCCCGCGAGCGGCTCGCGGTGGTCGGCTCGCGGATCGATCCTGCGGCGCGGGTCACCGAGCTCTCGACTGCCGACCGGCAGCTGCTCGAGATCGCAAAGGCGCTCGCGCTCGAGTCGGCCGTGCTCGTCCTCGACGAGCCGACCGAGTCGCTCACCCGGATCGAGAGCGACCGTCTCTTCGCAGCGGATCCGCGCGATCTGCGAGACGGGCACGGCTGTCGTCTACATCTCGCACCGGCTCCCGGAGGTGAAAGGGATCGCGGACCGCATCACCGTTCTCCGCGACGGAGAGACCCGGGGGACGTTCCCGGCCGCCGAGGTCTCCGAGGCCGAGATCCTGCGCCTGATCATCGGCCGGGCCGTCGAGCAGGTGTTCCCCGAGAAGCGGGCAGGGAGGGAGTCGGCGCTCGCCCCTGCTCGAAGTCGACGCGCTGAACGGCTCGAACATCCACGACGTGTCGCTCCGAGTCGAGGCGGGCGAGATCCTGGGCCTTGCCGGCGTGGTCGGAAACGGGCAGCACGAAGTGATCCGCGCCCTCGCAGGGCTTCACGCGGCTCAGGGATCGGTCAAGGTCGCCGGACGCCCGGTCGACATCTCGGGGCCGCAGCGGGCAAGCGGGGCCGGGATCGTCTACCTGCCGGGGGACCGTCACCGTGAGGGCGTGATGCTCTCGCTGAGCGTGCGCGAGAACACCTCGCTCCTCACCCTGCCGGAGTTCGCCCGCTCCGGCGTCGTCCAGCGCAGCCGCGAGAACCGCGAGGTCGCGGCCCGGATCGCGCAGCTCAACGTTCGCACCCCCTCGGCGGAGACGCCGATCTCGTCCCTGTCGGGCGGCAACCAGCAGAAGGTGCTCTTCGCCCGTGCCCTTCTCGCCGACCCGAAGGTGCTGCTCGCCGACGAGCCCACACGCGGCGTCGATGCCGGCGCGCGCCTCGAGCTGTACCAGGTGCTCCGCGCCGCCGCCGACGGCGGAATGGCGGTGGTCGTGCTCTCGACCGACGCGATCGAGCTGCAGGGGCTCTGCGACCGCGTCGTCGTCTTCTCGCGGGGGCGCCTCGTCCGCACCCTCGAAGCCGAGGAGATCACGGAAGAGAACATCACCGGCGCGGCGATCACGACGTCCTCGCGTCACCGCGACGAGAGCGCCGGCGGGGTTACGCGCCTGCTTCGGGCGCGGCGGTTCGCGGCGGGCGACTACCTGCCGAGCGTGGCCCTGGCCGCGATCGTGCTCGCCCTCGGCGCTTTCACCTCCGTCGAGAACAGCCATTTCCTGACTCGGTTCAACTTCCAGAGCGTGCTGCTGCTGGCGGGCGCGCTGGTGTTCATCAGCCTGGGCCAGCTCACGGTGCTCCTCGGGGCCGGCATCGACCTGTCGGTGGGGCCGCTCACCGGGCTCGTCGTGGTCGTGCTCTCGTTCTTCGTGGGGGCAGGTCAGGGCGGCGGCGAGCTCGCGCTCGGAGTGCTCGCCGTGATCGGCACCGCCGTTGCGGTCGGCTTGACGAACGGGACGCTCGTTCGCGCCTTCCGCCTCTCGCCCGTGCTTGCGACCCTCGCGACCTACATCGCGATCCAGGGCATCTCCCTGCTCCTGCGCCCACAGCCGGAGGGCTTCTACCGGCCCGGCGTCACGAACGCGATCGAGACGAACATCGGCTGGATCCCGGTGGCCTTCATCGCGGCGATCGCGGTGACGATCGCCTGCGAGCTCGTGCTTCGGCGCACGCGGGTGGGGCTCGAGCTGCGCGCGGTCGGCTCCGACGAGACCCGTGCGCACCGCCTGGGCGCGCGCGTGAACACGACGCACGTCCTCGCCTACGTCGCGTGCTCCCTGCTTCGCCGCCGCCGGGGGGATCCTGCTCTCGGCGCAGGTCGCCGTCGGCGACCCGTCGCTCGGGGTCAACTACACCCTTACGAGCATCACGGCGGTCGTCCTCGGCGGCGCCAGCATCTTCGGCGGGCGCGGCTCCTACATCGGCGCCTTCCTCGGCGCGATCCTGATCCAGGAGATCGAGACGGCGCCGCAGTTCCTCCAGGGCACCTACCTGGTGCACAAGATCGGCTTCAGCGCCTTCTCGCAATGGCTGCTCGGGATCCTGATCCTCGTCGGCGCCGGTATGTACTCGCGCGCGCGTGGGATCCGCGCGGCTACGCTCGAGACCGAGACGGCCTGATGACCACCGCGATGCTCGACGTGACGATGCCGAAGCTCTCCGACTCGATGGAGGAGGCAACGATCCTGCGCTGGCTCAAGCGCCCCGGCGAGCCCGTGCGGAAGGGCTCGCCGCTCGTCGAGGTCGAGACCGACAAGGCGACGATGGTCTACGAGGCGGAGTTCAACGGCACGCTCGACGAGATCCTCGTCGACGAAGGCGGAACTGCCGCGCTCGGCGCGGTCATTGCCCGGGCGAGCTCGGAGAACAGCGAGACGCCGGCCGAGGCCGCTGCGGCTCCGAGGCAAGCTGTGGCAGCGGAGGCGCCTCAGGGGAAGAGACCGGCGAGCTCGAGTTTCGCGAGGGGCTCCGCCAGGCGCTCGACGAGGAGCTCGAGCGCGACGGAGTCGGTGATCTTCTTCGGCGAGGATGTCGCGATCGCAGGCGGCGTGTTCGCCGTCACGCCGGGCCTCTACGAGAAGTACGGCCCGGAGCGGGTGTTCGACACGCCCATCTCGGAGCTCGCGATGACCGGGCGCGGCGTTCGGGGCGGCCGTGACCGGAAAGCGCCCGGTGCTCGAGATCATGTTCGGCGACTTCCTCGCGCTCTCGATGGACAGCCTGATCAACCAGGCGACGAAGCACTGGTTCCTGACCGAGGAGCGCCGGAGCGCTCCGATCGTGATTCGCTCGGTGGTCGGGGCGGGCGGGCGGTTCGGAGCGATCCATTCGCAGATGCCGATCTCGTGGCTGATGGGAGTCACCGGGCTCAAGATCGTCGCGCCCTCGAGCCCCGCCGACGCGAAAGGGCTACTGAAGGCCGCGATCAGGGACGACAATCCGGTCGTCTTCTTCGAGCACAAGCGCCTCTACTCGAACAAGGGGCCGGCGCCCGCCGCCGGCGAGCTCGTGCCGCTCGGGAAGGCCGCCGTCGTGCGCGAGGGCGCGACATCACGCTCGTGAGCGTGATGAAGGGCGTTCACGACTGCCTGGCCGCGGCCGATGCGCTTGCCGAGCAGGGCGTCTCGGCCGAGGTGATCGACCTGAGGACGCTCCGCCCGCTCGACGCCGAGACGATCCTCGGCTCGCTCGCGAAGACCAACCGAATCGCAGTTGTCGAGGAGGGCCCGATCACCGGGCGGCTGGGCGGGCGAGGTGCTCGCGCTCGTGACCGAGCAAGGGCTCTCGGACATCGACGACGCCTGGCGGATCGCAACCGACAACACGCCGATCCCGTACAGCCCCCCGCTCGAGGATGCCTTCCTGCCGGGCCCAGAGCGGATTGCGGCCGAAGTCCTGGCCCGCCGCGGCTCGGGTTAGGCCTCCGTAGGCCAGCGGGCGAACGAAGCGGCGCGGCTTTGCGAGGCGTGCGTCGTTCACGTGCGGGTTCCACGGCTCCTCGAGCGGCTCGGCGCCGAACGAGCGCGCGACCTGCTCGGCCGGCGGCTCGCCGTAGAGCGTCGTCCGCTGGCGCGGGATGCGGCCGGCGGAGCGGATGATCGCCTCCATCTGCTCGGGCGCGAGCTCCTGGCCCCAGGCGGCGCCCGCCGAGCGCGAGATCGACTCGTTCATCAACGTGCCGCCGAGGTCGTTGACGCCGGCGCGGAGCGCCTCGGCGACCCCTGCCGGGCCGGCCTTCACCCAGGAGACCTGGATGTTCTCGATCAGCGGGTGGAGCGCCAGCCGGCCGACCGCGTGCATCAGCAGCACCTCGCCGAAGGTCGGCCCGGGCCGGGCGCGGCCCTTGAGGTAGAGCGGCGCCTCCATGTGGACGAACGGGAGCGGCACGAACTCGGTGAAGCCGCCCGTCTCGCGCTGCAGCTCGCGCACGGCGAGGAGGTGGCGCGCCCAGTTCCGGGGGCCGTCGACGTGGCCGAACATGATCGTGTTGTTCGAGCGCAGACCCACCTCGTGGGCGGTCCGGTGCACCTCGAGCCACTGCGCGGTCGAGATCTTGTCGGGGCAGATGATCGCGCGGATCTCGTCGTCGAGCACTTCGGCAGCCGTCCCGGGGAGCGAGGCGAGCCCCTCGTCGCGGAGCCGTGCGAGGTAGTCGGCGAGCGGCACGCCGAGTGTCTTCGCGCCCTGCCAGACCTCGAGCGCGCTGAACGCATGCACGTGGATGTCGGGCACCGCATCCTTGATCGCCCGCACGACCGAGACGTAGTAGTCGCCGTCGAAGGCGGGATGGATGCCGCCCTGGAGGCAGATCTCGGTCGCGCCGCGATCCCAGGCCTCGACGGCACGGCGGACGATCTCGTCGTGCGGGACGAGGTAGGGCTCGCCGCGGAGGTTCGCTGCCAGCTTTCCCTTCGAGAAGGCGCAGAAGCCGCACCGGAAGTAGCAGACGTTCGTGTACTGGACGTTCCGCGTGACGACGTAGGTGACGACGTCGCCGTTCACCTCGCGCCGGAGCCGGTCGGCGGCGGCGAGCACCCGCTGGCGCTCCTCGCCCCGGGCGCGGAAGAGCCTCACGATCTCGTCCTCGCCGAGCTCGTCACGCGTGTCGAGCGGAAGCGCGTCGCGCGAGACGACGAACGGGCAGCGCTCCGGTCTCGCCCGGGGCCCAGGCGTCCTCGCGCGCGAAGCCGAGCGAGTCCGCAGCCTCGAGGACGCGCGGGCAAGCACGCCGGGATCGACCCATTCCGCGTCGATGTGGCCCGGGGTAAACGGTCAGGCGCGGGGCGAGCTCGAGGCCGCGGCTCTCGGTCGCCGCCGCGCAGCAGCTCGAGCTCGGGCCAGGGCGCCTCGGGATTGACGTGGTCGATGGTCACGGGCGAGACGCCGCCCCAGTCGTCGATGCCCGGCGTCGAGCAGCACGGCGAAGTCCTCGGTCAGGTTCGGCGGCGCCTGAAGCGCCACCGAGGTGCGGAAGGAGCAGCCGGGCTGCGGCGATCGTCCAGAGCAGCTCCTCGAGCGGCGGCTCCGGGGCGCTCGGCCATTCGCGTTCCGGCCTTCGCCCGGAAGTTCTGGACGATCACCTCCTGGACCTGGGGCCCGGCGGCCGCGATCGCCTGGATCGCCTCCAGCCGCTCCGAGCGGGTCTCGCCGATCCCGATCAGGATGCCGGTCGTGAACGGCACCTTCGCCTCGCCGGCCAGGCGGAGCGTCTCGAGCCGCGGCGCGGGCCGCTTGTCGGGCGACCCGAAATGCGGCCCGCCTCGCTCCGACAGCCGCTCAGAGGCCGTCTCGAGCATCATCCCCATCGAGGCGGAAACCGGCCGGAGCAGGTCGAAGTCGGCCGGCGCCGAGGACGCCCGGGTTCAGGTGCGGGCAGCAGCGAGGTCTCCTCGAGGACGGCGCGGGCCGCCGTGGCGAGGTACTCGATCGTGGTGGCTGAACCCCAGCGCCGCCAGCTCCTCGCGTGCGGCGCGGTAACGAAGCTCGGGCTTGTCGCCCAGCGTGAAGAGCGCCTCACGGCAACCGGCGCGCTCGCCGGCCCGCGCCACCTCGAGCACCTCGTCGATCGTCAGGTAGGCGCGCTCGCCCCGCTTCGGCGGCCGCGCGAAGGTGCAGTAGTGGCAGACGTCCCGGCAGAGCTTCGTCAGCGGGATGAAGACCTTCGGGCTGAACGTGACCAGCTCGCCGCTGCGCGCGTCGCGAACGGCTCGCGCGCCTCGGCCATCAGCTCGTCGAGCGGACGGTCGAGCAGGTCGGGGGCGACGCTCAGGGCCGCCCCCGACCCGATGAGGAGCTCGTCTGGCGTTCATGCGCCGGCGGCAAGACCCATGCCGTCAGTCTGCCAAGACGGGCTCTCAGCCCTCGAAGCCGGTCGCGTCGACCACGGCGCGGGTGGACCCGGCCGGTGACCCGACCTCGCCCGGAGCCATCCACTCGGCCGGGTAGTCCTTGCCCTGGTACTTGTTCGAGAGCCGGTCGATCATTTCCTTGCCCCCGCCGTCGTGAGTGTCGCCGGCCCGCTCACCGCGACCCACTGGTACGGGTTCTCGGGGTTGACGACCATGATCGACACCTCGGGGTTCGCCTTCACTTCGCGCTCCTTCGCGCGACCCTCCGCAGTGTTGAAGATGATGTCGCCGTCCTCCTCGTCGACCCACACGACTGTGGAGTGCGGTGTGCCGTCCCCGCGGACGGTCGTGACGACCGCGTAGTACGGGTTCTTGATGAAGCTGCGGTGCGCCTCGCTGAGCGATGCCATGAACAAGCTCCTCTCGTTGTCAATGCTGTGCAGCCGCATGATGCAGGAAACGAGGCGGCCTGTGCGCTCGCACTTGACACCCCGAGCGGGCCCGTCCGAAGGTGGCCAATCGCAGCGCGCTAGCCTCGGCAGATGCGCACCGTGACCGCCACGAGGTACGTGACCCCGCTCCGCGAGGGTGGGTCGCTGCCTGGGCTCGTCGAGGCCGACGACGACGGCCTCTACGTGCTCAAGTTCCGCGGCGCCGGGCAGGGGCCGAAGGCGCTCGTCGCGGAGGTCGTCGTGGCACGCCTGGCCCAGGCGCTCGGGCTTCCGGTCCCGGAGCTCGTCCTGATGGAGCTCGATCCGGCGATCGGGCGGGCCGAGCCCGATCCCGAGATCCAGGACCTGCTGCTCGCGAGCGAGGGGCTCAACCTCGGGAGTCGACTTCCTGCCGGGATCGCTCATGTTCTCGCCGGCCTCCGGCGTCGTTCCCGCCGCCGGGTCTGGCGGCCGATGTCGTCTGGCTCGACGCGCTCGTGACGAACGTCGATCGCACCGTTCAGAACCCGAACCTGCTCGAGTGGCACGGTCGGATCTGGCTGATCGATCATGGGGCGGCGCTCTACTGGCACCACTCGAGGGCCCCGGCCGATCCGCGCGCCGACCGGTTCACGGCGGTGCGCAATCACGTGCTGCTGCCGTTTGCGTCGTCGATCGAGGAGGCTGATGAGCGGCTCGCGCCGCTCGCTCACGACCGAGGTGCTCGACGCCGTCATCGCCTCCGTCCCCGCCGTCTGGCTCGAAGGAGACGATCCGCAGGTGTACGGCGACTACCTCGCCGCTCGCCTCGAGGGGCCGCGCGGCTTCGTCGCGGAGGCCGAGCATGCGCGCTAACCCCTTCTCCTACGCGATCTACCGGCTCGTGCCGCGGCTCGACCGGGGAGAGCAGATCAACGTCGGCGTCGTCGTCTTCTGCCGCCCGCTCGGGTACCTCGGCGCGCGGACCGGGCTCGACGCGGAGCGGGCCCGAGCCCTGTGGCCCTCGCTCGACCTCGAGTCCGTGCGCGCGCACCTGCAGGCGATCGAGCGGATCGCTTCGGGGGCCGAGGAGGGCGGGCCGATCGCCCGCCTCGACCCGACGGAGCGCTTTCACTGGCTGGTCGCTCCATCGAGCACGATCATCCAGCCCTCCGACGTGCACACGGGCCTCTGCGGCGAGCCCGGCGAGCAGCTGGCCCGGCTCTTCGGCGAGCTCGTCGAACAGCGAGCCGGCTGAGCCTGCGCTCTTAAGAACTCATCGCAGAATGACGTCTGGTGTCGCTCGCCCATGCTGGGCGCCGCGAGGGTGCGTCCTCGGTCGCCCCAATATCGCCTGGATATTGGGGCTCCATGGGTTTCTCAAAGACAGTGTCCTTCCGTCGCGTCACCCAGCGCGCCCGATCGACGAGCGTCATTCTGCAATGAGCTCTTTAGAGCACGAATCAAGCTGGGCGTCGTTCCCGGCGCTCTCGGATCGTCCTCCAGCTCGGGCGGCGAACGCTTCGCGCTCGCGGCCCGAGCTTGCGGCGGCCTTGATCCGGCTGAGCTGGTCTGGCGCTCGACTGGATCGGCTCAGTTCGGGATCGGCCCAGTTCGGGATCGGCTCAGTTCGGGATCGGCTCAGTTCGAGATCGGATCAGTTCCGCGGGATCAAGGGCTTCGCGGCTGGGATGGCCGTCTCTCGGACACGCAACCAGCCTGGCCTCCGAGCGGGCCATCCCACCCGCTCGCTCCGAGGGCCCCGGGCAGGGACGCTCATTCTGATTTCGTGCTCCAAGAGCACGGCCGGTGTCGGTTCGGTGACGATCGGGTAGCCGTCGCCGGAAACGGGCAGGGAACGTCCCGAGCCGCTTGTACACCGTGAGCACGTGGCCAGCTGCGACCTGCACGTCCACACCGTCTTCTCGACCGACAGCGGCAACTTCGCGCTGCGGCGCGCCCGCCTCGGCGAGTCGTTCACCTCGCCGGACCGCGTCTACGAGACGTGCCTGGCGCGGGGGATGACACTCGTCACGATCAGCGACCACAACACGGTCGAGGGGGCGCTGCGAATCGCCGGCCGCCCCGGCGCGTTCCTGTCGGTCGAGGTCACGACCCGCTTCCCCGAGGACGACGTGCCCCTGCACGTCCTCGTCTGGAACCTGTCCGAGGAGGATCACCGCGACCTGCAGGCGTATCGCCCCTCGGTCTACGAGCTCGCGGCGTTCCTACGAGACCGGAACCTGCACCACGCGCTCGCCCATCCCCTCTACCGGATGGGCGTGCCGCTCCGCGCCTCGCACGTGGAGCGGATGATGCTCCTCTTCGCCGTGTGGGAGGGGCGCAACGGCGCCCGGCCGGAAGGCTCGAACCTGCTCGCGTGCAGGCTCGCTGCCGCCGCAACCCCGGACTATCTCTCCAAGCTCGCCGAGCGCCACGGGATCGAGCCGACCCATACCGGGCCGATCGGGGTCACCGGGGGCTCCGACGATCACGGCGCACTCGACATCGCGACCACGTACACCGACGCGGGCGGAGACGGCGTCGACGAGTTCCTGGCAGCGGTCTCGGCCGGCGAAGGGGCTCCCCGAGGCGAGCACGGCTCGGCGGTCAAGCTCGCTCACGCGGTCGGCGCCCTGGCCCTCAATGCGTATCGCGCGCAGGGCCGCGAGCTGCCGTCGTTCCTCGCAGACGGGGTCGCACCGCTCTTCGATGCGCGCGGTGCCGGCCCGGGCCGGCACGACGACATCGTCGAGGCAAGCGCGACGATCGCGAGGCTGCTCGGCGAGCAGGCCCGAAGCGGCGGCGTCGGGCTCGACGCGCTGCCGACGCTGGGGCGCCGGGCGGGTGCGCTCCTGCTCGCCGGCGGTGTCGAGCTCCCGTACCTCTCATCGCTCCGCCACCACGCCGGCACCCGGCGCGACGTCGACCTGGTCGAGCAGGCGTTCTTCGGTCTCTCGCGCTCCGCCTGCGAAGCGCGCAGCCTGGTCTTCACGGACACGTACTCCGAGACGAACGGCGTGGCCGGCACGATGCGGCGGCTCGCCGGGCTCGCCGCTGCGGGAGAGGTCTCGCTGAAGATCGTCACGGCCGGCTCCCAGGTCGTGGAGGCACCGGGCGTGATCTCGCTCGAGGTCGACTGGTCGTTCCCCCTGCCGGCCTACACGAGCCTCGAGCTCAACTTCCCGCTCCTGACGAAGGTGCTGGCGCGGGTCGAGGCCGAGGCGCCGGATGTGATCCACGTGGCGACGCCCGGGCCGATCGGCCTCTGCGGCCTGGCCGCGGCGAAGCTACTCGAGCTGCCGCTCGTCGGCTCCTACCACACCGAGCTCGGCCCCTATGCGCTCCGGCTGACGGAGGACGCGCTCGTATCCGACACCCTGTCGCTGTACGTCGACTGGTTCTACCGTCAGTGCGGCCAGGTCCTCGCGCCCACCCACGCAGTCGCCGAGCAGCTGCGCCTCCGAGGGCTCGAGGGCCGCGTCTCTGTGTGGGGGCGAGGCGTGGACGCCTCGGCGTTCACGCCCGAGCGGCGCTCGGAGGAGCTTCGCCGCCGGCTGCTCGAGCCCGGCCTCCACGACCGGAGCCTTCACGACCGTAGCCTCGACAACGGGAGCGTTCACGACGGTATCCCTGACAACCGTGGCCCTAACGACGGTGGCCCTACCAACGGTGGCCCTACCAACGGTGGCGAGCTGCTGTTCCTCTCCGTTGGCCGCGTCTCGCGCGAGAAGCGCCTCGACGTCCTCCTCCAGGCCTTCGAGCGCCTCCGCGCCCATGTCCCGGGTGCCCGGCTCGTGATCGCCGGCGACGGACCGGCCCGCGAGGCATTGGAGCTGGAGGCGCCGGGCGGCGTACGGTTCGTCGGCGAACTCCACGGCGATCCGCTCGCCGAGCTCTACGCAAGCGCAGATGTGTTCTGCTTCCCGAGCACCACCGACACGTTCGGCCAGGTGCTGCTCGAAGCGGGTGCGAGCGGTCTGCCCGTGGTCGCTGCGGCGGCGGGCGGGGCCCCGGAGCTCGTCAAGCACGGCTCGAACGGCCTCCTCGTGAGGCCCGACGACCCGATCGCGTTCGCCGACGCGCTCCACACCCTCGCGATCTCGCCGGTCTCGAGGGCCCGCCTCGGCGTCGGCGCTCGAGACGCCGCGACGGCCCGGAGCTGGCACCACTCGCTCCAGGAGCTGCGCGCTGCGTATGCGCTGGCCGCCGGCCGGGAGCTGACGTTCGTGAAGGAGCCACTCCACGTCTGACAAGGCGAGAGCTTTCGCGGGCTCATGTCGGAGCGCCGTTGCTTCGAGAGGCTCGAGCGGACTCGACCAATCGGCGACGGCTGTGGCACTCTCAGCCGATGTCCACTGCCGCCGAGAAGCTCTTTCTTCCGGGATACGGAGCCCGCAGCTCGCTCTATCGCAACGGGCTCGGCCCCGGTTGGACCTCGCTCGAGGCTCCTTCGCTCAAGGCTCTTGCTCAGATCGCCGGCGCATTTGCGTCGCGCCGGCGCTGGCTCGACGGCGAGCTGTCCCGCCGGCCCGGCCCCATCGCGCTCGCGGGGCACTCGATGGGCGCTGCGCTTGCGATCTGTGCTGCTGCGGCCCAGCCGGACAAGGTCGCGAGCCTGATCGTGATCGCGCCGGCCGGCCTGCCGCTCACAAAGCCGATCCGGAAGAGCCTGTCCGATTTCTGCGTCCAGGTCGCGGCAGGGCGCTACCCCCTCGCCGACGCCGTCTGGTCCGCGCGGTCGGTCCTCGCCTCCCCGCGCAGTGCGCTTCGGCTCGCACGCGGGGTGCAAGGGCTCGACCTGACCCTCGAGATGGAGCAGATCCGTGCGGCCTCGATTCCGTCCACCGTCATCGGCTGCACGTCCGACACGCTCGTCACTCCTTCGCACTGCCGGCGGATCGCGGAGCACCTGGGAGCGACCTACCGGGAGCTTCGACTCGACGGCGGCCACATGTGGATGCTCGACGAGTGGGCGCTCTTCTCGGGCCTGCTCGCCGGCGCCGGCTGAGCGTTCGTTGCACGGCGAATCCCCCGCCCCGGTAGCTTCGGCCTCCGATTCCCACGCGCTCGAAGCGCCGTCAGGTACGACTGCGCGCGGCGTGGGCCCGTCGCTGACGAGCCGGAGCCGCGTTCGCCCCCGCCGCAGCTACGACCTCCAGCAGCAGCTGACGCTCCTCTTCGTCACGGCCGTCAGCACGGTGCTCCTCACGCGCTCGTTCCTGGCGGCGACCGGGTACCCGCAGGTCGGTAGCTCGACTCTGCACATCGCTCACGTCCTCTACGGAGGGCTGCTCCTGACCGCGGCTCTGATCGCCATGCTCGCGTTCCTGAGCCCGGCGACGAAGCCGGCTGCTGCCGTCGCCGGCGGGATCGGCTTCGGCCTCTTCATCGACGAGGTCGGCAAGTTCGTGACGAAGGACGTCAACTACTTCTACCGGCCGGCGATCGCGATCATCTACGTCAGCTTCGTCGTCCTGTTCGGCGTGATTCGAGTTCTCGCCAGGAGGCGTTTTCGCGGCGACGAGGCGGTGCTGATCGGGCTCGACTCGCTCCAGCACGCAGCGGTGGGGACGCTGACGGAGGAGCGCCGGGCCCGGACCCTCGCGCTGCTCGACTCGACCGGGGCGGAAGGGGCGCTCGCCGATGGGGTGCGCGACCTGCTCCGGGCCGCTCGGACAACGCATGTGCGGCCGGGAGTCGGGGAGCGGCTCGTTGCCCGTGGGCGCGCCGCGTGGCTCCTGCTCGTGGCTCATCCTCGCTTCCGGCTCCTGGTCTTCTCGCTGCTCGTTGCCGGTGTCGCCGTCTCGATCGGCGAGACCGGCTGGCTCCTCAGGCACGGCGTCGGACGGCTCTCGTTCAGCGGCAGGGCCTATGCGCTGACGACGCTCGCGGCCGACGCGATGCTGGTCGTCGGAGCCCTTGCCCTCGAGCGCTCGGTGCTCGCCGCTCTCCGCTGGTACGAGCATGCGGTCCTGCTGCAGATCGTGGTGGGGCAGATCTTCCTCTACAGCTCCGAGCAGCTCGCTGCGACCCTCAACCTGTTCGCGCTCCTCGTCTTCTGGTTCCTGCTTCGCTGGGGCATCCATTTCGAGCTCGGCCGCAAAGGCAGCGCCGGCTCGGCCGCCCCGGCGGCCGCGAGCTCCTGACCGTAGCGAAGCTCAGAGCTTGATCGGCGCGGAGCGGCCGAGGGAGCGGCCCGAGACATCGAGGGCGGCAGCAGCCGCGTACGACACGCCCGCCGGGAGGGGGAGCGTCGTCTCGAAACCAGTCCGCGGAGTCGTCGAGCGTGCGGTGAGCGAGGCCGGGCTCGGGCCCGCCGAGCACCCGCCAGGCGTGGACTCCGGTGGCGCCGTTCCAGCTCGCGTAGAGGTACGGCGTGCCCGGCTGCGCCGCCAGGCGGGGCGGCTCGGCAGGGACGGCGCTCCAGGGGAACCTGAGCGTGCGGTAGTTCTGGCCGCCGTGAGGGAGCTTCGCGTCGAGGACGATCGTGCCGTCCGCCGTGTACTCGGTGAAGTACGGCTCGGTGCCCCAGCCGACGAGGACGTTGCCGTTGGCCTGGGTCTGGACGCTCCCGAACGCATGCGCGAGCATCTTCGGGCGGTGCACGTAGGCGTGGACGAGGCTCGCCCGCATCTGCGCGAGGTCGAGCGAGAGCGTCGAGCCCACGCGACTGCGGCTGCACCTGCGGATCGTCGGCGTTGTCGAACAGCGTCAACGACCTCGGGAGACGCAGTCTTCCGCAGTCCCAGTGGTGGCGGGCGTCGTGCTGCCAGGCGAACTGCGTCCCCGGGCCCATCGCGAAGTCGCTGCGCTTGCCGCCGAGGCGCCAGATCACCTTCCCGCTTCCGCGGTCGACCTTGTAGACGGTCCACGTGTTCCGGGCCGAGACGAGCAGGTTGCCGTCGGCGTCGAGGTCGATCGAGTTGACGTGGAAGAAGTCGAAGGCCGGGGCAACCTTCGAGTACGACTCCGTGAGCTTCACGTGATCGAGGCTTCGCCATTCGAAGAGCACGCGCGCGCTCGGCACCTCGAGCTCCTGCACGATCCCTTCGATCACCCGGCCTCGGCCGCAGCCGACGCTCGAGCGGTCGACCGTGGGGATGTCGTACGCGGTCACGAGGGCCGTGCCGGACGGGCGTGAGGATCAGCTCGTGGAGGTCGGACTCGAGCCCGTCGCCGGCGGGGAAGCGGGCTAGCTCCCGGTAGGTGCGGTCGAAGACGACGTGCTCGCCGATCCCGAGCCCGTGCTTGGTCTTGCCCTCCCACCAGGTAAGGACGGGCTCTCCGCGGTAGAGGGCAGCGCGGAAGTTGATCACCGTGTTCGGGACGGTGGGGTGGAACCAGACGATCTCTCCGTCGTCGTCGATGATCATCGCGCCTCGTTGCCCCGGGCCTGACGAGGGACCGAGGAAGAGCAGCCCCGGCGCCGCCGCGCCCGCGCGCTGGACGACCGTCACCTTGGGTGGGATCAGGTCCGGCCGCGACGCAAACCGATGCACCCGTGGGCTCCCCGCGGCCGACGCAGCCTGCAGGGCGAACCGCTCGCCGAGGAGCGCGCGCGCCGAGGAGGCGCTCGGTGAGAACCGTGCGCCGCGCCGAGACCCGCTCCGCCGCGCAAGGAGCGACCGCCGGTCGAGCCGCACCTCCTCACGCTCAGTTCGAGGCACGGTGTGGCGGAGCGGCATAGAGTCGCGCGAGCTCCCGCCGGAGATCGACGAGCCGGCTCGCGTAGGCGGGATCGGAGACGACGTTTCGGAGCTCCCAGGGATCCGTCGCAGGTCGTAGAGCTCCTGCCAGCCGTGGTAGCGGTACTGGACGTAGAGGTAGCGGGGCGTCCGGATCGCGACGTAGGGCGGCGGCCCGTCCGTAGCGGAGCTTGTTCTTGCCGAGGTACTCGATCAGGTAGTCGTGCCGCCACGGGATCACCTTGCCGCGCAGCATCGGCGCGAAGCTCTGGCCGTCCTGGGGAGCCCGGGCTCGATCCCGGCGAGCTCGCTGATCGTCGAGGCGAAGTCGATGTTCAGGACGGGCTCGTCGTTGAAGGTGCCGTTCGCGGTCGTCCACGGCGTCCGCACGATCAGCGGCACGTGGGTCGACTCGCGATAGGGCCACAGCTTGCCGCCGAGCCGGTGCTCGCCCCAGAGGAAGCCGTTGTCGCTCGTGTACACGATCACCGTCCGGTCGAGCAGGTGCCGCTTCGCGAGCGTGTCGACGATCTGCTTGACCGAGCGGTCGAGCGAGAGCAGCGACTCGAGCTGGTGGCGACGGACGTCGTCGGTGTAGGCGACCCCGGCCTTGGTCAAGCGAGCGGGAGTGGTAGGAGGCCCAGGGCTCCGAGGAGATGTTCGCCTGGTTCAGCGACGGCGAGTGGAACGGCGGCAGGCGGTCGAGCTTGCCCATGTCCTCGGGTGCGGGGATCGCCGGGAGGTGCGGCGCGACCGGGGCGAAGTAGAGGAAGAACGGCTTCCGGGCCGAGCGCAGGAAGGAGAGCGCCCGCTCGTGAGCACGGTGGTCGAGTAGTCGGCAGGCGCGTTGCCGTAGTGGACGATCCGGCCGTTCTCGTTGACCTTGTAGTCGTAGTACTTCTCGAGCGGGACGCTGTCCATCGCCTGCCAGTCGTCCCAGCCCGGCGGGATCTCGTTGTGGCCGTCGAGGCTGTAGTCGTTCAGGTACTTGCCGACGAGCGCCGTCTCGTACCCGGCATTGTGCAGCCAGACGGCGAGATCCGAGCTGTCGTTGAAAGCCGGGAAGCCGTGCGGGCCGAAGTTGTCGGTGACGCCCGTGTGGTGGAGTACTGCCCGGTCAGGATCGTCGCGCGCGAGGGGCCGCACTCGGAGGTCGTGACGTCGAAGTTCGTGAAGGTGACGCCGTGGGCGGCGATCGAGCCGCTGGACGTTCTTCATCACCGCGTTGCCCTCGACGCGCTCGTCGTCGCTGAGGATGAAGACGAAGTTGAGGCGCGCTCGACGCCTGCCGGCCTGGACGTCGCAGGCTCGGGGGGCCGCTCGAACGCGCCGGCTCGGGCGGTTGCGCCGCCGAGCAGGGAGAGCGCGGCGGCGAGCGTCAGCAGCAGCGACAACCGGTCCGTCGCCGGTTTCTCCGCAAGCCCCCCGGCACGATGGAATCGACTACTCATCACCTGACCGCACGCTCACGTTGCCCAAGCGCGGTGCGAGTCTGGATTAGGCCTCGGCGAACGCTGCGTTAAGGGGCTATCACCTCGGCGCGCTGCCGGCGCCTCGCCGAGCTGCTAGCCGCCGCTGATCGCCGCGACGACGTGCACGCGCGAGCGCCGGCCGAGCGGCGTGTCGAGGGCGGCGCGCTCCTCGTCGACGTACACGTGGATGTGCGGGCGCAGCACCGGCCCCGGCTCGCATAGCCGGTCGCGGACACCAGGCCAGCGCTCCTCGAGCTGGTCGATCGCCTCGTCGACCGTCGCCGCGTCGAGCGTGACCCGGCGCGGCAGCTCGCCGAAGAGCGGGATCAGCGTCCTCGGGAGCTGAAGCTCGGCCACCGTCCCGCCCTCAGTCCACGACCACCGACTCGACCGACCAGATCGGAGGCAGGTAGCCGGCGATCTCGCTCCAGCTCTCGCCCTCGTCGATGCTCGCGAAGAGCTGGCCGGTGCTGGTACCGAAGTAGATGCCCGGCGCCTCGTCGCGGTCGATCGCCATTGCTCCGCGCAGCACGCCGAGGTGCGCGTCGCGGTGCGGAAGGCCACGGTCGAGCCGTTCCCAGCTCTCGCCTGCGCTGCGCGTGCGCCACACGGCTGCGTGACCGTCGGGCATGCAGCGGCCGTGGCCGGGATCGAGCGGGATCACGTAGAAGGTGTCGCGGTCGTGCGGATGGGTCGCGGCGGCGAACCCGAACTCACTCGGCAGGCCGTCGGTGATCTCGACCCAGGAGTGGCCGCAGTCGTCGCTCCTGTGCATGCCGACGTGGTTCTGCTGGTACATGCGGTCGGGGTCGGCGGGCGAGCGCACGAGCCGGTGGACGCAGAACCCGACCTCTTCGTGCGGGCGCGGCCAGTCGGCGCGCAGGCCCCGGTTCCGCGGCGTCCAGGAGGAGCCGCCGTCTGCGGTCTCGAACGTCGCCGACGCCCTGGACGATCGCCCAGAAGCGATCGGGATCGTCGCGGTCCGGCATGATCGCCGAGAGGCCCAGGTGGCCGGGCGGCTGGGTCGCCGGGTCGTCCCACTCCTCGCTCCCGGGCTGCCCCGCGAGCGTGCTCAGGAGCGCCCACGTCTCACCCTCGTCGCTGCTCTCGAAGATGCCGGGCGCCTCCACTCCCACGAGCACGCGCCCGCCGGCGACGGCGAGCGTCGAGACCTTCGAGACCTTGCGCGCGCCGTCGGCCTCGTAGCCGAGCCCTTCGCTCGAGTGCGTCCAGCTCTCGCCGAGATCGCGGCTCCGCCAAACCGCCGAGCCGTGCCACTCGCTCGCGGCGGCGGCATAGATCGCACCCGACGACTCGTCGTAGATCGCGTGGTAGACGGGCCAGCTCTCGCAGAAGGGCCCGCGCACCTCCCACGACCGGCGGTCGCTGCTCTCGAGCAAGAAGCAGCCTTTGCGGGTTCCGACAAGAAGCACCGTGCGTGACATCTTCACCTCCGGTATCGGGATCACTGGTGGAATCATCGGTCGAGATCGGTGGTCGAGCTCTCCCCGTGAGCGCTGGGGTTGAACCCCTTCAGGTTCTTCGACGGCGGCAGCCGCTCGGAATTCATCGCATACCGGCCGGGATGATGCGAGACGATCGAGTCGACCGATGAGTTCGGAGTCGACCGATGAGTTCTGCTGCCGGAAGGCGTCTGAAGTGCATGTCGCAGGCGCTGACGGGACACGTACGATCGATGAACGTGACCTCACAGCCGACAGCCGTCGCCGGCTTTGGTTCGCTCGAGGAGCATCGCTCGGAGCTGACCGCGTACTGCTACCGCATGCTCGGCTCTCCGTTCGATGCCGAGGACGCGGTGCAGGAGACGATGGTGCGGGCCTGGCGGGCGCTCGACCGCTTCGAGGGGCGCTCCGCGCTCCGCTCCTGGGTCTACCGGATCGCGACGAACGTCTGCTTCGACATGCTCGAGGCCTCGGGCCGCCGCGCCCGCCCGATGGATCTGGGCCCCGCCCAGGAGCCGGTCCTCGAGAACCTCAACACCCGCCCCGAGGGCGGTCTGGATCGAGCCGACGCCCGATCCGGCCGATGTGGCGGTGGAACGCGAGACGATCAGGCTCGCCTTCGTCGCCGCGCTGCAGCACCTGCCGCCGCGTCAGCGGGCGGTGCTCATCCTCGCGGAGGTCCTACGCTGGCAGGCCTCGGAGATCGCCGAGCTGCTCGAGACGTCGGTCGCGTCGGTCAATAGCGCCCTCCAGCGGGCACGAGCGACGATCGAGGCGGCAGAGATCCAGCCCGCCGGCATCGAGGCGGACGACGGCGGCAAGGTCGACAACGAGCTCCTCGAACGCTACGTGGCTGCCTTCGAGGCGTACGACATCGTGGCGCTGACCTCGCTGATCAGGGAGGACGCTAGCCAGTCGATGCCGCCGTTCGACATGTGGCTCGCAGGACGCGACGACATCCTCGCCTGGTGGTTCGGGCCCGGGATCGGCTGCCAGGGCTCGAGGGTGATCCCCACCCGGTCGGCGAACGGCTCACCGGCCTTCGGACAGTACAAGCCGAGCCCCGACGGCGGTTACGAGCCCTGGGCGCTCCAGGTACTCGAGCTTTCGGGCGACCGGATCGGCGAGTTCACGTTCTTCCTCGACACCGACAGGCTGTTCCCACTCTTCGGCCTGCCCGCCCGGCTCGACGCGCTCGTAGCCGCGTCTAGCCGGAGGCCTCCGGAGGACGTCGGCGAGGCCCATGAAGGCGATCAGCTCGACCAGGTCGTTCGCCGGGTTCAGCAGCCGCAGGCGCCAGCCTTGACGGCGGCCGGCGAGCTGAAGCAGCCCGAGCGCCTCGACGCTGACCGCATCGGCGCGGAGACCCTCGACGTCGCAGATCGCGAGGTCGGCCATCCGCTCCTGCATGAGGGTGACGACGCGCACGCTCAGGGCCGCGAGGTCCTCGCGGCGGAGCTGCCCGCTGATCGCGACGGTGATCGTTCGCGGCGTTCCGGGGGCCATCTCCCAACTAGACCGGCGCCGCGCTGAGAACTCATCGGCCCGCGAGTTCACATGCTTCGCAAATCTGGGTAGGATCGCCTTGTGGCAGCAGTCACGTTCGAGGGGTTGACCAAGACGTACCCCGACGGAACGACGGCTGTCAACGCCCTCGACCTGGCGGTCGGCGACGGCGAGTTCATGGTCCTCGTCGGGCCTGTCCGGCTGCGGCAAGACGACGGCGCTGCGGATGGTCGCCGGGCTCGAGGACATCACGGGCGGCGTGATGCGAATCGGCGATCGGATCGTCAACCACGTCCCCTCGCGGGACCGCGACATCGCGATGGTGTTCCAGAGCTACGCGCTCTACCCGCACCTGACGGTCTACGACAACATCGCCTTCGGCCTCAAGATCAAGAAGCTGCCGAAAGAGGAGATCGAGCGGCGGGTCGCGAAGGCGGCCGGGATCCTCGGGCTCGAGCCGTTCCTGAAGCGCAAGCCGCGCGCGCTCTCCGGCGGCCAGCGCCAGCGGGTCGCGATGGGGCGCGCGATCGTCCGCGAGCCGGCTGCGTTCCTGATGGACGAGCCGCTCTCGAACCTCGACGCGAAGCTGCGCGTGCAGATGCGCGCGGAGATCGCGGGCATCCAGCGCGATCTCGGCGTCACCACGATCTACGTCACCCACGATCAGGTCGAGGCGATGACGATGGGCGACCGGGTCGCCGTGATGCGCAAGGGTGAGCTGCAGCAGGTCGCCGACCCCCAGACGCTCTACGACCGGCCCGTGAACCTCTTCGTCGGCGGGTTCATCGGCAGCCCGGCGATGAACATGATCGAGGCGACCTTCGAGCAGCGGAACGGCGGCTATGTCGCGAACCTCGGCGAGCAGGCTCTCGAGGTCGGCGCCGAGACGCTGCAGGCGCGGCCCGGCGCTGGCCGGCTACGCGGGCCGCCGCGTCGTGCTCGGGATCCGCCCCGAGGACCTCCAGGACGCCGCGCTCGCGCCCGACACGCCGGCCGGCCGGCGGCTGCAGGGCACGACCGAGCTCACCGAGGCGCTCGGCTCGGAGATCATGGCCCACTTCTCGATCAAGGCCAAGCACGCCGTGACCGAGGATGTTCGCGAGCTGGCGCAGGACGTCGGCGACGAGCGGACCGTGGGACACCTGGCCGGGCAGCGAGACGGCGACGCTCGTCGGTCGCTTCAGCCCCCGTTCGCGCGCCCGTCCGGGCGAGCCGATCGAGGTCGCCGTCGACGCGCGCTCGCTTCATTTCTTCGACCCCGAGTCGGGACTCGGCATCTATGGCGCACCACAGGAGGAACCATCAGCGAAAGGAGTCGCATCGTGAAGAACCGCTACGCGCTCAGTGCCGGCATCGTGGCAATCGATCGCCCTCGTCGTCGCGCTCGTCGCGGCGTCGGGCGGCAGCGCGCAGCGCTCGGGATCGCGTGCGAAAGACCGCGGACGTCTCGGGCACGATCACGTTCGACGGGATCTGGACGGCATCATCGGGCCAGACCCAGTTCCAGGACGTGATCGCGGCGTTCAACAAGATCTATCCGAACGTTCACGTCGACTACAAGCCCGTCGGCAACAACCTGCCGACCGTGCTTGCGACGGCGGTCGCCGGCGGCCATCCGCCGGACATGGCGGACATCGCCCAGCCGGGCACGGTCGCCCAGCTCGCGCAAGAGGGCAAGCTGAAGCCGATCACCTATGCGACCTCGCGCGATCAACGCAGAACTTCGCGCCCGGCGTGGCGGCAGCTCGGGACCTTCGACGGCAAGCTGTACGCGCTCGTCTTCAAGGCGGCCAACAAGTCGCTCGTCTGGTACAACGTGCCCGCCTTCAAGGCGGCCGGGATCTCGCCGCCGAAGACCTGGGCGCAGCTGCTCAAGGACGCTCAGACGCTGAAGGCCTCGGGAGTGCCGGCGTACTCGATCGGCGGCGCGGACGGCTGGACGCTCACCGACCTGTTCGAGAACATCTACCTGCGGACGTTCGGGCCGGCCAAGTACGACCAGCTCTCGCCAGCACAAGATCAAGTGGACCGACCCGTCGGTGACGACGGCGCTGAAGACGATGGCGCAGGTCATCGGTGACTCGTCGAACCTCGCGGGCGGCACGAGCGGTGCGCTCCAGTACGGCTTCAACGACTCCGTCACGAACGCGTTCGCGACCCCGCCGAAGGCGGCGATGGTGTTCGAGGCCGACTTCGTCGGCGGCGTGATCACCTCCTCGACGAAGGCGAAGGCGGACACGGGCTACAACACGTTCACGTTCCCGTCGATCACGCCGGGCCCCGACGCCAGCGCGGTCGAGATCGCGCGGCGACCTGTTCGTCACGTTCCGTGACAACCCGGCGATCGAGGCGTTCGTGAAGTTCCTCGCCACGGCGCCGGCCGCGGAGGCGTGGGCGAAGCAGGGCGGCTTCGGCACCGGTAACCACAACATGCCGGCGAGCATCTACCCCGACGCGATCACGCGGGCGACCGAGGCCCCGATCCTGACGGCGAAGTCCGTCGTGTTCGACATGTCGGACGAGCAGCCGCCGGCCTTCGGCGGCACGACCGGCCAGGGCGAATGGGGGCTCTTCCAGCAGTTCCTGAAGAACCCGAAGAACATCACGGGGATCCAGCAGCAGCTCGAGAAGGCCGCCGCGGCGGCATACAAGAAGTAAGCGGCGTGAGCGCTGGGGGCATTACGGCGGAGCCGCCGATCGCGGCGGCTCCGCCTCCCTCAGCCGAGCCGGGGCGACTCGGCCGGTACCTCACGGGCGCGATCTTCCTCGGGCCCGCGCTCTTCCTGCTCGGCGTGTGGATGGCCTATCCGGTCGTCTACACGATCATCCGCAGCTTCTTCAGCCCGCAGGGCTTCCTCGGCCACTGGGTCGGGCGTCTCCAACTACAAGACGCTCTTCACGACCTCGTCGCTGACGACGGCGATCAAGAACAACGCGATCTGGGTGGCGGTGGTGCCGGCGCTCGTCACTGCGTTCGGGCTGATCTTCGCGGTGCTCACCGAGCGCGTGCGCTGGGCGGTCGCGTTCAAGACCGCGATCTTCCTGCCGATGGCGATCTCGGCGTTCGCGACCGGCGTCACCTGGCGGATCATGTACCAGCAGGATCCCGGGCCTCGGGGCGATCAACGCGCTCGGGAAGACGGTCTCCGGGGTGATCAGCCCTGCCGGCGTCCTCTCGTCGGCGTTCCCGTCGACGCCGGCGCTCCAGCCGGCCGCGGGCGGGGCGATCGTGCTGAAGAAGCCGCTCGCGCCGGGCGGGGTGGCGCTCCTCGGGCTGACCGGGATCCCGCCCGACAGCGTGCCGAAGGGGGCCGCCCAGGCGGTGCAGCCCGCCCCGGCGAAGCCGGCGAGATCGTCGGCGTCGTCTGGCGCGACTTCAAGCCGGGCGGCGGCAAGGCCGGCGTGGTCGAGAAGGGCGAGCTGGGCCTCCCCGGCGTGACCGTCGAGCTCCGAAGCTCGGCCGGGAAGACGATCAAATCGACGAAGTCGCGCGCCGAACGGCGTCGTTCGCCTTCGACGAACGTGCCGGCCGGGAGCTACACGGCGGCGATCGGGGCGAAGACCTTCGCCAAGCCGTTCGGCGGCTTCGCCTGGCTCGGGCCGAGCCTGATCACGCCGTCGCTGCTGATCGCCTACATCTGGATCTGGGCCGGCTTCGCGATGGTCGTGATCGCCGCCGGGCTCTCGTCGATGCCGCGCGACGTCCTCGAGGCCGCGCGGACTGACGGCGCGACCGAATGGCAGGTCTTCCGGCGCGTGACCGTGCCGCTGCTCGCGCCCGGTCCTGAGCGTCGTCTTCGTGACGATGATCATCAACGTGCTCAAGGTGTTCGACCTCGTCTTCGCGCTCGCGCCGGAGTCGACTCAGCAGAACGCCAACGTGATCGCGCTCGCGATGTAGCGACACCGCCTTCAGGGAGGCGGCAACTTCGGGTCGGCTCGGCGATCGCGGTCTTCCTCTTCCTGCTCGTGATCCCGGTGCTGGCCACTCAACATCCGGCGCTTCAAGAGAGAGGTGCTGATGGCCGCCGCCTCTCCCGCGATCGGCGTGCCGGCGCCCGCGACGCCGCACGCGAGCGTCGCGGCGAGATCCTGCGCGGGCTCGCCGAAGGCTCCGCTGCAAATCGTGCTCGCCGTGCTCGGGCTGCTCTGGCTCGTGCCGACGTTCGGCCTCTTCATCACCTCGATCCTGCCCGCCGTCCGCGCTCGCCTCGAAGGGCTGGTGGCAGATCTTCTCGAAGCCGAGCCTCGCCACCTGGTCGAACTACGACTCGCTGCTCCACAACCCGGGCTTCTGACCGCGCTCAAGACGACCGCCTACATCGCCGTCGGCAACACGGCTGCTCGTGGTGATGCTCGGCGCGATGGCCGGCTACGCGTTCGCGTGGCTCGAGTTCCCCGGCCGCGACTGGCTCTTCATCGGCGTGATCGGCCTGCTCGTCGTGCCGCTGCAGATGGCGCTGATCCCGATGTTCCGCGCTCTACGACACGTCGGCATCTTACGACACGTGGTGCGGGCATCGTGCTCTTCCACGCCGCGTTCGGGCTGCCCGTTCGCGATCTTCCTGCTGCGGAACTTCTTCGTCGGGCCTCCCGAAGGACATCCTCGAGTCGGCGCGGATCGACGGGGCCAGCGAGATCGTGATCTTCGTGCGGCTGATCCTGCCGCTCGGGCTGCCGGCGATCGCCTCGCTCGCGATCTTCCAGTTCCTCTGGACGTGGAACGACCTGATCGTGGCGCTGACGTTCGGCCAGAACACGACGCCGATCACGGTGTGGATCTCCGGCCAGCTGCGCGAGTTCGGCACGAGCATCGACATCATCGCGCCCGCCTCGTTCATCTCGCTCGTGATCCCGCTCTGCGTGTTCTTCGCGTTCCAGCGCTACTTCGTCCAGGGCCTGCTCGCCGGGCTCGGTGAAGTAAGAGGTTGCTGGCGCCGAGCGTCGCCGTCGTCGGATCGGGCCTTGCCGGATTCACGGCGTACCAGGCGCTGCGCCGCGGCGGTCTCGGGCCCGAGGAGATCGCCGTGCTTCGGCACGGAGAGCGATCCTGCGGGGGCCTTCAGGCGGCGGGCCGCGGCGATCCGGCAGCGCGAGATGCGCTCCGAGAGCGACGGCCATTGCCGGCCGGCGACGTTTCCCGGGCCTCGCCGTCTCGGCTGCGTGGCAGGCGGCGCTCGCCGGCGCCGCTCCTTGCCTCGGCGCTCGACCGGTACCACCCGACCGTCGATGAGTTTCTCGCCCACGTCGGGAGGCTGCGAGAGCGAAGCGGCTGGGATCGGAGCCTCACGGAAGGGCGGGTCGAGCGGGTCCGTGCGGTCGACGGCGGGTTCGAGCTCGACGGCCACGGCGTCTTTCGCCATGTGCTGCTCGCGCCGGGCCATCCGGGGCTGAACGTCCCGCAGGAGCTGCGCGACGACCCGCGCGTCGTTCACTCCTACGAGCCGCACGAGTACGCGCCCACCGTCACCGTCGTCGGCGCCGGGCTCGCGGCCGCGACCGAATGGCTGAATGCGCTTGCCGCCGGCGCCGAGGTCGTCTCGGTGCGGCGGCGGGAGCCGGCCCGCGCGCCGCTCAACGTGCCGCGCGAGTACTTCTCGCGGCGGGGCCTCGCCTCCTTTCAGCGGCTGGGCCACGGCGAGCGTGCGGCCCGGCTGCGCGCGCTGCTCGCACCGTCCTACCCGCCGGGCTCGTGCTTCGACGAGCCACTAGCGCAGGCGGCAGCCGAGGGCCGCTTCCGCGTGGAGGCCGCCCTCAACGGCAGCGCGCAGGTGATCTGCGCCACTGGCTTTCTGCGCGGTTTCGAGCACGACCCGATGCTCGCGAGGCTCGTCGGCGAGCATGGGCTCGAGACCTATCGAGCAGTGGGTCGTCCTCGCGCCCGACGCCACCGTTCCGGTTCTCACCGACGAGACACGGACGCTCTCGCTCGCCGGCGCGTGCGCCCAATGGGCGTTTCCGGCGGCCGATACCCTCGCCGGATCTCGCTACGTTGCGCACGGCTTCGTCAGGAGGATCCGGGCATGTCGTACACGCTGAAGGGCCGCCTCGAATCGCGCGTCGCCGCTCTGCTGCCCGTGGTCGTGGCGGCCTGCGTGCTCACGGCTGTGATGGAGCGCTGGTGGCCGGTTGAGGCGGCGGGCCTGATGGTGGGGCTGGGCGTCCTCCTCGACACGCAGGTCTACCACCGGGCTCTCCCCTACCAGCCCGCCTGGCTCGCAGTCCCGCTCGGCCTGCTCGAGCTGGGCGCGCTCGTCGGCCTGATGTACGCCCTCGGGGTGATGGCGCCGATCTGGGAGGCGGTCGCGCTGTTCGCCGGCGGCTGGGTGCTGGCTCAGCTGCTCGCGCACGCGGGCTTTCCGTTCTTCCGCCTCGGCTACGTCGAGGACGGCGGCGAGCTTGGCAGGCTAGGGCTTGCCTCTGTGGCCGCGGTCGGTGCGGCGCTCGCCGGGGCGGCCGCAACCGCCTACGCCGGCGAGCGGCCGGTCGTCCGGCTTCAGGCCGGCGTCTACCAGGGGCCGCTCGTGATCAGCCGGCGCGAGGTGCTGATCGGCGAGCCCGGGGCGGTCGTGCACGGCGGGATCGTGATCCGGTCGAACGACGTCACCGTCAAGAACGTCTCCGTGGTCGGCGGTGACAACGGCATCACCGTCGATGGGGTGCACGGCACGATCCTCGACGGCGTCTCGGTGTCGGGGGCAAAGCTGGACGGGATCCACGTTCGCCTGGCGGGGATCATGATCAAGAACTGCACGGTCGACATGACCGGCAATCCGCTCGGCCAGGGAATCGACATCTCCTACAACATGGACATGGGGATGAGCATGGTGGAGGGCTGCAGCGTGGTCGGCGGCATGGAGGGGATCACGACACATTCGTCGATGACCGACATCGTCCACGATCGCGTCTCCGGCACGACGGAGCACGGGATCTCGGTGACGGAGATGTCGATGGGCAGCGTGATGGACAGCGAGGTCAGCGACGCCCACGGAGTCGGGATCTACTGCAACGATCGCTCGATGTGCATGATCGAGCACAACACCGTGGTCGGGATGCGCGCGAAGGGCTCGGGCGAGCTCGCGCTGAGAGGGTTCGGGGTGCTGGCGAGCTTCCAGTCGGAGGCCGACCTGCGCGGGAATCACCTCAGCTCGAATCCCGTTCCGATGGGCGCGATCATCAACTCGCAGCTCGCAAAGACCCACTGACACCAGGAACGAGCGAGGGGACACCATGCCGCATATCGACCTGCCCGAGGGGATTCCAGGCATCCGGAGCGCCTTCAGCTTCCGGCCGGAGACGGCGGGCCCACTCCTTGCGCTTGCCGAGCAGCTCCTGCGCGCCGACAACACCCTGAGCCGCGGCGAGCGGGAGCTGATTGCCGCCTACGTCTCGAACCTGAACGAGTGCAGGTTCTGCCAGACCTCGCACAGCCTGTTTGCGGCACTCCAGCTCGACGGGGGCATGGAGCTCGTCGAAGCGGTCAAGCACGACCCTTCCGTGGCGCCGATCAGCCCCAAGCTGCGGGCGCTGCTCCGGATTGCCGCGAGCGTCCAGCAAGGCGGTCGCGCCGTCACCACCGCAGACGTCGAGGCGGCGAGGGCGGAGGGCGCGAGCGACGTCGAGATCCACGACGCCGTCCTGATCGCCGCCGCCTTCTGCATGTTCAACCGCTATGTCGACGGGCTCGCCACCTGGGCGCCCGACGACGACGAGGCCTACGGGGCGATGGGCCGCCGCCTCCTCGAGCAGGGCTACCTCCCGCCGGCCTAAGGGCTCGTCTCCAAGAGCCCACTGCAGAATGAAGTCTGGTGTCGCTCGGCCACGCTGGGCGCCGCGAAGGTGCGTCCTCGGCCGCCCCAATATCGCCTGGATATTCGCTTAAGAGCACAAATCAAAATGGGCGTCCCTGTCCGGGGCTCTCGGAGCGAGCGGGTGGGATGGCCGGCTCGGAGGCCTGGCTGGTTGCCTGTCCGAGAGACGGCCATTTCAGCCGCGAAGCCCGTGTCTAGCGCTCGACTGAATCGGCTCAGTTCCGCAGGAGCAAGATCGGCTCAGTTCCGCAGGATCAAGATCGGCTCAGTTCCGCAGGATCAAGATCGGCTCAGTTCCTCAGGATCAAGGGCACCACGCACGCTGCCCGATCGACGACGTCATTCTGCAACGAGCGCTACGCGGAGGCGCGGACGACGAGCGCGCCGGGCAGGACGACGGTGCGGCCTGCCTCGTCGACATGTCCCGAGATGCGGTCGAGCAGGAGCTGCATCGCGATCGTTCCGAACGTCTCCGCGGGCTGCGCGATTGCGGTGAAGAACGGGTTGAGCTGCGGCGCGTACGCGATGTCGTCGAAGCACACGAGGGCGAGGTCGCGCGGTAGCTCGAGGCCCCGGAGGCGCGCCGTCTCGGCGACGCCCAGGGCGACGATGTTGTTGACGGCGAATACCGCCGTCGGTGGTGCGGGCCGATCGAGGAGGCGATCTGCGGCAACGCGCACGGTCTCGGCGTCGATGGCGCTGGCCTCGGCGACGAGCCGCTCGTCGAAGGGGATCCCCGCTCGCTCGAGTGCCTCCCGGTAGCCGAGCAGGCGCTCGCGGGAGGTCGACACCTCGGCGGGCTCCGTGATCATCCCGATCCGGCGGTGGCCGAGGGCGATCAGATGCTGGACGAGCTCGCGTGCGCCGGCCGTTCCGTCGCCCTTCACGAGATCTCCCCGGTAGCCCGGGATCGTCCGGTCGACGAGCACGAAGGGGATCTGGTCGCGAACGAGTGCCTTGAGCTTCGCTCCGGACTCGTCGCCCGCCGGTGCCACGAGCATCCCGTCGACGCGAAAGGCGAGCATGTCGTCGATGTTCGCGCCTTCGCGGCCGAGATCGCCGTGGCTGTTGGCAAGCAGGACGTGGTAGCCGGCCCGCCAGGCCACTTCCTCTGCACCGCGCACCACCAGGGTGAAGAACGGGTTGGCGATGTCGGGCACGACTACCGCGACCGTCTTCGACCGCCGGCTCGTGAGGCCGCGGGCAAGACCGTTCGGAACATAGTCGAGCTCGGCAACGGCCGCCTCGACGCGACGGCGGGTTGCGTCCGCCACGTGAGGGCTGGCGTTCAAGACCCTCGAAACCGTCATCGCCGAGACCCCGGCGAGCCTCGCGACATCTCGGATCGTCGCCGTCACCGTGTTACGGTACCATGAATAAGAGGTTGTCTCAGCCAATAATCGAAAGAAGTAAAGCGGAACCTCCTAGTTACCGATAACATATGAACCAGAACATGAAAGGAGGAGAGCAATGATCAACGTCACCTACAAGCTGTTCCAGGCACTCGTCGGCCGCGAAGCCGGCCGCTCGTGCCGCTGCTGCGGCCAGTCGATCGTGCACAACGACCCGTTCGGTATGAGCGAGGGCGTTTGCCGGCCGTGCCGCTCGGCCGCCTAGCCGTCCTGCACCGGCCGAGCCGGGCTCACCAGCACTGCCAGTGGACGAGCTCGGCGGCGGGGCGCCTGCGCGCCGAGAGCCGTGAGCCGATGGGCGGGGCCTCGCCCGGCCGGCCGAGCAGTGCCAGGCCGATCGGAACGACTTCGTCCGGAAGCCCGAGTCGGTCCATGAAGATCTGCTTCTGGTCCGGGTGCCCGACGAAGGCGCTTGCGAGCCCCTCGTCGATTGCGGCCAGCAGCACGAGCATCATCAGGGCGCCGGCGTCGACGAACCAGTAGGGCACCGGCCAGGCAACCTCGCGGCCGCCCGAGGCCCTCAGCTTGTCGGCCTCGTTGTAGCGGGCGTGGTAGAGCGACTCATCGGCCGAGATGACGAGGTGCACCGGCGCATCGGCGATGAAGTTGCGGCCGTTGGCGGAGTAGTGCTCGTCGCCGAAGGAGCGGGCGATCGCGGCGCGTCGATCTGCGTCGGTCACGACGACGATGCTCCCGCCCTGGCTGAACCCGCCCGAGGGCGCATGCCGGATCACACCGGCGATCCGGGCGATCTGCTCCTCGGGGATCGGATCCGGCAGGAAGGCGCGATGCATGCGCCGCCGCAGCAGGATCGTCCGGAGCTCCATCGCCCCAACCTAGCTTCTGCGGGTGCTCGGCCGGTGGCGGGAAGAGGGGGGTGGCCACACCGGCCGCTCCCCCTCTAGTCTGAGCCGGCGATGGCCGGAGGAGGGGAGACATTCGAGGCGGATCCGAGGCGCTGGGTGGCCTTGCCGGTCGTCCTCGTCGCGACCTTCATGGGGCTCTTCGACGTCTTCGTCGTCAACGTCGCAGCGCCCGACATCCAGAAGGATCTCCACGCCTCGTCGGCCGATCTGCAGCTCGTGGTCGGCGGCTACTCGTTCGCATACGCGGCCCTGCTCGTCACGGGTGGGAGGCTCGGCGACCGGTTCAGCTACCGGCGTCTCTTCCTCGGCGGCATGGCGCTCTTCACCGCCGCGTCGATCGGCTGCGGGCTTGCGGGCGAACCGTCGCTCCTCGTCGTGAGCCGGCTCGCGCAGGGGTTCGCCGCGGCGCTGATGGTGCCGCAGGCGCTCGCGCTCATCACCGCGCTCTTCCCCCCGGGCGAGCGGCACCGCGCGCTCGCCTGGTTCGGAGTCACGATCGGGCTCGGCGCGATCGCGGGGCAGATCCTGGGCGGCGCGCTCGTCCAGATCGACCTCTTCGGCTGGGGGTGGAGGACGATCTTCTTCGTGAATGTGCCGGTCGGAGTCGTGACGATCGTCCTCGGAGCGCGTCTCATCCCGCACACTCGCTCCCCGGCTCGGCCGCAGCTCGATCCGCTCGGGGTCGCGGCGGTCACCGGCGCCGTCGCGCTCGCGCTCGTTCCGCTGACCCTCGGTCGCAGCGAGGGCTGGCCGTGGTGGCTGATCGCGCTGCTCTGCCTTGCCATCCCCGCCTTCTGGCTCGCAGCTCGCTACGAGGCGGCGCTCGCCCGCCGCGGCGGGCAGCCCGTGCTCGATCTCTCGCTCTTCAAGGCCAGGTCGTTTGCGACAGGCGTCGGGATCAACATGGGGGTCTACGCGTACTTCGGGAGCATCCTGCTCGGGCTCACGCTCTTCCTCCAGCTGGGCCTCGGGCTCTCGGCGCTCGATGCCGGCCTCAGCTTTGCCCCGCTCGGCGTCGGGTTCGCGGCCACCTCGCTCCTCACCCGAGGGCTGATCGCGCGGCACGGCGCGCGGGTGGTCACCGGCGGTCTCGTGATCGCATCGGCGGCACTGGCCGGCCAGCTCATCGACATCCACCTCTCCGGCACCGCAACCGACGCCTGGCGCCTCGCGCCGTCCTTCTTCGTGATCGGGGTCGGGAACGGCTGCGTCATTCCGGCCCTGATCGGCTCATCGCTCACGGACGTTTCGCCCCAGAAGGCCGGCGCGGCCGCCGGCATGCTCGCAACGGGTCAGCAGTTCGCAGCCGCGGCTGGCGTTGCGGTGCTGAGCGAGATCTTCTTCGCCGTGGTGGGCTCGCACCCGACCGAGCACGCCTACCTGCGGGCGATCCAGTACGTGATCGGGCTCGACACCGCACTCCTCGTGCTCTGCCTCTTCGCCAGCCTGCTCCTGCCGAGGCCTCGTGCCGATGCACCGGCGCCTCAGGCGCAGAGGCAGGTCCCTGCAGCGGACTAGCCGAACCGCTCCGCGAAGCCCTACGTCCTCCCGGCTGCTTCCGTCGCCGCGCGTAAACGGGCTGCGAGACCCGCGTCGAGCGCTCCGGCCGCCAGCTCGAACTTCCAGTTGCCCCCGACCGTGCCAGGGGTGTTCATCCGCGCGCCTGATCCGAGCGAGAGCAGATCCTGGGCCGGGATGATCGCAATCTGCGCCGGGCTTGCGAGCGCGAGCCGGATCATCAGCCAGGCGGGATCCCGCTCGGAGATGCCCGCCTCCCGGGCCGCCTGGAGCGCCCGGCTGCGAGCCTCGGGAGGCGCGCCCGTCCACCAGCCCGCGCTCGTGTCGTTGTCGTGGGTCCCGGTGTAGACGACGCGGCGCTCCGGAACCGTGAGCGGGTCGCCGCCGTCCGGAAGCAGGAATTGCAGGACGACGGTGCCGGGAAGGCCGAGCTCGTCGCGCAACCGCAGCACGGCCGGGGTGATCGCACCCAGATCCTCGGCCACGAGCGGTAGAGGGGTGGCCGCCGGCCCCGCCCCCGCAAATCCGGCACGTTCGAGCTCGAGCTTTGCGAGCTCGGCGCGCGCCGTGTCGAAGAGGTCGCGGCCCGGCCCTCGCCTCCAGGTTCCCTCCATCGCCGTGGGTGCGCCCTCCGGCACGGCCCAGTACGAGACGAAGCCGCGAAAGTGATCGACGCGGGCCAGCTGGACGAGCTGGAGCGTCCGCCGCAGGCGCTCGATCCACCAGCGGTAACCGGTCGCCCTAAGCGCGGGCCAGTCGTAGAGGGGGTTGCCCCAGAGCTGCCCGACATCGCTCCAGGCGTCGGGCGGCACGCCGGCGACAAGACCCCGCTGGAAGAGCTCCGGATGGCTCAGGTGATCGGCCGACCCGGCCGCGACGTAGATCGGGACGTCGCCGAAGAGCCGAACGCCCTTTGCCGCGGCGTAGGCGCGCAGCGCGCCCCACTCGCGCTCGAACCTGACCTGGTCGGCGAGTGCCCCCGCCCCGGCGAAGGCGGCCCAGTCCGGCGCCCAGAACGCATGACGCTCGGCGAAGCTCTCGACCTCGGCGTCGCTGACCGGCGCGCTTGGGTCGGCCAAGAGCTCAGGCCAGCAGGCGAACGCGGATTTTGCCTTGTAGGGCGAGCCCTCCTCGTCCGGCGGGCCGAGCGGGAGAATCTGCCACCACGTCTGGCCGGCGGCCGAAAGCCAGTCGACGAAGCGATACGCCTCCTCGCCGAGGCGCCCGCCGGGGAGTGACCGCGGATGCAGCAGGACGCCGCTCGACCTGGCGTGGGTCACCGGCGGAAGGCGGGAGGGGATTGAGGGCGGGCGGTTGCGGGCATTCCGTATCGTTGCCGAGCATGCCTGGAAAGCAGCAACCCAAGTCGAGCCCGCGGATCTGGATCGAGAACCTCCAGCCGGTTGCCGACTGTGGGCGCTTCCCCGTCAAGCGCACGGTCGGAGAGCACGTTGCTGTCTCCGCCGACGTCGTTCGCGACGGGCACGAGATCCTCGGGGCGGAGATTCGCCATCGCGGCCCGGCCGGACGGAGCTGGACGACGACGCCGCTCGAGGCCGTCGCGCCCGATCGTTTCGAAGGACAGTTCGAGGTTACGGCGTGCGGCCGGTGGGAGTTCGGGGTCACCGCCTGGAGCGACCACGTCGCGACGTGGCGCGACGAGCTCAGGCGCAAGGTCGAGGCGGGCCAGACCGACCTTGCGGGCGAGCTCGTCGAAGGCGCCGAGCTCCTCGGGCTCGAGGAGCTCGACCTCGAGACGGCACTCGCGGCGACGGGGCACGATCGTCGCGAGGAGGTGAAGAGCGACCGTCTCGCCGTCGAGGTCGACCGCGAGGTGGCCCGGTTCGGCGCGTGGTACGAGCTCTTCCCCCGGTCGTTCGGCGGGTTCGCCGGGGTCGAGCAGGCCTTGCCCGAGCTCGCCGGCCTCGGGTTCGACGTCGTCTACTTCCCCCCGATCCACCCGATCGGGCGCACCGGCCGCAAAGGCCGCAACAACACGCTCGACGCAGGCCCGGACGACCCCGGCAGCCCCTGGGCAATCGGGGCCGCCGAAGGTGGCCATGACGCGATCGACCCGGGCCTCGGCACGATCGCCGACTTCGACCGGCTCGTCGCGCGGGCCCAGGAGCTCGGGCTCGAGATCGCCCTCGACTTCGCGATCCAGTGCTCCCCCGACCACCCCTGGCTGAAAGAGCATCCGGAGTGGTTCCGCTGGCGTCCCGACGGCTCGATCGCATATGCCGAGAACCCGCCGAAGCGCTATCAGGACATCGTCAACGTCAACTGGGACACGGAGGACCGCGAGGGCCTCTGGCATGCGCTCCGAGACGTCGTCCTGCACTGGATCTCGCACGGGATCCGGATCTTCCGCGTCGACAACCCGCACACCAAGCCGCTTCCGTTCTGGGAGTGGCTCATCGCCGAGCTGCGCGCAGACCATCCCGACGTCGTGTTCCTTGCCGAGGCGTTCACGCGCCCAGCGACGATGCGCGCGCTCGCGAAGCTCGGCTTCAACCAGTCCTACACGTACTTCACCTGGAAGAACACGAAGGCGGAGCTGACCGAGTACGTCCTCGAGCTCGCCGGGCCCATGTCCGAGTACTACCGGCCGAACTTCTTCGCCAACACGCCGGACATCCTCCACGAGTACCTGCAGAAGGGAGGCCGGCCGGCATTCGAGGCCCGGCTCGTTCTCGCCGCGACGCTCTCGCCGAGTTACGGCATCTACTCGGGCTTCGAGCGCATCGAGAACGTCGCGGTGGCAAAGGGAAGCGAGGAGTACCTCGACTCGGAGAAGTACGAGCTCAAGGAGGGCCGCGTCGAAGGCCCCCTCCTGCCCCTTGCCCGGCGCCTCAACGAGATCCGCCGCTCCAACCGCTCGCTGCAGGCTCTCTCGAACATCACGTTCCTCGACACGGCGAACGAGAGCCTGATCGCCTACGCCAAGCGGAGCGATTCGGACGCGCTCATCGTGTGCGTGAACCTCGACCCGTTCGCGGCTGCCGAAGGTCTCGCGATCATCCCCGACTGGCTCGGGATCCCGGCCGCGTTCTCCGCCCAGGACCTCCTGACCGGCAGCACCTTCGCCTGGAAGGTCGGCCCGAACTACCTTCGTCTCGACGCGGGAAAGGCGCACATCCTCCAGGTCCGATGACCGAGGTTCTTCGCCGACGCGAGGGCGAGACGCCCCCTCAGGAGACCTGGTTCGAGTCCGACCCGCTCTGGTTCAAGCGGGCGGTCTTCTACGAGATCCACCTGCGCGCGTTCCACGACGGCAACGACGACGGCTCCGGCGACTTCCGCGGGCTCACCGAGAAGCTCGACTACCTCCAGTGGCTCGGCGTCGACTGCGTGTGGCTCCTGCCCATGTACCCCTCGCCGCTCCGCGACGGCGGGTACGACATTGCCGACTTCTTCTCGATCCATCCCGACTACGGCACGATCGAGGACTTCCGGGCGTTCGTCGAAGCGGCTCACCAGCGCGGCATCCGCGTGATCGCCGACCTGGTCTTGAACCACACCTCGAGCGATCATCCCTGGTTCCAGGAGGCTAGGTCCGATCCGTCCTCGCCGAAGCGGGACTGGTACGTGTGGTCGGACACGGACGACCGCTACCAGGGCGCCCGCATCATCTTCGTCGACACGGAGGTCTCGAACTGGACCTGGGACCCGGTCGCCGGCCAGTACTACTGGCACCGCTTCTTCGCCCATCAGCCGGACCTCAACTTCGACAACCCAGAGGTCCGGGAGGCGATGCTGGGCGTCCTGCGGTTCTGGCTCGACCTGGGCCTCGACGGCTTCCGGCTCGACGCCGTGCCGTACCTCTTCGAGCGGGAAGGGACGAACTGCGAGAACCTGCCCGAGACGCACGCCTACCTCAAGCGCTGCCGCGCCGAGATCGACGCCGCCTACCCGGACCGCGTGCTTCTCGCCGAGGCCAACCAGTGGCCGGCCGACGTGGTCGACTACTTCGGCGACGGCGATGAATGCCACATGGCGTTCCAGTTCCCGGTGATGCCGAGGCTCTTCATGGGTATCCGCCGTGAAGATGCCCGCCCGATCTACGACGTTCTCGAGCAGACTCCGCCGATCCCCGAGACCGCTCAGTGGGGCCTCTTCCTTCGCAACCACGACGAGTTGACGCTCGAGATGGTCACCGACGAGGAACGCGACTACATGTACGCCGAGTTCGCGAAGGACCCGCGGATGAAGCTGAACCTCGGCATCCGCCGCCGGCTCGCGCCGCTCCTCGACAACGGGCGCGACGAGATGAAGCTGATGACGGCGATCCTCTTCTCGCTTCCCGGCAGCCCCGTCCTCTACTACGGCGACGAGATCGGGATGGGCGACAACATCTACCTGGGCGACCGCGACGGCGTGCGCACCCCGATGCAGTGGACGAGCGACCGCAACGGCGGCTTCTCCCGGGCGGACTTCGCGCGGCTCTACCTGCCGCCGCTGATGGATCCCGTGTACGGCTACCAGGCCGTGAACGTGGAGGCGCAGCTCCGCACGCCGACCTCGCTGCTCCGCTGGATCCACCGCTTCATCGCCCTACGCAAGGAGCATCCTGTCTTCGCGCTCGGAACCTACGAGCCGCTCAGGACCGAGAACCCGCGGATCCTCGCGCATGTCCGCCGCTACGAGGACGAGATCGCCCTCTGCGTCCACAACCTCGCCCGGTCGGCGCAGGCGGTCGAGCTCGACCTGTCGCCGTTCGAGGGCTTCGTGCCCGAGGAGATGCTCGGCCGCACCACCTTTCCGCGGTATCGGCGAGCTGCCCTACCTGCTCACCTTCGGGCCGCGAGGCTTCTACTGGTTCCTGCTCACCAGGCCGGCCGAAGCCGGCGGGATCCGGGCTCGACGGGGAGGCCGAATGAGCGCGGCACTGTCGCTCTCGTCGGAGGAGCTGCTCGAGTTCGTCATCGCCCAGCGCTGGTCCGGGGCGCACGATCGCGAAGCGGTCGGGCTGACAGTGCTCGATCACGGCGTCCTGCGCGCGCGAGGAGCCCACGCTCGTGGACGTGCTCGTCGAGGTGCGGTACGGCCCGGGGACGCACGACGTCTTCCAGCTCCTCCTCGACGGGGGCAAAGCGGCCGACGCACTCGGCGATCCGCTGATGGCCCGCACCCTGATCGAGCTGATGCGCTCCGGGGCGACCTTGCCGACCCTCGAAGGCGCGATCGAGTTCTCGGCCAGCGGCTCGCTGATCGACGAGGAGCTCTTGGCGGCCGACGCCCGCCCGATCGGCGTCGAGCAGTCGAACTCGTCGGTCGTTCTCGACGAGCGGGTGATCGTCAAGGCCTATCGCCGTCTCGACGCGGGCGTCAACCCCGAGCTCGAGATGCTGCAGTTCCTCGGCTCGCACGGATTCGAGAACGTGCCCGAGCTCGCCGGCTGGTGGACCTATGCGCGGCGCGCCCGACGACCGCGACGCTCGGGACCGCGCAGCAGTTCGTGCCCGGCGCGACCGACGGCTGGAGTCTCGCGCTCGCCGAGCTCGGCGGCACCCGGATGCGTTCCTCGACCGGCTCGAACGGCTCGGCGAGGTGATCGGGGGCATGCACCTCGTGCTCGCGAGCGACTCGGAGGATCCCGCGTTCGCGCCGGAGGAGGCCGGGCCGGAGGCGCTGTCGCTCCTGGCCGCGACGATGGACGACGAGATCGACCAGGTCTTCGCGGGACTGCCCGACGAGGAGTCGGTGAAGCCGATCGCGGGCTGCGGCGATGCCGCTGCGCGACCTTGCGCGGAGCCTCGCCCAGGTCGGCTCGACCGGGCGGCTGATCCGCCAGCACGGCGATCTCCACCTCGGCCAGCTCCTCTGGGCCGGAGGCGACTGGCTCGTCGTCGACTTCGAGGGCGAGCCGGCCAGGCCGCTCCACGAGCGGCGGCGCAAGCGCTCGCCGCTTCGTGACGTAGCCGGGATGCTCCGGTCGTTTGCCTACGCGGCCCGGGTCGCCGAGCTCGCCGACGACGGGATCGAGGAGCGCGCGAGGACCGCGTTCCTCGACGCGTATCTGGATGCGGTCGCAGGGTGCAGGGATCCTGCCGCCTTCGGTCGAGACCACCGGCCGCCTGCTCGAGATCTTCGAGCTCGAGAAGGCCGTCTACGAGCTCCGGTACGAGCTCGCCCACCGCCCCGACTGGGTGCAGGATCCCGGTGGCCGGGATCGAGCGGCTCCTCGAGCGAAGCGCGGGATGAAACGCGCCGAGCCGAAGGCCGCGGGCGCAAATCTGAAGCCGGCCGAGATCGACCGGATCGCAGCCGGCACCCATCCCGACCCGCACACCGTGCTCGGGGCACATGCGGCGGGGACGGGAGTCGTGGTTCGAGCGTTCCGGCCCGGTGCCGGGCAGGTGCGCGTGCTCGTCGAGGGTCGCGAGCCGGTGGCGACTGGAGCTGAAGAGCCCTGCGGGCCTCTTCGAGGGCACGGTCGAGCTGGAGGGCCCGCCCTCCGCTACCGCCTCGAGATCGCGCACGGCCCGGAGGAGCCGTTCGTGGCCGGCGACCCCTATCGCTTCCTTCCGAGCCTCGGCGAGCTCGACCTCTACCTTGCGGGTGAGGGTCGCCACCAGCGCCTGTACGAGTCGCTCGGCGCCCACGCGCGCGAGCTCGACGGTGAGCAGGGGACGGCGTTCGCCGTCTGGGCGCCGAACGCGAACGGGGTCCGCGTGGTGGGCGACTTCAACCTCTGGGACGGACGGGCTCATCCGATGAGGTCGCTCGGCGTCACCGGCATCTGGGAGCTCTTCGTTCCAGGGCTCGATCTCGGCACCCGGTACAAGTTCGAGATCAACGGCGCCGACGGAAGCGTCTCCCAGCATGCCGATCCGCTCGCGCAGGCAACCGAAGTGCCGCCCCGAACCGCCTCGGTCGTCCAGCAGCCAGCTCATGTTTGGCGCGACGAGGCCTGGGTCTCGACGCGCCGGTCGACCGAGCCGCTGACGGCGCCGATCTCGATCTACGAGGTCCATCTCGGCTCGTGGCGGCAAGGCCTCTCCTACGCCGAGCTGGCCGAGCAGCTCGGCGCCTACGTCAACGAGCTGGGCTTCACGCACGTCGAGTTGATGCCCGTGATGGAGCATCCGTTCGCAGGGTCGTGGGGCTACCAGGTGACCGGGTTCTTCGCGCCGACCTCGCGCTTCGGGACGCCCGACGAGTTCCGCTTCTTCGTCGACTCCCTCCACCGGCAGGGGATCGGCGTCATCCTCGACTGGGTTCCGGCGCATTTCCCGAGGGACGAATGGGCGCTTGCGCGCTTCGACGGGACGGCGCTCTACGAGCATGCGGACCCCCGGCGCGGCGCCCATCCAGACTGGGGGACGCTCGTCTTCAACCTCGGGCGCAACGAGGTGCGCAACTTCCTGCTCGCAAGCGCCCTCTTCTGGCTGCGCGAGTGCCACGTCGACGGGCTCAGGGTCGACGCGGTCGCCTCGATGCTCTACCTCGACTATTCGCGGAAGCCGGGCGAATGGGTGCCGAACGCGTTCGGTGGGCGGGAGGATCTCGACTCGGTAGCCTTCCTGCGGGAGCTGAACGAGCTCGTCTACGCCGAGGATCCCGGCGTGATCTCTGCAGCGGAGGAGTCGACCGCCTGGCCGGCCGTGTCGCGGCCGACCTACCTCGGCGGGCTTGGATTCGGCTTCAAATGGAACATGGGCTGGATGCACGACACGCTCGGCTACTTCGCGCACGAGCCCGTGCACCGCCGCTTCCACCATCACGAGCTGACCTTCAGCCTCATCTATGCCTTCAGCGAGAACTTCGTGCTCCCGCTCTCGCACGACGAGGTCGTGCATGGCAAGGGCTCGCTGCTTGCGAAGATGCCCGGCGACCGCTGGCAGCAGCTTGCGAACCTGAGGAGCCTCTACGCGTTCATGTGGGCGCATCCCGGCAAGAAGCTCCTGTTCATGGGGGGCGAGCTGGCCCAGGAGACCGAGTGGAACCACGACCGGTCGCTCGAGTGGGAGCTACTCGAACGCCCAGGGCACGCCGCGGTCGGGACGCTCATCCGCGATCTGAACCGCGTGTACCGCAACGAGCCTGCGCTCTACGAGGTCGACTTCGAGCCGGACGGCTTCCGCTGGCTCGACGCGAACGATGCCGACCGGAACATCCTCGCCTTCCTGCGCCTGAGCGCCGGTGGAAGCCGTGCGCTTGCCTGCATCTGCAATCTCTCACCCGTCCCCAGAGAGGCCTACCGCGTCGGTTTGCCCCACGGCGGCCGTTGGCGTGAGGCGCTGAACACCGACTCCGAGCTCTACGGCGGCTCGAATGTCGGCAACCTCGGCGGGGTCGAGGCGGTCGCAACGCCGTGGCACGGGCAGCCGTGGTCGGCCGAGGTGGCCCTGCCGCCGCTCGGGGTGCTCTGGCTCGTACCGTAAGCCGGGCGCGGGTGCGGGCGGGTAGCGTCGGGCGTCTCTGATGGAGATCTGGCCCGGACAGCCCTTCCCGCTCGGCCCCACCTGGGGCGCCGAGGGCACGAACTTCGCGCTCTTCTCCGAGAACGCCGAGCGGGTCGAGCTGTGTCTCTTCGACGACGACGATGTCGAGGTCCGCGTCGAGATGCCCGAGCGGACGTCGATGAACTGGCATTGCTTTCTCCCGGGCATCGGGCCCGGTCAGCGATACGCCTACCGGGTGTACGGGCCCTACGAGCCCGAGCGTGGGCTTCGCTTCAATCCGGCCAAGCTGCTGATCGACCCGTACGCAAAGGCGATCGAGGGCCCGATCGACTTCGCCGCCGCGAACACACTTCCGTACACGCCCGACGGTGAGGACGCAGATCTGAAGCCGAACGTCGAGGACGACGCGGCCGCGATCCCGAAGTCCGTCGTCATCGACGAGAGCTTCGACTGGGAGGACGATGAGCCGCTCCGGCGGCCCTGGACGGAGACGGTGATCTACGAGGCACACGTGAGGGGCTTCACCAAGCTGAACGAGCACGTTCGCGAGGATCTCCGCGGGACCTATGCGGGCCTCGCCTCGGAGCCCGCCCTCGGGTATCTCGCCGACCTCGGCGTGACCGCCCTCGAGCTGCTGCCGATCCACCACGTCGCCGACGAGAAGGCGCTTGTCGACCGCGGGCTCACGAACTACTGGGGCTACAGCTCGATCGGCTACCTGGCCCCGCACGCGCTCTATGCCGCGACCGGAACGCGGGGCGAGCAGGTGCGGGAGTTCAAGGGCATGGTCAAGGCGATGCACAGGGCCGGCATCGAGGTGATCCTCGACGTCGTCTACAACCACACGGCCGAGGGCAACCACCTGGGGCCGATGCTCTCCTTCAGGGGCATCGACAACCCCTCGTACTACCGGCTCTCGGGCGACGACCCGCGGTTCTACGTCGACTTCACGGGTACCGGGAACAGCCTGAATCCGGCGCACCCGAGCGTGCTGCGCCTGATCATGGACTCGCTCCGGTACTTCGCGATCCATTGCCACGTCGACGGGTTCCGGTTCGATCTCGCCTCGGCGCTGGCGCGCGAGTTCCACGACGTCGACCGGCTCTCGGCGTTCTTCGACATCATCCACCAGGATCCGATCCTCTCCCAGGTGAAGCTGATCGCCGAGCCGTGGGACGTCGGCGAGGGCGGGTACCAGGTCGGGAACTTCCCGGTGCTCTGGGGTGAGTGGAACGGCCTCTACCGGGACGTCATCCGCGATTTCTGGCGTGGCCAGGCCCGGGTCGGCGACTTCGCCTACCGCTTTGCCGGGTCGTCTGATCTGTACGAGCGCGACGGCAGGCGGCCCTCCGCGTCGATCAACTTCGTCACCGCCCACGACGGCTTCACGCTCGCCGATCTCGTCTCGTACAACGACAAGCACAACGAGGCGAACCTCGAGGACAACCGCGACGGCACCGACGACAACCGCAGCTGGAACTGCGGCGTCGAGGGCCCGACCGACGACCCGGAGATCGACGAGCTCAGGCGGCGCCAGCAGCGGAACTTCTTCGCCACGCTCCTGCTCTCGCAGGGAGTGCCGATGGTCGTCGCCGGCGACGAGCGCGCTCGGAGCCAGGGCGGGAACAACAACGCCTACTGCCAGGACAACGAGATCTCCTGGATCGACTGGGCGCCGGACGAGCCCGGTGACGAGCAGCACGCATTCGTGAAGCGGCTGATCGCGCTTCGCCACGCGCACCCGGTGTTTCGACGGTCGAGCTTCTTCGCGAGCCGCGTCGACTCGGTCGGCATCCCGGACGCGTGGTGGTTCCGCCCGGACGGCCGCAAGATGGCGAATCGCGACTGGGAGCAGACGGAGGGCGCTCGGCTCGGGGTGTTCCTGAACGGCTTGGCGCTCGGCGAGCAGACGCTCCGCGGCGAGACGATCGTCGACGACTCCTTCGTGCTTCTGTTCAACACCCACTACGAGGCCGTGGAGTTCACGCTCCCGACACGGCGGTTCGGCCGCGGCTGGACGCTCGAGCTGACGACGGCCGATCCCGAGTCGGCGGCGTTCAGCGTCCCGGCGCGCGGGAAGGTGCCGGTCGGATCGCGCTCGGTCGTCGTGCTTCGGCGCGAGTCCTAAAGGTTCTTACAGAGCACTGCGGAATGACGCTCGACACCAGACTTCGTTCTGCAACGGGTGCTTAGCCGGCGGCCGGCCGGAAGGCGAGCAGCTCCGCCCCGTGGCGGTGAAGCCAGGCGCGCTGGGCTCGATAATCGGGCCTTCGCTCGGCGACGAGGCGCCAGAAGCGCGCCGAATGATCCGGATGGCGGAGGTGGCAGACCTCGTGGACGATGACGTAGTCGAGCACCGCCGGGGGTGCCAGGACGAGCCGCCAGTTGAAAGACAGCGTCCCGCGGGAGGAGCACGACCCCCATCGGGTCCGCTGGTCCCGGATCGTCACGCGCCCGTATGAGAGACCCAAAGCGGCTGCTTCACGCGCGACGAGAGCCTCGATTCGGCCCCGGGCGGCGGTGCGGCCTTCACGGTCGGTGATCGAAAGGCCTTCGAGGCCCAGACGAGGAACCTGCCGGGCCCGCTCGCGTGCGAGCCACTCCTCGTGAGACGCGAGGATCGCCCCGATCTCGCTCCTACTCGTGCGCCGGGGCACCACGAGCAGCGCCGGGCGGCCCCAGGGAGCGGTGAGCCGCCAGCGGCGGGCGCGCGGCGAGACCCGGATCTCCACGTGCTCCTCCACGTGCTCGAACCTACCGTTCGGGTCGGCGGCCTTGCCGGTTAGCCCTCGAGCTCGGTGAAGAGCGTGAGCTGAAGGCCTGCGGGAGCCTCGAGCCGAGCGTTCAGCGAGCGCCACGGGGTGACCGTGGGCTGCGCGATCACCTCGGCGCCGGCGGCCCCGAGACGGGCGGTCGTCTCGGCCGTGTCGGCTACCTCGAACGCGATCCGGATCTGGCCGGCGACGCGCCTGCCCACCTCGACCTCGTCGATGAAGGCGGCATGTGCCGGGTCGGCCAGCTCGAGCGTCGCCACGCCGGCTTCGAGGATGGTCACGCGCCCTCCATCCGACTCGAACGCTGCGCGTTCGCGCAACCCGAGCACGTCGCGGTAGAAACGCAGTGCGTCGTCGTAGTCCTCGGCGGTGACGACAACGCGAAGCTGTCGGACAGGCTCGTGCACGGGGCGGCTCACGAGCCGAAGAAGCGGCGCGGATTAGCGACGAGCATCACGTCGATCTGCTCCTGGGTGATGCCGGCGGCAAGGAGCGCCGGGAGGATCTTCGTCGAGAGATGGAGGTAATCGGAGAGCTCGTGCGTCGCAAAGAGGGGGTTTGCCTGCATGAAGTCGTAGAAGCACGCACCGTCGTGCCCGAGGTGGATCCGGTCGCCGAATCCTTCCGCGACCAGGGACACGAGCGTCTCGATGCGGCGCTCGTCGGGGTTGAAGTGGGAGATGTTGAAGCGGTCGCACCCGAGGCTCGCGCCCGTCCCGGCGATCGCGCGGAGGTAGTCGAGATCGTTGCTGTCGCCGGCATGGGCGATCACGATCCGCCTGGGGTCGACCCCGGCGCCCGTGAGGGCGTCGAGCGCAAGGAGCCCAGTCCGCGCGGGTGCGTTCGTATGCACCATCACCGGTGCGCCCGTCTCGATCGACGCGGCCGCGATCAGGGACAGGATCCGCGGGATGTCGCCGATGAGCCCGTGCTCCTCGACCGCGCACTTCAGGAACGCCGCTTTCACGCCCGTGTCGTCGATCCCCTCGCGAAGCTCGCGGACGAAGAGGTCGACGAGCGCATCGTCGGTGCGGTAGGCCAGGAAGCCGCGGAGCTCGAGAAACGCATAGACGCCCGTTGCGACCACGATGTTGAGGTCGACCTCGGCATTGATCCTCTGGATGCGCGGGATGTAGCGGCCGAGCCCGATTGCCGTCGGGTCGACGATCGAGCGGATCCCGCCCTCGCGGAGCCGACGCAGCTTGACGATCGCGTCGGCAACCCTGACCTCCTCGTCCCAGTAGGGCGCGCCCCAGGTCGAGTTGTAGTTGAGCTGCGCCTCCGGGTCGAGAACGAAGACGTGCTCGTGCATCAGCGTCGGCCCGAGCTCCTCGACGCCGATCGGGCCCCGGACGGTCTCGACCGTGCTCATGCGCTGCTCCTTTCGACTGCGTCGGAGAGATGCTTTGCGCCTCCGTGGGCGGTCTGGCCGCCGTCGACGACGATCTCGGCGCCGCTCACGAACGCGGACTCATCCGAGATCAGGTAGACGACGAGCGGCGCGACCTCTTCGGGGAGGCCCGTGCGCCCGAGCGGCGTCGCCTCGAGGTTGGCGGTGCGAAAAGCCGCCGGGGCGGCCGCGGTCATGGGCGTCTCGATGAAGCCCGGAAGGATCGTGTTCACGCGGATTCCCCGGGGCCCGAGCTCGAGCGACGCGACGCGCGAGAGGCCACGCAACCCCCATTTGCTGACCGTGTACGCGACTGCGTGATAGCCGATGAGCCCCGCCACGGAGCCGACGTTGACGATCGAGGAGCCGCTCTGCATCAGCGGAGCGAGTGCCTGGATGCCGAGGAGCGGCCCGGTCAGGTTCACGGCGAGGACACGGTCCCACTCGGCCGGCGCGATCTCTTCGAGCCGCGTGCGCAAGGCAACGCCGGCGTTGTTGACCAGGCCGTCGACCCGGCCGTGCTCCTCCCCGAGCCACGCACCGAGCGCCCGCCAGTCGTCGGCCCGAGAGACGTCGAGGCGGCGGTAGCTGCCTCCGGGCGGCGCCTCGGCGGCCTCATGGAGGTCGGTCGCGATCACGGTGGCCCCCTCGCGGGCGAGGGCCGCCGTCTCGGCTGCGCCCTGACCGCCGGCGGCGCCGGTGACGACGACGACCTTTCCCCGGACGCGCGCCGTGCCCACGGCGCAAGCCTACGGCTGGAGGCGGTCTCAGGGAAGCGCCGGGGATGCCGGTGGCGTCCGTCGAGCTAGGCGGCGAGCGTCACGGCCGGAAGCCGGCCTTCGAGCGCCTCGACCGTACGGCGGCACAACTTTCCTTCGTCCGCCTCCTTCGCAACGATCGCGAAGGCGCGCTCCGGTGACATCGCAGCGCGATAGGGACGGTCTGCGGTGAGTGCGTCGTAGATGTCGGAGACGGCGAGCACGCGCGCGGCCGGTGGGAGCTGGGCCCCGACCGCTCCGCGCCAGTAGCCGCTGCCGTCGAGCCGTTCGTGGTGGGCGCCGGCGATGCCGGCGATGGTGGAGAAATGGGCGACGCGCGAAAGGACCTGCTCGGAGAGCTTCGGGTGCAGCTCGACCTGCGCGCGCTCCGCGGGTGTGAGCGAGGCAGGCTTGTCGAGGATCGAGTTCGACACGGCGAGCTTGCCGATGTCGTGCAGAAGCGAGGCGCGGCGAAGGTCGCGCAGCTCCTCGCGCCCGAAGCCCAGATCCACGCCGAGCATGCCGGCAATCTCGGCGACCCGCGTCGAGTGGCTGTAGGTGTACGGCGACTTGGCGTCGATGACGAGCGCGAAGGCCGCGGCCACCCGGTCGAGGCGATCGTCGTCGGCGACGAGCTCTCTTCCCGGCGGCTCGAGCGCACCGAGGCTCAGCTCGAGGCGGTCGTCTTCGAGCGAGGCCCAGAACGCATCGTCGGTACGAAGCGAGAGCAGGATCCGAACGAGGTCCGGGTCGAACCACGTGCCCGTCCTCGCCACGGCCATCTCGCAGGCAGCGGCGAGCCCGAAGTCACGGTGGAACACCTCCACGGTCTGGGCAAGCCGGAAGACACGAGCGAGCAGCGGGATCTCCGCCCCCGCGAGCCCCTGCGGCTGCCCCTTGCCGTTCCAGTGCTCGCCGATCGAGGCGATTGCAGCTGCCGCGGCCTCCGGCAGCTCGAGCATGCGGGCGATCTGCGCTCCTCGCTCGCAACGGATCGAGGTGAGCTCCTTCGCGGCTCCTTTGCCGGCACGGACGACGCGCAGGAGGTTGCGCGGGCCGCCGATCGTGCGCAAGACGTAGGCGGTTGCCTCCGAGGCCTTCGAGTAGTTCACCCGCCGGATCGCCTGCTTGGCGGCGAGATCGTCGGTTCCGTACAGCGCCGAGACCGCCGCCGCGTTCGACGAGCAGCCCGCGTCCTTCATCAGGAGCCCGTAGAAGGCGGCGGCGCGATCGGTCGCATCCAGACCGAGCGCGTCGACGAGGCGCATGCCGATCAGACAGCTTCTGAGCGCATGGCCCGGCGGCTGGCCGTCGGTCACGTCGAGGGCATACGAGAGCGCACCCATCACCTCGGCAAGGCGAAGCTCGGGGCTCGCGTGCTCCATCCTGAGTCTTCGGCAGCCCGGGAGCGAGGCCGGATCACCCGATCACGGGAGCCGCAGCTGGATGGGTGATCCGCCGGGGGCGGGCTAGGCTCCCGTCCATGGCGCAGACGCCCGCGATCAGCCTCGCCGAGCGGGCCGGGATCGGGTTCACGGTTCACGAGTACGTGCACGACCAGTCGGCTCCGTCCTATGGGCTGGAGGCGGCGGAGAAGCTGGGGGTGGAGCCCGAGCGGATCTTCAAGACGCTCGTGGTCTCGGTCGACGGGATGCTGGAGGTGGCGTGCATCCCCGTTGCGAAGCAGCTCCAGCTGAAGGCGCTCGGCAAGCGCGTCGAGCTCGCCGGCAAGCGGCAGGCCGAGGCCTCGACCGGCTATGTCAGCGGCGGGATCAGTCCGCTAGGGCAGCGCAAACGGCATCCGACCCACATCGACTCCTCGGCGGCCGGGCACACGACGATCTTCGTGAGCGCCGGCAGGCGAGGCCTGGAAATCGAGCTCACCCCGGACGATCTGGTGCGCCTGACGGAGGCGCGGCTCCACGCGATTGCGGTCTAGCCGAGCGCCGAGGCGTCGATCTGGACCGGATAGCCGGCCCGTAGCGCGGCGACGGTCGAGGGCGGTGTGACGACCTCGGCCAAGCCGTCCTTTGGGCGGGGCAGACCTGGGCCGTAGCCTTCCCTCGTCCAGCCGCTGAGCCGATCGCCGACCACGACGGCCGGGCGGCCGTCGATGACGACGAACGTACCGTCCGGTAGTCCGCGCCAGGGGAGCTCGTGAAGACGCCGGCGGTGCGTGCCGCGGACGATCCGCTCGCCGTGAAGGGTCTGGTTCATCGCGTTCGCCGAGGGCAGGGCGACGCCGCGGCCTGCGGCCCAGGCGGCACGAAACGCGTCGTAGCTTTCGCGGCGGCATTCCGCGCACGGCCGGTGCCCGGCGGCGAACGAGACGGCCTCGTCGTGGAAGAACAGGTAGGTGTAGTGATGCGGCTGCCACTGCTCGCGCCGGCGGCCGCGGAACTCGAGCGCGCAGGTGATCCAGAGGTCGCCGGCGTGAAACCGGACGATCTCCCGGCCCGAATGAAGGATGCCCCGGTTCCCTGTCCAGGCGCCCCGAAGCGGGAACGACTCGATGTCTCCGAGCGGGGTCACACGGTTGCGAGCCGGCGTCATGCCGGTTCCTTTATACGGTCTGCGGGTTTCCTGAGGCGGGTTCAGACTGCTTGCAGAGCCTGCGGCTCGGGTGAAGCCTCGAGCACGTGCACGATCGTCTGGTTGCGCCCGGTCCGCTTCGCCGTGTAGAGGGCATAGTCGCCTTCTTGCAGAAGCCGCTCGAGCTCCCGGGGGGCCGTCGCGCTGGCTACTCCCGCACTCACCGTGACCACGGGCCCGTCGGTGCGAGAGGCGTTGGTGAACGCGGTACGGATGCGCTCTGCGATCTCGAAGGCGGTGTCTGTGTCCGTGTCCGGGAGGAGCACGACGAACTCTTCTCCACCTATGCGCGCAGCCAGGTCCGTGGCGCGCGCATGGGTGCGGAGCGTCCTTCCAAAATCGGCGAGGATCGTGTCGCCGATCCTGTGACCCCACTGGTCGTTGACGTCCTTGAAGCGGTCGATGTCGAAGGTGATGAGCGTGATCTCCCAGGCGTTTCGAGCAGCCAGGGCGAGCTCGCGCGGGACGCGCTCCTCGAAGCCACGGCGGTTGAGGAGCCCGGTGATCGTGTCGGTGGAGGCTTGCGATTGGAGCTCTTCGACGAGTCGCTGCTCCCGCGCGCCGAGGTAGTGGATCACCGCGGCGGTGGTAGCGAGCGCGACGACCACGTCGATCCAGCGGTCTGCGTTACCGGTGCCGAACGGCATCGAGGCGAGGACGATCCCGTGGATGATCGCGACCCACATCACGATCCCGATCGCACCCCGCCGACCGTAGAAATAGCTGGTCCACATCACCGGCCAGAAGTAGAGAACTGCCCCGTCTCCGGCGCCCTGAGTCCGGTCGAGTACGTAGGCGATCATCGCGGCACCGAGCGGCCCGAGCAGTGCCAGCGCTCGTCGTGGCAGGCGCCGGCCGATCGTGGCCGCGAGCAGCGAGATCACTCCCGCCGCGATTCCCGGCGCCACGGCGCCCCGCGCTCCTCCCGGCGTCAGACCCTCGACGACGCAGAGCGCTGCCGCGCTCCCGTAGATGATCGCGGCACTGCCTGCCACGATCCGAACGTTTCGTGTCGTCAACTCCGGCCGGGCAGGGACAGGCTCGGATCGCTCGAGAGCAGCCTCGCCGGCAGTCGCTGCCGCCGTGTCGCTGCGCCGCCGCCTCACGCTGACCGGAGTCGAGGACATACATCCACAATCGAGTGCTCGTTCAGTTTAAAGCCCGCAGTAGATCGCCGCGCGCGCGTTCCGGAAAACCCGCAACGCCGCGGGTCGGCCTCGGCGAGCCGGGCGCGCAATCAAGCAGGCCTCGCGGATGCCTTCGAGCAATCAAACGCTGCAGCATTCGCGCTGCGAGAGCGCTCCCGTGGCTGGCTACCGCTTTCCAGGCGGCCCGGTGGTGACTGGCACCGAGATCGTGATCGTCACTGCCACCGTGGAGGTCACCGTGCTGACCGTGACGACGGTGGTCGGCACCGTCTCGGTCGTCGTTCTGGAGGTCGTCACCGTCGTCGTGACCTGGTCGGTCTGAGTGACAGGGGTCGTCACCGTCACGGGCACCGTGACCGTCACCGGATGGGTCACCGTCACCGGGTGGGTCACCGTCACCGCCGGCCGACTCGGGGCCGGGGCCGAGGTGGTCTGCGTCACGGTGGCCGCCGTCGTGACGGTCACGGTCGACGGCGAGGCGGCGGGAGTGGGTTTGGCCCGAGCGGGCTGAATGACCGTCGAGACGACCGTGGCAGGAGGCGGTGCAGGCCTGTAGTGATCGACCGTCCGGGTCCGCGTCACCGTCACGAGCTCGGGCTTTACGGCTCCGTGGCCTTGATGGGCGGACGGGGCAACCGTGATCGTGACCGGGCGGGTGACGGTGTCGACGCGCGTGAGGTAGTGGTCGTTGGTGGACACCTCGCGCTCGACGACCGTGGTTGGAACCGTCGTTGTCGTGACCACCGTTTTCGCCGCTTTGCCGAGCGGGTGTCCTGAGCCCGAAGGCGGCCTGAACGCACCGGGCGTGCGGTGGCGAATGGTCACCACCTTCGTCGTGGTGATCACCTTCGTGGTCAGGAGAGTCTGGGCGCTCGACCCCGCCGGCGAGGTCGCGGCACTCGCAACTCCATACCCGCCGGCGGTGACTGCGGCGAGGGCGACGACGACGATGGTCGACCGGGCGGCATTGGATGCCTGATGCGTCCACCACCAGGGCCAGAACCCCGGCCGGTACCAGTTACCTCTCATCGCCCCCCACCGTCAAAGCACATCCCTCTGTCGGCTGTACCCAGATTGGTGCAGGCGAAATCCTCGAGGAGAGCGCGGAACGGCCCCGTCAAGGCCTCGCCGCGAGCCGCAGCTCAGGTGTCGGCTTCGGCGGGCGGCGAACCCGGGGCGATCTCCTTACGGAGCGCCTTCAGCGCGGCGACATAGATCTCGGAGAACGTGGGAAAGGGCTGGATCGTGTCGCGGAGCACCTCGAGGGAAACGCGGGCCCGGATCGCCAGTGTCGCTTGCTGGAGCCACTCACCCGCTTCCGGGCCGAGCGCGTAGGCGCCGGTCAACCGCTTGCCGTCGCTGAGCACGGTCAGGAAGCCGTTGCTCCTGGCGTAGGCGCGCGTGTAGGTAGCGGTCTTCGCGACCTCAGACACGGGGACGGTGGCGGTGAAGCCAGCATCGGGTGTGCCCACCGAGGCCGCCTCAGGGTCGGTGAAGACGACGCGCGGCACCGCCTCGTAGTTGGCCTCGCGCGGCTCGCCGAGGATGTTCGCCGCAACGATCTCGCCCTGGTACTTCCCGACGTGGGTGAGCTGCCAGACACCGTTGACGTCACCGATCGCCCACAGGCGCTCGCCGGCCCGAAGGCGCGAGTCGACCGGGACCCCGTGGCCGTCCGGCTCGATACCGACGGTCTCCAGGCCGAGATCGGCGACACGTGGCCGGCGGCCCGTCGCGACAAGGAGCCGGTCGCCTCGTAGCTCTCGGCCGTCGTCGAGCTCGAGGACGTAGTCGTCCCCGTCCTGCTGAGCGGCGGTCGCGTGCACCCCCAGGGCAAGCTCGATCCCTTCGCCGCGGAAGACCTCGGCGAGGGCTTCGCCGAGCGGTGCGGGCTCCCGGGGCAGGAGGTGGGCAGCCCCCTCGACGAGTGCGACCTCCCCGCCAAGCCGTCGAACGGCCTGCGCCATCTCGACGCCGACCGGCCCGCCGCCCAGCACGAGCATCCGGCGCGGGAGTGCCTTCATCCCGGTCACCTCCCGGTTCGTCCAGATGCCTTTGAGCTCGCGCAGGCCCGGAACCGGGGGGATGAACGGGTCGGCGCCGTTTGCGAGGACGACGTGCCCGGCAGTGTGGCGCACCCCGTCGACGACGACTGCACCGGTGCCGTCGAGCCGGCCGGTGCCGCGCAGCAGCGTGATCCCCTCACCGGCGAGCCAGCGTTCCTGACCGGCGTCGGAATAGCCCGCGACCATGAAGTCGCGCCACGCAAGGGCCGCCTCGACGTCGATCTCCGCGCTCGCCGTCGCAGCTCGCGCGGCCTGCACCGCCTCACCGGGCCGCAGAAGCGTCTTCGACGGGATGCAGGCCCAGTACGAGCATTCGCCGCCGACGAGCTCTCGCTCGACGACGGCAACTCGCAGACCGCCCTCGGCGAGCTCGCCGGCGCAATGCTCGCCCGGCGAGCCGGCGCCGAGGACGATGACGTCGAAGTCGCTACTCATGTCGGGAGCTCCTCCCCGGCCTGCTCGCGAACCATGTACTCGGCGTACCAGTCCGGCCAGTCCGGGTCCGCCGCGCCGATCCGCTCCTCGTGCTTTCCGTGCGCTGCTTCTGCGCGCCTGAGCGCATCGGCGAGCTCGGCTGCGGAGCCGTAGGCGGTGACGGCTCGATCGATCCGGACGTTCTCTCTGTTCGCCTCGACGCTCTCCATCTCGACCTCCTTGACGTGGGTGGCGTTGCACGGGAAGAAAGGCTCATTCCAGAATCAAGTCTGGTGTCGAGCGTCATTCTGCAATGAGCTCCTAGAGCTCGTTCTTTGCCTGCTCGGCCGCTGCCTGCTCGGCGATCCGCTTGATCCGGACGAGCCGTTGGTCCCAGGCTTCGGAGAGCTCGCCGAGCGACTGGGCGGCCCGGTCGAGCCGGTCCACGTTCAGTCGATACCGCAGCTCGCGCCCGCTCTTCTCGCCCTCCACGAGGCCGACCCGGGCAAGGACGGCGAGGTGCTTGCTGACGGCCTGTCGGCTGATCGGCAGACCGTCGGCCAGAGCAGTCGCGGTCGACACGCCGCGCTCGAGGAGCAGGTCGAGCATCTGGCGCCTGGTCGGCTCGGTGACCGCCGCTACGAGCGCCTCGGTGCCGGCTCCACCGGTTGCCGTTTCAGGCATCAGCCGCGGTCACCCGCTGCGTCGGGGCGTAGTCGCGCAGACGTTCGACGATCCTCGCCCACCCGCGTGAATGCTCGGTGAAGTAGGTCTCCCTTTCTCCATCGGAGCGCGCGAGTCTTTCGATGCCGCTCTCCACAAGACGCAGCCGTGTCGAGGTGCCTCGGGCTTCGAGGCTGAACTCGACGAGGGGCGCGTTCGTCACGGCGGGCTCTTCGCCGTCGGGGTGGTTCCAGCGGAACGAGAAGAAGTGGGGCGGATCGACCCGTTCGATCTGCAGGTTGACGACGTTCCGACGGTTCGTCGCCTCCGTGTGCCACCCGAACCGGCCCTTGCCGCCTGGGCGGACCTCGAGCTCGGCCGAGTCGGTGAACCAACCGGTGATGTGGTCGGGCTCCGTGATCACGGTCCAGACGACCTCGATCGGGGCATCGATGTCGATTTCGCGCTCTATCCGGTCGGCGGCCATGTTCCTCCTCGAGTCAATTTGCAACTCATGGTTGCGCATGCTATCACTGCATATGCAACCTGTGGTTGCGTGTTAGAACGACGAACGGACGGAGGAGAGCATGGTCGAAGATCGCAGGCAGAGCAGTACGGGCCGGTCCGGAGCGGTCGAGGCGCTCGGCGGCCGCGAGGCGGCGCTTGCCGGGGGAGGGCCTCGTCGGGCAACGGCCGTGGATACGGAGCGTGCAGTCGGATACGCCGCCTCGACGATCACCCTCGGGCTCGCAGCCGGATGCTGGATCGTCGCGGTCCGGCAGATGAGCGGGATGGACATGGGCGTCGCGACCCGGCTTGGCTCGTTCACGTTCTTCGCCGTCCTCTGGGTGTCGATGATGGCCGCGATGATGCTCCCGGGTGCGGCTCCGGCGGTCCTGAGGAACGCCCGTGCCGGCCGCATCAGCGCCGTGCCTGGCTTCCTCGCTGCATACCTCGCCGTCTGGTCTCTGGTGGGCGTCGCCGTCTATGCGATCTACCGACCGCATGCGGCTTCCACGGCCGGCGCCCTCGTGATCGTGGCGGGGCTGTATGAGCTCACGCCAATCAAGCTCCACTTCCGCCGGCGTTGCCGGGAGAGCGTGCAGACCGGCTTTCAGTTTGGCCTCCACTGCATCGGCTCGAGCATCGGACTGATGCTGATCCTGGTGGCAGTGAGCCTCATGAGTGTGGGCTGGATGGCCGCGGTTGCCGTCCTCGCCCTCGCTCAGAAGCTCCTGCCCGCGAAGGCCGCCTTCGATGTGCCGCTGGCGCTCGCGCTCGTCGGGCTCGGAGCTTTGATCCTCGTCGCACCCTCGTCGGTCCCGGGGCTCGTGCCGGGGATGTGAGACGAACGACGTGTCGCGCCCATCCCTCACCACACCGGCGACTTTCGAATCGACAAAGGAGAGAAGAGACATGACCGCTCACAAGACCGGCACCCGCGAAGAGTGGCTGACAGCACGGCTCGAGCTGCTCGAGGCCGAGAAGGCACTCACCCGGCGCAGCGACGAGCTCGCACGGATGCGCCGCGAGCTGCCCTGGGTTCGGGTCGACAAGGAGTACCGCTTCGAGACCGACGAGGGCACGGTGTCGCTCGCCGATCTCTTCAAGGGACGGTCCCAGCTCCTCGTCTACCACTTCATGTTCGGGCCCGAGTACACGGCGGGCTGCCCTTCCTGCTCGGCGATCGCAGACGGGTTCGACGGCTCAGTCGTGCACCTCGCAAACCACGACGTCACGCTGTGCGCCGTGTCGCGGGCTCCGTTCCCCAAGCTGCAGGCGTACAAGCAGCGGATGGGCTGGAGCTTCCCGTGGGCGTCCTCGTTCGAGAGCGACTTCAACCACGACTACCAGGCGGCGCACAGCAAGGAGGAGTGGGAGTCGGGAGCCGTCGAGTACAACTTCCGCACGACAGACCTCCGTGCGCCGGCCGGTGACGAGAGGTCCGGTCGCGACGCGTTCGCATTGAGCATCGTCGGCACGGACTGGGAGACGTTCAGGCGAGAAGGGCCGGGCGTGAGCGCCTTCGTGCTCGAGGACGGGATCGTCTACCACACCTACTCGGCCTACGCGCGCGGCCTCGACGGCCTCTGGGGGATGTACCAGTGGCTCGACCGAGCCCCGCTCGGCCGCGATGAGAACGGAATGTGGTGGCGCCGGCACGACGAGTACGCCGCGCAGTGACCTCGGCGGAGAACCGCCCCGCCGCTCTCCGCGGCCCGCCGCCGGGCGAAACGGGGTCTCGCAATGCCATTTCTGCCGAAACCTCCGCTCGGTCTCGGCCTCGAGGGGCAGAAAGGAGCAGGTTCGCCAAATAGTTTGCCGTGACCGGGCCTCCGGTCGTCGCCGGCCCGGCAGCGCCCGTCGCACGCGAGCGTCGCGAGCGCGCCGGGTGGCGACAGGCCCTCCTGCCAGGATGGGCGCGTGCTCCTTGCGCTGAAGCGACTCGGTCCGCTCGCGCTCTTCGGGGTCCTCCCGGTCGTCTTCGTGATCTTCTGGGTCGTCAAGTCGATTCACGAGGGCAACCTGGGGGTCGATTTCAAGGGCGAGCTCTACCCGGAGGCCAAGCTCCTGCTGCACGGCCGGGATCCGTTCCCGCCGCCTCACGCCGATCTCTCCAGGGGCGTCAACCGGATCTTCACAATCCCGGCCGCCGCGATGGCGGCGCCGCTCACCGTGCTCCCACGCGCCGCCGCTGCCGCAATATTCGTTGCCCTGCTCGGGGTCGCTCTCGTCGCAACGCTCCGCGTGATGGGCGTCACCGACTGGCGTGTCTACGGTCTCGTGTTCCTCTGGCCGGCCACGCTCTCAGCGCTGCAGACGGGCAATGTCACGGTGCTCCTGGCTCTGCTCGGGGCAGTGGCATGGCGCTTCCGCAACCACCGCTACGTGCCTGGGATCGCCGTCGCGGGGGCTGTGGCGTTGAAGCTGATCCTCTGGCCGCTCCTCTTCTGGCTGGCCGCTCGCGGCCGTTACCGCGCGGCGGCGCTCGGGGCCGCGCTCTCGGGTGCATCGCTCCTGCTGGTGCTCCCGTTCACGAGCCTCGCCGGCTACGCCCATCTGCTCAACAACCTCGGAAAAACCTTCGAGCACGAGAGCTACAACGTGTCGGGGCTCCTGATCCAGTCGGGAGCGGCAGATCTCACGACCGCGACCGTCGTCGGTTACGCGGCCGGGATCGCAGTCCTGGCAGCGGCCTGCCTCAGACGCTCCTTCCCGTTGGCCGTCGCGGCCTCGCTGCTCCTCTCCCCGATCGTGTGGCTGCACTACTTCGAGCTGCTCGTGCTGCCCCTCGCGGCCTCGTCCCGCAAGCTGTCGCCGGCGTGGTTCGTGCCTCTGGCGCTCTACATCGTCCCCGGCACCAGCACCGACGTCCGCGAGCGGCACATCATCATCGGCCTCGTGGTGCTTGCAGTCGTGACGGCTCTCACCGAACGGGGCGTCACGATCGGTCGGCAGCGGCCCGTCCCGCACCCTGCTGGCATGGCGATCCGCACGGAGCTCGACGGTTGAGCCGCAGTCGCGTCGAGCCCCGCGGTCAGGCGCCGGTCACGGGGTCGCCGACCCGGATGCGGCCGGGGGTGACGACGCTCCCGTAGATGCCGAACGGCAGCGGCTCGGTGCGACCTTCGGGCCGGTAGCTCGCCAGGGTGATCAGCGTTGGCACGTCGATGACTCCGGTGTCGGGGTCGCGGGAGGTGACGACGCACCGGCCGATGTCACCGTTGAAGACGACGGTTGCCTCGCCGATCCGGACCTCGCGTCCGATCCATTCGTCCTCCTCGTGGGCGTTCACGCCGTCGATCTCGAACAGCATCCGAAAGCGCCGCCCGTCGAGCTCGTCCGCAACGCCGGCCTCGGCGCCGAGCCGTTCCAGCGAGGCCCGCGAGACGAGCGAGACGGTGCCGCCTTCGGGCGTCCGGTCGACCGCGCCTTCATCGGCCCAGAGCAGAGTCAACTGCTTGCCGACGAAGAGCGAGATCGCTTCTTCCCAGGGGCCGATTACTCGCCGGGACGGCCGCCGGAGGCGGTAGAGCTCTGCCTCGACGGGCTCGCCGAGCTCGACCTCGGCCGTGACCCGCGCTCCATCCGGGAAGGACAGGGTGAGCCGCCGGGTTGTCTCATCCCATTCGGGGTGGATGTGCAGCAAGGTGCCGTCGCGTTTTCCCCCGTACAGGGCGCCCTCTTCGTCACGGAGCCAGAACCGGCGGTCGCCGATGACCCCGCCGCGCTCGAGCAGGACCTCATCCGGATGGACGAGACCGAGGGATTTGACGGGCGCCAACGAGATCCGGACGACACGCCCCTTCACGCGCCGACCCTAGCAGCCCACCAGCATTGACCAGACCGGGCCCCGAGCGAAAGTCCAGGGTCGTCGTTTGCCGCCGCCGCCGCTCGCGGAATGCAGGTCAAACACGAATCCGGCAGCTCGACCGGGGGAGGGCCCTTCGACCACGGACACCGATAGAATCGGCCCGAGCGCCCTCTTAGCTCAGTTGGTAGAGCACCTCCATGGTAAGGAGGGGGTCTGCGGTTCGAGTCCGCAAGAGGGCTCTAGAGAACCCGCTGGAAACGGCGGGTTTTCTTATGGGTAACTTCATGGCTCTGGGCTGGATCGCTCTCGATGTCAACCGGAAATGGCAACACCGACCGACCGAAGCGCGGAGAAATCCGGGCGAGTAGAACCTCACTCACGGGTGGCGTCGTAGCCGTCCATGAGACCTTCGAGACGACGTCGGCTCGGGCCGGGGCCGAACAACGATTCGAAGAAGTCCTCACCGAGCGCAACTTGGACCCGCACCAGCGTTGACAGTCGGAGATCCAGCTCGCCACGCTCGATGTTGCTCCAGTGCCCTTGGCTCATGCCTGCTCGATGAGCGAGTTCCCCTTGTGTGAATCCACCCCGCTCGCGAAGCTCTTCGATTCGACGTCCTAGTGATCGTCGAAGGTCAAGTAGCAGTTCGTCGCTCGGGGGCTCTGCGAGAGCCATTCGTTTACTCTATGCGCTATCCGATCAAATGGCTATTTTTAGCCAATCATGCATTCGGATCTGAATCTCTCGGACCCCCTTTTGTTGGGGGAGTTGCAGGTCACCCTCAAACACGTGAGGCTGTCGAGCGATGGCCTACATCCCTCGACCGGACAACTGCTTCCTCAACAGGATGGAATCGCTGGGATTCGTTCACGGTTCCATGCGCTGGAGGAGGCCCGACCACAAGCGCCTCTACACATGGGACGGCCTCCACGGAGAGATCGAGGTGTTCACAGCTCGCGGAGTGCACCTTGGCGCGCTCGACTCCGTCACCGGCATCTTCATCAAGCCTGGAAACAAGGAGAAGAAGCTCGATGTCTGAGCCATTCATGAACCTGCTCATCGGCGGCAATGCGTTCCTAGACGATGTCGACGACCACATCGGAGCGTGGCAAGCGGACACCCACGAACAATCGTTGGCTCAGTTCCTTGGGATGACTGACGAGGAGTACGGCCTTTGGGTCGAAGAACCGGTCGCGCTTCGCTACATCGCGAAGGCCAGGATCGAAGGTGGTGATCTCCCGCTGTACGAGGCGGTGGCCAAAGTGTTGACACAGCCGATCGCGATGCGAGCATCGGATGCTGGCGAAGCACAGGTCGTCTTAACGTGGCTCCGCGAGACTGGCCGGATCAAGACGTAGAACCAGAGCGGAGGCTTGGTCGCCTTCTCGTTCGGCGTCTGGACCTTTCGCCTCCGGTCGACATCAGAGACGTGGTGAGTCGGTACGCGGACGTCGAAGCGGACCTCATCCCGGCCGATTGCGACGCCGTCGTTGTCGGGTTGAACGGAGATCGCCCGCGGCCCCTAATCGTGCTCGCCCGCGACAAACCACACCGACGACAACGATTCTCCCTCGCGCACGAACTTGGACACGTGCTGATTCCCTGGCATACGGGAACAACCAGCATCTGCCACGTAGAGGGCCGAGCCACCGGAGACTGGGAGTACAGACAAGGGGAAGCCCAGGCGAACCGGTTCGCCTCTGAAGTGCTCCTCCCGCATCGGTGGCTAACAACGGCTGTGGACCCAAACAATCTCCGAGACACGATGAGGACCGCTGAAGGCGCGAACGTGTCAGCAGCGGCAACATGCCTTGCGGTGACTCGATATCTGGAGCCAGGACACGTCGTCGTTCTGTCGCGGGATGGATCGATTGACTTGGTGACATCCTCGCCAGGTACGGCTGCAAGGCTTCCACGGCTGGGAGCGCGATTCGAGCCGCACCTACTTAGCGCTTTTGCAACCAGGTACGAAGTCGTTCCGTTCGGCGGCCGTGAGGTTCACTCGTGGTTCTTCGAGGCAAGCGCGGTACCGACGTCGGGGCCGGACGATGCTCGTACGTCGCTCGACGTTCTGGACCAAATCCTCGGCGAACGCTGCTTAGAGGCTGATCGGCTTGGAGCACGGAGGTCAATCCTGGGGATCGCTGGCGCGGCGAAGGGCAGTTACGGCGCAACCACGGTGGCCCAGCTACATGCCATCCTTCGCATGCGCTTCGCCAGCCACCCCGAGCACGCCATGGTCACGTCGCATCCAGACTTCGCCACCTTCTTGGAATGGCGATCGCATGAGCTCCTGGCGCCCAAGTGAGTAGTCGAATCTCAGAGAGAAGCGTCGTTGACAATCCGTTACCAGCAGTGCCGCGGACGGCTCGACCACGCGGCCTGCGACCGGATCTCCTACTACGCAAGTCGGGGGCCGCGGACGCCGTGCGGAGCACAGATTACGGCCAAACCTGGCGAGGCACGACAAGACGGCCTCCCAGACGATTTTTCTCAAAAGTTCGGGTAGATTCACTGTCCGATCGGGTCCGCTCTGAGCGCAGCTAAGGCCCATGCCGCGCTTACCTTCCATGAGGAAGGGCTTATGCGTATCACGGTCGTTGTGTCCACGTCCGATACCATCCTTAACGTCCAAAAGGGTTGAACAAGCGCGATAACCCGGGTGGTGACAAGAGCCCCTGGGCTCTTCCTCGCGGATAGCCACCCGGGACCGCGCACCTCACGGCCCGGGCCTCAGTAGTGGTTCGTCGCTCCGTACTTCCAGACGTCGAACTCGCTCTTGATGTGATGGGCAATTAAGGTGCGAGAACGGGGATCGCCTTGCTCCCAGTTCCTTTGTATCGCCCACGTGCAGTAGTCGGCGACCTGCAGGCAGGGGTCGCTCTCGTGCGACCAGAACGCGACTTGATGCGTTATTGGCACGACTTGTTTCGCTACGCGCTGCACAGCGTTGTGGAAGTCAGCCTTCTTCTTCTTGGTTCCAAGCGAAGCCGCGGTCAACAGCAAGCGGTCACCCGGCCGAAGAATCTTCGGAGCCACGAACTTGAAGTGCAACCACCAGACGGTCTGGTAGAAGCGCTGCTCGTCGTACAGACGCGGAAGCGCCTTCCTCTTGTCGAACACCGTGGCGTCTACGCGCATCTTCGCCGCCGCGAGAAGCCGGTACATCTCGTCGCGTACCGACTGTTTCTCGGTGCTCGCATGGAAACACGGTCGAGGTTGACGCCCTTCCACGCAAGATCGCGGCGTAGATCCAATACCTCACGGCCAATCCCACAATCATCCAGCGTGACCGTGGCGAGTATGAAGTACCGGGATCCGCCGGTCGAAAAATCGAAGTTGCCAGCTTCGTCGGCGAATACGTATCGATCGGCCATGATTGGCAACGATACGGCCGACTCGGGCTTTCGTCTTTGCTCCCGAAGACGCAACCGTCCCTGCCGTAGTACCGCGGACGCGTTAGGGCGGCCCTTTCGGAGCGTCGGTCGGCCGACGTCCGAAGGCTAACGATTTCTCATCGCGAGGGTAATCTTTGGCTCTACCAAAGGGATCCGCGTTCCCGTAGGGATGCCAAAACACTTAGGTCTCCCTTTAGCGAGAGCTACGAACGACGGCTGAAGGTTCGGATTTGACAGGACAAGCGCTTGCTCGATTCGCTCTAGCTCGGGTTCGTGAGCCAGCCCTTCGCGTGGTCACACGCTCGATCGAAGTGCGCTTCGCGCTCTGCTGGGATCTGAGCCACAAATGCAACAGCCGGTCGCAGCTAACCGTGGTCCACAGACGAATCTTTCCTTCCCACGGCGGCCTCACGTCATCGCTCCATCGTGTCCTGTTCCACCCAAGGTGCGAAAGCTGCGTGTTGAGCATCTGCCGTTCCTGCTCGTTCACAATCCCGTCGGGTGACCATGTTCCAGCCCACTGTCCCGATGCAGCGCTTCCTCCCTGGCTCTCTGAACTCACGAAGAACTCATCGAGGAGCCGGATGTGCGTGAGCCACGCTTCGAGGAGTGCGTCAGTGCGACAGCATTTGACCCGGCGCCGAACTGCTCGTTCGGGCAATCGATCAGCAAGGCGCGAGTCTGGCAGATGAACATCCGAAACTCGAACTCGATCGGCCCGCGCGCGAATCCGTCGAGATCCTCAGAGTTGCGTCGCCGAGCCACGAATCCTAGTTACGGCAGGGGGCTGCTAATCAGAATCATGCCGTCTTGCGGTTCAGCGTTCACGGCAATGGTTGAGCCAACCTGGGGCTGCATGGTGCACTCGAACGCGCCGGTTCCATCAGAAGAAGCGACGAACGTACCGAGTCGCGGCCATGGCCCGGCAGTGCTGGTCGCATTGTCTTTCTTGATGCCGGGAGCATGCGCATAGACAGCGTAGGTGACGTCCGCGTGAAGCCCGGTGACGCTGACGAGGCATCCGGGCCTCGTGCTCGCCCGGGAGGGCACCGTTACGGTCCCTTGGGCACGCGCGTACGAGCGTGTGAGTGTGCTGTCGAACGCAGTTCCCGGGAAGTAGCTATACGCGTGATTTAGGGCAATTGCCTCGCCTATCACGGTGGGCGTCTTCGGCTTCGAAGTCGGCGTAGTGACCGTCGGGACACCTTTGCTGCGGGCAAGCGCGCTCGTTTTCTCGCAATACGCTGGGTAGTCAGGCGCGCTCGACAGAGCCTGACCAGAGTTGCTCGGCACCGTTACGAGACAGGTGTAGTCCACTTTGAACTCGGTCCCTGAGTAGACGTCCCCATAGTCCGGATCAAACGTCACGGCATAGATGCCAGGGGCAGGCGGCGCGTTGCCAACGTTGTCTTGCGGGCTGACCGGTTGGGCCGGGCCGATGATTGATTCGCCACCGCCACCGTAGCCCGGCATTCCGCTTGTCTGGCCTGGTGGGGAGCACAAGCTGCGGCCACCGTTCTCACACGGGAACATCGCCTTGTCGAACGTGCAGGTCGTATGGGTACCAGTCGTTGCGCAGAGAAGGCCTACGAAATCGGTGTACGAAAGCTCATGGCCCCCAAGTGCTGCGAGAGCCGGTGCCGCAATCCATCGGATGGGATCGCAAGGGTTACCCCCGAGGACCGGGACGTTTCCGTTGAACGCGATATGCGAGGGTGCCGGGAGGAGGCACGTCGGGCCGTCGGGGCACTACCAGCGTTCGCCAACGTTGAACTGGAGCCGGCCACCAGAGCGAGTGCGGCGACGAGCAACCCGTATCGAACCGACATGGAGGCTGCCCGGGCCATCTGAGACTCGGACCGTACTCGGTCGCGGCGCGTCGTGCCAACCGATAAGGCCAGGCTTGCTAACGAACTTGGCGTGTGCGAGGCTCCCCGAGCCGACATTATGGGACTGCTCTGGAGACTCTTCGCACCGAAACCGCTCAAGAAGGCGCGGCGGACCGTGCGTCGGGCGACCCACCCGGTTAGCCTCATCACGCCGAAGCCCGTCAAGAAAGCCCGCCGAGTTGTTCGGACCGTGACGAATCCGATAGATGCGCTTGAGTTCGGTGCTCAGACCCAGATCGTCAAGAAGGTACGAGGCGGGTCTCGGAGACGTCGCTCTACGGCAGCGCCGCGCGCAGACGGGTTGCCGCATCGGTTTACGGACGCATGGATCAGGAAGACGATGCCCCGACTTTCTAGCCAGCAAGTGACTTACGTGATCTATGACATGCGGAAGCGAGGTTGGACCGAGGCCGAACTTACCCGCCGGGTCTATCCGTATGTCCGGCGATAGGGCGTTCTAAGCCTTTTCTGGCGACTTTCTCATGCGTCGTTGACCGAATCCGATTAGACCAGGAGACTTCCGACCGTCGCAGTTTCGCGGAGTGGGCTCGGGCGTTCAGCACCACGAACTTAAGGGCGAGCGATCGATCGAATCCAACGTTCGCGGAGTCGATTGACTCCTTGCGCGCTTTGCTACCCGAGATCGTTTTCGCGGCGCGAGACGTTGAGCGGCCAGGAAACGGGGGCCTCGTTGGTTACCTCGCTGGGCTCAGCCAATACGAAACGCTTGGAGCGCGCCCTGAATCAAATGTGGGCGATCGTTCAATCTCCGACATGGGAGGACGTCCCACTCGACGAGATCGAGGTTCTTCGGACGTGGCTACGCAGTCTCGCCACTGAAGGCGAGTACGACGTAACGCTCATGGCCATCTCCGATGATCCTTTGACCCGCGCGCTTGCACCGGTGTTGTGCGTCGCTCTGTTCGGCGTGACGCCACGGGAATCTGACGATTTGCTACACGAATTCAGCATGTCGGCCCGCAGGTCGTCTTGGAGCGGGTGAGCTTGCAGGACGCAGTTCAGGCCAAAGAGGTCATGAGCGGGTTCGGCTTCGTGCTCAAAGTTCGTGATGCGTCCCCGCAAGCCACGGGTCATCGCGGGGAAACGCCCAGACGGGAACCAATACCTCAGAGTGTTCGCCACTCTTAGGTGTGGCGTCGCGACCAGGGAAAGTGCGTCGACTGCGACTCGCGAGAGCGCCTCGAATACGACCACATCATCGCGGTCACAAACGGCGGCTCCAATACTGCTCGCAACATCGAACTTCGGTGCGAGACATGCAATCGGAAGAAGGGTGCGAAGATTTAGTCCTGCCCGCCAAAAACCACAACCGCCGGGTCGCCACGCGCGCGTCGCGTACGCCCGCGCGCGAGCAAGTGAATCAGCGACCCCCACCCTGATCGCCGCCGAGAGCGTCCAGCCTCGCCAGCAACGTATGAAGGCCGCGCTCCTCCGCTGTCGCGAGAAGCTTCATATATGGACTTTTAAGCGCGCTTGACGGGTTACGACGAGCCTCCGTCGCGACGACAAAAACGACTGCGGTCAATTCATCGTCTCGAATTCGCATATACCACGACAAGCATAGCTACTCGTAACAACCTCGATTGCCACAAATCGACACACTTTGTGTCAATGGAGTTCCATCTGATCCTGCGGTTAGCCTGCGCACGTGGAAGAAGGATTCATTAGAGATTGTCCCGCGCGGAGATCTCCTGAGGGACTGCTGATTGTGCGTGGTTCCAGCAATCAGCGGCGGGAGGGCGAAGTCCAGATGGCCGCCGACCTTTACCGGATAGGCGAAACCGTCAATGCAATAGCGAAACAGCTTCGTCGCTCTTCGACCACGATCATGGCGTATCTGGACGAGGCAGGCGTTGAACGCACCCGCGGGCCGAAGTCGAAGTATCCCACGCCCGAACCACGGGAATGCAAGTCCGCGGCCTGTTCAACGGTGTTCACTCCAGCCGCTCGGCGAACTGCCCGCGGCGAAGGCGAGTTCTGCTCGGAGGATTGTCGACGCGCCTGGTTCGTCGAGAGCTACTCGATCGAGCCTGTCTACCCAGCGCCGGGACCACGCGAATGCGAAACGTGTGGGAAGGAGTTCGTGCCACCCCGGGCGAACGCCGCACGTGGCTTTGGGCGCTTCTGTAGTGACTCATGCGCGGCATCTTCGCGCTGGCATAGGAAGGGCGGTGGGAACCTTGATGCCCTCCTGTCAGCGGGTCCGTTGTATACCGGTAGGGCTCGGCAGCGCTGGATGGGGACGCTGGCGGGGCGGGATGGCGGGTGAACTAGGTGGAAGGCCCGCGAGCTTCACTGAAACCGACATCCAACGGGTGCGAGCGCTGAAGGAACGTAACGAGGACTGGGGTCGGGCGACGATCGCGCGGGCTACAGGCCTCACCGAGAGCCAGGTTCGAATGATCTTGAAGCGCCTGGCATTAACCCCTTCGTGAAGCCTGGCATTAACCCGTCCGCTGCGGGCGTACCATCCCCATCCTCAGTGGGGCATGGATCAACGCAGTTCGCGCCTATGGCGCAGACATACCGAGCGTTTTCAGTAGCCCCAGGGCGAACGGTGCCTCCAGCCCGAATTTCTACTAGGTTGGATGGCGGATTCTGACGGTCGACACGAGCAAGCTAGGCGGTAGACGCCGAAGCGGTGCACGACGCGAGTCTGAGGTGGGAAGTCCACCGAGACGGTTCTGAGGGAGCGATGCCCGGGTGCATATATCCACGGGGCCGCACCGCGTGCCCCAACCAATCAAGGTCAGCACAGGAAATCTGAACCAGTAGGCTACATAATACT
>CAWEVP010000006.1:0-136493 GCA_963812555.1 uncultured Actinomycetota bacterium | reverse complement strand
AGCGCTAGCTCAGCTCAGCTCAGCTCGGCTCAGCTCAGCTCAGCCGGATCAAGGCCGCCGGAAGCTCAGGTCCCGGGTGCGAAGCGTTCGTGGCCCGAACTGGAAGACGATCCGAGGGCGCCGGGAACGACGCCCATTTTGATTCGTGCTCTCATTGCAGAATGAAGTCAGGTGTCACTCGGACACGCTGGGCGCCGCGAGGCTGCGTCCTCGGTCGCCCCAATATCGCCTGGATATTGGGGCTCCCCGTGTTTCTTAAAGACAGTGTCCTTGCCTCGCGTCACCGAAGCGCGCCCGCTCGACGAGCGTCATTCCTGTAATGAGCTCTAAGACGCGAATGTGGGAGAAGAATCGATGCGTCCCCGTTCGGATCGTTGACGCTATCGACGACACCGAGGTCAGGGGGAAACTCATCGTTCTCGAACGGCCACGCGACCTCGCGCGACGACGGATTGCGCCCACGTGTTGGGATGAGCCTGAAACGCGGAGGAGCAAAGGTCTTGGGATGGAGCGACGCGCGCCTCCCGTGATAAACGGGTGGCTGCTAGAGAGAATGCAATCGATGATCTCGAGGGCCCCCAAGCTCGAATGGCGTTTGCAGCTCCCACGGGGCACGGCAAAGAGGACAGGGATCGCCGTGCGCGGGCTGTCGATCCTGATCGGGTTCCTGGGCGCTTCGCTGATCGCTGGTTGCGGTCGATCCGAGGCGGGCGCACATCCATCTCAGTTCATTCCCCCGAGCAAGGTGCAAAACCTGGTCTGGCCCAAGAAGCGGGTGTCGGTTCCGGGACTCAACGTCAACAAGGTCATCTTGATCACGCCAAGCCCGACGGTTCTCGCCGAGTTCGATTTTCTTGCTCGGTTCCCGGGACAAGCGAGCCTGACCGTGTTCGCGAATGCTTCAGACGCGTATCGCTACGTGCTCACCTGTATCCGCAACGGCACTGTGGCTATGGGAGGACTGACTTTGCTTTGCGGCCCGCCGCTGCTGCGCGTTGCCAACGTCGTGCTCTATTACAAGCCCACGCTGTCGAAGGTGGACAAGCGTGCCCTGATAGGGATACTCGCCCGTTTTGGCAAACCTGTGTCGCAGCCCTCGTCCGCGCTCGGGCTGGGACTGAATCGGGCTAGACGCCCCTCGCCTGCGCTGGAGCCCGCGAATGACGCATGCTCGTCGCTGCCAATCCGGTCTAGATTTCGCTAATTGGAGCCGGGTTGTGCCTGATCTTGCTGGAGGGAATCAGCGATCACGGATCGCGAAGATCGGGCGCGATAGGCGCGGGAGCGTCGTGTTCAGCGTGAGTCGCTGCAGAGGGTTCGTGCGGTGAAGCAAAGGCTGCTCGATGAAGCGGTACGAAACCGTCACGGCGACGGCGGTGAGGAGCAATGTCGGGGCCACGTTCTGCCCGGTGAGCGCAAGTAACGGGTAGTGCCAGAGGTAGGTCCCGTAGCTTGTGCGTCCGATCACGCCGAGTCGTCTGTTGGAAAGCGCGCGAGCGGCGAGGCCGTTTGGATGCTCGAGCACCCCGCGCATGAGCGTGGCTGCGCAGGCGCCGAAGGTCAGCACGAGCAGGTAAGCGGTGCCCGTGCCGTAGAACAACAGCGTTGGAATCAGTAGGCCGAGTGCGACGCTAACCTGCCGACCCGAGACGTGTGCCCGCCCGCTCGCACGGGCGGTCGCCACAGCACAGCCCAGCAGGATCGGCTCCAGGTAGACGTAGATCTCAGTCCAGGCGCCGAGATACGGCCGGCCGACGTAGGCGAGCACAGCGATCGCGAACGCCGACACCATGAGGCACCACGTCAGCGAGCGCCAACGCAGTCGGGTCATCAGCGCGATGAGCGCGATCGGCCAGACGACGTAGAACTGCTCTTCGATCGCAAGTGACCACAGGTGCCTCAGCCCGGGCGAGATCAGATGCGGAGCGATGAAGTTGGCAGCGTAGGAGAGGCCGATCAGGGCATCCACCGGCCCGCGCCATCCCGAATGGAGGACGACGACCTGATAGCCGGCAAAGACTGCGAGCATCAGGCTAAGCGCCGGCAACAGGCGCCGTACGCGTCGCTGCTGGAGAAGGTCCGAAGCGAGACTCGTCGGTCTGTCTGCCACTCCTGGATCAGCACATTCGTGATCAGGTAGCCAGAGAGAACGAAGAAGAGGTCGACGCCGAGCTGCCCTGCCTGAACCTGCCAGCAATGTGCGACGACGACACCGATAATCGCTATCCCTCGAAGGCCGTCGAGAGACGAGACTCGTTTCATACGCGCCAACCCATTCGGCCCAAAACCCCCCCGTCCAAAGCAAGCTAGACACGCAACGATAACCGCAGCCCGTCTCTGTGACAGCATTTTCCCCGAAGCGTCGTGTTCTTCCCCGACTAAGTCACTGCCCTCCTCGGGGAAACGAACCCACCCGTAGGTCAAACATGCACACGACGCTCACGTACCTGAGGGCAGGCGCTCCGGGCCAGAGGACTTCTCCCTGGGCGGTTCGGTGGTGTTCGTCAGATGCCTCGGCACATGTTTGGGTTCCACGCGAACCATTTGCCCATGGGGCCTCCTGGCCGCACCTGTTCTCTGACGATGAACCGTGTGTAGACGAGGCGCCCGCCAGGAACACAGCGTCGAATATCGGACGCTTGCAGTTGCGCGAGAACTGGTTGTCGGTAGTAGCCGCCGTGGGGCCCGTAGGTGGGGTTCAGGCCGCGGCCGCTCGCGATCTTCCCGCCCCAGTGCTCGTCGATGTCCAGTTCCGCTAGCCGCGGCACCACCGTTGGAGACCACAGCGGGGGCAACCTCACCCCATCCTTCGGCGTAGGGGCCAGCAACGATGGTCGTCGGGCCGAGCAAAAGGGGCGGAGCAGAGGGTTGACACGGCGACCGACCGACGAGATCCCCGACCCTGGCTCCGTGTCCAGCGCGATCCCTCCGGGCACGCCTTGAAGCGCGACCAACCGCTGAATGTCTGTTCCCTCCAGGTTCGCCTGGACAATCGTGTCGGCTGGATAGGTCGTCCAGTACACATGCTGAGCATCAACAGCGATGCCCTCAGCGACTGTCTCAAGCGGCTGGGTCTGCGTGCTTATGCAGCGTTGCCATACGTGGCTCCCATCGATGTTTGCGCGCCCGATGACGTGCTCGCCGGCGTTTGACCAGAACATATAGGTGTCGTTCACGGCGACTCCGTCTGGAACGTCCGAGACGGGGATGAACTTCGATCTACGTGCGAACCATCGAGGTCGGCCCGGCCGATCGCATACGTGAAGTACGTTCCGCGTGTGTTTCGTGAACGACCCGATGTGTCCAGTAGACGTGCTGGCTGTCGACGGCAATGCCTATGGGCGAATCGCCCGCTTTGATGAAGTTCTGATCGATGTCGCGGCCGTTGAGGCCGGCACGCCCGATCGTGCCGCTGTTCGGGATCGAGCCCCGAGTTCGTCCATAGATGTGTTCGCGGCTGACCGCGAGCCCGATCACGCTGTACAACTCGCCGGTCTTGATGAACCGTCTCCTCAACGTCAGACCCATCGATCCGCGCCCGCCCGATCAACCCGGTCGCGTATTTCGCCCAATAGACGTACGGGCCGCCGATCGCGATCCCGGCAGGCGACCTCGCCTTTGTCAGGTAGCGCTCATCGACATCAGAGCCATCAAGGCCAGCCCGACCGATCCTGCCGAGTTCGTCCGCAGCGCCGTGCGGGCTCTCAGTCCAGAACAACCAGCCGCCCGCCGTCCCCGTCGCTTCGGAAGCCAACGAGCGCCGCGCAAACAATGACCGCGACGGCCAGCCGCGCAGCAACCGCAATGTCATAGCGCTGAGTCTAGGTCGTGACGACCGACTCTGTGAGGGCCTCTAGCGTCAGAAATCCCGGCTGCGCGAGCGTTGCTCCTATGTCAAGGCCGGACCCGCTTTCAGGGTTTGGAAAACGACGCGGACGAGTAGTCGTTTGAGGCAGCGGATGGCTTCCCGGCGGCTTTTGCCTTCGGCTTTCTTGCGTTCGAGGTAGTCGCGAGCGCCGGGGTGGTAGCGGGCCGGGTGATCGCATCCGGTAGAGCGCGGCGTTGAGTTGGCGGTTGCCGCGGCGGTCCAGCCGGTGCCGTTGGGTGCGGCCTGAGCTGGCTTCGAGTGGCGCGACGCCGCCGTGGCGGGCGAGTTGGGCGTCGCTCTTGAAGCGGCTGATCGGGCCGATTTCGGCCAGCAGTTTCGCTGCGGTGACGGCGGCGCAACCGGGCAGCTCGAGCAGTTCGGGTGCGGTCTCTTTGACCCGCTGTTCGAGTTCCTGGTCGAGCTCGGCGACGGCGCGGTTGAGCGTGCGGCAGTTCGCGACGAGCTCGCGTGCCAAGCGCACCTGCAGCTCCTGGTCGCGGCGGGCGAGCGCGGCTGACGCGCTCCAAGTGGGAGGCGCGGCCGAGCATCCGAAGCGGCACGACATGGGTCGGGTCAAGCTGAAACAGATGCCAGCGCAGCCGCTGCTGAGTCCGCCGGCGATGATCAACGACGTCGTCGCGATGGTCGACAAGCAGCTTGATCTCGATGTAACGCTGCTCTCCGGGCTGGGGCCGGCTTAGGTCAGGCTCCCGCAGCGTCGCCCGCGCGATCGCCAGCGCGTCAATCGGGTCGGACTTCCCGCGTGTTCTTCCCGCCCGCCGCTCCGGGACGGTCAGCTTCGGCGGTACCCGCACCAGGTCCTCGCCGGCGGCAAGCAGCTGCCGCTCGAGCCAGCGAGTCAGCTGACGGCAATCCTCGACTCCCCACAACCGCTCCCGCGGCGAGCCCGGATGCCCAGCCGACCAGCTCGTCACTACCAACTGGATCGTCTTCTCGGCGAGCCACCTGCCGGCCTCGTCGATCGCAACAGCAGTCACTGACTGCTTGTGCACGTCCAGTCCGATCACGATCATCTAGATCGCCTCCACTTCCGTTGGGGGCGACCGGCGAGCGGACAGACCTCACTCGAGGCAAAAGCCACGCTCCTATCAGGTCACGCTCGGCGGTCTCGGACGGCGGCGGCGACACAACGCTCGGAAGTCAGCCCTCGGGCGACATTCGGAATAGAGTCAGCCGCCGCCGCCCGAGTCTCTCCACACGATCGGACGCTGCCACGCGCCCAAGACTGACAGTGAGTGTCGGAATGACGCCCGTTCAGGTGATTGCGATTCCGACGATCAGCAGTGCTAAGCCGAGCAGCCCAAAGAACGCAAAGCTGAGCCGTGCCCCGGTGCCTGCGGAACCGTCTCGGCGCGTTCGTCGCCTCAGGAGGCGGGCATCATGCTTGCTCACCGGGCGTCCGCTCTGGGGGCTTCCCGGTCGCGGTGACGATCACGACCAACTGATGTTCCCGTTGCGGGTCTTCGGCGACCATCTCCGCGAACCGCTCCTCCGCCGCTTCCTGGGTGTCGAAGTGGGCGACTAGCTCCCCGTGCGCACGATCCACGATCTGGAAGGCCACAACGCGAGACTACTCATTCACCAAGCCGAGTTCAAGCGACGGAGAACAGAAGTTGGTCTCGTACACGGTCAGATCCGACAGCAACCTCACGATCCTCGGCTGCTCCAGACCGTATGGAGTGCCCGGCGCCTCGCTGTAAGTTGGCGCGGGTTGCCGTCGGGAGTGCGGTGAGGTGCGGTTTCTGCGGGTGCCGCCGGGGCCCGGCGCCTCGCTCGTAAGTTGGCGCGGGTTGCCGTCGGGAGTGGCCCGGCGGTAGAGCCGCAATTACGGGAGGCGCCGGTTATGAGCGAAGGTAGCTGGGTCGGGCTTGATGTGCATGCGCGGTCGGTGGTCGCGGGCGTGATCGATGCGGGGAGCGGTGAGGTGCGGTCGCTGCGGGTGCCGCCGGGTGTGAGGCGACGGTGGCGTGGTTGAGGACGCTGCCGGCGCCGGTGCGGGTCGTGTACGAGGCGGGCCCGACCGGGTACGGGCTTGCGCGTGCGTGTGAAGAGGCGGGGATCAGCTGTGTTGTCGCGGCGCCGTCGAAGATCCGGCGCGGCGGCCGACCGGGTCAAGACCGACCGGCGTGATGCCGAGCGGCTGGCGAGGCTGCTTCGGCTGGGCGAGATCACGCCGGTGCGGGTGCCCGGGCCGGACGAGGAGGCCGCGCGCGATCTCGTTCGCGCCCGTGAGGACGCTCGCGGCGATCTGATGCGGGCCCGGCACCGGCTCTCGAAGCTGCTCCTCCGCCACGGGCTCGTGTACGACGCGACCGCCTGGACGCGGGCCCACGACGCGTGGCTTCGCCAGCAGCGGTTCCAAAGCGGGCCGCTCGCGATCGTGTTCGACGAGTGCTACGGCCGCATGGTCGACGCGAAGACCAGGAGGGACGCGCTCGACAAGGCGATCGCCGAGCTCGCCGCCACGCCACCGTATGCCGACGTCGTCGAGCGGCTCGTCTGTCTCCGCGGCGTCTCCACCCTGACGGCGTTCGCGTTGACGGTCGAGCTCGGCGACTGGAACAGGTTCCGGCCCGAGTCGCTCGGCCCGTTCCTCGGCCTCACCCCGAGCGAGAACTCAAGCGGCGAGCGGCGCCGCCAAGGCGCGATCACCAAGACCGGCAACACGCACGCACGCCGGCTTCTGATCGAGGCCGCCTGGCACCACCGCCGCCCCTCACGCGCTGAGCCGTCACGCTGGAAAGCAGACGCACGGGCAAGTCCCTCGCCGTGCGAGCCCAAGCCGACCGCAGCGCCCGCAGGCTCCACCATCGCTGGCACGCGCTCGAGACCCGAGGCAAGCCCCGCACGATCGTCGTCGTCGCCGTCGCCCGCGAACTCGCCGGACACTGCTGGGCGCTCGCCACGATGGAGTAGCCGCCACGCCATCAACGGCTCGGCGAGGAGAGCGCACCGGCGCAACGACGCGAGGAGCGACCCGAGGGAACGCTGTGAGCAGCCCAACGCGGCCACGCTCGACCCCAGAGATCGGCACCGCTCCTCATCTCGCATACCCGGTCATGCGGCACCAACCCGCGCATATGAGTCGCGACACAGACGTCGACGACAGCCGGTGCGCTCCCCCCGCCGAACCCGAACCCCGCAAACAGCGGGGCCAACTACCCGTGCCCGGTTGACAGGCCGCACTCCATATGAGCGTTCACAAAGACACTCCGGCAAGTCCGACCTACCAGGGTCTGTTCGGATAACCGGCTCTATTTGAGCCGGTCTCGATGCTGACGGTTCGGTTGCCACCCGGGTACTCGGCGCCCGTCTTCGCCTCCCAGGCGTAGGCCGCGGCATAGAGCAGCGGTTCCAGATCCGCGGAGGGCCACTTACGCAACTCCTCGAACGAGAACGACTCATCCTGCATGGCCTCCTCCAGATCCTTCGCCACGAACCGGGGCATCGCTTCGGGGTCAGAGGCCACCTTCTCGAAGTAGTCGCGGCCACGGGCGACCACCCAACACCTGCCGTATAGGAAGCCATCCTGTGAGCCAGACCCATACGTTTTCCAATGCGCCTCGCTATCGATGGCGTAGAGCTTCTGGGCCAAGAGGTCGTCGAAGTCCTCGATCTCGCTCTCAGGCAACGCAGCAAGGGCATCGATCAAGGGGGCGACGAGCGCCTGCTTTTCCTCGTCTGTGGAGTCGGGCAGCTCCGTCTCGGATACGCCAAGAACGGCGATCAGCGCCCAGAACCCTTCTTCACCCACGTCCGCACCGTAGCGGAGCAAGGACGCTTGTCTGCGCCAGCGTGCCGCCAGAAAAAACGACCAAAGCCTTGCGGGCCGCGCGATACTTAGAGAAGTGACGCCCTACCTCTGGCTGGCATTGGCTGTGGGATGCGTCGTCTTCGCATCAATCGTCGCACGCGCCTTCAGCGGGCCTGACGATCGTCTTCACCACGTCGCGTTGGCGATCGTGGGTACGGCGACCCTCGCGTTCGGGATCGTCTCTGGCTTTGGGCTCCTGATCGACACCTACGGCCAGGAAGGGAAGCCTTTGCCGAGACTAGAGCCGCTCCCGGCGGCTGTGACACTTGGCGCCCTCATCTTCGCCTGCGGAACGGCACTCGGTTTCCTCTGGATGGCAGCCCATCCGTCGATGTGGAGGCGCAAAACGAGGGGAAAGCCCGATCTGACCCAGGCCCAACTCAGCGTGGCCGAAGCCTATGACGTGGAGTGGCAACGCGCGGACAGAGAAAGGAATCGACAGCTCCAGCGAGGACGACGGGCCGATTCCCATCGGTGACGGGTGACAGGAGTCTCGGCTGCGCGAGCGTTCCGAAAGACACTCCGATCGGACTTCGTCAGAGGGCGACTTCCAGAGTTGCCTCATCGGCTGCGACCTCGACGCGGACAGCTCCACGGGGCACCCCTGGCGAGAACCAAGCTTCGCCGTGAAGGCCACCGTTGCCTGAACCAACGGTAAAGCCGTCCTCCCCGTAAGCGGTGCCTAGGTTGTCGGCGATGGAAGGCCGCCCAGGCTTCTCGTCGTGCCCGCGGTCATCGAGCCAGCGGATACAGATCGCGTCCGCATAAAGCTCGACGCTGACCACGGTTACGTAGCTACCGACCGGTCCCCCGACCGGGATCACTCGCTCGAAGCTCCAAGGACTCATGTTCGCGAGCGTAGCCCAGGCGAACTGACTCTCCGCTGCGCAAGTGATGCTTCTATGTTTGTCAAGCGGTCGTTGGTGGGTGTTCGAGTAGCCGGTAGAGGTTGCGGGCGAGGTAGCGCTTGAGGCAGCGGGTTGCCTCGCGTTTTGTTTTGCCTTCCTGGGTGCGTCGTTCGATGTAGGCGATTGTTGGTGGGTGGATTCGGCGTCGGGTGACGATGATTTGGTGGAGGGTGCGGTTGAGTTTGCGGTCGCCTGAGCGGTCGAGCCGGTAGCGGATTGTTTGGCCGGATGAGGCGGGGATCGGGGCTGCGCCGGCGAGCCGGGCGAAGGCGGCTTCGCTGGTGACCCGTCCGGGATGGGACCAGGAGAGCACGACCTGAGCAGCGAGGAGTGGGCCGATCCCTGGCTGGTCGAGGAGCTGCGGTGCGAGCTTGCGGGTGAGCTGGTCGACCTCACGTGCGAGCTCGCGTTCCTCGCTGGTGAGTTGCTGGATCCGGCGGGCGATCGCTTTGAGTGCGAGTTGGACGCCGCGGAGTTCGGGGTCGTGCCGTCGGTCTGGTCGGGCAGCGGTGAGGCGGGTGAGGAGACGGGCGCGGGTGAGGTGGCGGAGCTCGCCTCGAAGCGGCTCCGGGGTGGTGATCAAGAGGTCGCGGAGCTGGCAGAGCGCCGCGGTTCTTGCGCTCACGGCTCCTTCCCGTGCTGCGATCAGGGCTCTCAGGGCCTCGCGTTCACCGTTGGCACGCGGCAGGGCCGGCCGCTGTTGGTTGAGCACGCTCCTCGCAGCCCGGATCGCGTCGAGCGCGTCGGTCTTACCGCTCGAGCGGCGTTCTCGTCGTAGCCGACCGACTTCGTAGACCTGCTCGCCGTGAGCGGTGAGGTAGCGGGTGAGGCCGGCACCAAACGAGCCGGTCCCCTCGACCGCGAACGCTCGTCGTCCCGGTGCGTGGCGCTCGGCGAGCCGCAATGCCTCCGTGTAGCCGGCGCTGTCGGCGGCCACGACTGCTTCGACCACAACCACGCCCGTGCGCACCTCGACAATCGCAAGCGCGTGCGTGTCTCGGTGCGGGTCGACACCCACCACGTAGTCCAACTGATCTGCAAGCATCCCGAACTGACCTCCAGCCAAACATAGGGGGACACGAACCGGTGCCGGTCTGGGGTGTGGAACCGCGCGCGGCAGAACTGTGACGGGTCACACCCGAGGTTTGGGTGGACAGGCTTCTGATCAGGCCAGCAAGCGGGCGCCAGACCGGTGCCGGTCTCTTCGCTCGGACAAATCACTGGAAAGACATCCGCCAACAACGGAGTCATTCGCGAATGGAGTCACGAACAAAGAGCAACAGCACCACCCTGGCAAGAGCCCCAGACGGGGCCCCCAACAGACTCACAGTTCGCGAATGTTGCCTGACGCGTGACCTTTCCGGGTCATTTAGACCGATACTGAGGTCGATGCGTCGCCAACTCACATTGGCCCTTGCGGCAGTTGTGTTCAGCGTGCTCGGTTGTTGGTCTGCTTCTGCGGCGACAGCTCCTTTTGAGTTACGGATCTACGACCCAACCGGAGGCGTGAAGATCGAGGTGCCTCTTGCGGGAGTCGTTCGCTCTTCCGCTACGGCAGGCCGGGCAACTGACGGAAGCGGCACCTTGTCATTCCTGCTCACGACGGAGGGCGCATCGGAGTACAACAGGTTGGCGCAAGCCCTGGTGAAGCGCGGCGCTCGGCTTCATAAGGAACAACGGATTGCGGTTGAGGTTGATGGTCGAGTGATCGCTAAGCCCCTGATCGACTATCGAGTTTTTCAGCCCCGCATCGATGCCGGGAGCGGGATTCAGATGTACATTCCGACGTTTTTGGAGGCGCGCCAACTAGCGGCCGAAATCCGTCGCGGCTAACCGAGCAGCGCGGTCTAGCCACCTCTTCGTGCGTAACGAGAGAGGACTGCGCAAGTGTTCGCGAATACACCCTGAGGGGATGCGCGGCGGGCGATGATCCGCTTACTCTCATTACTGTGTCAGCCGCAGACGAGCACGACCGGCTTGCGCCAGACGATTGGACGGCGGATGCGGTTCAATCACCCTTGGCGCAGCTCCTCGCGGAGATCCTCGAAGAGGACTCGTGGTGGGCTGCGTTCGCGGCGTGTCCAGATGATGAGGGCTGGCGTGTCCGCATGGCCCAGCGGGCGATGGAGTTATATCGGCGAACCTCGCCGCTGATCGAGGCTCGCGTAGGTCAAGACGTGCAACCGGTCGATCGCGGAGTTGGCATTCTGCGAGAGATCGCCGATGCGTCGGCGATCTTGTCTCATAAGTGGACGGAGGCTGCGCGCGCTCAGCTTGGTGTGCCATCGCGAGCGTTGATCGAATTCGGGATTCGGCTTTACGGGGTGGACGACTGGGCGGGCAATCTTGGCTGGCCACTCGATCTTCGCGAGGAGAGTGGTCTGGATGAGGCGTGGTTGGCTGAAGCAGTCCGTAAGCGTGACCACGTAGCGAATGACTCCCTCACCGCTGACTTTTTGTCGGTAGTTGAGCAGTACGACAAGGTACTCGCGGCGCGCGAAATAGAGGCGGAGTCGCCAGGCGCTTCAAAGTTGGGAAGCGCGAGAGGGTGCATGTGAGCTGATTGGTGGTTCAAGAGGTTGGCTGATCTGGGCACGCGGGCGCTTTGACGTAGAGGCCGAGTCTGTTGCGGCTGCGATGCTTTTCATCTCCCAGGGCTTCTTTATCGCCACACGTGAAGAGCGGCCCGAAACGACGTTCTTCCCGGACAAGAGCTTCCTGCGAGAACTCCTGCATCGTGCGGGCGGCTATGACCTGCTGGCTAGCGAAGAAGCTAGTCTCCCGGATTGGCTAGGCCCGCTCTAGCTCGCCGATAGGAGCCGTAGGTCCGTCCCGGCAATGAGGAATGGTGGGCCTCCCCCTCATCATCAAGCCCAATGAACGTGACCTGCGCCAGTGTTTCTCACAGACGCCTGAAGCGACTATAAACACGGGTATGAGCGACACGACGGCCGCGATCATGGCGCTGGTCGCCGAAGTCCGGTTGTTTGATCTTCAAGGCCACACTGACGACGAGATCGCGAGTTGGCTCAAAGCTCGAACCGCCGACTTCGGTGAAAGCGTCGCAGTCCTTGCTCGGGCACGCGAGGTATCGAGTGCAGACGCGATGGCCAGTCTAAAGGCAACCGATACTTGGCAACGAGTAGAAACGCGCTTCCACATCTTCGGGACTAACGGCGAATACGACGGCGAACTCCGAAGCCCCAACGGCAAAACCTTCTCAGTAGGGGGCGACCTGAAGCTGCCCGGCGGCACTTGTCGGGTGCTGGCAGTAGACGCGAGCGACTCTCCGTCGATCACTGCACGGTTGTCCGTCGAGTGGCAAGCCCCTCGCCGCGCCGAGTGACGGTGCGGTTGGCTGCGCCAGCGTGACGGAAGACGCCCGGAAAAAGCGCAGCGGTTCTAGAGTTCGCTTATGGGCCGAGTCCGTTTGGCGGCGGTCGGACTCGTTGCTGTCGCGTGGGTCTCGGTCGGCGTGTCGCTGGTTGCGGTGTTCTTCACGCCACGCAGGTACTGCGACGAGCTCCCTGCGCCATCCGGTTGGGTGGTGACCACGAGAGGCCTTTTGGTGGCAGTCGCTGCCCTGGTGCTTGCCGCTGCTGCCCTGGCAGTCGATAAGTCGCCTCTTCCCCGATTTGTCGTTGTCGTCGCGGTCGTGGGGTTGACGTTCGCGGCGGGCCTTACCGTCTTCGTATTTGCGGCCAGCCACACCGACTCGTCAATGTGTGGCTAGCTCCCCGATATGACACCGAGCGCAAGGATGCTCCGTTGCGCCAGCGTGTCGGAATGACGCCAGACCGCGAGGCCGTCGGATCAACGAGGATGTGATGCATGACGGCATCGGCGTGGAATCGGCTGATGGTTGCGACCTACTGGCTCGCAACTGGTTCGATCCTTGCGTTCGCTGTCTGGCAAAGGTGGTGGCTAGTCGCGCTATTCGCTTTGTCGGTCACGGTGTGGGGTCTGGTCACCACCGCAAACCTCGGGCAGGCGGCCTCTGTAATGGTCGAGGGTCGGGGGCGGATACGAGCCCCGAGGGGTGTGGGCCTCCGGGCTGTCCGATTCGTCGCGGGCGCTTTCGCTGTACTCGGTCTGATGCTGCTGGTCGCAGCCTTCGCCCGGCATTTGCGCTGACCATCACCGGGTCAAGCGACATGACCTTCGTCTGCGCGAGCGTCAATACGCCTGAAGGTCCAAAAAGGATCACCGAGCCGGTGACGCTTTCATCCGCCGCCTCCACTGACCTAACGCCCTGGGCCTTGCGGCCTTCCGCGTTCGATCTCTGGAGGCGGCATCGACTTACTCGCGCCCCGTGCTCGGTGAGAGCAGCAAGCTAGCGGGCGCCTGAGACGACGGCAAGGCCTCGGTCGACGGGAATCCCGCAACGAGCGCCCGAGGGTTTGGATCGGGCCTCGACGTGAAGGCTTCCTCGCTAAAGGTCGCCGGCGGCGACCGATCAGTGGAAAGCCCCGGTCGGAACTCGCGACTTCGTCGCCAGACTTGACGACGTTGTGACGACCCAGGCCGCATCGCCTCCTAATGCCGAAGGTGGGAATCGAACCCACACTCCCCGAGGGGAACCGGATTTTGAGTAGCTCCCAGGCGCCGTCGTTGACGGAACCACGCGACGTTGCGCGACGTCGCCGGACGTCGAGAGGCGTCCAGGGACGTGCAGGTCGGTAGAAAGTTCGGTAGAAAAAACGGGCCGCGGGTCGCCTCGCCTCTGTGCCATCCTGGCCGGGCGATGCCAGAACAGAAACCGGTCGCCGACACCCACCGGGTGCCCGAGCCGCTCGGGGAGCCGGGCGACTGTCTCTACCACTACACGAGGCTCTCGACGGCGATCGAGAGCATCCTCCCAACCGGGACGCTGATGATGAACCCGTTCTCGAAGATGCGCGACCCCCGCGAGTCGAAGCGCTGGGGGTTCGAGGCGCCCGCCGAGTCGATCGACACGGACGAGGAGTCGTTCAGGGAGGAGGTTCTGCTCTTCGCCGAGATGAACCGGAAGGCCGAGGGCATCCAGCACGAGGTAAAGGTGCTCTCCCTGACCCGCGACGACACCTCGCCTCGGCCGCCGGAGACGGCGATCTTCGGGTCCGGTCTCGTCCATCCCCGGCTGTGGGAGCATTACGCCGAGAACCATCACGGCGTCTGCCTCTGCTTCGACCTCGGCGGCCTCATCGACATGCTCGGCGCCCTCCGCGAGACCGGCCGCTTCGATCACGGCCCGGTGATCTATCGCGACGGCGAGATCGACCTCGCCGCTCGACAGTTCTTGCTCAGCGAGGCGAGGAAGCACGGCCCCGACAAGGCCATTCGCGACCACGTCGCGAACCACGTCGCCGAGCTGTTCTTCACGAAGCTCCGTGACTGGGAAACGGAGTTCGAGTATCGCTTCACCGTTCACGGCTCCGACCCCGACCCCGTCTTCGTTTCCGTCCGTCACGCGCTGCGCGCCGTCGTGATCGGCGCCGCGACCAACACGAACTACCTCCCGGCTCTCGGCGAACTCGTCGATCGGTACGAAATCCCGATCTTCCGGATCAACTGGCAGGACGCGAAGCCGTTCTTCACGAACCCTCGCGCCCTCGGATACTGGTAAATCCCGCCGAGGGCACCTCTCTCCAAAACTAGAGGGAAGCCTTCTCCAGAACTAGAGGAGGCTTCGGAGTCGGCGGAGACGGCAGGCGACCTCCGTGCCGTATCCGGATACAGAAATGGCTTGAATACAGGGGAAATCCTTTGGCCGAGCCGTACAATTTTGGTCGGTCAGATGTCCGGCTCCTCGAAAATCTCCGTGCGGATCCCGGTGGTGCTCCACGAGAGCCTCGCAGCGACGGCCGCCGCAGAGCGCCGCTCCCTCTCCTCGATCATCGTCTCGCTGCTCGACCGCGGCGTCGTCGAGCGTGCGAAGGAACAGGAGATTGTCCGCAGGCGGACCCAGCACGATCGGGCCGCGGCGTGAGCGCCGTCGAGCGCCTCCACGGCGACGACTGCGCCTGCACGAAGTGCCTGGGCTTTCAGCCCAAGAACGTCGCAGCGCTCCGCCACGGAAGCTATTCGAGGACGAAGCTCGCACCTCGCGCCGAGCAGCTCTGCGACGAGTACATGGCGCTCATCCCGTTCGGGAGCGAGGCCGACCGCCCGATTGTCTCGCTGCTGGCGATGGCGATGGCGCAGGCCGAGCGCGCCGGACTCGTTCTCACGATCGAGCAGGCCGAGTCCTCCAGGACAGGCGTGCCGTCGGATCGGCTCGACCGTCTCTCCGCCGACATGCGCGGCTGGATCAACACGGCCGCCCGTCTCCTCGATCAGATCGGGATGTCGCCGACGTCGCGCGCTCGCCTGGCCGGTGACCTCGCCGGGGTCGAGCGCGCCCTGACGGCGCAGAGCCTCCGTGAGAAGTACGTAGCCGAGGAGGCCGCGTGATGATCGACGCCGCCGCGAAGATCCGTTTCGTCAGGGAGGAGATCGTGCTCCCGAACGGCCGCACCGTCGGCGACGGGATGACGGCCGACCCGTGGATCGAGAACGACGTCCTCGGCCCCGTGTTCGCGCTGAACGACCGACGGCCTCCCGATGTTCTCTCTCGTCGATCTGGAGCTTGCACGTGGTCACTGGAAGTCCGGTGGCGCGGCGGCGATCTCGGTCGCCGAGGCGATCCTGGAGCCGGGCACCGACGTCGTGATCGCCTCCGGCGATACGGAGCAGGCCGCGATCATCCTCGGGCATCTCGACGGGTACCTCGACCGCAACCCGAGCCTCGGCAGCTCTCGTCACCCGCAGCGGCAACGAGCGGCTGTTCGAGGGCGGCTCCCGGATCCGGCGTGATCTCCTCGGACGCGCCGACCGCATGGGGACTGGGAGGCACCTACCGGCGCTTCCGCGTGATCTGCGACGAGCTGACCGTCTGGAAGTCCGAGGATCTCTGGGCGGCGCTCGTTTCGGCGACCGGAAAGGTCACGGACGCCCAGACGATCATCCTCTCGAACGCCGGGTTCGACGCTCAGTCGCTCTTGGCAGTGGCGGGTGCGTGAGGCCGCGAAGCGCGAGCCGTGGGGGCATCTCTTCGCCCCGGCGGGAGTGATCGCGACGCTGGATCACCGACGAGTGGGTCGAGACGATGCGGGCGCTCCTTCCCCCGGCCGCGTTCGAGCGCGTGATCCAGAACGTCTGGACGACCGGCTCGGGCGACTTCGTTACGCGCGAGCAGTGGGAGGCGTGCGTCGACGAGCGGCTCTCGCGGAACGCATCCGGCCGGCCGCGGCCGATCAGCCGGACTCGACCTCGGACTCGACGAAGGACCGGACGGCGCTCGCGCGTCGTACATCGCGACAGCGACAGATCGTCCTCGACGCACTCGACGTCTGGCAGGGCACGAAGACCGAGCCGGTCTCGATCTCGATGATCGAGCGGGCCATCCTCGACCTCCACCGCCGCTATGCCGGGATCCGGATCTCGCGCCGACCCCTGGCAGCTGCGGGGCAGCGTCGAGCGGCTCCAGCGGGAGCGGGTCGCGATCGACCAGTTCAACTTCTCGGCCTCGTCCGTGCAGAAGCTCTCGACGACCCTCTACGGCGCGATCTGCAGCAGCACCCTCCGCGTCTACCCCGACGACGAACTGGAACGCGAGATCCTCGGCCTCCGCGTGATCGAGTCGCCCTCCGGCTGGCGGTTCGATCATCGAACCGGCGGCTACTCCGACCGAGCGGTCGCGCTCGCGATGGCGATCGAACTCGCCCAGCGGCGACCACAAGCGGGACCCGCAAAAGTCCTGAACCCGAACGAGATCGTCCGGCCGATGCGTCGAGGCGATGTCCTCGACCGTCGTCTCGCCGCGCCGATCGGAAACGACCTCCTCGGCGCGGGCGCTCACCGAAAGGACAGGTGAGCAGCGATGCCAGCAGGAGCAGCCGTCATTCCGTACGAGGGGAAGAGGGGCCGGGTGTGGCGCGTGAAGTACCGCGACGCCTCGGGCAAGCAGGTGATGGAGACCCTCGGGTCGGCCAGGGACGGATGGACGAAGCGGAAGGCGGAGGCGGCGCTCCGGGCGAAGCTCGTCGCGGTCGAGGCCGACGCCTACGTCCGGCCGACGCCGGAGACGTTCGCGACGTTCGTCGAGGGCTGGGCCGACCGACACGCCGACGCGCGCGGGCTGAAGGCGAGCACGCGGCAGGGTTACCGGCTGATCGTGTCGGGGCATCTCCTCGACGCGTTCGGGCCGAAGAAGGTCGGCGACATCGACGTCGATCTGATCGAGGCGTACGTCGCGGCGAAGCAGGAGGCGGGCTACAGCGCGAAGACGATCCATCGCCAGCTTGTCACCCTCGGCCTGATCCTCCGGGCCGCGCTGAAGACGAAGAAGATCCAGATGAACCCGGTCTCGCTGGTCGATCGGCCGAAGGTGACGCGGCGCCGCTGGCGGATCCTGACCCCGGTCGAGGTCGCCGCCGTCGATGCCGCGTTCGTCGAGTTGATCGGCGAGGCGGAGGACGACGCTGAGCGGGCTTGGCGGGAGCAGTGCCGAGTCGTGTTCCTGGTGGCGATGGAGACGGGGATGAGGCGTGGGGAGATCCAGGGGCTTCACTGGCGCTCGGTCAAGCTGGCGGATCCGGAGCGCCCGTATGTGGAGGTGGCCGAGACCTGGACGCGGTCGCGGTGGGATACGCCGAAGAGCGAGTCGGGCTATCGGAAGATCACGCTGCACCCGCAGGTGGCGTCCGAGCTGTTCGATCATCGTGGCCGGTCGTCGTTCTCGGGCGACGACGAGCTGGTGTTCTGCTCGTCGAGAGGGACGCCGTTCGGGGCGAACCGGTACGCGATCACGTTCCGGCTCGCGCTCGGCAAGGCGGGGATCTCGGACTATGTGCGGCCGTTTCATGATCTCCGGCACTCCTCGATCACGAACGGGGCCGCCGCGCACATGAGCCAGGAGGCGTTGCAGGCTCGTGCAGGCCATGCCTCGTACCAGACGACCGAGGGCTATATCGAGCGGCGGGGGATGGAGTTCGCGGAGGAGGACGCGAAGCTCGTCGACCGCCTCTGGGGGCCGAGGGACCGGAGCGCGCAAGCCGCAGTACGCTGAACTCGTGAAGACCTGTCGCTGGGGACACGAAGCCGAGGAACTCTCGGAGGAGCACATCTTCGGGCGCGGTTGGGTCGAGCGGGTCATGCCCTTGCCCGAGGGGGCGAAGTTCCGACATCGGCACTCGCGGCTGAAAGGACAGCCGCCTTTCGGTGCAGACGGCGAAAGAGGTTTCGACGTCTTCTGGGAGGCGAGGGACGCCTCGTTCGTAACCCCAGGCATCTGCAAGAAGTGCAACAACACGTGGATGGACGAGATGGACAAGGCGACCTATCCGTTCATCGACCCGCTCGTCTCGGGGGAGGCCAGGACACTCGGCCTCGACGCCCAGGAGCAGATCGCTCGCTGGGCAACGAAAGTCGGGCTTCTCCTCGATCCTCACCTCGATCGACCGACGCTCCCGGAGGGGTTCTGGTCAGCGTTCCACGGCACGCGGCAACCTTTCCCGGATTCACATGTGTGGGTAGCGCGGTACGACCTCCCGTACGGGCAGCATCGAGGCGGCGGGACCCCCACGATGAAGAGCGTCTCGACGCTGGAAGGCTCGCCGAGCGGGTACGCCTGCACGATCAGCCTCAACTATCTGGTCGTCCACATGCTGATCCCGATGGACGGCTTCGACGCGGTTTCGGTCGCGCGGACGTGGGAGAGCGCATGGGGCGGCTACGTCCGACGGATCTGGCCTCCCGTGCTCGGCCACGCGGTCGAATGGCCGCCACCGATCTCGATCCGCGCCGACGAGTACAACTGGTTCGCCTCGATGGACGGGCCTCCGGCCCCCCGGTAGAAAGTTTCGGTAGAAACCCGAGCGGTCGTTGTCCGGTGCCGAGGTGGCACCCGCTTGGTTGAGCGATGCCGAAGGTGGGAATCGAACCCACACTCCCCGGAGGGAACCGGATTTTGAGTCCGGCGCGTCTGCCAATTCCGCCACTTCGGCCTGAAGGCGGATCGTAGCCCGGTCAGCTCCACGGCATGCGTTTTGCAGGGGTGTTAACGTTGCGTCAACGGGTGGCGCTTGAATTGCGACGCCCCGCTGCGGATACTCACGCCCTCGTGACCACAGACGCCTCGACGACCGTGCCGACCCGCTCGCTAGGCCGAGGCGTGAGCCCGACATCCGTGATCGCGCTCTCGCTGGTCGCGCTCGTGATCTTCTGGCTGGCCGTCAACCTCGAGAAATCCCCGAGCGTCTTCTTCGAAGCGCTGCTGATCGGGATCACCAACGGGTGCATCTACGCCCTCGTCGCGCTCGGCTACACGCTGGTCTACGGGATCCTCGAGCTGATCAACTTCGCGCACGGCGACGTGTTCATGCTCGGCGGGATGTTCTCCGTCACCCTCGCCGCCGGCGGAGCGTTCGGGATCACCGCCGGCGCCGCCGACCTCTGGCCTCTCGTCGTCGTGATCCTGCTGGTCTCGATGGCGTGCTGCGCCGTCATCAACACGACGATCGAGCTGGTCGCCTACAGGCCGCTCCGAAACGCCCCCCGGCTCGCACCGCTGATCACCGCGATCGGCGTGAGCTTCATCGTCGAAACCGTCGGGCTCGCCTGGAAAGGCCCCAACTACGTCAACTTCCCCGACGTCCTCCCGCACTCCAACCTGGTCACGATCGGCGGCGTCGGCGTCACCTGGGAGACCCCGATCGTCGTGATCATCACCGCGCCCGTCCTGATCGGCCTCCTGTGGCTCGTGCAAAGCACCAAACAAGGGAAGGCGATGCGCGCCACGGCACAGGACATGGATGCGAGCGCGATCATGGGCATCAACGTCGACCGGACGATCTCGTTCACGTTTGCGCTCGCCGGCGCACTCGCGGGGGCCGCCGGCCTCGTCTACGCGCTCGCGCAGACCACCGTCCGCTACGACCAGGGCTTCACGCTCGGACTGATCGCCTTCACCTCCGCCGTGCTCGGCGGGATCGGGAACCTGCCCGGCGCGGTGCTCGGCGCGCTCCTGATCGGCCTGATCCAGGCGTTCAACGAAGGGCTCGGGTGGCACGCACCGGGCTCCGACTGGACCGAGTCGATCGTGTTCTCGATCCTGATCCTGATCCTCGTCTTCCGGCCCGAGGGGCTCCTCGGCGAGCGAACGCCAGAAGGCGGGTAACCGCCGATGTCCTACTCGGACCAGATCGGCTTCCGCAACCAGCTGCGAGCGCGGTGGAACGCGCTCACCGACGAACAGCGCTGGGTCATCGCGATCGGGGCCCAGCTCGTGCTTTGCGTTTTCCTCTGGCTCGTCGACAACGCGCTCGGCTACGGCGTTGCAGTCCTCTTCACCGTCCGCTGGCTGCGCCGCCTGCCGCCGCTCCCCTGGCGGCTCGCAGTCGAGGCGCTCCTCGTCGCGATCTTCGCGATCGCCACTGCCGTCAACGGGACGCACATCTCGGTCGCGCTGCTGCTGCTCTTCGCCTTCCTGCTCACCTGGATCCCGACCAAGCAGCGACGCTGGGCCTACCCGACGATCGCGATCGTGGCCGCGATGTCCTACCCGTTCATCGTCGGCCACATGTTCACGATCCCCGTCTTCGGCGCCTTCCCGGCCGTCAGCGCCGGGACGTACATGCTCGTCTTCATGATGATGGCCGTCGGCCTGAACATCGTCGTCGGCTACGCAGGCCTCCTCGACCTCGGCTACGTCGCCTTCTACGCCACCGGCGCCTACGCGGCAGGCTGGTTCGCCTCGGCCCAGTTCGCCGGGCAGAAGTGCCCGAACCCCCACTTCTCCGTCCAGAACTGCCCCGTCGCCGCCGTGCCGAAGCTGAGCCTCAACTTCGGCGGCATCGGCATCCCCGTCGGCACCGGCGGCATCCACATCTCGATCTTCCTCGTGATCCTGATGGCCGGAATCATCACCGGCCTCTTCGGGATCATCATCGGGCTCCCGACCCTGCGCCTCCGCGGCGACTACCTCGCGATCGTGACGCTCGGGTTCGGCGAGATCCTGCCGCAGGTCGCCCGAAACGGCGACAACCTCGGCGGGTTCAACCTCACAAACGGCGCCAACGGCATCACGCCGATCGACTCGCCCGGCTTCGGCAACGGCCTGTCGTCCGCAACCGGCCACGTCTTGCCTGCCAACTACCTCACCTGCTGCAAGGCGAGCGTCTTCGGGCATCAGATCCAGAACGCCGACCTGTTCTTCTGGACCGCGATCGTGCTGCTCGCGCTCACGGTCTTCTGCTCGCTCCGCCTGCGCGACTCGCGCCTCGGCCGCGCCTGGGTGGCGATCCGCGAAGACGAGACGGCCGCCGCCGCAATGGGGATCCCGCTGATGCGGACGAAGACGTGGGCCTATGCCGGAGGCGCTTTCCTGGGCGGGGTTGCCGGCGCCTACTACGCGTCGCAGAAGTCCGGGACGTTCCCCGACGACTTCTACTTCAACATCTCGGTCTTCATCCTCTGCATGGTCATCCTCGGCGGCATGGGCAACGTCTGGGGCGTCATGGCCGGTGCGGCGTTCCTTGCCTACCTGAACGTGTTCGGCCTCGGGAACATCGGCAACTGGGTCAACACGAACATCCATGTCTTCGGGCATCACCCGAACATCGATGTGCCGCTCTACGCCTCGGGGATCTACGGCGTGATCATCGTCTCGGTGATGCTCTTCAGACCGGAGGGCCTGCTGCCCTCGGCACGGCGCGCCCGCGAGCTCCACGACGACACAACGCACGACCAGCCGCTCTACGACCTGCAGCACGAAGGCGCCTGATGGACGACGATCACGTTCTCGTCGCGCAGGGGCTCCGCAAGGAGTTCGGCGGCCTCGTGGCGGTCAACAGCGTCGACTTCGCCGTGCCGCGCGGCAAGGTGGTATCGCTGATCGGCCCGAACGGCGCCGGCAAGACGACGTTCTTCAACATGCTCACAGGCGTCTACAAGCCGACAGCGGGGCGCGTCACGTTCCTCGGCGAGGACGTCACCGGTAAGCCGCCGCATGCGATCACGGCCCGTGGCATCGGCCGCACCTTCCAGAACATCCGGCTCTTTCCCAACATGACGACGCTCGAGAACGTGCTCGTCGGGATGCACTCGCGCCTCAAGGCGAACATGTTCACCTCGATCCTCCGCACCCCCGGGGTCAAGAGCGAGGAGGCGGCGGCACGGGAGCGCGCCCGCGAGCTCCTCCGCTTTGCAGGGCTACGGCGCCACGAGGACGAGATCGCGAGCGGGCTGCCCTACGGAGACCAGCGCCGCCTCGAGGTCGCACGAGCGCTCGCAACCGAGCCGCAGCTGCTGCTCCTCGACGAGCCCACCGCCGGCATGAACCCACAGGAGTCGGCCGACTTCACCGGCTTCGTCCGGACGCTTCGCGACGAGAACAAGCTGACCGTGCTGATGATCGAGCACGACATGCGCGTCGTGATGGGCATCTCCGACCGGGTCTCGGTGCTCGACTACGGCGAGAAGATCGCCGAGGGCACGCCCCGCGAGGTGCAGCAGGACGAGCGGGTGATCGAGGCGTACCTCGGCAAGGCCGCCGTGGAGGACATGAAACGGCAGGGCCTGTCGTGAGCGCGAACGGATCGCCCGACGGGCCGATCCTCCAGCTCGAGAACATCCACACCTTCTACGGCGCGATCCACGCGCTGAAAGGGATCTCGCTGGAGGTGCGGAAGGGCGAGATCGTGACACTCCTCGGCGCCAACGGCGCCGGCAAGTCGACGACCCTCCGCTCGATCAACGGCCTGCAGCGGCCGAGGCAGGGATCGATCCGCTTCGAGGGGCGCGAGATCACCCAGGTGCCCCCGCACGAGATCGTCAAGCGAGGCATCGCCCAGTCGCCCGAAGGCCGGCGGCTCTTCCCGCGCATGTCGGTCGTCGAGAACCTCGAGATGGGCGCCTTCCAGCGCAACGACAAGTCCGGTATCCGCGACGACATGGAGCGCGTCTTCGAGCTGTTCCCGCGGCTCAAGGAGCGTCGAAGCCAAAAGGCGGGGACGATGTCCGGCGGCGAGCAGCAGATGTGCGCGATCGGCCGGGCCCTGATGGCACGCCCGCACCTGCTGCTCCTCGACGAGCCCTCGCTCGGGCTCGCCCCGATCTTCGTCGAGCGGATCTTCGAGATCGTGAAGACGATCAACGAGCAGGGCACCTCGATCCTCCTCGTCGAGCAGAACGCCCTCATGGCGCTCGACCATGCCGACCGTGGCTACGTGATGGAGACCGGCAAGATCGTCCTCACCGACTCCGCCGCGGCCCTGAAGACCAACGAGCAGGTGCGGAAGACATATTTGGGCGAGGGTTAGGAGCACGGGGAAGAACCTCCGGTTCTCCCCCGTGGGCCCCCTCTCCGACATCTTTCGGCCGCGGCATCGGCGAGGGCGCGGCGTCCGGCTACTCGCGCCTCGGGTTCCCCTTCGGAGGGCCGCTGTGGCCGCGACCGCCATGTCGGTCGCGGGGGCGGTATGCTTTTTTTGCACCGCCGCGATGAGGCCCGCGTTCAACCGCCCCGAGCTTTGAGCAACGGGCTGATGGCTTCTACCAACCGAGCAGGCGACTACAACGGGAGGTAGGAGATGGGCGTACCGGAGACAACTCAGGCCACGCAGGGACGGCGCTGATGCGTACCGCGATCGCGATTGGAGTGGCCGGCGCTGCTGGGGCGCTTGCCCGCTACGGGCTTCAGGGGCTCGTGAGCCGGAAGGCGCAGGGGGCGTTTCCGTGGGGGACCTTCGTCGTCAACATCACGGGCGCATTCGCGCTCGGCCTCATCTTCACCGTCGCGAGCGAGCGCTGGCCGGTCGCGCCCTGGCTCCGGTCGGCGCTCACCGTCGGGTTCCTCGGCGCCTACACGACGTTCTCGACCTTGTCGTTCGAGACCTACCGGCTCGCAGCCGACCGTGCCCTCGGCCTCGCGTTCGCGAACGTCGCCGGCTCGTGCGCAGCAGGCCTTGTCGCCGTCTATCTCGGCGTCGTCCTCGGGCGGCTCGTATGACCCGGCTCGAAGGCGACGGCAAACTCGTCCGCATCTTCATCGGCGAGTCCGACAACTGGCACGGCAAGCCGCTCTACCAGGCGATCGTCGAGCGGGCGCGGAAGGAAGGCCTGGCCGGTGCGACCGTCGTGCGCGGCATCGAGGGCTACGGAGTGCACTCCCAGCTCCACACCTCGCGGATCCTGCGGCTCTCCGAGGACCTGCCGCTCGTGATCGAGATCGTCGACAGCCCGGAGCGGATCGATGCCTGGCTCCCGATCCTCGACGAGATGATCACCGAGGGGATGGTCACGACCGAGTCGGTCCGGATCGTGTCCTACGGCGCCTCGGAGCCGACGACGAGCGGGAAGTAGGGGGGAGAGAGCAGGAAGCCGATCCGCTCCGCGCCGCGGCCGCGGGCCATCGTGAGCGCCCCACCGAAGGTGCCGACCGGGACGAGGCCGAGCTGACGGGCCGACGCCGCATCCCGGCAGCCGGCCACCAGCACCGCACCCAGGCGGCTCAGCGCATGGTCGCAGGCGCTCCAGGCGAGGAACGGCTCGAGCGGATGCAGGGAGCGTCCGTTGCGGTAGTCCTCGATCGCGCGCGTGTCCTCCACCGCCGCTTCCTCGGCTTCCCGGAGCGCATCCGGATCGCGCGCCGTGCGCGGATCGGCATAGAGCGCCCGGTAGGGCGTCTGGACGGGCTGGGGGAAGCGGCGCTGCAGGTCGTGCAGCAAGATCGCCGTGCCGCCGGTCCGCACCGGGAAGGTGTCCCTCCAGAGCCGGAGCGCGAGGCCGAGGCCGAGCGCGGCTGCAGTGACCGGGTTCGGAAGGTCGCGGGGCAGGAACGGCGTCGTCGAAGGGATCCCGATCACGATCGCATCGAGCGGCTCGGCAAGCGCCGTTCCCTTGAACTCGATTCCTCGCAGGAGCGCCTCGCTGTGTGCGGCCGAGGGGATCCCGCCGAAGACGGCCGCGCACGTGAGCTCCCGCGGGACGCGCTCGATCAGCCGCTGCCGCAACGGCCCCGGCAAGAGCGCGAAGCCGCGCCTCAGCCTTGAACGGGCAAAGCGCTCGAGCATCTGCTCCTCGTACGGATAGCCGCCGAACACGTTCGGGAGATTGAGGACCAGCGAGAGGCCGAAAAGCGGCGCCCGGGCGCCGAGCAGCCGCTCGAGCTCGATCGCGAGCTTCCAGCCCTGCGACGACGACGTCTCGAGGAGCGACGTCGCCCCGCCCGCACGCAGCGCCTCGCGAGAGCAGGCTCTGAGCAGAGCGCCCGGCCCGCCGTCGAGCACCGTCTCGGCGGCCGTCACCGCCACGATCAGGTCGGTCTCGGCGAGAGCCGGCGAGACGCGCAGCGGCGTCCCAGCTGCGGCGCCGATCTCGGCCAGGTCATCGCTCTCGACGTCGTGCACCATCAGCCGGCCACGGAAGCGGCGCCGGAACTCCGGGGGAAAGAGCACGCCGATCTCGCGTGGCGACGGGCGGCGCGAGAGGCCGGTCGCGACGAGGATCGTCACCTGGGTCACCCCGAGGCGGGTCAGCTCGTCGACCGTCGCGGCGATTGCCTCCTGCCGCGGATCGACGCTCACCGACGGAATGGGCAGGGCCGGAAGCTCGACGACCACGGTGGCAGATCCCCCGGGGGTGACGAGCTGCGCAAGCGGCGGGCCTGCGAGCGGAAAGCGCATCGCCTCGCGGGTCGCGTCGGCCACCCCGTGGAGTACATCGGTGGGGGGCGGAGGACGAAGAACGAGCCCTTCCGGCGGGACGTCGATGACGGCGAGCCGCGTGCCCGAAAGAAGCGGGATGCGGGTCACGGCGTTCGGATGAGCCCGGCTAGCATCAAAACCAGTGTCGCCGAAGACGCTCAGCGGGGAGGAGCTTCAGCTCGACGACGCCCCGGCCCACGACTCCGACCTCTTCCTGGTCGACGGCAACAACCTGGCCTACCGGGCGTTCTTTGCGCTGCCCGAGGAGCTCGCGACCTCGGAGGGTGTGCCGACGGGTGCTCTGCTCGGGTTCACGAACATGCTCTTCAAGCTCCTCTCCGACTACAAGCCGAAAGCGGTCGCGGTTGCGTGGGACTCACGCCCGGTCCACAGGGCTGCGGTCGCCGAAGCAGCCGACGTCGTCTACAAGGAGGGCAGGCGGCCGATGCCCGACCTGCTCCGCGAGCAGTTCCCGACGTTCCGGCCGCTCGTCGAGGCCTTCGGCTATCGCAACCTCGACTTCGAGGGCTGGGAGGCCGACGACGTCATCGCCACGCTCGCGACCCGCGCCGACGAGGCCGGCCTACGGACGTGCGTCGTCTCGACCGACCGCGACGCATTCCAGCTCTGCTCCGAGAACGTCTGCCTGATGATGACGCCGCGCGGGGTCGCCGACGTGCAGGTCTATACGCCCGAGCGCGTCGAGGCGCGGTACGGGATCAAGCCCGACCAGATCCCCGACTTCATCGGCTTGAAGGGCGACACCTCGGACAACATCCCGGGGGTTCCCGGAATCGGCGACAAGACCGCCGGCCAGCTGATCGGCAAGTACGGATCGCTGGAGGCGGTGATCGAGCACGCCGCCGAGCTGACCCCGGCCCGGGCCAAGGCGATCGTCGAACACGCCGACCAGGCGCGAGTCTCCAAGGAGCTCGCGACGATGCGGCGCGACCTCGACCTCGAGTTCGACCCGACCGCGCTCACGCTCGAGCCTCCCGACCGCTCTCAGCTGAAGGAGTTCTTCCGCCGCTTCGAGTTCCGCGGGCTGCTCGCGCGGCTCGACACGCTCGACGAGGCTCTTCCGGCCGCGCCGCCGGAGGTGATCGAGTCGGATGTCATCCGCTGGCACGAAGGCACGCCCGAGCGGGTGACGGGCAGCGTTGGGGTCTCGGCCGGCGACGGGCGAATGGCGGTTGCCGGCGATGACGGCGTCGGGATCGGCCCGATCCGCCTCGAGGCCCTCCGGGACGCCCAGATCGTTGCCCATGACGCAAAGGCCGCCGGGGTCGACGCCACGGACGACACGCTCCTCGCCGCCTATCTGATCGATCCGTCGCGCTCGGAGTACGCGCTCTCCGATCTCGCAGCCGAATACGGCTTCGAGCTCACCCCAGAGCCTGCGAGCGACGAGGACACAGCTGCTCTCGTCCTCGCCGCCGAGCTGCCCCGACGGCTCATAACGCCGATGCTCGCGCGGCTCGAAGAGCGCCGGCTCACCAACCTTTATCGCAACGTAGAGCTGCCGCTGACACGCGTGCTGGCCGACATGGAGCACGCGGGCGTGAAGATCGACACCTACCGGATGGGCGAGATCACCGCCCGCCTGGCCGAGCGCGTCTCCGAGCTCGAGGCAATGGCCTACGAGCTTGCCGGCGAGCAGTTCATCCTCGGCTCGACCCAGCAAGTCGCCCGCGTTCTCTTCGAGCAGCTCGGCCTCACCTCGGGCCGCAAGGGCAAGACGGGCTACTCGACCGACGCAAAGGTGCTGCGGTCGATCAGGGCCGACCATGAGATCGTGGCCGTGATCGAGGAATGGCGTGAGCTCTCGAAGCTCCTCAACACCTACCTGGGGCCGCTGCCGACGCTCATCGACGAGTCGACCGGCCGCCTCCACACGACGATCAACCAGACCGTCGCCGCCACGGGCAGGCTGTCGACGACGAGCCCGAACCTCCAGTCGATCCCCATCCGCACGGAGCTCGGCCGCGAGATCCGCTCGGCATTCATCGCCGAAGACGGCGCCAAGCTGCTCTCCGCCGACTACTCGCAGATCGAGCTGCGCATCCTGGCTCATCTCTCGGGCGAGCCGAAGCTGCGCGAGGCCTTCGAGCGCGGCGAGGACATCCACCGCGCAACCGCCGCCGAGGTGCTCGGCAAGGACCCGGCGACGCTCACGACGGGTGAGCGCTCGATCGCGAAGATGATCAACTTCGGGATCGTCTACGGCATCTCGGCCTTCGGCCTCTCCGAGAACCTGGAGATCCCGCGCGAGCAGGCGCAGGCCTACATCGACGCCTACCTGGCCCGGTTCCCGCACGTTCAGGACTTCATCGCCCGCACGATCGAGCAGGCCGCGAGAGACGGCTATGTGACAACGCTGCTCGGCCGCCGGCGCGCCGTGCCGGAGCTTCGGGCAGCGAATCGGATGACCAGGCAGTTCGGCGAGCGGATCGCGGTCAACTTCCCGATGCAGGGCTCGAACGCGGACATCATCAAGGTCGCGATGATCTCGATCCACGACCGCCTCCGCGCCGAGGGCCGCGCCGCGCGGCTCGTGCTGCAGGTGCACGACGAGCTATTGCTCGAGGTGCCGGAGGCCGAGGTCAAGGACGTACGCGAGCTCGTCCGCGCCGAGATGTGCAGCGCCTACGAGCTCGACCCGCCGCTCGCCGTCGACGTGGGCGTCGGCGATAACTGGGCCGAGGCGAAGAGCTGACCGGGCGCCTGCCGGAGCAGCGTCAGAGGAGCTCGCAGACCGGGGCTGCTCCACGGCTTCGCGGAGGCCAAACGGCCTGCTCACAAAGCCTGGCTATACTTCGCCACCGTTTTGGCAACTAGCGACCTCATTGTGGAAGAGCCAGGCGTCTGGGTCGAAGGACCCGACGGCGAGCTCATCCCCGACTACGAGTCGACCTTCCCCGAGATCAACGAGGGCGAGGTGGTTCACGGCACCGTCGTCCGGGTCGACAAGGACGAGGTCCTGGTGGACATCGGCTACAAGTCGGAAGGTGTGATCCCGGTTGCAGAGCTGTCGATCCGCCGCTCGGTCAACCCGGCCGACGAGGTGTCTCTGGGAGATGAGATCGACGCGCTCGTGCTCACGAAGGAGGACACCGAGGGCCGCTTGATCCTCTCGAAGAAGCGCGCCCGCTTCGAGCTCGCCTGGAAGAACATCGAGCGCGCCGCCGAGTCGGGCGAGCCCGTCGACGGCCGTGTGATCGAGGTCGTCAAGGGTGGGCTCATCCTCGACCTCGGCGTCCGTGGCTTCCTTCCGGCCTCGCTCGTCGACATCCGGCGCGTGCAGGACCTCGACGAGTTCCTCGGCCAGGAGCTTCGCTGCAAGGTGATCGAGCTCAATCGCTCGCGCAACAACGTTGTCCTTTCACGGCGCGCCGTGCTCGAAGAGGAGCGCAAGGAGCAGCGCCAGCAGATCCTCGACCGGTTGCAGCCCGGCAATGTCGTCGAGGGCCAGATCTCCAACATCGTCGACTTCGGCGCCTTCGTCGACCTCGACGGCATGGACGGGCTGATTCACATCTCCGAGCTCTCCTGGTCGCACGTCAACCACCCGTCGGAGATCCTCGAGATCGGCCAGACCGTGCAGGTGAAGGTGCTCGACATCGATCGCGATCGCCAGCGAATCTCGCTGGGGCTCAAGCAAACGCAGAACGACCCCTGGCAGCAGGTGCTCGAGAGCTACCACGAGAACGACGTCGTCGAAGGGCGCGTGACGAAGGTCGTCACCTTCGGCGCGTTCGTCGAGATCCTGCCCGGTGTCGAAGGTCTCGTTCACATCTCGGAGCTCGCGCAGCACCACGTCGAGAACCCGCGCGAAGTCGTCTCGCAGGGCCAGGCAGTCAACGTCAAGATCATCGAGATCGACGGCGAGCGCCGCCGGCTCTCGCTGTCGCTCAAGCGCGTCGAGCCGGACGATCCGGTTCAGCCTCGCGCCGACGGCGGGGAGTCCGTCCACCTGCACCCGAATCTCGACCTTTCGGACCGCTCCGACGAAGAGGTTCCCGAGGGCTACGCCGACCTCGGGGCGGCGGAGGCCGAAGCCGGCACCGAAGCCGGGACCGAAGCTCCTGCCGCCGAAGCCGGGACCGTCGAGCCGGAGACCGTGGAGTCAGAGACCGTGGAGCCGGAGACCGTGGAGCTGGAGATCGCGGAAGCTGAGCCGGTCGCAGACGCTGAGCCGGTCGCAGAAGCAGAGCCGGTCGCAGAAGCAGAGCCGGTCGTGGACGTAGAGCCGGTGGCCGAGGCGGAGGCAGTCGTGGAGACCGCGGCGGAGCCCGAAGCAGAGGCAGTTCCAGACGCAGACGCCGAGGCTGAAGTCGAGGCCGACGCAGACGCGACCGAAGAGCCTGCCGCCGAGGAGTGACTCGACCGGTCGCCGTCGCCATTACCGGCGGCATCGGAGCCGGTAAGAGCGAGGCGCTTGCTGCTTTTGCGCGGCAGGGAGCCGCGACGGTCTCGAGCGACGAGATCGTCCACGAGCTGCTTCGCCGGCCCGAGGTGCGTGAGACGATCGTCGAGCGGTTCGGCAACGGCGTCGTGGGTCCCGACGGCCGGCTCGACCGCGGTGCAGTCGGGACGGTGGTGTTCAACGATCCGGCTGCGCTCGAGTGGCTCGAGCAGCTTCTCCATCCGCTCGTAGCCGCCGAGTACCTGGTGTGGCGCGAACAGCTCGGCGAGCTGCCGAACCCACCCGCGGTCTGCGTCACCGAGGTGCCGCTCCTCTACGAGTCCGACGCCGGCAAGCGGTTCGACCGGGTTGTCGTGATCACCGCTCCCGAGGCGCTTCGACGCTCCCGGTCGGAGGTCGCGACCGAGGAGCGCGAGCGCCGGCTCCTGCCCGATGCAGAGAAGGTCGCGCGTGCGGACTATGCGTACGTGAACACCGGCTCGCTCGTAGAGCTCGAGGGGTTCGTCGCGTCCGTCATGGACGATTTGACGCAATGAGGTTCCTCGTTCGGACGGCCGCGATGCTCGCGGTGGTGGTCGTCGTCGGCGTCGTGTACGTGATCGTCGCAAACCCGCCCTGGTTCGAGCGGCTTCGCTACCCGCTGCGATACAGCGCGCTCGTCCGCCAGCGCGCTCATGCCGAGGGCCTCGATCCGGCGCTCCTCGCCGCCGTGATCTACCAGGAGTCGAAGTTCCGGACCGACGCGCGCTCGTCGTCGGGGGCGATCGGGCTGATGCAGCTCACGCCGTCGACCGCGAAGGGCATCGCCCTCCGCACCGGGGGAACGGCCTTCCACGTCAGCGACCTCACCAACCCCAACATCAACATTCGCTACGGATCGTGGTACCTGCACGACCTGTTCACCAAATACCGGTCGATGCGGCTCGTGCTTGCGGCCTACAACGCGGGCCAGGGAAACGTCGACCGGTGGCGCCAGGCCGGCGTGGGAATCCAGTTCCCCGAGACGCGCGCCTACGTCTCGCGCGTGGAGCATCTCGAGAAGGTCTACCGCTCCGCGTGGCATTCGCAGCTGTACGCCACGTGACCGGCGGGTGCGACAGAGCCGTTCCCGTGCTGCCCGAGCCTTTCGATCGCCAAACTTGAGCCGTGCGCGTCTCGGCGAAAGCGGACTACGCGATCAGGGCGATGGTGGAGATCGCGGCGCAATCGACTTCTGCCTTCGGCACGCAGGACGAGGTGCCGGTGAAAGCCGAGCGGATCTCGCAGGCGCAGAAGATCCCGATCAAGTTCCTCGAGAGCATCATGACCGACCTTCGAAACGGCGGCCTCGTGCGCAGCCAGCGCGGGGTGGAGGGCGGTTACTGGCTAACGAGGCCGGCGGACGAGATCACGCTGGCGCAGGTGATGCGTGCGGTCGACGGCCCGCTCGCCAACGTGCGCGGGCTCCGGTCGGAGGAGGTCTCGTACTCCGGAAGCGCAGCGCCGCTCCGCAGCGTCTGGGTCGCAGTCCGCGCGAGCCTGCGGCGGGTGCTCGAGGCGGTGACGCTCGCCGATGTCGTCAGCGGAGAGCTTCCCTCGGAGGTGGAATCGCTCCTCGCCGACGGCGAGGCCTGGCTTCCCCACTGACCACCGCGAACGTTCCCGGCACGCCGGGAACCGCCCTCAGGTGAACGTCGTCTGTCTCGTCGGGTTGACGAAGACGATCTGGCCGCGCTCGAGCTCGAGGTGCTCGGCCTCGTCGCGTGTGATCTGAACCGAGAGCTGGACGCCGTCGTCACGAACGAGCTCGACCCGCACCTCGAAGCCGAGGTGGAGAATTCGCTCGATCATCGCTTCGCGCGTGACCCCGTTCGGCTCGAGCGTCAGCTCGAGGTCGTGCGGACGGACGAAGGCGTCGCCGACCCGGTTTGCCTGGCCGACGAACGTCATCACGAACTCGTTGACCGGCCGCTCGTAGAGCTCGCGCGGCTCCGCCACCTGCTCGACGCGACCCCGGTTCATCACCACGACCTCGTCGGCGACCTCCATCGCCTCCTCCTGGTCGTGGGTCACGATCACCGTCGTCGTATGCGTCTCGTCGTGCAGCCGGCGCAGCCACGTCCGCAGCTCGGCCCGAACCCTCGCGTCGAGTGCGCCGAACGGCTCGTCCAGGAGCAGCACCTCCGGGTCGACCGCAAGCGCGCGGGCAAGCCCCATGCGCTGCCGCTGCCCGCCCGAGAGCTGCGAGGGGTACCGGCCGGCGAGGCCTTCGAGCTGCACCAGCTCGAGCAGCTCGCGCACGCGCTTGTCGATCTCGTCCTTCGGCCGCTTCCGGATCGAGAGGCCGAAGGCGATGTTGTCGTGCACGGTCATGTGCTTGAACGCGGCGTAGTGCTGGAAGACGAAGCCGACGCCGCGCTCCTGCGGTGACCGGCCGGTCACGTTCACGTTGCCGAGGAAGACCGATCCGGAGTCCGGCCGCTCGAGGCCTGCGATCACACGCAGCAACGTCGACTTGCCGCTACCGCTGGGCCCGAGGAGCGCGGTCAGCGACCCCGGTGCGACCTCGACGCTGACATCGTCCAGCGCGACGAAATCGCCGAAGCGCTTGCTCACGTTCCGGGCCGAGATCGACATCTAGTTCCTCCTCGAGGGTTGGTCTGAAGGCGTTGTGCCCGCGATCGGCTCGAACGATGCCGGCTCCAGGAGGGCGAGCACATCGAGCTTCTCCCATGCGCTAGAGGTGCACGGGTCCCCCGGTGAGCGGCGGCGGGCCATCAGTGGGCTAGTTCCCGTGGGCGCAGCGCGGTCATCAGGATCAACACGATGATCGCAATTCCGGCGAGCGCGAGCGAGATACCGTAGGCGCCGGCGAAGTTGAGGTTTTCGTATTCCTCCTGCACCCGAAGTGTCGCCGTCTCTGTCTTCCCCTGGATGCTCCCCGAGACGACCGCGACGGCGCCGTACTCCCCCAGGCAGCGGGCGGTCGTGAGGACGACGCCGTAGATGACCGCCCACCGGATCGAGGGCAGGGTGATGCGCCAGAAGGTCTGCCAGCCGGAGGCGCCGAGAGTACGGGCGGCCTGCTCTTGCTCGTCGCCGACCTCGCGGAGTGTGGGGATGACCTCGCGTGCGACGAACGGGACCGAGACGAAGATCGTGGCGAGAACGATTGCCGGCCAGGCGAAGAGGATCTGGATCCCGTGGCGCAGCAGGAAGGAGCCGAACCAGCCCGTGCGTCCGTAGAGAAGGTAGAGCGAGAAACCGACGACGACGGGCGAGAGCGCGAGCGGGAGGTCGATGAAGGCGTTGACGAGCCCCTTCCCGGGGAACTTGCGCCGCACGATTGCGAGCGCGGCCGCGACGCCGAAGATCGTGTTGAGGGGCACGGCAATGCCGACTGCGAGGAGCGTCACCTGGAATGCGTGCAGCGTGTCCTTGTCGCTCAGCGCCTGCCAGGCGCTCGAGGCGTCGTTCACGAAGGTCCGGTAGAAGACGAGCCCGAGCGGCGCGATCAGGATCACGGCCAGGTAGCCGATCGCGACGAAGCGGAGGCCGAGCTTACGGACGGTCATACCGGGCCCCGCCGGGCACGTTGATGGCGGGCCGTTCTAGGCACGCTCGAAGCGAGTCGTATAGCGGCGGATGCCGCCGACGGCGAGGAGGACCCCGAACGAGATCGCGAGCAGCACGACGGCGAGGGCTGCGGCCCCGGTCGGGTCGTTGCTCTCGATCCGGTTGAAGATGAAGACGGAGGCGACCTCGGTCTTGTAGGGGATGTTCCCGGTGATGATCACGACCGCCCCGATCTCGCCGACTGCCCGGGCGAAGGCCATCGTCAGGCCGGAGAGGATCCCGGGAAGGATGCTCGGGAGGATGATGCGGCGGAACACGGTCGAGCTCGCCGGCTCCGAGCGAGCGTGCGGCCTCCTCCATGTCGCGGTCGAGCTCGAGCAGCACGGGCTGCACGGTGCGCACCACGAAGGGCAGGGTGACGAAGAGCAGGGCCAGGAAGAGCGCGTACTGGGTGAAGGCGGCGTGGATCCCGACCGGCGAGTGGGGGCCGTAGAAGGTCAGCAGCACGAGGCCGGCGACGATCGTCGGGAGCGCGAAGGGCAGGTCGATCACGGCGTTCACGACCGATTTACCGCGGAAGTCGTCGCGGACGAGGACCCAGGCGACGATCGTGCCGAGAACGGCGTTCGTGAACGCAGCCAGCGCGGCCACGATCAGCGTCAGCTTGAGCGCCGCCGTCGCCTCACGTCCCGAGACTGCATCCCAGAAGCCGCTCCAGCCCTCGTGCTTCGACTGCCAGATCAGCGCTGCGATCGGCAGCGCCACGATGAGCATGAGAAACGTCGAGGCAAAGCCGAGGGAGAAAGCGGCGCCCGCTTTCTCCCTCGGCTTCGTCAGATATACGGATCGTCTGGCCTCAGGGGCTTCCGTGTAGCTGCTCAGGAGGAAGGGCCTCCGTCTGCGGATTCAATCGTGTACATGAGGCCGCCCGGATTGAACCAGCGCTTCTGCGCGGCCGGGAAGCCACCGATCGTCTTATCGGCGAGCGTGATCTGGCCCGGGCGCACCGGGAAGTTCGTGAACTGCTTGGCAGCCGTCGGATCGACCGGCCGGAAGCCGAACTTGCCGAACACCTCCTGCGCGGGCGTCTCCTTGAGGTACTGGATGAACTTGTTCGCGAGGTCCTTGTTCGGGCTGTTCTGCAAGACCGCGATCGGCAGCTGGATCAGCAGCGTCTGGCGCGGAATCACGTACTGGATGTTGCTGCCCTTGAGGTTCGCGTTGATCGCCTCGCTCTCGTAGGTGAGGAGCACATCACCCTCACCGGAGAGGAAGGCGGCAGTTGCGTTGGTACCGGAGGTGGGCTGCGCGACCACGTTCTTGAAGAGCTGCTTCACGTAGGCGACGGCCTGCGCGTCGGTCTTGCCGAGGTGGCGCTGCGCCGAGTAGGCGGCGAGGATGTTCCACTTGGCCGAGCCCGAGCTGAACGGGTCCGGAGTGATCACCTGGACACCCGGCTTGACGAGGTCGTTCCAGCCCTTGATCTTCTTCGGGTTGCCGTCGCGCAGCGCGAAGACGACAACCGTGTTCGCGACGACGCCCTTGTAGGACTGCTCGTCCCAGTTCGCGTTCACGAGGCCTGCATCGACGAGGATCTGAATGTCACCCGGCCAGGACAGGAACACGAAGTCGGCCGGCTGGCCGGCGGCAACCGCCTGCGCCTGGCTCGTCGAGGGGCCGTAGGACTGCGTGAACGAGACACCGCTTCCCTGAGGGGTCGCGTTCCAGTTCGTGATCAGCTGCGCCATCACCGGCTTGGGTGTCGAATAGGCAACCAGGTTCAGGGTCGTCGACTCACGCCGCGCACTGGCAAGCGTCGGCAGCCATCCCGCAAGGGCAAGGGAACCGCCCATGACGGCGCTGCGGCGAAGAAGGGTCGCGCGATCGAACGTGTGGATCTGCTTCTCGTGCTCGGCACTCATAGGCCAGGGCGTCCTTTCGGTCGGGAGCTCGGCCCTGATCCGGGCCTGTCGTTGTCGATCAAGTCGGTAGGGAAGGTACATGAGCAACGCTAATGCGTCAAATAAGAAAACATGAATTTCTTGCCGGGACTGCCGCGGTGCCGCAGCTCCAATAGGGGCGGCCGCCCCGTTACACTTGAAGAAGGATGAGCTCGGCGGTGTCAACGAGAAGCAGGCTGGAGGCATGGGTGGCGTTTCTTCGCGCGCACTCCGCGATCACGCGCCAGCTGAACGCCGACCTCCTGACCGAGCACGGGCTCACCCTCAACGATTACGAGGTGCTGCTCCTGCTCAACCGCTCGGAGCAGGGGATGATGCGGCGGGTCGATCTTGCCGAGCAGGTCGTGCTGACGGCATCGGGAATCACGCGCCTCCTCGACGGCCTCGAGCGGACTGGGCTCGTGGAGAAGGCCGCTTCGAGCTCCGATGCGCGCGTCTCCTACGCGAAGCTCACGGTCGCCGGCCGCGAGAAGCTCCGTGCCGCCGCCGTGACCCACCTCTCCGGGGTCGACGACCTCTTCACGAGCCGTTTCGAGAGCATCGAGCTCGAATCGCTCGCCGAGCTGCTCGGGCGCCTGCCGCTTTCCGGCAAGGACTGCGGCGAGCGCAGCTGTGGCTAGGCGGCCTCGCCCGGTCTACTGGAAGCCTCGCTATCCGACCCGCGTCATGCGCGAGCGCGCCTTTGCGAGGCAGTCGCTGGAGCGGGAGCGCCTGCTGAGGGCCACGCAGGGCCCTTCGTTTCTGGCTCGCCTGATCGGGCGGTTCAGCCGCCTGCCGTAAGAGCTCATTACAGAATCACGCTCGTCGATCGGGCGCCCAGCGCGATCGAGCGACACCAGACTTCATTCTGCAATGGGCTCTTGAGAGCACGAATCAAAATGAGCGTCGTTCCCGGCGCTCTCCTTCTTGAGCAGGCTCAGCCGAAGAAGGTCTTCGCGACCTGGTACCAGGAGTCCGGTACGAGCTTCAGCTCCGCGGTCGCCTCGGTGAGCGGCACCGAGACGACGTCGTCGCCGTGCAGCGCCGCCATCTGGCCCCAGTTGCCCGCGACCACGAGGTCGGCAGCCTCGAGGCCGAAGCGAAGGCCGAGCACCCGGTCGCGCGGCGTAGGTGAGCCGCCGCGCTGGATGTAGCCGAGCACCGTCGCGCGGGCCTGCATCCCGGTCCGCTTCTCGATCTCCTTGGCGACAGTGTCGCCGATCGCGCGATTCTCGACCCGGACGTGGCCGAACTCGTCGACCTCGCCCTCGTCGCTGACGCCGGGAAGCTCGCAGCCCTCGCTTGCCACGATCACCGAGAAGTTCTTCCCGCGCTGCCGGCGCCGCTCCACGGCGGCCGCGACATCGTCGTAGACGACCTGCTGCTCCGGGATGAGGATGTAATCGGCGCCGCCCGCGATACCGCTCATCAACGCGATCCAGCCTGCGTGGCGCCCCATCGTCTCGACGACGATGATCCGGCTGTGCGACTCGGCCGTGGAATGGACGCGGTCGATCGCCTCGGTCGCGACCGCGACCGCGGTGTCGAAGCCGAAGGTGTAGTCGGTGCCGTTGAGGTCGTTGTCGATCGTCTTCGGGACGCCGACGACCGGCAGCCCCTCCTCGGCGAAGAGCTTTGCGGCCACGCCGAGGGTGTCCTCGCCGCCGATCGCCACGAGCGCGTCGATGTGCTCGAACGTCTTCTTCACGCCCTCGACGCCGCCCTCGAGCTTGTGCGGATTCGTCCTCGAGGTCCCGATGATCGTCCCACCGATGTGGAGGATCCCGGAGATCTCGTCGTAGCCGAGGGGCGTCAGGTCGCCGTCGATCATGCCGCGCCAGCCGTTCCGGACCCCCACCGTCTCGTGCCCGTGCTCCCAGAGACGCCTGCAGACGGCGCGAATCACCGCATTCAGGCCCGGGCAGTCGCCGCCTCCCGTGAGCATTCCGACTCTCACTGAACCTCGACCTCCATTGGGCCGCGAGTCTAGCCGGGGGTGGCGAGCGACCGCGCGGTTACCGTGCCCGCTGGGCGATCGCAACGCCTCCGCCGGCGTAGATCCGGTGCCAGCCGCCGGCCCGCACGAGCCTTGCCACTTGGCTCGGAGTGTCGACGACGAGGTCGTACCCCGCCGCCAGGCCTTCCCAGCCGGGCTTGGCGTCGTAAAAGGCCGGGATGCGGTCGAACTGGGCCTTCGTCAGGATCTCGAAGCGAACGTCGTACGCAACCCTTCCGCGAAGCGCGGGCACCTCCCAGAGGAGCCAGTCGGCCGTGGTCGCGTCCGCGAGGACCCGGGCGCCCGGGTGAGCGCGGACGACGCGGGCAACACCTGCCGGGACCCGCGACTCGTAACGCCCGTTCGACCGGGCTGCCGCGAGGCCGATCGCCGCGGCGAGGACGACGAGCGACCCCGTCGCCAGCACCGTTGCGGCTCTCCCCGCAAGCCGCGTCGACTCGCGTCCTGCGAGGGGGGTCACAATCGCAAACGCCGCGAACGCGAACCAGACGATCCCCCGGATCGCGTCGAGTGCGCTCACGAGGGTGACTGCGAGGCAGATCCACGCCGACCGGTTCAGGCGATCGCGCCGGAGCGCCACGAGCGCAAGCGAGACGATCGCGACCGCGAAGAAGACCGCCGTCTTGCCGGAGGGCGTCGTTCGCTCCCATTCGACGATCTGCCGTCCGAACGGCGGGTCGACGAGCATCAGGTGGTAATAGCCGGGGAGCTTCGGCGCATACGGGGAGGCGAAGATCGAGAGCGGCGCGAGCACCAGGTAGATCGCCGGGCGGCGGGTGCGATCGGCAAGGACGGCACCGAGCGCGCAGAGAAACACGATTGCGGCGCCGAGTGTGACCGAGCCGTGGATGTTCGACCACAGGCAGAGCACCGGAATGACGAGGAGCGTCGAGGACTGCCGGAGTCGGGGGTCGCGCAGGACGAGCCAGAGCGTGAGCGCGAAGAGCGGCAGCGCCAGCGATTGGGCCCGTAGCTGCAGGCTCCAGGGGGCCGCCGCGATTGCAACGACGGCGCCGATGAGAATCGCCCCACTCGGCGCTCCGCCCCGGCGGGCGGCGTCGCCGCACAAGGCAAACGTCACGCCCACGGCGACGAGGTACACGGCGACCGCAACTCCGAGGCCGGCGCGGGACGCCTGGTAGAAGACCACCTGGGCGAGCCATTGCTGGTCGACCCAGCGATGCCCGGCGGCGATTACGGTCAGATGGTCGGTCGATGGAAGGCCGTGCCCGGCGAGCTCGCGCCCGGCGACCAGGGTCATCCACGTGTCCTGGACGAAGGTCGCAGGCGCAACGGCGGCCAGAGCTGCGACGAGGAGCGCCGTTGGGATCGCGACGGGCAGGAGCGCCGCTACCGCGCGCCCGACGACGCCGCCGGCCACCTCGCCTCGCGCGGCGCCGCTCGCTACCACGTGCTGTGCGCGAGTACGCCGCCGTCGACGACCAGATTGGAGCCCGAGATCCAGCGGGCGGCCGGCGAGGCGAGGAACAGGACGGCATCGGCCACGTCCGTCGGAGTCCCGAGGCGACGAAGCGGGGCTGCCGCGTGCCATCTGGCGACACCTTCGGGCCAGGCTCGGTCGAGCCCTTCGGCCTCGATCAGGCCGGGGGAGACGCTGTTCACGCGGATTCCCCTGGGGCCAAGCTCGAGCGCGGCCGCACGCGTGTGCATGATCACGGCGGCCTTCGACGCCGCGTAGTGGCTGTGGGCGAAGGCAGGCTGCAGGCCTTCGATCGAGCTGACGTTGACGATCGCGCCGGATCCGCCCGCGGCCATCGCCGACAGCCGCCTCGCGAGTCATCGCCGCGACGCCGCCGACGTTCACCCGCAGAAGCTCCGTCAGCTCGGCCGGCCCGATCGACTCGAGGGCGGCGACGGGCTGAATGGCGGCGTTGTTGACGAGGATGTCGACCCGGCCGAACGTCTCGGCGGCGACGGTGCAGATCGCCGGCGGCGTCGCGCTCCACGTCGCCCACCGCAACGCAGGCTCGGTCTCCGAGCTCGGCCGCGAGACGCGACGCCGACTCGCGGCTCTGCAGGGCGTGGACGACCACCGATGCGCCGGCTTCGTGGAGGCGCCGGGCGATTCCGCCCCCGATGTTGCCGCTCGCGCCGGTGACGATCGCAACCAGGCCTGAAAGGTCGAAGAGCTCTCCGACGGGCAACGGCGGCACGCTCACGGAAATGACGCTACCGGTAGCTTCAGCCGGATCGACCCTGCCGTCAGACTGCTGATCGACCACTTCGGGATGACGCCGCTTCCGGTGGAGGCGACGCTCTTCGTCAGCACCTACCGGAGCGTCGAAGAGGTTGCGGCGGGCGGGCCGGTCGGGTCGGGCGGGATCGGGCTCTACTGCGACGACCCGCCGAGCCGCTCCCTGTTCCATCGGCTCGAGTTCGACGAGGTGTGGCATTTCTACGGCGGCGATCCGATCAGGCTCGTGCTGCTCTACCCGGACGGCTCCGACGGCGAGGTCGTCCTTGGCGGCCGACGTCCTTGCCGGCGAGCGCGTCCAGTACGTGATCCCCGCGGGTGTGTGGCAGGCGGGCGAGCTCGTCCCTGGCGGGACGTGGGGCCTCTTCGGCTGCACCATGGCGCCGGGCTTCACGAGCGCCTGCTTCGAAGGCGGGCGGATCGACGTGCTCACGGCCGCCTACCCGGGACGAGCCGTCGACATCGCGCGGCTCGGCGTGCCCGCGGACCACGCCGCGAGCATGCCCGCCGATTTCGCGACGTGATCGAGGCCGGAACGGCAAGGCTCGTCTCGCGGACCGGGCTCATATGATCCGCCGCTGATGGATTCCGCTCCCCTGGGTTCGCGGGTTCGAGCTCTGACTCCGCGCCGGAGTGCAATAGCGGCGATCGGGCCGGCCTCCGCGCTGGTCGGTCTCTGGGCGCTCTCCGCGCTCGCTTTGAGTGAGGTCACGGGCCGTGTGACCAACTGGTTCGTGATGACCGACGAGCTCGTGTACGAGCGGCTCGCGATCAGCGTCGCGCGAACTGGCTCGCCGGTCCCCCGGGTGCACGGGACGTTCGTGCGAAGCCTCGATCAGCTCTATCCCTGGCTGATCGCGCCGTTCTTCCGGCACGGCGATGTCGCGACGGACATTCACCACGCCCACCTGCTCGGAGCGTGGCTCATGACCTCGGCACTCATTCCCGCGTTCCTGCTCGCCCGCCGCGTGACCGGCCGGACGTCCCTCTCGTACCTGGCCGCCCTGCTCTCGGTCGCAACGCCGTGGCTGATCTACTCGTCGTTTCTCCTGACCGAGACCGTCGCCTACCCGGTCTTCGTCTGGGCGCTCCTCGCGATCCACCGCGCGCTCACAGCGCCGTCGGCGAGAAACGACGCGCTGGCGCTGACCACGATCGTGCTCGCGTTTCTCGCCCGGACCGAGCTGGTGCTGCTGGCCGCCGTGCTTCCGATCGCCATCCTCCTGCAGCAGGCATCGATCGCCGCTTCGCAGGGGCGGGCAGGGCTGCGAGCGGCCGTGCGCGCCGCCACCAGGGCACACCGGCTGCTCCTTGCGGTGTACGGCGCCCTGATCGTCGCCGGAGTCGCCTTCGTCGCCGGCGGTGGTCGGCTGCTCGGGCTGAGCGTGTACGGCCAGGAGATCAACGGCAACCTTGCTCCGAGCGAGCTTGCGCGCGCGTTCGACGCGCATGCCGCCGACATCGCCTTCGGCCTCGGGATCCTTCCCTTTGTCGTCGGGACCGCCTGGCTGCTCGCGAATGTGCTTCGGGTTACCGACCCCGAGCGCCATGCATTCGCATGTGTGGGTGTCGCCGCCGTCGTGATGGTGATCGTCGAGACCGCCCGCTACGACCTCGGGCTCGATCTGGCGCTCTACGACCGCTACCTGTTCTACATCGTGCCGGTCGTCGTCCTCGCCTTCGTCAGCGCGATGATCGACCGCCCGCCCCGCTGGTCGCTGATCGTGCCCGCGGGAGTCGTGTGTCTCGGCTTCGCGGACGAGCTCCAGGCGGCGTACACGTGGACGTCGCCGCCGGGAGCGGTCGATCCCGACACGCCGATCTCGATCTACTACCACCCGTTCGTCGAGCTGGCAGGATCCACCGGCGGCGCCAGAGCCCTGCTCGCCGGCATCACGCTCGCCGTCACCTGTGGGTACGTGCTCTATACGGCCCGGCCGGCGCGGTCACGCCTACGCAACGGTGCGTTGCTCGCCGTCGTTGCCGTCGGGCTTGCGAGCAGCTGCGGCTACGTCTTCTACAGGCTCTTCGACACGACGAAGATCGAGGCAGACTCGCTGACGGGACCGCAGCCGGCCTCGCTCGACTGGGTCGACCAGACGGTCGGCGCCAACGCCACCGTCACGGAGATTCCCTACGAGGTCAGCTCGGACTACTTCGTCTCGCTCGACTACTGGCGCAATCTCGAGTTCTGGAACAAGTCGGTGACTCGTGACGCCGAGTATCCGTCGGCCGGCGAGTATTCGGCTACCGGAATCTGGTTCCCGCGGCTGCTGCTCTCGGTGAACACCGGCACGGGTACGGTTGCGCAGTCGCCGAGCCCGTACGTCGTCCAGAGCGTGAACGAGTCGCGGTTCCGGATCGCCGGGAACATCCAGGTGCAGACCCAGCAGGCTCTGCTGATCGACGCCACCCGGCCGTGGCGGCTCTCGTGGATGACGTTCGGCCTCTCCGACGACGGCTGGCTGCAGTCGCGGGCACCCGCCCGGATCCGGGTGTTCTCCCTGGCCGGTCAGAAGGAGGCTCGAACCCTCGAGGTCAGCCTCCAGATCCAGGTGCCCGGAGGTGTCTCGGGCCGGCCGTTCCGGGTGCGGACGAACCTCGCGCACTTCGCGGGCATCGCTTCGGATACGCAGACCACGTTCGTCAACTCCGTGCCGGTGTGCGTCCCGGCTCACGGTCACGCGGACGTGACCCTCGCGGCCGTCGGACTGTCCGGGATCCCATCCGACCTCGGCGGGCCGCCGCCGTCGGAGGCCTCGTCGCGGGTCGGGAGCATCGATCTTGCCGACACGTCTGTCTCAGACAACGTCGGCCCGCCGTGCAAGATCGCGCGGCGTTGATTGCGCGCGTCGTGTTAAGCCCGCGTTCCTGACGCCTCGGGTCAGGTATTCCTTGCGGCGATGAGACGCCTTGCCCTTTCCGCGTCGGGTCTCGGGTCGATCGCGGCCCTGATCGTCTCGAGCGCTGCAGCCTCCGGCGGCGCTGCAGCGACGCCTCCGACCGCCCGAGCCTGCCCGGCGGTCGCGATCGTCGATGCCGCGCTCGGCGGGAAGTTCAAGAGCCCGACGACGAGCAAGACGGCCTACAGCAAGGCGTGCATGTACGCGGGGGGCGGATTGATCCCGCTCAAGGTCGAGTTCCAGGTCGACACAGCGGCAACGTTTGCGGCCTCGGAGAAGGGCGCGCAGGCCGCCGGAGAGGCCGTGGTCGTGCCCGGGCTCGGCCAGGCTGCGTGGGCGAGCAAGGCTCCCGGAGACGTCGAGGTCTTCGACGGGCACGAGACGATCAAGATCCTCGACCCGCTGACCCCGACCACCAAGCTCGAGGCGCTCGCCCGCAAGCTCCTCTAGCCCCGGATCGAGTGACGGCGCCCGCTCAGGAGGGAGGGCTGAGGACCCCTGAGGCGAGCAGTTCGCCGAAGCGCGCGATCGTAGCCTCGACGCCCTCGGCGAGCGGTGTCTCGAGGAAGCCGGGGACGAGCTCGAGGAACGATGCGGAGCTCGAATCCTCGGGAAAGGGCAGCGGCACGTCGTCGAAGCTGATCGAGGACGAACCGGTCGCAGCGACGACCTCGGCGATCGCGGTGCGCCGGCCGGGCAGGTTGTGCACCGCGGCTCCGCCGGGCTCGGCGTCGCTCGCGGCGATGAAGGCCCGTGCGACGTCTCCGGCGAACTGCATCTGGCAGGCCCCTCCGTACGGAATCCGGTAGGCGACGCCGGCCGCGGCCGCGAGCATCGCCGTCGTGGGCGCCGAGGTCATGCCCTGATCCCGGCCGACACCGTAGACCGTATGGGGGCGAAGGCCGACGCTCGAGACCCCGCTCTCCTCGTCGTAGACGAGGGCCGCGAGCTCGTTCGTCCGCTTGAACACCCCGTAGAGCGTGCTCGGGGGCGAGGTGTCGCTTCCGTCGCGACCGAGGGCCGCGATCGACGAGGCGTAGACGACGGGGCCGAGGCCGCGAGCCTTCACTGCCTCGAAGACGTTCACCGTGCCGACGACATTCACCCGCGCGCCGAGCCGAGGGTCGGCGCGCACGAACGGGACCTGCAGTGCGGCCAGGTGGATCACCCTCGTGATCGCGTGCCGGTCGAACGCCGCCTCGACGGCCTCCGGGTCGGTGAGATCCCCCTGAACGTGCGGGACCGCGTCGGCGTCGGCGCCGAGGAGCAGCCGCAGCCGGCGCGGGTCGTTCGAGAGATCGAACGTGACCGCGTCCCGGTTCGCCCGCAGCAGCTCGTAGACGACCCAGGCCCCGACACACCCGTGGGCACCGGTGACGAGGAACCGCTCGCTCATGGTCGTCGCCCGAAGGTCGCTCGCATCGCGACGATCCTAGTGCGTACGTTCGCGCGCGGCCGAAAACGCGGACGTACTAGTGTCTCGCCTGTGATCGACCGGCCCCAGAAGATCATCTGCGTCGGGCTCAACTACCGCGACCACGCGGAGGAGCAGGACGTCGCCCTGCCGGAGCGCCCGTTGCTCTTCGCCAAGTGGCCGAACACGCTGATCGGCCCGGGCGACGCGATCAGGATTCCCGAGATCTCGAAGCAGGTCGATTACGAGGCCGAGCTCGGCGTGGTGATCGGGCGGCAAGCTCGAGGAGTCGAGGTCGCGGATGCCCTCGACTACGTCCGCGGCTACGTCGTTGCCAACGACGTTTCAGGCCGCGACCTCCAGTTCTCCGACGGGCAGTGGGTTCGAGGCAAGTCGCTCGACACGTTCCTGCCGGTCAGCGACCTGATCCCGGCGAGCGAGGTACCCGACCCTCAGGCGCTCCCGATCCGGGCGATCCTGAATGGCCAGACGATGCAGGACTCGAACACGGGGAAGATGGTCTTCGGGGTAGCGGCTGTGATCGCGTTCATCACGCAGGCGATCACGCTCGAGCCGGGCGACCTGATCCTCACCGGGACTCCCGCGGGCGTCGGCGCGTTTCGCGACCCTCAGGTGTGGATGCAGCCGGGCGACGAGATCACGATCGAGATCGACGGCCTCGGCTCGATCACCAATCCCGTCACGACCTGACCTCGCCGCCGCGGCGCGCGAGCCTCGGGCCTAGACCAAGCCGGTGAACTCCGAGCGGGTGAACGCCCGCAGCGTGGTTGTGCGGACGTTGCCTTGTGCGCCCAGCTTGAGCAACGCCTTCGTCAGCTTCTCGTCGCTCGGCGCCTTGACGATCCCGACGAGGTCGTGGGCTCCGATCGTCCAGTAGATCTCCTTGATCTTGACGTCGTCCTTCTCCAGCTCGCCGCTTGCCTCCTCGACCCGGCTGGGCGAGTCCTTGTAGCTCTTGATTCCCTGGTCGGTCCAGTTGAACAGCACAACGTAGGTCGGCATGGCCCTGGCTCCTTCGTCGCAGAACGGATCGGATCCCCCGCGCCGACCCTACTCCTTACGAACCCGTTCACCAACTCGGCCGGGCCGGTGCCCCGCGACGGAAGCCGATCGCGGCCGTTCGGCGGGGCGACCCGGGGCGACCCGTGACGAATCGAGCGGTCGCGCCGAAGAGACGCAGCGGGCCGCTGGTCGGCTAGACGTAGGGGAGCACCCGGGCGACAAGGTCCCGGGTGGTGGCGATGCCAGTTCCCTACGAGACGGCGGAGCCACAATTTCACGGGAATCTCCTTCGATTCGCCGTGTGCTTTTTCCTGCCCCTTTCACGGCAGCCTCGAGTCGCGGTCGAGCTCGGCAGGCGTCGACCTCGGTCGTCCCACCGTGGCGAGGACCGAGGCGAGCTCGCGAACGCGCGTTGTTCGTGCGAGCTGCTCTTGCCGGTCGGGCCGGAGCCTCACTGCCAGGTCGTCGCCCTGTCGCCAGCGATCGCGAAGCACGGTCAGCTCGCGTACGGCGCCCTCGACGTCCCCGGGAGCTACCACGACACCAGAGCCGGTATCGCGGATCAGCCGTGCCGCGGCCCCGTCGGGCGGGACGAGCGCCAGAATCGGGCGTCCCGCCGCGAGATACTCGAATACCTTTCCCGACAGGATGTCCGTGCCGCGTCCGTTCGCCTCGGGAATCAGGAGGAGGAGGGCCTCGGAGTCCCGCTGCAGCTCGAGCGACCGCGGGCGCGGGGCAAACGGGAGCCACTCGATCCGCCCTCCGGGTAGGCGTTCGGCGGCCCATTCCCGGTCCGCGGCGCGCGAGTCTCCGATGAATGTCGCGGTGACGCCGTCGACCCGCTCCAGGGCCTGCAGGAACGTGCGAGGTTCGCGCTTGCCGATGAACGAACCGGCGTGAGTGACTCGAAACTGCTCGGCAGCCCGCGTGTAGGTGAGGTTCTGGAAGTCCTCGAAGTCGGCTCCGTTGGGGATTGTCGCGAGCCGAGCGCTCGCGTTTCGTGCGCGCATCGTCGAGGTGATCCCATCCGACACCGCGACGATCGCGTCCGCAAGGTCGGCAACGAGCCTCTCGATCCAGTGGATGACGCTCGACACCGAGCTTCATCCTGCATCGAGCTCTATCCGTCGGCCGGGCCGGCGGCTCCTTCGCTCTCGGCGGTGAGCTCGGCGATCAGCTCGTCGAGCTCGGGCACATGCTGGCGGAGGCTCGAGAGGTTGACCACGATGCCTTCCTGTGTGCTCCGCGCCAGTACGACGACCGCCTCCTCGTCGAGCGAGGGGTTCTCCTCGCGATGCGGGACGAACGGCGGGACGTAGATGTAGTCGCCCGGCTCGGTCTGGATGCGGCGCTCCTCGTCGTTCTCGAGGAACACGAAGACGGGATGCCCGGACACCACGTAGATGCCTGTTTCGGCCTCGCCGTGGTGGTGGTCGGCCGAGACGAGCCCGGGTCCGACATGGTTCTTGCCCATCCAGATCTTCCGGGAACCGTTGCGCTTGCCCGAGATCGCTTCATAGCGGCGCATCCCGGGTGTCTGGGCCGTGTTCTCGCTCAGCTCGTCGTGCCGGGTGTGGTGGAGCATCACGTGCCACGCCGCCGTTCCGGCGTCGAGGCCGTCGTCGTGCTCGTGGTCAGATGGGTGGTCGTGATTGCTCGTCACTGCTTCACCTCTGCCGCGCGGGCCTCAGCTGTGTCCTTCGTCGCGCCGGCGTCGTCCCCGGCAATGGTATTTGCGGTCAGCGCCGGTCCGGTGGGCATCAGGTCCGGGCCTGACCGAAGGGCCCGGCTGCGACGGCGACGGGCTGTTGGCCGAAATCGGGAAGGGTCGATCTGGTCGGTTGCCGGTGGCGAAAGCCGGAACCGCTTCCAGGCGGAAGCAATCGGGTCGGGGTGTTGCTGCAGATCGACCTGAAGGCGGACTCGCCGAGCGATCGGACTGCGTTCATCGTCGGCTCGGGGTTGATGATGGGGTAATCACTGCCGAAGACGACGTGCTCGATCCCGAACGCCGCGAGTGTGAGGTCGATCGAGGTCCGGCCGTACGAGCTCGTCTCCAGGTAGACCGGCGCGTTCGTGAACCGGCGCAGGTCGACCCCGCGTGAAAGGAGCCGCTCGAGCTGAAAGGGCGCACCGCCGGCGAGGAGCGAGAAGACCACCCGAAGATCCGGCCAGCTCTTCGCGCCGTGCTCGATCCAGGCGAAGAACGCCGCCTGCATCTCGGCCGTGTACTCGGCCACCGACTGCCACCAGGGCGGCGCCCCGGCCGGGGGTGGTGTGACGCGGTCCGGGTGTACGAACAGGATGCCCTCGCACCGCTCGAGGCCGGCCAGGATCTCGGTCACTCCGGTCGGCTCGAGCAGGCGTGAGGCACCGATGCAGATGCCGTCGAACGAGCCCGCGGTGCTTCCGGCGGCCAACGCGCGGAGCCGGCCCCCTGACCTCGAGACGAGCGCTGCCACGCCGCCGTGGTAAGCCTCGATCAGTGGTTCCCGCTCACCCGGCGGCAGGCGCTCGATTCCGAGAGTGGGTTGAAGCGAGATCACGGCAATGTCGATCCCGGCCCCGTCAAGGCGGGCGATTCGCCGGTCGAGGTCGTGGACGGAACGGTCGACGCGAAAGGTGCCTTCGGTCGTGGTGAGTGCGTCCCCGCGCAGGAAGGGCGGCCTGCCTCGAGCTTCGAGCCGCTCGATCAGCTCCGGCGGCCAGAGATGCTGATGGAAGTCGATCACCCGGGGAGCTGACGGAGCGGCAGCCGGCAAAGGGGGGACCGGTGTCATCGCCTGGGGTCAGGCGGCGGTGAGCTCTTCGGCGTAGCTCACCGAAAGCCGCCGCAGGAGGCCGTCGGGGCCCACCTCGTAGTACCCCATCCTGCAGAGAGCGGGCGAGTAGACGTGAACCGAGACGGCGGGTGCCGAACCGTGCTGGTGGCGGATGCAGTGGACGTGCGAGGAGTCGAAGCCGAAGGTCTCGCCGTCCCGCCGCGACACTGCCACGCGCTCGAGGTGACCATCTCGAAACTCGAGGCGGTCTTCGACGAGCTCGCCGCGACAGACGTGAACCGCTCCCGAGGACACGTCATGGTCGTGGAGACCGGTCTCCTGGTCGTCCGCCCAGCACAGGAGCCAGATGTCGAGATGGGGATCGCGATGAAGCTGCACGTAGTGCCGTCGCTCCGGGTCGTGACGGATGTGGTGTGCCCAGTCCTCCGGATGCTGTGCGATGCGGGCTGCAAGCTCTTGGAGCTCGTCCTGGAGCAGGTCTCGCCCGGTGGGTACTCCTTCGAGTGCTGCCAGCTCGACGTAGCTCATCCAGCTCGAGCGCTCGACTACGAGGCTCATGACGCGAGCCGCTCGAGCGTGCGCGCGGCTGGTGTTGCCGTGCCTGCCGCGGCGGGCTGTCCGGCGACCAGGTAGTCCCTCTCGTTCGCGCCCCCGGCGCCGCTCGTCACGAGGCGGCTATAGGTGAGCGACGGGTGTCTCATCAGCGCCGTGACGGTGTCGCGGAACGCATTCGGGTTCGAACGGTTCGCGTCGCGCCAGTACGCCTCTCCCCAGTAGGCCGAGACATACTTCACGCTCGGATTCCGGCGGTCTCCGGCAATTATCGGTTGCAGGAGACGCAACAGCGGCGGCGCCGCAGTGTCGTCGTGACCGGCCGTAAGCTCGCCGCCGTCGAACAGCGCCCGGGGCGGAGCAGCGGATGCAGGCGGAAAGGCGGGCCGTGTTCGTTGAGCGCCCATCGCGGCGCGGATCCTGTGCTCGAGGAACCACGCGGTCTTGTAGCTGCCACCGAGGACCTTGGCGAGACGAACTGCCGAGATGCCTTCGTCGGAAGAGAGCATGAGTGCGACCGCGATCAGCCACTTCCTGATCGACAGGTGGGTGTTGTGGAACACCGTGCCCGCGGTGACGCGAAACTGGTAGTTGCACCCACGACAGTTGTATTTCGCCCGTCGTTCGAGCCAGAGAAGATCGGCCGACTCGCAGCGTGGGCATTCCGGCCCTCCGGGCCAGCGGACATCTTCGACGTACAGCCTGTAGCCGTCGGGGCCGTGGACCTCGACGAGCCGCAGCAGCTCGGGATCGACCGCTGCGAGCGCGGAGTCTTTCAACTCGATAAACATAACTAACTTATATCACAAATAACCACGCCTCATGGAGTCGCGAGCCGTTCCTCGGCTGCGGGGGCGGCCCGCGCACCAATGGGCGCCCCTAGCGCCGCCGGTCGCCCGCGAGGAACCCACTGAGGTGATCGATCACCTCACGAGCATCGTCCTCGATGCCGTGGATGAAGGTGGACTTGCGCCGCCGCAGGACGGGGAGGCCGAGGGCGTACAGTCCCGGGCTCTCGACGACGCCGCCGTCGTGGCGCAGTTGGCCCTTCGCGTCGACGACCGGCACGTCGAGCCACCCGTAGTCGGGCCGGTACCCGGTTGCCCAGACGACCGAACCGATCTCGCCGCTCGAGAGGTCGAGCTCCAGCTTCGCCGATCGGGGAACCTCGGTCGGTGCGAAGCGCTCGGGGACGGCGCCGTCGGAGCCCGCTCCGCCGGTCCGAGCCCACTCGTCGAAAGCGTCGAGCAGCCGTTCGAGCTTCAGGTCGGCCAGCGAGCACACGTTTCGCAGGCCGCCCGAGAAGAGCGCGCTGCCGTCACGGACGCCCGCCCAGCGGCCTACGAGCCCGACGCCCATCGCCGTCAGCGCGTTGAGGTCGAGCGTCGCCCGCTCGGGTGTCCCGACGAGCTGCGGCGAGGGCAGCCGCCGCGCCCGGGTGAGATCGTCGACCTCGTCGTAGCGCTGGTCCCAGACGCCAGACGCGTCCATCCACCAGAGGATGTCGCGGCCGCGATAGGTTCGCGGCAGCCGCACGTGCTCGCCGACCGAGAGGGTCACCGGCCGCCCCGACTGCCTCAGCTCGGCCGCCAGCTGCACGCCGGTCGCCGACGCGCCGACGACGAGCACGCCGCCGTCCGGAAGCTGAGCCGGGTTGCGGTAGGCGAACGTCGTCAGCTGCTCGACCTCCGGCGGCAGCGCGCCCGCGAATGCCGGCACGGTCGGCCGATTGCAGGCTCCGGTCGCGATGAGCACCGTGCGCGCCCGGATCTCGCCGTTGCTCGTCGTGAGCTCGTAGCCCTCCTCGGTGCGCCGCACCGAAGTGACGTTCGTGCCCGTCCGAACCGGAGCGCGGACTGTGCCCGGCGAAGCGGGTGACGAGCTCGACGACCTCGGCCGCGGTCATGTAGCCGTCGGGATCGGGACCGTCGTAGGGAAGGCCCGGAAGCCGGCTCTGCCAGTTGGGAGTCAGCAGCCGCAGCGAATCCCAGCGCTCGTACCGCCACGAGTTCGCCACCTCGCCGCGCTCGAGCACGACGTGGTCGATCGACCGCTCGGTGAGGAAGTGGCTCGCGGCGAGGCCGGCGTGGCCCGCCCCTATGACAACCGTGGTGAAGTGCTCGATGGGGAGTGCCCCCGGCCCTACCCGGACTCAGGCGACCTCGACGGTGACCTCCGTCGGATTCGTCAGGGCGTCGAAGACCGCGGAGCGCTTCTGGGACTGGGCGACCAGCGCCTCGATCTCCTGCTGCGAGGCGTCGGCGTCGATCTTGAACGTCACCTTGATGTCGTTGAAGCCGTTCCGGACGTCGCTGTCGACGCCGAGGATCCCGCGGATGTCGTGGTTGCCCTCGACGGTCGACTCGACCGAGCGCAGCTGGATCCCGCGATTCTGCGCCACCGAGGCCACGCCGGCCGTCAGGCAGCTCGTCAGCCCGACGAGGAGATACTCGATCGGCGTGATCCCGTTGTCCTCGGCTGCGAAGACCTCCGGGTGATCGGCGTCGAACACGGCTTCGGACTTGTGGCTCTGCTCTTCGCCGAGGCCGAAGAAGTTCTTGATCGTCGTCGTGCTGTGGACGCCGTTCTCCCACCTGGATGATGCGCGCCACGTGAACTGGGCGGCCTCCGGTGCCCCTGCCAGGACCTCGCGCGCATCGAGCAGTGCCTGTACGTTGACTCCGTTGTCGATGGTGGTCATCGCACCTCATCCTCTCCGTCGCTTTCCAAAGTAAAGAAATCAGCACAATACACCCAGATGATTCCACGGAGACCGAGATGACCGCGCCCGCGGTGGCGAGCTCGGCACGCGCGGCCGGCTCGGTCGGAACGGTCGAGACGCAGTTTCTCGACCTGCCGAACCCGGTGCCGCTCGACTGCGGGCGGGAGCTCCATCCCGTTCGCGTGGCCTACGAGACCTACGGCACGCTCGCCCCGAAGCGCGACAACGTGATCCTCGTCTGCCACGCGCTGAGCGGCGATGCTCACGCCGCCGGCTTCTCGCTCGAGGCGGCCGCGCAGAGCACCCGCGACGGGTTCGGCGCCGACGACCGCGACGGCACGGCCGGGAAGGGGCTCGGCTGGTGGGACGGGATGATCGGTCCCGGCAAGGCGTTCGACACGGACCGCTACTTCGTCGTCTCCACGAACCTGCTCGGCGGCTGCCGCGGGACGACCGGGCCCTCGTCACTCGACCCGGCGACGGGAACGCCGTACGGCTCGGACTTCCCGGTGATCACCGTCGCGGACATGGTGAGAACCGAGCGCGCGTTCCTGGACGAGCTCGGAATCGAGCGGCTCGCGGCGGTCGCCGGGGGCTCGCTCGGGGGCATGCAGGCGTTCGAGTGGTCGATCCTCTTCCCCGATCAGATCGACGCCGTCGTCGCGATCGCCAGCACGCATGCCCTCCATCCGCAGGGCATGGCCTGGAACGCGATCGCGCGGGAGGCGATCATGCGCGACCCGGCGTGGCGGCACGGCGACTACTACGGCAACGGGAGAGGCGCCGAACGCGGGCATGGGCGTCGCGCGGATGATCGGGCACATCACCTATCTCTCGGCGGTCGGGCTCGGCGACAAGTTCGGCCGGCGGCTGCAGTTCGCCGACGACATCCGCTACACGCTCACCGAGCCGGAGTTCGAGGTCGAGAGCTACCTGCGCCACCAGGCCGACTCGTTCGTCAGGCGGTTCGACGCCAACACCTACCTCTACACGTCGCGGGCGCTGACCTACTTCGACCTCGCGCGGCAGTACGGCCGCGGCTCGCTCGCGACGGGCGCTCGAGGGCGTCACCGCGCGGACGCTGCTGATCGCCTTCAGCTCGGACTGGCTGTACCCGCCGTCGGGATCGCAGGAGATCGAAGCGGCGCTGCGCGGGCTCGGCAAGCCGGTCGAGCTCCACGTGATCGACGCGCCGTACGGCCACGACTGCTTCCTGCTCGAGGAGGCGCGGCAGACGCCGATCATCCGTCGCTTCCTCGAAGAGCCCCATGAGCGGCGAGCGCGACCTACCCGAGGCGGCCGCGGGCGTTCGGGTTCGAGACGCGGCAGCTCCACGCCGGCCAGCGGCCCGACCCGAACACCGGAGCCCGCGCGGTCCCGATCTTCCAGACGACGAGCTACGTGTTCGAGGACCCCGAATCGGCCGGCGCGTACTTCAACCTGCAGGAGTACGGGAACACCTACTCCCGCATCATGAACCCGACCGTCGCCGTCTTCGAGGAGCGGGTGGCGAACCTCGAGGGCGGGGCCGGCGGGGTGGCGTTCGCGAGCGGGATCGCCGCGCAGGCGGCCGCGCTGTTCACGCTGCTCGAGCCGGGCGACCACGTCGTCTCCTCTTCGGCGCTGTACGGCGGGACGGTCAACCAGTTCAAGCACCTGCTGCGGAAGCTGAACGTGGAGTTGACCTGGGTCGACCCGGACGATCCGGACGCATGGCGGAAGGCCGTGCGTGCGAACACGAAGGCGTTCTTCGGCGAGACGATCGGCAACCCGGCCGGCAACGTGCTCGACATCGAGACCGTGGCGTCGATCGCGCACGAGCACGAGCTGCCGCTGATCGTGGACAACACGTTTGCGACGCCGTACCTGTGCCGCCCGATCGAATGGGGCGCCGACATCGTGATCCACTCGGCGACCAAGTTCATCGGCGGGCACGGGACGAGCATCGGCGGCGTCGTCGTCGAGGCAGGCACGTTCAACTGGTCGAACGGCCGGTTCCCGGTGGTCGCGGATCCGTCGCCCGCCTACCACGGCCTGCAGTTCCACGAGACGTTCGGGACCTACGGCTATCTGATGAAGCTGCGGGCCGAGACGCTGCGCGATCTCGGCGGGACGCTCGCGCCGCTCAACGCCTTCCTGTTCCTGCAGGGGCTCGAGACGCTCTCGCTGCGGATGGAACGCCACGTCGAGAACGCGCGCGCGGTCGCGAGCGTTCCTCGAGTCGCACGAGCTGGCCTCGAACGTCACCTACCCCGGCCTGCCGGGAAGCAGCTACCGGCCGCTCGTCGAGAAGTACCTGCCGCGCGGCGCCGGCGCCGTGTTCTCGTTCGACTGTGCCGGCGGGCGGGAGGGCGGACAGGACCTGATCCGCGGCGTGACGCTCTGGTCGCATCTTGCGAACGTCGGTGACGCGAAGAGCCTGATCATCCATCCCGCCAGCACGACGCATCGCCAGCTGAGCGACGCCGAGCTCGAGGCGGCGGGTGTCGGGCCCGGGACGATCCGGCTCTCGGTCGGCACCGAGTCGGTCGACGATCTGATCTGGGACCTCGAGCAGGCCTTCGCCAGGGTCGAGAAAGCCCGGTGAAGGCTCGATGACCGGGCTCGAGCGGTACCAGGATCCGCTGACGATCCAGCGCGTGCTCCACGGCGCGAGCACGATCGCCGTCGTCGGGCTCTCCGGCAACGAGCTGCGCGCGAGCAACTTCGTCGGCTACTACCTCAAGCGCCACGGCTACCGGGTGATCCCGGTCAACCCCCGCGAGACCGAGATCCTCGGAGAGGTGAGCTATCCGAGCCTGTCGGAGGTGCCGGTGCCGGTGGACATCGTGAACGTCTTCCGCGCACCGGATGCGTTGCCGGCGATCGCCCGAGAGGCTGTCGCGATCCACGCCGGCGCGCTCTGGTGCCAGTTCGGCGTGATCAACGAGGAGGCGGCGCGGATCGCCGAGGACGGCGGCGTGACGGTGATCATGGACCGCTGCCTCAAGGTCGAGCACGCGCGCTACGTCGGCAGGATGCACTGGCTCGGCTTCAACACCGGGCGGATCACCTCCGTCCGTGGCGGCCTTCAGTGAAGGCCCGGCCTGTGTCCGCTGCTTCGAAGGTGGGCGCTGCGGCCGACGACACGACCGGGGGATTCGTGCGGACGGGCCACACGGTGGGTCGATGAGCCATCTCAGAGCTGCGGACGGAACGGTTCTTTGCGACCACGAGAAAAACGAAGAGCCGTTTCACGATCTGGCTCCGGCACCGAATGACCACGGGCATGACGACGCCGAGCACGATGAGCACCTCGACGCGCACGACCACCATCACGATGATGGTCACGACCACTCGCACGGCCTCGTCGACCGTTCCATCCTTCGATCCCGTGAGGGAGTCAAAGCGGTCGCGCTCAGCCTCGTCATTCTTGGGCTCGCCGCGGGGGTGCAGCTCGCGATCTTCGCGCTCTCGAGTAGCGTCGCCCTCCTCGCGGATTTGATCCACAACTTCGGCGACGCTCTCACCGCGATCCCGTTGGGCGTCGCCTTCTTCCTACGGAGCATCCGAGGCGAGCGGCTTGCCGGGCTCGCCGTCGTCCTCGCCATCTTCGTCTCGGCCTGCGTCGCGATCTACGAGACAGTCATGCGATTCGTCCATCCGCAGCACCTCACCCAGCCATGGGTGCTCGCCGCCGCCGGCTTGATCGGGTTTGTCGGCAACGAGCTGGCCGCTCAAGTCCGGCTCGGGGCGGGGCGGCGGCTCGCGAGCGCCGCATTGATGGCCGACGGCAAACACGCCCGCATCGACGGCTTCGTATCTCTTGGGGTGGTCGCGAGCGCCCTGTTCGTTGGGCTTGGTGTCCAGATTGCGGACCCGATCATCGGTCTCACGATCGCGATCGTCATCCTCCGGATCACCTGGGAGTCCTGGCACACCGTCCGGCACGCCGAGATCGATCTCGACCACGTCGATTAGTCGAAGCCTTTCGGGCTCGTGTTCGTGGCCGTCGGTGGCCGCTGCAGGCGTTCGTGTCTCTTGACACGGACGATCAGTACATCAGCTGCCCGCCGGTCATGTTGAGCGTGGCTCCCGTGATGTACGTCGCGTGCTGAGAGGCGAGGAACACGACGGCGGCGGCTATCTCCGAGGGCTCGGCAAGACGGCCGATCGGGGTCTGGGCGATGAATGCCTCGAGGCTCTCCTTGCTCTGGCTATGCACCATCGGAGTGTCCACGCCCCCTGGTGCGACCACGTTCACCGTGATGCCGTCCGCAGCGTAGGCACGTGCGAAGCCGCGGGTGAGCGACACGATCCCGCCCTTCGTCGCCGCGTAGACGATCGATCCGGCGAGGCCGCCCGTCCACCAGGCCTGGGACGTGAAGTTGATGATCCGCCCGCCGCGGCCCTGTTCCTTCATCAGCTGCCCGGCCGCCCGGTCGATGAAGAACGTCGCCTTCAAATTGACCGTGTTCTGAAAGTCCCAGTCGGCTTCTGTGACGTCGTCGAGGCTCGGATGTCGCACGACGACTGCTGCCAGATGAGCGAGGACATCGAAGCGCCCAAAGACCTCGCCCGCATGACGAAGAATCTCCGGCTGCCGTGAGAGGTCTGTGATGTCGCAAGCAACAGCAAGGTGTCTAGCCGGGTCGTCGGTGGCAGCGATGACGGATTCGACTGCTGCCTGATCCAGATCAACCGCGCAGACACGCGCGCCGGCAGCTGCGAAGGAGGCGACGACCGCCTGGCCGATTCCCCCCGCAGCTCCGGTGACGACCACGCCGTGCCCTTCAAGCCCTGCTCCGATGCTCCAAGACATACGCCCTCCTAGAGACGCCGGTCGATTTCACCCGAGGCGCCGAAGCTCTAGTCTCGCAGCGATGACCGGAGGAGCCAATCGGCGACCAGGCTGCCGGAGGCTTGCTCCCCGAACAAAAACCGCCCACAAGACACGAGGTCTCGTGGGCGGCTCAGACCGGCCCTTGTCTCAGGTCATGGGTCTGAAAGACGAGGTTGTGGTGGAGCGTATCGGGATCGAACCGATGACCTCCGCCTTGCAAAGGCGGCGCTCTCCCAGCTGAGCTAACGCCCCTCGGCCGTCTAGGTTAGCCACTTCGCTGGCCGTCGGTTCAAGGGGACCGCAGCCCGGTCGCACCCGAACGAGTCACGCCGCAAATCGCCGGCGGGTCGGGGTCAGGCGCGGAAGCCCTCGGGTCTTTCCGGGCGGGCTTCGGCGAGGGCTCGCCTGACACCCTCCGCGTTCAGGTCGGTGCCGTAGACCGGGGTGCCCGGCTGCTGACGCCACGACTCGTCGAGGGTGCCGGCGTCGACGGGATCGAAGCCGATCTGGTCGACCAGGCTCATGACGACGCGCTTGGCCTCCTCGTCGTCGCCGGCGACCGGGAGGGCGATCCGGTCGGGGGAGCCTGCGGGCGTTCCATGCTCGAGGAGATGCTCGGCACGGATGTTGTTGAACGCTTTCACGACCGGGCGGCCGAGCTGGTTGCTCACCCAGCGGCACTCGGTGAGGCCGCTCTCGATCGGCTCGATGTGGCCGTCGCGGGCCGGATAGTAGTTGCCGGTGTCAACGATCGTCGCACTCGGCGCCGCACTCTCGAGCACCCCGGCTGTCAGGGCCGGGACCGATTTGAGCGGGATCGTCACCACGATCACGTCGGCATCTCTTGCCGCCTCGGATGCCTCGACCGCACGGGCGCCCGTCTCCGCTGCCAGCTCGGTGAGCGTCTCCGGGCCGCGAGAGTTCGCAACCGCGACGTCATGACCAACCGCCGTGAATCGCCGGGTGAGCGTACTGCCGATGTTTCCGGCCCCGATGATGCCGATCTTCAAGCGACCCGCTCGAGCACGACGACCGGAATCTCGCGGTCGGTCTTCTTCGCATAGTCGTCGTAGTACGGCCAGACCTCGACGGCCTTCGCCCACAAGCGCTCACGCTCCTCGCCCGATGCGGTGCGGGCGTGCGCGGCGAAAACCTCGTCCTTGACCTGCAACTCCACGTCAGGGGTCTTCTCGAGGTTGCGGTACCAGCCGGGATCCTCCGGGGCGCCGCCTTTCGAGGCCACGATCACGTATCGGTCGCCGTCCTGCGCGTAGATGAGCGGCGCCGTGCGCGGCTCGCCACTTCGCCGCCCCTTCGTGGTCAGGAGCAAGATCGTCGCGCCCTCGCGCCAGACATGGCCCACCTCGCCGCCCGTCTCGCGGTAGCGGCGAACGTGCTCATCGCCGAACAGGTTCTCTACGTCCGTCACCGATCTCTCCTCTCCCAGGACACTCGGGGTCAAATTCAATGGTCAAGATCGATTGTGGCGATTCGGCCGTGGCTCGCGTCGAATGGGGCTCGCGGCCCGTACCACGTCCACCCTGCCTACCCGGCGAAGCGAGCGACGCACCGCCGGCGAAGCCTCCGACACTGCTGTCGGTGCTTCGTCGAACTCCAAAGGCGGTGCTGCTCGCTTCCTGCCGTGGCAGGCGCCCCGCCGGTTAGGCGGCGCGTGACAGACGCTCTTCGTGGCGAGCGCGCTGAATGATCAGATCGCGGTCGCCGAAGCGAATCGAGGCACGAACGCTGCGCTGCTCGTCCCACAACTCGGCGATCTGCTCGTCGAGCTTCTTGTGCTCGCTCGCCAGCTCCGGATTCTGACCGTCGGAGAGGCTGCGCAGCACTTCGGCCCGGCGATCCGAGAGCCGGTCGATGTCATGTTTGATGTCGTTCAAAGTACGCATATCTCTGAAAACGCTCCTTGCCGTTCGTCCATTCCCCGTACTCGAGAGCTTCAAACACGAGCTGGAGGGAAGGAAACCCGGGATGTCGAGATCTATCGTGCGCAGATCGTACCACACTTGATACGAACTCACTTAGATTTCATTCCTGAACTCGTTACAATCTTGTAAGCAGCGAATAGGACCAGCGAGCGGCCTACGGCAGGGCTCGGACCTCGTTGACGTGGGCGATGCCCTGGTGGGTCGGAAGCCGGAGCCACAGCATCCAGAAGCGTCCACTCTTCCCTCGCAGGTCGAAGACCGAGGTAGCCTCGACCGTTTGCCAGCCGGAGTCCGCGACGAAGCCGCTGTCGGGCGAATCGCTCACCCTGATCTGCGCCTGGAAGCCAGGCGTATCCGTTTCGACCGCGATCCTGGCGATCGTCGCGGCGTCCGCGCTGTAGAAGACGAGCCCTGTGCCGGGCTTCTGGAAGGCGTTCGGTTGGTAGGTCTCGGTCGACCAGTACGTCTTCAGCGAGCCGTCCGTGGACTTGGGTGCGAGATCGCTGTGCTCGGGGCCCGTTCCGAATGGGTTGTAGGAGGCGAGGCCGTGGAGCCGTGCGGGAAGGGGAGGGGTGGCGGGAGCTGCGACAGGGCTCGCGGCAACCTGGGCGTTCCTGATCACCGTCACGGTCGAGGAGGGTGTGCTGCGGCCCGTGTTCGTGAATGCGATCGCGATCGCCAGGGCGGCTCCGACCGAGAGGAGCACCGAGGTTGCGACGGTGGGCATGTGGGGGAAGGCTGACCGCTTGGCGGGCGCCGACACGGGCGCGGCCTGCCTCATGGCCGTAAGCTGCTGACGGCGGTCGTCTGCGATCTGCCGTCGCTCGTCCGTCCCCAGGTCGGGGCGCGGCTCCTCGGGTGCCTCCCAGGGCTCGCTGGGTGCCGCCTGCTCGGCGGTGGGCGCTGTCGGAATCGGCTCCACCGGTGCCGTCGCCGCCCCGGTGATCGCCTCCCGGCCGATAGCCGCCTCCGCGGTTAGCTCGGACGCTCGCATGACGATCGTCTCCGCCTCGGCGGCGGCGACGACAGGCGTCCACTCGGGGATCGCCGGCCAGCCGGAGAGGTGATGCCGTTCGGAGACGCCGTGCCGTTCGGAGACGCCGTGCCGTTCGGAGACATCGTGTCGTTCGGGAGACTGGTTCGTCTCGGGTGCCTCGGTCGATTCGAGAGTCTGGATCGAATCGGGAGCGTGGCTCGATTCGGGTTCGTCGCTCGCTTCGAGAGCCTCAGGCGCTTCGGGAACGTAGCTCGCTTCCAGATCCAGGCTTCCTTCGGCGGCGGTAGTCGATTCGGGAGCTGCCGTCGATTCGGGAGCCTCGGTCGTCTCGGAGACGAGCGTCGCGTCAGGGAACTCGGCCGGCTCCGCCTGCTCAGCACTCTCGGGGGTGCGCTCGAGTGCCTCGAACACTGCGTCGACAGCGGGATCCGTCGTCCGGCGGGGGGCGACGGTCGTGTGCCGCGCACGCCGCTCGGCAAGTCGCCTGCTCAGTGCTCCGGCACCGCCGCCGTTCGGCTCCTCGTTGCCAATCGCTCCCGAGTCGGCCTGGGCCGGGTCGGCGGACTGCGGGGCGCCCGTTGTCTGCTGTGCGCGTCGCTCGGCGAGGCGCCGGTTCAGGGCGCCGGCACCGCCGCCGTTCGGCTCATCGTCGGTGGCCGGGCCGGGGAGGAGCCCATCGTCGGCAGGTCGCGACGCAGGCTCGATCCAGCTGCTCAGCAGCGGCCGTACGGGGACGGCGGCCCTTCGGCCCGCTCCCCTCCGTCTCCGCTCACCTGACCGTTGCTCGGGCTGCGCGTCCGCGCCGGGCTGCGATGCGGCGGGTTTGGCCACGTCGCCCTTCCGGGAGCCGTCCGGCTTCTGTGAGTCGTCGGGCTTCTGCACTCCTCCGGACTGCTGCGACGCGTCGGTTTGAGGGCTTTCGCCGGCCGCCTCGTGCTGCGATTCCCGCCTCAGCGCCGCCTGTTTCTCGATCCGTCTGCGAAGCGCCTCTGCGCCGGTGACGTCCATGCAAAGCCTCTCTTGGCCTTCCGGGACACGCGATGTCTTGCCTTAATCGGCAACTCGCGTCCGGGACCAAAGAGCGATCTCCGATCGGCTCGGACGACCTCGAGGCCGCAGGAACGCTAGAGCGCGAGACCTTCGCGGATGCGCTCTGCCACCGAAGCCATCTCGAGCCGCGCACCCGTGACATCGCGAAGAAGCTCCTCGGCCTGCGGCCCCTGCCCGAGCGACCACAGCTCGCGGAGGAGGTCTCCCGCCTCGCGGCGCGCGAACCAGTCGTTGCCGAACTCGCTGCGGAGGAAGTCGCGCAGCTGCGCCTCGAACGCCCAGGAGCGCAGGTAACCCGTGACGTAGAACGAGCCGTCGATGTCGTCGAGGTAGCTCTCCGGGTTCGCGGGCAGCTTGAGCGCGTCGGAGAGCAGCTCGGCATACCGGGCCCGCATCGAGGTTGGATCCTTCGCCTGGAAGAACTCGATCTCGTACAGGAGCTTCGCGCAGTACCGGCGCACGAAGTAGAGCATCGAGACGGCTCCCGCATGCGCGATGTCGCCGACTCTCGGCACGTCGAGCCGCCGGTTGAGCCACGCAGGCTCGTCGACGAGATGCTCCAGGAGCGCAGCCCACCCCTCGGTGACCGCCATGTCGCCGAGGCGCTTCGCCTCCATCGGCAGATCGGGTGAGGTATTCGCGAAATGCTCTGTGTGGCCCGCCTCGTGGAAGAGCGCACGCCAATCGTCGTGGCCGCCGATGGGCTGGATCACGAGCATCACCCGGCCAGGAACCTCGATCGGCATGCAGAACGCCCGCGGCGACTTGCCGGGGCGGCGCTCGATGTCGAGATGGATGTTCCGCTGCGAGTGCAGGTCGAAGCCGAGGTCGGCCAGCGTCGCCTCGAGCGCGGGGAGCATGCGGTCCGGCGGATAGGAGTCGTCGAGCTCGGGAGCGCGGAAGAGACGGCTCACGTCGGCCGGTCGCGCGTCGGCGAGGCCAATGCCGAGACGCTCGCGGAAGAGCCGATCGCCCTCGAGCTCCCAGAGGCCCTCGGTCTCGCCGAGCAGATCGACGCATTGCGCCGCGAGACCGTCGAGGTCGAAGCCGAACCGCTTGTAGAGCTCGTAGTAGTTCGGCGCACCGAGGTTGCGAACGGCCTCGCGGTCGATCCGTACCGCGTCGAGGTAAAGCGGGTTCAGCCGCTCGTCGAGCAGGTCGAGCCGGGCACGCTCGATCCGGCGCGCGCCGGTCGCGATCGGCCTCGTTGGCCATTGAGACCCTGAGCATCCGGTACGGGATCGTCTCGCCGCCCTCCACGACCTCGAGCTCCGTCTCGGCCTCGGCCAGTCGCTCGGCGTGCTCGCGCGTGAGTGCACCCAGGTAGCCGTCGCAGGCAAATCGCCAGAGCTCTGTAGGCCCGCCTTCCAGGCCGCGCGCCGTCTCGAGCCTCGTGAGCTCCTCGTAACGCTCGTAGATCTGCTCCAGCTCGAGCGACTCCTTGTGCCCGGCCAGATGGAGGTAGTACTCCTCGTCGAGCTCGGCGATGAAGCGATCGGAGCGCTCGCGGAAGGAGTCGAGCTCTGCGGTCGTCGGAGGGGCGCCTGGAACTGACATGTGCTGTCTAGGATAGGCCGCCGTGCACGAGTTCAGCCTGACGAGCGAGCGGCATACCCAGCTCATCGACATCACCGGCCGGGTGATCGAAGCGGTCGAGGGCAGCGAAGGAGCCGCGGTGCTCGTCTATGTGCCGCACACGACCGCGGCAATCACCATCAACGAGAAGATCGACCCGGTGCTCGTCGAGGATCTCGAGCGCGGCTTCGAAAAGATCGTCGAGGACGGCTGGGGCTGGCGGCACGACGACATGGACGGGCCGAACGGGCCCTCTCACGGTCGCGCCTCGGTTGCGGGCGCCCACGTCCTGATCCCGCTTCGAGACGGCCGTCCCGCCCTCGGGCGCTACCAGGCCGTGTTCCTCTGCGAGTTCGACGGCCCGAAGACACGCTCGGTCTACGTCACGGTCATTCAGTAAGACTGCTCTTCAGCAGACGGTTCTCCGGTAGGCCGCCTCCGGCAGGAGAGCCACCAGTAGCCTGGGCTGCATGCCCGCCCCGGTTCAGCGCGACGAGGAGCTGACGCTCGAGATCGACTCGCTCGCCTTTGGCGGGAACGGCGTCGCGCGCCTCGATGGCTTCGTCGTGTTCGTCAGAGCCGGGCTTCCGGGCGACACGGTGCGCGCCCGGATCACCAAGGTGCAGCGCCGGCACGCGGAGGCGATCACGACCGAGGTGCTCGAGGCGGGCCCGCAGCGAGTCGAGGCGCCGTGCGTCCACTACCCGGCCTGCGGCGGCTGCCGCTTCCAGGATCTCGCCTACGAGGCCCAGCTGGCCGCGAAGCACGCCTGGGTTCACGATTCGCTGAGGCGAATCGCGGGGATCGCCGAGCCGCCGCTCGAGCCGATCATCGGCGCAGGCGAGCATTTCCACTATCGCAACAAGATGGAGTACTCGTTTGCGCCGACCCCGGATGGCCCCGTACTCGGCCTGCATCGCGCCGGGCGCTGGGACGAGGTGCTCGGCCTCGACCGCTGCTGGCTCACGACCGACCTCGGCAACGCGATTCGTAACGCCGCCGTCGACTGGGCACGCGAGGAGCGGCTGCCCGCGTACAGCCAGGCCACGGCCGAGGGGTACCTCCGCCACCTCGTCATTCGCGAGGGGCGCAATACCGGCCAGGCGCTCGTCCAGCTCGTCACGCACGAGCGCGAACGGTTCGATCGCGAGCGCCTGATCGAGGTGCTCACCGCCTTCCCCGAGGTGCGTTCGATCCACTGGAGCGTCAACGACACGCCTTCGGAGGTGACGAACCTGCCGAGCATCCTGCTCTGGGGCGAAGAGGCGATCGAAGAGAAGCTCGGCGGGCTGCGCTTCCGAGTGCGCCCGAATGCCTTCCTGCAGACGAACACGCACATGGCGGAGCGCCTCTACGAGCTCGTCCGCGCCGAGGCGGCGCTCACAGGTACCGAGACGGTCTATGACCTCTACTGCGGGATCGGCACCATTGCCCTCTCGCTTGCGCCCCGGGCATTGACCGTCTGGGGGATCGAGATCTCCGAGGAGTCGGTTGCCTGCGCGATCGAGAACGCCGAGCTGAACTCGATCGGCAATGCGGCCTTCTTCGCGGGCAACGTCGGGCAGGTGCTACGTGAGCTTCAGGAACGTGCGGGCGACCCGGAGCTCGTTGTCGTCGACCCGCCGAGGGCCGGGCTTGCGGGCAAGGCGCTCAAGCGGCTCGGAGAGCTCGCCGCGCCGCGCGTCGTCTACGTCTCGTGTAACCCGACGACGCTCGCCGGAGACGTCAAGCGTCTCGCGGAGGAGTACGGCTACCGGCTCGTCCGGACGCGCCCGGTCGACATGTTCCCACACACGCCGCACGTCGAGTCGGTCTCGGTACTAGAGCGAGGCTGAGCGACCGAAACGAGACTGAGCGAACGGCCGGCACGCGTCTAGCGGCGGCTTCGGGTCAGACGGCGGGCGTCGGCTGTCTCGGCGGGCGGAGGCGCCGCCACAGGATGTCCGCATTCGGAGCGAGGAAGCCGAACGAGATCGCGGGCAGCGCCGGCAGGCCGTTCGTCGCCCAGTAGGTCGTCGCGACGACAGTGACACCGAGGCCCGCCAGCATCACGATCCATGCTGCGAGCGGGCGCAGGCCGAACCGCACGCAGCTCGCCAGGAAGACCGCGAAGAAGAACACGTCCGGCAGGCCGAGGCGGGCCGAGCCGCCGCCGGGCACGACGAACCCGATCGAGAGGTCGCTGAAGATTCCCGCGTGATGCTGGGTGATCGACCGCGTCGGACCCTTCCAGACCGAGTACGCGTCGACCCACGGGATCACGGCCGCCACGAGCACGACCCATGAGAGCGCCTCGAAGAGCACCATGAAGGCCCAGCCGGCCGTTGTGATCGCAGCGAACTTGGCGAGGTTCGAGAAGATGGGCTGATGCAGCGCCGCGAAGAGGAGCGCGAGCAGCGCCGCCGCTCCGGCGGCCACGATCGTCCACCGGCTCGTCGCGAACGGCAGGGCGAGGTAGGAGAGCCCGAAGACCGCAGGCATCAGCACCACGGCGACGATGGACACGCTGCGCCACTCGGAGAGCCTGCCGAGGTGGGGAGCCGTCTCGTACCACGCGACGAGCGCGGCCGAGAGGATCAGTAAGGCGGGAGCGCGGCCCACCAGGGCCCGACGGGCTTGAACGCGTTCCAGAACCGCGTCTTCGCGGCCTGGTCGTCGAGCGAGAGGTCGATGTCCGGGACGACGATCGCCTCGATGGTCGGTGTGAACTGCTGCAGCTCGCCGGGCAGCGACTCGAGCGGGCGGGAGAGCGGGAACTCGATGCTCTCGAGGAACACGAGCGTGTCCTCGCCCATGACCACGAGCAGTCTCGGCTGCACGATCCGGAGCTCGCGGCGAAGCCAGGCCCGGCAGACCTCCTCGTCGGCGCCCGCGAACTTGACGCAGTTCGTGCCGAACACCTCCACCGGGTCGACCTTGAGGCGCTCGAGCGACTTCTTGAGCGCATGTCCGGCCCGGCCGTGGAAGGCGACGCCCTCCTGGAGCTCGTGGGCCTGCGGCCCGTATTTGAGCAAGAAGATCGTCCCCAGCGGGTGGCCGGTGGGCTGTGCGACAGGGACGCCCTGGGCGGCCTCACCTACCTCGTGCTCGAGGCGGAGGATCTCCCTGATGGCCTTGTCGAGATACCTCTTGTAGATCTCGTCTGTCGTCACGGCGGCGGACACGGGAGCACGGGTCCTTTCTCGCCTAGCGGACCTTTTCCTTGACCTGGGCCATCCACTTGAGGCTCTGGAGGTAGGCGAGCGACTTCGGGCGACGCAGGATCTCCGCGCTTCTCAGCGAGATCAGGAACTCCTCGGGGTCCGAGAAAGCGCGCATTCGCAGCGCTCCTGTGCCCACGCCTTGCAGCACGTGCGCGTCGGATCCGGCGCCCATCGTCAGGTCGTACTTGCGCGCAAAGCGGAGCGCCTCGTCGTTGTGGGCCTCGAAGAGAAGCCGTGCGTTGTAGACCTCGAGCACGTCGATGTCGGCGAGGTGCCGGTGCAGCGTCGCCGGGTCGGGCACCGTGTGCATCCGGTCGAAGGGATGCGGGACGTAGACGAGCCCGTTCTGCTCCCTGATCGCGGCGATCGTGTCGGAAAACGAGAGGCCGGGCGGGATCTCTCGCTCGAGGAAGAGCCCGATCACCTCGCCCTGCCCGCCGGTCTTCACCTCCTCGCCTGGAATGACGACGAGGTCTCGGTCCTTCGCCTCGTCCAGGGTCTCGAGCGCGCCGCCGAAGACGTTGTGGTCGGTGACGGCGATCGCGCCGAGCCCTTCGCCCTCGGCGTGGTCGACGAGCTCGGCTGGGTCGATTGCGCAGTCGAACGACCAGGAGGTGTGCATGTGGAGATCGGCGAGGATCCACGGGCGGTCCGAGAGCGGGTCGGTCTTCCGCTGCTTCGGCCGTCGCCGCTTCGTCAGCCGGCCGTAGAGCTCGTCGAGGGTTCCGGCGACGTCGGCGAACGACTGGCCCGCGGCGGCAGCCAGGGACAGCGCCTGCTCCTGCGAGCGCAGGCCTTCATCCTCGGCCAGCCGCGCCGCCGCGGCCGCTGCAAGCTCCGGCTGCGCCCGAACGCCGGGAGGCGCCGCGATCGCACACCCCGAGGCCTCCGCCTCGAGGAGCACCCTGGGCGACCCGTCCAGGGCCGGCACGAACACCGCCGTCTCCGCGAGCAGCGAGGCGCGTGAGCCCCCGTCGCGAGCGGTGCGTACAAAGACCCGATCGGCAAGGTCGCGGGGGATCGCAGGCCGGGCGACGAGCGGCGTCGTCCGCAGCAGCACCGCCTCCCACCCCGGAAGCTCCCGCAGCGCCCGCAGCACCCCACGGGCGCCGGGCCGCTCGTTCGGCTGCAGTTCGACGGTGATCCGGTCGCGCTTCGGGCCCGGTGCGAAGAGGTCGAGCAGGACGCCCGGGCGAGATCAGCGTGTACTCGCCGGGGAATCGCTCGCAGGCTGCGTCGCGGATCGGCTCCGACAGGGCCAGCAGCGCATCGATTCGCGCGAGCAGCTTCTCGCGCTGCGAGCGCGCCGGCGGGTATCCCAGGCGGTCGACCGCACAGAATGTCGCCACGGTGAGCGCGTTCGTCTCCCGCAGCGCGAGGTAGGAGCAGCGAAGGAAGACCGGGATCGAAGCCGTGGACGAGGTCGTAGCGACCACGGGCGAGCGCGAGCCGCAGGTTGGCGCGAACGCCGACCGGGACACCCATCTGGGAGCGGCGCGAGATCGGCAGTGCCGGGCCGACCGCGACCACGTCGAGGGCTGGCGCGTGCCCCTGGACGACTCGGCGCCCGGCGAGCAGGTCAGCGGCTCTCGTCGAGGGTGCGAGCACCGTCACCTCGTGGCCGAGTTCGCGAAGCGCGGCGGCGATCCCGGCGACGTGCTCGTTGACGTCGTGGGGCTGGGACCAGGCAAACGGAGTGACGAGGCAAACGCGCACTACCGTTGGAGACTAGCCGCGCCTGGGACGCCCAGACCGATGGTCGACGATGGACTGGAGCGATGCGAACCGAGGGTCGCCGCCGGCGCGGCCGGCGACCCTCGTCTGCTCAGGCCTTCGTTCGCTCAGGCTTTCGCGACCTTGCTCGGGGCCAGCTTGCGGCGGTTGCGCTCGATGAACTGCTCGGAGAGCTCGTACGCCTCGTCGTCGACGATCTGGGTCGGCGGCGATTTCATCAGGTACGCGCTCGGTCCCTCGAGAGCTCCGGCGATCCCATTGTCGAGCGCGAGCCGCGCCAGTCGCACGGCGTCGATCACGATTCCGGCGGAGTTCGGCGAGTCCCACACCTCGAGCTTGAGCTCGATGTTCAGCGGCACATCCCCGAACGCCGAGCCTTCCATCCGGATGTACGCCCATTTCCGGTCCGTCAGCCACGGCACGTAGTCCGAGGGGCCGACATGGACATTCTTGGCGCCGATGTCGTAGTCGAGCATCGAGGTGACGGCGTTCGTCTTCGAGATCTTCTTCGACTCGAGCCGCTCGCGCTCGAGCATGTTCAGGAAGTCCGAGTTGCCGCCGACGTTCAGCTGCATCGTCTTGTCGAGATGAATGCCGCGCTCGCGGAAGAGTGAGGTGAGCACGCGGTGGGTGATCGTCGCACCGACCTGCGATTTGATGTCGTCGCCGATGATCGGCACACCGGCCTGCTCGAAGCGCCGCTGCCAGTACGCCTCACGCGCGATGAAGACAGGCATGCAGTTCACCATCGCGCATCCCGCCTCGAGGATCTGCTCGGCGTACCACTTCGTGGCCATCTCCGAGCCCACGGGCAGGTAGTTGACGACGACGTCGACCTTTCTGTCCCGGAGGATCCCGACGACGTCGTCGGTCTCGCCGGGCGCCTTCTCGACCACTTCGGAGAGGTACTTGCCGATCCCGTCGTGGGTCATGCCGCGAGAGACGGTGATCCCGGTCTTCGGGACCTCGGCGAACTTGATCGTGTCGTTTGGGTGCGCCCACATCGCCTCCGCCAGGTCGACTCCGACCTTGCCCTTGACGACGTCGAACGCAGCGACGAACTCGATATCACTGACGTGATATCCGCCGAGGTTCGTGTGCATGAGTCCTGGCACGAACTGATCGTCGGGGGCGTTCTTGTAGTACTCGACGCCCTGAAGCAGCGAGTTGGCGCAGTTACCGACGCCGATCAGCGCGACCCGGACCTTGTCGCCCCTGGCTTTGTTCCCGTTCGTGCTGGCGCCGTTCGTGACGGCGCGATCCTTGCTATTCGGTGCCATTGTGTCCTTTCGCTGGTCGAGGCCCTCTCGAAGGGCCTCGACGACGAGGTCATGAGTAGTGCGCTTGCGCTCTCCGGCGCGCCGGGCGAGGCGTTCCTTCAGCTCGCGGGGCATCCGGAGCAGTACCGCACCGGTTTGTCGTGGCGCTGAGCCACGCCGCCCACTCGGTTCGAATGGAACACCGAAGCGAGAGGCGATGATCGCGACGGCGATGTCGTTGAGGCTCGCTTTGCGCCGCTCGGACTCTCCGATCAGCTTTCGCTTGAGGTCGGGTGGCATGCGGACGAGCACATCGCTTCGCAGCTCGGCCATCTCGGAACCGATTAATAGCAGATTAGTGCTATCACAGGGCTGTCTTGCTCTTGGATGAGCGAACTGGTGTTGTGTCGCTGTCTTCTGGGCAGACCGGCCTGCGACCGTGTCGGACGTCCAGGCTCGAGCCGATGCCTCCGGTGTGCTCTCGAGCTAGATGCGCCGGGCAACGAGCAGCAGTGAGCCGCCGACAGGGAGCGAGAGCCCGGCGCGGATCCCGGCGCGTTCGGCAGTCATGATCGCCGCGAGCACCCTGTTCAGCCGCCGCGTCGCCTGAAGCTCCGAGGCGACGTCGCCCGGAGTCTTGGCGTTGCCTCGCATTACGCGTGAGGCCGCCATCAACGGCACGAGCAAGGTCACGAACGAGGTGAGGCGAACGGTTTCGAAGCCGGCGCGCTCCACCTTCAGGCGCAGGTCGCGGCGTGTGTAGCGACGTTTGTGCATCGCGACTTCGTCGGTTGCGCTCCAGAGCCACGGATGCTGAGGCACTGTGGCCAGGAAGAGGCTTCCGGGCGAGACCGCCTCTCGTATCCCATGGAGCGCGGCCTCGTCGTCCGCGATGTGCTCGAGCACATCGAATGCCCCGGCTGCGGCGAACTCCTCGCGGAACGGGAGGGCGCGTGCGTCCGCCTGGATCAGCTCGGCGTCCGGGACCCGCTCACGCGCATACGGGAGGCCGCCCGGGAAGAGCTCCGCCCCACAGAGCCTCGTGTCCGGGAATGCCTCGCGAATGCCGTGCAGGACAAACCCTGTGCCACAACCGACCTCCAGGAAGGACTCCAGCGGAGTGCCGTAACGTTTGAGCGCCCAGACAATGACGCGGTTTCGGGCGGCGAACCAGAAGCTCTCGTCTTCTATGCGTGCCAGCAGGCCGAAGAACTCGTCCTGATATTCGTCCCCGTCCCCGAGGTCGTCGACGAAGGAGGCGGTGCCGTCGGCGGCAACCCGAGGTGCGAAGCCGCATTGAGTGCACGGCCAGTCGCTCGATAGGGGTTCGCCGCATCGGGTGCAGATTCTCACGCGCGACCGATCTTAGGTTCTGGCCCGGTGGGGCTCGCCGGCCGGCGGCGGCTGGGACGCGACGCCGGCGGGGACGCTACCGCGAGCGCGACAGGAGCTGCCGCCGGACGGAGAGGATCCGCTGCAGCACGGTCACCCAGGCGGTGATCGCGAGCAGCGCAATTGCCCACGGAAGGACACCCCACGGGGCCAGCACGAGACCGGCGGTGATGACCACGACGCGCTCGGCTCGCGAGCCGATGCCGACGTCGCCTTTCAGCCCGAGCGCCTCGGCGCGTGCCCTCGTGTAGGAGACGAGAAAGGAACCGGCGACCGCCGCGAACGCAACGAGCACGAACGCGTCACGTCCGTGCCTGGCGAAGACGTAGGCGATCGCCGCGAGCATGAAACCCTCGCTCACCCGGTCTGTGGTCGAGTCGATGAAGGCGCCGAACGGGGTCGACTTGCCGCCGGCCCGTGCGAGCGCGCCATCGAGGATGTCGAGAATCGAGCCGGCGACGAAGAGGCCGGCGCCGAGCCAGAAGCAGAGAAGCTTGGCATGGTTCTCGAACAGGACCACCACCGATGCTGCCGCGCACAGCAAGACTCCGCAGGTCGTGAGCGCGTTCGGCGTGATCCTCGTGCGTGCGAGGCCCCCCATCGAGCGCGCTGCGATCGAGCGGGCCCCAGAGGTATAGCCCTGCTTGATTGCCGCGGCCTTGCTCACGATCCGGGACCGTAGCAGCGGTTCAGGCGGACGCCTTCCCAGGGGGCCAGACCGAGGTGGGTCAGGCGGATGTCGGTGTGCGAGAGCCGACCTGGCGGGCCAGGAAGCCGACGATCGCGTGGTAGCGGTACACGATCACCATCGAGACCATCGCCACCAGCATGCCTGCGAGGCAATCGAGCCAGAAGTGGTTGCCGGACGCCATCACGGCGAACCAGACCCAGGCGGGCCAGAACGCCCAGAAGATCTTTGCCCACCAGGGACGGACGAGACCGACGAGCGTGATGCCGACGATCAGCGAGTCGCAGGCGTGCAGGCTCGGCATCGCGGCATACGGATTGGCGGCGAGCTGGACGAGCCCGTCGGTGTGCTTGTTGACGAAGCCCAGGTTGAGGAGTCGCGGCGGCGCCATCGGCATGAAGACGTACCCGAAGAGGCCGATCACGTTGGCGAGCAGGATCCAGTTGCGGAACCTGACGAAGCGCTCGTGGTGGCGGATATAGATCCAGAGGAGCGCGAGGCCCACGACGGTGAACTCGGAGTTCCAGTACGTCCACGAGACGAGCTGGGCAAGCCAGTGGCGCTGGTCGACGAACTGCTCGAACGTGAGCTCGTACATCCGGTGCGTGATGCCCGTCTCGAAATGCGACGACGCGCAGGCCGTTCGCGAACGCCCGCGACGGGTCGCGATCCGTGGCTGCCCGCGCAAGCTGATACACGAGTAGGAAGCCGAACCAGATCGCCATCTGGCGTCCGAGGTCTCCCCACCCGCGCGGCAGAATGCGCCGCCCTGCTGATACGACCGACGACACGCCGGGCATTTTACAAGACGGGGCCCCCGGCGCGATGCGTTTTCGCACTCTCACCCGCATTTTGGCTGCCGGCTCGGTCCCGAAACGGAGAAGAGCAGCACTCCTTCGATTCGCGTCGGGCGCGCGACCCGCGTCAAGGCGGCCGCCCACGGGCCCGGCCGCGCCGCATCGACGACGACCTCGCCGACCGAGTTGGCGCGTGCAAAGCGAAGGAGTGCTGCTCCGCCGCCAGGCGGTACGACGTTTCTTCTGAATGTCGATCGCGACCTCCCGGTCGCCGATGCCGTCGGGTGCGATCGGCTGGAAGTCGTCGACGGCGAGGCGGAAGCGGAATCCGGCTCGCGCCTGCCACAGGAGCGCGTCCGACACGTTCGGGAGAACGAGGATGTTCGCCCCGTCCGGTAGGCACCGCGCCGCTGCGCCTTCGGCTGCGAAGAACGCGGGGGTCTGCGAAGTGACCTCCCACGGCGAGCCGTCGAACGCCCGCGGGAGCAGAGCCAGCGCAGCGAAGGTGAGGATCACCGTCCGCACGGCCCATGGGGTTCGGGTGGAGGCCCCCCAGAACGCGGCGATCACGCTCGTGATCAGGGCGGAGTAGGCGGCGAGGCGCGGCGTGATGACGTTGTCGAACAGAGGGAAGTGACCGACGAGCGCCCACGGGCCGGGCCCGATCCGCCGACCTTCGAGGTAGACGGCGCTTCCGAACGAGGAGACGACAGCGATCGCGAGCGCCGCCGCGAGGAACCTGCCGGTCCCCTGCCTGCGCTCTTGCAGCAGGTACCAGCAGACCACGACCACGAGCGGGAAGCCCAGGTAGAGGACGTTCTCGGAGTCGTAGCCTCGGAAGTGCAGCGCAACCCGCGTTGCCAGCCCTCACGCAGCGCCTCGAGCTCGCTCGGGACGATCAGGTTGAGCACGTCACCAGGGAACAGGCCCGTGCGGTTCACCTCTCCCGTCTGGAAGCCGGTGATCGCGTAGTAGAGGAAGGGCGACGCGACCGCGGCCGCGAGCAGGAAGGCGCCGCCGAGTGGAGGCACGAGTGCGCGCAGGCGGGGCCTGCGGTCAGGCACGAAGGCGTAAGCGAGGCAGATTGCGACGACGATCGCGAGCGTCAGGGTGAAGAGCACCTCGGTTGAGGTGCCGAGCTCGAAGGCGAGCAGGAGGCCGAAGCCGACGGCGAATCGCGACGCGCGGATCGTCTCGTCCAGGTAGCCCAGCACGACAGGGCCGCCAGGGGCAGCGTGAAGCTGGCGGTCAGATGGAGGTGCCCCTGCTCGTGTCCCAGCGTGTAGCTCGAGAAGCCGAACAGGTAGCCGCCTGCGAGCGACGGCCAGAACCGGCCGGTCAGCCTTTGGCAGAGCACGTACGCGGCCCAGGCCGCGACGGCCGGCATCAGCAGCGCCGCGACGTTGAACGACACGAGCGGGCCTGCGAGGACCGTGAGCGGGGTGAACAGGAGCGCGAGCGCCGGGACGGACGTCGTCCAGGCGAGGTTCAGCCCTTCGGGTGCCCAGATCGAGTGAGTGGTGAACGGGTTCTCGCCGTGGCCGATCGCATGCGGCCACCAGGCAAAGGCCCAGACGAACCCATACGGATCGGTCCCCATTCCGATCGTGCGGGAATCCGGATGGGCAATGACGTGCAACCCGAAATACAGGAACGAGCTGACGAGGTAGAAACCCCCGGCAGCGAGCCCGGCCAGACCTCGGGGCCGCGATCGCTCGTGTCCGTCGGTGGGCACCCGCGGATCATGACTGGAGGCTCGGAGGCTTCGATCCGGCGCCCGCTCAGAGCTTCTCAGTGGCTCAGCGCCCGGCGGGGCGGAGCCTGAGCGGAGCATCCTGCCGCCGGATCCCGGCCGGAGAGCCGGTAGAAGAGCACGCCGCCGACGCTCCGGGCCTGCAGCACATGCGAGACGAGCGTCGGCCAGGGCTCCTCGCCGTTCTCGATCACGATTACGGTTGCCCCGATCGCTCGGGCCGTCCGCACGATCGCCCGGCCGCCGCCCTGTGGCACGAAGCCCCCGGTGATCGCCGCAACGACCTTGTTGTTCCGGAGCCGTGGGGGAGCCTGGCTGGCAAGGTACGGCGCCGCCAGGCGGTAACGGAAGCCGTCGTTCGCCTGCCAGATCAACGCGTAGGAGAAATACGAGAGCACGAGCACGTTGTCGTCCGGGCTCAGACAGCGATGGTACGCGCCGTTCGTGGCGAAGAATGCCGGCAGGTCGAGCCGGGCCTTCCAGGGCGTCCTCGTGAACGAGTTCGGCACCTGCGAGACGACGGCAAGAGCCACGAGCAACCCGCGTATGAACGGGCTGATTCTCCCGGAAGCCCCCCAGCACGCGACGATCAGCGCCGCGACCAGAGCAGAGTAGGCCGCCAGGCGCGCGCTGATCACGTTGTCGAAGAACGGCAGGTGCTGGACGAGCGCCCAGGGCCCGGCGGCGATCCGATTCCCCCTCACATAGATCCCGCTGCCGAAGGATGCGACGACAGCGATGACGAGACCGGCGCCCAGGATCCTCGCCCCGGGCCGCTTCCAGGTCTCGCGCAGGAACAGCACCGCAATCAGCAGCGTGGGGAGGCCCAGGTACAGGTCCTCCTCGGCGGTGTTGCCCAGGAAGTGGGTGGCGGTCGTGTTGGCCCAGCTGCCGCTCAGCTCGATCAGGCCCGTTGGCACGATCAGGTTCGCGACATCGCCGGGAAACGCGCTGACGACGTTGATGGCGCTCGTCTGGAAGCCGGACAGCGCGTAGTAGAGAAACGGGGAGACGAGGATTGCAGCGAGCACGTAACCGCCCGCGAGTGCCGCAAGCAGCGACCGCATCTGCGGCCGGCGCCCCGGGGCAAAGGCACACGTGAGGCCGAACCCGGCTGCGAGGGCGACCGTGAGCGTGAACGCGATCTCCGTTGACATCCCGATCTCGAACGCGACCAGGAGCGCGACGAAGACGATGAGCCGCCTCGGGCCGATCTGCCCGTCCAGAAACCGCAGGACAACGAGGGCCAGGAGCGGGAACACGAAGATGGCGATCAGGGCGAAGTGACCTTGCTGCTGGCCCAGCACGTAGCTCGAGAAGCCGAACAGGTATCCGCCCGCAAGCGATGGCCAGATGCGCCGCGTCACGTATCGGCAAAGGACGAACGCCGACCAGGCTCCGATCGCCGGCAGGAGCACCGACGCGACGTTGTACGCGACCTCGGGCCCGGCGAGGAGGGTCACCGGAGCGAGGAGCAGGGCCGCCGACGGAATCGATCCCGTCCACGTGAGGTTCATGCCGCCCGGCGACCACACGAGGTGCGGGTAGAACGGATTGAGGCCGTGCAGGATCGCGTGCGGCCACCAGGCGAGCGACCACACGTAGACGCCGGGGTCGTAGCCCTCCCCGACCAGGGTGGAGGTGGGATGCGCCACGACCGGGAGCCCGAAGTAGAGAAACGAGAGGAGGCAGTAGAGAACGAGCGCGGCGAGGCTCGTCAGCCCTCCGCGGGGCGCGTTCCCGATGAGCCGGTGCGGCCGCACCGGGATGATGATGTCAACCTCGCCCGTCGACGGAGTAGGCCCCGACGGCATCCCTATCATTCGACACTGTGCCGGGCGAGCAGGCGAGGTTGTCGGTGGTCGTGCCGGTGTACAACGCGTCCGAGACGCTCGACGCCCTGGTCGAGCGCATCGCGGGCGCGCTCGCAGGCGAGGACTACGAGGTCGTGCTCGTGAACGATGGGAGCGCGGATTCGAGCTGGGCTGCAATCGTTGCCGCCGGCCGACGTGACCCGCGCGTGCGAGGCATCGATCTGGCCCGCAACTACGGGCAACACAACGCTCTGCTGGCGGGGATCAGGGCTGCCCGGGGCGGAACGATCGTCACGATCGACGACGACCTCCAGAATCCACCGGAGGAGATCGCGACGCTACTCGCAAAACTCGACGAGGGCTACGACGTCGTGTACGGAAGTGCGAACGAACGGCAGCATGGAATCGTTCGCGGGCTGGCAACGAAGCTCACGAAGTGGTCGCTCAAGGTTGCGATCGGAGGCGACGCCGCATCCAACGTGAGTGCGTTCCGCGCCTTTCGAACCGAACTACGGGATGCCTTCGCGGACTTCCACGGTCCTCATGTCTCTATCGATGCGCTGCTCGGCTGGGGCACGAACAGGTTCACCTACGTGCCGGTACGCCACGATCCGCGTGCGGCCGGGAAGTCGAGCTACACGCTCGGGCGACTCGCGTCCTACGCGCTCAACGTCCTGACCGGGTACACGACCCGGCCTTTGCGCGCTGCGACGCTGATTGGAATCGCGTTTACGTTCGGGGGTCTTTGTGTGATCGTCTCGGTCGTCGTGCGCTACTTCGTCGACGGCGATGCGGTGCCGGGATTCCCGTTCCTCGCATCGTTGATCGCCGTGTTCTCGGGAGCCCAACTGCTGACGCTGGGCATCATCGGCGAGTATCTGGCTCGGGTGCACCTGCGAGTCATGGACCAGCCGCCTTACGCGATCCGCTCCACGCTCGACGGGCTGCCGCGGAACGGCGAACCCACGGGCTGAGCAGACTCCGAAGGTCTGACAAGATGCCACTCGTCGCCCGGGCGAGCCGTGCCGAGGTGTCTCCGGCGACCTCGTGCTCGTGGTGTTGGAGCCTCTCAGAGCTCGAACGAAGCGATCTCGCCGATGACCTCGCCTTGCTCTTCGGGCGTGAGATCGTTGTAGAAGGGAAGCCGGAGTAGCCGGTCGCTCACGTCCTCCGTGACCGGGCACTGGCCCACCCGGCCGCCGTAGCGCTGGCCCATCGGCGAGACGTTGAGCGGCAGGTAATGGAACACCGCGAGGATTCCCTTCCCGCGCAGGTGCTCGATCAGTCTCGAGCGCGCGGCGAGCGACGGCAGCAGCACGTAGAACATGTGGAAGCTCTGGCTCGTGTGAGCGGGCACGACGGGCAGGCGAGAGCCGGATTGCTCCGCCCAATCGCGCAGCCCGCTCGCGTACGTGCTCCAGATCTGCCGGCGCTTTGCCTGAACGGTCTCGCGTGCTCCGAGTTGGGCGCTGAGAAACGCGGCTTGCAGTTCGGAGAGCACGTAGCTCGAGCCGAGGTCGACCCACGTGTACTTGTCGACGAGCCCACGAAAGAAGCGGCTTCGATCGGTTCCCTTCTCCCGGATCACCTCCGCCCGATCGACGAGAGCGGGATCGTTGACGAGCAGCGCGCCACCTTCTCCACACGTGAAGTTCTTCGTCTCGTGGAAGCTCTGCGTCGCGAGTGGCCCGAACGTTCCCAGCGGGCGTCCACGGTATTCCGCGAAAAGGCCGTGGGCGTTGTCTTCGATGAGAACGAGGTTGCGCTCGCGGCAGAGGGCAGCGATCGCATCGAGCTCGCAGGCGACTCCGGCATAGTGGACGCAAACGATCGCCCGGGTGCGATCGGTCACGAGGCCCGGAAGGGCTTCCTCGTCGATCGTGAGCGTGTCGGGCCGGATGTCGGCGAACACGATTCGGGCGCCTCGGAGCGCGAAGGCGGCGGCGGAGGTCACGAACGTGAAGGCCGGGACGATCACTTCGTCACCAGGCTCGAGGTCGAGCAGGAGGGCGCTGAGCTCCAGCGCGTGGGTGCATGAGCTCGTGAGGAGGGCACGCTCGACACCGAGGGCGCTCTCGAGGAGATCTTCGCATCGGCGCCCGAACGGGCCGTCGCCGGCGATCTGCCCGTTCTCGATCGCCTGCTCGACCAGGCGCAGCTCGCCCCCGACGAGGCCGGCCCGGTTGAACGGGATGCGGTAGGCGGTCATCGGCCGTACCACCGGTGGAACCACAGCCCAACCGAGGCTGTTCGAAAGCCGCATTGTTGAAAGAGGCGCTGCGCTCTGATGTTCGCTCCCTGAGTCACCACTGTCGCCTCGGTCGCCCCGACCTCGCGACACCACGCAAGGGCGCCGTCGACGAGCGCCTTTCCCAGGCCGTTTCTCGTGGCCGATTCCGTAACGGCGATCAATCCGATCGACCCTCGAAGGGCCGATGGGTCGAAATGGCAGGTCACGTATCCGGAAGGCTCGGCATCGTGCTCCGCAACGAGGACCGCATCGGCCCAGCCCTCGCAGCTCCTGGCGATCCAGGTGTCGTAGAGCTCGTCGCAGCGCTCGCGTGGAAAGTGCGGATCGGCATAGAAGCGCGTGATCGAATGGCTGCTTCGGGCGATCTTGCGGAGGGTCTCCACGTCCGAGTCGCGGTGATGGCGAACGCTGACCGGCGCGACGGGCTCAACCGTCGGCTGCGCGAGCTCGACCCGTACGTCGACAAGCCGGAAGCCGACGTCCTCGGCGAGCGTGCTGGTCTCGCGGTCCTCGGCCTCGGCCAGGAGAAAGAGGCAGTCGACGCTGCGAGCTCGAGCCCACGCGTCAAGCTCGGCCCAACCCTGTTGCGTTAGCGTGGCCGCGCCCGCCCGGGCAACTGTCATTCCCCAGAACTCGGAGTCCCACCCGAGGATCTCGGCGGGCCCGAGCTTCTGCTCACCGCTGTCGGGGAGCGTGCCTGTCACGCCGCTCTCCGTCCGGCCGCTTCGGCCCCGGACGCTATGGCCCGAGGCATGAGGGAGGGGCGCTTTCGAAGTTGTACAGCACGACTCCGCCCACGGACTGGGGCGTTGCCAGCCGGTTGAGCGCGCCGCTGAAGAAGTCGGCTTCGTTGCCTGCGACGACCACCGCGCCGACGTGCTTTGCCTTGATGAACTCCTTCACATCGAGTGCCTGGTACGCGCTGAGATGGTAGCCGTCCGTCACGTAATGAACCCCGGCCGGTGTCTTGAAGCCGGCGGGAGTGTAGAGGCCGGTGAAGCCCCCTGCGATGTTGAAATGGAACCCGCTCTTCACCTGCCAGATCATCGACTCGCCAAGCCCAGTGATCGGTAGCGGCAAGATCGTCTCGCCCGAGTCCAGACAGTTTGCGTAGCTCGAGTCGGTGAAGAACGGCTCGACCGAAAGGTCCGTGGTGGGGAACACCGTCGGCCGCGGAAGTGCCAGCAGGATCGCCAGTACAGGCAGAGCCCACCGGATCAGCCCGGGTGGTGTTGCCGAGATCCAGAGGGCGACGACAACCCCGCCGAGCAACTCGACGTAGACGGACAGCCGAACGGGGAGAATGTTGTCGAACAGCGGGAGCCGATCGATATGGCCCCACGGGAGCGCGAGAAGGTGATTTCCGCCGGCCCACAGGTCGGGGCCGAGCGTCGCAACCACTGCAAAGGCGAAGAGGACGACGACGAGCCTCGCTGCCGGCACGCGACGTTTCTGGAAGGCGTACAGCGCGACGACGAGGACCGTTGGCAGCCCGACGTATGCCTCCGGCTCGGCGGCGAGCCCGGGGAAGGCACGCGTGATTGCCGAGGCGACACCTGCTCCGCCGACGAGGACGCTTCCGGTCGGGGCGACGAACGTCAGGAGATCGGCGGTGAAGCTCGCCGGGGACGCGAAGCTGCCCTTCTGGAATCCGGTGAGGAGGTAGTAGACGAACGGGGCGGTGATGATCCCTGCGAGGACATACGCGGAGATGACGTAACGAGGCAGGCGGACGAGGCTGGGGCGACAGGCAGGTGCCAGCAAGAACGCGAATCCGAATGCCGCCGCGAGCCCGAGCGCCGTCGTGAAGAGGAGCTCGGTCGAGAGCAGGAGCTCGAGCGCGACCAGTGGCGCGACACGAAGGACGAGCCCGCGTCCGCTGATCTCGCCGCTCACGAATCGCAACGCCGCAAGCGCGATCAGAGGCACGAGGGCCCCGGCGCCCGTCAGTCCGATATGGCTCGATTCGGTATGGAGGAGCTCGAAGCCCGAGCAGCCGAACAGGAACCCACCGACGATCGAGGGCCAGAAGGAACGGGTGAGGAAGCGGCAGAGGGCAAATGCAGTCCAGGCCGCGAAGCCCGGCACGATCATGGTCGCGGCGTTGTAGGCGGCAATCGGCCCGAACGCGAGCGTCAACGGCGCGAACAGGATCGAGAGCGCGGGCACTGACCCGACCCACATGAGGTTGACACCGTCGGGCGCCCAAACGGCCCTCGTCACGAACGGGTTGAGGCCGTGCAGGATCGCGTGCGGCCACCACGCGAAGGACCAGATCACGAACGTCGGGTCGGCCCCGTCGCCGACGAACTGGGCGCCGGGTCGCAGGGCGAGGTGGATTCCGATCCAGAGTGCCGAGAGGATCGTGAAGCCCAGGAAGGCCGCGAACGAGCGGGATCGGGAAGAGAAAGCGAGCAAAGGAGATCCGCGGGCGGCCAAGCGACACGATCCTACTTCGGGCCTCCGGATGGCCCGGAGCACGTGGACGGGCGTTCTAACCGCCGATGTAGCTCATCTCGACCTTCGAAGACCCGTCGGTCTCGGCGGTCTCGACAGAACGGATCTCCGAGTAGCGGTCGGTCCGAAGCCCCCAGATCTCGGCGAGCCTGGCCGCCAGGTCGTCGTCGGTTGCGCCGCTGCGGACGAGCTTCCGGACGTCGCTCGCCTCGATGGGCGAACAGGCAGGTGAAGAGCTTCCCCTCGGCCGACAGGCGCAGCCGTGTGCAGTCCCCGCAGAAGGGCTGGGTCACCGACGCGATCACCCCGACCTCGCCGGTGCCGTCCCGGTACCGATAGCGCCGGGCAACCTCGCCCAGGTATCCGGGAGCGACCGGCTCCAGCGGGAAGGCGGCGTCGATCGTCGAGACGATCTCCGCCGCCGGGATCACCTCGGCCATGCGCCAGCCGTTCGTCGCGCCCACGTCCATGTACTCGATGAATCGAAGCGTGTCACCGGAATCTCGCGGAAGTAGCGGGCCAGCGGGACGATCTGGTCCTCGTTGACGCCTCGCTTGACAACGCAGTTGACCTTGACCGGCAGCCCTGCCGCCCTTGCCGCCTCGATCCCGTCGAGCACGCGCTGCACCGGGAAGGCGACGTCGTTCATGGCGCGAAAGGTCGGATCGTCGAGCGCGTCCAGGCTGACCGTGACCCGGTCGAGGCCTGCCTCCTTCAGCGGCGTGGCCTTCTGCGCGAGGAGCGAGGCGTTCGTGGTCAGGGTCACCTCCACCTCGAGCTCGGCGAGCATCGCGACGAGGCGCTCGAGCTCGCGTCGAAGCAGCGGCTCGCCGCCCGTCAGCCGGAGCTTGCGGACGCCCGAGGGCAGCCGCGGCTCGCGCCACGCGCGTGATCTCCTCGAAGTCGAGCAGCTCGCGGCGCTCGAGGAAGCGGTAGTCCTGCCCGAACACGTCCCGCGGCATGCAGTAGGTGCAGCGGAAGTTGCAGCGATCCGTGACCGAGATCCGGAGGTCGCGGAGCGGCCGGCCAAACGCGTCGATAGCCTGCGACATCCCGTCCAGGCTACCGAGCCGTCCGCACGGCTCGCTGCCCGGTCGGGCGCCGGTTCCCGGCCCGATGGCCGGGCCGATACGGAGCGGCGCCCCTCCGTTGCCAGCATTCATCGCCCTTGTCGCCGTCACCGCCATCTGGGGCGTGACGTTCGTCCAGGTGAAGGATGCGGTCGCGATCTATCCCGATCCTGCCCTTCCTCGCGATCCGGTTCGGGATCGCCTCGCTGACGCTGCCGTCCCGGGCGCCTCGCGGCTGCGGGGCTCGGCCGCTCGGGCCTCGGGGCGGCGACGCTCGCGGGCGCGCTGCTCGCGGCCGGCTACACGTTCCAGACGCTCGGCCTCGAGCGCACGTGCGTCTCGAGCGCGGGCTTCGTCACCGGGATGTACGTCGTGCTCACGCCCGTCCTCGCCTTCGCGTGCTTCCGGCTGCGGATCTCGCGCGGAGCATGGGGAGGGGTGGCGCTCGCGACCTTCGGGCTGGCCCTGCTCGCCGGGGTGCGCGGCGGCGGCGTCGAAGGCAACCTGCTCGTGCTTGCGGGGGCGGCCGATCTACTCGCTGCAGATCGTGCTGATGGAGCGCTACGCCCCGCTCTACGACGCGGTCGCCTTCACGCTCGTCGAGATGCTCGTGGCGTTCGGAGGCCTCAGCGTGCTCGCGGTGCCGAGGCTCGCTGTTCCGCACGGCTGGACCGTCTGGGGAGCGCTCCTTGTCACCGGCATCTTCGCGAGCGCGCTCGGGTTCCTCGTCCAGACCTGGGCTCAGAGCCGGACGAGCGCAACGCGCACCGCGCTCGTCTTCACCCTGGAGCCCGTCTGGGCAGCGATCTTCGGCTTCTCGCTTGCCGGCGATCGCCTCGGAGCGGCGAGCTGGCTCGGCTGCCTCGCGATCATGGCCGGAATCGTGCTTGCCGAGCCGGCGGCGGCCTCGAGCCTCGGCCGGCTGGTCCGCGGACCGCGGTCGGCATGACGGTCGTTCTGCTCTCGCTCGCCTCGGCTTCGGCCTTCGGGGCGATGAGCGTCACCATTCGCCTCGCACTCAGGGATGGGGGGGACACCATGCGCGCCACGCTCGCGACCCTGTGCGTCTCGCTCACGGTTGTGGTCGTGGCCTCGCTTCCGAGGCACGACTACAACGATGCCTGGCGGTTCTTCCTCGCCGGTGTGCTCGCGCCGGGCCTTTCGCAGCTGCTCTTCACCCTGTCGATTCGGGAGGTCGGGGCGTCCCGCACATCAGTCACCGTCGGCTCGGCGCCGCTCTTCGCGCTGACGATCGCGTTCATCTTCCTGGGCGAGCCGGTGAAGGCGTCTGTCGTCTTCGGTGCCGTGGCGATCGTGACCGGCGGGGTCCTGCTCGCCGCGGAGCGCGGCCGGCCCGAGCACTTCCGGGCCCGCGGCCTTCTCTACGCGTGCTTGCCTCCGTGCTTTTCGCGACCCGCGACAACGTCGTCAGGGCCCTCCATGCCCACGGCAACCCCGAGGCCGTCGCCGCCTCGACGATGCTTGCAGGAGCCCTTGTTGCCTTTGCTCGCCACGAGGAGCCTGCCGACGCCCCGCGAGCTGCGCCGGCTCGCTCCCTCCGGGCTTCTCTTCGGCGCCTCCTACATCTGCCTCTTCGAGGCGTACTTCCGAGGCCGGGTCTCGGTTGTCTCGCCGCTCGTCGCGACCGAGTCGCTCTGGGGAATCGGTCTCTCCGCGATCGTTTTCCGGCGGACCGAGGGCCTGGGCCGCCGAGTCGTCGCTCGGTGCGATCGCGATCGTCGCCGGCGGGATCGTGATCGGATTCGCCGCTTCCTCGGGCTGACCACGGCGCCGCTCCGCGAGCTGTGAGCGATCTGATATAAAGGCACTTAGATTTTCTCAGTTGCGAACCACGCTCCGGCTTGGAGCGGCTGAAAAGGAGATAAACCCAGATGGCGAAGACGATCGGAATCGACCTCGGCACGACGAACTCGTGCATGGCGGTGCTCGAGGGCGGCGAGCCGACCGTGATCTCAAATGCCGAGGGCGGGCGCACAACGCCGTCCGTCGTCGGCTTTGCGAAAGACGGTCAGCGGCTCGTCGGTGCCCCCGCACGCCGCCAGCAGGTCACGAACCCACAGAACACGATTTTCTCGATCAAGCGCTTCATGGGCCGTAAGTTCGACGAGGTCTCGGAGGAGATGAAGATCGTCCCCTACGAGGTCGTCAAGGGCCCCAACGACGATGTCCGCGTGAAGGCCGGGGGCGAGGAGTACGCGCCGCCTGCGATCAGCGCGATGATCCTGCAGAAGCTGAAGACCGACGCTGAGGCCTACCTCGGCGAGACGGTCGTCGGACGCGGTGATCACGGTTCCCGCGTACTTCAACAACGCCCAGCGTGAGGCGACGAAGGACGCCGGCAAGATCGCCGGCCTGAACGTCGTCCGGATCATCAACGAGCCGACCGCGGCCGCGCTCGCCTACGGCCTCGACAAGGAGGGCGCCGAGCAGACGATCCTCGTCTTCGACCTCGGCGGCGGCACGTTCGACGTGTCGGTGCTCGAGCTCGGCGAGGGCGTCTTCGAGGTCAAGTCGACGAACGGCGACAACCACCTCGGCGGCGACAACTTCGACAAGGCCGTCGTCGACTGGATGGTCTCGGAGTTCAAGCGCGAGCAGGGCATCGACCTCTCCGCCGACCCGATGGCGCTCCAGCGCCTGTACGAGGCCGGCGAGAAGGCGAAGATCGAGCTCAGCTCGACGATGGCGACGCAGATCAACCTGCCCTTCATCACCGCGACGCCCGAAGGGCCCGAAGCACCTCGACCTGCAGCTCACCCGGGCGAAGCTCGAGGAGCTGACGCACGACCTGCTCGAGCGCACCGTCGGGCCGACGAAGCAGGCGCTGACCGACGCCGGCCTCGACGCGTCGAAGATCGACCACGTCGTGCTCGTCGGCGGCATGACCCGCATGCCGGCGGTGCAGGCGAAGGTCAAGGAGCTGATCGGCAAGGAGCCCCACAAGGGCGTCAACCCCGACGAGGTCGTCGCCGTCGGCGCCGCCGTCCAGGGCGGAGTGCTTCGCGGTGAGGTCAAGGACATCCTCCTGCTCGACGTGACGCCCCTCTCGCTCGGGATCGAGACGAAGGGCGGCGTGATGACCAAGCTGATCGAGCGCAACACGACCATCCCGACCCGCAAGGCGGAGACGTTCACGACCGCCGAGGACAATCAGCCCTCGGTCGAGGTGCACGTCCTGCAGGGCGAGTCCGAGATGGCGATGTACAACAAGACGCTCGGCAAGTTCCAGCTCGTCGGCATCCCGCCGGCGCCGCGGAACCTGCCGCAGATCGAGGTTGCGTTCGACATCGACGCGAACGGGATCATCAACGTCTCGGCGAAGGATCTCGGCACCTCGAACGAGCAGCAGATCCGGATCGAGGGCGGCTCGGGCCTCAAGGAGGACGAGGTGGCCGCAGATGATCAAGGACGCCGAGGCGCACGCCGACGAGGCGCGGAAGCTGCGCGAGCTCGCCGACACGCGCAACCAGGCCGAGGCGCTCGCCTACCAGACCGAGAAGTCGCTGAAGGACCATCGCGACAAGCTCGACGAGGCAGAGGCCTCGACGATCGAGGGCCGCATCATGGAGCTCCGCGGCGTGCTCGACTCGGGCGACATCGCGCGAGCTCAAGGCCAAGACCGACGCGCTCCAGGAGGCCTGGACAAGCTCGCCGAGGCGATCTACGCCCAGGCGTCGGCTGCCGCGTCGGCACCGTCGTCGGACGGCGGCGAGAACGCATCCGACGACGAGGTGATCGAGGACGCCGACTACGAGGTCGTCGACGAGGGCGAGGAGGCCAAGACCTCTTGAACGAGCATCGGCTCGAGAGCCGAGCGCCGCCTGAGAGCCGAGGCGCGAGCCGCCGGCCGCGCCGGGACGGCTGGGAGCAGCTCACCGGCGAGGCGGTCGAGCGAGCTCGCGGCCGTCCGCAAGGAGCGCGACGAGTACCTCGACGCGCTCCAGCGGCTGAAGGCCGAGTTCGACAACTACCGCAAGCGGGTCGCGCGCGAGCAGGGAGACCTGATCGCGCGCGCCTCCGAGCGGCTCGTCAGAGCAGCTGCTCCCGGTGCTCGACGACCTCGAGCGCGCACTCGAGGCCGCGTCGACGCATGCGTTCCGTCGGGTGCCGGGGCGGCCTCGCCTGCCCCGGACCAGCTCCGGCAGGCCTACGCCGACGAGGCGGCGCTCGAGGACGGCGTGCGCCTCGTGCATCGCGCGCTCGCCGACGCGCTCGCGCAGGAGGGGCTCGTCGAGGTCCAGATCGAGGGCCCGTTCGATCCGCACACGCAGGAGGCGCTGCTCTCGCAGCCCTCCGAGGCGCCCGAGGGCACCGTGATCCAGGTGCTGCAGAAGGGCTACCGGCTCGGGACCGCGTGCTGCGGCCCGCCCGCGTCGTCGTCAGCAGCGGCGTGCCCGTGAGCCGCCTCGCCGGTGGCGCTAGAGCTCGGTGGCTCGAGCCGTGGCTGAGCTCGCTCTACGAATCGCTCGGAGTTCCCAAGAACGCCTCTCAGGATGAGATCAAGAAGGCGTACCGCAAGCTCGCCCGCCAGTACCACCCGGACAAGAACCCGGGCGACGAGGAGGCGGAGGCGAGGTTCAAGGAGGTCCAGCAGGCCTACGACGTGCTCTCGGATCGCGGAGAAGCGCAAGCAGTACGACACGTTCGGCTCCACCAACGGCCGGCCCGGGCCCGACGAACGTCGACTTCGGCGACTTCGACCTCGGCGACATCTTCGGCGGCCTCTTCGGCGGCGGCCGCGGCGCGGCCAGGCCGAGCAGCCGCGCGGGCCAGCGCGGCACGGACGTCGAGGTCGAGGTGCGCGTCTCCTTCGAGGACTCGCTGCGCGGCATCCAGACGACCGTGCCGGTGACGCTCGAGCTTGCCTGCCACACCTGCCACGGCACCGGCGCCGCGCCGGGCACGGCGCCGAAGCGCTGCCCGCAGTGCGACGGCAGCGGGTGTCGTCGCGACCTCGCAGGGGCTCTTCGCGCTGCAGCAGCCGTGCCCGACCTGCCGTGGCAACGGCACGGTCGTCGAGACGCCGTGCCCGACCTGCCACGGCTCGGGCCGCGAGCGGCGCACCAAGCGCTTCACGCGTCCGGATCCCGGCCGGCGTCAAGGACGGCACGAAGATCAAGCTCAAGGGCAAGGGCGAGGCGGGCTGGGGCGGCGCTCCTGCCGGCGACCTCTACGTCGTCACGCGCGTCGAGCCCTCGAAGCTCTACGAGCGCCGCGGCGACGACCTCGTCCTCGACGTGCCGGTCACCTTCGGCGAGGCCGCGCTCGGCGCGACCGTCGAGATCCCGACCCCCGACGGGCGCGTCTCGCTGAAGGTGCCGTCCGGCTCCCAGGACGGCAAGCTGCTGCGCGTCAAGGGCCACGGCTCGCCGAAGCTGAAGGGCTCGGGCAAGCGGCGACCTGCTCGCCCGGCGTGCGCGATCAACGTGCCGGCGAAGCTGAGCAAGGCCGAGCGTGAGGCGCTCGAGGGCTACGAGAAGGCCGCGTCAACCCGCGCCAACTCCGCGCGAGAGGCTGGCTCTCGGCTGCGATGGAGCGGCCGAGCCGGCGAGCAGCCATCCCCGCTACATGATCTCGGTCGCCGCCGAGCTTGTCGGCATGCACCCGCAGACGCTCCGCATCTACGAGCAGCGGGGGCTCGTGCGGCCGAAGCGGACGGCAGGCAACACGCGGCTCTACTCCGACGAGGACGTTGCGCGGCTGCAGCTGATCCAGCGGCTGACGACCGAGATCGGGCTCAACCTGGCGGGCGTCGAGCGCGTGCTGCACCTCGAGGACGAGCTCGCGCGGATGCGCCGACGGCTCGACCGGATGGAGCGCGAGATGCGGGACGCCGATCGAGGAGGTGCACCGCCAGTACCGCCGCGACCTCGTCGTCTACCGGCCGCCGCAGCCGCCGGCAAGGCGCGAACTAGGAAGCGTGGGTCGAGGACGGGTGCAACGACACGGAACGACGAGGGGTGATCGACACGTGGATTTCCAAGGCTGACGATCAAGGGGCAGGAGGCGGTCGCCGCGGCGCAGGAGCTCGCGCGCCGCCGCGGCAACCCGGAGATCTACCCCGAGCACCTGCTGCTCGCGCTGCTCGACCAGGACCTCTTCACCGACTGGCAGGGCTTGCGCGCGGAGGCCGAGGCAGAAGCTCGCCTCGCGTCCCGTCGGCAAGCGGCGCCGCGAACAACCAGCCGCGGATCTCGAGCTCGCTCGAGCAGGTTCTCGACGCGGCCGATCGCAGAGCGCGCGAAGCTCGAGGACGACTACGTCTCGACCGAGCACCTGTTCCTGGCGCTCGAGCCGGTGCCGCGCGAGGAGATCCTCGCCTGGATCAAGCAGGTCCGGGGAGGCCAGCGCGTGACCTCGCAGGATCCGGAGGGCAGCTATCAGGCGCTCGCGAAGTTCGGGCGCGACCTGACCGAGGCCGCGGAGGCCGGGCAAGCTCGACCCCGTGATCGGCCGCGACGAGGAGATCCGCCGCGTGATCCAGATCCTCTCGCGCCGCACGAAGAACAACCCGGTCCTGATCGGCGAGCCGGGGGTGGGGAAGACCGCGATCGCCGAGGGGCTCGCGCAGCGGATCGTCGCGCGCGACGTGCCCGACGGTCTGCAGGACCGCCGCGTCTGGGCGCTCGACATCGGGTGCGCTCCTCGCCGGCGCGAAGTACCGCGGCGAGTTCGAGGAGCGGCTGAAGGCGGTGCTCACGGAGATCAAGGCGAGCGAGGGCCGGGTCATCCTCTTCATCGACGAGCTGCACACGATCGTCGGCGCCGGCGCCGCCGAGGGCGCGGTCGACGCGGCGAACCTGCTCAAGCCGATGCTCGCGCGGGGCGAGCTGCGCTGCGTCGGTGCAACGACCCTCGACGAGTATCGCAAGCACATCGAGAAGGACGCGGCGCTCGAGCGGCGGTTCGCGCCCGGTGTTCGTCGACGAGCCCTCGGTCGAGGACACGATCGCGATCCTTCGCGGTCTCAAGGAACGCTACGAGGCCCATCACGGCGTCCGCATCCGCGACGCCGCGCTCGTCGCTGCCGCGGTGCTCTCGCACCGCTACATCGCCGACCGCTTCCTGCCCGACAAGGCGATCGACCTCGTCGACGAGGCGGCGTCGCGCCTGCGCATGGAGATCGACTCCTCGCCGATCGAGCTCGACGAGGCGAACCGCCGCGTGATGCAGCTCGAGATCGAGCTCGCGGCGATGGCGAAGGAGTCGAAGCCGGTTCGCGAGCCGATCGAGCGCGCGCTCGCCGAGGCGAAGGAGGAGCGCGACGCGCTCGCCGCGCGCTGGGCGAAGGAGAAGCGAGGCGCTCGAGAAGATCAAGGAGGCGACTCGCCGCCTCGACGAGCTGCGAATGGAGGCCGAGCGCGCCGAGCGCGACGGGAACCTCCAGCGCGTCGCGGAGATCCGCTACGGCGAGATCCCCGCGCTCGAGCGGGAGCTCGCGGAGCGGAAGGGCCCCGAGAACCCGATGGTCAAGGAGGAGGTCGACGAGGACGACATCGCCCGCGTCGTCGGCGCGCTGGACGGGCATCCCGGCTCGATCGGCTGCTCGAGGGCGAGACCGAGAAGCTGATCCACATGGAGGAGCGGCTGCACGGCCGCGTGATCGGGCAGGACGAGGCGGTCGCGGCGGTCGCGAACGCGCTTCGCCGCGCCCGCACGGGCCTGCAGGATCCCGAACCGGCCGATCGGCTCGTTCGTCTTCCTCGGCCCGACCGGGGTCGGCAAGACCGAGCTCGCCCGCGCGCTCGCCGAGTTCATGTTCGACGACGAGCACGCGATGGTGCGGCATCGACATGAGCGAGTACCAGGAGCGCCACACGGTCTCGCGGCTGGTCGGCGCGCCGCCCGGCTATGTCGGCTACGACGAGGGCGGCCAGCTGACCGAGGCGGTTCGGCGGCGGCCCTACTCGGTCGTGCTGCTCGACGAGATCGAGAAGGCGCACGCCGAGGTCTTCGACGTGCTGCTGCAGGTGCTCGACGACGGCCGGCTGACCGACGGCCAGGGCCGCACGGTCGACTTCCGCAACACCGTGCTGATCATGACCTCGAACATCCGCAGCGCCGAGGCGATGCGCGAGCACTTCCGGCCGGAGTTCCTGAACCGGATCGACGAGATCGTCGAGTTCAAGCCGCTCTCACGCGAGCAGCTCGGCGAGATCGTCGAGCTTCAGCTCGAACGGCTTCGCGGCAGGCTCGCTCAGCGCGAGCTCGGGCTCGAGCTCACGGCCGACGCGAAGGCGGCGATCGGCGACGCGGGCTGGGATCCGGCCTATGGCGCGCGGCCGCTGAAGCGCGCGATCCAGCGGCTGCTCGAGAACCCGCTCGCGGTGCGGCTGCTCGAAGGCGAGCTTCGTCGCCGGCGACACGATCCTCGTCGACGCCCAGAACGGCGACCTCGTCTTTACGCGGCTGGAGACGCCGCAGGCCGCCGTCGTCTAAGAAGCTCTAACGGAATGACTCCCTGCTGGCTGGGCGCGATGGGTGCGTGCACTGCTAGGACCCCGCATTTAGAGCACGAATCAAAATGAGCGTCGTCCCCGGCGCCCCCCGGATTGGCCTCCGGCTCGAGCCAGAACGCTTCGCGCCCGCCCATCACACCAGTGAGCGCGAGCTTGTTCTGTACGAGCTCCTGGGCGGCTCCCCGGGGGAGCCGCCCAGGAGCGAGCTGTCAATGGAAGGCGGCTCGTCGAGGACGGGGAACGCCTGCCCCGGCCCCGGTGTCGTCGCGAGCTCTAGAGCGCGATGTCGTCGAGCAGCTCTGCCTGGCCGGCGACGGGAGGTGCGCCGTACGCGAAGATCACAAGCTCCTCCTCGCCCTCGTTCCTGAGCTGCAGCGGGCTGCCCGGCTTGACCGACGCGACGCTCTGCGGCTCGAGATCGAACCGCTCGGGCGGCTCCCCGACGAGCAGGGTGAGGGTGCCCGAGAGCACGACGAAGACCTCTTCCTGGCTCCCCTCGATATGGCGGCGCCCGCGTCCATGCGGAGGGATCCGCCAGATCCGCGCCCGAGACTCGGTGAGCTCGGCCGAGGTCGTGATATCGGTCGAACGGCGCGGCTCCTCGCTCCCCACTGCGGGGCGCTCGTCCCACGTGTGGTCGCTTGCGTGGGCGACGGCATGAGTCATGGCGGGATCCAATCACAAGCACGGCCGGCGACTCACCGGTTGGCCGATCCCGGAGTCGCGTTCGATGACACGGTGAAGTCGGCCGCGTTGTCGTTCGTGTCGTGGCCGTCGGGGGCCCGACCGAGGCTCGACCCCGGCGAAGCGGTGGCCGGCGGCGCTGCGGCCGGCGATCCCTCGACCAGAGCGTTCGTCGCGGTACCCCAGCCCGCCGCATCGACGAGGTTCCCGTCGGAGTCCCGGAGGCCTGCAGCGCCGCCGGTTGAGGCGAGGCCCGTCGAGAACGACTGCTGGGCGGTAGCCGCTCCTGCGTACGCGCTCCCGCCGACGAGGTAGAACCCGCCTGGCGCAAGCGTCGTCGACTGCGGAATCGTGACGAGCGTCGTATCGGCGGTCCCCGTCGCCGAGCGGTAGACGACCTTCCAGCCCGAGACATCGACGGACGCGCTGCCGGTGTTCGAAAGCTCGATGAACTCGTCGGCCGCCGACGAGCTCGTTCCCGTCTGAACCTCGTTGATTCGTACCGCCGCGACGACCTCCGGCACCGTGCCGGGCGTACAGCTGAGCCCGACGGCTCCCGACGCGTCATACGCGAGGTGCACGACGCCGGTGCCGTTGCACGGGATGCCGCCGAGAGCGTCGAGCGACCCAAGCGTTGTGCCTGGTGCGCCCTTCGGGCCTGGCTCGCCTTGTTGGCCGATGGGCCCGCGTGCGCCCGCGGGGCCGGTCGTGCCCCGTGAGCCCGCTGGTCCCGTGAGGCCCGCCGGGCCCGGCTGGCCGGTCGCGCCCGTGGCGCCCCGCGGTCCGACCGACCCCGGCAGTCCCGGGAGCCCCTGAGCCCCCGAGATGCCCGGAGCTCCTGCCTGGCCCTGCTCCCCGCGAGTCCCCGCCTCGCCGCGGGCTCCCTGCGGTCCCTCGGGCCCGGCGGCACCTGCGAGACCCACTGCGCCTTGCGAGCCGGCCGCTCCCGTGGCGCCCCTCGGCCCCGTTCCGCCTGCAGGACCGACAGCGCCCGGGAGGCCTGCGGGCCCGGTTGGTCCTGTCGGTCCCGTTCGACCCGTCTGCCCGGTTAGACCTGTTGGCCCAGTGAGACCTGTTGGCCCAGTGAGACCCGTGTGCCCAGTGGGCCCAGTGAGGCCTGTCGGCCCGGTGCGACCTGTCGGCCCAACCGGCCCGCGAGGGCCCGCCGGCCCGGCAGGCCGAGAGTGCCCCCGTTCAACGGCGCTTCCGCCGGCCCCCCGAGTGCTCACCACACGGACGGCGTGCGTTGCGGGCTTGCAGCTTTCGAGTCGCGGCGCGCACGCTCCCGCGGTCGAGGAGCTGCTGCCTTCGGTTGCGAACGCCACCCCGGCGGCGGTCGCAAGCGTCGCCGCCGCGATGGCGACGGGGCGGATCATCGTCAGCTTCATCCCTGACTCTCCTCTCGTTTGTTGTCAATAGTGAATACACCATTGACGGCGCTCCGCCTAGACGCCGAGCACACTTGTTGCACTGTTGGCACGAAGTCGTCTCGGCCGCCGGCTGCCCGAATCGAGCTCCCGCGACGGTGGGGCGGCAGGGGTACTAGCGTCCTTGCCGTGCTCGTCGTCGCTGCGACCAAGCTCGAGCTCGACCGGATCGAAGGCGTCGAGACTCTCGTCTGCGGGATCGGCCCAGTCGAGGCGGCCCTGGCGACGGCTCGCGCGCTGCGCAACACGAAGCCCGACGCCGTCGTCAACGTCGGCATCGCGGGGGCCCGCCGGCTCGAGCCGGGGGCGATCGTGATTGGAACCGAGGCGGTCTACTGCGACCTCGCGGGTGCGGCGTCCGGGCTCGCGGCCGTTGTTCGGGCACAACCAGACCAGAAGCTCGTCGCCGTTGCCGGCAGTTGCCTCCCACGTGCCTACGCCGTGCCGATCGCGACCAGCGCACACCTGGGGGGAGGCCACGCTCACTGCGACGTCGAGGCGATGGAGGGCTTCGGGGTCCTCCGAGCGGCTGCCGAGGCCGGCATCCCGGCGCTCGAGCTCCGTGCGATCTCGAACCGCTTCGACGACGAGCGTGCCGACTGGCGCATCGACGATGCGCTCGACGCACTCGCCGCGGCGGTGCGGGCACTGGTCGAGGCCCACGGTGCCTGAGCTTCCGCCTCCGCTCCCCCCTGACGTGCGCACGGTAGGTCAGCTGATCGGCGAGACGATCCGCGCCTACGGAAACAACTTCTGGCGTGTGATCCCGCTCGGGCTGGCACTTGCCGTCGTCGACCAGACGCGGGTCCACGAGTCGGTCCTCGCGACCGCGCTCATCTACTGGGCGGCAGCTCCGCTTCTCGTCGCGGCGTATATCCGCGGCTGCCAGGTGGTGCTGGAAGGGAGCGTGTCGAGGTCGGCGATTCTCGTCGCGGCGCTCGTCTACCTTCCGTTTCCGGCTCTGGATGCGATCTACATCCTGCCCGGCATCGCCTGGTTCGCTTTCGTCGGCCTCGCCGTGCCGGCGGCGCTCGTGGAGCGGCTCGGCGTCCGGGCGGCCCTGCGCCGGGGCCGCGAGCTCGGCGGCGCCGACTTCGTCCACTCGCTCGGCTCGCTTGCAGCCCTGGTCGTCGTCGTGGGCATCGCCGAGATCACGCTGTCCGCCGTCTTGCACACCCAGAGCGGGACGAGCGCACGGCTCGCGCTCTTCCTGGCCGACCTCGTGCTGACGCCGCTCCTCTACCTCGGCGGCGCGATGCTCTACACAGACCAGGCGGCGCGAGTACGCTCGCCTCGATCCGACGGAAGGAGACGCGATGCCGACCTACATCCTCCTCTCGACGCTGACGCAGCAGGGAGTGCAGACCCTCAAGGCCAATCCTGAGCGGCTTCTGCAGGTGAACCGTGACATCGAGGAGCTCGGAGCCCGGGTGCTTCACCAGTGGGCGACGCTCGGCGAGTTCGACTTCGTGAACGTGGTCGAGGCTCCCGACATCACGACCATGGCGAAGATCTCGGTCTCGCTGGCCTCACGTGGGTCGGTGCGGATCGAGACCCTGCCCGCGCTCGAGATCGGCGAGTTCCTCGCGAGCTTCCAAGAGCACGAATCGAACTGAGCGTCGTCCCCGGCGGTCGGATCGTCCTCGAGCTGAAGCAACGGGCGCTTGGCGCCCGCGGCCTCAGCTTGCGGCGGCGTCGATCCCGCTGAGCTGAACCGAGGCTCGGTTCGCGTCCGGCTCGGTTCGGCGGGATCAAAGGTGCTTCGCGGGTGGATGGCCGTCTCTCGGAGAGGCACCCAGCGTGGCCTGCGAGGCGGCTATGCCGGCCGCTCGCTCCCAGACCCGGGATGGGGACGCTCATTTTGATTCGTCCTCCGAGAACCCAGTCCTGGATCCCGATCGGAGCCGCCCATCCTCGCTTCGAGCGGCAATTGTCCTATTTGGACAGTTGTATCGATCCGAAGCGAGGTGTACAACTCCCGCGCGGTGCGGGACCCTCGGGTTGACGAATACGCGCGGCTGCTCGTTGATCGCTCGATCGGTGTGCAGCCCGGCTGGCAGGTGCTGGTGCGCGCCACCACGCTTGCCCGACCCCTCGTACTTGCCGTGGAGGAGCAGATCGCCCGGCGGGGCGCCTACCCGATCCTCCAGCTCACCTGGGAGACGCTCGGTGGGCCCTTCGCCCGCGAGGCAGCACTCGATCTGCTCGCCAGGCCCGCCCCGCTGCTCCTTCGCATCTGGGAGGAGTGCGACGCGTTCGTGACGATCATCTCGCCGGAGAACACCCGAGAAGGCTCGGAGCTCTCGGGAGAGCGGCGGGCGCTCCTGCAAGAGCGTTCGGAGCCGCTACGCCGCCGCCAGATGACGATGCAGGTCCCATGGGTGATCTGCGAGTACCCGACGAACGCTGCCGCGCAGGAAGCGCGGATGACGCTTCCCGAGTACGAAGAGTTCGTGTTCGGCGCGGTGCTGCTCGACTGGGACGCGGAGGCCGCGCGGATGGCGTCGATCGCGGCGAGGTTCGATGCGGCCGAGGAGGTGCGGATCGTCGGCGAGCGGACCGACCTGACGCTCTCGCTTGCGGGCCGCTCCGGCTCGATCGACGACGGCCACATCAATATGCCGGGGGGCGAGGTCTTCTACTCGCCGATCGAAGACTCTGCCGAGGGCCAAGTGTCGTTCTGCGAGTTTCCGGCCGTCTACTACGGCCAAGAGGTGACCGACGCGTGCTTCGTCTTCGAACGAGGCGAGATCGTCCAGGCGACGGCCGCGACCGGCCAGGACTTCCTGATCCGAACCCTCGACACCGACCCGGGCGCACGGCGGCTGGGCGAGCTCGGGATCGGCTGCAACCCGGGGATCCAGCGGTTCACGAGGAGCCTCGGGTTCGACGAGAAGATGGACGGCACGATCCACCTCGCGGTCGGGAACTCCTACGGCTCAACCGGAGGCACGAACATCAGCAACATCCATTGGGACCTCGTCAAGGACCTTCGCGCCGGCGGCCGGCTCTACGTGGACGGGAAGCTCGTGCAGGCTGACGGCGTCTGGCTCTGAGACGCGTTTAGAGCTCATTGCAGGATGACGCTCGTCGATCGGGCGCTCTGGGTGGTGCGAGGCAAGGACACTGTCTTTAGGAAACACGGGGAGCCCCCAATATCCAGACGATATTGGGGCGGCTGAGGACGCAGGCTCGCGCGCCCAGCGTGGCCGACCGACACCAGACTTCATTCTGCAATCGGCTCTTTGGAGCTTCTACGCGGCTGAGGCGATCTCGCCCGCGAGCCGTGCGTTCCCGATGATCAGCTCGCGATTGGCGCGCAGCGTACGGCCGCCGCTCTCGCGGTGGAGGTACGCGAGCACGAAGGGCGTCATCGCCTGGCCGTGCACGCCCTTGCGCTCCGCCTCGGCCAGTGCCGACTGGATCAGGGGCTCGACGTCGTCGAGGCTCTCATCGGGAGGGCGGCCGAGCAGGAGCCCGCCGCCGCCGAGCTCCCAGTGGGCCGCCGCGATCCGCGCGGCCTCCCCGGCGTCCCCGACGCGTGCCGACACCGGCGGGCCGCCGCGTGCGGCATAGAAGAGCGGCAGCTCGTCGGTGCGCCAGCCGAGCACCGGCACCCCGAGCGTCTCGAGCAGCTCCGCCGTTGCAGGCACATCGAGGAGCGACTTGACCCCCGACGAGATCACGAGCGCCGGCGTCCGCGCCAGCGCGTCGAGATCGGCCGAGACGTCCGGCGGTTGCGGCCAGCCACGGTGAACGCCGCCGAGGCCGCCCGTGGCCATGAAGCGGATACCGGCCTTGCGGCACACGGCGAGAGTGCCGCCCACGGTCGTTGCCGCGAGCGCCGATTGCACCATCGCCGCAGCCAGATCGCGAGGCCCCGCCTTGCGCGCCGACGCGTCGAAGCGGGCGAGCTCTGCCTCCCCGAGGCCGATCACGAGCTCACCGTCGAGAACGCCGATCGTGGCCGGGATCGAGCCGCCGTCCCGGACGGCCTGTTCGGCGGCAAGCCCGACCTCGACGCCTTCGCCGGGTGGAAACCCGTGGGCGACGAGCGTCGTCTCGAGCGCGACGACGCCGCGGCCCGTGGCGAGCGCGTCGGCCACCGCCTCGGCGATGCGCATCACGGCATCGCTCCGAGCTTCGCGCAGCAACGGGCAGCCGTCTGGAGGCCAAGCTCGACCCCGCCGACGAGGTAACCCGCTGCAAAAGCGTCTCCGGCTCCGGTGGAGTCGAGAACGTCCCCTGGGATCGCCGGGTAATCCATCCCGTCCAGGCTAACCCCCGCTGCGCCCCGCTTGATCACCCATCGGGTCGCGAGTGGGCCAAAGGCCTCGTGCTCGCGCTCTGCCGCGAACACCGTGTCGGGCGCGCACGCCCGGACTCGCGCGCGGAAGGCGTCGTCGATGAGCGTCCACGCGGAGAGGTCGATCGAGACCGATGCGCCGGCAGCGCGGCCGAGCTCGACCGCTCGCAGCGCTGCGAGCGCGACGGGCTCACAAAGCAGCGCGTATCCCGAGACATGCAGTCGATCGCATGCGAACCAGGCCGCCTCGAGCTCATCGGGTCGAAGCTCTGTTGCCGAGCCACGATCCGAGGCCATCGAGCGCTCACCGTCTGCGGCGATCGACACCACGACCCCGTTGCGCCCGTCCACGGGCCCGGCCACCTCGACCCCGGCGGCTCGAAGCTCGGCCGCGGCGAGCTCACCCGCCGCATCGGCGCCACGCTTCCCCACGTAGCGCGAACGCGCGCCGAGGCAAGCGGCCCAGGCCGCGACGTTCGCGGCCTGGCCGCCCGCTCCCACACGTGTCGTCGCGGGCCGGTCGTCACCGTGGATGAGCGGCCCATCCAGACCGACGATCACGTCGAGGATCAGGTCGCCAAGCGAGACGAGCTCCATGCGTACGATGCTGTCATGGATGAGAGGAAGGGGTGGCGGCCGTTCGGACCGAGCAGCCCCGTGCGCTCGTTCGCGCTCGGCGGCTTGATCGGTGCCGCCGGCACCATTGCGACCGTTCGGCGCCTGAGGAGGTCGTCGCATCGGTCTCGCGCCGCCGCCGGGCTCGGCGCGTTCGAGGATGCCCCGTGCTTCCGCGAGATCGTCGAGCTCGAGGGCTACGGCTACGGCGAGGCAGCCGCGGGCGGCGCCGCACCCGAGGCCGGCTGATCCGGCCCCGGCTGGTTCCGAGACCGGGATTTGCCCCGCAGAGTGACACGCCGAGAAGCTCCGGCGACATGCCACTCGTCGTCCGGGCGAGCTCGGTGCGTGTGCCACCGGGACGCACGTTGTTAGACGAAGCTCTTAAGCGGACACAGGGCGCCGATACGAGCGCTATCGGCGCGATCGAGGACGACGCAGAGTGCGTGTCGAGGGCGCTTCGGCGACCTCGTGCTCGGCTTGTGAGAGCCGCTTGGAGCGGGATCGACGATCGACCCTGGTACCGTTGCCCGTCCATGCCGACCTACGAGTACAGGTGCCCCAACGGTCATCTATTCGAGGTGTTCCACGGCATGACCGAGCCGGGCCCCGAGGTCTGCGAGGTCTGCGGTGCCGGCCCGCTCGAGACGGTGCTGTATCCGGTGGCCGTTCACTACAAAGGCTCGGGCTTCTACTCGACCGACTACGGGCGCGGCGGCCGCAAGGGCGGCAAGGATTCTGGCTCGTCCGATTCTGGCTCGTCCGACTCCGGGTCATCGGGCTCCGACTCATCCGGCTCGGGCTCGTCCGACTCGTCGTCGTCCGGCTCTTCTTCCGGCGAGAGCAAGGGCAAGGACAAGCCCTCCGACTCGAAGAAGTCGGGGTCGAGCGGCGACACGTAGCCGGCTGGAGGTTTAGCTGGACGTGATCGGGTGGCCGGTCACGCAACCGGGCCCGTAGGTCGTCGTCGGCGGCTGGGCTGCCGAGAGGCCGTCCCACATTGCGATCACGCTGCGGTTGTCCTCGGAGGGAATGATCACCGAGGCGCCGCCGGCGCTGGTCGCGTCGCCGCCGAGCCGGCAGTAGAGGGCGTGGGAGCCGGACGAGCGGAACTTCACCCAGCCGAGCTCGGTCATCTGTGCGGTCGACAGATCCGTCGTGAGCGGGCTCATCAGGTCCTTGCCGTGGAAGGGAAGGCCGATCAGCGTCGTCAGCGAGGTCAGCTTTGCCGTCGCCGCCTGCGTGACGGCCTGCTGCCGGGCACCGCGGGTGAGGTCGTTATCGCCCGGGTTCAGCTGGTTCTCGCGCACCCGCGAATAGATCAGGGCCTGCTCGCCGTCCATGTGCTGAGTGCCCCGCCGGAACCGCCACCCCTTCCATTCGAGACAACGCGCCTCTGTCTTGTAGGGGCAATCGAAGCGGTTCGACAGGATCGCCTCGGGGACATCGACCGTAATGCCTCCCTCCGCGTCGATCAGGTTCTTGAAGCTGTTGAAGTCGACCTCGACGACGTGGTCGATCGGGATCCCGGTGAACTGCCGGACGGTCTCGATCGCGAGGGCGGCGCCGCCGTACTGATAGGACGCATTGATCTTCGTGCTGCCGACGCCCGGGATCGGAACGAGCAGATCGCGCGGGATCGAAAGGTAAGCGAGGCGGTGATGGGACGGATCGGTCCTGATGATCATCAGCGAGTCTGCGTGGCGGTCGCCGCTTCGGCCTGACACTGTCGAGCTATCGGTCCCGATCAGCAGGATCGTCGTGGCGTGCGTCAGCAGGAAGCCGTTGCTCTTCGAGAGCGCGGCCCGCGCTCCGCGGTCGCGATCGAATCGCTTGTTCGCTGCCGAGACGCCGTGCTGGAACGCGAGGAAGCCGGTGACGCCCCAGACGATCACGAGCACGACGAGAACGAGGAGCACGATCAACGTAGGTGCTTCCACGATCCGCGCCCGGGAAGGCCCGGGCGGTGCAGCCTCCGCCGCTTGCCGGGCTTGCTCGCAACGGGCCGCTTCGGCTTGCCCGTCGTCGCGCCGGGCACCGCAGGAACCTTGCCCTTGACCCGTCCGCCTCGATAGACGCGATAAGGCTTGTCGTCCTGCGCCATCCGGCGAAGTAGGGTACCGGCCTGACATGACCGGCACGCGCGTGATCGGTATCGACCTCGGAGGCACGAAGATCCTCGCCGGCATCCTCGACCGTTCCGGGCGGATCGACGACCTGGTCGAGCGGGAGACTCCGGACGAATCGCAGGAGGCGCTCCTGGACGCGCTCGTGGCGATGGTCGAGCAGCTGCGTTCCGACGAAATCAGGGGCGGTGGGATTTGGCGTTCCGGCGCGCATCGATCCCGGAACGGGCGTCGCCTTCGGGGCCGTGAATGCGCGCCTCCACAACGTCCGCCTCGCCGAAGTGATGAGAGAGCGGATCGGTATGCCGGTGAACGTGATCAACGACGGCAGCGCTGCCGCACTCGCCGAGCACGTGTACGGAGCGGGTCGGGGCACCGGACAATCTCGTCATGCTCGCCCTCGGCACCGGCGTCGGTGGCGGCTTCGTCTTCGACGGCCATCTATACCGAGGCTGGTCGGAGGCAGGGCACATGGTGATCGTCGAGGACGGTGAGCCGTGCCAGGGCGCGTGTACCGGGCACGGCCACGTCGAGTCCTATTGCTCCGGCCATGCTGCGGATCGCCTCGCGCGTCAGGTGCTCGGCCCCGACGCGACCGCGAGAGGATCTCGTCGAGCAGCGACATCCGGCGCTGGCACAGATCGGCAAGCATCTGGGCATGGCCGTCGCCTCGCTCATCAACCTGTTCGGGCCTGACGTCGTGCTGATCGGCGGCGGCTTCGGTGTCGCTGCCGGCGACCAGCTGCTCGGTCCGGCCCGGGAGGTCGTGATCAGGGAAGCCCTCGAGCCCGGCGCCGAGCGCGCTCGGCTCGGCATCGCCGAGCTCGGCGCCCGAGGCGGGCCTGATCGGAGCCGGCCTCGTCGCCTTCGAGGCGCTCGACGCGGTGTAGCGCCGATGCCGCTCGTGGTCTGCGCGACCCCGATCGGGAACCTCTCGGCGACGTGACGCTCCGCGTCCTCGATGAGCTTCGTTCCGCGGACGTCGTGCTCGCCGAGGACACCCGCCACACGAGAATCCTCCTCGACCGCCACGGCATTACCGCGACGGCTCGTCTCCTCACACGAGCACAACGAGGCACGGCGGGTCGCCGAGCTGATTCCGAGGCTCGAGGCGGGGGAGAGAGTTGCCCTCGTCTCCGACGCTGGAATGCCGGGTATCTCCGATCCAGGCGCGCTGCTCGTGCGGGCCGCGTTGGCGGCCGGGGTGCCTGTGACGGTGCTTCCGGGTCCCTCGGCGGTCGAGACGGCGCTCGTGGCAAGCGGGCTCGTGTCAGACCGGTACATGTTCCTCGGCTTCCTGCCGCCGCCGCGCGCCGAGCTCGACGCGCTCTGGCGGGAGTTGCAGGGCTCGAGCTGGCCGGCGGTCGCCTTCGAGTCGCCGAGGCGGCTGCCTGCTTCGCTCCGCTCGCTGGCCGCAGGTCTCGCCCGAGCGCGAGGTTGCCGTCTGCCGGGAGTTGACCAAGCGGTTCGAGGAGATCGTGCGTGGCCCGGTCTGCGAGGTCGCGGCGCGCTTCGCCGAGCCGCCGAAGGGCGAGATCACAGTCGTGGTCGGGCCCGACTCGACGGCCGCTGCGGACGAGGAGGCGTCGGCCGCGGCCCGGCATGCCGTCGATCTGCTCGTCGCGGCAGGAACACCCCGGAAGGTTGCCGCAGAGGTCGTCAGCGGTCTGACGGGCGTCCCTCGCAACGAGCTCTACCGCTCGTCCCTCTGAGACAACCGCGGCGCTAGTGCAGGCGTAAGCCGGGGCCGCCCAGGTCGTATGCCGGCCGGAGCGCGAACAGGAGGCACGCGCCGAGCAAGTGTCAAATCTCTGTGTCAAGTCTGTAATCAGGATTGACAACGAACCGCCGACGACCTATGTTCTTCGAACACACGTTCTCAGAGCTGGCAACGGACAGACGATCCCGGTCGCGAAGACGGTCCTGAGGACGAGACGACGACAACAGCGCTGAGGCCTCGCCGGAGATCCATCGGTGGGGCTGAGGTCTTACCGGTGAAGGGGTGGTCCCGATGCGGAGGTTCCTGCTCGTTCTTGCAATCGGGCTCGTTCTGGCGGCTCCCGCGCGTGCGTGGACCTGGCCGTCGAGTGGGCCCGTCCTCGTCCCATTTTCGTTCGATCCGAGCACGCCGTACGCGGCCGGCCAGCATCGAGGCATCGATGTAGGTGGCAACGCCGGCGAATCGGTCGTCGCTCCGGCTGCCGGGACGATCACGTTCGCAGGGACGGTGCCCGGGAGCGGCAAAGCTGTGACCATCCTCACGTCCGACGGCTGGTCCGTGACGCTCACGCAGCTGGGCTCGATCGCGGTGGCGAAGGGCGCGTCGGTCGCCGAGGGCGACGGCATCGGGACGATCGGCCCAAGCGGCGACCCGGAGGCGGCCGGTCAGTATGTCCAGCTGGGCATTCGATACGCCGGCGAAGACCAGGGATACGTCGATCCCCTCACGCTCCTGCCTGCTCGTACCGCGGAGCCCGTGAGCGACACAGTCGCGGGCGGGGAGGAGGCCACCGGATCGGTGCCCTCCTCCGAGCCGGACTCTGCAACGTCGGGAGGGTCCGCTGCATCACCGGCTGCGATCGCGCCCGCGGTGGTGGCTCCCGCAAGTGCCACGCCGGCTCAGCCGAGCACTCTCGTGCCGTCAGCAACGCCTCCACCGCCGGAGGTGCCCGACCAAGGCATTCCAGCAACTGCCGGCTCAGACTCGGCCGTCACCGGGCAAGCCCAGATGCCGGCGGCGAGCCTCTCGGCAACCGGCGCGCGCGCGGCGGCCGCTACCGCACCCGCGGCCCGGGTTGAAAACCTGACGGCACGGGCCAAGCCAACGCCGGCGAGCGACGATCTTCCGGTCGCACCCAGCCCTCCGAGTGTCTCCAAGGTCGATGCCGGGGCTCCGAGTGCTCAGGTCCGTCCGGACGCGAAGGCGACCGAACCCGGAGCAGCAACCGATCGCCGCGGTCAGACCGCATCGGCTCCCCGGCCCGTCGAGGTGACCGCGTCACGCCCGGCGTCACAACCCGTGCCAACTACGACCACAGGAGCGGTCCAGTCGGGCCCTCCCGCATCCGCGCCTCCGCCGGTATCGCCCGCACCCCAACCCGTAGCCGCCGTTCGTACCAACCAACCTTCGGATGCCCCCAAGCAGCCGGCGAACGTGCCCGCTGCCTCCCACCGCTCGCCACCGAGGGACGGCGGGATGATCGGCCATGCCCTGCGGAGTGGGCGACGCGCCGAGGCCGCCGTGGTGGCAATCGCCACGGCCGCCATCGCCGCAACCGAGCTCCCGCGTGCGGTTCCAAACCCCCCGACGCACCCCCTTGTCGCTCGTCGTTCCGGCCCCAGGACATCTATCCGCCAACCTCGGCACGAGCAGGGAATGCTCAGGTGGCTGGTCGCGATCCTGTCCGCGGCTGCCCTAGCCCTTCTCGGCGTCGGCTACCGAATCGCGGGGGCAGCGAAGGCCGCTCCTATCATGGAGAACGACGACGTCGAAGGGCGTCGCCCCCAGACCTCTGTCCTCGAACCCCGTGTCCTCGAACCCCGTGTCCTCGAACCCTGTGACCTCGAACCCTGTGACCTCGAACCCTGTGTCTCCGAACCCGAAGAAGATTCTGGTCGCGCCGGCGTGGCCATATGCGGCCGGGCACCGGCACCTTGGCCACGTGGCGGGGTTCGGAGTTCCGTCCGACGTATTCGCCCGCTACCACCGTCTGAAGGGAAACGACGTTCTGATGGTGAGCGGGACGGACGAGCACGGCACGCCGGTGATGGTGGCCGCAGACCGGGAAGGGAAGTCCTACGGTGAGGTTGCCGACTACTACAACCAGTCCTTCCGGGAGGACTTCCAGCGCCTCGGCCTCTCCTACGACCTGTTTTCGCGGACGACGACGCTCAACCATGAGCGGGTCACCCAGGATCTCTTCCGCACCCTGTACGAGCACGGCGCGATCGTCGAACGCGAAATGCTCGTCTCGTTCTCGCCGATCACCGGGCACACGCTTCCCGACCGTTACATCGAAGGCACCTGCCCGATTTGCGGATACGCGGAGGCACGCGGCGATCAATGCGACAACTGCGGCAACCAACTCGACCCGACCGACCTGATCAATCCGCGCTCGAAGATCGACGGAACGACGCCGGAGTTCCGCCAGACGAAGCATCTCTTCCTCGATCTTCCCCAGTTCGCCGACCGGCTTCGCGCCTGGATCGAGTCACACGACGACTGGCGGCCGAACGTCAAGAACTTCTCGCTCGCTCTGCTCGACGAGATCCGTCCGCGGCCGATCACACGCGACCTCGACTGGGGAGTGCGAATCCCGGTTCCCGGCTACTCGGAGGACGAGAACAAGCGGATCTACGTGTGGTTCGACGCCGTCATCGGCTACCTGTCGGCTTCGATCGAGTGGGCGGCAGCGAAAGGTGACCCGGACGCGTGGCGCGAGTGGTGGCAGAACCCCGAGTCCGAGCACTACTACTTCCAGGGCAAGGACAACATCGTCTTCCATACCGTCATCTGGCCGGCGATGCTCCTCGGGTACGGCGAGGGAGGGAGCTACGGGGCAAACAGGGGCCCGCTCGACCTGCCGCACAATGTGGTCGCAACCGAGTACCTGACCTACTACGGGAAGCAGTTCTCGACGAGCCGCGGGCATTCCATCTACGTGCGCGACTTCCTCGATCGCTTCGATGCCGACGCCCTCCGGTACTACCTCGTCGCCGCGAGCCCGGAGACACAGGACACAGACTTCACCTGGGCGGAGTTCATCCGGCGCAACAACGACGAGCTCCTCGCGAACTGGGGCAACCTCGTCAACCGCACGTTGACGAACGCCCAGAGGACGTTCGGCGCGGTTCCGGATCCCGGCGAGCTCACCGCCGCCGACGCGGCGCTCCTCTCGACCATCGCCGAAGGGTTCGACTCGGTCGGGTCGCTGATCGAGCGTGGCCGCTTCAGGGCGGCGCTCGGCGAGGCGATGCGGCTCTCGTCCGAGGTGAACCAGTACGTCAGCGATACGGCCCCCTGGGCGCTCGTCAAGACCGACCGGGAGCGAGCAGCGACGGTGCTCTACGTCTCGCTCACCGCCGTCGACAGCCTCAAGACGATCTTCACGCCGTTCCTCCCTCACACCTCACAGACGGTTCACGAGTTGCTCGGCTACGACGGGTGGCTCGCGGGGCCGCTCGAGTTTCGGCGTACCGACGAGGAAGATGGCCGCAGCCACGAAGTCCTGACCGGCGATTACGCGTCATGGACGGGTGCCTGGCAGCCGAGCAACCTCCAGCCGGGCCAGGTGCTTCAAGCGCCGAGGCCGCTCTTTCGCAAGCTCGACCCGGCGGAGTTCGAAGACGAGCTCCCGGCCGCGTGATCGACACCCACGCGCACATCGCTCTCGACGAAGCCGACGAGGTCCTCGAGCGAGCGGCGGCAGCCGGGGTCGACCGCGTGGTCACCGTCGCCACCTCGATCGCCGGGGCCCGCGACGCACTCGCCCTCAGTCACCGCTACCCGGGGGTGTACGCCAGCCTCGGGATCCATCCCCACGAGGCGAGCGGAGCCGACGCCGGCAGGCTGGACGAGCTGCAAGAGCTGCTTGCAGACGAGCGCGCCGTTGCGGTCGGCGAGACCGGCCTCGACTACTTCCGGGACTACGCCCCGAGAGACGCGCAGCGGCGGCTGTTCGACGGCCAGCTCGCGATCGCTGCCGAGCTTGGCAAGCCGGTCGTGATCCACACGCGCGCGGCAGACGACGACACGCTTTCTGCGCTCGTCGGATTCGCCGGCACCGTCATCCTTCACTGCTTCTCCTCGCCCGCACTCCTCGCACCGGCGCTCGAACGAGGCTGGTACATCTCCTTCGCCGGCAACGTGACCTACCCCAACGCGGGCGAGCTTCGCCAGGCTGCGAAGGCCGTCCCAGCCACGGCGCTCCTCGCGGAGACCGATAGCCCCTATCTGGCACCTCAGCCCGTCCGCGGCGCGCGGAACGAGCCGGCCTATGTCGTCCACACCCTGGCAGCCCTCGCGGAGGCCAGGGGCGAGAGCGCCGAGCAGCTCGGCGCACAGATCGACGCCAACGCATCGGCTGCGCTCGACCTGTGAGCGTCGTTCCGAAGAAACGCTTCGGCCAGCACTTCCTCATCGACGAGAACATCCTCGAGGTCATCGGGCGACTCGCAGCCCTCGAGACGGATGATGTCGTCCTCGAGATCGGGCCCGGGCTCGGCATGCTGACGCGCTACCTCGCCCAACGCGTGGCGCACGTCCACGCCGTCGAGATCGACCGCTCGCTCGCACCAGCCCTCGACGGCATCCCGGACGCAACGATTCACTGGCTCGACGCGCTCAGGCTCGACCCGGCCACGCTGAATCCGCCGCCGCGGAAGCTCGTTGCGAACCTGCCGTACAACATCGCGACGCCGCTCATCGTCGAAAGCCTCGACACGATGCCGCGTCATCACAAAATGGTGCGTGATGGTCCAGCGGGAGGTGGCCGACCGCCTCTTCGCCATCCCGAGCACGAAGGCCTACGGCGCCGTCTCCGTCCTCGTTCAGCTCGCGACGACACGAGCCGGCTTTCACCCCGTCTCCAGGGAGGTGTTCCGGCCCCGTCCCAACGTCGAGTCCGCCCTCGTCGCGTTCGACCGGACGGGACCCGGCCCGGGACCCGCACTCAAGCGCCTCGTCGAGGCGTGCTTCGCCCACCGCCGAAAGACGCTCGCGAACTCGCTCGCCCTCGCCGGCGTCGCGTCGCGCGAACAGGCCGCCCAAGCCCTGGAGGGCCTGGGGCGAAACGCGCGGGCACGGGCAGAAGAGCTCGCCCCGAAGGAGTTCGTCGAGCTCGCCTCGGCGCTGCAGTGACTACCACGCTCGCCCACGCAAAGATCAATCTGGCGCTGGCCGTCGGCCCAACACGCCCAGACGGTCTCCACGAGATCGCGACGATCTACCAGCGACTCGAGCTCGCAGACGAGATCGACCTCGGGAGCAGCGACTCCGGGCTTGAAGTGGAGGGCTTTGCCGACGACACGATCGTCCGCCGAGCGCTCCTCGACGTAGCCGCGGCGGCAGGGGTCGAGCCCCGCTGGCGCGTCACGATCGACAAGCGCATCCCCGTTGCCGCAGGCCTCGGTGGCGGCAGCTCCGACGCCGCCACCGCGATCCGCCTTGCCTGTCGCACGCTCGATCCACCTCCGGCCGAGACTGAACTTCACAACCTCGCCGCGAGGATCGGCGCCGATGTCCCATTCTTCCTCGACCCGGGCCCGAAGCTCGGCACGGGCGACGGGACGAGGCTCGCGCCGCTCGAGCTCGCGCAGGACTACACGGTGCTCCTCGTGCTTCCGCACGGGGCCCGGAAGCCGTCCACGGGGGAGATCTACCGGCGCTTCGATGGTGCGGTGGGATTCGACGCGCGGCGCGACGCGATCACGGCGATTGCCTCAGCCGGGCGGAAGGCGGACATCGCGGCTCTCCCTCCCAACGATCTCGCGACCTCGCCGGTCGCCGCCGAGCTCCGAGAGCTCGGCGCGTTCCGCGCCGATGTGAGCGGAGCGGGCCCTGTCGTCTACGGGCTCTTCTCCGAGCTCCAAGCAGCCGAGGCTGCGTCGAATGCCCTTGAACGGCTCGGCATGACCTGGATCACGAGGCCAGCGTGGTAGCCTTGAAGTAATGGCAGCGCGGGCAAATGCGCTGGAACACGCGGCCTCGAAGCCTGCCCGCTATCTGCGCGAGCACCGGCTGAGGCTGAGCTTGTGGATCGCGGCGATCGAGGGGCTTCTCGTCGTCGATGCATGTGATCCCGCACCTCGTCCTATACACGCTCTTCGTCGTCGCAATCGCGTTCTGGGCGACCGTCGCCCGCCGTTACTCGTCACCGCTTGCGCGACAGCTCACGTGGGTCTTCGCCGCCTCGGAGACACTGGCGGTCCTCGTCCCGATCGTGCTCTTCATCGCCAAATGGACGGCGATCACTGCGATCGTGATCCTTGCGGTCGTGGCGCTCGTCTTCCTGTTCCTGGAACGCGACCGCGTCTGAGGCGACCGGCCGGAGCCGCGGCGGCCCGCGCCTATACTCGGCAGGAGTGGGGCGTAGCCAAGCGGTAAGGCAGCGGGTTTTGGTCCCGCGATCCCAGGTTCGAATCCTGGCGCCCCAGCCATCAACTCCCCGGTGAGATGAGCGACAGTCACGTGAGCGACTCTCCGATCGCAGCCGTTGTCCTTGCCGCCGGCCTCGGAACGCGGATGCGCTCCGCGGTGCCCAAGCACCTTCACCCGCTCCTCGGCCGGAGAATGGTCGACTGGGTGACGCTGGCGGCGCGCGATGCCGGTGCGGACCCGATCGTCGTCGTCGCCTCACCAACGACGGCAGGAGACTTCGAAGGGCTCGAGGTTTCGATCCAGGAGACCCCGCTCGGCACCGGCGACGCCGTCCATGCCGCGAGAGGGGCGCTCGAGGGTCGTTCCGAGCACGTCCTGGTCCTCGCCGGAGACGCCGTCCTCGTGACCGCCGAGATGCTGGGAGACCTGGTCGAGACACACCTGGAGAGTGGCGCCGCGGCGACCGTGCTCGGGATCGAGTACGACGACGCGAGGCATTACGGAAGACTCGTACGAGGAGCCGACGGGACGCTTGCCCGCATCGTCGAGGCGAAAGATGCGAGCGAGGATGAGCTCGAGATTCGGATCGCCAACTCGGCGATCTACGTGTTTCGGGCCGCCGATCTCTGGCCGGCACTCGAGCAGATCGAGCCCCACAACGCCCAGGGTGAGCTGTACCTCACCGACACGATCGGCCTCCTCGTCGCTGCGGGGAGAGCCGTGGCCATGCGCATTGCCTCCGAGTCGATCGAGGCGGGGGTCAATACCCGTGTCGAGCTCGCCGAGGCGGCCGCGGTGCTACGGGATCGAATCAACCGAGGCCACATGCTGGCCGGGGTGACGATCGTCGATCCGGCGAGCACCTGGATCGAGCCTGACGTCACGATCGAGCCCGATGTGACGATCCATCCGTTCACGTCCCTTCGGGGCCGCACCCGTATCGCTACCGGGGCCGAGATCCTGACGCACAGTGTCATCGTCGACTCCGAGATCGGTAACGGCGCCCTTGTGGGTCCTTTCTGTTACCTTCGGCCGGGGACGATCCTCGAGGCGGATTCGAAGGCGGGTACCTTCGTGGAGATCAAGAACTCACGCATCGGGCCACGGTCGAAGGTGCCGCACCAGTCGTATATCGGCGACGCTGAGATCGGGGCGGGCACGAACGTCGGTGCCGGCGCGATCACGGCCAACTACTCCCATACGCCGGGTATGCCAAAAGCTCGCACCCGGATCGGGAAGAACGTCAGGACCGGGATCCACAATGCCTTCGTCGCTCCCGTCGAGATCGGAGACGGTGCTTGGATAGCCGCCGGATCGGTAATCACGAACGACGTCCCAGCAGACGCGCTCGCGGTTGCGCGCGCACGGCAGGAAAACAAGGAGGGGTATGCAGCGCGCAGGCGAGACGACTGAGCTCGTTCTTCCCGGGCTCGACGAGGTCGACCTTGGGATGACGGTGCCTGCTCCTCAACCCGGGCACTGGATCGAGCGCGGGCCTCAGAAGCGGCTGATGGTCTTCGCCGGCCGCTCTCATCCCGAGCTCGCCCAGCGGATTGCGGAGCACCTCGGTGTCGAGCTCGGCGCGATGACTCCCACCTCGTTTGCGAACGGCGAGACGCACGTCCGCTACGAAGAGTCGATTCGCGGCTCGGACATCTTCCTGGTCCAGACGGGCTGCAATCCAATCGACCAGAACTTGATGGAGCTCTTCCAGATGATCCAGGCGGCCAAGCTCGGGTCGGCCAAACGCATCACCGCGGTGATCCCGCTCTTTCCGTATGCGCGCCAGGATCGGAAGGCAAAGCCCAGGGAGCCGATCACAGCGCGGCTCGTCGCCGACTTCCTGCAGACGGCCGGTGCCGACCGGATCCTGACGATGGACCTCCACGCCGGCCAGATCCAGGGTTTCTTCACGATTCCGGTGGACCACATGACGGCGCTGCCGCTCTTCGCGCGCCACTTCCGCGATCTCGGGCTCGTCGGCGAGGGCGTCGTCTCCGTCTCGCCGGACACGGGCCGGGCGAAGCAGGCCGAGCGGTTCGCCGAGATGATCGAGGCGGAGTTCGCGATCATGCACAAGTCCCGCCCGGCTCATGACGTGGCGATGGTGACGGAGATCGCCGGACGGGTTCGCGGCAAGCGGGCGATCATCGGCGACGACGTGATCATGACCGGCGGCACGATGATGGCCAACGTCGCAGCGCTCGAGGAAAACGGGGCCACGGAGGTGTGGCTTTTCGCCACCCACGGGGTCTTCTGCAACGGCGCCCTCGAGATGTTCGCCGAGACGGAGGCGATCAAGGGCATCGTGGTCACCGACACGGTTCCGATCAACCCGCGGCTCCGCCCCGACAAGCTGACCGTGCTGCCGGTGTCGGGCCTGCTCGCCGAGACGATCATGAACGTCTTCGCCGATGACTCCGTATCGGCGATCTTCGGCGGCGAGAACCAGCTCTTCTAGCTGAGGCCGGCGGCGGCCGAGATCCGGGCGCCGTTCCTCCCGGCCGGGCCTTGCAGGGCCCCGGCAACGCAAGGCCCACCGACCCGAAGAGGCCGGCTGCGGATGCTCGCGTGCAACGTGTGGGTTTGCCGGGAAACAGACGCGGCTCTCTACCGTCGTCCACCGCTGCCCGACGCGCGAGAGTCCGGGTGTGAAATCCGTCGTCGAAGTCGAGTGCCTTGCGTGCGGAAGCCGCCGGAGCGTCGTCGAAGGGCGACCCGCCGAGATCGGCGATTGCGGGCAATGCGGATACGTTGGCTGGGCGCTCTCCGCGCTGCTCGACGATCGGGAACGCGACGAGCTACGACGCCGGCTTGGACGAGCGTTCCCGATTCGCGAGCAAGCTGTGTCGGAGCATTTCCAGGAGATCGTTCGACGGGTCACGCCGCGCCGAGGCGACTTAGCGGCCAGTAGGTGAGGATCACCGGCCCGACCAAGCTCGACTGCGGCACGGCGCCCCACGTCCGCGAGTCGCACGACTCGCCGCGGTTGTCGCCCAGAAAGAAGTACTCACCTTTTGGGACATGCCAGGTTCGGTTGAGGAAGCTCGGGTTGTTCTGGACATCCTGGAGACGGCGTGCCGGCTGGATGTACGGCTCGGCCAGCTTGCGGCCGTCGATCCAGATGAATCCGTGTGCGTCCTCGTGCACCGACTCGCCGGGGAGCCCGATCAGCCGCTTGACGTAGGTGCCGGCGGCCCCGCACCGCGTTGCCGCGAGCGCCGGAGCCTTGAACACGATGATCTGGCCGCGCTTCGGCGATTCGAACCGGCTGCAGATCTCGCAGGCGACGATGCGGTCGGAGAACCGGGCAGTGCACCCGAGCCCCGGTTTGCCGCAGAGGAGCGTCGGCTCCATCGACTCCGACGGGATCGTGTAGGGCTTCGCCACCTCGGCTTCGAACACGAGGACTGCGGCGACGGCGAGCGCAATCGTGAGGAGCCAATCGAGGGTCACTCGCACCCCGGACGGCAGCCGAGAGCCCCGGTCTCGGATCAGTCGCATCGCTGTACGGTAACGGCGGCTTACCCGTCAGGCCGGATCAGGCGTACGGCTTGCCGTGGGCGACGAACCTCGCCTCATAGAGGCGAACCCGTCCGCCCAGCGACCCCATGCACGGCACACACGAAGCCTCATCGAGCTTCCAGGCACACGTGCCGAAGTGCCGCCGGCACTCGCGCTCGGCGAGAGCGTTCAACTCGCGGGGCGAGAAACCCCGGAGCGTCAGCTCGAGCGATTCGACGTCGGTAGCGCTCATGTAAGGCACACCATACATCGGACCATGACCAAGATGGCACAAAACCGGCGCAGACAGGTGACAGATTCCGCCGTAGCCTGGACGGCATCAGGGGCGGGAGGTGGGTCCCCGATTTAAGAAAAAACAGGAACCGGCGGGCGGGGCCGGGGTGCGGCTGTTTGGACTTTCCCGATGGGCGCGCGGGCATGAATCGGATTGCTCGAGGGGAGTGGGGGTGCCCGCGACAGCTACACTCCGCAGCTGTGGCTGGAGAGCGCGTCAAGCTGCTTGTCTCGCAGCGGTCCATTCTGGGCTCTGCCGAATCGCGCCGCCTGCGTCGGCAGGGGCTGATTCCGGGCGTCCTCTACGGCCGCGAGAACCCGATTGCGATCGCGATCGGCGAACGCGAGCTTCGCACTGCGCTCACGACGACAGCGGGGTCGCATGCCGTCCTCGATGTCGCGATCGACGGTGGCTCGGAGCACTCGGCGATCCTCAAGGACTACCAGCGCGACAAGGTTCGAGGCGGGATCACGCATATCGATCTGCAAGAGGTGCGGCTCGACCAGCCGATCCAGACAGCGGTCGTCGTGACCCTCGTCGGCGAACCGGTCGGGGTGAAGGAGGGTGGCGTCCTCACCCAGGTCACGAACGAAGTGAACGTCGAGGCGCTTCCGCTCGAAGTGCCGCAGCATCTCGAGGCCGACGTCTCGGAACTGGGGATCGGTGACTCGCTCCGGCTCGCGCAGATCGAGGTGCCGGGCGGGGTGCGCTTCCTCGACGACCCCGAGGAGATCGTGCTCGCCAGCGTTCAGCTCGCCCGCGAGGAGTCGCTCGAGGTCGAGGGCGAAGAGGGGGCCGAGGGCCAGGAGCCCGAGGCCGGCGCCGACACGGCGGATGCCGCCGACGAGAGCGGCGGCGACTCAGAGCCCGAGGAATAGCCCATGCGGCTGCCCTGGAAACGGGGCGAGCTCGGCTCCTCGCTCGATTTGCTCGTGGCGGGGCTCGGCAACCCTGGGCGAGAGTACGCGGGTAACCGCCACAACGTCGGGACCATGGTGGTCGAGGAGCTCGCCCGCCGTCACGGCGGCTCGTGGCGGGCGAAGTTCTGCGGGCGCCTCGCCGAGATCCGCATCGATGATCACCGGGTGGCCCTTCTCGTACCGGAGACGTACATGAACGACTCCGGGCGCTCGGTCGGCGCGGCGGCTCGGTTCTTCAAGCTGGAGCCTCGCGCCGTCCTCGTCGTCCACGATGAGAGCGATCTCGAGCGGGGACGTCTCCAGGCGCGGCTCGGCGGCGGGCTCGCGGGCCACAACGGCCTCCGCTCGGTCGCCGAGCATCTCGGCACGCAGGAGTTCTTGCGCCTGCGCGTCGGCATCGGCCGCCCCGAGCGCGGAGACCGCCGGCCGCTTGCCGACTTCGTCCTCTCCGATTTCGAACCGCATGAAGACGTCGGCGCGCTCGTCTCGCGTGCCGCCGATGCGGTCGAGTCTCTCGATGCCGAGGGCCTCGAAGCGACTCAGCGCAACTTCCACTGACTCCTCGCCGGCGCGCGCTACCGGGGCCAATCCCAGACGCGTTCTGCGGTTTACCAGGACTTTTTGGGTGGAGCCGACCCCCCGAAAGGGGCAGGACGCGGCTCGTCGGTTCTGATGGAGTTTGTCCTCCCAACGAGACCCGGCATGCGCATCGCTGCCGGTTGACGCCGAAGGGAGCCACCGATGACTGCGCGCACGCGACTCCTCCTGCTGGTTCTTGTTCTCGTCTACTCGGCGGCCTTCGGGCCGGGCCAGGCTCGACCCGCCGGCGCGAAACGCGCCCAGGAGCACCGGCTTCGAGTTTCGCGGCCGCGCCTGCGCCCGGCCCGTCGGAACGATCCGGAGTTGTCGGGCTCGCTTGCGCTCCGTGCCGTGCGTCTCGCGCGCCGGCTCGTCGGCGTGCCGTACCGCTGGGGCGGCGACTCGCCCGCGACCGGCTTCGATTGCTCGGGCTTCATCCGCTTCGTGTACGGGCGTTTCGGTATCACGCTGCCGCACAGCTCGTACGGCGACTTCGACCTCGGCATCCGGGTGCCGCGAGGCTCGCTGCGGCCCGGTGACCTCGTTTTCTTCGACGGGGTCGGACACGTCGGGATGTACATCGGGAACGGCCGCTTCATCCACGCGCCTCACTCGGGCACCGATGTCCAGGTCACGAGCATGAGCGACCCGTGGTACCAGTCGCGGTACGACGGTGCCCGGCGCCTGATCGCCGGCCCCGCTCGCCGCGCGGCACTTCACTTCGTGCCGCACACGCGCTTGAACCTGCTCGGAGTCGGCCTCGACAACACCTGGGTCCGCGCCTCGTACGGCAAAATCAGGACGGCGCTCATCGGATCCGTCGCAGATCGTTCGCCGGGGTCGAAGACCACATCGGCGTGAGCTGACGCCGCGCAGGGCGCCTGGCCGAGCAGCCCCCGCGGGCGGCGAGGAACGGCCGCCTCGCTACCATGCGAGCCCCCCGGACGGCCCGTTCGGGGCCTTCGTCATGGACCGTCCGCTCCTCACCCCGCTCGTCGAGCGCCTCCGCGGCGAGCGACCGCCTACTCGAGTACGCGGCTGCCTTCCCGTCACCTGCGCGAGTCTCCGAGCCGGCGCTGCCCCTCGTGCTGGCGGCGCTCCATGCGGAGCTCGCCCGCGGTCTCTTCGTGCTGCTGCCCGAGGACGCCGACGCGCGCGACACCGCGGAGGCAGTGGGCTGGTTCGTCGGCGAAGAACGGGTCGGGCTGCTTCCCTCACGTGGCGTGCGCGTCGGCGGCGGCCTGGAGCCTCCGCCGCATCTCGTCGGCGAGCGTGCCCGCGCGCTCGACGTCCTCGCACGCGGCGGCCTCGTGTGCGGCTCGGCTCTCGCAATCGTCGAAGGCGTCCCCCCGCCCGAAAGGAGACCGGCGCCTCTCCGTGTCGCTCGTGGCCAAGCGCCGGGAATCGAGTCGCTTGCAGAGGCGCTCGGCCAGGCCGGCTACGCGCGGGTCGAGCGAGTCGAGGAGCGAGGCCAGGTCGCAGTGCGCGGAGGCCTGGTCGATGTCTTCCCGACGACTGGTCGCGAGCCACTCCGAATCGAGCTCTTCGGCGACGAGATCGAGAGCATCCGGGCCTTCTCGCCGTTCACGCAACGAGCCCTGCGCCAGCTGGAGGACGCCGTCGTGTACCCGGCCAGGGAGCGCATCGTCGAGACGGTCGAGGAGCTCGAGCTGCTTCTCTCCGCGGGCGAGGAGAGCACGGCAGGGGCGATTCCCGACGACCTCGTCCCGATCCTCGATCGGCCGCCCGACCTCGTCTGGCAGCTCGACGACATCCGCTCCGTCTGGAGCGACGAGGGTGTCTCCGGGCCCTCCCTCGAGGGGGCTGCCGCGATCGACTCGCTTCCGCGTTCACAGCGGTTCTCGTTCGAGGCGCAGCGGCCCGCCCTCGTCGCACGTGGGCTGTCCGAGGCCGAGAACGAGCTGGCCGGCCTGCTGCGACAAGGGCTCGACGTCGTCGTCGCGTTCGCCCACCGCGGAGAGGCCGAGCGCCGCAGGCACCTGCTCCGCAGGGTCGAGGCCAAGCTCCTCGAGCCCGGCGCCGAGCCGTCGGGCCTCGAGTTCGCCGTCGCGCCGGCCCGCCGAGGGTTCGTGTGGCGCGAGCTCGGCATCGCCCTGCTGCCGGACACTCAGGTCTTCCGGCGCCGCCCGCCGCGGGCGACCGCGCCGATGGGACGGGCGCTCGCGAGCTTCTCCGACCTGCGCACGGGCGATTACGTCGTCCACGAGGACCACGGCATCGCTCAGCTCCTCGGCTTCGAGACACGCGAGGTGGCCGGGGTCACCCGCGACTACCTGCTCCTCGGCTTCCGCGGCGACGACCGGGTCTATGTCCCCCACGAGCAGATCGGGAAGGTCTCGCGCTACGTCGGCGCCGATTCGCACTCGCCGACGCTCTCGAAGCTCGGCGGCAAGGCATGGGACAACCTCAAGACACGTGCGCGGCAGCATCTGCGTGAGATGGCGGGGGAGCTGCTGCAGCTCTACGCGGAGCGCCAGACACGCCCCGGCTTCGCCTATGACCTCGATCAGGAGTGGCTCGAGCGGCTCGAAGCGGACTTCCCGTACCGAGAGACCGAGGACCAGGCACGTGCGATCGACGCCGTGAAGGAAGATCTGAGCTCGCCGAGACCGATGGACAGGCTCGTCTGCGGCGACGTGGGCTTCGGCAAGACGGAGGTGGCGCTTCGCGCAGCGTTCGCCGTCGCGGTCGGCGGCAAGCAGGTCCTCATGCTCGTGCCGACGACGATTCTCGCGCAGCAGCATTGGAACACCTTCCGCGAGCGGTTCCGTGACTTCCCGGTGCGGGTCGAGATGGTCTCGCGGTTCCGCAAGCCCAGCGACGTGAAGAAGGTGCTCGCCGATTTCGGGGAGGGCAAGGTCGACGTCCTGATCGGAACGCACCGCGTCCTCTCCCGGGATGCGATCCCGAAGGACCTCGGGCTGGTGATCGTCGACGAGGAACAGCGCTTCGGCGTTGCCCAGAAGGACCTCCTGCGCCAGCTCAGGCTCGAGGTTGATGTTCTCGCCCTGAGCGCCACCCCGATCCCCCGCACGCTGCACATCTCCCTTGCCGGCTTGCGCGACATCTCGGTGATCGAGACGCCCCCCGAGGGGCGGCGGCCGATCCGTACGCATGTCGGGGAGTACGACGAGGAGCTGATCGTGCAGGCGCTCGAGCGCGAGCTCAACCGCGACGGTCAGGCCTTCTACCTCCACAACCGGATCGAGACGATCGACGAGGCGGCTGAGAAGATCCGCCAGCTGTGCCCGAAGGCACGCGTGCTCGTCGCGCACGGGCAGATGTCCGAGCGCGAGCTCGAGGACAGGATGCTGTCGTTCCTCTCCGGAGAAGCCGACGTTCTCGTCTCGACCACGATCATCGAGTCGGGCCTCGACATCCCCCAGGCGAACACCCTGATCGTCGAGCGCGCCGACACCTTCGGCCTCGCCCAGCTCTACCAGATCCGTGGCCGGGTGGGCCGTCGCGACGTCCCCGCCCACGCGTACCTGTTCTATCCGGAAGCAGCCGAGCTCACTCCCGAGGCGAGGGCCCGGCTTGCCACGCTCGCCGATCACACAGAGCTCGGTGCGGGATTCGCGATCGCGATGCGCGACCTCGAGATCCGCGGTGCGGGCGATCTGCTCGGAGCCGAGCAGTCGGGTCACGTGGCAGCGCTCGGCTTCGAGCTCTACGTGGAGATGCTCCACGAGGTCGTCGCCGAGCTCTCCGGCCAGCAGCGTCTCGCCGCCCGGCCGGTTCGCGTCGACGCTCGCGTCGATGCGTACGTACCGGCGGGCTACATCGCTTCGGAGGCGCTCAAGATCGACCTGCACCGACGGCTGGCGCTCGTCGAGGACGAGGACGAGCTGCGCGAGCTTCAGGTCTCGACCGAGGACCGGTACGGGCCGATCCCCGAGCCGGTCGAGAATCTCTTCACGATTCAGCTCCTGAAGCTGAAGGTTGCGCAGCTCGCCGCCGACTACCTGGTGTTCAGAGGCGGCCGTGTCTCGATCGGGCCCGTCGTGCTCGGCTCGGCCGAGCTGCGCGGCCTCAGAGCGCTCGTCGACACCGCCGTCTACTCGACCGGACAGCGCGAAGTGACGCTCCGCGACGACGAGCTCGGCGGGGCGGTCAGGCTCGTCGATGCTATGATCAAGGCGCGCCAGGCGGGATGAAAGCTGCGCTTCCTATGAGGTATCTCTCTCTGTTATCGCTGTCTCTGGCTGCGCTCCTCGTGGCGGGATGTGGCGGCGGTGGCAAGAGCGGGGCCAAGCTCGCAGCGGGTGATGTTGCCGTCGTCCAGACAACGCACATCACCGAGTCCCAGTACAACGACGCCCTCTCCGAGGAGAAGGCGAGCATCAAGTCCCAGGGCCAGGCGGTGCCCGCCGCCGGCTCGACGCAGTACGTCGCGCTGAAGACCCAGGTGATCGACGTCCTCGTGCAGCAGGCCGAGTTTGCGCTCGAGGCCAAGAAGCTCGGCATCGTCATCACACCGGCCCAGGTGGACAAGCAGCTGACGGCGCTGAAGAAGAAGTACTTCGCGGGGAGCGAGGCCAAGTATCAGGCCGGCCTCAAGCAGCAGGGCTTCACGGACGCCGAGGTGCGCACGAACCTGATGGACAACCTCCTCGAGCAGAAGCTCTACAACCGCATCACGAAGAGCGCGAAGGCGACGCCGGCCGAGGTTGCCTCCTACTACCAGCAGAACCTCTCGCAGTACCAGGTAGCTCCATCCCGGGCGGTCCGCGAGATCCTCGTCGGCAAGAACAAGGAGACGCTCGCCAACCAGATCTACACGCAGCTCAAGGGCGGCGCCAGCTTCGCGACCCTCGCCAAGAAGTACTCGCAGGATCCCGGCTCGAAGGACAAGGGCGGCACCTTCACCGCGAACGAAGGGCAGCGACGTGCCGGAGTTCGACAAGGCGGTGTTCTCGGCCTCTGCGAAGACCGGCGACCTGCTGAAGCCGGTCAAGACGGCGCAGTACGGCTGGTTCGTGATCCAGGTGCTGAAACCGATCGTCGCGGGCAAGGTGACGACCGAGGCGAAGGCTGCGGCGTCGATCCGCAAGACGCTCAACACCAGCAAGCAGCAGGCGGCCATGAACACCTGGGTCGACAAGATCTCCAAGACCTACTGCACGGGTGGGCAGATCAGCTACGAGGCCGGGTTCACGCCCTCGCCCGACCCGTGTGCATCGCTGACGACCTCGGTTCCGACAACCACCTGAGTGGTGCCGGGACCTCGCCGGCCCAGACGTCATTCTGCAATGAGCTCTAAGAGCACGGATCAAGATGGGCGTCCCTGTCCGGGGCTCTCGGAGCGAGCGGGTGGGATGGCCGGCTCGGAGGCCAGGCTGGTTGCCTGTCCGAGTGACGGCCATTTCAGCCGCGAAGCCCTTGATCCTGCGGAACCGAGCCGATTCAGTCGAGCGCTAGACCAGCTCAGCCGGATCAAGGTCGCCGGAAGCTCCGGCCGCGAGCGCGAAGCGTTCGTGGCCCGAGCTGGAGGACGATCCGAGGGCGCCGGGAACGACGCTCATCTTGATTCGTGCTCTAAGAGCTAGCGACGGACGACGGCATGGCGCTCGCGGACGCGCTCGTCGAGCTCCAGGAGCTCACCGAACGGCTCCGGCGGGAGTGTCCGTGGGACCGCCAGCAGACGGAGCGGACGATCGTGCCGCATACGATCGAGGAGGCCTTCGAGACGGCCGACGCCGCGCTTGCGGGCGACGATTCGAAGCTGCTCGGAGAGCTCGGTGACCTTCTCTTCCAGGTCTACTTCCTGGCGCTTCTCCTCTCCGAGCGCGAGGCAGGCGACCTCGAGGCCGTCGCCCGTTCGGTCACGGCGAAGCTGGTCGCCAGGCACCCGCACGTGTTCGGCGATGCCGAGGCGACGACGGCGCAGGGCGTCCGTGAGAACTGGGAACGCCTCAAGGTCGCCCAGGAAGACCGCGAAGGCGTCTTCCACGATGTCCCGGAATCGTTTCCCGCGCTGCTGCAGGCGCGCAAGGTTCAGCGACGCGCAGCGGCCGTCGGGTTCGACTGGCCCGATCTGGAGGGCCCGCTTGCAAAGCTCGACGAGGAGATCGGCGAGCTCCGCGAGCAGCTGGCCCTTGCTGGAGTGCCCGCTCCTGAGTCCGAGCCCGATCCGGCCGTGATGGCCGAGATCGGCGATGTCCTCTTCACCGTTGTCAACGCCGCGCGCCGGCTGAACGTCGACCCCGAGCTTGCCCTGCGCGGCACGACGGCCCGGTTCGTCGCCCGCGTCGAGCGCGCCGAGGAGCTCGCGGGGGCGGAGGGCCTGACGTGGAGCCTGCTCGGCCTCGATGAGCAGGACGCGTACTATCGGCGGGCCAAGGAGGAGCTCAAATGACGAAGATCGCAGCCGTTCGGGGCCGCGCCGTGATCGACTCGCGCGGGAACCCGACCGTCCAGGTGGACGTGACGCTCGATTCGGGCGCCTTCGGCACCGCGATCGTGCCGTCGGGAGCCTCGACAGGTGTCCACGAGGCGGTCGAGCTGCGGGACGGCGGCCCGGAGTGGGGCGGAAAGGGCGTCGCCCACGCGGTCGGAAACGTGAACGGTGTGCTCGGCCAGGCGGTCGTGGGCCTGGACGCGACCGATCAGGAGAGCCTCGACGGCGTGCTGATCGAGTGCGACGGGACCCCGAACAAGGGGCGGCTCGGTGCCAACGCGATCCTCGGCATCTCACTGGCGGCCGCAAAGGCCGCAGCCCTTGACGCCGGCCAGCCCCTCTATCGCCACCTCGGTGGGGAGGGCGCAACGACACTCCCGGTGCCGATGCTGAACGTGATCAACGGCGGAGTGCACGCTCAGAACTCGATCGACCTGCAGGAGTTCATGGTCCTGCCGACCGGTGCGGACAGCTTCGCCGAGGCCGTGCGGATCGCCTCGGAGGTGTATCACTCGCTCCGAGGTGTCCTCCACGAGCGCGGGCTCGCAACGGCGGTGGGCGATGAGGGAGGATTCGCGCCCGATCTCCCGTCGAGCGAAGCGGCAATCGAGGCGATTCTCGAGGCTGCCGAACGCGCCGGCCACGCGGACCGGGTGGCGATCGCGCTCGATCCGGCCGCGAGCGAGGTGTATCGGGACGGCGCGTATCGCTTCGAGGGGCGAGAGCTCGACTCGGAAGGGATGACCGTCTTCTGGACGGAGTTGCTCGACCGCTACCCGACGATCGTCTCGCTCGAGGATGGCGCCGCCGAGGATGACTGGGCGACATGGCGCGAGCTCACGAGGCGGCTCGGCGACCGCGTGCAGCTCGTGGGGGACGATATCTTCGTCACGAACCCGGTTCGGCTCGAACGCGGGATTGGCGAGGGTGCGGCGAACTCGATCCTCGTGAAGGTGAACCAGATCGGCACGCTCACCGAGACGCTCGAGGCGATCAGGGTCGCCCAGGCCGCCGGCTACACGGCTGTGATCTCGCATCGCTCGGGCGAGACTGAGGACACGACGATCGCTGATCTGGCCGTGGCGACCGGGGCCGGGCAGATCAAGACCGGGGCCCCGGCGCGCTCGGAGCGGACTGCGAAGTACAACCGGCTCCTGCGCATCGAGGAGGAGCTCGGTTCGGCCGCCGTCTACCCCGGCTGGGCCGCGTTCCCACGCGCCGCACGCTGAGCCCAACGCCGGCCCGCCGGTTCGCGGAGGTGCCGAGCTCGATCCCGGGGACGTGGCTGTTGCGCGTACCCCCGGGGTCAGACACCGGTCGTAAACGGTGCCAACTTCGTCACAAACGTGGGAAATCCGCTCCGGCGAGGGCGCGGTGGGGCGAAGTTCGGCGTAGGGTCCCAAAGCGCCTCGAGCGTCGGAAGTGACGGAGCCGCGCGGCTTCGACTGCCTCCGCCGCGGGGCCTTGACGGTCGGCTGTCCTGATTAGACGGGGCCGATCGGAAGGGGTTGCGGGCGCCCTCTCTGCGGTGGACCGGTCTGCTGAAGGCGTGCCTTTGAGGGCTCCGACGAGCCGTGCGCGCCACCGCCGTTAGTCTGGGAGCAGTGGAAGGAGATGCCCGCCGGACGAAGATCGTCGCCACCATCGGGCCCGCCTCCGGTTCGCACGAGATGATCCGTGCACTCGCCGAGGCCGGCATGGACGCGGTTCGCCTCAACTTCTCCCACGGAACGCACGAAGAGCACCGGGAGCGCGCGACGATCACGCGGGAGGCGCAGGTAGCTCTCGGCCGGCCCCTCGCGCTCATCGCCGACCTTCAGGGCCCGAAGCTCCGCGTCGCGGGCCTCGAGGTCCCACGCGTTCTTCGCGATGGGGAGCAGGTCACGATCGCCGGTGTGGAGCACGCACGCGACGGCGACCTCGCGGTCGCTCCGGACGCGATCGCCGATGTGCTCGAGCCCGGCCATGAGGTGCAGATCGACGACGGCTTGATCAGGTTGACGATCGACGAGGTGTCGCATGGCCGGGCGCTCGCCACGGTCCTCGTCGGGGGCGAGGTACGTCCGAACAAAGGGGTCAACCTGCCGCGCGGCGTTGCGATCCCGGTGCCCTCCCTCACCGGGAAAGACCTCGCCGACCTCGACTTCGCGCTCGGCCTCGGCGTGGACTACGTCGCGCTTTCGTTCGTGCGCACGGCCGCCGACGTGCACGAGCTCAAGGAGCTGATCGCGAACCACGGATCACGCGCACGGGTGATCGCGAAGATCGAGAAGTCGGAGGCGATCGATGCGCTCGATGAGATCGTCCTCGAGGCGGACGCGCTCATGGTCGCCCGCGGCGACCTCGGGGTCGAGATGGGCGCGGCAATGGTGCCGCTCCTGCAAAAGCGCATCATCCTCCGCTGCCTCGAGGCAGGCAAGCCCGTGATCACCGCCACCCAGATGCTGGAGTCGATGGTGGAGCACGCCGAGCCGACACGCGCCGAGGCGAGTGATGTGGCGAACGCCATCCTCGACGGCACCTCGGCAGTGATGCTCTCGGCCGAAACGGCCATCGGCGCACACGCCGTCGAGGCCGTCCGGACGATGGACCGGATCGCACACGCCGTCGAGCCGTCGATGAGCTACCGCCACCAGACTCCCGAGACGGCGACGAGCCGCGACGTTCGCCGTGCGATGTCCAATGTCGCCACCGATCTCGCCGAGACGCTCGGCGCGCGGGCAATCGTCGTAGCCACCGCGACGGGCCGAACCGTGTCGGAGGTCGCCCGCCTACGGCCACGGCGCGCGATGGTCGGCCTCTCGCACGATCCGACCGCGGTCCAGCAGATGGCGCTCGAGTGGGGCGTGCTCCCGGTTCACATGGACTTGACCGCCGACGTCGAGGATCTCTGGGCGCGAAGCGTCTTGACGACCCGAGACGCAGGGATCATCGATCACGGCGACCTGATCGTCCTGATCGCGGGCACCGCTGTGAACACGACCGGCTCGACGAACGTGATCAAGGTAGACGTGGCCTGAGGACGACACCGGGCGATGCGGAAGGAGCCGCCCGGTCCGGAGCGAAAGTTGCTCGTGTGCTTCGGCCTGCTCGCATCCTCGCGCTCTGCGGTCTCATCCTGATCGGCCTCCTCTACTGGAAGCCGGTTCACAGCTACGAGCACACGCGCGCCCAGCTCACCAATCGCGACGCCCAGGTCGCCCGGCTCAGCGCCGAGCAACGGCAGCTGAAAACCCGTCTCGCCTCGGTCGGATCGGGGGCGGAGCTCGTGCGTGAGGCTCGCAGGCTCGGGTTCGTGAAGCCGGGCGAGCAGCTTTTCATCGTGCGCGGGATCGCCGCCTGGCGCGCAACGAACTAGATTTCGGCGCGGATGGATGACTTGGAGGTCGTCGAGCGCCAGCTCGGCCGTGCACCTCGGGCGTTCCGGCGGGTCGCTGTTCGCTGCCCATTCGGTGCCCCGGCGGTCGTCGAGCAAGAGCCCTTCGATCGCGACGGCACGCCGTTCCCCACTCAGTTCTGGCTCAGCTGCCGCCACCTTGCCGCCGCCCTCGCTCGGATCGAAGCCGCCGGCGGCGTCGAGCGGTGGACCCGTGCAGTCGCGGCCGACGCCGAGCTCGAGGAGAGCCTGCGGCGGGCTCACGAGGCCCAACGCGCCCTGCGGCCGGAGCTCGATGCCGGGATCGGCGGCGCCACTCGAGGAGGCAGCTTGAAGTGCCTTCACGCCCACGCCGCATTCGCGCTTGCGCGACCCGGATATGAGCTCGGCGACCGGATCCTCGCGGAGGCCGAGCCGCTCTGGCCCTTGGAGCGGTGCTGCTCGACTCTATGATCGAAATTGTCGTGGACCTCGAGCTTGCGCGTCATCAATGGGCCGACGGACGGCGTGGCCTCGAGCGCGCCCGTCCCGATCGTGCACGCTACGACCGGCTGTCCTCGGGCGTCGAGGTCGTTCAGCGAGAGCTCTCGCGGCGACTCGGGCAGGTCTTCACGCTCGCGGAGCTCACGGATTGCTACGCGGCCTCCGACCGCTGGGCGCTCGAGGTGATCCACGATGCGTTTCCGGACGATCCGCCGGTGGAGAGCTCGCTGATAGCGAATGCGGCTTTCGATCTCTACTCGCGCCGGGCGTCCGACTACGCTCCGTGAGCGTCTCCCGGCGAAGCACGAGGCGCAGGCGCAGGGGCCCGCGCGCGGTTGCGACCTTCGTCGCGCTCGTCGTCGCGTTCGGCCTGGGCATCGGGCTCGGTGAGGCCTTGCACGACAACCCTCGCACGGGTGGGACCCAGACGCTGATCCGCACCCTGAACCCGCTTCCGCTCGTCCCCGTCGCCGAGAACACGGTCACGATTACCACTTCTAAGCCATAAGGAATCCAGAAAGGCGGAGATTTGGGTAGATTTTCGGGTGTGAGCGGCTACCAATCCTCTGCTTCCCGTCGCACGCCGGCCGTTGAGCCGGATTGGCTGACGCTCGGGCAGGCGGCGAAATTCCTCGGCGTGGCCCAGTCGACGATCCGAAAATGGTCCGACCAGGGCCGCGTGCCGGCGTTCTACACGCCGGGCGGCCATCGCCGCTATCGGCGCCACGATCTCGAGTCTTTCGTCGACCGCTCGGGGCCCGGGGGCCAATCCGCAGCCGGGCCGCTCGTCCTCGTCGTCGACGATGACGCGCGTCTGCGCGAATACATACGCGTGAATCTGGAGCTGCACGGCTATGCCGTGCTCGAGGCGGAGAACGGCGAGCAGGCGCTGGCGGCAATCGAATACCAGGCGCCCGACCTCGTGCTGCTCGACCTGGTGATGCCCGGGCTCGACGGCTGGCAGATGCTGCAACAGCTTCAGGAGCGGCACGGATCGATCCCCGTGATCATGTTCAGCGGGAAGGTGGACGAGCGGGCGGCGGCCGAGGCGGCCGAGCGGGGCGCCCACGGCTTCGTCGGCAAGCCGTTTGATCCGGAAGAGCTCCTGGCCCGTGCCAGGCAGCTCGTTCCCGTTTAGGGCGCAACTGCCCAGCGCGCAGGTGCTTGACGAGCGTTTGGGCACCGATGCTGCGCTGGGATCGCCACGCCGAGGCGTGGATCGTGGCGCACCGGGCCGATTCTCTCGATCCGGTCTTCCGGTGGCTGAGCTACGCCGGGACCGAGGGGGCCGTCTGGCTCGCGCTGGCCGCCGCTGTGGCGCTCGGGGGGCGACGGTGGGCGCCGCTTCTCTGGGTCGCAGTCGCAGACGCGGTCGCGCAAGCCGTCACGCTCACACTGCAGGCGCTCTTTGGTCGCGCCCGCCCGCATGTCGTGACCCTGGTTGCAGAGCCGCATAGCCACTCGTTCCCTTCCGGGCATGCAGCGTCGAGTGTCGCCTGTGCGCTCGTGATTGGATCGTTCGCGCCGAGATTGCGCGCAGCGCTAATGACCCTCGCCGCTGCGATCGCGTTTTCGCGGCTGTACGTAGGCGTGCACTATCCGCTCGACGTCCTCGGCGGAGCGCTGCTGGGATCGGCGATCGGCTGGGCGATCCTGATGCGCTTGAAGGCCCGAGCTTCTTGAGGCCCCCAGCGTCCCGACAGGACGACCCCGCGTCCTGACAGGACGACCCCGCGTCCTGACAGGACGACATAGTCCCGGTCCGTCGGGGCTAGAGGTCTTCTGCCGCCCGTAGCAGCCCGCCGCCGATGACGGTGAGTCCGGCGACCAGGCTGATCCAGATCCCGATGCCCCGACTGTCGGCAGGCAGGACGGCATCCGGGATCGAGATCACGCGGATCAGGACGAACACCGTCGCGAGCGATCCCAGCGCCGAGCACGACGAGGCTCTCGGGCGCGGAGGACGGGAGATCGAACCCGGATGCCCGCAGCCAGACGAGAGCAACGATCGCGATGCCGATGAAGAAGACGAGCTTCCCGAGCACTCCCGTGTGCCAGCCGATCACCGCCAGCTTCACGCCGACTCCCGAGCCCGCGTACCAGTCGGTGAAGGTCGAGACCGCGAGGATCGAGTCCTGCGACCCACGTGATCGTGTCGCCGGCACCCCAGATGCCGTCGGACGGCCGCCTGCCATAGCTCGGCGGCGGCGTGCCGGCGGGCGGAGGATCGTAGAAGAGCTCGGGGCCTTGCACGGCCCTAAGTATGTTCGAACTCGCGGACGGCGAGCCGAGCGTCGGGTCAGGCGCTCGACGCGGCCTACTGGAACAGCCCGAAGCTCGTCTGGATCTCGTGAAACGCCGTCAGGCCGATGACGACCGTCACCAGCGCGAGCACCGCAAGCATCACCCAGAAACGCGCGCTCGAGTTGCGGGCGTACTCGTGATGGGCAACCCGCGCACGTCGCCTTGCGCGCTCGCGGCGGTACGCACGCTCGATCGCGGCGGGATCGAGCGACGGCGTCTCCTCGTCGAGGACAGGCGCTTCGTCGAGCATCGGAATGTTCTGCGCCGTCTGGGCCACCGCGCGAATTCTAGTCTCTGCAGGTGATTCTCCGCCACGATCCCGAAAGGCCACTGGTGATCGGGCATCGCGGGGCCCCGGTTGCCGCGCCCGAGAACACGCTCGCGTCGTTCCGCGCCGCTCTCGAGGCGGGAGCCGACCTGGTCGAGGTCGATGTCGGCGATGGGCTCGCCGTGGGTCATCCCGGTGTCGGCCGTCGTCGGGGAGCCGCTGACGCTCGCCGAGGTCCTCGACGCTCTGGCCGGCACCTCGCTCGGGATCCACATCGATCTCAAGCATCCCGCGGATCGACCATGCGGTCGTTCGGCGGTGCGGTCCCGTGGGCTCGAGGAGCGCGTGATCGTCTCGGCGACCTGGGTGCCGCCCCTTCGGCGGCTGGCGCAAGAGCTGCCGTCGGCAGGACGGGCGATCGGCTACCCGCGCGATCGCGTGGGCGTCGCCAAGATCGCCTGGCCGGCTCCCGGCGTGCGGGCGGGAGTCGCTGCGCTGCGTGCCGTCATGCCCGCCCGCGCGCGTGCGCTCGTCGCTGTCAGCCGCGCGAACGTGCTCTCGCTGCACCATGCCCTCGTCTCACCCGCGGTCGTGCGTGCGGCGCACGCCGGGGGAGCCGCGCTCTTCGCGTGGACCGTCAACGAGCCGGACCGGGTCGCCGGGCTGGCCGAAGCCGGAGTCGACGGGATCGTGAGCGATGACCCGGAGATGGTTGTTCGAGTCCTGGCTACACTGAAATCGTCGTGAGCAAGCGCTTTTCCGAGGGTGCCGGAGGCCAAGCCGTCGAGCTTCACGCCGTAAGCGCAGGAGCTGCAGTCCTTTGCGCCGACGAGGCGAGCGAAGCTACCGCAACCCGGTTTGTCGGCTGATGCGCCGGGGAGCCCAGGTCGCCGCTGTCGCCGTCGTCCTCTCGCTGCTCGGCATCCTCTCCTGGGACGTGATCCACTCCTCGACGGGCCGGATCGCGAAGGACGTCGACAACAACGAGATCGTGCCGGCCTACCCGTTCTCGCGCCCGCTCGTCGGGGCGCCAGCGGGAAGATCAGCCTTGCGGGGCTGCGCGGCAAGGTCGTCGTCCTCAACTTCTGGCAGTCGTACTGCCCGCCCTGCACCCACGAGGCGCCCGTGGTCTCGACGGTCTGCGAAGCAGTGGGCGGGCAAGGACGTCGTGTTCGTCGGGGTCGACGAGCAGGACCTGCCGGGTCCGGCGACCAAGTTCATGAAGCGGTTCGACATCACCTACCCCGTCATCAGCGACGACGGCCCGCTGATCGGCCACTACGGCGTGACCGGCTACCCGGAGACGTTCTTCATCGACCGTAAGGGGCGCGTGATCCCGCTGCCGCCGAACAAGAGCGGGCAGGTCGGGCACATCGTCGGGGCGGCGACGCCCCTGCTGCTCGATCTCGGGATCCGGAACGCGCTCGCCGAGTGAGCCCGGACCCGACGCGCGGTGGACGCCGCGCCGCGATGAAGCCGTTCGCGGCCGTCCTCGCCATCCTCGCGCTCGTCTTCGGCCTCTCGCTCGCGTTCAGGTCGAACGGCAACGCGCATCCCTCGCAGGCGGAGCTCGAGGCCGACCTCGTCTGCACCACCTGCCACGAGCCGCTCGACGAGTCGAGCTCGCCGCTGGCCATGCAGATGAAGGCCGAGATTCGCGAGAAGATCGCGGCCGGATGGACGAAGGACCGGATCGAGAACCTGTTCGTCGCCCAGCTCGGCCCGCAGGTGCTCGCCGTCCCGGCTCGATCACGGCTTCGACCTGCTCGCGTGGCTGCTCCCGTTCGGGGCGATCATCTTCGGGGCGGGCGCCGTCGGGATCGGTGCGCGGGCCTGGCTCAGCCGCGGGGACGAGTCCGGGCCGGACGTAGCGGTGACAGCCGACGCGCTTTCGCCGGAGCTCGAGCAGCGCGTCGACGACGAGCTCGCCCGCTTCGACACCTGACATGATCGAAAAGCTTCCTGTCGCCTTCGTCGCGGGGCTCCTGTCGGTGATCACGCCCGTGCGTGCTCCCGCTCGTCCCGGGCTACCTCTCGGCGGTCTCGGCCGTCGAGGTGGAGCGGCTCGGCGAGCGAGGCTCCGGCCGTCGTGTCGTCGCCGCCAGCATCCCCTTCATCGCCGGGTTCACGCTCGTGTTCGTCGTTCTCGGCGCCGGCGCCGCCGCGATCGCGAGCACGGTCGACAAGACCACGCAGACGCAGATCGCGGGGTTCGTGCTGGTCGTGCTCGGGTTCGCCTTCGTCGGGCCTGCTCCCGTGGCCCGAGCGGGCGATGGCGCCCGGGCTGCTCCTACGCGCGCGCCCGGCGCGGCGGGTCCTCGGCGCTCCTCGGCGGCGCCTTCGCGGTCTGCGCCGCTCCGTGCATCGGGACCGTGCTCGCGTCGATCCTCGTGCTTGCGAGCTCGAGCGGCGGGGTTGCCCGCGGCGTGGTCCTCCTGCTCGCCTACTCGCTCGGCCTCGGCGCGGCGTTCGTGCTCGCGGGGATCGCCTTCGCGCATGCGATGCGCATGTTCCGCTGGGTGCGCTCCCACTACGGCGTCCTGCGCTTTGCCTCGGGCGGGACGCTGATCGTGCTCGGCCTGCTCCTCTTCTTCAACCGCGACTGGTGGCTACGGATCGCGCTCGACCAGCTCTTCTCGAAGATCGGTCTCGGCACGACGTAGCGCGGCGAGCAGCCGCTCCACGTCGAGCCCGCGGTGGGCCGGTGCGTACGGCGTGAGCCGCCGGATCGCCTTCTCGCGCTGGCGCTCGGCGCCGACCGAGCGCGAGCGGCCGGCCTGGTAGGCGGAGACGACCGCGTGCACGAGCCCCTGGAAGAAGTCGCGCTCTTCGGGGGCGCGCCGCCCGCCAGGCCGCCTCGAGCTCCTCGTGGGCCTCGAAGTACGCGCCGGCGCGGGCCAGGGCGAGCCCGCGCGCATACGCGGCCGCGATGTTAGAGTCGAGCTCAGGCATGGCGAGGTTTTCGCTCGTCGGCGTCGATCCGGGCCTTCACGGGCAGCTTCGAGTGCTCTGCCCGGATCACGTGTTCGTCACCAGCGAGGCGGTCGAGGTTCCTGAGCTCGTGATCGCCGACATCGGACGGGTCGACGCCGACGACGTCGCCGACCTCTATCCGGACGTGCCGATCATCGGTTTCACGAGTCACGTCGGCTCCGAGGCGCTGCGTCGTGCGCGTGCCGCCGGGCTTCGACGAGATCGTCGACAAGGCCCTCCTCGTGAAGCCCAGCCGGGGGAACTGATTAGGGGCCTGCTGACGCCGGTAGAATGAGCCGCCGATGACGTACGTGATCGCCGAGCCGTGCATCGACATCAAGGATCGCTCCTGCGTCGACGTGTGCCCGGTCGACTGCATCCACGAGGCGGACCGGATGCTCGTGATCGACCCGGAGGAGTGCATCGACTGCGGCGCCTGCGAGCCCGAGTGCCCGGTCGAGGCGATCTTCCCCGAGGACGCCCTGCCCGAGAAGTGGGAGGCGTTCGTCAAGATCAACTACGCGTTCCCGCAGGGCATGGAGGCCGTCGACCCGCTCGTCGAGGCCTACGCGACCGAGCACAACGTCCAGAACCCACCGCTCGACGCCTAGAGCCGCTCCGTCGGGCTTCGGCCGTGCACGGCGGCTTCGCTGGGCCTGGTCGGTCGCCGAGGCTACGTCTCAGGTGCGCCCGCTCGTATAGGCGCAGGTCGCGTGTCGCCGGGGAGCGGGGAGGCTCCGACCTTCGTGACGACGAGCGCCCAGCCGTCCTGCCTCGAGCTCGGCCCCGACCGGCGGCGCCTCCCCGGCGCGCTCGTGGAGCGTCCAGCCGTTCGGCGACCAGGCGAAGACGAGATGCCCCGGGCGCCTGTGGCCATTTTCGTCCGGCACGGGCGCGCAGCCTAGTCCAACCGCGGCATTGACCGGCTCCTCGTCGCGCGCGTCAGGCCCTATCGTCGCGCAGTGTGTGCGGGAAGCGTGACCCGGATCTCGGTGCCGGCCGCGACCGGTCGAGCACCTCGACGGTGCCGTGGAGCGGGTGGGCGCGCTCCTCGATCGTCTCGATCGGCGTTCGGCGCCGCTCGGGCTCGCCGTCGTCGAGGACGGAGGCGACGAGCCCGTGCTCGTCGAAGGCGACCGCGATCTGGATGCGGTTCGGCGGCCCGCGCCGGACCGCCTGGTCGACGAGCTCGCGGATGATCGTGTAGAGGGCGACGCTCGCGGTGGCTCCGAGCTCGCCTGCGTCGCTCGAGGTCGACGACGATCTCGATTCCGTAGGAGCTCGCGGTCTGGTCGGCGAGCGCCCGGATCGCCGGTGCCGAACCCGTGGTCGCGCAGGACGACGGGCTCGAGCACGAACGAGAGGTTGCGAAGCTCTCGGATCGTCGCCCGCTGCTGCGCGAGCGCCGCCTCGATGATCGGCAGCGCCCGCTCGGCCTCCCCGGCACGCGATCGCATGCAGCGCCCCGTCGAGCATCAACGCGATCCCCGAGAGCTGCTGAACCGGCCCGTCGTGCAAGAACAACGCCAACCGCCGCCGCTCGTCCTGCTCGACAGCAATCAGATGCTCGAGCCCCTCGTGCTCACCCGCGCCGGAGCCGGTCACGCGCTCGCCGCGTTCTCCCACCAGCGCCCGCGGACTTAGCGAGGCGAAAGCCGAGCTAAGGACCACGCAGTACGCCTCGACTAAACCGTGCAGCGGTTTTCGAGAGCCAAACAACGGCGCCCGTACGGCAATAGGTGCTGGTGCCGGCCCGGCCGGGATCAGCATGAGCTTCCGGGATGCATTCGTCGAGCGTGACGAACCATAGCTCACGAGCCGGTCCCTGGAAGCGAGGAAGAAGGGGGCCCGTGGGGGAAACATGGTTTCCCCCGGCTAATCGATCATTGCTTCGCGCAGGGCGATCGCGACGGCCTGGGTGCGGGTGTCCGCTTCGAGCTTGGTGAGGATGTGCCGGACGTGGCTCTTGACGGTCTCCTGGGAGATGAAGAGCCGTTCGGCGACGTCGCCGTTGGAGAGGCCGTCGGCGAGGAGCTGGAGGATCTCGCGTTCGCGCGGGGTGAGCATCTCGCTCTGGTCGCGCCCGGCGAGGAACTGGGGCATGAGCGCCGGGTCGACGTACCCGTCGCCGGCCGCGACCTTTTCGATCGCCCGGACGAGTGTCTCGTGGGGCGCCTCCTTGAGGACGTAGCCCTTGGCGCCGGACTCGAAGCCGCGGCCGAGGAGCGAGCGCTCGGAGTACGCGGTGAAGATCAGCACCTTCGTCTGGGGGAGGCGCTCGGCGAGCTGGCGGGTGGCCTCGAGGCCGTCCATCCCGGGCATCCGGACGTCCATGATCACGACGTCGGGCTTGCGGCGCATTGCGAGCTCGACTGCGGAGGCGCCGTCGGAGGCCTCGCCGACGACCCGGATGTGCTCGGCCCGGGAGAGCGACAGGCGCAGCCCTTCACGGACGACCTCGTGGTCGTCGACGATCAGAGACTGTGATCTCCTTGTCGGCGGTCACGGAGCCGCACAGTGTATTTCGCCGGTCGGCCGGGGGCCGTTCGGCGTCTCAGTCGAGCGCGAGCTCGAGCTGTACTGGCACGGTGCGGCGTGGCGGGGCGAGGCGGCGGCGGCGGCGGTCGCGGATGCCGTGGGTGCGGGCGAGGTCGCGAACCGTGTCGCGCACGGGTCTGCGTCTGCGCGTTCGGGAGGTAGGCGTTGCGTGCGTAGAGGCGCTCGTAGTCGCCGAGGAGCTCGGGCCAGGAGGCCGGCGAGGCATTCGAGGAAGTGCTCCTTCGTGCCCGGCCTGAGGTAGAGGAGGTTCGCCCAGATGCCGCAGGCGCCGGCGGCGCGAGCGGCCTTGACGACCGCGGCGAGCTGCTCGGGACGGTCGGAGATGCCCGGGCAGGATCGGCGCCATCCCGACGGAGGCGCGAACGCCGGCGCCTGACGAGCTGCTCGAGCGCCCGAAGACGCTGCGCGGGTGGCGCCGTGCCGGGCTCGGTGCGGCGCCAGACGTCGAGGTCGAGGGTGGGGATCGAGAAGGTGACGGAGACCTCGGCCCGTGCGCGATGCTTCGGCGAGCACGTCGAGGTCGCGCACGATCAGGGGGCCGCGGGTGATGAGGCCGAACGGGTTCGCGCGCTCGGCGAGCGCCTCGAGGCAGCCGCGCGTGAGCCGGAAGCGCCCCTCGGCGGGCTGGTAGGGGTCGGTGGCGGCGCCGATCGCGATGCCCTCGCCTCGCCAGGAGGCGCGCGAGAGCTCGCGGCGGAGCACCTCGACGATGTTCTCCTTCACCCGGATCGAGGTGCCGTAGCGGGCGTCGGCCGGCCGGTCGGCGCGCAGCTCGAACGACCGGACGTAACAGAACGTGCAGCGATGGACGCAGCCCATGTACGGGTTGAGCGACCAGTCGAAGGGCATCCCGGAGACCCGGTTCAGCGCCGACTTGCACGGCTCGATCCGATACTCGGCGCGCACCGCCGCCGATGATAGAACATATGTTCGGTCGGCGGCGAGCGCCGATCGCTCGGATACGCTTCAGCGGCACCTTGGACGACGACTTGCCGGCCAGGCCGAGCCCTCTCGACAAGCGCAGGCGCGTGAAGCTCTTTCTCGAACTGCTCGCCCTGGCGGCGTCTGATCCTGCTGAACGCGGCATTCGTGGCCGGGGAGTACGGGCTCGTCACCTCGCGGCGCACCCGGATCAGAGAGCTCGAGCGCGAGGGGAACCGCCGCGCGCGGGCGGTGCTGCGGATCACGGCCGACCCGCCGCGGTTCATCGCCGCGATGCAGCTCGGGGTCACGATCGCCTCGCTGGCGATCGGCGCGCTCGGCGAGCAGGTGCTCGCAAAGGCGTTCGAGCCGCTGCTTGCAAGCGTGCTCGCCGTCGCGCTCGCGCTGCTCGTGATCACGTTCCTGCACGTCGTGATCGGCGAGCTCGTGCCGAAGGGGATCGCGCTCGGCCATCCCGAGGCGACGGCGCTTGCGCTCTCGGCGCCGGTCCGGGCCTTCTTCACCGTGTTCTCGCCGCTTCGTGTGGGTGCTGCAGCGCGCGACGTCGCTCGTGCTCGGGCCTTCTCGGGCCAGCAGCCGCCCGGGGCCGAGCACGGCGCCCACTCGGAGGCCGAGCTGCGCATGCTGCTCTCGAGCTCGGCCGAGCAGGGCGAGATCGAGCGTGGGGAGCAGGAGATGCTCTCGAAGGTGTTCGACTTCGGCGACAAGGAGGCCGCCGACGTGATGGTGCCCCGGCCCGAGGTGGTCGCGATCTCGATCGACCTGACGCTCGAGGAGGCGCTCCAGACGGTGATCGAGTCGCCCTACACGCGCTACCCGGTGTACCGCGAGTCGATCGACGAGATCGCCGGCATCCTCCACATCCGCGACCTCTTCGCGGCGATCCAGGAGGGCACCGTCACCGGCGTGAAGCTCGACGAGCTCCTGCGGCCGGCGTCGATCGTGCCCGAGACGAAGGATCTCGCCTGCCCTCCTCACCGAGTTCCGGCGGACGAACCAGCACATGGCGATCGTGATCGACGAGTACGGGGCGATGGAGGGGATCGTGACCCTGGAGGACCTGGTCGAGGAGATCGTGGGCGAGATCGAGGACGAGTTCGACGTGCCCGAGGACGACGTCGAGCAGGTCGACGACGACACGATCCGGATCGACGGCACGTTCTCGATCGACGACTTCAACGAGCGTTTCAAGACCGATCTGCCGGTCGAGGATTACCACACCGTCGCCGGATTCGTCTTCGGCGCGCTTGGCCGGGCGGCCGAGCCCGGCGACGAGGTCACCCACGAGGGAGTCGTCTTCCACGTCGACTCGGTCGAGGGCCAGCGCATCGACCGGCTCACGGTCACCTTCGGCTGGGAGCACCTGCACCGAAGCGACGAGCCACTCGCCGACGAGCACGGCTCTGGCCGCAGCCGTGTCGCTCAGAGCGTGCGGTACGCGAGCTCGATGCGGCGGCCCTCGGCCGACGACCGCACGATCGCGTCACAGACCTCGCTCGCGCGGTAGCCGTCCTCGAAGGTCGCGCCGTACGGCGCAACGTCGCGGTCGTGCGCGATCGCCTCGAGCAGGTGCACGATCTCGTGCGTGAAGGTGTCGCCCCAGCCGACGATATGGCCCGGGCGGCCACCAGTAGCCGCATGAAGGGGTGGTCGGCCTCGGTGACGAGCACGGTCTTCGCGCCGCGGGCCCGGTCGCCGTCGGCCCGGAAGACCTGGAGCTCGTTCATCCGCTCCATGTCGAACCAGAGCGAGCCCTTGGAGCCGTTGATCTCCCACTGGAAGGCGTTGCGGCGGCCGAGCGCGAGCCGTGTCGCCTCGATCGTGCCGATGGTTCCGCCCTCGAACTCGACCACCGACTCGATCGCGTCGTCGACCTTGCGGCCGGGAACGAAGGTCTTCACGACCGCGGAGAGCGCGGCGATCTCGCCGACGAGGAACCGGCTCAGGTCGACCGCGTGGGTCGCGAGGTCGCCGATCGCGCCGGAGCCGGCGTCCTCGAGGCTGAAGCGCCAGGTGTCGAGGCTCGGGTCCTCGGCCCAGTCCTGGAGGTAGCGCGCCCGGAAATGGCGGATCTCGCCGAGCTCGCCCGCCTCGATCAGCTCGCGCGCAAGCCTCACCGCCGGAACGAATCGGTAGTTGAAGCCGCAGAGGTGCTTGACGCCCGGTCGCGGCGACGCGCGACCAGATCTCGTAGGCCTCGTCGGCGGTGCGGCCGAGCGGCTTCTCGCAGAGCACGTGCTTGCCGGCCTCGGCGGCGGCGATCGTCGGCTCGGCGTGCACCGAGTTCGGGCCGCCGTTGTCGAAGAGCCCGATCGACGGGATCGGCGACGATGTCGCGCCAGTCGGTCGTCCAGCGCTCGTAGCCGTAGCGCGCCGCGGCCTCTGCGACCGCGCTCTCGTCACGGCCCGCGATCGCGACGAGCCGAGGCTGGAGGGGCGGCGGCCAGGCGATGTGCGCCGACGTTCAGGAACGCGCTCGAATGGGCCTTGCCCATGAACGCGTAGCCGAGCATGCCGACTCCGATCTCGTCGCGCTCGCCTGGTTCCGGGCTCGCCATGCCGCGATCTTACGCACCGGTGCCCGGCAGTGCCCGGTCGGCGATCTGGGTCGGCCGGGAGTCCCGCACGCGCTGCGGCGGCCGGGCCGGCTGTGACCGGTCCACTATGCGATTGTTGCTTTTCCGGGATAACGCCGATTAGCCTTATGCGGTCATGCTCCGTGAGCGCGAAGTCGGCACGGGCGCGGAGCTCCGCGGTCGGCGACCGGTTTTCGCCACCCTGGGCGTTCTGGCTCGGCGTCGCGGCAGTGACCGCGCGGCGTCGGCCTGCACGTGCCGATGTTCCTGAGCGCGAAGCACGACCACTACATGCTCGCCGGCATGCCGTGGGACAGCTGGATGATCGCCGGGATGGCGCTGATCTTCGCCGGGCTACGGCAGCCGTGCTCTACGGTCTTGCGCCGCGGTTCTGCGCGGCGCGGACGGGCAGCGCCACCCGAGCTCGAGTTCGACGCGATGGACGAGAGCCGCCTGCGTCCGGCGCACATCAAGCTGATGGCCGTCCTGACCCTCGCGGTGGCGGTGGACACCCAGAAGCCGTTCACGTTCACCTTCATCCTTCCCGGGGTCGCCTCCGAGTACGACCTGCGCTCTGCCTCGCATCCGGCGCCCGGCCACTGGCCCGTGGCGCTCTTCCCGTTCGTCGCGATCGTCGGCACGGTGCTCGGCTCGCTGCATCTGGGGCCGCCTCGGCGACAGCATCGGCCGCCGGGCCTCGATCCTGCTCGCGGCGACGCTGTTCATCGGGACGGCGATGTGCAGCGCGATGCCGGCGTTCCACTGGAACCTCGTGGCGTGCTTCTTCATGGGGATGAGCGCCGGCGGGCTTCTGCCGATCGCCTACTCGCTGCTCGCCGAGACGATCCCGGCGAAGCGGCGCGGACGAGGCGGTCGTGCTCGTCGCCGGGATCGGGACGGCGCTCGGCTTCCTGTTCGGCGAGCTGGAGCTGCCCACTGGCTGATCCCGCACTTCGGCTGGCGGATCATGTGGTTCTTCGGGGTGCCCACAGGGCTCGCGCTGATCCTGCTCAACCGCTACATCCCCGAGTCGCCGCGATTCCTGTTCGCGAACGGACGGGACGACGAGGCGCGCGCGGTTCTCCGCAGCTTCGGGATCACCGTGTCCGAGCGTCCCGCCGGGACGGGCGTGCCCGGAGCCCGTCGGGCCCGCACCCGGATTCGCCAGCGTCTTCCGGCGGCCCGTACCGCGGCGATCACTCCCGTGCTGACGCTCTACGGCCTTGCCTGGGGGCTCGTGAACTTCGGCTTCCTCGTCTGGCTTCCCGTGTACCTGGCGAAGGTCGGCGTCAGCGCCGCCCATGTGACGACGATCCTGGCGAAGGCGGCGCTCTTCGCGATGCCCGGCGCGGTCGGCGTCGCGTGGCTCTACGGGCGCTGGAGCAGCCGGCTGGACGCTGATCCTCGCCGCGGCTCGTCGAGGCTGCCGCGCTCGGCGTGTTCGCCGCCGATGCCGGCGCGATCGTCCATCGCTCGACGCTCTTCACCGCGCTGCTCGTCGTGCTGCTCGTCGCGATGTGGGCGACCGTCTCGGCGCTCGCGCCCTATGCGGCCGAGATCTACCCGACCGCGATCCGCGGTGTCGGCTCCGGTGTCGTCGCCGGCGCGACGAAGCTCGGCGGCGTGATCGCGCTCGGATCGCGGTCTGCCTCGTGGGCGCCGCCGGGTGTTGCCGGCGCGGCGCTGCTTGCCGCCGTCCCGGCCGGGCTTGCCGCCCTCCTGCTCGTCTTCGTCGGGTCGAGACGCGCGGGCAAGCGGCTGGAGGAGATCTCCGAGACCGAGCAGCTCGCGGTCGCCGCCGACTCCGTGCCCGCGCGAAGCCGCGCAAGCGCACGCTGCGGATCCGCGGCATCGAGTATCCGGTCATCCTCCCGTCGTGGAAGGACCCGCGGCTGCACCTTTCGGCGACGTTCATGTTGCTGTACATCCTCGGCGAGGCGCAGTTCCACTTCCGGCGTTTCGTTTCCCCAGATCGCGACGGCGATGCTGACCTGCGCGCTGATCGAGGTCATCGTCACGTTCTAGCAGAAGCGGGTGATCCTCTGGCCTGCGAGCGCGATGCTGACCGGCAACGGGATCGCGTTCATCATGCGGATCCCGGGCACCCGCCACGGCGACTGGTGGACGTTCCACGGCATCTGGGTCTACGCAGCGGTCGGCGCCGTTGCGATGGCGTCGAAGTACCTGATCCACTTCCGCGGCCGGCACGTCTTCAACCCGTCGAACGTCGCTCTCGTCCTCTGCTTCCTGATCCTCGGCAGCCAGCGGTCGGAGCCGCTTGCAGTTCTGGTGGGGGCCCGTGTCGCCGGCGCTCGTGATCGTGCTGCTCGTGATCGTCGCGGGCGCCTGCGTGGTGCTCTCTCGCGTGGGGCTGCTCGCGGTTGCCGTGCTCTTCTGGCTCACGTTCGCGAGCGGGCTCGGCATCCTCGCCCTGAGCGGCCATGCGTTCTCGGCGAACTGGCACCTGGGCCCGGTCGCCGACAGCTACTTCTGGAAGGTGCTGGTCACCTCGCCGGAGGTGTTCATCTTCATCTCGTTCATGATCACCGACCCGAAGACCGCACCCGAGACGGAGCGTGGCCGGAGGATCTATGCGGTTGCGATCGGGCTCATCGGCGTGCTGCTGATCGCGCCGATGCAGACCGAGTTCGCGGCGAAGGTGGGATTGCTCGGCACGCTGACGCTCGTCTGCGCGGTGCGGCCGTTCCTCATCGTCGCGAAGGAGGCGCTCGAGCGCCGTGAGGCGACAGGCAGGTGGCAGGCGGGCCGGCTACGGCCGCGCCGTCCGTGCTCGGTGTCCTCGGCGTTCGCGGCGCGGCGTGCTTTGCGGGCCTCATCGTGGTGGCGGGCAGCCCCGCACGGTCGGTTGCAACGCTCGCGCAGCAGCTCGCTCGGCGGCGCCGTGTCGGTGAACATCACCCACACGACGGGTGTCGTCTCGATCACGCCCGCAGACGGGGAAGGAGATCGCGGGCGACGCGATCGCCGACCTGCAGCTGGTCGACGTCGCGCTGAGCCGCCGTGACGCGACGCAGGTCGCTGGTGTTGCTGCCGGCCCGTATCTGGCCGAACTGAAGGCGCAGATCGCGAAGGCCGCCGGCCGGCCGATCGTCGTCCCGTGCTACCGCGTCGACTCGGTCCGCTGCGGCTGCGACAGGCCGTGGGCCAGGCACCGCCGACGGTCGTCACGACGCTCACCGGGCAGATGACGCCCCTGACCTACGCGCTCGGGTCGGTGACGGCCCAGAGTGGCACCGCGGTCTCGTTCACGCACGACTTTCGACCTTGCGCTCTCGGGTGGTCGCTTCATGATCATCGGCGACGGTGGCAGCGCGCCGCTCGCCGCCGCATCGGTCGCGGGTGCGGGGAAGGCGAACCTGTCGAAGGGCACCGGCGAGTTCACGAAGCTGAGTCTCGTCAACGTGGCGCCCAAGGTCGGGCTCGACTTCCAGCAGGATGCGTTCCGGTACTCGATGGCCTACGACCCGCAGGCAATGATGGGTGGTGGAGTCTGCTGGATCGACTACAACAACGACGGCTGGCTCGACCTCTTCGCCGTCAACTCGTACGCCGACGTCGACATGCCAGAGTGGGACGCTCACGGTGGGCTGCCGCGGAGCGCGCTCTTCGAGAATGTCCACGGGAAGTTCGTGAACGTCAGCAACTCATCGCGTGCCGGCATCCGCGTGAAGGGCACCGGGTGCGTCGCGGCCGACCTGAACGGCGACGGTTACACGGATCTGGTCGTCACGACGGCAACGGGCGCAGATATCCTCTGGAACGACGGCAACGGGACGTTCACCACCCGGGCCCTGGCTGCGCCCTACGAGCAATACGTAACTGCGGTCGAAGTAAGCGGCAACAGAG
>CAWEVP010000005.1:0-35206 GCA_963812555.1 uncultured Actinomycetota bacterium | reverse complement strand
GGTCACTGCGCCTCGCGCGCGCAAGTCGTTTTCTCGTCTCAAGCACGTTCTCGACCTCCCCAACCTGATCGACATCCAGCGTGAGTCCTTCGACTGGTTCATGCGCGAAGGCCTCCGGGAGACGATCGACGACATCTCGCCGATCGAGGATTACACCGGCTCGCTTGCCGTCGAGTTCGGCGATTACGAGTTCGGCGTCCCGCAGTTCTCCATCCAGGAGTGCCGCGAGAAGGACCTGACCTACCAGGCCCCGCTGTCGATGACAGTGCGGTTCGTCAACAAGGAGACCGGTGAGATCCGCGAGCAGCGGGTCTTCATGGGTGACTTCCCGATGATGACCGAGTGGGGCACCTTCATCATCAACGGCACCGAGCGCGTGATCGTCACGCAGCTCGTCCGGAGCCCCGGCGCCTACCTGATGGAGCCGAAGGACCCGACCAAGCAGGTCTTCACGGCGAACCTGATGCCGAGCCGCGGCTCGTGGCTCGAGCTCGAGATCGACAAGAAGGGCGTCGTGTACGCCCGCATCGACCGGAAGCGCAAGCTGCCGATCACGACGCTCCTCCGGGCGCTGCCCGAAGAGGATCCGACGACGGGCTTCGCGCTCGACACGAGCACGAACGAGGCCATCCTCAAGCTCTTCGGCGATTCGCACTTCATCCAGTCGACGCTCGAGAAGGACACGACGACCCGCGAGGAAGAGGCACTGATCGAGGTCTTCAAGAAGCAGCGGCCCGGCGAGCCGCCGACACTCGACAACGCCCGCAACCTGCTGCGCTCGCTGTTCTTCGACCCGAAGCGCTACGACCTGACGAAGGTCGGCCGCTACAAGCTGAACCAGCGGCTCGGCGTGGACGTGCCCGACGACTGCCGCGTGCTCACGACGCAGGACATCCTCGCGCTCGTCCAGAAGCTCGTCGCGCTGCCGCATGCCCTCGGGGTCCCCGAGGACTCGAAGGACTACGCCGCCGACGCGATCGTGCTCGATCGCCGTTCGATCGCGGCCGAGCTCGACGAGTACGAGCACTTCGGCAACCGGCGGCTGCGCACCACAGGCGAGCTGATCCAGGAGGCGTTCCGCGTTGGCCTCTACCGCATGGAGCGCGTCGTCCGCGAGCGCATGACCACCGAGGACGTCGACACGATCACGCCGCAGACGATCATCAACATCCGGCCTGTCGTGGCGGCGCTGAAGGAGTTCTTCGGCTCCTCGCAGCTGTCGCAGTTCATGCAGCAGACGAACTCGCTCGACGGACTGACCCATCGCCGCCGGCTGAGTGCTCTCGGCGCAGGCGGCCTCACCCGTGAGCGGGCGCCGATCGAGGTGCGCGACGTGCACCCGACCCACTACGGACGCATGTGCCCGATCGAGACACCGGAAGGCCCGAACATCGGCCTGATCGGGTCGCTCGCCTCGATGGCGACCGTGTCGGAGTTCGGCTTCATCCAGACGCCGTACCGCAAGGTCGTCGGCGGGCAAGGTGACCGACGAGATCGTCTATCTCGACGCGGCCGAAGAGGCCCAGTACACGATCGCCCAGGCCTCTGAGCGGGTCGACGAGAAGACCGGCAAGTTCGAGCACGACCAGGTGCTGTGCCGCTCGCGCGAGGGCGAGGCCGTCATGGCCGCCCCGAAGGAGATCGAGTTCATGGACGTCTCACCGGCGCAGATCGTGTCGGTCGCGACCGCGATGATCCCGTTCCTCGAGCACAACGACGCCAACCGCGCGCTCATGGGCGCGAACATGCAGCGTCAGGCCGTCCCGCTGATGATCCCGCAGGCGCCGCTCGTCGGCACCGGCCTCGAGTACCGCGCGGCGGTCGACTCGGGCGACGTGATCGTGGCCCGCAACCCGGGCGACGTGATCGAGCTCGACGCGACCCGGATCGTGGTCGAGGGCAAGGGCACCCGCGACGAGTACGACCTGATCAAGTTCATGCGGTCGAACCAGGGCACGCTCATCCACCACAAGCCGATCGTCAAGCTCGGCGACACGGTGGTCAAGGGCTCGGTCCTTGCCGACGGCTCCTCGACCGACCACGGCGAGCTCGCGCTCGGTGCGAACCTGCTCGTCGCGTTCATGCCGTTCGAGGGCTACAACTTCGAGGACGCGATCGTGCTCTCCGAGCGCCTCGTGAAGCAAGAGGTCCTCACCTCGATCCATATCCACGAGTACGAGATCGACGCGCGCTCGACCAAGCTCGGCGACGAGGAGGTCACGCGCGACATCCCGAACCGCTCGGAGGAGTCGCTTCGCAATCTCGACGACCGCGGGATCATCCGCATCGGCGCCGAGGTCGGCTCCGGCGACCTGCTCGTCGGCAAGGTCACGCCGAAGGGCGAGACCGAGCTGACCGCGGAGGAGAAGCTGATCCGCGCGATCTTCAAGGAGAAGGCGCGCGAGGTGCGTGACACGTCGCTGAAGGTGCCCCACGGCGAGGGCGGCGTCGTCATCGACGTCAAGACGTTCAACCGCGACAACGGCGACGACCTGTCCCCGGGCGTCAACGAGCTCGTCCGCGTCTACGTGGCGAAGAAGCGCAAGATCAGCGAGGGCGACAAGCTCGCCGGCCGTCACGGCAACAAGGGCGTCATCTCGAAGATCGTCCCCGAGGAGGACATGCCGTTCCTCGAGGACGGCCGCCCGGTCGACATCCTCCTGAACCCGCTCGGCGTCCCGAGCCGGATGAACATCGGCCAGATCCTCGAGACGCACCTCGGCTGGGCCGCCGCTCACGGCGTGTTCGTCGGCGGCGACGTCCAGGTGATGAACGGCAACGCGAGCCGCGTGATCAACGCGCCTGCGCCGACACCCGTCGCGACCCCCGTGTTCGACGGGGCGACCGTCGAGGACGTCGACGACGCGCTCACGAGCTGGGCCGATCAGAACGTCGACGGCGCGATCAAGCTCGACGTCGACCGCAAGGCCGCTCCGCGGGCCGCCGGTCGTCGGGGAAGGTGCAGCTCTTCAACGGGCGCACCGGCGAGCCGTTCGATCAGAAGGTGACCGTCGGCTACATGTACATCCTCAAGCTGCTCCACCTCGTCGACGACAAGATCCACGCTCGCTCGACCGGCCCCTACTCGCTCGTCACCCAGCAGCCGCTCGGTGGGAAGGCACAGTTCGGCGGCCAGCGCTTCGGCGAGATGGAGGTCTGGGCGCTCGAGGCCTACGGAGCCGCCTACACGCTCCAGGAGATGCTCACGATCAAGTCCGACGACACCGTCGGTCGCGTCAAGGCCTACGAGGCGATCGTCAAGGGCGAGAACATCGCCGAGCCGTCGATCCCCGAGTCGTTCAAGGTGCTCCTGAAGGAGATGCAGTCCCTGGCGCTCGATGTCCAGGTGATCTCCGAGACCGGCGGCGAGGTCGAGGTTCGCGAGGAGGACGACGAGCTGCTCCGTGCTGCGGAGGAGCTCGGCATCGATCTCTCGCCCGGCTCGCTGCGTCTTGCCGGCGGGCCCGACGACCCCGATGCGGAGCTCGAGGAGGTGCTCGAGAACGAGCGCGTCGAGCCCGAGTCGGAGATCGAGCTGGTGCCGACGGCCGACGACGTCGTGATCGACGATCTGGCTGACATCGACGTCGACTCAGGGCCCGACGAGGACAGCACCGGTCGCCGCGCTCGACGACCTCGACGCAGAACTCGAGGACTGACATGCGCTTGACGGCCGAATCAATGAGAGACGTCGAGATGAACTAACCGTTCACGGACGATTGCCAGGGAAAGAGGCGAAGACACACTTTGATCGACATCAATGACTTCGACGCGATCCGGATCGGGCTCGCGTCGAGCAAGCAGATCCGTGACTGGTCGTCCGGAGAGGTCACCAAGCCCGAGACGATCAACTACCGCACGCTCAAGCCTGAGCGCGACGGGCTCTTCTGCGAGCGCATCTTCGGTCCGACGAAGGACTGGGAGTGCTACTGCGGCAAGTACAAGCGCGTCCGCTACAAGGGGATCATCTGCGAGCGCTGCGGCGTCGAGGTGACCCGCCAGAAGGTGCGCCGCGAGCGGATGGGTCACATCGACCTCGCCGCGCCCGTCTCGCACATCTGGTTCTTCAAGGGCGTTCCGAGCCGCATCGGCTACCTGCTCGACATCGCCCCGCGCGAGCTCGAGAAGGTGCTCTACTTCGCCGCCTCGATCATCACGAGCGTCGATGTCGAGGCCCGCGCGAAGGACCTGAACGACCTCGAGGACAAGGTCAAGGCCGAGGTCGAGCGCATCTACGTCGATCGCGACGAAGGGCTTGCCGGCGCTCGAGCAGCGGCTCACGCGCCGCCGCGCCTACTTCGCCGCCGGCAAGGACAAGGGCTTCGACGAGGACGACGACTTCTGGGCCCGCGGCCTCTCGGCCTGGGCCGAGGAGCAGATGCTCCCGCCGCTCGAAGACGCTCGCAAGCTCGTCAGCGGGATGTTCGTCGAGCTCGTCGGCCAGATCACGACCGAGGACGCGAAGAAGATCCGCGAGCTCGTCCGCAACGCCGCCATCCGCGACGACCGCAAGCTGTCGGCCCGCGAGCTCGAGCAGGTCGCGGTCGCCGCCGAGCAGATCCGCGCGGCGCTCGCAGGGCTGCGCAAGGAGCAGGACTCGGCCACCGGTTCCAAGAAGGGCGCCGTCTCCAAGCACATCAACCGTCTCGTCGACGCTCTGCTCGGCGGGGAGGCCCTCGAGGGCGACGACGCCGGGACCGTTGGCGGCGTCGACATGAAGAACCTGGAGAAGGTGCGCGAGCTCGGCAACGGGCTGCTCCGCGACGTGCTTGCGCGGCGCGACCGACGACGGGGACATCCGCGAGCTCGCGAACGACCTGTGCCTCCGGACCGACGGGAAGATCCAGAAGGAGGATCTCGACGCGCTGATCCAGTGGGCGCTGAAGGTCCGCGAGATGTACCTCGACATCGAGTCCCGCCGCGAGGACACGCGCGAGGCTGCCGTCGACTCGGTCAACCGGCTCGAGCAGACATGGCTTCTCTTCCGTGAGGCGGAGCCGAAGCTCGTCGTCAACGACGAGCAGCTCTTCCGCGAGCTCAAGGACCGGTTCGGGTCTCCCTACGGCTTCGGGGTGTACTTCCGCGGCGGCATGGGAGCGGAGTCGATCCGCGACCTGCTCCGCGACCTCGACCTCGCGGAGGAGTCGCTGCCAGCTCCGCGAGATCATCCGGACCTCGAAGGGCCAGAAGCAGCAGCGGGCGATCAAGCGCCTCAAGGTCTGCCAGGCATTCGTCAAGTCGGAGAACCGGCCCGAGTGGATGATCCTCGAAGCGGTCCCGGTGATCCCGCCGGAGCTCCGCCCGATGGTCCAGCTCGACGGCGGGCGCTTCGCGACCTCCGACCTGAACGACCTCTACCGCCGCGTGATCAACCGGAACAACCGCCTCAAGCGGCTGCTCGACCTCGGCGCGCCGGAGATCATCGTCAACAACGAGAAGCGCATGCTCCAGGAGGCCGTCGACGCGCTGTTCGACAACGGCCGCCGCGGCCGCGCGGTCACCGGCCCGGGCAACCGGCCGCTGAAGTCGCTCTCCGACATGCTCAAGGGCAAGCAGGGCCGGTTCCGCCAGAACCTGCTCGGCAAGCGCGTCGACTACTCGGGCCGCTCGGTGATCGTCGCCGGGCCGAGCCTGAAGCTCCACCAGTGCGGGCTGCCGAAGCTGATGGCGCTCGAGCTCTTCAAGCCGTTCATCATGAGCCGGCTCGTCGAGCGCAAGTCGGTGCAGAACATCAAGGCCGCGAAGAAGTACGTCGACTCGATGACGCCCGAGGTGTGGGACGTCCTCGAAGAGGTGATCGCAGAGCATCCGGTGCTTCTGAACCGGGCACCGACGCTGCACCGCCTCGGCATCCAGGCCTTCGAGCCGGTGCTCGTCGAGGGCAAGGCGATCCAGGTCCACCCGCTCGTCTGCCACGCGTTCAACGCCGACTTCGACGGCGACCAGATGGCGGTCCACCTGCCCCTCTCCGCAGAGGCGCAGGCGGAGGCCCGCATCCTCATGCTCTCGTCGAACAACATCCTCTCGCCTGCCTCGGGCCGCCCGCTGGCGACCCCGACGCAGGACATGGTGCTCGGGATCTACTCGCTCACCTATGCCGCGGGCGATCTCGCGAAGGTCGACGCCACGACGCTCGATCCGCGTCCCAAGCGGTTCGACGCGGCCGACGAGGTCGAGCTCGCCGTCGAGGGCAAGAGCATCACGCTCAAGGACCCGATCGAGTTCCGGTTCCGCGGCGAGCTGCACCTGACCACGGCCGGCCGGGTGCTCTTCAACTCGGCCGTCTACCGGCAGCTCGGTGAGCTGATCGGCGACGAGGACGGCCAGGTCGAGGAGTACGAGTTCGTGAACCAGACGCTGACGAAGCCCGACACGGACCGCTTCGTCCTCTCGCTCTCGGACAAGTACGGAGCCCACACGCTCGCGCCGGTGCTCGACACGATCAAGGCGCTCGGGTTCCACTACTCGACCCAGGCCGGCGTGACGATCTCGAAGAACGACATCGTCATCCCGCCGAACAAGGAGCAGATCCTCAGCGAGTACGAGAAGCGGGTCGAGGGCGTCCACGGCCAGTACGACCGTGGGCTCATCACCGAGGACGAGCGGCACGAGACGATCGTCAACATCTGGACGGAGGCCACCGACACGGTCGCCGAGGCGATGCAGGACAACCTCGACGAGCTCAACCCGGTGTTCATGATGGCGAACTCCGGGCGCCCGCGGATCGTTCAAGCAGATCCGCCAGCTCGCCGGCATGCGCGGCCTGATGGCGAACCCGAAGGGCGAGATCATCGAGCGCCCGATCAAGGCCAACTTCATGGAAGGCCTGTCGGTGCTCGAGTACTTCATCTCGACCCACGGCGCCCGCAAGGGCCTCGCCGACACGGCCCTCCGCACCGCCGACTCGGGCTACCTGACCCGCCGTCTCGTCGACGTCTCCCAGGACGTGATCGTCCGCGAGGAGGACTGCGGCACCGACGACTGGGTCGAGCTCCCGATCCGGACGAGTGAAGGACTGAACAAGTCGCTGCTCGGCAGGCTCGTCGCCGAGCCGATCCACAAGCCCCTCGCCTCCGGCAAGCCGGGCAAGACCTCGCTGGCCGAGACGGGGACGGTCGTCACCGCCGCGCTGCTGGAGGAGCTCGAGACGGAGCTCGGCAGCGACATCACGGTGCCGGTTCGCTCGGTCCTGAAGTGCCGGGCCGAGGCCGGGGTCTGCCAGTCCTGTTACGGCGTGTTCCTCGCCACCGGCGAGATGTGCGAGATCGGCGATGCGATCGGCATCGTCGCCGCCCAGTCGATCGGTGAGCCTGGCACGCAGCTCACGATGCGCACGTTCCACACGGGCGGCGTCGCCGGAGCCGACATCACGCACGGACTGCCGCGCGTCGTCGAGATCTTCGAGGCCCGGAACCCGAAGGGCGCCGGAACGCTCGCCGAGATCGGCGGGCGGATCGAGATCGAGCAGACCGAACGGGGACCGAAGCTCACCGTCCACCCGACGGAGGTCGGGAAGGAAGGGGAGCTCGCAGATCCGGTCGAGTACCAGCTGCCGAGGCGCACGCGCTTGCTCGTCACGAACGGGCAGGTCGTCGAGCCGGGTGATGCTCTGAACGAGGGCTCACGCAACCCGGCCGAGCTGCTTGCGCTCAAGGGGACGACCACGACCGAGCTGTACCTCGTCGCCGAGGTGCAGAAGGTCTACAAGTCCCAGGGCGTCGAGATCCACGACAAGCACATCGAGCTGATCGTTCGCCAGATGCTCAAGAAGGTTCGCGTCGAGAGCGCCGGCGATACCGATCTGCTCCCGGGTCAGCTCGTCGACCGGGTCGTGCTCGAACGCGAGAACGCACGGATGAAGACCGAGAAGAGGGAGCTGGCGACGTTCGAGCCGCTGATCCTCGGGATCACGAAGGCGTCGCTCGCGACGGAGTCGTTCCTCTCGGCCGCGTCCTTCCAGGAGACGACCAAGGTCCTGACGGACGCCTCGATCGAAGGCAAGATCGACCGGCTGCTCGGGCTGAAGGAGAACGTGATCATCGGCAAGCTGATCCCGGCCGCGACCGGCCTCAGGCGGTACCGGTCGATCGAGATCGGCCCGACCGATCCGGTCGCCCCCGACGCCTACCAGCAGGATGTCCTGCTGCAGGCGCTCGAGGAGATCGACCAGGACGGTGGCTCGCTGAGGTTCGAGAGCGACCTGTCGGTCGACGGCAACGCCGGTGACGGCGGAGCCGGGGTCGACGAGCTCCCGGAGCTCGACACGCCGATCGACGACTGAGCGGTCGCACGCTGGAGACGCTGAGCCGGGCTAGACGGGCTCAGCGCAGGTGAATCTGACGAGGCCGGGCCATGTGCCCGGCCTCGTCACGTTCCGCGGCGCCGACGCAGTCGTTTCGAAGCTACGCAGTCGTTCCGAACCGCACCGCGGCGCGGGCCTGCCTGCGAGCGGCCTCGACCTCTCGGTCTCTCGGCGGGGCCGAGGTGACGAGGTCGTGGAGGAGCTCGTGCGTGGCACGCGAGACCGCATCGACGGCACGCTCGAACGCCGCGGCATTTGCCTGCGACGGCTTCTGCATCCCGCTGACCTTGCGGATGTACTGGACGGCGGCGGCATGGATCTCGTCCTCCGTCGTCGGCGGATCGAAGTTATGGAGAGGTCGAATGTTCCTGCACATGCGCTGCAGTCTACGAAGCTCTCTCCGCCCGCCGCGTCAGCTCGCGACGATCCGGGCCTTGCCCTCGTGCTTCGCGCGGTAGAGCGCCTGGTCGGCGCGTTTGAAGAGGTCGGCGGCGGTGTCGTCGGGCCGCACTTCGGCGACCCCGGCCGAGATCTTCAGCGGGCCGATCTTCTCGACCTTGATCGACCTGATCGAGAGGGCGATCCGGTCGGCGAGCAGCTCGGCGTCGTCGCGTCCCGACTCGGGCAGGATCACCGCGAACTCGTCGCCGCCGACGCGGCAGGCGATGTCGGTCGAGCGCACGACACCGCGGACCTGCTCGGCCACATCGGTCAGCACCCCGTCGCCGCCGAGATGTCCGATCCGGTCGTTGATGCGCTTGAAGTCGTCGAGGTCGAAGACGATCACCGAGACGAAGCGCTCGTAGCGTTGCGCGCGCGCGATCTCGCGGGCGAGGAACTCGTAGAAGAGCCGGCGGTTGTGCAGGCCGGTCAGCGAGTCGAGCTCGGCGTGCTCCCGCGCCTCCGTGAAGCGGATCGCGTTCCAGATCGCCGGGCCGGCACGGCGGGCGAGGCTCTCGAGCGCCTTCTCGGTCGCCTCCGGAGAAGCCCGCCCTGCGGTGGAGCGGGCGATGGCGGCCAGCGAGCCGATCGTCTCCCCGTCGGCCCGTAGGGCGACGGTCACCGCGCCGCGGGGAAGCTTCGAGCTACCCGTCGACGTCGTCGAGGCGGTAGCGGTAGACGACCTCGAGCGCCCGGAGATCCGGGTGAGACGGCATCTGCAGGAGCGTGCGCTCGATCTCGTCCTCGCTGAGCCCGGTCGCGCGCGTCGTGCCGCGGTGTGCCGGTCTCGCCGATCGTGATCAGCGCCGCATCGACGCCCGGCAGCGCGACCGTCGCGTCGAGCGTACGGTCGAGCACGTCGCCGGGATCGAGCGAGGAGGCGAGCTCCGAGGTGTAGCCGAGCCCGTTTGCGACCTGTTTCAGCCGCGTGTCGGCGGCCCGGCGAGTGCGTGCGACGACGATCGCCGCAATTGCGGCGATTGCGCAGGCCAAGCCGATCGCAACCCCTAATGCAATCCCCATCGCTGTCCCCAACCGCCCGGTGGTATGCCAAACGGCCCGGGTCTTCAGATTCTGACACACTTTTTGGCCGGCGCTTCTCCTTTTTCGCTCTGCTACCATCCCGGCTGGTTCGGCACGGACCACTGGTCCGGGCTGGCCTGACGCGCGTACGGAGTAGGCCTTACGGGGTTGAAGTCCGCTCCGGCGCGCGGCGATGTGATTTGTTCGTACGTCCCTTCGAACTGTCTTGCTGCCTGGGAGGACCTGAACGAATGCCGACTGTCAATCAGCTGATCCGCAAAGGCCGCACGTCGAAGCGTGAGAAGACGAAGACGCCTGCGCTCCAGGGTGCGCCGCAGAAGCGCGGCGTCTGCACGCGCGTCTCGACGATGACGCCGAAGAAGCCGAACTCCGCGCTGCGCAAGATCGCGCGCGTGCGGCTGACGAACGGCATCGAGGTCGGCACCTACATTCCGGGCGAGGGTCACAACCTCCAGGAGCACTCGGTCGTGCTCGTCCGCGGCGGCCGCGTGAAGGACCTGCCGGGCTACCGCTACAAGGTGATCCGGGCGGCGCTCGACGCCTCGGGGGTAGCCGATCGCAAGCAGGCGCGCTCGAAGTACGGCGCCAAGAAGACCTCCTAGCCCGAATGCCTCGTCGCGCAGAGATCCAGCCCCGTCCGCTCGGTGTCGATCCGATCTACGACAGCCTGCTCGTGACGCAGCTCATCAACCGGGTGATGCTGCACGGGAAGAAGGCCACTGCCGAGTCGATCGTCTACGGCGCACTCGACAAGGTCGGTACCAAGACCGGGCGCCCGCCGGCCGAGGTGCTCGAGCAGGCGGTCAAGACGGTGACGCCGGTCCTCGAGGTGCGCAGCCGCCGTGTCGGTGGCGCCAACTACCAGGTTCCGGTCGAGGTCCCGCAGCGCCGAGGCCGCACGCTGGCGCTACGATGGATGGTGACGTATTCGCGCGAGCGCCGCGAGAAGCACATGGCGGACAAGCTCGCAGGCGAGATCCTTGATGCGCTCGAACAGCAGGGCAGCGCGTTCAAGCGCAAGGACGACATGTATCGCATGGCGCAGGCCAACAAGGCCTTCGCCCATTACCGCTGGTAGACACGAGAGACCAGGAGTAGAGGAGCACAGGTGGCAGTGGCTGAATCACGCATAGCGCTCGATCGCGTCCGGAACATCGGAATCATGGCCCACATCGACGCGGGCAAGACGACGACGACCGAACGGATCCTCTACTACACCGGCCGCACCCACAAGATGGGCGAGGTCCACGAGGGCGCCGCGACGATGGACTGGATGGCGCAGGAGCAGGAGCGCGGGATCACGATCACGTCGGCTGCAACGACCGCGTTTTGGCGCGACCATCGGATCAACATTATTGATACGCCCGGGCACGTGGACTTTACGGTCGAGGTGGAGCGCAGCCTGCGCGTCCTCGACGGCGCGGTTGCCGTATTCGACTCGGTCGCAGGCGTTCAGCCGCAGTCCGAGACGGTCTGGCGGCAGGCGGACAAGTACAAGGTCCCCCGGATCGCGTTCATCAACAAGATGGACCGCACCGGCGCGAACTTCTTCGCTGCCGTGCAGTCGATGCGCGACCGCCTCGGGGCCAACCCGGTGCCGGTGCAGATCCCGATCGGCTCGGAGGACAACTTCCGGGGCGTCGTCGATCTCGTCGAGATGCAGTCGATCGTCTACAAGGACGACCTCGGCCAGGACATCGAGGTGGGCGAGATCCCGGCGGAGCTCGCCGAGCAGGCCCACGAGTACCACCACCAGCTGATCGACGCGATCTCGAAGTTCGACGACGAGGTGCTCGAGGCCTATATCGAGGATGAGAGCTCGGTCACGACCGACCAGATCAAGCACGCCCTCCGCGCGGGCACGCTCTCGGGCGAGATCACGCCGGTCCTCCTCGGCTCCGCGTTCAAGAACAAGGGCGTTCAGGCGCTCCTCGACGCGGTGATCGACTACCTGCCGAGCCCACTCGACGTTCCGCCGATCCAGGGGATCGTCCCGAAGACCCAGGAGGTCGCCGAGCGCCCCGCGACCCTGGCTGCACCCTTCTCTGCTCTGGCTTTCAAGGTCATGTCGGACCCGTTCGTCGGCAAGCTCACCTACTTCCGCGTGTACAGCGGAACGCTGAAGGCGGGCGACCGCGTCCTCAACACGTCGACCGGAAAGACCGAGCGCATCGGCCGCATCCTGCAGATGCACGCGAACCACCGCGAGGAGCGCGAGGAGATCGGCGCCGGCGAGATCGCCGCAGGAGTGGGGCTCAAGCAGACGACGACCGGCGACACCCTCGCGGTCGAGAGCGCGCCGATCGTCCTCGAGTCGATGACGTTCCCCGAGCCGGTGATCTCGGTCGCCGTCGAGCCGAAGTCGAAGGCCGACCAGGACAAGCTGGGCTCAGGGCTCGCGCGCCTCGCCGAGGAAGACCCGACCTTCCGCGTCCGCACCGACGAAGAGACGGGCCAGACGCTGATCGCCGGGATGGGCGAGCTGCACCTCGAGATCATCATCGATCGCCTGAAGCGGGAGTTCAACGTCGACGCGAACGTCGGGCGGCCGCAGGTCGCCTACCGCGAGACGATCAGGCAGCCCGCCGAGAAGATCCGCGGCAGGTTCGTCCGCCAGACCGGCGGCTCCGGCCAGTACGGCGACGTGGAGATCAACCTGCTCCCGCAGGAGCCCGGCGCCGGCTACGAGTTCGTCGACAAGATCGTCGGCGGGAAGATCCCGAAGGAGTACATCGCGCCGGTCAACGCGGGGATCGAGGAGGCCATGGGCTCCGGCGTGCTCGCCGGCTATCCCGTCGTCGACGTCAAGGTCGAGCTGGTCGACGGGTCGTACCATGACGTCGACTCGAGCGAGCGCGCCTTCAAGATCGCCGGCTCGATGGCGTTCAAGGAAGCGATGAAGCGGGCGAAGCCGAAGCTGCTCGAGCCGGTGATGGCCGTCGAGGTGACGACGCCAGAGGATTATCTCGGCGACGTGATCGGGAACCTCAACTCGCGCCGGGGCCGGATCGAGTCCATGAACCCGCTCGGCAACGCCCAGGTTGTCAAGGCAATCGTTCCGCTCGCAGAGATGTTCGGGTACGCCACCGACCTGCGGTCGATGTCGCAAGGTCGTGCAGACTTCCACATGGAGTTCGAGCGGTATGAGGAAGTACCGCAGTCGATCGCAGCCGAGATCGTCGAGCAGGGCGGCGGCGGCTCCTAACCAAGGTCAACGGAGGAATAGAGAATGGCGAAGCAGAAGTTCGAGCGCTCGAAGCCGCATGTGAACGTCGGCACGATCGGGCACATCGACCACGGCAAGACGACGCTGACCGCGGCGATCACGAAGGTGCTCGCCGAGGCCGGTTCCGGCGCCACCCAGGCGCGCGATTTCGCGTCGATCGACAACGCTCCCGAGGAGCGCGCACGCGGCATCACGATCAACACGTCGCACGTCGAGTACGAGACGGCGAACCGTCACTACGCGCACGTCGACTGCCCGGGCCATGCCGACTACATCAAGAACATGATCACGGGCGCCGCCCAGATGGACGGGGCGATCCTCGTGGTCAGCGCCGCCGACGGCCCGATGCCGCAGACCCGCGAGCACATCCTGCTCGCCCGCCAGGTCGAGGTGCCGGCGATCGTCGTCGCCCTCAACAAGGCCGACATGGTCGACGACCCCGAGCTGCTCGAGCTCGTCGAGATGGAGGTCCGCGAGCTGCTCTCCAAGTACGACTTCCCGGGCGACGACATCCCGGTGATCCAGGTCTCGGCGCTCAAGGCGCTCGAAGGCGACCCCGAGTGGACGCCGAAGATCCTCGAGCTGATGGAGGCCGTCGACAGCTACATCCCCGAGCCGACGCGCGACGTCGACAAGCCGTTCCTGATGCCGATCGAGGATGTCTTCACGATCACGGGCCGCGGCACCGTCGTCACCGGCCGGATCGAGCAGGGCAAGTGCGAGGTCGGGCAACGAGGTCGAGATCGTCGGGATCCACCCCGAGATCGCGAAGACCGTCGTCACCGGGCTCGAGATGTTCCAGAAGACGCTCGACTACGCGCAGGCCGGCGACAACGCGGGCGCGCTGCTCCGCGGCGTCAAGCGCGAGGACGTCGAGCGCGGCCAGGTGCTCGCCAAGCCGGGCTCGATCACGCCGCACACCCAGTTCAACGCCGAGGTGTACGTGCTCGGCAAGGACGAGGGCGGACGGCACACGCCGTTCTTCAACAACTACCGCCCGCAGTTCTACTTCCGCACCACCGACGTGACCGGGGCGATCGCGCTGCCCGAGGGCCAGGAGATGGTCATGCCGGGCGACAACACGAACATGAAGATCGAGCTGATCCAGCCGATCGCCATGGATCAGGGCCTCCGCTTCGCGATCCGCGAAGGCGGCCGCACCGTCGGCGCCGGCGTGGTCACCGAGATCATCAAGTAGAGAAGACGAGGAAGACGAGATGGCACAGGGGAAAATCCGCATCCGGCTCAAGGGCTACGACCACCAGCAGCTCGACCGGTCGGCCCAGCAGATCGTGGACACCGCTCAACGGAGCGGTGCGACGATCACTGGGCCCGTCCCCCTGCCGACCGAGAAGAACGTCTACTGCGTGATCCGAAGCCCGTTCAAGGACAAGGACTCGCGGGAGCACTTCGAGGTCAGGACGCACAAGCGCCTGATCGACATCCTCAGCCCGACCCCGAAGACGATCGACCAGCTCATGCGGCTCGATCTTCCCGCCGGCATCGACATCGAGATCAAGCTGTAGCGTGACGGCACAGCGAATCAGCTCAAAACAATGCAGCGATAAGGCGATATTGAAGGGATTCTCGGCAAAAAGCTCGGCATGACCCAGATCTTCGACCCGGAGACCGGCGTCGTCACTCCGGTCACCGTGATCGAGGCCGGCCCGTGCCCCGTCGTCCAGGTGAAGACCGCGGCGACCGACGGCTACGAGTCGGTCCAGCTCGCGTTCGAGCCGGTGCCCGAGCGGAAGCTCACGCAGGCCCGAGCTCGGTCATCTCAAGCGCTTCGGCGTCGGGCCGCACCGCACGCTCGTCGAGTTCCGCGGCGGGCTCGACGGCGCCTTCGAGGGTGAGACAGTCACGGTCGAGGCGTTCGAGGCAGGCGACGAGATCAAGGTCGCGGGCATCGGGATCGGCAAGGGCTTCCAGGGCACGATCAAGCGCCACAACTTCTCGAGCGGCCCGCGGGCCCACGGCTCGCACAACGTGCGCGCCCCGGGCTCGATCGGTGCCTCCGCGACGCCTTCGCGCGTGTTCAAGGGGATGAAGATGGCCGGTCGCATGGGCGGCAAGCGCGTGACCCAGGTCGGCCTGACCGTGCACCGCGTCGACCCCGAGCAGAACCTCCTGCTCGTGAAGGGCGCGATTCCCGGCCCCAAGAACGGCCTCGTCGAGGTGCGAGGCTAGAGCGTGGCTGCGCCAAAGGCATCCGTGCTCGCCGTCAAGGGCGGGAAGGCGAAGGACGTCACGCTCGAGGAGTCGGTGTTCGGCGACGAGGTCAAGCCTCACCTCGTGCACGAGGCGGTGCGGGCCGAGCAGAACGCGCATCGGGCGGGCACGTTCGCGTCGAAGAGCCGCGGGCTCGTCTCGGGCGGCCGCTCGAAGCCGTGGCGCCAGAAGGGCACCGGCCGCGCCCGCGCCGGAACGGTTCGCGCCGCGCAGTTCACGGGCGGCGGTCACGTATTCGCGAAGGTGCCGCGCTCGCTTCGACCTGAAGGTGAACCGCAAGGCCGCGAAGGCGGCGCTGCGCTCGGCGCTCTCGAGCCACGCGCAGGCCGGCTCGCTGTGCTGCTCGACGGCGGCGACCTTCGATGAGCCCTCTACGAAGTCGGCCAAGAGCCTGCTCGCCTCGGCCGGGCTGAACGCCCGATCGTCGATCGTCCTCACCGAGGATGAGACCACCGCGGCCAAGTCGTTCCGCAACCTGGAGCGCGTCGTCGATCGTCTCGCCCGCCGAGCTCGAGGTCGGCGCCATCGTCTGGGCGCGCTCGCTGCGTGATCAGCGAGGCAGCGCTTCCGCTCGTTCAGACACGAGCAGGCGGGCCGCCTGATGCACGCCGGCCAGATCGTCCTCGCTCCGATCGTCTCGGAGAAGAGCTACCACGGGAGCGTCAACGGCATCTACACGTTCCGCGTGCACGACGACGCCCACAAGACGCAGATCCGCCAGGCGATCGAGGAGCTCTTCGAGGTCGACGTCGTCCGCGTGAACGTGATGAAGGTTCAGCCGAAGCCGAAGCGCCGAGGCCAGATCAAGGGCATCAAGCCCGGCTGGAAGAAGGCGATCGTGCAGCTGAAGCCCGGCCAGACCATCGAAGTCTTCCAAGGAGCGCAGCTGTAATGCCGGTCCGTAGGTTCAAGCCGACCAGCCCAGGACGTCGCTTCATGACGGTGTCCGACTTCGCGGAGATCACGAAGTCGAAGCCCGAGAAGGCGCTGACCGAGAAGCTGACGAAGAAGGGCGGCCGCAACAACAACGGGCGCATCACGACGCGCCACCAGGGCGGCGGCCACAAGCGCCGCTACCGCGTGATCGACTTCAAGCGGCGCAAGGACGGGATCCCGGCCAAGGTCGCCGCGATCGAGTACGACCCGAACCGCTCGGCGCGCATCGCGCTGCTCCATTACGCGGACGGCGTCAAGACCTACATCCTCGCCCCGGCCGGCCTGCGGGTCGGCTCCGAGGTCCAGTCGGGCGTCGACGCCGACATCAAGCCCGGGAACGCCCTGCCGCTCGAGCAGATCCCGACCGGCACGCTCGTCCACAACGTCGAGCTCAAGCCGGGCAAGGGCGGCCAGATGGCGCGCTCGGCCGGCTCGGGCATCCAGCTCGTCGCGAAGGACGCCGGCTACGCGACCCTGCGGCTCCCCTCGGGCGAGATGCGCCGCGTGCTTCTCACCTGCCGCGCCACGGTGGGCCAGGTCGGCAACGTCGACCACGGCAATATCACCGGCGGCAAGGCCGGGCCGGTCGCGCTGGCTCGGCAAGCGCCCCACCGTTCGCGGCTCGGCGATGAACCCGGTCGACCATCCGCACGGCGGCGGCGAGGGCAAGTCCAAGGGCGGCCGCCATCCGGTCACCCCGTGGGGCGTCCCGACGCTCGGCAAGCGCACGCGCGGCAAGCACAAGGAATCGGACAAGCTCATCGTCCGCGGCCGCCGTCGCGGGAAGGAGAAGCGCTGACGTGCTGAACGAACTTAGGTGAATGCTGAATGAGCAGGTCGCTGAAGAAGGGGCCCTTCATCGAGGAGCGGCTGCTAGGCCGCATCCAGGCGATGAACGAGTCGGGTCGCAAGCAGATGATCCGCACCTGGTCGCGCTCTTCGACGATCTCGCCGGACATGGTGAGCCATACGATCGCGGTCCACGACGGGCGCAAGCACGTGCCGGTCTTCATCTCCGAGCAGATGGTCGGGCACAAGCTCGGCGAGTTCGCGCCGACGCGGCACTTCCGCGGCCATGCCGGCGACTCCAAGACCCAGGTCAAGAGATAAGGCGGCGACGTTGACCGACCCTCGTCCCTATATCGGCGCCACCGCAAAGCACGTGAAGGTCTCGGCGCGCAAGGCACGGCTCGTTGCCGACCACGTCCGCGGCCGCACGCGTGCCCGAGGCGCGCACGATCCTCGCGTTCATGCCGCGCGCGGCCGCACACGACATCGAGAAGGTGCTGAAGAGCGCCGTCGCGAACGCCGAGTCGAGCCCGCACGTGCGCTGGAACGGCGACGACCTCTATGTCTCGGCCATCTGGGTCGACGAAGGCCCCACGCTGAAGCGCTGGCAACAGCGCGCGCGCGGGCGCGTCAATCAGATCCTCAAGCGCACGTGCCACATCACGATCAGGCTCGAACAGGCCCCCGAGGCCGTCCGGGCAGCACAGGCGCCCGCGGCCGACAGGCAAACGCGCCGCCGTGGAGCCGGAGGCGCCGCCTCTGCTCCCGCGAAGGCAAAGAGGACCAAGAAGGAGGCAGTAGCGTAGTGACTCCCCAGGCGAACATTGGCGGCGCCCGGAGCGCTATCACGCTGCGCCATGCTGCGACCTCAGTCGCACCAATAGGAACAACTATTGGTGCTCCCTCCATCCTTGCCTGGCTTGGTGCTAGCGCTCCGGGCATCCACCACTGTCACCAGGAGAGCCACTAATGGGCCAGAAAGTTCACCCAGGCGGGCTTCGCGTCGGCGTCATCCACGAGTGGAAGTCGAACTGGATGGTCGGCACGAAGGAGTTCGCGGGCGCGCTGCTCGAGGACATCAAGATTCGCGAGCACATCGTCAAGCAAGCTCTCGCACGCGGGCCTCTCGGACATCCTGATCAAGAAGGACAAGCAGCGGATCACGATCGACATCTACACGGCGAGCCCCGGGATCGTGATCGGGAAGTCGGGTGTCGAGGTCGACGCGCTGCGCAAGGAAGTCCACGCGCTCACGCGCAAGAACGTCCACATCAACATCAACGAGATCAAGCGGCCGGAGCTCGACGCCAAGCTCGTCGCCCAGTCGATCGCGGAGCAGCTCCAGAACCGCGTCTCGTTCCGCCGCGCGATGAAGCGGTCGCTGGCCTCGGCGATCCGCTCGGGTGCCGCCGGTGTGAAGGTTCAGTGCTCCGGCCGCCTCGGCGGCTCGGAGATGAGCCGTTCCGAGCAGTACTCGGAAGGCCGGGTGCCGCTCCACACGATTCGCGCCGACATCGACTACGGCTTCACCGAGGCCAAGACCCCGACCGGGCGGATCGGCGTCAAGGTCTGGATCAACAAGGGCGAGATCATGCCTGCCGGTTACGGTGGCGTTCCCGGCGGCGGCAAGGAGACGCGGCTCGGCGAGCAGGACACCGCTCGCCGCAAGGGCGGAGTCAGCGAAGGCCTCAGCGCCTCGCGCGAGGCCGGCCGCGGACGCAACCAGGATCGTGAAGGCCTCGGCCCCGTGCGGCGCACCCGTCCCGGGCAGCGCGGCGGACGTCCCGGCGGCGGTGCGCGCCGCGAAGGGCGGCCGCCCGCGCAACGAGAACGCCGAGACGGATGCAGGTCGCAACCGATGAGACCACGGCAGTGCAGCGACACCGGTCGAGGCTGTTACGCCCGAGGCGGACGCCGTCGAGGCTGTGACGCCGGTCGAGGCTGTTACACCGGTCGAGGCTGTGACGCCGCGAGGCTGCGACGCCCGAGGCTGCGGCGCCCGAGGCCGCGGCACCCGAGGCGGCGACGCCCGAGACCGGCCGAGGCCGAGCCGGAGGCGATGCCTGATGCTGCTCCCGAGGAGGACGAAGTACCGGAAGATGCACCGCGGCCGGCGCCGTGGCGAGGCCAAGGGCCAGTTCGACGGTGCAGTTCGGCGATTACGGGATCAAGGCGATGGAGGTCGGCTGGATCACGAACCGCCAGATCGAGGCTGCCCGGATCGCGATGACGCGCAAGATCAAGCGCGGCGGCAAGGTCTGGATCAACGTCTTCCCCGACAAGTCGTTCACCAAGAAGCCCGCCGAGACGCGGATGGGCAAGGGCAAGGGCTCGCCGGAAGGATGGGTCGCCGTGATCAAGCCGGGGCGCGTGATGTTCGAGCTCGCCGGTGTGCCCGAGCCGCTCGCCAAGGAGGCCCTGCGACTCGCAGGCCAGAAGCTTCCGATCAAGACCAAGTTCGTCCGCCGCGAGGGCGGTGATCTCTATGAGAGCTAGAGATTTGCGTAACCTGAGTGCTGACGAGCTCGCGACACGACTTGCCGACACGCGCAAGGAGCTGTTCACGATCCGGTTCCAGTCGGCAACCGGCGCACTCGAAAACACCACGCGACTCCGCCTCACGAGGCAAGAGATCGCACGGATCATGACGGTCCAGCAAGAGCGGGCCGCGAACGTAGAAAGCTGAGACGAGAGACGAGATGGCACGGCCAAGAACCCCCAAAGAAAAACCCGCTGAGGTCGACGTGACCGCGGAAGACGCAGACGCCTGAGGTAGAGGCAGCCGACGCAGAGGCGCCTACGCCCGAGGCCGAGGCAATCGCGCCGGCAGCCGCCGAGGTCGACGAAACCCCTCAGGCAGACGCGCCCGAAACCGGGGCTGTTGAGGCTGAGCCGGTTGCTGAGGCTGAGCCGGTTGTCTGAGGCTGAGCCGGTTGCTGAGGCTGAGCCGGTTGCTGAGGCTGAGCCGGTGGCTGAGGCTGAGCCGGTTGCTGAGGCTGAGCCGGTTGCTGAGGCAGAGCCGGTTGCTGAGGCAGAGCCCGCGGCCGAGGCTGCAGTCGAGGAGCCGGCTGTCGAGGCCGAGCCGGTGGCGGCCGAGGAGCCCGAAGCGCCCGCCGTGGACGTGCCCGCGCCCGCGGTCTCCGAGCCGCGTAAAAAGCGCAAGCGGCTTCCGCGCTCGCTTCGCCACACACACTCCAAGCCGGCCCGCGAGCGGGCAGCCACGCCGAAGCCCATCTCGCGGACCCCGAAGACCGAGACAGAGCCGGGCCGGCGCCAGGAGCGCCGTGGCGTCGTCGTCTCCGACAAGGGCGACAAGTCGATCGTCGTCAAGGTCGAGACCATCCGCGCGCACGTGAAGTACAAGAAGGTCGTCCGGCGCAGTTCGCGCCTTCATGCCCACGACGAGCTGAACGCCGCCACCGATCGGTGACGTCGTCCGCATCGTCGAGACACGTCCGATCTCCAAGACCAAGCGCTGGCGCCTGGCGGAGATCGTCGAGAAGGCCAAGTAGGGAGCGACCGTGATCCAGCAAGAGACACGACTCAAGGTGGCCGACAACACGGGGGCGAGGGAGATCCTCTGCATCCGCGTGGCCGGCGGCTCGCGGCGCCGCTACGCGCGCGTCGGCGACGTGATCACGGCAACCGTGAAGACCGCTGCCCCCCAGGGCGCGATCAAGAAGGGCGAGGTCGTCAAGGCAGTCGTCGTTCGCACGAAGAAGCCGTACGGCCGCGACGACGGCACGCTCATCGCCTTCGACGAGAACGCCGCGGTGATCATCGACGCGCAGCGCAATCCCCGCGGAACCCGCATCTTCGGCCCGGTTGCCCGCGAGCTCCGGGAGAAGAACTTCATGAAGATCGTCTCGCTTGCGCCGGAGGTGCTCTGAATGAAAATCAAGAAGGGCGATGTCGTACAGATGCTTTCGGGCAAGGACCGCGGCAAGCAAGGCCGCGTCATTGACGCCCAGCCGCGCTCCGAACGCGTCATGGTCGAGAATCTGAACGTGGCGAAGCGGCACACGAAGCCGCAGCCGATCCGGGATTCGAACCGCATGGGCGGGACCCAGATGACTCCCGGAGGCATCATCGACAAGGCCACCCTCGTTCCCGTCGGGAACGTGATGCTCGTCTGTCCCACCTGCAAGCTGCCCACCCGGATCGGCTACCGCTTCAAGGAAGTCAAGGGCGAGACGGTCAAGGTGCGGGTCTGCAAACGAGACGGCTGCGGCCAGGAGCTCGACTGATGGCCGCCACCCAGACCTACATCCCGCGCATGAAGCAGCAGTACAACGACGAGCTCCGCGAGAGCCTGAAGGAGCAGCTCGGCCTGTCCTCGATCATGCAGGTGCCGACGATCTCGAAGATCACCCTGAACATGGGCGTCGGCGAGGCGAAGACCGACGCGAAGGTGCTCGACGCCGCCATGGACGAGCTCAGCATCATCGCCGGCCAGCGCGCCCAGATTCGCAAGGCCCGCAAGTCCGTCGCGCAGTTCAAGATCCGCGAAGGGATGCCGATCGGCGCCCGCGTCACCCTGCGCGGTGACCGGATGTGGGAGTTCCTCGACCGTCTCGTCTCGATTGCCCTCCCACGTATCCGCGACTTCCGCGGCCTCAGTCCGAACTCGTTCGACGGCCGCGGCAACTACTCGCTCGGGCTGCGCGAGCAGATCATCTTCCCCGAGATCGACTACGACAACATCAAGGAGATCCGCGGCCTCGACGTCGCGATCACCACGACCGCCCAGACCGACGAGCAAGCGGAGGCGCTTCTGCGCGGCCTCGGCCTTCCCCTCGCCGCCGAGGCCAGCAGGGACTAAGGAGACGACGTGGCGAAGAAATCGTTGATCGCAAAGGCCGGGCGCCCCGCGAAGTACAAGGTGCGCAACTACAGCCGCTGCAACAAGTGCGGCCGGCCGCGTGCGGTGTACAAGAAGTTCGGGCTCTGCCGGATCTGCCTGCGCGAGCTCGCCCACCAGGGCGTCATCCCGGGCATGACCAAGAGCTCCTGGTAGGAGGACGAAGCAATGCTGACCGATCCCGTCGCCGACATGCTCACGCGCATCCGCAACGCCAACAAGGCGCTGCACGACACCGTCGAGCTCCCGACCTCCAAGCTCAAGGAGGAGATCGCACGCATCCTCAAGGAGGAGGGCTACGTGCGCGACTACCACGTCGACGAGCGCGAGCTGCCGTACAAGGTGCTCGTGATCGAGCTCAAGTACGGACGTGGCCGCGAACGTGTCCTTACCGGCGTCAAGCGCATCTCCAAGCCGGGCCGGCGGATCTACGCCGGCAAAGACCGGCTGCCGCGCGTCCTCGGCGGCATGGGGACCGCGATCCTGTCCACCTCACGCGGGGTGATCACGAGCCGCACAGCAGAGCGCGAGGGAATCGGCGGCGAAGTGATCTGCTTCGTCTGGTAACGGCGAAGCCCCGGTAAAACCAATGAGCAGCGTACAACGATGAGCAGAATCGGAAGACAGCCAATCGAGGTGCCGTCCGGCGTGACCGTGATGGTCGACCCCGGCCGGGTCACCGTGCACGGCCCGAAAGGCGAGCTGCGCCAGCAGGTCCCGGCGCGGATCTCGATCGTGCAGGAAGGCGAGACGATCACCGTCACGCGGCCCACCGACCGTGGTCCCGACCGTGCGCTTCACGGCCTCACCCGCACCCTCGTCGCGAACATGGTCGAGGGCGTCACCAAGGGCTTCGAGAAGCGCCTCGAGATCCAGGGCGTCGGGTACCGCGCCGGCATGTCGGGCTCGAACCTCGAGCTGCAGGTCGGCTACTCCCACAGCGTCAAGATCACGCCCCGCTCGGGGATCGAGTTCGAGGTGCCCACCCCGACGCAAGTCGTCGTCCGCGGCATCGACAAGCAGGTCGTCGGGCAGACCGCAGCGGAGATCCGCATGGTCCGCCCGCCCGAGCCCTACAAGGGCAAGGGAATTCGCTACGAGGGCGAGTTCGTCCGGCGGAAGGTCGGTAAGAGAGCATGAATGCCGCTCGCCTTTGGCTCGCTCGCGCGGGTGGAAACCGTCGGTTTCCCCCCACGAGCTCCCCTTCCGACACTTTGCAACTGGCGACGCAACTCGCTTGGCATATACAGACCGCAGGAGACGAAAAAGAATGAGCGCGCTTTCTGTTAGAGAGGGTCGGCTGCGGCGGCATCGGCGGGTTCGGGGGAAGATCACCGGGACGTCGCAGCGGCCGCGGCTGATGGTGTTTCGGTCGAACCGCGGGATGTTCGCGCAGATCGTCGACGATGCGACCGGAAAGACGGTCGCCGGCGCGAACTGGATGGGCGTCAAGGCGAAGGGCGACAAGACCGCGCAGGCACGCGAGGTCGGCAAGGCTGTGGCCGCCGCCGCGAAGAAGGCCGGCGTCGAAACCGTCGTCTTCGATCGTGGCGGCTACCTTTACCACGGACGCGTGAAGGCTCTCGCCGAGGGTGCGCGCGAGGGAGGATTGAGCTTCTGATGGCAATAGACGTCGCCGAATCGAGAGAGCTGAAGGAGCGGGTCGTCGAGATCAACCGCGTCGCCAAGGTCGTCAAGGGCGGCCGGCGCTTCTCGTTCACCGCCCTGGTCGTGATCGGCGACGAGGTCGACCGCGTCGGTGTCGGGTACGGCAAGGCACGCGAGGTTCCGCTCGCGATCTCGAAGGCCGTCGAAGACGCCAAGAAGAACCTCTTCTCCGTGCCCAAGCATGGGCAGACGATCACCCACGAGGTGCTCGGCCGCTTCGGCGCCGCCCGCGTGCTGCTGCGCCCGGCCTCGCCCGGAACCGGCGTCATCGCCGGCGGCGGCGTGCGCGCCGTGCTCGAGCTCGGCGGCATCCGCGACGTGCTCGCAAAGTCGCTCGGGACGACGAACCCGATCAACATGCTCAAGGCCGCCGAAGTCGCGCTCCGCGAGCTCCGCCGCCCCGAAGAGGTCGCTCGAGCCCGCGGCAAGTCGGTACGCGACGTTCTACCGCTCCGAAAGATCGACCTCGAGCCTGGCACGTCCGAACCGGGCGCGTCCGAGCCTGCTGCCGCCGAGCTTGCCGCCGAGCCGGCTCTCGAGCCTGCGGATGCAGCTGCCCCAGAGGAAGCCGGCGATGGCAAGGCTTAAGCTCACGCAGGTCGGCAGCTCGATCGGACAGTCCCCGCGGCACCGCGGCACGCTCCGCGCGCTCGGGCTCGGCCGGATCGGAAAGACCCGCGAGCACGACGAGACCCCGGCACTTGCTGGCATGCTTCGTAAGGTGCGACACCTCGTGAAGGTGGAGCAGATCTGATGCCCGAAGACCTGAACCTCTCGAATCTGCAGCCGGCACAGCCTCGCAAGGACCGGAAGCGTGTCGGCCGTGGGCTCGGATCGGGCAAGGGGCGCTACTCGGGCCGTGGGATCAAAGGCCAGAAGTCGCGCGCGGGCTCACACCGCATGCGCGCCGGGTTCGAGGGCGGCCAGATGCCGCTCGCGATGCGACTCCCGAAGCTGCGCGGCAACACCTCGCGCGACGCCATGCCCGTCGGGCCTTTCCGGACGTACACCCAGCCGGTGAACATTCGCGACCTCGACCGGTTCGAGGCCGGCGAGGAGGTCACCCCCGAGTCGCTCAAGGCGAAAGGCCTGATCCGCTCGATCCGCAAAGACGTCAAGCTCCTCGGCGTCGGCGAGCTCACGAAGAAGCTCTCGATCACCGTGCACGGCGCGTCGGCGACGGCACGCGAGAAGGTCGAGGCGGCGGGAGGCACGCTGACGCTCCTCAAGGAGCCCAAGGTCAAGAAGGCCCGCAAGCGCCGCAGCGCGGCCAAGCCCGACCTCGACGACGCGGCCGACGACGCCGTAACAGGCACCGTCGCGGAAGCCGAGCCCGGCACGGCCGAACCCGGCGCGACAGAGACCGAATCCGAGCCCGAGAGCGAGGACTAGCTCTTGCTGTCCTGGCTCGCCAACGCGTGGCGGGTTCCGGAGCTCCGGCGCCGGGTGATCTTCACGGCGTTTGTCCTTGCCTGCTACCGGCTCGGCTCCTGGATGCCGGCTCCGGGCGTCAACTCGTCGCAGATCGCCGGCCTGTTCGGCGGCGGCGTCCTCGGACTGCTGAGCCTCTTCAGCGGCGGAGCGCTGGCCAGGTTCTCCATCTTCGCGCTCGGGATCATGCCGTACGTGACGGCGTCGATCATCCTGCAGCTCATGACACCGGTCATCCCGACCCTGGAGCAGCTGAAGAAGGAAGGGGAGTCCGGCTACGCCAAGATCAACCAGTACACGCGGTACTTGACGGTCATCCTCGCGGCGGCACAGGCGGCGGGCTACGCCTACCTCTTCCACCGCCAGGGCGGCCTCCAGCTCGACGCCGGCCGGCTCGTGCTGATCGTGCTGACGCTCACCGCGGGGACGACGCTCCTGATGTGGATGGGCGAGATGATCACCAAGCGGGGGATCGGCAACGGCATCTCGCTGCTGATCTTCGCGTCGATCCTGAGCTCGGCGCCCGCCGGGATCAGCGCCTGGGTCAACGGCGGCCCTGTCGAGAAGCTCTTCTTCCCGATCGTCGCCTTGCTCGTCGTCGTCTCGGTCGTCTTCGTCCAGGAAGGCCAGCGCCGCATCCCGATCCAGTACGCCAAGCGAATGGTGGGCCGGCGCCAGGCGGGCGGGGGCTCGACCTACATGCCGCTGCGCGTGAACATGGCAGGGGTCATCCCCGTCATCTTCGCGGCCGCACTGCTCGCGCTGCCCCAGACGCTAGGGGAGTTCGTCCCGAACACCCAGAACTTCATCAACACCCATTTCTCGCCCACCTCGTGGACCTATCTCGCCGTCGAGGCGCTGCTCATCATCGTCTTCACCTTCTTCTATACCTCGGTGCAGTTCAACCCGGCCGACCAGGCCGACGAGCTGCGGAAGTACGGCGGCTACATCCCGGGCATCCGGCCGGGGCCGCCCACCGCGCTCTACCTCGACCGAGTCCTCGTGCGCCTGACCCTGCCGGGGTCTCTCTTCCTGGCGACGGTTGCGGTGCTGCCGTCGATCTTCATCAACTACTTCAACTTCTCTCAGGCGACCTCGCGCGCCCTGGGAGGCACCTCGGTGCTGATCGTCGTCGGCGTCGCCCTGGACACGATGCGCCAGATGGAGTCGCAGATGATGATGCGCTCCTACGAAGGCTTCTTGCGTTGAACTTGCTCGTCCTGGGCCCGCAGGGGGCGGGGAAGGGAACGCAGGCAAAGCGGATTGCAGCGGACTATGCGATCCCGCACGTCTCGACCGGCGACATCTTCCGGGAGGCGGTCTCCTCAGGGACGAAGCTCGGGCGGCAGGTCGAGCCGATCCTCGCGAGCGGCGCGCTCGTTCCGGACGACGTGACGATCGCGCTCATCCGCGAGCGGCTCTCCGACACGGACGCCCTTCACGGCTTCGTCCTCGACGGGTTTCCCCGCAACGAGGCGCAGGCGACCGCGCTCGACGAGATGCTGGCCGCGATCGGCCGGGCACTCGATGCGATCCTCTTCTTCGACCTGCCCGACGAGGTCGCGATCGAGCGGATGCTCGGGCGCGCGGTCGAGGAGAACCGGTCCGACGACACGCCCGAGGTGATCGCCCGCCGGCTCGCGACCTACCACTCGGAGACCGAGCCGATCGTCGACCACTACCGCCAGACAGGCAAGCTCGTCACCCTGCACGCCGACCGCGCGATCCTCGAGGTGTATGCCGAGATCCAGAGTGCGCTCGAAGAGCTCGAGGACGCAGCGTGATCATCAGGAAATCCCAGCGGGAGATCGAGCTGATGGCCGCTGCCGGCGTCGTCGTCGCGGGCACGCTCGCGCTGCTCGAAGAGCGGCTCGAGCCGGGCGTCTCGATGCTCGAGCTCGACCGGATCGCCGACGAGTACATCGCCTCACAGGGCGGTATCCCGACCTCGAAGGGCTACAAGGGTTTCCCCGCCGCCACCTGCATCTCGCCGAACGCGATGATCGTCCACGGGATCCCGGGCGACTACCGGGCGAGCGAGGGCGACATCGTCTCATTCGACATCGGCGTGACGAAGGACGGCATGATCGCCGACTCGGCAGCCACCTACGCCGTCGGTGAGATCTCCGCCGAGGCCCAGCGGCTCCTAGACGTCTGCCGGGCCGCGCTCGAGGCAGGGATCGACGCCGCCCAGCTCGGCTCGTCGGTCGGCGATATCTCCGCCGCCGTGCAGACGACGGTCGAGGACGCGGGCTTCTCGGTCGTCCGGAGCCTCGTCGGCCACGGCGTCGGCAAGTCCTACCACGAGGACCCGCAAGTCCCGAACTTCGTGCTGCCCTACCGCGGCCCCGAGCTCGTCGAGGGCATGACCCTCGCGATCGAGCCGATGATCACCGCCGGTGCGCCGGAGGTCTTCGTGCACGACGACGAATGGTCGATCTCGACCGTCGACGGGTCGCTTGCCGCCCATTTTGAGCACACTGTCGCGATCACAGCCGAGGGCCCCCGGGTGCTCACGAAGGCCGCGCCGGTCCTGGTACCATGAGCGACTCGCGGCGAAAGCCGTGTCTTTGTGTCTGCGGCCTGGAAATTCCGGCTTCGGACCCCATTTTTACGCGAATCCAGACCTGACAGGACGAAAGGGATTGGCCAGCAAGGAAGAGAAGATCGAGGTCGAAGGCGAGGTCACGGAGGCCCTCCCGAGCACCATGTTTCGCGTCAAGCTCGACGGAGGCCACGACGTACTCACGACGATCTCCGGAAAGATGCGCAAGCACTACATCCGCATCCTGCCCGGGGACAAGGTCAAGGTCGAGCTCTCGCCGTACGACCTGACGCGAGGCCGAATCACCTACAGACACAGGTCATAAAAAGGAAGCCAGATGAAAGTACGCCCTTCAGTCAAAGCGATGTGTGACCACTGCCGCGTGATCAAGCGCCACGGCCGCACGATCGTGATCTGCACCAACAACCCGCGCCACAAGCAGCGGCAGGGCTGAGCCATACCGGCCACCGACACAACCGAGGGCAGGTAGCCGATGGCACGCATCGCCGGCGTCAACCTTCCCAACCAGAAGCGGCTCGAGATCGGGCTCACCTACATCTTCGGGATCGGCCAGCCGAGCGCGCGCGACATCTGCGCCGCGCTCGGGCTCTCCCAGGACACCAAGGTTCGCGACCTGACCGAGGACGAGGTCGCAAAGCTCCGCGACTACATCGACGAGCACTATCAAGTCGAGGGCGACCTGCGCAGAGAGCGGACCCAGGCGATCAAGCGCCTCTCGGAGATCGGGGCCTACCGCGGCCTCCGTCACCGCCGCAGCCTGCCGGTGAACGGCCAGCGGACAAAGACCAACGCCCGGACCCGCAAGGGCCCCAAGAAGACCGTCGGCCGCGGCAAGAAAGCCAAGTGATGACTACAGCCACCTCCCGTGTCCAGCGCGCGGCAAACCTGCGCCATGCTGCGTCCTCAGTCCTGCTCGCAGCCGGCGGCTACGAGCACTCCCTGCGTCCTTGCCTGACGTGGTTTTCACGGCCCCAGAACACGCGGGCCACGGGAGGTAACCGTTAATGGCGCCTCCCAGGAAAGCCGCTGCCCGCGGCCGCACCCGCCGCCGCGTCCGCAAGAACATCGCGATCGGTCAGGCGCACATCAAGACGTCGTTCAACAACACGATCGTCGCCCTCACCGATCCGCAGGGAAACGTGATCGTCTGGGAGTCAGCCGGCTCGGCCGGGTTCAAGGGCTCCCGCAAGTCCACGCCCTTCGCCGCCCAGGTGACCGCAGACGCGGCCGCCCGGAAGGGGATGGAGCACGGCCTCCAGAAGGTCGAGGTCTTCGTCAAGGGCCCAGGCTCCGGCCGCGATACAGCGATCCGCTCACTGCAAGCCGCAGGCCTCGAGATTCTCGGCGTCAAGGACGTCTCGCCGCAAGCCCACAACGGCGTCCGCCCCAAGAAGCGGAGGCGCGTTTAGGTGGCCCGTCCGGCAATGTCATCCGTGCTTGTGGCTCGCGATCACGCCGCGCGATGCTGCGTCCTCAGTCGTCCCGAGAGCACGACTATCGGGACTCCCTGCGTCCTTCCCTCGCTTGGTGCTCACGACCCACAAGCGCGGCACCATCACCGGAAGGACCACTAATGGCCAGGGATCGTTCACCGAAGTGCAAGCAGTGCCGCCGCGAAGGGATGAAGCTGTTCCTCAAGGGCGAGCGCTGCCTCACCGAGAAATGCGCCGTCGAGCGCCGCAGCTACCCGCCGGGCGAGCACGGGCGCGGCCGGGTGAAGCAGTCCGAGTACCTGATGCAGCTGCGTGAGAAGCAGAAGGCACGCCGCTACTACGGGCTGCTCGAGACCCAGTTCCGCACCTACTACGTGAAGGCGAGCCGCCAGGGAGGCGTCACCGGTGAGAACCTGCTCCGGATCCTGGAGACCCGCTTCGACAACGTCGTCTACCGGCTCGGCTTCGCCGCCTCCCGGGCCCAGGCGCGGCAGCTCGTCCGGCACGGCCACTTCTCGATCAACGGGCGCCGGGTGAACATCCCGAGCTACGGTGTACGTCCGGACGACGTGGTCACGCTCAAGTCCGGCTCGACCGCCGAGCAGGTCATCCGCGACGCGACCGACCTCACCGCAGCCGTCGCCCCGTGGCTCCAGGCAGACCACGAGGGCTTGACGGGCAAGGTGCTGAAGTGGCCGGAGCGCGACGAGATCGACACGCCCGTGCAAGAGCAGCTGATCGTCGAGCTCTACTCCAAGTAGCGCTCCCGCTCACCCGCACCACAGGCTTCGCTTCACCACCAGTTTTCGCTTCACCCCAGTTTTCGCTTCACCCCAGTTTCGCCTCACCCCAGTTTCGCCTCACCCCAGTTTCGCCTCACCCCGAAGAAAGGACCTGATTTGGCTAGTCGCTCCACTGTGATGGACTTCCAGGTGCCGAAGATCACCCACGAGGAGGTCAAGGAGCATCGCGGTGTCTTCGTGATCGAGCCGCTCGACCGCGGCTTCGGCTACACGTTCGGCAACTCGCTGCGCCGCGTGCTGCTCTCCTCGCTCGAGGGCGCCGCCGTCACCTCCGTCAAGCTCGAAGGGGTCGCGCACGAGTTCACGACGCTCCCCGGCGTCCGCGAGGACGTCACCGACATCCTCCTCAACCTGAAGCAGCTCGTCTGCATCCTCCACGGCGATTCGCCCGAGGTCGAGGTCAGGCTGACCGCGAAGGGCGAAGGAACCGTCACCGCCGCCGACATCGAATCACCGGCCGACCTCGAGATCCTGAACCCGGAGCTCGAGATCGCCAACGTCTCCTCCAAGGGGAGGCTCGAGATCACGCTCACGATCGGCCGCGGCCGGGGATACGTTCCCGCAGACGGCAACCGGGGGCACGCCCACACGATCGGTGTGATCCCGGTCGACTCGATGTTCTCGCCGATCCGCCGCGTCGCCTACGACGTCGAGGCGGCACGCGTCGGCCAGCGCACCGACTACGACAAGCTGATCCTCGACGTCACCACCAACGGGTCGATCGATCCGAAGGATGCGATCGCCCAGGCCGCCGAGATCCTGATCCGGCAGCTCGCGATCTTCACCGACCTCGACAAGATCGAGGGCTTCGGAGCCGACTCGCCCGCCCTCGACGGCGGCGCGATGGTCGATGTCTCGCTCGCACACGGGATGGAGAACTTCCCGATCGAGGAGCTCGAGCTGGGCGTCCGGTCGTACAACTGCTTGAAGCGGGTCGGGATCGAGACGATCGGCGACCTCGTGACGAAGACGGAGAACGAGCTCGCCTCGATCCCGAACTTCGGCAAGAAGTCGATCGAAGAGGTCAAGGAGACGCTCGGCCAGCACGGCCTTCGCCTCCGCGGCGACAACGGCAGCTCGTCGATCGAATAGGAACCAGATGCGTCATCAGCGCACCGGCAAAAGGCTTGGCCGCGACTCGGCCCATCGCAAGGCGCTCTACGCCAACCTTGCCGGGGCGCTGATCGAGCACGGGCGGATCCGGACGACGGTCACGAAGGCAAAGGCGGTCAAGCCGCTCGCCGAGCAGATGATCACGCTCGGCCGCCGCGGTGACCTCCATGCACGCCGCCAGGCAGTAGCGGTGCTGCGCTCCAAGGACATCGTCCACAAGCTCTTCGACGAGATCGGGCCGCGCTTCGCCGACCGTCCCGGGGGCTACGCGCGCATCGTCAAGATCGGCCCCCGCGCAGGGCGACGCCGCAGAGATGGCCTATCTCGAGCTCGTCGACGAGCCGCACGTCCCGCGCGAGCGGCCTGCCGCCGCCGCACCGGTTGCCGTCGAGGCCGAGACCGAGACCGCCGTAGCTGACTCCGACGGGGAGGAGCCCGAAGCCGAGAGCGACGAGCACGTCGAGGCTGCGGCCGAGCCGGACACGGAGCCTGAAGCAGAAGCAGAAACGTCCGAGGCGGAAGCCGAGCCTGCAGGCGAGGCAGAGGCGGAGCCGGCCGTGGAAGCCGAGGCAGACGCCGATTGCCGGCGCAAGCCGAGGACGAGCCCGCAGCACCCGCCGAGAGCTAGCCGCTCCCGTCGCCCAACGCGCCTGGCGCAGTCGGCTTGGCTCAGTCGGCTTAGCCCTGGCGGCTTAGCCCTGTCGGCTTAGCCCTGTCGGCGCCGGCCATTCGTCGCAAGCTGCGCCGCGTCACCTGGTCGGACCTCGAGCACCCGCGCGAACACCGGTTCCCATGCATGGCCCGGCGTCGGGCAATCGCTCAGGCGGTGGCGCCGAGCGTCGCGCTGACCGCGACGATCACCGCGCCGGCGAGCGAGACGGCTGCGAGCGAGGTCGTGAAGCTCGTCGTGAAGAACCGCGCCCGCAGGATCGCGAGCGCGACCAGCTCGAACGCCACGACGACGAGGGCGGTCACGAGGGCGACGTGGTAGTTCGAGATCAGGAACGGCAGCGAGTGGAGGATGCCGCCGACGAACGTCCCGAATCCCGTGATCCCGCCGCGCACGATCGGGCTGCCCGCGGCCCGTGAGCTCGCCCGTGTCCGAGAGCCCCTCCGAGAACGCCATCGAGATCCCCGCGCCGATCGAGGTGGCGAGGCCCCCGATGAAGGCGTAGAACGGCTTGTGGCTGATCAAGGCGACCGAGAAGATCGGGGCGAGCGTCGAGAGCGAGCCGTCGATCAGCCCTACCATCGCGGGCTGGACGCGCTGGAGCAGGTAATCGCGCTGATCGGCCATCAAATAGAGTGTATCAAGTGAAGTGCAAAGGACTAGAACATAAGGAAGTCCTGACAAGAGAGGTCAGGAGTGGCTGACAGTCGCTTGAAGCTAACGGTCGCCTACGACGGCACGGCGCTTCCGCGGCTGGGCGCGCCAGCCCGGCGAGCGCACGGTCGAAGGGACGCTCGCCGATGCGGTCCGCGCCGTCTACTCGGACCACGCGGCGGCTCGCGGTCGGCAGGACGAACGGATGCCGGCGTCCACGCCCTCGCGAACGTCGTCTCGGTGGAGGTCGACCGGGGGCCCGCCGCCCGAGTCGGCGGCGGAGGCGCTCAACGCCCATCTGCCGCCGGACCTCGCCGTGCTCGCCGCAGACCAGGCTCCCGCAGGGTTTCATGCCCGGTACTCCGCGCGCTCGCGCTCTACCGCTACCGGATCTGGCGAGGGCGGCGAGCGCTCGCCGTTCGAGGCGAACCGCTCGCTCTGGTACCCGCGGCCGCTCGATCTGGAAGCGCTTCGCGCCTCGGCGGAGGCGATCGTCGGCGAGCACGACTTCCGGGCCTTCACGCCGACCGACACCCAGCACCAGGTCTTCGTGCGCCGCGTCGTTCGCGGCGCGAGTGGCACGACCGCGGCGAGATCGCTCGAGCTCGAGATCACGGCCGACTCGTTTCTGCGCCACATGGTCCGGACGCTCGTCGGGACGATGCTCGAGCGCCGACCCGAGAGCTCCAGGCGTCTGCTGGGGGGCGCCCCGCGCTCGGCGGCCGGGCCGACCGCACCGGCTGCGGCCTCTACCTCGTCGGCGTCGACTACGGCGGCGCCTCCGGCCGGCGACCGTGCCACGGCGTGCACGCCGAGCGCTCGGATCCGGCTGGAAGCCCCGCGGCGTGCGTGGCTACGATCGGTCGCGTGCGCTTTCCGGTCGTCCTCTTCGATCTCGACGGCACCGTCGTCGACTCCGGCGGGATCATCCTCGCCTCGATGCGGCACGCGACGAGATCGGTGCTCGGACGCGAGATCCCCGACGAGGCGCTGATGGCGGCCGTCGGCGGCCCCGGCCTCGAGGCGCAGATGCTCCAGTTCGGCGGCGAGGAGCACCTCGACGAGCTCATCCGCGTCTATCGAGCCCACAACGAGCCGCTCCACAGCGAGCTGCTGCTCTGCCCGGGGATGGGCGAGGTGCTCGCGCGGCTCGACGGCGAGGGCCGCACGCCTCGGGATCGTCTCGGCCAAGCGCCGCGTCGACCGTCGAGCTCGCCTTCGCCGCGACCGGGATCGGCGGCTTCTTCGACGTCGTCGTCGGCGGCGACGAGACCCAACGGCACAAGCCCGCGCCCGATCCGCTGCTGCTCGCGCTCGAGCGGCTCGGCGCGCGAGCGCCGCCGACGCCGTCTACGTCGGCGACTCGCCCTTCGACATGACCGCCGCCAAGGCCGCCGGGACGTACGCGATCGGCGTCACGCTGGGGCGGCGTGCACGCGCGAGAGCTGCTCGCACACGCCGACGTGGTCGTCGACACGGCGGAGGAGCTCCTTGCCGCCCTCTGACGAGCCCGTCAGGCGCGGCGCGCGCGCGAGCTTCGCGAGCTGCTGACCCGCTGGGGCTACGAGTACCACGTCCTCGACGCGCCGAGGTCGAGGACGCGACTACGACCGGCACTACGACGAGCTCGTCGCGCTCGAGGGCGAGCATCCCGAGCTCGTCACGCCCGACTCGCCCACCCAGCGGGTCGGCGCGCCGCCGTCGGATCGGCTTCGTAAGGTGCAGCACCTCGAGCCGATGGGCTCGCTCGAGAAGGTGACGACGAGCCGAGGCGCTCGCGAAATGGGCCGACGACGTCCGCAAGCGGCTCGAGGCCGCCTCCGACGAGCCCGTCGCCTACGTGATCGAGCCGAAGATCGACGGCCTCGCGATCAACCTCACCTACGAGGACGGCCTGCTCGTCCGCGGAGCCACCCGGGGCGACGGCGTCCAGGGCGAGGACGTGACCGTCAACCTGCGCACGATCGACACGATCCCGCTGCGGATGCTCGGCGGCGGCTTCCCGGCGCTGCTCGAGGTGCGCGGCGAGGTCTACATGCCGCTCTCGCGGCTTCCGCGAGCTGAACGAGCGGCTCGTCGGCACGGGGCAGAAGCTCGCGCCCAACCCGCGCAACGCCGCCGCCGGATCGCTCCGCCAGAAGGACTCGTCGATCACCGCGTCACGGCCGCTCTCGACCTGGGCCTACGGGATCGGCCGCCGCGACGGGCTCGACCTCGAGTCGCACTGGGAGACGCTCGCCTGGCTCAGCGCGCACGGCTTCCGCACGAACCCCTACGCCGAGCGGCTCGAGCACGATCGAGGAGGTGGCGAAGGCCTGCCGCGACTGGGAGCGCCGCCGCACCGAGCTCGACTACGAGATCGACGGGATCGTGATCAAGGTCGACTCGCTACGCCCAGCAGGCCGTGCTCGGAGCGCTGCACTCAGCGGCCCCGCTGGGCGCGCGCGTTCAAGTGGGCGCCGATGACGGCCCAGACGAAGCTCCTCAAGATCATGATCCGGGTCGGGCGCACCGGTGCGCTCAACCCCTGGGCGCGTCCTCGAGCCCGTCCAGGTCGGCGGCGTGACCGTCTCTCGCGCGACCCTCCACAACGAGGAGGACATCAACCGCAAGGAGATCCGCGAGGGCGACCTCGTGATCGTCCAGCGCGCCGGCGACGTGATCCCGCAGGTGGTCGGCCCGGCGGGCGCCGCACGCCCGCCGGGACGAAGCGAGTTCCGGATGCCGACGCACTGCCCGCTCTGCGACACCGAGGTCGTCAAGCCGGAGGGCGAGGCGATGCACCGCTGCCCGAACCGCGCCTGCCCCTCGCGCGGGCTCGAGTCGCTGATCAACTGGGTCAGGCCGCCGCCGACATCGAGGGCGTCGGCGAGCAGTTCGTCCGCCGGCTCTGGGAGATCGGCCTCGTGCGCTCGCTCCCCGATCTCTACCGGCTCACGCCGGAGCAGCTGCTCGAGCTCGACGGCTACGCCGAGATCCGGCCGCGAACGCGATCGCCTCGATCCAGGCGTCGACGGTCGATCCCGTTCCGGCGCGT
>CAWEVP010000004.1:0-246729 GCA_963812555.1 uncultured Actinomycetota bacterium | reverse complement strand
GTGCTCGCCTCTTCGTTCGTCCTGCGCGGCGCACGACGAGCACGCCCGCGATCGTCCCGAGCAGGATGCCGCCCCAGATGCCGAGCCCGCCCTTCCACACCTCGAAGACGCCCTGCCACTTCGGTGAAGGCACCTCGTTCCAGGACGTGAGGTCGTGGTAGGCCCGGGCGCCGATGACACCGAAGGCGACGCCCCACACTGCGACGCGAATCACGAGCTCGCTGTCGCCGCCCTGCTTGCGCCAACGGACGGTCGTCATCCAGACGCAGAGCAGGATCGCGACGAGGAGGGTGAGGCCGTAGAAATGAATCGTCAGCGGGCCGAGGCTGACCGTGCCGCTCTTCGGCGAGGGAATGAACCCGACCAGCGTCGCCATCGGAGGGATTGTGCCGCTCCCGGCGGCTTCGTGCCGCGAGAAGCGGCGGAACCTCAGCCCGGATCGAACACCGGAAACGCCCGGCGCGGGGCATCGGCCCGGTCGTCGGCCCGAGAACGTGCGCCGCGCCCGCGCCGGGGACGCCACTCGAACCGGTCCGGCGCGTGTCCCACGGCGACGGCGCCGGCCGCCGCGTGGGTTCGGAATCGAGTGGCTAGATCAGGATTTGAACGGCGAGGTCCGGCGGGCAGCCACTCTCCACGAGCGCGATCGCACGATGCACGTCGACATGAGGCTGCGCCGCGAGCTCCTGTGCGGACATCACGTCGAATCCGGCCTTTTCGAGGGCTTCGGCACGCCAGCGCTCAACGCGTGCGCTCTCGGCTTCGATCGGGTTCATCTCGGTTGTCGCCATTGGGAAGTCCTCCTTTTTCCTCTCGTCACCTCTTCATTCGTTTGAAACGCCCGCCGAGGTTCTCGGTCTACCCCCGATCGGTCAGGTTTTACGGAGAATTAACGGGTTCGGAGCCAGACCACCTCCGGGGTGGGATGGGCTGAGATCAGCAGCTCGGCTCAGCTGAGTGCCGACTCGCCGAGCAGCGCTCTGACCTCCGCGTAGAAGTCGGAGTCCGGCTGGACGCAGAACTTCGCGCCGAAGCGGAGCAGAAGCGGGCCCTGCGAGGTGACGCAGTCGACGAGCACCGGGCTCTCACCGGAAAGCCGCGGAGCAGCGTCGCCAGGTCGCCGACCGTGCCGGCGGTGGCGCGGGTCGCGTCGATGCGCAGGCGAACGGTGCGCTTGGCCTGGACCGACTCGAACGCCGAGATCTCCTGGGCGAGGAGCTTCGTCTCACCCTCCTTGTGGTCGACCCGGCCCTTGACGATGATGATCCGGTCGGGCACGCAGAGCTCCCTGGCGGACGCGTAGGCGGTGGCGAAGACGACGCAGTCGATGCCGCCGGTGACGTCGTCGAGGCGCAGGAACACCATCTGCTCACCTCGCTTGGTCAGGAGCTCCTTGACCTCGCTCACGATCCCCCCGACGACGACCGACTCACCGTCGCGGCGCTTCTCCAGCTCCGCGATCGTCGAGTCCGTCTTCGCCCGCAGCTCGCTGCGAAGCGACGAGAGCGGATGCTCCGAGACATAGAGGCCCAGCGTCTCCTTTTCGAGTGGAGCAGGTCCTGCTTCTCGAACTCCTCGGTCGAAACGGGCGGATGGTGCTTCGCCGGTGCGGCCTCCGTGTCGCCGAACTGCCCGTCGAAGATCGAGCCCTGCCCGGCGAGGCGGTCGGCCTGCTGCTTGGAGCCGTATGCGAGCGCCTGCTCGAGCACCTGGAGCATCCCCATGCGCGCACCGGGAAGCGCGCCGCACTTGACGAGCGACTCGAGCGCCCGCTTGTTGACGACCGAGGGATCGACCCGCTCGGTGAAATCCCAGATCGACTCGAACGCGCCGCCCTCGTCCCGGGCGCGGACGATCGTGCGGCACGCAAGCTCGCCGACGCCCTTGACGGCATTCAGTCCGAAGCGGATCTTGCCGCCGACGACGGCGAAGTCGATCTGCGACTCGTTCACGTCGGGCGGCAGCACCTCGATCCCGATGTCGTGGCAGGCGTTGACGTAGAAGGGCACGCGGTCCTTCGTGTTCATCACCGAGCTGATGAGCGCCGCCATGTACTCGCAGGGATGGTGGGCGCGAAGCCACGCGGTGCGGTAGGAGATGAGTGCGTAGCAGGCGGCGTGGGACTTGTTGAACGAGTAGTCCTGCGCCTTCTCCATGTCGTCCCAGAGCTGCCTCGCAACGGAGTCGCTGGTGTCGTTCGCGATCGCGCCCTCGATGAATTTGCTCTTCAGGGACGCCATGAGCGCGTGGATCTTCTTGCCGATCGCCTTGCGGAGATCGTCCGCCTCGGCCGGGGTGAAGCCGCCGATCAGCTTGGCGATCTCCATCGACTGCTCCTGATAGATCGAGATCCCGTAGGTCTCCCCGGTGATCGGCTTCAAGCGCGCGTCGAGGTAGGTCACCGGCTCCTTGCCGGCCTTGCGGGCGGCGTAGTTCGGGATGTACTGCATCGGGCCCGGCCGGTAGAGGGCGACGAGGGCGATCAGGTCCTCGAAGACGGTCGGCTTGACGAGCCGAAGCGCCTCGCGCATGCCCGACGACTCGAACTGGAAGACGCCTGTCGCCTCGCCCCGCGCGAGCATCTCGTAGGTCGGCTTGTCGTCGAGCGGGAGCGCGTCGATCTCGAGGTTTCCGATCAGGGCCACCGCCTTGTCGATCACGTCGAGGTTCCGCAGGCCCAGGAAGTCCATCTTCAGCAGGCCGAGCGCCTCGACGTCGCCCATCGGGAACTGGGTGACGACCTCCTGGTCGGCGCCCTTCTGCTGCAGCGGGACGACGTTCATCAAGGGCTCGGCGCCGATCACGACTCCCGCGGCATGGATCGAGTCGGCGCGGGTCAGGCCCTCGAGCGGTCGCGCGAGGTCGACGATCTCCTTCGCAACCGCGTCGGAGTCGACGGCCTTGCGGAGCTCCGACCCCGCCTTCATGCACTCCTCGAGTGTCTGGCCCGGGCCTTCCGGGATGAGCTTCGCGATCTTGTCGACGACGCCGTAGGGGATCTCGAGGACGCGGCCTGCGTCGCGAACGGCCGCCCGCGCCGCCATCGTCGAGAACGTGATGATCTGCGCGACGCGGTCGCGGCCGTACTTCTCGGTGACGTAGTTGATCACCCGTTCGCGGCCCTCCACGGCGAAGTCGATGTCCATGTCGGGCATCGACTTGCGGCCGGGGTTCAGGAACCGCTCGAAGAGGAGGTCGTAGCGGATCGGATCGAGATCGGTGATCTCGAGGCAGTAGGCGACGATGCTTCCCGCCGCCGAGCCGCGTCCCGGGCCGACGCTGATCCCGTTCTGCTTGGCGAAGTGGATGAAGTCCCAGACGATCAGGAAGTAGTCGGCGAAGCCCATCTCCCGGATCGTCTTGAGCTCGAAGCGCAGCCGGTCCTGAAGCTCCGTCGTCGCCGTGCCGTACCGCTTCTCGAGGCCTTTCTCGCACAGCTCCACCAGGTAGTCGAAGGCGTCGCGCCCGCCAGGCGTGTCGAAGCGCGGGAGCAGGATCTGGTCGAGGTCGATCGTGACGTTGCAGCGCTCGGCGACCTCGAGGGTGCGGCGCAGCGCATCGGCGTGGCCGGGGAAGTCGCCGGCCATCTCCTCGGGGGACTTGAAATAGAAGTGGTCGGTGTCGAACTTCCACCGGTTCGGGTTCTTGAGCGAGTCGCCCGACTGGATGCAGAGGAGCGCCTCGTGAGCCCGCGCGTCCTCGTGGCGGAGGTAGTGGACGTCGCCGGTCGCAACCGTCGGGAGGCCGCTCGCCGCCGCGAGGGCGGCGAGCTCGGGAAGGATCCGCTGCTGAACCTCGAGGTGCGCGTTCTGGAGCTCCACGTAGATGTTCTCGCGGCCGAAGACCTGCGCCAGGCGGTCGAGCTCGGCCTGCGCGTCGCCCGGGCGATTCTCCTCGAGCGCCTTGCAGACGCGCCCGGAAAGGCAGCCGGACAGCGCGATCACGCCCTTCGAGTGGCGGGAGAGAAGCTCCCAGTCGACCCGGGGCTTGTAGTAGTAGCCCTCGAGGAAGCCGAGGCTCGACAGCTTGATCAGGTTCGAGTAGCCCTCGTTGTCGGCAGCGAGGAGCGTGAGGTGCGCGTAGCCCTTCTTCTGCACGTGCCGGTCGTCGGTGACGTACACCTCGCAGCCGACGATGGGCTTGACCCCGGTGCCCTTGGTCGTCTTGAAGAGCTGGATCGCCCCGGCCATCGAGCCGTGGTCGGTGAGCGACACCGCCGGCATCTCGAGCTCGGCGGCCCGCGCGACGAGGTCGGGGATCCGACAGGCGCCGTCGAGTATCGAGTACTCGGAGTGGACGTGGAGATGAACGAAGGGCGCCTCTGGCATCGCGGAGTCGACAGGGTACAAACCGGTCCTGATGACCCCGGATCCGGCGTGTGCAGTTTGCGGGAACCGCCGCGCACGCGATTCGCCGAAGGCTGCTTCCCGGTCGCCGGCCCGGCCCGAGCACCCTCGGGACGGGCGCAGCCCGCCGGTGTCGCCCCGCCGGGCGGGGGATCGAACTGCGCGTCAGAGGCGCCGATACCACGTCGATGAGGACCCTCTCGAAGGCGCTCGGCCCCCTCGTAGTCGCGCTCGCCCTTGCCGGCCCTGCCGTCGCGCGCGCCTCGCTGCCGCCGCTTCCGTCCAGGTGGCCCGCAACGCTCCAGCTCGGGATGGCGGACTCGCCGGGCGGCGCCTCGGCGCTCCACAAGGAGGCGCCGTTCGGGTTTCGCTACCAGTACCTCGCAGGCGGAGTGAATACCGGCCAGGGATGGTCGACCTGGAATCCGAACGGCTCTTTCGTGACGATGTACGACCGGGAGTCCTGGGCCGCCGGCGAGATTCCGGTGTTCAGCTACTACCAGCTCCTGCAGTCGAAGCCCGACGTCGCCGGCGGGGAGGCCGCGGAGGATCTCGCGCACCTCGACGACCCCTCGACGATGGCCGCCTACTGGCAGGACGTGCGCCTGTTCTTCGAGCGTGCCCGCGGCACGAAGACGGTCGTCCTCCACGTGGAGCCCGATCTCTGGGGCTATATCGAGCAGGCCGCGAAGGGCGATGATGCAGCGACCGTCCCCGCCGTCGTCCCCGGCGGCCTGCCGCAGAACGCAGCCGGGTTCGCGCAGGAGTTCGTGCAGCTCCGGAACGAGCTGGCCCCGAACGTCCTTCTCGCCTACCACATGAGCGGCTGGGGCACCGGACACGACATCGTTTACGAGAAGCCGCCGGCCGCCACCGTCCGGGCCTATGCGGCGCGTTCGGCTGCGTTCTACCGCTCGCTCCACGCATCCTTCGACGTCTCCTTCGAGGACTTCTCGGACCGCGACTCCGGCTTCTATGCCGTGCAGGAAGGCAACCCGAAGACGTGGTTCGCGCCGGCCGACTTCGCCCGGCACCTGCTGTACGCGAAGACGTTCGTCGCCCTTGCGGGCATCCGGATGGTCGCGTGGCAGATTCCCCTTGGAAACACGGTCATGCGGGCGGAGAACAACACCTGGGATCACTTCCAGGACAACCGCGTCCAGTGGCTCCTCGGGCCCGAGCGCGAAGGCGCACCTGCGCGCGTATGTCGCGGCGGGCTTCGTGGGCTTTCTCTTCGGCCGGGGCGCCGACGGCGCCACCTGCGCCTGCGACGCCGCGAAGGACGGCGTCACCAACCCGGCGCCGATCGACGGGAACACGCGCCCGTCGCTTTCGGCCGACGACGACGGCGGCTACTTCGTCGCCCAGGCGCGCGCCTACTACGATTCCGGGGCGCTCGCGCTTCCGAAGAGCTGACGCTCTCGCTCCGGCGCCGTCGACTCAGAAGCGCGCTGCCGCGCCGAGCCAGCGCAGGTTCGCGCCGGTCTCGACGATCTCCACGATCTGGCCGATCGCCCGCTCGAGCTCGGCATCGGTGTTGTAGTAGTGCGGGCCGAGACGGATTCCCGCGCCGGGACGGAAGTCGCAGAGGACGCCGCGCTCGCCGAGCTCCCTGTGGACTCCTTCGAAGTCGGGCACGTGCACGGTGATCGTCCCGCCGCGACGGGAGGGATCCCTGGGCGAGCGCACCTCGATCCCGGCGTCGTCGGCGAGGGCGATCAGCAGCTCGGTCTGCCGGACGGAGTTCGCGCGAATCCGCTCCACGCCGACTGCCTCGAGGAGCGAGTAGCCGGCCGTCGCGGCGTAGAGGGCCGGAACGTTCGGCGTCCCGGTCAGGAAGCGGGCGACGCCGTCCGCGTACCGGAGCTCGGGCTCGAAGGCGAAGGGGGAGGCGTGAGCCTGCCAGCCCGTCATCGTGGGCTCGAGCGTCTCGATCAGGTCGGGCCGCACGTAGAGCCAGCCGTTGCCGGGTCCGCCGCACAGCCACTTCACCGAGCCGCCGACGGCGAAGTCGACCCCGAGCTCGGTGACGCTGAACGGCACGATCCCTGCCGACTGGTAGCAGTCGAGGACGACCATCGCCCCCACCTCGTGGGCGCGTGCGACGATCGCAGCCGCGTCCTGGATCTCGGCCGACTTGAAGAGGACATGCGAGACGGGGACGAGTAGCGTCCGCTCGTCGATCGCGTCGAGCAGCTCCTCCGCGTCGTCGCACACCACCACGTCGAGGTCGGGCTGAGCCTGGTACAGGTAGCGCACCGACGGGAAGTTCTCGGCCTCGTAGACGACGCGGTTTCGGCCCGGAGCAACCGGCTTGAAGCACGAGAGCACGACCGCCTCGGCGATCGCGACGTTCTGGTGCATGACGGTCGTGCCCGGCGGCGCCCCAATGATCCGGCCGACCTGGTCGCCGACCTCGAGCGGCATCGTCCACCAACCCTCGCCCCACGCGCGGATCCCGCGGGTCCGCCAGGTTCGGGCGTACTCGGCGAGGCGATCCTCAGTCTCGGCGGGCATCGCTCCCAGCGAGTGGTTGATCAGATAGGTGGTGTCCGCGAGGATCGGGAACCGGTCGCGGTACTCGCTGAGCTCCACGGCCGCAGCGTACGACCCCTCGACCCGATTGTCACGCTGCCACGGCGTGGCCGGCCTCATCCTCAGGCCGCCGTTGCTCTCCCGGCACCACCGCGGCGCTCGCTAGGGTGAGCGCGTGGAGTACCGGATCCTCGGCAGGACGGGAGTCGAAGTCAGCCCTCTCTGCCTCGGCGCGATGATGTTCGGCGCCTGGGGGAACCGCGACCACGACGACTCGGTGCGCATCATCCACGCGGCGCTCGACGCCGGCATCAACTTCATCGACACGGCCGACGTCTACTCGGCGGGCGAGTCCGAGGAGATCGTCGCGAAGGCACTGGCCGGACGGCGCGACGAGATCGTGCTCGCGACCAAGTTCCACGGGCGGATGGGCGAGGGCCGCAACCGGAGCGGGAACTCCCGCCGCTGGATCGTCCAGGAGGTCGAGGCCAGCCTCCGGCGCCTTCAGACCGACTGGATCGACCTCTACCAGGTCCATCGCCCGGAGCCTTCGACCGACATCGACGAGACGCTCGGCGCGCTCACCGACCTCGTGCGGGCCGGGAAGATCCGGTACTTCGGAAGCTCGACGTTTCCGGCTCACGAGATCGTCGAGGCCCAGTGGGTCGCCGAGCGGCGCGGCCGGGAGCGATTCGTCTGCGAGCAGCCGCCCTACTCGCTGCTCGTCCGCGGCGTCGAGCGCGACGTCCTTCCCGTCTGCGAGCGGTACGGCATGGGCGTGATCCCGTGGAGCCCACTTGCCGGCGGCTGGCTCTCGGGCCGTTACCGCAAGGGCGAGGAAACCCCGCAGAGCACACGGTCGGACCGGCTGCCGTGGCGCTACGACCTCTCGATCCCCGAGAACCAGGCAAAGCTCGAGGCGGCCGACGCGCTCGCGCAGCTCGCCGACGAAGCGGGAATCGAGCTGATCCACCTGGCGATCGCGTTCGTGCTCCGCCACCCGGCCGTGACCGCCGCGATCATCGGGCCACGGACGATGGAGCACCTCCAGAGCCAGCTCGGCGCCGCCGAGGTTCAGCTGAGCGACGATCTCCTGGACCGGATCGACCAGATCGTCCCGCCGGGAACGAACTTCAATCCCGCAGATGCGGGCTACACGCCGCCCTCGCTCGAGCAAGCGCCGCTCCGGCGCCGCTGAGCCCACCCGCACCGATCCGGCCGCGGGCCGGGCCACGCCAGGCTGCCGACACGTCACAGCCGCAGCCGTGCGGTTAGGCTCACCCGGATGGCCATGGACCCCGACGTCAACGTGGTGGGAGGTCGTTTGCTCCCCTGCTCGAACGAGCCGCTGACCGGCTTCTACCGGAACGGCTGCTGCTCGACCGGCGACGAGGACGCCGGCAGCCACACCGTCTGCGTCGTCACGAGCGACGAGTTCCTCGAGTTCAGCCGCCTGGCCGGGAACGACCTCTCGACGGCGCGGCCCGAGTGGGGCTTCGCCGGCGTCAAGGCAGGCGATCGCTGGTGCCTCTGCGCCTCCCGCTGGCTCGAGGCATACAACGCCGGCTGCGCGCCCGAGGTCGTCCTCGGCGCAACGCACACCCGCGCCCTCGAGATCGTTCCGATCGAGCTCCTGACGAGCCACGCTGCGGCGTCCGACCCGGTCTAAGCGCTCGTCTAAGCCGGTTTCGCGCTCGTTGCGACGATTTGTTGCCAGAGATGTATTGCCTCGTCTCCACCCGCTGTCATAAGGTCGAGCTCTCACCGAGCACGGCGTGCGAGTAAGGCGATCCCGTCTCCGAGGATCGTGTGCAGACCCCGCTAGAGCCCAGAGCAGGCGGTCAACGGAGGCGGAGGATGAAAGCGCGACCGGCTCGGTGAGCCCCTGCCCCGAGGCAGCCTCCAGCTCAGGAGGCCCGCCCCGCCTGGCAAGCTCGCGGCATGGTTCACCTCCTTGCGATCGTGATCGTCGTCGGCCTGGTCGACTCGGCCAACCCGGCGACGATCGCACCGGCGCTGTACTTCGCGACCGGCAAGGCCGCGGAGACGAGCCTCTTCGGCTTCATCGCGGGGGTCTTCACCACGAACCTCGTGGCGGGCGTCCTGCTCGCGGTCGGGCCGGGCCACGCCCTGATGACGGCGCTCCCGAAGCCGGGTGACGAGGCCCGGCACCTGATCGAGCTCGTGGCCGGCGCGGCGACCCTTGCGCTTGCGGCGGGCCTCTGGGCCGGCCGCCGGAAGCTCGCGGCGCACGTGAGCAAGACGACCGAGCGCGTCGATCGCTCCTCGCTCCTCGTCGGCGCCGGGATCATTCTCGTCGAGCTGCCGACCGCGCTCCCGTACTTCGCCGTGATCGCAACCGTCGTCGGCTCCGAGCGGCCGCTGCCGACCGAGATCGGCCTGCTCGCCATCTTCAACGCCGTCTTCTCGCTGCCGCTGCTCGCGATCCTCGCCGCACGCACCTTTGCCGGACAGGGAGCCGAGCAATGGCTGGAGCGGCTCCGGCGCCGCATCGATCGAGCGTCTGGCCGTGCTTGTCCCGGCGCTCGTCCTGGCCGTGGCCGTCGCGCTCTTCGCCGCCGGCACCTACGGCATCCTCTCCGATTAGAGAGCTCGACTCAAGCTCTGCGGCATCGGCGATCAGTTCGCTCACCACGCGGGTGCCGGCAAGGAGGAAGTTGCCCGCGAGCGCCAGGGCGAGCCCGACCGCGATCGGGATGCCGTCGTGGCTCGCCGACCCCCAGTGCTCTCGCAGGAAGAGCGGCTCGAGCACGATCGGCAGGAACGTCTGCACCGAGGTGGAGACCGGCACCACGACCGTCGCGGCCCGGCGCTGGAAGGCAGTCATGTTCGTGAGCGTCGCCACCACCCCCATCACGACGACGACTGCGCCCCAGGCGATGACGCTCGGGGCGTGACCGACATCGAAGTCGTCGCCGACAAGCTTCGTCGCCACGTTCGTGGCTGCGAACCCGCATCCCGCCGCCAGGATCGCGAGCGTCCCGGTGTCGAGCCTCGTCCCCCGGAGCGCGAACGGAGCGAGGCCCGCCGCACAGAGCGCCGCCACGACGGCGATGACCGCGATGCCGCTCCGGTGAACGTCCGAATGCTGAGGCGCACCCCAAGCGACGAGCGCAACCCCGCCGAGGATGGCGACCACGCCTGCGAGCTCCCGCAGGCCCACGCTCTCGCCGAGCAGGTGGATCCCGAGCACGAGCACCAGCAGAAGGCCGACGGCGAGCGTCGGCTGCACGACGACGAATGGGGCGTGCGCATAGGCGACCACCTGCGGGAAGACCCCGATCAGGCCGAGGAAAAGCCGAGCATCCAGCGCGGCCGCCGAACGAGTCGCGTGAGGAGGGCCACCCGGTAGGCGAGCTCGCGCGGTGCGCTACGGGCGTCGAGCGCCTGGAGGACGATCCCGAGGTTGAAGAGGACGGAGGCAATGAGCGCTGCCGCGATACCGAGGAGGTGCACGCCTCATTCTCCCCCGTGCCCGAGAAGCGAACGCGACGGGTTCTCATGAAGCAGGAGATTCGCTCAGATAAGGTTGGCGATCCTTCCGCAGCCTTCCGCCCGGAGGGCCCGCCCCCAACGAGCGGGCGGCACCGAACAGGGGACACAGACGACATGGAATTCGAAAATTCGCGATCGGTTTCGATCTCCGTGACCGGGAGCGGCTCCACGCGCTCTGGGACGGGATCCTCGACGACGGCGTCTGGTCCGACGGCCGCCTCGTCAAGGGGTTCGAGGAGAGCTGGGCCGCGTGGAACGGCCTCCCTGCAGTTGCGACCTCCAGCTGGACCGGCTCGGCTCTTGCGGCCCTCGAGTTCTTCGAGCTGCGCGGGAAGACGGTGCTCTGCCCCTCGAACACCTTCATGGCCTCGCCGCTCGCCATCCTCTCGGCCGGCGCGAAGGTCGAGTTCGTCGACTGCAACCGCGACGACCTCTGCATGTCGTTCTCGGACTTCGAGCGCAAGGTCGACCTGCACAAGCCCGCGGCCGTGATGCTCGTCCACATCGGGGGACACATCGCGTTCGAGATCGAACGGATCGTCGAGCTCTGCCGCGCGGAGGGGATCGTCCTGATCGAGGACTGCGCCCATGCCCACGGCGCCTCGTGGAACGGCCGCAAGCCGGGCACCTTCGGCGACGCCGGCATCTGGTCGTTCGCGCCCACGAAGACGATCTCGACGGGTGAGGGCGGCCTGCTCGTCTCGCGGCTGCCGGAGCTCGTCGAGTTCGCCCGCAACTTCCGCAACTACGGGAAGCCCGATTACGACACCCCTGGGCTGAACTACCGGATGACCGAGTTCACGGCGGCGCTGGGCGTCCTCGCCGTCGAGCGGCTCGAGGAGATCGTCGAGTGGAAGAACACCGTCGCTCGCAACGAGCTCGACCCGATCCATCCGGGGCGGATCCAGCTGCCCGCCGGGATGGTCTCGGGCTTCTACAAGTACATCGTGTTCGATCCGCTCGAACGGTCGACCGGCAAGGTCTACGACCAGCCCTGCCACCGCGTGCTGGGCCATCAGGTCGACCTCCCGAACACCGACTGGGTGGCGGAGAACCACTGGTGCGCACCGCTCTACTACCACCCGGCTGCGCGCCCCGCACTCCAGGCTGTCTCGGGGTGAAGGCGCTCGTCACCGGCGGCGCGGGCTTCATCGGCTCGCACGTGGTCGACCGGTTGCTTGCAGAAGGGCACGAGCCGGTGATCCTGGATGTCGTCCCGTCGCTGCATCACTTCGAGGGCGCGGTCGAGACGGTGTTCGCCGACCTGACAGACGCCGGGGCGGTGCGCGAGGCCGCCCGCGGCTGCGAGGCGATCTTTCACCTGGCCGCAATGGCAGACGTGAACGAGGTCGTCCTCGAGCCTGCTCGCACGAACGCGGTCAACGTGGACGGCACGTTCAACCTGCTCGAGGCGGCGCGTGCCGAGGGCGTCGACCGCTTTCTCTATGCAAGCACGGTGTGGGTCTACGGCAACGCACCAGGCGATGAGCCGCACGACGAGGAGACGGCGCTCATCTTGCCGCCGCATCTCTACACCGCCACCAAGCTCGCCGGCGAGATGTACTGCCGGGCCTACGAGACGCTGTACGAGGTCTCCTCGACGATCTTGCGCTTCGGGATTCCCTACGGCCCCCGAGCCCGGCCGGCGGCCGTCGTCCCGGCGTTCATCGGCAAGGCCGCGCGCGGAGAGCCGCTGACGATCGCAGGCGACGGGAGCCAGGCACGGCAGTTCGTCTATGTCGAGGATCTCGCCGAGGGAATGGTTGCGGCTCTCGCCCCGGCGGGCCGTGGCCGCATCTACAACCTGGTCGGCGACGAGATGGTGACGGTCCGCCAGATTGCCGACACCGTCCGGGAGCTCGTTGCGGACGTCCCGGTCGTCCACGGCCCGGAGCGGCCCGCCGACCTCAAGTTCGGGCAGGCCTCGAGCGAGCGCGCAGCAGACGAGCTCGGCTGGCGTGCGGCAACGAGCTTCGCCGAGGGAGTGCGCCGTTACGTGGACTGGCTCGGCGTCACGAGCGGCTCGCCGGTCGCAAGTGCCGCCTCGAGCACCGCCGGGAGTGCAGCGACCGTCTTCCGCCAGGAGCCTTCGGCGCCGTAGAAGTCGGCGTCGTGCAGCAGCACGACGTCTCCTCCGCCGAGCGATCGCGTCGCGAGCGCGGCGATCGACCGGGAGGTTGCGCGCCGTTCCCAGTCGCGGCCCCAGCGCGACCACAGGAGCGGCGAGTACGACGTGCGCCCGCTGCGCAGCGCCGGAAGGCTGAAGACGCCGTAGGGCGGGCGGTACGAGCGCAGGGCCTGCCCCGTCGCGTCCTCGATCAGCGCAGCTGCGCGGGCCAGGTCGTCCCGAACAGCCCGTGGCGACCGGCGGAGCAGGAGCGTGTGGCGGTAGCAGTGGAGCCCTACCTCGTGGCCGGCGGCGGCGATCTCGGCGGCGAGCGCAGGTCGGCGCTCGACCTGCTCCCCGACGAGGTAGAAGGTCGCACGCACGCCCGCCCGGTCGAGCTCCTCGAGCGCCGCCGGCGTCCCCTGGGGATGCGGACCGTCATCGAAGGTCAGTGCAATCCCACGCCTGTCCGGGAGGCGAAGCGGGATGCCGAAGACGGTCGCCAGCGGAGGGACGACGGGTGCCGCCGCAGGCGCCACCCAGCCGGCTAGAGCCGAAAGGCCGAGGGCGGCTACCCCCAGAGAAGAGTGTCCCAGAGAAGAGTGGCCCAGAGAAGAGTGTCCCGAAGAAGGGTGTCGCGGCGAGGCGGGCCCGCGGTCAGCCCGCATGGGCCGCGCGGGCCAGGTCGGCCTCCGCGAGCACGAATGAGGCGGCCGACGGCAGGCCCGAGAAGTCGACGGCCAGCCGCTCCTCGGCCAGCGCGTTCGCGACGGCGGCGCGAAGGGCCTTCGGCGTCGCCGCGACCCGGGCGAGACCGAACCGGGTGAAGGCGCGATTGTGCTGGCGCACATGCCCCCGCCCCCAGCCGTACGAGATCGCCGGGCAACCCCGCATGAGCGCCTCCAGCACGGTCAGCCCTCCTGTCGAGTGCACCAGGGCATCCGCGGCGGCGAGCCAGTCGGGCATCTGCTCGGTGAACGGCTCGACGCGAACTCTCGACTCGGCCGCGAAGTCGCGAGTCAGCTGGTTCAGAAGATTCTCGTTGCGCCCGCAGAGGCAGACGACCTGGGAGACCCCGGGCACGTCCAGGACCTCCCGGACTGCTCCTTCGACGTCACCGACCCCCCAGCCGCCACCCGAGACGAGGACGATCTTCGCGCCCGGGTCGAGGTTGAGGGCACGGCGCGCGTCGGTCGGCGCCCGTGGAGTGAGGAACTCCGGCGCGGTGAAGCCGTGGACGCAGTGGACGAGGGCGTCCTCGCCTGCGATCCGGCGAACCTCTTCGATCGACTCGGGATGGGTCACGAGGTGGAGGTCGGCGCCGGGTGTGGCCCAGTAGCGCAGGCCGGCGAGGTCGGTGATGGCAGCGCACAGCGGAATGCGGAGGCGGCCGGCCTTGCGCAGCCGGCCGAGCACCTCGGTCGCCTGCGGGAACACGGAGACGACGATGTCGGGCTCGCTGGCTGCGATCAGCCGCAGCAGGCCTCGCGAGCCGAACCGCGTCAGTGTGAACTGCGCCACCCTCCTCGTGAGCGCGAAGCCGGCGAAGACCCAGAAGCCGACATCCCAGAGCCAGAGGAAGCGATAGAAGACGACCCTGGCGGCGCTCTCGCTGACCGTCGAGACCGTCCGGCCGAGCGCCGGGAGGCAGTCCTCGGTGATGACCTCGACGTCGGGCCGCTCGACGCGAAGCTGGTTCGCGAGCGTGCGCGCGGGAAGGTCGTGGCCTTCGCCGACGCTCGCTGTGAGGATGAGGATGCGGGGGGCCATTCGGCGCCGAACCCTAACCCGTCGGGCGAATGTGGGCAGGTCTGGTCATCATTGCTTGACAATCCTCGCATCCCCGGCCGACGGCCCGCTGGCCCCAGTGTCGACGCCCGAGGCCCAGTGTCGAGGCCCGCTGTCGAGGCCCAGTGTCGAGGCCCGGTGTCGAGGCCCAGTGTCGAGGCCCAGTGTCGAGGCCCGCTGTCGAGGCCCAGTGTCGAGGCCCGCTGTCGAGGCCCAGTGTCGAGGCCCAGTGTCGACGCCCCGAGTTAGAGCACGAATCAAAAATGGGCGTCACCGACCGGGGCGCTCGGAGCGAGCGGGTGGGATGGCCGGCTCGCAGGCCAGGCTGGCTGCCTGTCCAAGAGACGGCCGTTTCAGCCGCTAAGCCCTTGATCCTGCGGAACCGAGACGATCCCGAACCGAGCCGATCCCGAACTGAGCCGATCCCGAACTGAGCCGATTCAGTCGAGCGCTAGACCAGCTCAGCCGGATCCGAGAGCGCCGGGAACGACGCTCATTTTGATTCGTGCGACACGGACTCTAGAAATCCGGCTTCGCGAGCACGTACCAGCCATAGGTGACCGCCCGGTCGCTCGGAGCGAGCGAGAGCGCCTGCTCGCGCTCCGCCCCGTCGCAGCCGGCGAGGTCGAGGTAGCGGTCGAGATCGCGCTCCTCGACGACCATCTCGGCTCGGCGGAGCACGAGCCCGTTCGAGTCGAACAGGCCGCGCAGATCGACATCGGCGAGGACCCGGCTCGTGGAAGGGTCACGGACGCGCTCGAAGCGGTTCAGCTCGATCGCGGCCAGCGGGTCGCCGGGGGCGAGCTGGTCGACGACCAGCATCGTGCCGCCGGGGCGAAGCACCCTGTTCATCTCGGCGAGAACGAGCTCCGGCCGCGCCACGTGATGCAGCGTGCGGGCGGTCGCCACCAGGTCGAACCATCCCGCCTCGAATGGAAGCGCCGTCGCGTCGGCCTCGACGAGCCTGACGTTGTCCGGGGCCCGCGTCCGGCCCTCCTCGAGGAGCGCCGGGACGATGTCGACCCCGATCACCTCCCGGACCGACGGAGCAAGCGCGATTGCGATCGCCCCCGCTCCGGTTCCGACATCGAGCGCGCGTTCTTCGCCGGTCAGCGAGAGAAGCTGCAGGAGCAGGGCGCGCTCGGCGCCGGCCCGGCGATCCTGGTTCGCCGCGATCGCCGCTGCGGTCTCGCCGAAGCGCTTCTGCACGGCATCCGACACGGGCTGGCATTCTAGGCCTCTGCGCTTGGAGGAGACACGTATGCCACGACGTAAGACGACGATGCGGGCCCCGCCGCCGCAGGCTTCCATGCGTATGAAGCTCTCCATCTCGCTTGCCGGGGCAATCGCCCTTACCGCTGTATGCATCTCGGTCGCGGGCGCCCAGCCGAGGCTCTCGCCCGCCCAGAAGGCGATCAAGGCAAAGCAGGCCGAAGCCTCGCAGGTGCTGCAGGAGATCGCCTCGATCGACGAGAGCCTCAACACCGTCTCGGAGGAGTACGACGGCGCCCGCGTGCGCCTTGGCACGCTCCGCAAGAACCTCGTGCTCGAGCAGAGCCAGCTGAAGCAGGCAAAGGCGAGGTACGAGGCAGCCCAGAAGCGCGCTGCCCGGCTCCTCGTCTGGCTCTATACCTCCAACAAGGCCTCGTCGCTCGATGTGATCCTCGGCGCCACGAGCCTCACGCAGATGCTCACCCTTTCCGACGCCGAGAGCGCGATCAGCAAGCAGGCGACGCTGATCACCCACGAGACGGCCGCCGCGAAAGCGCAGCTCCAGGAACGCGTGCGCTCCCTCGATCGCGACCGCGCCGCCGCTCGCGCGACCGTGAAGGAGCTCGCATCCCGCCGCTCGACCATCCTCCACGGGCTGGCCCAACGACGGACGCTACTCGCCTCGGTCCAGACAGAGGTGACGAAGCTCGAGGCGCAGGAGCGCGCCAGGCAGGCGCGGCTCGCAGCGGAGGCGCGGGCCCGCCTCCAGGCGGAGCTGGCGGCTCGGGCCCGGGCACTCGCGGCCGCGCAGGCGGAGGCGGCGGCCCAGGCCAAGGCCGCCCAGGCGGCGCAGGCAAAAGCCGCTGCCCAGGCAAAGGCACAGGCTGCGGCAGACGCAGCTGCCGCAGCTGCACAGAGCTCGTCCACGACGACCACCACCACCGCCACGACCGTCGCCTCGACACCGCTCGTGACGACCGCAGGTTCCCCGGCGGTCACGCCGCAGCCCACCCTTGCGCCGGCCGACACGACCTCGACGCCGTCGATCACGACACTCCCCGGCACGACCGTCTCGGGGCCGCTGCCCGCCGGCCATCCCGAGGCCGCCCAGATCGCCCTCCAGTATCTCGGCGTTCCCTACCTCTGGGGTGGGTCGACCCCCGCCGGGTTCGACTGCTCGGGGCTCGTCTCGTATGTCTTCGCCCAGCTCGGGGTGGTGCTGCCGCACTTCGCCGCGGCCCAGTGGGACTTCGGGGTGCCGGTCACGGTCGCCGAGCTCCAGCCCGGCGACCTCGTCTTCTTCGACGGCCTCGACCATGTCGGGATCTACCTCGGGGACAACGAGTTCGTCGATGCCCCGCATACCGGCGCCTTCGTTCGCATCGACACCCTGAGCGAGCCCTGGTACGCGAAGCACTACGTCGGCGCGCGCCGGATCTGATCGGCTAAGAGCTCATTGCAGAATGACGCTCGTCGATCGGCCGCGCTCGGTGGCGCGAGGATGCGTCCGAGCGACACCAGACTTCATTCCGCAATGGGCTCTAAAGAAGCGCTACCTACATGCCCCTCGTCCCCGGGGCGAGCTGGGTGCGCGAGCTGGGAGGACGCAGGGAGCCCCGCATAGCAGCGCTATCGGGGCGACCGAGGACGACGCAGAGTGCTTCTCCAGCTCGTTCCGGCGACCTCGTGCTCATTTTGTTGGAGCTTCTACGAGCCGGTTTCGAGCGCGGGTTCGCGCTGCCGTAGACTGCTCCGCCGTGCCCGATCCCTACGGATCCACGCTCGCCGTCGAGCTCGCCGAGGACGTGCTCGAGCGCTTCGTGCGCTACGCACGGATCGACACGCAGTCGGCCCGCGAGTCCGACACCTACCCGAGCACGGAGAAGCAGCTCGACCTCTCGCGCCTGCTCGCCGACGAGCTCCGCGGCCTGGGGATCGCCCAGGTCGAGCTGACCGGCCACGGCTATGTGTTCGCGACGCTTCCCGCGGTGGGGGTCGACGATGGGCCTACGGTCGGCCTGCTGGCTCACGTGGACACGAGCCCGGATGCCCCCGCCGCGGGCGTCGATCCCCAGGTTTGGCGTAACTACGAGGGCGGCGAGCTCGTGCTCCCGGGCGACCCGGCTCAGGTGCTCTCGCCCGAGACGAGCAGCCTCCTTGCCGAGCGGGTCGGCCACGACATCGTCACTTCAGACGGCACGACCCTCCTCGGGGCCGACGACAAGGCAGGGGTGGCCGAGATCATGGCCGCGGTCGCCTGGCTCCTCGCCCACCCGGAGCTGCCCCGTGCCCGGGCGCGGATCGGATTCACGGTCGACGAGGAGGTCGGCCGGGGAACGGATCACTTCGACCTCGAGGAGTTCGGCGCCGACTTCGCCTACACGCTCGACGGCCAGGTCGTCGGCGAGATCGAGAACGAGACCTTCTCGGCGATCGAGCTGAAGGCGACCTTCCGTGGGGCCGGTGTCCATCCGGGTGTCGCCAAGGGCAAGCTGGTGAACCCGGTGAAGCTGGCTGCGCGATTCGTCGAGAGCCTGCCGCGCGACTCCCTCTCACCCGAGACGACGGAGGGCGCCGAAGGCTTCATCCACCCGTACGAGATCCAGGGCGGCGCCGACGGAGTCACGGTCACGTTGATCCTGCGCGACCACGACGGGGAGAAGCTGGAGGAGCACTACGCCCTGGCGATCGCCCTGGCCGAGGCGGTGGTGGCGGACGAGCCGCGGGCGAGCGTCGCCTTCACACGGTGGGACCAGTACCGGAACATGCGGGAGGCGCTCGACCGCGTCCCGTACGTCGTCGAGGCGGCGTTGGCCGCAACCCGGCGTGCCGGCCTCGAGGCACGCCTCGCCTCGATTCGCGGCGGCACCGACGGCTCGCGCCTCACCGAGCTTGGCCTGCCCACGCCGAACATCTTCACGGGGGGAAACGAGTACCACTCGGTGCGCGAATGGATCAGCGTCCAGGACATGGCGATCTCGGCCGCCACCGTGGTCGAGCTGCTGAGGCACCTCGCCGAGCAGGCGCCGTGAAGTCCCGCGCGCAGGTGGTCGTGATCGGGGGTGGCGTCGGCGGCTGCTCGATCCTCTACTGGCTGACTCGGCTCGGCTGGAAGGACGTCGTCCTCGTCGAGCGGGCGGAGCTGACGAGCGGGTCGACGTTCCATTCGGCGGGCCTCGTGGGCCAGCTCCGGAGCTCGCTCAGCCTGACCAAGATGATGATGGGCTCCGTCGAGCTGTATCGCACGCTCGGGGAGGAGGTCGGGCTCGAGACCGGTTGGCGCGAGGTCGGCTCGCTCCGCCTTGCCTCATCGGGCGAGCGCATGGAGGAGCTCTCCCGCCAGTCGGGCTGGGCGAAGACGTTTGGCCTGCCCCTCGAGCTGATCTCGGCCGCCGAGGCCCAGTCGCTCTTCCCGCCGATGACGACCGAGGGCGTCCTCGGCGCCGCCTACCTGCCGACCGACGGCTACATCGACCCCTCTCAGCTCACATTTGCGCTCGCCGAGGGCGCGCGGCGCGGGGGGGCGGAGATCTATCAGAGCACCCGTGTGACGGCGATCCCGGTCGATCATGGCCGCGTGCGCGGCGTGGTGACCGACCAGGGCGAGATCGAGGCCGAGGTGGTCGTGAACGCCGGCGGCATGTTTGCGAAGGAGATCGGCGCCCTCGCCGGCGTGAACGTCCCGATCATCCCGATGGCGCACGAGTACCTGATCACGAAGCCGACGGGCCTGCCCGCCGACATGCCGACGATGCGCGACCCCTCGCTCCTCGTCTACTTCCGCCCCGAGTCGGGCGGGCTGATCATGGGCGGCTACGAGCGCGATCCGGCTCCGTGGTCGCTCGACGGGATCCCGCCGGACTTCAACGGGAAGCTCCTGGCGGAGGACTGGCCGCGGTTCGAGGAGCTGATGACGAACGCGCTCGTCCGCGTCCCCTCGCTGGACGAGATGGAAGTGATCAAGCTCATCAACGGCCCGGAGGCGTTCACTCCCGACGGCGAGTTCATCCTCGGCCCGACGGAGGTGCGGGGCTTCTGGACGGCTGCGGGCTTTTGCGCCCACGGGCTCGCGGGGGCCGGCGGCCTGGGGCAGCTCGTGGCCGAGTGGATCGTCGAGGGGACCCCGTCGCTCGACACGTGGCACATGGACTCGCGCCGGTTCGGCCGCGCCTATCGCTCCCAGGCCTACACCCTCGCCCGCACGCGGGAGGTGTACGAGACCTACTACGACGTCAAGTACCCCGGTCACGAGCGGCAGGCCGGCAGACCGCTCCGGCTTTCGCCCGCCTACGCCCGTCTGGCCGAGCTCGGCGCGGCGTTCGGCGAGAAGTCCGGCTGGGAGCGCGCGAACTGGTTCGAGCCGAACGCAGGCCGCGGGGACGAGTCGCTCCGGCCGCGGGGCTGGGCGGGAAGGCTGTGGTCGCCGGCAATCGGCGCCGAGCACATCGCCTGCCGCGAGACCGCCGCGCTCTTCGACGAGACATCCTTCGCGAAGATCGAGGTTTCGGGCGAGGAGGCGGCGCCGTTCCTCGAGTGGCTGTGCGCCAACCGCATCGCCCGCGACGTCGGTGCGATCACCTACACCCAGATGCTGAACCCGCGCGGCGGCATCGAATGTGACTTCACGGTCACCCGGCTCGCAGAGGAGCGCTTTCGCATCGTCACCGGCACCGCGTTCGGCCAACACGACCTGGCCTGGATCCGTCAGCACGCTCCGGCCGCCGTGTCGGTGGACGACGTGACCTCCGCCTACGCGTGCTTTGGCCTCTGGGGGCCGAAGGCGCGGGAGATCCTGCAGCCGCTGACGGGCACGTCCCTCGACTTCCCGTACATGCGCGCCCGCGAGCTGGCGGTCGGCTCGGTCCCGTGCCTGGCGCTGCGGGTCACCTACGTCGGCGAGCTCGGCTGGGAGCTCTACTGCCCGAGCGAGTTCGGCCTCGCGCTGTGGGACGCGATCTGGGCGGCCGGCCGCGACCACGGCCTCGTCGCGGGTGGATACAAGGCGATCGATTCGCTGCGGCTCGAGAAGGGCTACCGCGTCTGGGGCGCCGACATCACGCCCGACGACACCCCGTATGAGGCCGGCCTCGGGTTCGCCGTGAAGCTCGACAAGAAAGGCTTCATCGGCCGCGAGTCGCTCCTCGAGCGCCGGGAGCCGACACGGCAGCTCTCGTGCCTCGTCCTCGACGATCCACGGGCGGTTGCCCTGGGCTCCGAGCCCGTGCGCGCCGGCGGCGAGCCGGTCGGACGCGTTACGAGCGGCGGCTACGGCTACACGGTCGAGCGCTCGATCGCCTACGCCTACCTGCCTGCCCTGCTCGCGGAGCCGGGAACGAGCGTGGAGGTGGAGATCTTCGGCGACTGGGTGGCCGGCACGGTTGCCGCGGAGCCGCTCTTCGACCCGGAGGGCGAGCGCATCCGCCGGTGAGTTCGAGGACCCAGGGAGCCTCAAGGAGCCAGTGAGCCTCAACGAGCCAGTGAGCCTAACGAAAGTGAGCCTCGGAGACCGTTCGACCCTGGGCTCGCCGGCCGGGAGCCCGAAGTGATCGACGAGGTGGTGGCGCGCGTCTGGCCCGACGGGGTGGACTCGGTCGAGCGTCTCGGTGGCGGGATCACGAATCACAACTTCAAGGTCGTCACGGGCGGCGCCGCCTTTGCGCTTCGGGTGGCCGGCAAGGACACGGCGCTGCTCGGGATCGACCGTTCGATCGAGCACGAGGCCACGCTGGCAGCGGCGAGCCTCGGCCTCGGCCCGGAGGTGGTTGCGTTCGTCGAGCCCGAGGGATACCTCGTCACGGAGTTTCTGGAGGGCGAGACTGCCGAGGTCGGCTCCGTCGGCGCGGCAGAGGCAGCAGGGCTCCTCCGCCGTCTTCACGCAGCCCCGGGCATCTCCGGACGGTTCGATCCGTTCCGGGTGGTCGAGAGCTACGCCGAGACCGCCCGGGCTGCGGGCCGCCCCGCCCCGAAGGGCTTCACGCGGGCGAAGGCGGTTGCCGACGAGATCGAGCGGAGGCTCGGCCGCGTCGAGCTTCGGCCCTGCCACAACGATCTGCTCGCCGCGAACTTCATTCGCGACGAAGAGCGGCTGTGGATCGTCGACTGGGAGTACGCGGGCATGGGCGACCCGGCGTTCGACCTCGCCAACTTCGCCGTGAACCACGAGCTCGACCCGGACGGCGACCGCGAGCTCCTCGAGGCCTACGGGGCAGCCGATGCGGACGCCCACACGCTGATGCGGTTCATGTCGGACTTCCGCGAGGCGATGTGGGGCGTGGTGCAGAACGCGGTCTCGACACTCGACTTCGACTTCGACGAGTACGCCGAGGAGCACTTCTCACGGCTCGAGCGCACCGCCTCGGAGCCGCGCTTCCGGCGGGCGCTCGCGTAGCGGTTCAAGAGCTCACTGCAGAATGACGCTCGTCGATCGGGCGCGCTGGGTGGTGCGAGCCTTCTTTTAGAGCACGAACCAAGATGAGCGTCGTTCCCGGCGCTCTCGGATCGTCTTCCAGCTCGGGCCACGAACGCTTCGCGCCCGCGACCTGAGCTTCCGGCGACCTTGATCCGGCTGAGCTGGTCCAGCGCTCGACTGAATCGGCTCAGTTCGGGATCGGCTCAGTTCGGGATCGGCCCATCGGCCCAGTTCGGGATCGGCCCAGTTCGGGATCGGCCCAGTTCGGGATCGGCTCGGTTCCGCAGGATCAAGGGCTTCCCGGCTGAAACGGCCGCCTCTCGGACGGGCAACCAGCCTGGCCTCCGAGCCGGCCGTCCCACCCGCTCGCTCCGAGAGCCCCGGACAGGGACGCCCATCGAGATTCGTGCTCTTAAGAGGTCCAAAGAGCTCGTGGGGGCGGCCCGGACGGAAAGCCGGGCCGCCCCCACGCTCGACTGAGCCTCGAACGACCTACATCTCGATCGTTTCGTACACCTCCACGTCGCCGCCGCTCGCGAAGATCGGGCAGCCGCTCGTCTTCTGGACGGCATCCTCGAGGCTCGAAGCGTTGATGATCGTGTACCCGGTCGCGCCGGCGGTCCCGTTGCCGTTCACCGCGGTCGAGGCGCCGAACGGAGCGCCACCGTCGACGATCGAGTCGCCGAGGCCGCCGAGGAAGCCTCCCCAGGCCTCCATCAGCCGCTTGCCCTCCTCTTCGCTCTCGGGCCTTCCGCCGCCCGTGTAGATGTAGACGTACTTCGCCATCGTCGTCTCCCTTTCTGTTTGCGTTTTTCCACCGTAAGGGAGCCCTGCCCGGCGAAACCGGACGGTCTCCACACTGTTACGCGCGCTAGCCGGCCGCCCAGGGATCGGGCCCGGGATCGCCGCCGTCGGCGACAACGGCGAGCCGGCCGATGTAGTGCTCCCAGCCCTCGTCGTGGCTCACGGCCGACCCCTCGTCGGGGAGCCCGCGATGCACGAGCCGGAGCGTCGTGCCCGAGCTCGTCGCGGTCAGCTCGATCTCGACCGTCGAGGAGCCGGGCGGCACGAGCTCGGGCCCGCCGCCGCCTACCTCCCAGCCGAACGTGTACACGAGCCGGCGGGGCGGATCGAGCTCGACGATCTCGCCGCGGGCAATGCTCCGGGGCGTGACCACGATCCGCAGCGTCCCGCCCGGTGTCGGCTCGAGCGTTATCTCCTGTCCCCACCACGCCTGCGCCTTGTCCGGATCGACGAGGAGCCCCCAGACGGTCTCGGGGCTCGCCGCGATCTCGATCTCGCGCTGGACGACAAGCCCTTCAGTCGTGCTTTCCATGCTTCTTCCTCTCCTCTCGCTCGGCCTCTCGCTTGAGCGCCTCGAGCCGGCCCCCCCAGAACGCGTCGAGGAACTCCTTCAACTCGGCGAGCCCCTCGGGGCGGGCCCGGTACAGGCGCCTGGTGCCGTTTCGTCGCTCGTCCACGAGCCCGGCCTCCCTCAAGACGGTCAGGTGCTGTGAGACCGCGGGCCGCGTGACCTCGAAGTGCGAGGCGATCTCCCCCGCGGACAGCTCTTGCTCGCGCACGAGCGAGAGGATCCGGCGGCGGTGCGGCTCGGCGATGGCCTTGAGTGCGGTCTCCATGCTCGCAAGTGTAAGTGATCTCTAACGTAAGTGCAAGCTAAACTATTGCGAATCGCCCCGGGCTAGGGCTCACCAAGCAAGCCTGACCTGCAGATGAATACGATGACCCTGGATGGCCCGGAACCGCAGACTGCAACCCGGCGTGTCGGCCTGGCCCACCTCGAGAGGCCGCCTCGGGATCGCGCTTCTCGCCGGCGCGCTCGCCATCTCCATCGCGGCGCCGGCCCAGGCGAAGCTGCCCGTGGCGCCGCTCTCGAAGGCCGGCCACCTGGTGGCAGCGCCGTCACCCGGCAAGGTTGGGCCGGAGCAGGTCCCGATTCCGAAGGGACCGGCGCTCGCCCTGCCAACCGCAGTGTTCCTCGGCGAGACCATCGACGGGATCACGTGCCAGAGCGCCGAGAAGGTCGCCTACCACATCCACGCCCACCTGACGATCTTCGTCGAGGGCAAGGCCTTCCAGGTGCCCTATGGGATCGGCATCGGCCCGCCACTCGGCGGCGTACGGACGCCCGCAGGCGCATTCGTCGAGTCGGGCAGCTGCTTCATGTGGCTGCACACGCACGTGGCCGACGGCGTGATCCACATCGAGTCGCCGGTGCTCAAGACCTACACGCTCGGCCAGTTCTTCGCGGTATGGGGCCAGAAGCTCTCGCGCACGCAGGTCGGCCCCAAGAAGGGAACAGTGACGGCGTTCTACGACGGGAAGGACTGGACGGGCAACCCGGCGGCGATCCCGCTCACGGCCACGGCCCAGATCCAGCTCGACGTGGGCAAGCCCCTGATCGCGCCCGAGCACATCAAATTCCCGGCCGGGCTCGCCGCGTCGATCACCCCACCCGGCAGCGCCTAGAACGTCGCTACCCCGGGTCTCCGAGAACGTGAGGCTTCCGCCGCCGAGCGCCGATCGAGAGAGCTAGAAGGGAAGAACGACCTCGCCGACGTCGATCCCGAGCGAGCGTGCGAGCCGCACGCCGTGGTCGACCTCGCTGCGAAGCCTCGCGATGTCGGCGGAGCGCATCGCATCGCCGATCCACGCGCGCTCCTTCGGCCGCCAGAGCTCGTGAGAGACGAAGACGGGAAGCAGCTTGTTGGCCGCGATGACGAGCTTGCCCTTCGTCTTCTTCCCCGTCTCGCGGAGCAGGATCCTCTCGTACGCGACGCCGGCGCCGTGGTGGATGCCGTCGTCGATCGCGAGCCTCACGCAGAGGTCCTCGAGCACCGTGCCGGGCGAGGACTTCGCGATCAGCTTGAACTTGGGGATGATCAGCCGCTCGAAGAAGACCTGCATCAGGAAGACCTTCTCCTCGAGCGTCTCGGCCTCGATCACGATCTTGCCCATCTGGTCGAGGTACGGGTCGCGCTCGCCCTGCCCTCCTGACTCGGCCACGAGCTTCAGCCACGCCTCCGTATGGCGCGACTCGTCCTGCACCATCGTCGTGTAGTACAGCTTCGCGCTCGGGTGGCCCGCCATCGAGAAGAGCTGCGTCGCCATCTCGACGGCGAGCTCATCGGCCTGGAGCTGCTGGGTGATGACCGATCGCCAGACGTCCCGCCGGCGGGCCTGACGCTGCGGTGAGCCTCTCAGCTCGGGGATCGGCGACCGCTCTCCCCAGGGAAGATCGCGCACCATCCACTCCGCCCTCTTCGCGAGGTTGTAGAACCGGATGACGTCGTCATCCAGGGCAGCCTCGGGGTCGAGGGGGATCGGCTCGGCTTCGATCATCGCTTGATTATGGCGGTCGCGAACACCTCCAACTTGCGGCGCGCGCCGGTTCTTCCTATCCTCTTTGAAGCAATGGCCGCTTCCGCCTCGGTGATCGTGAAGGACAATGCTGCCAAGGCGCGCTCGAAGGCTGCCCGCTAGTCGGCGATTCGTTTCCCGCCCCGCCGACTAGGACACAAGAAGCGGCGGGGGACTTTCCATCCGAAAGGCCCTCCTGTGACGCATAGCGCCACCCCGTCACACAACCTAAACAAGGACATTCGACCGGAGAGAGCGGCCGGGCCCGCCACCCCTGTGCGCAGTCGCCCAACCGAGCCGGTCGGCCTCTATGACCCCGCCTTCGAGCACGACTCCTGCGGCGTCGCGTTCGTCGCCCGCCTGAGCGGCGTTCCGACCCATGAGACGCTCGTGCGGGCGCTGTCGGTGCTCGACAACCTCGAGCACCGGGGCGCGACGGGTGCCGATCCGCTCACCGGGGACGGCGCCGGCATGCTGCTGCAGCTCCCGGACGAGTTCTTCCGCGTCGCCGTCGCCGAGGAACTCCCGCCGCCGGGCGCCTACGGTGTCGCCGTCTGCTTCCTTCCCCGCGAGGACACCGAGCGGCGCGTCGAGCTCCAGCGGATCCTGGTCGAAGCCGTCGAGGCCGAGGGCCAGCGTGTCATTTGCTGGCGCGATGTGCCGATGGAGCTCGACACGATCGGCACCTCGGCCCGCGAGGTCGCACCGATCGTGCGACAGCTCCTCGTCGCCGCCTCGCCCGAGCTCGCCCACGACCGCGACGCGTTCGAGCGCAAGCTCTACGTGATTCGGCGCGTGGCCGAGAACGTCGCCGGGCCCGAGCTGATCGTCCCGAGCTTCTCGGCGAAGACGGTCGTCTACAAGGGGATGCTGATGGCGCCCCAGCTCGGGCCCTGCTACCCCGACCTGCGCGACGAGCAGATGAAGAGCGCCCTCGTCCTGATCCACTCGCGCTTCTCGACCAACACGTTCCCGAGCTGGGAGCTCGCCCACCCGTACCGGATGATCGCCCATAACGGCGAGATCAACACCGTGCGCGGGAACGTCAACTGGATGCGTGCGCGCGAATCTCAGCTTGCGTCCGAGCTCTTCGGCGACGACCTGAAGAAGGTGCTTCCGGTCGTCAAGCCGAGCGGGTCGGACACGGCGAACTTCGACAACGTGCTGGAGCTGCTCGTGCTGGCCGGGCGCTCGCTCCCGCACGCGATGATGATGATGATCCCCGAGGCCTACGACGGCCGCGACGACCTGCCCGACGAGCTCAAAGGCTTCTATGCGTTCCACAGCTGCCTGACCGAGCCGTGGGACGGGCCGGCGTCGATCTCGTTCACCGACGGCACGGTGATCGGCGCGACGCTCGATCGCAACGGCTTGCGGCCGGGCCGCTGGCTCGAGACGAAGGACGGGTGGGTCGTCCTCGCCTCCGAGGCCGGGGTGCTCGACGAGCCCGCGGAGAACGTCCTTCGCAAGGGGCGGCTTCAGCCCGGGAACCTCTTCCTGGTCGACATCGAGCAGGGCCGGATCGTCGAGGACGGCGAGCTCAAGCACCGGATCGCAAGCGCTCAGCCCTACGGCGAGTGGTTCGAGCGGGGCGTCGTGCACCTCTCAGATCTTCCGGAGCGCCCGCCGCGCGTGCCGCGTGTCGAGCCGCTCCGCGCGAAGCAGCTGGCGTTCGGCTACTCGCAGGAAGACCTGAAGGTGATCCTGACGCCACTCGCCCGGAATGCCGAGGAGGCGATCGGCTCGATGGGCAACGACCTCGCCCTCGCCGTCCTCTCCGAGCAGCGGCCGCTCCTCTACAGCTACTTCAAGCAGCTCTTCGCGCAGGTCACGAACCCGCCGATCGACTCGACGCGCGAGGCGGTCGTGATGAGCGTCTCGACGAGTGTCGGCTCCGAGCGAAACCTGCTCGGGGAGTCGCCGGAGCACGCGCGCCAGCTCGTGATGCCGCAGCCGATCCTCCGGGACAAGGAGCTCGAGGCGCTCCGGCAGGTCGACTCGGACGTCTTCAAGGCGCACACGATCGACATCACCTGGCCAGTTGCCGAAGGCACCGACGGCCTCGATGGGGCGCTCGCACGCATCTGCCGCGAGGCCGACGAGGCCCTTGCCGACGGCGTCAACATCGTGATCCTCTCCGACCGCCGCGTCGGCAGCGACCGGGCCCCGATCCCCGCGCTCCTCGCCGTCTCTTCGGTGCACCATCATCTCGTGCGGGAGGGAACCCGCCTGCAGGCCGGGCTCGTGATCGAGTCTGGCGAGCCCCGCGACGTGCATCAGTTCGCGACGCTGATCGGATACGGGGCGGCGGCGATCAACCCGTACGTCATGCTCGAGACGCTCGCCGAGCTCGTCTCGCAAGGCTGGCTGCCCGAGGCGATGACGGCCGAGGAGGCACAGGCACGCGCGATCAAGGGGATCGCAAAGGGCCTTCTGAAGACGATCTCCAAGATGGGCATCTCGACGATCCCGTCGTACTGCGGCGCCCAGATCTTCGAGGCGGTCGGGCTGGAGCACGAGCTCGTCGACCGCCACTTCACGGGCACGCCCTCGCGGATCGGAGGCATCGGCACCGCGGTGCTCGCGCGCGAGGCCCTCGACCGGCACGCCCGTGCCTACCCCGCCACGTACGGCAACCTGCTGCCGCTCGGCGGCGTCTATGCCTGGCGAAACGAGGGCGAGTACCACCAGTGGAACCCCGAGTCGATCGCGCTCCTGCAGCACGCGGTGCGCCACGGCGGCTACGCCTCCTACGAGGAGTTCTCTCGCCTGATCAACGAGGAGGCGACCAGGAAGGCGACGATCCGCGGCCTCCTGCGCTTCCGCGGCGGGCAGGCACCGATCCCGCTCGAGGAGGTCGAGCCGGCCGTCGAGATCGTGAAGCGCTTCTCCACCGGCGCGATGTCACTCGGCTCGCTCTCACGCGAAGCCCACGAGACGCTCGCGATCGCGATGAACCGCCTGGGCGGCAGGTCGAACACGGGCGAGGGCGGCGAGGATCCGGTCCGCTACATCCGCGACGCGAACGGCGACTCGCGGCGGTCGGCGATCAAGCAGGTCGCCTCGGGCCGCTTCGGGGTCGACATCAACTACCTGACGAACGCCGACCAGCTGCAGATCAAGATGGCACAGGGTGCAAAGCCCGGCGAGGGCGGCCAGCTGCCCGGCCACAAGGTCGACCCGTATATCGCGAAGATCCGCTACACGACGCCGGGAGTGGGCCTGATCTCACCTCCCCCGCACCACGACATCTACTCGATCGAGGACCTGAAGCAGCTGATCTACGACCTGCGCTGCGCGAACCCGCGGGCTCAGGTGTCGGTCAAGCTCGTCGCCGAGATGGGCGTCGGGACGGTCGCGGCCGGCGTCGCGAAGTGCAATGCCGATCACGTCCTGATCTCCGGGCACGACGGCGGCACCGGCGCCTCGCCGCTCACCTCCGTGCACTACGCGGGGATCCCGTGGGAGATCGGGCTCGCGGAGACCCAGCAGACGCTCGTGATGAACGACCTGCGCTCGCGGATCTGGGTGCAGACCGACGGCCAGCTCAAGACCGGCCGCGACGTCGTGATCGCGGCGCTCCTGGGCGCCGACGAGATGGGCTTCTCGACGGCGCCGCTCGTCGCGACGGGCTGCGTGATGATGCGCGCCTGCCACCTGAACACGTGCCCCGTCGGCGTGGCGACGCAGGACCCCGTGCTGCGCCGCCGGTTCGCCGGAACGCCGGAGCACGTCGTCAACTTCTTCTTCTTCGTCGCCGAGGAGGCCCGTCAGATCATGGCCGAGCTGGGCGTCGCCAGGTTCGAGGACCTCGTGGGCCGGGTCGACCTGCTCGAGGCCGACGATGCCGTCGATCACTGGAAGGCACGCGGGATCGACCTCGCGAACCTGCTCCTGCTCCCCGACGCGCCCGCGGGAACGCCGCGCCGGCGGACGAAGGCGCAGGAGTCTCCACTCGCGGGAGCGCTCGATTGGGAGCTCATCGAACGCTCCCGCGCTGCGATCGCGGAGGGGACGCCGGTGACGGGCGAGCTGGCGGTCCGCAACGTCAACCGTGCGATCGGCGGCCTCCTCTCGAATGCGATCACGGTCGCGAAGGGCGCGGCGGGGCTTCCCGCCGGGACGATCAAGTTCACGCTGCACGGGTCGGCGGGGCAGTCGTTCGGCGCCTGGCTCGCACCGGGCGTCGAGCTGACGCTCCTCGGTGAGGCGAACGACTACGCCGGCAAGGGCCTCTCGGGCGGCACCTTCGCGGTGCGTCCGGCCGCGCAGTCGACGTTCGCGGCGGAGGAGAACGTGATCGTCGGCAACACGGTTCTCTACGGCGCCACCCGAGGCAAGGCATTCTTCCGCGGCCTAGCGGGCGAGCGATTTGGTGTCCGAAACTCGGGCGCCGACGCCGTCGTCGAGGGCGTCGGCGATCACGGGTGCGAATACATGACAGGCGGCCACGTGGTCGTGCTCGGGAAGACGGGGCGCAACTTCGCCGCCGGGATGAGCGGTGGCATCGCCTACGTGCTCGACACCGACGGCGCCTTCGCGACGCGGTGCAACCACGAGCTCGTCGAGCTCGAGCGCATGGACGAGACGGATGCCGAGCTCGTTCGCGGCCTCGTCGAGGAGCATCTGGAGCGGACCGGCTCGCCCGTCGCCGCCCGCGTGCTCGAGCGCTTCGACGAGCAGCCGTTCGTCAAGGTGATGCCGCGCGACTACCGCGCCGCCCTGGCCGCGATCGCGGACGGCACATCGATCACGTTCCCTGACGACCGTCCGATCTCGAGCGGAGGCGAAGGGTTCGTCACCGCGGAGGTCGAGAGCGGGACGGCGGCCTGATGGGCCAGCTCGGCGGCTTCCTGAAGCTCGACCGGGTCGAGGGCCCCGAGCGCAATCCGGCCGAACGCGTCCACGACTACCGCGAGTTCGTCCAGACCCTCTCGGGCCCAGCGCTCGCCGAGCAGGGCGCCCGCTGCATGGAGTGCGGGGTGCCGTTCTGCCACAACGGCTGCCCTGTGAACAACCTGATCCCGGACTGGAACGACCTCGTCTATCGCGACCGCTGGGAGCAGGCGATCGAGCAGCTCCACCGCACGAACAACTTCCCGGAGTTCACCGGACGTCTGTGCCCCGCTCCGTGCGAGGCCGCCTGCGTGCTCGAGATTCGCGAGGGCGAGTCGGTGACGATCAAGCAGATCGAGCTTGCGATCGTCAATCGCGCCTGGGAGGAGGGGTGGATCGTGCCCCGGCCGCCTGCAACCGAGAGCGGACGATCGGTGGCGGTCGTAGGAGCGGGGCCGGCCGGGCTCGCATGCGCCCAGCAGCTGCGCCGGGCCGGCCATGCCGTGACGCTCTACGAGCGCGACGAGGCGGGCGGCGGGCTCGTCCGGTTCGGCGTCCCGGACTTCAAGATCGAGAAGTGGATCGTCGAGCGGCGCGTGAGGCAGCTCGAGGCCGAAGGGGTCGAGCTGCGCTTCGGCATCGAGGTCGGAGTCGATCTGGAGGCCGGCGAGCTGCGGGCGAGGCACGATGCCGTAGTCGTCGCCACCGGCTCGCGCGTACCGCGCGACCTGCCGGTGCCGGGCCGCGAGCTCGACGGCGTCCACTTCGCGATGGAGTACCTGGCCCAGCGCAACCGGTTCGTCGCGCGCGAGCTCGGCGAGGCGCCCGAAGGCGCCCCCGGCCTTCCGGAGGGTGCGAGCGTGATCACTGCCGCCGGGAAGCACGTGATCGTGATCGGCGGCGGCGATACGGGCGCCGACTGCGTCGCGAACGCCCACCGCGAAGGTGCCGGGTCGGTGACGCAGATCGAGCTGATCGGCGAGCCACCCGCCTCGAGGCCGGACGACGTGACGCCCTGGCCCCGCTGGCCGATGAAGCTCAGGGTCCCCTATGCGCTCAAGGAGGGCGGCGAGCGCGACTTCGCGATCTCGACGACGGCGCTCTCAGGCTCGAACGGGCGCGTCGAGCAGATCCACTGGGCGCAGAACAGCGGTACGCCCCCGTTCGCGCTCGTGGAGGGCACGGAGGAGACCCACCCCGCCGGCCTCGTCCTGCTGGCGATGGGCTTCCTCGGCCCCGAAGGGGGCCTACTGGAGCAGCTCGGCGTCGATCGCGACGAGCGCAGCAACGTGAGGGCCCCGGCCTACGCGGCATCCGTCGACGGGGTCTTCGCTGCCGGGGATGCCCGCCGCGGCCAGTCGCTGATCGTGTGGGCGATCAACGAGGGCCGCCGCTGTGCGCAGGCAGTCGACCGTTACCTCGCGGCCGACGCGCCGGCGGCAGCCTGAGTCGTCCGCGGCGGTCTGTCAGGCCCCGGAGCCCGGCGGCGCTCGCCCGGCATCAGGAGCGGGGCGGCGAATACCCTGTCAGGACATGGCCGCCTACGTGATCGAGCTCGAATGACGGCGGCTCCGGTCGATCCCGCCTGGGCCTCGCAGCTCCGTGTCACCCAGCTTCGCGTCATCCGGTCCGAGTGGACGAAGTTCCGATCGCTCCGCTCGACGGTCTGGTCGCTATTCGCTGCGATCGCGCTGACGATCGGGTTTTCCTGCCTCGCCGCCGTCGTCACCGTCGTCCGCTGGAGTCACATGTCGCTCGAGGACCAGCTCGCTCGTAACCCGGTCACGATCGCGCTTGTCGGCGTGAACCTCTCACAGCTTGCGCTCGGGGTTCTCGGCGTCCTCTTCATCAGTAGCGAGTACTCGACCGGCATGATCCGCTCGACGATCGGCGCCGTGCCCCGCCGGCTCCCCGTCCTCTGGGCGAAGGTGGCCGTCTTCGCCGCGGTGGCGCTGGCCGTCACGATCCCCTGCGTCCTCATCGACTTCTTCGCCACCCAGGCGATCCTCGGCTCTCACCAGATCCTGAAGATCTCCTTCACCGCGCCGGGCGTGCCTCGGACCATCCTGGGCGGGGCGGTGTACCTCACCGTGATCGGCGTGTTCGCGCTCGGGCTCGGCGCGATCACGCGCAACACGGCGGGCGGGATCGGTGCGTTCGTCGCGATCTTCTTCGTGATCCCGCCGCTCCTCGACATCCTTCCCGCGGATTGGAACAACGCGATCTCCGAGTATCTCCCGAGCAGCGCCGGGCGGGACATCTTCGCCATCTTCCACGGCCCGCACGACCTCTCGCCCTGGCCGGGCTTTGCGCTCTTCGTCGGCTACACGGCGCTCGTCGTAGCGACGGCAGCGGTTTTGCTCGTCCGCCGAGACGTCTGACCCGCGGGTTGGAGCTCGGCTCACGATGAGTGCGCGTCACTCCCATTCGCTCCGAGAGCCCTGGACAGTGACTCTCATTTTGAGTCGTGCTCTTGAGAGCTCTTAGGGAACGAGGCCGCGCGTTGCCCACGCCCGCGCGGTGAGAACGAAGGGCTCATCCGGGAAGTAGACGTTGCAGCGATCCCTGAGCCGGCTGCGGCCGGCGTCGTCGAGCCCGGCAGCGTAGGAACCGGCCGGGCCGACTCCGAGCGTGAACGGCTGCCACCAGTCCTCGAACGTCGGGTGCTCGACGACGACGGAGAGGCTCGTCGCTTCGATCTGGTGGAGGCCGGCCAGGGAGCACAGCTCGGCCAGCTGCCCTTCGGCAGACCCGGCAAGCGCCGATTCGTCGCGCACCTGGGGATCGAGCTCCCGGGCCGCCCTCCAAAAGACGCTCAGCGGGCCCTCGCCGCCGCCGCCGTGATCCCACACGCAGGCCGCAACGACCCCGCCGCGCCGCGTGACGCGAGCCATCTCTCGCAGCCCGCCCACCGGGTCGGCCATGAAGTGAACGACAAGCTGGGCGAGCGCGACGTCGAAGATCCCGTCCGGGAAGGGAAGCCGCTCGGCCGTGGCGCCCTGCACCTCGACGCCGGGGTGGCGCTCGCGTGCCGCCGCGACAAACGAGTCGGACGGGTCCACTGCCGTCACGGCGCCCGTGCCCAGACGGGTCACCAGCTCGGCAGTCAACGCGCCCGGCCCGCACCCCACGTCGAGCGCCTTCTGCCCTTCGCTCACCCCGGCCAGGTCTGCGAGCTGGGGCGCGAGCGGCCCGGAGTACCGGCCCATGAACCGGTCGTAGGCATCGGCACTGACTCTGAAGCTCATCCGCCGATCCTACGGGCGCGGGTTCGCAGCCCGACGTCGAAGCGCTGGTGCTCGGGCGCCCCGGCTGCGGAGTACTCTGAGGCGATGCCCTACTACCGTCTCCTCTTCCCGACCCCTCCTGACCTCGCGCTCGAGAACACGCCGACCGCCCACATCGACACCGGTGACCGGCTCCTCGAGGTCGGAGACGTCGTCGAGCACGGGGGCAAGCGCTGGCAGGTGAGCCAGGCGCCGCTGGAACAGCCCGAAAGCGGCGAGATGGCCGACGTCATGGTCTGGCCCGCCGACTGACCGGCGCCCGGACCCGCCAGGCCTGACGGCGGTCGAGTGACGGCCGTCGCGGAGGCCGTGGGAGAACCTCCGGAAACTCGAGCCCCCTTTCGCTCCCGCTTGCACGATGATATGGCCCCATGCCCACGCGTGATGAATGCTCGCACTGCGGTCGCGACCTTCCCGCTGTCAGCGATCCGTATCGTCGCGGACGGGCGCGTTACTGCTCCTACGGCTGCCTCGACGAGGCCTCGTCGCTGCCACGCAAGCGGTGGAAGCCTCCCTGGGCCTGGCTGAGGCGGATCGTCTGGACGGCCGTTGCCGCCGGTGCTCTCTACGGCGGCTTCGTCGAGCTGCGCGCCGCCGTCAACTCGACACCGGCGACAACGAAGGCAAGCGCAGCGGCAGTACGCCGCCACAGCTCTCATGCCCGTCCAGCGCTCGGTAGCCGTGCAAGGCCTATCCCCGCCGGGAAGATGGTGGCGATCGGCACACGCTGGCGCCTCGAGGTCGTCGCGACGCAGCCCAATGTGAGCCAGGAGTATCTGGGCCTCGGCCGCCAGCCGCTGCTGCCGCCGGGTACGGAGAACTATCTCGTCCGGGTGAAGCTCCGGTACGTCGGACGGAAGCCGGACAAGGTCCTGACGGCGATCGATGCGATCGACGCGGGCGGCATCCACCACGGCTACTACAGCGCGGACGTGCAATGCAACCCGCCCGACAAGCTGAACTTCCCGGCCCGCGGCCTCGCGACGATCCGGTTTGGGAAGTCCACCGTGGGCACGCTCTGCTTCCTGATCGCCTCCAGGGATGCCGCCACCCTCGAGCTCTATGCCTATCCGCCCGACGCACCCGGCTTTCGCCCGCCGACACAGCGCGTCTGGTTCTCGCTCCGCTAACGACCTCGAGCCGGCGGAGGCCGCGGAGGAGCGGTCGCTTCGGAACCTGCTCCGAGAGTGGTTTCCGGTCTCCCGCAGGCGGGAAGACCGAGCTATGACGCCGTTCCGGGCGACGCTGGTCGCGGAGGTGTCGGAGCTAGCGGGTTTCCGGCGAGGCTTCGGCACCTGGCTGCAAGAAGGTCACGTCCAGGACGAGCTCGCTGCCGAGCTCGTCCTCGCAGCGCACGAGGCAGTGGCAAATGCCGTCCAGCATTCGGCGGCGCGAGACGAGATCAAGGTACGGGCCTCGATCGGGGATGACGGGATCACAATCGACGTCACGGACCGCGGGCGGTGGACGACTCCGCAGGGGCGGGTCGAGGACACCCGGCGCGGTCTCGAGCTCATCCGGGGGCTGACCGATCAGGTGCTGCTTTGCGTCGACGAATCCGGGACGACCGTGAAGATGAGGCACTCGTTGACGCCCGAAAACGTCGCGCACTTGGAGGCGTGACAGCTGCTCACATGGAGATACGACTTCGCCTGCGGCCCGAGTTTCTCTCCCCGGAACTGGTAGAATGGCGCTGTTATCTGAGCGAGTGTCGGTTGCGCACAGTGCGCTTCCTCTGCCCGTTCTTTCTTTTGGCAGAGGAGGTGTTTTATATGGCAACCGGAACCGTGAAATGGTTCAACGACGCGAAGGGGTTCGGCTTCATCACCCCGAGCGACGGCAGCAAGGACGTGTTCGTTCACTTCAGCGCTGTCTCCGGGGACGGCTTCAAGTCGCTTCCCGAAGGCGCGAATGTGGAGTTCGAGACCGAAGACGGCCCGAAGGGCCCGCAAGCTAGGTCCGTCACTGTCGTGTAGCTCTCGCGTACGAGGCGGGCACGCTGCGGCTCTGCCGCCGTGCCCGCCACCCGCTCTCTACGTCCGAATGGAGGCGCCATCGCTGTCAAAGAAGAGACCCTCGAAATGGACGGCGAAGTCGTCGAAGCGTTCCGAAGCGGTATGTACAAGGTCGCGATCGACGGCGGTGACCACGAAGTCCTCGCCTACATGGCCGGGAAGATGCGCAAGTTCCGCATCCGCATCGTGGTCGGCGACCAAGTCCGGGTACAGCTCTCACCCTACGACCTGACCCGAGGTCGAATCGTCTGGCGGGCGAGAAACACCTGATTCGCCGGTCGGTCATCCGAATCCTGTTCGCCAATCCCGCGGACGTCGCCTACGCCGACCAGGCCGCAGCGGCAGCCGCAGGGGCAGCTGTCCGGCTTCGACAGCTTGTCCCGCAAGGACGGATGTACCTGCTGCAGAGAGAAAAAGCACAGACGGTCAGCTTCGGCTTCGAGCTCGAACAGCTCGCCGAGGAGGTGATCACGGTCACGACCGCGACCCCGCCATGAACGCCCGGACAATGATCGACCGGCGCTGCCGGCACCGCGCATGCCGCAGCCATGAAGCCGGGTAAGCCGAGAGGGATGCCGAAATGGACCCGTACAGGCGTCGCGACAGTCTTCGGCCCGACCCCGGGCGGAGCCGAGTTCCAAGTCGGGTGGGTGTGGGAGATCAAGCGTGACGGATCCGATGCGCGCCAGATCCGGGTGGAGGTCAGCCGCGGCCCCTTCGTCGTCACCGACCTTCCGGCCGGCGCCCGGAACGCGATCAGGTCTCGAGGGGCAACCGCAGTCGATGCCTTCTTGAACCAGGACGAACCGCCAACCCGCATCGTCGTGTCCACGCTCGGCGTGCACGCAGACCCGTAAGAGACGGGTTCTGCGCGGCTGAGTCCGGGGCGCTCCGCCGCCCCCACTACGATTGCGTCGCATGCCGCGCCCGCAGGCCGTGCTCGTGCTCCTGTCACGCCGCCGAGCCGAGCTGGCAGCGCTCGGGCTCTACGGCGTCATCTCGTTTCTCTTCCTCGGCCTCCCGCTGCTCGAGACCTCGGGCCCGAGGTACTCGGGCCAGGGCGCCGACCCGGAGCTCTTCATCTGGGCGCTCGCCTGGTGGCCCCACGCGATCCTTCACGGCCAGAACCCATTCGTGAGCCACGCGATCTGGGCTCCCGGCGGCGCGAACATCATGTGGACGAGCTCGGTGCCTGCGGTCGCGGCGCTCGTCTCGCCGATCACCCTGCTCGCGGGTCCCGTTGCGGCTTTCAACACCGCCGCGCTCGCCCTGCCGGCCCTCGCGGCGTGGACGGCGTTTCTGCTCTGCCGGTACCTGACCGGATCGGTCGGCGGATCCCTCCTGGGCGGGTACCTGTTCGGCTTCTCGAGCTACGAGCTGACCCACGACGCCGGCGGCCATCTCCACCTCACCTCCGTGTTCCTGCTGCCTCTGGCTGCCCTCCTCGTGCTGCGTTACGTGAACGGCGAGCTCGACCGGCGCCGGCTCCTTGCCCGCCTCGGCCCACTTCTCACGCTCCAGATCCTCCTTTCCACCGAGATCGCGACCACGCTGACGATCGCCCTTGCGGTCGGGCTCGTGCTCGGCTTCCTGCTCGCCCGGCCGAAGCGGCGGCAGATCGCCTCGCTGCTTCCGCCGCTGGCCCTCGCCTACGGGATCGCCGTCGTCGTCACCTCTCCGTTTCTCTACTACGCCCTGCGCGGCTTCCACTCGGGGCCGCCGTACCCGCAGGACGCGTTCTACTCCGACCTGCTCAGCTTCGTGCTCCCCGCGAACGAGTCGAACTTCCTCTTCGGCTCGCTCTACCGCGACACCGCACACGTCGCAGGAGACGAGGCCTACCTGGGGCTGCCCGCCCTCCTGATCGTCGGCCTCTTCGCACGCTCGTTCGGCCGGACGACCGGAGGCCGGTTCGTGCTGGCGGCGTTCGTCGCCGCGGTGATCTTCGCGCTCGGGCCGTTCCTCACGGTCGACGGCACCCGGATCGGCATCCTGCCCTGGGCGATCGTGCACAACCTCCCCGGCTTCGACGACGTGCTCACCGCGCGCTTCGCCGTGTACGTCGCCCTCGTCGCGGCGGTGGCAACTGCAATGTGGCTCTCGTCGGCTCGCCCCGGGATGCTGCGGGTGGCGCTACCCGCGCTCGCCGTGCTCGCGATCCTCCCGGCGCTCACAACCGACGTCTGGGCCACCGGCTACCGCCTCCCGGCGCTGATCACCTCGAGCGCTTACCGCCGCTGCCTCGACTCGAAGGCGAACGTCCTCACGCTGCCGATCATCCAGAGCGACGACGACCTCTGGCAGGCAGAGGAGCACTTTCGCTTCCGCCTGGCGGGTGGCTGGCTCGGCGAGTGGTACATCCCGCCTGCCTTTCTCGCCACTCCCGGGCTGACGACGGCCACTCCCGGCCTTCGTCTCGGCCCGCGCCAGGCGGCCACGATCCGGGCCTTCACGGAGGCTCATCACGTGACCGCCATCGTCATCGAGCCGAAGTACGCGAAGGTGTTCGCCGGCGCGCTCGACCGGCTTGCGTCTCCGCGGAGAGTCGGTGGGGTCGTGCTCTACGAGCTCGCGGCCGGCGCCCCCTGCCGGGCCTGACCCAGGGCGGGCCGGACTTGATTCAGGGCCGGGCTTGATCGAGGGCCGGCCTGGATTCAGTGCCGGGCGCACTCATTCTCGCGCCGACTCGCGCCCGGGGTGGCTCAGGCGCGGGCTTTCTTGCGGACGGGAAGATGGATCGGGCGCCCGAGCGCGACGAGCCCCGCCTCCTTGATCGCCTCCGAGAGGGTCGGGTGCGCCGCCATTCCGTCGGCCACCACCTCGACGGTCGCCTCCGCATCGATTGCCACCACTCCGGCCTCGATCAGGTCGGTTGCGTGCGCACCGACGATGATCAGGCCGAGCAGCTCCCCGTACCGGGTCTCGTGGATCGACTTCACCCAGCCGGCGGTCTCGTTCTGCATCACTGCGCGCGCGTTCGCGACCCAGGGAAATTGCCCCACCGCCACGGCCTCGCCGTACTGCTCGCGCGCCTGCGCCTCGGTGAGGCCGACACCCGCGATCTCCGGATTGGTGTAGATCGGCCGCGGAACGGCGCGATTGTCGACGAGAGCGTCGTGCCCGCAGGCGTTCTCGGCCGCGACCTCGCCCTCGCGGAACGCCGTGTGCGCAAGCTGCCAGTAGCCCGCGCAGTCTCCCACCGCATAGATATGCGGCGTCGACGTCCGGCGATGGGCATCGGTCTCGACCCCTTTGCGGACGTCGAAGGCAACACCTGCCGCCTCGAGCCCGATCCCCGAGACGAGTGGTGCCCGGCCGACCGCAACGAGCATCAGGTCGGCCTCGAACGTCTCGCCTTCCCCGAAATGAACGGTCAACATCCCTCCGTCATCCTCGACCTCGGTGCACTGCTTCCCGAGCTCGACGGCGATGCCTTGCTTGCGGAAGGCCTTCGCGAGCTCCTTCGCCGCATCCTCGTCCTCCTGCGGAATGAGCCGGTCGAGCATCTCGACGATCGTGACCTCGCTCCCGAACGCGCGAAAGATCGACGCGAACTCGCACCCGATGATCCCGCCGCCGAGGATCGCGAGGCGGCGAGGCACCTGCGTCTGGGCGAGCAGGCCGGTCGAGTCGACGCAGCGCGGCGAGTCGAGGCCGGGGATCGGCGGCCGCATCGGGAACGACCCGGTGGCGACGATCGCGGAGCGCGAAGCCGATCTCCTGGAGACCGTCCTCGCCTTCCACGGAAAGCGTGTGGGCGTCCGAGAAGGATCCCTTGCCCCGCACCCACTCGACGCCGGCGGCCTTGAAGAGGGATGCGACCCCGCCGGTCATCTGCGTGACGACGGCGGCCTTCCATTCGTTGGCGGCGTCGAGGTCGAGCTCGGGCTCGCCGATGCGGACTCCGAGCTTCGCGTACGAGTCGCGGGCCTGGTGGAGGAAGTGCGCCGTCTGCACCCACGCCTTCGTGGGGATGCAGCCGACCCGCAGGCACGTGCCGCCGAGCGCGGGCTCCTGCTCGACGCAGATCGACCCGGCGCTCCGAGCTGCGCCGCCCGCAGCGCCGCCGTATACCCGCCCGGGCCGCCGCCGAGGACGGCAACGTCGCATTCCATCCCGTTCGCTCCCATCTCGATCGATGGTAGTCCACCCCGATCGGAGCCGCGCCAACGGTCGGGAGCGAGGTCGCCGGGCCCCCAGCCGCAGCAGGTTCCGGGCAGAATGGAGCTCGACCATGAAGCTCGAGGGTGTTCATCACATCACGGCGATCACCGGCGATGCACCGGCGAATGTCGAGTTCTACTCGGGCACGCTCGGCCTCCGGCTCGTGAAGAAGACGGTCAATCAGGACGACCCGACCGTCTACCACCTGTTCTACGCAGACGAGAAGGGGAGCGCCGGGGCAGACATCACCTTCTTCGAGTACCCGGGCGCGCCCCGCGGACGCGCGGGAGACGGGATGGTGCACCGTGTCGCTCTTCCGGGTCGGCTCCGACGAGGCGCTCGACTTCTGGGCCGATCGCGCTGGCGGGCGAGCGCCGGGCCGGCTCGGTCCTCATCCACGACCCGGACGGCCTCGCGCTCGAGCTCGTGATCGACGAGTCGGGCGACGAGCCTCTCGTCGCGGCGCATCCCGAGATTCCGCCCGAGCTGGCCCTGAGGGGCTTCGCAGGCGTACGGGCCTACACGTCGCACCCCGACCGGAGCGCCTCGTTTCTGGCCGGCCTCGGATTCACCGAAGGCTGGGAGACCCGCGGCGAGACACGCGGCGGCACCTACGTCTACGACGAGGCGCCCTCCGCGCACGGCCTGTCGGGCGCCGGAACGGTCCATCACGTTGCCTGGGCCTCGCCGCCGGCTGAGCACGAGGCGTGGCGTGACCGGGTGCAATCTCTCGGCGGCAGGCCGACGCCGGTGATCGACCGCTTCTACTTTCGCTCGATCTATTTCCGTGAGCCGAGCGGCGTCCTCTTCGAGATCGCGACGATCGGCCCCGGCTTCACCACGGACGAGCCGCTCGAGACCCTGGGCCAGCGCCTCTCGCTGCCGCCGAACTTCGAGCACCTCCGCGACCAGGTCGAGCCGCGGCTCACGCCGCTGCCGAATCCCCGGGCAGTCACCGCGTGATCTACGCCGAGCGGCCGGCCGAGGGCGCCCCGGCCGGGGCACTGGTGCTCGTCCACGGGCGAGGCTCGAACGAGCACGACCTCGTGGGGCTGCTCGATGCGCTCGACCCGGAGCGCCGGTTGCACGGCTACTGCCCACGCGGGCCTCTGTCGCTTCCGCCGGGCGGGGCGCACTGGTACGCGGTGCCGCGCGTCGGCTTCCCCGACGCGGCGACCTTTGCCGAGGGCTACTCGGCGCTCTCCGAGTTCGTCGACTCGCTCCCGCACGACCGGGTCGTGCTTGGTGGCTTCTCTCAGGGCGCCGTCATGAGCTTTGCCGTCGGGCTCGGCGAAGGCAGGCCGCGCCCGGCCGCGCTTGTGTGCTTCTCGGGCTTCGTGCCGTATGTCGAGGGCTGGCGCCTCGACGGTTCGAGGCCGTTCCCGCCGATCGCGATCGGGCACGGCACCTACGACCCGGTGATCCCGGTCGAGTTCGCCCACCGCTCGTTGGCCGACCTGCGGGAGGCCGGCGCCGAGCCCCTCTACCGTGAGTCGCCGATGGACCACTCGATCGACCCGGCGTTCGTCACCGAGCTTCAGCCGTGGATCCGTGCGGCTACAGCGGGTAGCGAAGCGTGAGCGTCTCGCCGTCCTCGCGCACCTGCTCGAACCCCTGCCCCAGGTAGTTCGAGGCATCGGTGTCGTCGCGACGCACCGAGACGGACACTGCGCCGTAGCCCGCGGCCCTCGCCCGCTCGAGTAGCGCCCCGAGGAGCTTCTGCCCGATTCCCTGGCCCTGCTTCGTCGGCACGACCACGATCGTGATCTCGGGTGTCTCGGCGTCGAGGAACCCGTAGCCCTGAAGCGTCTCCGAGAAGAGGCGGTACCAGGCCGCACCCACCGGGTGGCCGGCGTCCATCGCGATCAGCGCCGTGTCGCCCGTGCGCCCCCAGCCGTCGACGTAGCGCGAGATGGCGATGTCGGTGTCGAAGGCCTGGACATGCCAGTTGTAGGCAAATCCGAGCAACGATCGAAGAAAGGGAACGTCTAGCCGGTCACCACGCCTGATGACGAGGGTGTCCACGCTCACAGCGCGAGGGCCGGATCCTCGAGGAAGGTCTTGACCGTCCGCAGGAAGTCCGCGGCAGGCGCGCCGTCGACGGCGCGATGGTCGACTGTGAGGGTCACGGTCATCATCGGCGACACCACGACCTGACCATCCTGCGCCACGGGGCGGTCGGCGGTGGCACCGACGGCCAGGATCGCTGCCTGCGGAGGGTTGAGCACGGCCGAGAAGCTCTCGATGCCGAACATGCCGAGGTTCGAGATCGTGAAGGTGCCGCCCTCGAGGTCGGAGCGCTCGAGCGCTCCGTCCTTGGCACGGTTGACGAGCTCGTCGCGCCGACGTGCGACTTCGACGAGCGACAGCCGCTCGACCGAGCGAACCACGGGGACGACGAGCCCCTTCGGAGCGGCGACCGCGAGGCCGATGTGAGCCGACGGGAAGCGAAGGATCGCCTTCTCGGTGAACTGGACGTTGACGTCGGGATGCCGCATCAGCGACCGGGCGCAGACCTTTGCGATCAGGTCGGTAACGGTCACGCGCACGTCCGGGTTGAGAGCGCGCGAGCGCGCGATCAGCTCGTTCGCATGTGTCATCTCCACCGACACCGTAAGCTGGAAGACAGGCACCGCCCACGCCTCGGTCAGGCGGCGGGCGATCGTCCTGCGGGTCATCGTCAGCGGGATCGACTCCACCTCGCCGGCCTCGCCGGCGTCGAGTGCGGGTGGCGCAACCGGGGACGGCGCAGGGGTTGCGGGCTCGGCCGGTGCGGCCGGCTCGAGCGTCGCGACGGGCTCCTCGACGGCAACGGGCGCCTCCACCGTCTCCTCGGCGGGCGGCGCGGCTTCTTCGACGGGGGCCTCTGCCTCGAGGGGGGCCTCTGCCTCGACGGGGGCCACTGCCTCGACGGCGGCCACTGCCTCGACCGGGGCCACGGCAGGTTCCTCGACCGGGACCGAGACCGCTTCGATAGGCGCGACATCGTCCAGGACCGGGAGCGGGGCCGGAGTCCCGGCCTCGCCGCGCTCGACGTCCTCCGCGACGATCCGGCCTTCCGGGCCGGTCCCCGTGAGGGTGCCGAGATCGATCCCGCGCTCGCGCGCCATCCGGCGGGCAAGCGGCGAGGCCTTCGCGCGACCCGGGCTCGTGCCGCGCACGCCGTTGATAACGGCCCGGAAGCTGTTCTCCTGTGCCGGGGCCGCCGCCGGGACGGGTTTCTCAAGCGCGGGCGCCGGCGACTCGGCCTTGTCGCCCGCTTCGTCTTCGTCGCTGCCCGAGCTCGGCGCAGACTCGCCCGGCTTGCCGATCAGCGCGACGACATCCCCAACGGGCACCTCACCCGATTCGACGGCGATCTCGAGCAGCACGCCGCTCGTCTCCGCCTCGACCTCCTGGGTCGCCTTGTCGGTGTCGACCTCGAAGAGAGGTTCGCCTTTCTCGACCTTGTCGCCCTTGGCCTTCAGCCAGCGGACGATGGTGCCGCTCTCCATTCCCTGGCCGAGACGCGGAAGCTTGACCTCGTCCATCAGCTGCGGGCCACCGTCTTCTTGATCGCTGCGAGGACATCGGCGGGTTGCGGGACGATGAACTGCTCCATCGTCGGGGCGAATGCGAGCGGGGCGAACTTGGCGCCGACGCGCTCGATCGGCGCGTCGAGCCAGTCGAACGCCTTTTCCTGCAGCACGGCGGCGACCTCGGCGCCGAAGCCCATCCTCGTGACGGCTTCGTGCGCGACGACCGCGCGGCTTGTCTTCTTGACCGACTCTACAAGCGTTTCCTCGTCGAGCGGCTGCAGCGTACGCGGGTCGACGATCTCGACCGAGATGCCGTCGGCCTCGGCCTCCTCGGCGGCGACGAGGGCGCGGTGGACGAGGGGCCCGGTCGCGATCACGGTCACGTCGGTCCCTTCCCGGACGACACGTGCCTTGCCCAGGGGAATCGGCTCGAGCTTCTCCGGTGCCTCCTCCTTGACGGGGTAGAGGAGCCGATGCTCGAAGAAGATCACCGGGTTGTCGTCGTAGATCGACGACCAGAGGAGGCCGCGCGCGTCGTTCGGGCTCGAGGCGTACACGACCTTCAGCCCCGGCACATGGACGAGCCACGCCTCCAGCTGCTGGGCGTGCTGCGCTCCCGGCGACCAGCCGGCGCCGCCCTGCGTGCGGATCGTCAGCGGCACCTTCACCTGACCGCCCGACATGTAGCGGTGCTTGGCGGCCTGGTTGACGATCTGCTCCAGCGAGAGGGTGAGGAAGTCCTCGTACATGATCTCGACGATCGGTCGCATCCCCTGCATCGCCGCGCCGATCCCCGCTCCGACGATCGCCATCTCCGAGATCGGGGTGTTGCGGACGCGCTCGGCGCCGAACTCGGCGAAGAGGCCCTGCGTCACGCCCATCGACCCGCCCATCTCGGCGATGTCCTCGCCCATCAGGAACACGTCCTCGTCGGCGCGCATCGCGGTTGCGAGCGCGTCACGGACAGCTTCACGGTACGAGAGCTCCGGCAACTCTGACCTCCTACCGCGCCCGGCGTTCCTGCGGAAGCAGGCAGGCGCGGAGGGCGGCTCCGGCGCCCCGGAACGACTGCCGGTCAGGGACGTCAGGCATAAACGTTCTTGAGTGCGTCTTCGGGCTGCGGATCGGTGCCGTTCTCGGCGAACTCGACGGCGGCCTCGACGATCTCGCGGACCTCGTCCTCGAGCGCGTCCCAGTCGTCCGAGGAGACGGAGAGCTTGTCGCGGAGCCGGATCAGCGGGTCGCGCTCGGCCGCCTCGTCGCGATCCTCCTTGGAGCGGTAGACCTGGGGATCGCCGATGTAGTGGCCGTGCATGCGGTAGGTCTCGATGTCGAGGAACACGGGGCCGGCACCGGAGCGCACGCGCTCGAGCGCCTCGGAGGCCTTCTCGTACACCTTCTCCACGTCCTGGCCGTCCACCTTCACGACGTGCATGTCGTAGGCGACCGCCCGCTTGGACATGTCGTCCCACACAGGGGAGTGCTGCCAGCCGGGTGTCGACTCGGCCCATTCGTTGTTCTCGCAGACGAAGAGCGTCTTCACCTGCCAGAGCTGCGCCAGGTTGAGTGACTCGTGGAAGGTGCCGGTGTTGGTGGCGCCGTCGCCGAAGAAGGCGACTGCGACCCTGGGCTCGTCGCGCAGCTTGAAGGCGAGCCCTGCTCCGACGACCGCCGGAAGCCCGCCGCCGACGACCGCGTTCGCGCCGAGGTTCCCGCGCTCGAGGTCGTAGAGGTGCATCGAGCCGCCGTACCCGTGCGAGCAGCCTTCGAGCTTGCCGTACAGCTCGGCCATGAGCGCGTTCGGCGTCGTTCCGCGCGCGAGTGTGTGCCCGTGAGCACGGTGGGTGGAGGCGAAGACGTCGCCGTCCTCCATCGCGGCGCAAACGCCGACCTCGGCGGCCTCCTGGCCGATCGCGACATGGAGGAAGCCGGGGAGCACACCGGCCCGGAACCGCTCCTCGACTTTCTCTTCGAAGCGGCGGATCAGGAGCATCTCGCGCAGGAAATCACGGAGGCGCTCTTCCGACAGAGCCCTCTTCTTCTCGACCTTCGCCATCAGTCTGAGTGTACGTTCTCGTGCGATGTCCCTCGTCGGTGACTGGCAGGCATTGGAGGCGACCCTGGGCGCCGATTGGGAGGACGCCGGCATCCTTCTCGTCCTCGAAGAGGCGTCGGAGCTGAGCCGCGCATCGGCGCTGCTGGCGCCGCTCCAGCCCGTGACGACGGGCAGCGACACGATCTCGCTTCGGATCGTCCGTACCGGCGAAGGCTCGAGCCCGGAGGCGCTCCGGCGAGGCCTCGGCCGCCTCGACGCCGAACGGCTGCACGGCCGGATCTCGGCCGGCGTGGTCGGCTCGCGCGTCGCTGCGGGGACCGTCGCCCCCCAGTTGACGCTGGCGGAGTCCTGGGACGCGGCACTCGCGACGCTCCCTGCCGACTGGAGCGACCTCCTCGGCGAGATCGAGCTCGACTCCTCGGACTACCTCGAGCCGGGCGCGATCCAGCTGGCTCCGATCAACCCGAGACGGGTGGACGGCGACCTTCGCCTGCGGTTTCGAAGCGCCCGGCGGTTCGGGTTCGGCGCCTCGCCCGGCATGGTCCGCCGCTGCCTCGAGCGCTGCGACGGAATCGGCGTTCACGGCCGAGTGCACATCGTGCGCGCGCTTTCGGACACGAACCCGGTTGCGACCCAGGGCCCGGTCTGGCTCATGGACGGGCGAACCGTCTAGGAGCTAGTAGAGCCCCTCGCGCCGCGCGTACCGCTCGGTGCGGGCCCGGTCGTACTCCTCGGCGTCGAAGCTCGGATCGTTCAGCGAGCGCAGGATCTCACCGGAGCTCGGAAGCTCGGAGCGATCGATGTGACGCTCGGGATTCCAGAGGTCGGAGCGGATCAGCGCCTTCGAGCACTGCGTGTAGGCCTCGTCGATCGTGACCACGATCCCGAGGCGGGGAGCCGCGCCCTCGACCGCGCTCGGGGCGAGAAGCTCGGCGTCGTCGGTGATCACCCCGCGACCGTTGACGCGGAAGCTGTCTCCTACACCCGGGATCAGGAACAGGAGGCCGATCGACGGGTCGCCGAGCAGATTCGTGAGCGTGTCGGCGATCCTGTTGCCGGGGCGGTCGGGGATGAGGAGCGTGCGCTCGTCGAGGATACGGACGAACGAGGGCGGGTCACCGCGGGGCGACACGTCGACGCCTCCGCCCGGCAGCTTCGTCGCCACGCAGACGAACGGCGAGCGCTCGATGAACTGGCGGGTAAGGTCGTTCAGCCGGTCGGAGATCTTCGAGACGACAACCTCGTTGGGCTCCCCCACGATCGCGCGGAGCTCGGCCTCGCTCGTGATCGACCGCGGAGAGCCCATCGCCGGAAAGCCTAGTCGGCGCCGCCCGGGCCGGTACGGAGCTGGGCGCCGAAACGCTCGACCAGGGTATCCACGATCGCGTTCCGCAGCCGGCTCGCGTCCTCTTCGGTCAGCGTGCGGTCGGCCGACTGATAGGCGAGGGCGAGCGCAACCGACTTGCGCCCGGGGGCGATCTGATCGCCGCGGTACACGTCGAACACGCTGACCTCCCGAAGCTCGCCGCCGGCCGCGTCGCGCGCGGCTGCGACGAGATCGCCCGCGGGCACATCCTCCGGGACCGAGACCGCGATGTCCTGGCGCACGGCGGGATAGGTGATCACGTCGCGGTAGGCGACTGGCCCGCCCGCAGCCGCGAAGAGGACGTCGAGATCGAGCTCGAATGCCCCCCACTCGCCCTCGAGCTCGCGTGGGTGGAGCTCACCGACCGTCCCGGCGCTCGTCTTCGCGGCCTTGCCGGGATGCAGCAGCGGATGCGGCGCACGGGAGAAATCGGCCTCGGCCTTGAGTGCGGAATAGAGCACCTCGACGACGCCCTTCGCATGGCCGAAGCCCCCCTGGGCGATCCCGGCGACGCGGAGTCTCTCGTTCGGTAGCGACCCGTTTGGCAGGTACACGCGGGCGATCTCGAAGAGCGCGATTCGCCGCGAGCCGGCATCGATGTTGCGGCGCGCCGCCTCGATCAGGCTCGGCAGGAGCGAGGTTCTCAGCGCGGTCAGCTCCACGGAGATCGGCTCCGGGAGCTTCCAGGTCGTGTGGTCGTCGGAAACGAGGCTCGGCGTGTAGATCTCGGCAAACCCGAGCCCTACCAGCACGTCCTCGACGCGGCGGCGCAGCTGCTGCTCCCAGGTCAGGAGCCCGATCATCTCGCGGCGCGCGGGAAGGGTGAACGGAACGTCCTCGAGCCGGAAGCGGGCGATCTCCTCGATCACGTCGATCTCGCGCTTGACGTCACGTGCCCGCCAGGTGGGCCCGACGACCTCCTCACCCTGCTGCTCGAACCCGAGCCGCTCGAGGATCTCGTACTGGCGCTCCGGCGGCGTCTCGACACCGATGACCGCGTCGGCGCGCGCCGGGCGGAAGTCGATGACCGGCCGCTCGGGAAGCCTTGCCTGCACGTCCGAGGCAGCCGTCCACGTGGCTCCGCTATCGCGAAGGATCAGCTCGGTCGCGAGGTCGGCAGCCGGCCCCGCGAGGTGCGGGTCGACGCCTTTCTCCCAGCGGTTCGAGCCCTCCGTCCGCAGCCGCTGGCGCTCGGAGGTCCGGTAGATCCCGAAGGGCTCGAAGTTGGCGGCCTCGAGCAGCACGGTCGCGGTCTCCTCTCCGATCTCGGTCTCCTCGCCGCCCATGATCCCGGCGAGCGCGACCGCCCTCTCGGCGTCTGCGATCACGAGATCCTCCGCCGTCAGGCGCCGGGCGACACCGTCGAGCGTCGTCAGCTCTTCGCCGCCGGCCGCGCGCCGCACGACGATCCGGCCGTCGCGGAGCGTGGAGAAGTCGAACGCGTGGAGCGGGTTCCCGAGCGCAAGCATCACGTAGTTCGTGATGTCGACGACGTTCGAGATCGGGCGCTGGCCCGCTGCGAAGAGCCGCGAGCGGACGAGCTGCGGCGACTGCCCGATCTTGACGTCCTCGAAGAGCCGGGCGACGTAGCGTGGGCAGCCTTCCTGGTCGTCGATCCGAACCTCGACCGGGCGCTCCGGCGGCGGGACGGGCGGCCTGCCGGGCAAAGACGCGAGCTCGAGGTCGTAGAGGGTCGCCACCTCGCGAGCGATCCCGTAGATCGACTGGAGGTCAGGCCGGTTCCCGGTCGCCTCGACCACGAGCACCCGCTCGACCAGGGGCAGGACGTCGCCTAGCAGCGTGCCCGGCTCGGCGGGGTCGAGCAGCATGATCCCGGCGTGGTCGCCGCCCAGGCCGATCTCGTCCTCGGCGAGGATCATCCCGTCCGAGAGCTGGCCGCGCACCTCACGGCGGCCCAGCTCGAGCCCGTTCGGGAGCACCGCGCCCGGGAGCGCCACACCGACCGTGGCGCCGGCGCCGAAGTTCCAGGCGCCGCAGACGATCGAGCGCGGCTCGGCCTCGCCCACGTCGACCTTGGTGATCTGGAGCCGGTCGGCGTTCGGGTGCTTCTCGGCCTCGAGCACCCGGCCGACCTTGAAGAGGCCCGCGTTGCCGCCCTCGTCGGCGATCCCGAGCGTGTCGATCCCCTCGACCTCGGCCGTGGAGATGGAAAGCCGGGTCGCGAGCTCGTCGAGTGGCATCTCGACCGCGACGTAGTCGCGCAGCCACGAAATGGGGACTCTCATTCCTCGAAACCTCCTCGAGAGCGGAAGCAGCTACGGCCGGAGCCGAGCCGAGCCGAGCGCGAGACCAAGAACGGCTCTTCCGCGGGAGCCCTTGAGAAGGGGGCGCATTGCGGAATGCTGGGTTCCTCCGTGCTCAGAACTGCCTCAGGACCCGCAAGTCCCCTTCCCAGAGCGCACGGATGTCGGGAATGAAATGGCGGAGCTGGGCGGTGCGCTCGAGGCCGCAGCCGAACGCGAACCCGCCCCATTCTGCGGGGTCGAGACCCACGTTTTCGAGCACCTGCGGGTCGACCATGCCGGCGCCCCCCATCTCGATCCAGCCCGACCACTTGCAGGTGCGGCAGCCCTCGCCGCCGCAGATGCCGCACGAGACGTCCGGCTCGATCGAGGGCTCGGTGAACGGGAAGTAGTGGGTCCGGAAGCGGACGCGCCGGTCGGGGCCATAGAGCGCCCGCATCACGTGGAGGAGCGTGCCCTTGAGGTCGGCCAGGGTGATGCCCTTGTCGACCGCGAGCCCCTCGAACTGGTGGAAGATCGGGTAGCGCGTCGCGGTGATCGCGTCGCGGCGGTAGACCCGGCCGATCGAGACCATGTACATCGGCGGCGGCTTCTCCTCGAGGATGTGGATCTGGGACGGGCTCGTCTCCGTCCGCAGGACGTGGGTGTCGTCGAAGAAGAACGTGTCGCGTGGCGAGCGGGCCGAGTGCGTCGGCAGGAACGCGAGCTTGTCGAAGTTGTATTCGACGGTCTCGACCTCGCGGTCGTCGCGCACCTCGTAGCCGAGCCCGAGGAACGCGTCCTCGACCGCCCGCCGCACCTGCGTGATCGGGTGGAGGTGCCCGAGCGGCAGCTCCTCGCCGGGGAGCGTCACGTCGATCACCTCTTCGCGGAGCCTGCGGTCGAGCTCGTCGCCTGCGAGCGAGTGCTCGCGCTCGTCGGCGGAGGCTTCGAGGCTCGTGCGGATCCCGTTCAGGAGCATGCCGGTCTCGCGGTCGCGGACCTCGCGCAGCGCGAGCGCAAGCGGGCTCTTGCGGCCCAGGTAGCGGACGCGGGCGTCCGCGATCTCGTCGAGGCCGGCCGCGGCGAAGGCGCGCTCGGCTTCCTCGCGATATGTGTCCCAGTCGGGTGTGCTCACGGTCTCTCCATGCTGCTGTCGGGGTCGGCGGTCGGAAACGCCCCGGCTCGAGAACCGTGAGGCTAGACGGCGGGTGCCGTCGCCCCGGTCTCGAACCGGGGCGCGATAAACAGGAACGGCATTGCCGGCGTCATCACAGTGGCAGCATAGCGGCGTGTCTGCGTACGATCGCATCGCCCAGCTGTATGACCCGTGGTCTGCGAGCGTCGTCGAGGACGTCGAGTTCTACCTCGAGCGGGCGAGGAAGTCGGGTGGCCCCGTCGTCGAGCTGGGCGTCGGCACCGGCCGGCTCGCGATCCCGATCGCGGCCGACGGGATCGAGGTGATCGGCGTCGACCTGTCGGAGGGGATGCTGGCTGTGGCCCGGGAGCGGGCCGCCCTCGCAGGGGTCACACTCGACCTTCGCCACGGCGACATGCGTGACCCTCCGGTGCAAGGGCCCGTACCGCTCGTGACGATCCCGTTCCGCTCGCTTCTCCACATGCAGACCGACGGGGACCGCCGGGCGGTGCTGAGAGCCGTTCACGGGCTGCTCGAGCCGGGGGGCATCCTCATCTTCGACGTCTTCACCCCAGGGCCCGACGACATTGCCGCCACCCACGCCAGGTGGCTCGAGCGGGAGCCCGGCATCTTCGAGCGTGCCGACTGGGACGAGCGGCGGCGGACGCTCATCCTGCGCGTGCGCGGCGGCGGAGTGGAGTCGGAGCTCAGCCTCGCCTGGATCTCGATCGGCGAGTGGCGCGAGCTCCTAGACGAGGAGGGCTTCGACGTCGTCGGCCTGTACGGCTGGTTCGACGAGACACCGTGGAGCGGCCACGAGGACTCGATCTGGGTGAACCGGAAGCGGTAGCCCCACCCGCGACCCACACCGGGTGTCAGGTCTTGCAATCACATATCTCGGTGTCGGAATGCAAGACCTGACACCCTTGGTGGTCACCGAGCGCAGGGGCCGGAATGGCAGGCCCCGCGCCTAAACCTGGGGTCAGGTCTTGCAATCACACAGCGCGGATGTCGGAATGCAAGACCTGACACCGTTTGGCCGGAAGCCGGGAGAGGCACGAGGGATCGGGGGAGGCTAGAGCCGCTCGACTGCGTCGCCGACCGAGACCCGCCCGGGCTCCTCGACGTCGAAGTAGACGCCGAAGTCGATCTGCTTGCCGTCACGGAGGCCGCGGTAGCTCTTGATCGCCCGCAGCGTGTCGAGGCTGACGACTCCGGTGTCGGGATCCTGCGTGGTGATCGCGCAGCGCGGCACCGGCCCGCCGATCCGGATCACCGCGTCGCCTGCCCGCACGAGCTGCTCCGCCCACGAGTCCTCTTCGTGGGCCGAGGCCCCCTCGACCTCGAGCAGCATCCGGAAGCGCCGCCCGTCGACGAAGCTGCCGAGCTCCTCTGCGAGCCGGTCGCACGAGGCGCGGGTGACGAGCGTGCCGACGCGAACGTCGATCCCCGTTCCGGGCTCATCGGTCTCGACGAGGCTGACCGAGGCGCCCACGTAATCGGATAACGCTTCCGTCCACGGGCCTTCGACGACCCGGCCCTTGACGGTTCGGCCCCAGAAGTCGGTTTCGACGGCCCGTCCAAGTCCCACCACACCGGAAACCTCGGTTCCGTCGGGGAAGCGCAGCAGGAGGCGGTCACCTTCGAGCAGCGGCGTGATCTGGACGAGGGGGCCGTGGTCCTTGCCGTTGAAGAGCCGGCCCCCCGAGGTCAAGTAGAAGCGCCGGTTCTCGAGCACGCCCACCCTCGTGAGCTCGGCCGACTCCGGATGTTGGAGCCCGAGCCCCTTGACGGGCGTGATGTTGATGCGCGCGACGCGAGCCACGTCAGGGATTCTGCCGCCCCCACTCGTACAGTGCGATCGCCCCCGCCGCGGCGACGTTCAGGGACTCCGACCGGATCGGGATCCACGCGTCGAGGTCGCGGGCGAGCTCGGCCGGGAGCCCCCCGCGCTCGGCCCCGAGCAGGAAGACGACCGGTCCCTCGAGGTCGCACGAGGCGATCGGGAAGCCGCTCCTGGAGCTGAGCGCGACGAGCTTGTGGCCGCCTCCGCCTCCGAGCAGGTCGAGGGCGCCGGGCTCCGAGTCGAGAGCATGCAGGGGCACGCGCCAGATCGCGCCCGCCGAGGCCCGCAGCGCCTTCGGGCCCGTCGGGTCGGCGCAGCCTTTCGTGAGCGCGATGCCGCCGCCGAACGCGTCTGCGGTCCGGATGAGCGTGCCGACATTGCCCGGGTCGGAGACGCGGTGCAGCACGAGCGTCACCGGCCGGGCCGCGGGCGCGGGCAGATCGGCCCGGCGGTAGATGCCGATCACGCGCGGCGGATGACCCGCACTCGAGACCTGGGCCAGCAGCTTCGGCTCGACATTCTCGCCGGCGATCAGCAGCTCCACCGGCTCGGCGGTGGCCGCAGCGACGAGATCCTCGCCCTCGCAGACGAAGAGGCCGAGCTTGTCGCGCCAACGCCGCTCCTGAAGCTTGCGGACGAGCTTGAGCGTCTCGTTGTCGCGGGACTCGATCACCGCGGCGGGCCGCCCCTATTTCGCGAGTGCGGCTTTCGCCTGCTCGGCGAGCTTGCCGAACTCACCCGGGTCGCTGACCGCAAGATCGGCGAGCACCTTGCGGTCGAGCTCCACCTCGGCGGCCTTGAGCCCCGAGATGAACTGGTTGTAGGAGAGCCCGTGGGCCCGCGCGCCGGCATTGATACGGGTGATCCAGAGCCGCCGGAACATCCGCTTCTTGTTCTTGCGGTCGCGGTAGGCATAGGTGAGCGAGTGCTCGACCTGCTCCTTTGCGTAGGTGTAGTTGGTGCTCTTGAGGCCCCAGTACCCCTTCGCCTGCTCGAGGACCTTGCGCCGCTTCTTGCGGGCGTGGAGAGATCGCTTGACGCGGGCCATTCCCTACCCTTTCCCGAGGAGCTTCTTGACCGTCTTGACGTTCGCGGCCGCGACCGGCTGGGCCTTACGAAACGCCCGCTTCAGCTTCGGCGACTTGTGCTCCAGGTTGTGGCTCTGGCCCGCCCTCCGACGCAGGAGCTTCCCCGTTGCCGTCATCTTGAACTTCTTCTTCGCTCCCGAGTTCGTCTTCTGTTTCGGCATCTTTCTTCACCCCTGCGTTCTTCGTCGGCGCCAGAACCATCGTCATGTTGCGGCCTTCCAGGAGCGGCTGGGTCTCGATCATCCCCAGCTCCTTCACATCGTCGGCAAGCCGCATGAGCAGGTCACGCCCGCGATCCGGATGCTCGCGCTCGCGGCCCCGGAACATGATCGTAACCTTGACCTTCGCCCGCTGATTCAGGAAGCGGACGACATGGCCTCGCTTGGTCTCGTAATCGTGGATTCCGATCTTGGGTCTGAGCTTGATCTCCTTGACGTGGATCTGCGTCTGGTTCTTGCGGGCCTGCTTGGCTTTCTGCTCGAGCTCGTAGCGGTACTTGCCGTAATCCATCACCTTCGCGACCGGTGGATCGGCCTGAGCCGCGACCTCGACGAGATCGAGCCCCTTGCCGTAGGCATACGTGCGCGCCTCGTCGGTCTGCTTGATGCCGAGCTGCTGCCCTTCCTCGCCGATCAACCGCACCCGGGCGAGCGCGAATCGCGTCGTTCACCCGCGCCTGCGGCTCCGGCCGGCGCGGCAGCTCCCATGAGCCTCGCCGCGGCCTCAAATGTCCCGTACCAAGCTCGTAAGTGCCTCCTGTATCTCCGTAAGCGTGCGAGAAAATCGCTGACAGGCAGGCGCAAGCACCGTTCTCAACCGCTTCGGTTGAACCCCCAAGGCCGCGCTCGTGAGCGCGTCCGGGAGGTGAGAGACAGTTTCGCCCCTACTTGTCAGGCCGAAAGCGTACCGAATTGCGCGCGTAGCTCGTCCAGGGACTTCGTCGACTGCCCGCCGCCGTGCTCGCGGACGGCCAGGGCCGCGTCGCTCTCCTTGTCGCCGTAGACGATCACGAACGGGATCTTGGCGAGCTCCGCGTTGCGGATGCGCTTCCCCACCGTCTCGTCGGAGTCGTCGACCTCGACCCGGTAGCCGGCGAGCTCCTTCGCGAGCGCGTGTGCCGGGTCGTGATGGTCGAGCCCCACGGGGATGATCCGAGCCTGCACCGGGGCGAGCCAGAACGGGAACGCACCGGCGAAGTGCTCGATCAGGATCCCGATGAAGCGCTCGAACGAGCCGATCAGCGCCCGGTGGATCATGACCGGCGTGTGCTCGGCGTTGTCGGCCCCCTGGTAGTGGAGGTCGAAGCGCTGAGGCATCTGGAAGTCGAGCTGCACCGTCCCGATCTGCCACGACCGGTCGAGCGAGTCGAGCATGTGCAGGTCGATCTTCGGCCCGTAGAAGGCACCGTCGCCGGCGTTGACCGAGTACTCGATGCCTCGATGCTCGAGCGCCGAGGCGAGCGCGGCCTCGGCCGCGTCCCACTCCTCGTCGGTGCCGATCTTGTTCTCGGGCCGGGTCGAGAGCTCGACCTTGATCTCGAGCCCGAGCCGGTCGTAGATCGAGTAGCCGAACTCGAGGCAGCCGATCACCTCCGCCTCGATCTGCTCCGGCGTGCAGAAGATGTGCGCGTCGTCCTGCGAGAACATCCGGACGCGCAGGAGGCCGTGGAGCGCGCCCGTCAGCTCGTCTCGGTGCAGCACGCCTGCCTCGGCCATCCGGAGCGGCAGCTCCCGGTAGCTGTAGGCGCCGTCGGAATAGACGACACAGTGGCCCGGGCAGTTCATCGGCTTCAGCCCGAATACCCGATGCTCCGACTCGAAGGTGAACATGTGCTCGCGGTACTTCTCCCAGTGCCCCGAGGTGACCCAGAGCTCCTTGTCGTAGATGAGCGGCGTCCGTACCTCGACGTAGCCCCGGGCGAGGTTCTCGGCGCGGCGGAGATCCTCGAGGACGTTCCAGATCGCCATCCCCTTCGGGTGCCAGAACGGCGAGCCCGGCGAGACGTCGGAGAAGTGGAACAGGTCGAGCTGCCTGCCGAGGCGGCGGTGGTCGCGCTTGCGTGCCTCCTCGAGCCGCTCGAGGTAGGCGCTCAGGTCGGCCTCGCGGAAGAACGCCGTCCCGTAGATCCGGGTCAGCTGCGTGTTCTTCTCGTCCCCGCGCCAGTAGGCGCCGGCCAACCCCGTGAGCTTGAACGCCTTGATCGGGCCCGAGTCCTGCAGGTGCGGGCCCCGGCAGAGATCGGTGAAGGCGGCCGCGCCGTCATGCGACTGGGTATAGAGCGAGATCTCGCCTTCGGCGGTGTCGACGAGCTCTACCTTGTACGGCTCGCCCTCGGCCTCGAACCTGCTGCGAGCCTCGTCGCGCGAGATCTCCTCGCGCGACCAGCTTCGGCCTTCGGCGAGGAGCGTACGGACCTCCTCTTCGATCCGCTCGAGGTCTGCGTCGGCGATCGGCTCCGGGAACTCGAAGTCGTAGTAGAAGCCGTTCTCGATCGGCGGGCCGATCGCGATCTTGACTCCCGGATAGAGGCGGCGAACGGCCTCGGCCAGCACGTGGGCGCTCGAGTGGCGAAGCACGTAGAGCGCGTCGGGATCGTCGATGTCGCGCGTCGTCAGGAACTGGATCGGCTGGCCGTCGACGAGCGGCGCCCGCACGTCCTGGAGCGAGCCGTTCGAGCGTACGAGCACGGCCTGCTCGGCGAGCTTCGGGCCGATCGCACGCGCCGCATCGAGCCCCGTGGAGCCGTCGGCGAGCTCGAGCTCCTTGCCGTCCGGGAGGACGACCTTCACTGCGTCACTCGCGTGCGGGCAAATCTCATCGGGGTCAGTCCCATCTCGGCAAGGATACGGAGGTCAGGGCTTCGCCCCGACTGCGAACCCGGCGCCGGTGCAGGCCTCGACGGCCTGCGGCACGCTCGCGTTGACGCGGCAGTAGTGCCTGGCGGCCGTATCGCATTCGCGAACGGCCGCACCGCCCATCGAAGCGGGGACGGTGAACGACATACAACGGGCGCCCGAAGCGGAGGGTCGTGCGACCGCGTACACCGAGCCCGCGACGACCGCGACCAGCGTGATGAGCGCGAGCGCCACGAGCAGGTGGCGGTCCCGCGGCCGAAGCGGCGTGTTGACGCGCTCTGCGTGACCCTCGAGCGGCACGACCCGACTCTAGTGATCCGTCACCCGGATGACGGGCCGCGCCGCCGACGCTTCGCCCGGCAGACGTGTTCCCACAGACCGTGTCTCGACTTCCCACAGACCGTGTCTTGACAGCTTCCGATATATCGGCTATATATCGTGACATGCACAAACGAGACAGAGTATTCATGAGTGGAGAAGGCTTCGGCGGCGGCTTTGGCCCCGGTGGTTTCAGGGGCGGCCCCGGCGGAATGTTCTTCATGCGCGACCGGGGCGGGCCCGGCGGGATGGGCGGCCCACGCGGCCGTCGCATGCGCCGCGGCAACGTCCGGGCTGCGATCCTGCTCCTCGTCGAAGAGGAGCCCCGCAACGGCTACCAGGTGATGCAGGAGATCGAGCAGCGGAGCGAGGGCGCCTGGCGTCCGAGCCCGGGATCGGTCTATCCCGCCTTCCAGCTGCTCGCCGACGAGGGACTGATCCGCGGCGAGACGCGCGACGGCGGCAACGTCTTCGAGCTCACCGACGCGGGCAAGGCCTACGTCGAAGAGAACCGGGAGCAGCTCGGCAGTCCCTGGCAGCAGGCCGGAGAGGGCATGCCCGACGGCGTCCGTGAGGTCGCCCACCTGATGATGCAGGTCGCAATGGCGGGCAAGCAGGTCGTCCACCACGGCACCGAGACCCAGCGCGCAGAGGCCGCAAAGGTACTGGCCGACGCACGGCGGGCCCTCTACCGCATCCTCGCCGAGGACGAGCCCGAGGGCTGAACCGCACGATGGGCGCCGCTCCTCCCCGGAGAGGCGGCGCCCATCGGCGATAATGGGGTGTGATGCAGGCGCTCGCTCAAACCGCGCCCAGACGCGGGCACGCGCGCTGAGCACGACCGTCTCCGGCGTTCGCCGCCTCCGCTACCGGCTCCCGCCTGCGATTCAGGGCAAGGACTACTTCCTGCTCTGGAGCTCGCTGCTGACAAGCAGCTTCGGCGCCAATATGGTCGCCGTCGCGATCGGCTGGCAGGTCTACGGGATCCATCACTCCGCGTTCGACCTGGGACTGATCGGCCTGTGCGAGTTCGTCCCGCTCCTCCTGCTCGCGCTTCCCGTCGGCCAGCTCTCCGATCGGGTGTCGCGCCGCGGGCTCTACGCAGCGGCGCTCGGGCTCTCCGCCGCGGTGACGCTGCTCCTGCTCGTGATCACCATTCACGGCGCCTCCCAGCTCTGGCCGTTTCTCGCGCTCTCGGGCGGCAACGGCGTTGCCTCCGCCCTGTCGGGACCGCCGGCCCGCGCGCTCGGGCCCGTCGCTCGTCTCGGCCGAGCTGCTGCCGAGCGCGCTCGCGCTCCGCTCGATCGCCTTCCAGAGCGGAACGGTGGCCGGGCCGGCGCTCGGCGGCCTCCTCTTCAGCATCGACGCCCAGGTCGTCTACGGCGTCGCGGCCGGGCTCCTCATCCTCAGCGCGGTGGCGGTGCTGGGGATCCGAGAGACCTCGGAGGAGGCGTCCTTCGCACGCGAGACGCCCGGGATCGCGAGCGTGCTCGCGGGGATCCGCTTCATCCGCGAGACGCCCGTCATGCTCGGCGCGATCACCCTCGATCTGTTCGCCGTGCTCTTTGGCGGCGCTGTCGCGCTGCTGCCGCTCTTCGCGCGCACGATCCTCCACACCGGACCGCTCGGCCTCGGGATCCTGCGCAGCGCACCGGCCGTCGGAGCACTCGCGGCGGGGATCATGATCACGCGTCGCCCGCTCCGGGGCCACACAGGCCAGACCCTCCTGATCGTGGTCGCGGCGTTCGGGATCGCGACCATCGTCTTCGGGCTCTCGCACTCCTTCCCGCTCTCGCTCGTCGCACTTGCGGTCGCGGGCTTCGTGGACATGATCAGCGTCAACATCCGCAGCACGATCGCCGTCGTCGCGCCGCCGAACGAGGTTCGCGGGCGGGTGGTTGCGGTGGAGATGGTGTTCATCAGCGCGTCGAACGAGCTCGGCGCCTTCGAGTCGGGAGCCGCCGCGGCGCTCCTCGGCGCGGTGCCGGCGGTGGTCGCGGGCGGGGCGCTCACGGTCGCGCTTGCGGCGATCTGGAAATGGGTGTTTCCTGCCCTCGCGCAGATCGACCAGATCGACGAGCTCCGCCCCGAGCCGGTCCCCGCCCCCAAGCCGGTCGGAGCGAGCGGACCTGCTGTGTAGGGTTTCGGAAGATGGCAACTGTCCGGATCCCGCCCATCCTCCGGCCCGAGGCCGGCAACAATCGCCAGCTCGAAGTGCCCGGCTCGACGGCCCGCGAAGTCCTCGAAGCGCTCGTCGGGACCTACCCCGCGCTGCGTGATCGCCTGTTCGACGGGGATGACCTGCCGCAGTTCCTGAACGTCTTCGTCGACGGCTCCGACGTGCGGCTGCTCGGCGGCCTCGACGCGGAGGTCGCCGACGGCGCAACCCTGATCCTCCTGCCTGCGGTGGCCGGCGGCTGCGGTTGTCAGTTGCTCCGTTGAGACAACCTCGCTAGAGTCCCGCCGGTCAGTGTCGTTGTCGACCTGACGCAGGCAACGCCGCCACAAGACCTGTCTCTGCGGGGTCTTGGGGCCTTTTCCTTTTTCCCGATCGTTCTAGCGGCTCCTGACCCGGCAAATCGATTTGTCGGAGAAAGGAGATCAGCTTGATCGCATCGACCGTGCTTCCGTACCCAAGTTGGCTCAACCCGGGCGACAACGCCTGGCAGCTCACCGCCGCGACCCTCGTCGGGTTGATGAGCGTCCCAGGCCTCGTCGTTCTCTACGGCGGCGTGATGCAGAAGCGCTGGTCGGTGAACAGCATGATGCTCGCCTTCACCGCCTTCGCTGCCGTCCTCATCGTCTGGGTGCTCTACGCATTCGACATGGGGTTCGGGAACCCGTGGCATGGAATATCCAACGGGTCGGGTGGCTTCATCCACGGCATGTTCGGGAACTTCATCGGGCAGCCGGGCCCCGTCCTCGACCACGCGAAGGAGCAGGGTCAGGCCAACATCCCGCTCGTGGGCGGCCCACCGTGGCATTTCCCGCAGTCATCGCTCGTCTACTTCCAGTTCGTCTTCGCGGCGATCACGCCGCTGCTGATGCTCGGATCGGTGCTCGGCCGGATCAACTTCAAGGCCTGGCTGGTGTTCGTGCCGCTCTGGATCAGCGGTGTGTACGTCGTCAACGCCTTCCTGATCTGGGGCGGCGGCTGGTTCGCGCACAAGGGCGCCCTCGACTTCTCGGGCGGCTACGTGATCCACTTGACCGCAGGCGTGGCGGGCTTCGTCGCGGCCTGGGTGATCGGGCCGCGACTTGCGCGTGATCGCGAGATCGACGCTCCGAACAACCTGCTGATGGTCGCTACCGGGGCCGGGTTCCTGTGGCTCGGCTGGAACGGCTTCAACGGCGGCGATCCCTATTACGCGGGCGCCGACGCGGCCTCGGCCGTGCTGAACACGAACCTGTGCACCGCAGTCGCGCTCCTCGTCTGGGTTGCCTGGGACTACATGACCGGCCGCAAGCCCTCGCTGCTGGGGACGGTCAACGGCATGATCGTCGGGCTCGTGGCAATCACGCCGTCGGCCGGGTTCGTGAACGGCTACGGCGCGATCGCAATCGGCGTGATCGCCTCGTCGATCGTCTATGTCGCCTACAACTACGTGAGCAGGCTCCGCCCGTTCCGGAACGTCGACGACACGCTTGGCGTGGTCTACACGCACGGATTCGCGGGTCTCGCCGGCGGTCTTCTCGTCGGTGTGTTCGCCGACTCCCACATCGCGGTCTATCTCAATCCGGACGGAACTCCATGGTTCTCGGGGACGGGAAGCCTGCATCTCCTGTGGGTGCAGTTCTACGTCGCCATGTGGGTGATCTGCTTCACCGCGATCGCCACGTTCATCATCCTCAAGCTCGTCGGGCTCGTGATCCCGCTGCGAATGAGCGACGAGGACATGGAGATCGGCGATGTCGCCGTCCACGGCCACGAGGTCTACCCTTCGGACATTCCCTCGCTCGGCTATGCCGGCGGGATCCCGGGGCTGACCGCAACGTCGATGACGGCTACTCCACCACCGGCTCCGGCAGGAGGGACCGGGCCCGTTCCGGCCTAGAACATGCCGGCGAAGATCATCGTCTCCTACGACGGCACGGCGGCCGACGACGACGCGCTTGCGCTCGGCCGCCTGCTGGCCAAGGCCGGGGGCACGCTGTCGCTCGCCTACGTCCGGCACGACCAGCGACTGGGCGAGACCGAGGCAGAGCGGCTGCTCGAGGGCGGCGCGCGCTGGCTCGACCAGCCCGACGTGCCGCGGCATGTCGTGGTCAGCGGCTCTACGCCCGAGGGGCTCCGCGAGCTCGCCGCCAAGGAAGGCGCCGATGTGATCGTGTTCGGCTCCGAGTACCGGACGACCCCGGGTCACGTCGACCCGGGTACGTCCGCACGCGCACTGCTCGACGGCGGCCCGGTCGCGATTGCGATCGCGTCGTCCGAGATGCGCTTCCTCGCGGACGCTCCGATCGCCACTGTCGCAGCAGTGAACGGCGACGAGGACCCGGCCGCATCGGCGACCGGCCAGGCGATCGCGACGAAGTTCGGGTCGGCGATCGCAACGAAGTACACGGGGGATGTCGGGCTCGTCGTCCTCGGCTCGAAGCTGGGGACGCCAACGGGCACGGTCAGGCTCAGCGCCGCGGCGCAGTACCTGATCGATCTCGTCCGCTGCCCGGTGCTCGTCCTGGCACGCGACGTGCCGATCGCGTTCGGCTGACGGCAGTTGTTGGGGGTGCGGCGCGTGCCGCACCCCCAACCGCCGCCTTCACTGGACGTGTCTTGCAGGTTGCAAAGCACGGCCCCGGTTCGGGTTCGAACGCGTACCCCCGGGGTCAGACACCGGGTTGAAACGTGTGCCAACTTGGTGCCAAAGAGGGAGAACTCGCCGAAATTGGCGAGGTTCGGTGGCTCACGCCGATTACGCTTGGGGCGCTGCCTCGATCGTCGCGAGCGCTGGGCCAATGCGGCCTGGAAGCTCGGAGCCGCGGGGAATCGACGCTTGGGCCGGCCGCCCCAAAGGCCGCTAGGCGCGAGGGGTCGCTCCTGCGTGCCCTACCGGAGACATGGCCCGATCCATGGGGCCGTTCGAGACACCGGGGCATTTCCGGCGGCGGAAACCAGCGGGGACGCGCGGAGGCCCTTGAGCTCGCCTGGCTAGTCGCTCAGCTGGCCAGTGACTCAGCCGGTTAGTAACTCAGCCGGTTAGTAACTCAGCCGGTTAGTAACTCAGCCAGTAACTCAGCTGGTTACCAACTCAGGCGAGGTCGACCACGAAGGCGTCGTCGACGCCCTCGTTCAGCCGGTCGAGCACCTCGCCCGGAACGGGCGTGTCGACGGAGAGGACCATCAAAGCCTTGCCGGCGTCGCGATTGCGCGAGACGGCCATGTTGGCGATGTTGACGCCGGTCTCGCCGAGCATGGTGCCGACCCGGCCGATCACGCCCGGGACGTCGTCGTAGCGAAGCACGAGCATCCGCGGCGCCAGCTCGATCTCGATGTCGAACCCGAGCGCCGCAACGAGCCAGCGACGGTCGTCGCGGCCGATCGTCGTGCCGGCGACTCGATGCTCTCCGGCCGAGACGGCGATCAGGTTCGTGAAGTCGCGCGAGGAGCGGCGGCGCTGCTCGACGACGTCGATGCCCCGCTCCGCCGCGATCAGCGGCGCATTCACGTAGTTGACCGGCTGATCGACCCGCCCGCGGAAGGCGCCGTTCAACGCGGCGAGCGTCAGCAGGCGCGTGTCGTGCTCGGCGAGCTCGCCGTGGTACTCGAGCGTGATCCGGTGCGGCTCGCCGCGCGCGAGCTCGAGCGCGAAGCGGCCGAGGCTCGCGGCAAGTGGCAGGAACGGCCCGAGCACCTCGAGGTCTTCGGCCCCGACCGAAGGGATGTTGACGGCGTTCGTGACGAGCCCGCCGGTCAGCGCCGCCACGACCTGCTCGGCCACGATCACCCCGGCGCGATCCTGTGCCTCATCGGTCGAGGCGGCCAGATGCGGCGTCACGACCAGGTTCGGCGCCCGGAGCAGTGGGCCCGAGTAGGGCTCCTGCGAGAAGACGTCGATCGCGGCACCGGCGAGCTTGCCCGACTCGAGCGCGTCGAAGAGGGCCACCTCGTCGACGAGCTCTCCCCGCGCGGCATTGACCAGGCGCGCACCTGGCTTCATCAGCGCAAAGGCCTTGGTGTCGATCGCGCCGCGCGTCTCGTCGTTCAGCGGCAGGTGGAGCGTGACGATGTCGGCGCGCTCGAGGACACCTTCCAGCGTGTCGCTCTCGACGCCGATATCGCGGAAGCGCTCCGCCGACACGAACGGGTCGTAGGCGACCACGTGCATCTGAAGCCCGAGCGCCCGGCGGGCGACCTGCTGGCCGATCCGGCCGAACCCAAGCACGCCCAGCGTCTTCTCGGCGAGCTCCACCCCGCCCCAGCGCGATCGCTCCCAGCGACCTTCCACGAGCGCCGCATGCGCCTGCGGGATGTTGCGTACGAGCGCGAACAGAAGCCCGATCGTGTGCTCGGCCGCCGACACGATGTTCGACTCCGGAGCGTTCGCAACCACGATCCCGCGCCGTGTCGCCGCCTCGACATCGACGTTGTCGACCCCAACGCCCGCGCGCCCGATCACCTTCAGCTTCGTGCCCGGCCGCGATCAGCTCGGCCGTGAGCTTCGTTGCCGAGCGGATCACGATCGCGTCGTAGTCCCCGATCACGGCCGCCAGGTCGCTCGTCGCCGTCCACCTCCACCTCGAAGCGCCCCCGCAGCAGCTCGATGCCGGCCTCGGCGATCTCCTCGCGGACGAGCACTTTCAGGCGGTCGTTCATGACGCCCACCGTAGCGGCGACCGGGAGCCGCCGCGGCGCGTCAACCACCACCCGCGCCCGGCGCCCACCGCCGAAAGCCCGGATCGGTACAAGAATTGAAGTATCAAGACTGCAACAAATGAAGCGACCGAAAAGCGCATCGCGGCTCAAAACTTTACTTTTTGTACTGAGCTGGCTAGAGTGCCCGCGTAGGAATGAGAACGGGGCCCAACATCTCGATGCACGCACTCATGCGGGTGGCGCACGCCGCCGAGGCGACCCCAGGCGCGCCCTCGGGCAGCCATCCCCGCCCTCGCTTGGGCGCCGATCAAGGCGTCTTCGGTCGCGGTCATTGCCGTTTCGGGATTGCCGGATGAGCGCCGTCCCGACGAAGGCGCCGAAGCCGGAGCCCGACTGGGAGCTCGTCCTCAAGCGAAACCCCGTCGAGCGGCTGAAGCGCGAGAAGGCGCCGCTCGGGATCCGCGACGAGCTCCCGGCGCTGATCGCCGCCGGCTACGAGAACGTCGCCGAGGAGGACATCGTGCGGCTGCAGTGGTGGGGCCTCTACCACGACAAGCCGAAGATCGGGACGTTCATGCTCCGCGTCAAGGTTCCCGCCGGCCAGCTCTCGCCCACCGCGCTGAGGGCGATCGGCGAGATCGTCGAATCTCTACGGAAAGGGCGACGGCGAGCTCTCGACCCGCCAGAACATCCAGCTGCACTGGCTCGAGCTCGCGAAGCTCCCCGACGTCTTCGCCCACCTGGAGCGCTACGGCGTGACGACGGCGGGCGGCTGCGGCGACACGGTGCGCAACATCACGGGCTGCCCGGTGCAGGGCATTGCGGCGTCCGAGCTCTTTGACGCCTCGCCGACAGTCACCGCGGCAGCGGACCTGTTCTACGGAAACCCGGACTGGGCGAACCTCCCCCGCAAGCACAAGTACTCGATCTCGGCCTGTGCCGATCGTTGCAACGCACCGCGAGATCAACTGCATCTCGCTGATCGGCACGATCCACGAGGGCCGCGAGGGCTTCGCGGTGCTCGTCGGCGGCGGCCTCTCGTCAGTGCCCCGGATCGCGCAGAACATGGGCGTCTTCGTCCCGAAGGAGGACGCGAACGAGATCCTCGGCGCGATCACGAGCGTCTGGTCGGAGGATCTCCGCTACCGCGTCTCGCGGGTCAAGGCACGGCTCAAGTTCATGGTCGACGACATCGGCGCGGCCGGAGTCAGGGAGCGGGTGGAGGCACGGCTCGGCAGGAAGCTCGAGGACTACGCGCTCCCGGCGATTCACGTCGAGCCCTCCCATCACCTCGGCGTGCACTCCCAGAAGCAGCCGGGCCTCTCCTACATCGGCGTTCCGGTTCACCTCGGGCTCGTCACGGGAGACCAGATGATCGCGATCGCCGACCTGGCTGAGCGGTTTGGGGGCGACATCCGCCTCACCCGCCAGCAGAACTTCATCGTCACCGGAGTGCCCGACGAGCAGGTGCCCGAGGCCGTAGCCGAGCTCGAGCGGATCGGGTTCTCACTCGAGATCAACCCGGTGCGCGGCAACTCGATCGCCTGCACCGGCGAGCCTCACTGCAACTTCTCGGTCGCGGAGACGAAGACGCGCCTCGGCGCGCTGATCGACCGCCTCGACGAGCGGTTCGGCCGCGACATCGCCGAGCTTCGGCTGCACCTCGACGGCTGCCCGCACGCCTGTGCGCAGCACTGGGTCGGGGACCTCGGCTTCCAGGGCACGACCGCCCGCGACGAGGGCGGGGTGCGGCGGCAGGCCTATGACATCTTCGTCCGTGGCGGGCTCGGGCCCGACCCCGCGATCGGCCGCTCCCTCTTCCGCCGGGTTCCGACGGACGAGCTGGACAGCGCCGTCGAGGGGCTCATCGCCGGCTGGCTGTCAAAGCGAGCCGCGGACGAAGGCTTTTCGGCGTTCACACGCCGCGCGACCGACGAGGAGCTCGGGGCTTTCGCAGGCCTCGAGCCGGCAAGGCAACGCGTTCGAGAGGAGGCCGAAGAATGAGCGTCAAACCGGAGGGTGGGCGGATATGAGTGCAGTAGAGCTCATCGACGAGCTGGAAGCAGGAGAGCTCTCGATCGAGTTCGAGGGGGAGGAGCCGCAGACGGTTCTCGCGTGGGCGATCGACCGCTTCGCGCCCGGGCTCGCGATCTCGACCTCGTTCCAGATCGACAGCGTCGTCCTGATCGACATGGCCTACGAGCTCGACCCGGGCGTCCCGGTCTTCAGCGTCGACACGGGCCGCCTGCCCGCCGAGACGCTCGAGCTCGCCGACCGGCTCCGCGACCGCTACCCCGGCCTCCGGCTCGACCTGATCGAGCCCGACGCCGACGAGATCGCCGGCATGACCGGGAAGCACGGCCTCGACCTCTTCAAGACGTCGGTCGACCTCCGCCTGCTCTGCTGCAACCTGCGCAAGGTTCGCCCGCTGACCAAGCACCTGCATTCGCTCGACGCCTGGGTGACGGGCCTGCGCCGCGACCAGTGGGCCAGCCGGACGAACATCCGCAAGGTCGAGATCGACCACGATCACGGGGCGATCGTGAAACTGAACCCGCTCGCCGAATGGACGGAGGAGGAGGTCTGGGACTACGTGCGTGAGCGCGACGTCCCCTACCACTCGCTGTATGACCGCGGCTACAAGTCGATCGGCTGCGCCCCGTGCACCCGCGCGACCGCGCCGGACGAGCCGAGCCGGGCCGGACGCTGGTGGTGGGAGACCAATGCGCCCAAGGAGTGCGGGATCCACTGCTCGATGGAGAGCGGCGGACTGGAGCACGAGCTGAACGCCCTCCTCAAGGACAAGGAATGAGCTCGGCCGTGCGCGTGACCGGCGACGCGGCAGAGGTCGCGCGGGCCGAGGCGCAGGCGGTGCTCGCGATGGTGCAAGACGAGACGCGGAGGACACGCCTGGCCGACATCGTCGCTGCGGTCGACGACGGCGAGGTCTCGGGCGACGACGCCGACGCGCTCGCCGAGCTACTCGAGCTGGGCCTTCAGTCCGGCCGGATCCGGTCGATCTACGGCCCCGAAGGCGAGCAGGCGACACTGGCGCTCTTCAGGCGGCTCCCGCCTGGACGCGAGCTCGTCGAGTCGGCACGCGACCTGACCGCGGCACTCGAGTCGCTCGAGGGACGAGCGGTCGAACGCATTTCCGTGAGCGCCGTCGGCCCCGGCGAGTACGGCGTCACGATCTCGACCGACGGCTACGAGGTCGCGCTGCGCCTGGGCAGGGGCGGAGCCCGGCTGGCCTCGATCGGAGCCTAGAAAGCTTGGACAAGCGCTTCTACATGGCGGCCCTCGACGTGAGCGGGCGCCGCTGCCTCGTCGTCGGGGGCGGGCCGGTGGCACTCGAGAAGGCAACCGGGCTCGTTACCTGCGACGCGATCGTCACGGTCGTTGCCCCGGAGCTGAACGAGGGGTTTTCGTGCCTGCCGGTGGAGTGGCGGCAGGGCCGCTACCGCAGCGAGGACCTGGACGGCTGCTTCCTCGTGATCGCCGCGACGTCCGACCGATCGGTCAACGAGCACGTCCATGCCGACGCCGAGACGAAGGGGATGCTCTGCAACGTCGCCGACGTCCCTGATCTCTGCAACTTCATCCTGCCTGCCGTCCACCGCGAAGGCCCCATCACCGTTGCCGTTTCCACCGGCGGCGCCTCCCCCGCCCTGGCAAAGAGCCTGCGCAGCCAGATCGCCGAGCTCGTCCAGCCGGCGCACGCCGAGCTCGCTCGCGAGCTGGAGGCGCTGAGGCCTGAGGCAAAGAGGCGGTTCAAGACCTACGAGGAGCGCCGCGACTACTTCGAGGACATCGTCAGGAGCAGGCTTTCGTGACGGTCTGGCTCGTCGGCGCGGGCCCGGGCGACCCCGAGCTGATCACGGTGCGCGGGCTCGAGCTGATCCGGGGGTGCGACGCGCTCGTCTACGACGCGCTCGTGGCCCCGGAGCTCGTCGACGAGGCGCCGGTGGACGCGCTCGCGATCTCGCGCGAAGGAATGGGGCAGACCGAGCTGAACGAGCTCCTGGTCGAGCTGGGCACGGCCGGGCTCGAGGTCGTCCGCCTCAAGGGCGGCGACCCGTTCATCTTCGGCCGCGGCGGCGAGGAGGCCGAGGCGCTCACGGAGGCCGGGCTGGGGTTCGAGGTCGTGCCGGGCGTCTCGGCACTCGCGGCAGTGCCCGCCTCGGCCGGCATCCCCGTCTCCCACCGTGGCGTCTCGGCGCAGATCACGCTCGTCTCGGGCCATTCGGCCTCGGACGACGACCTCGACTACGACCAGCTCGCGGGCACACCGGGAACGCTCGTGGTGTTCATGGGGCTTCGCCGGCTCGAGCGGCTGGCCGAAGGCCTGATCGCCGCCGGCAGAGATCCACAGACACCGGCGGCGGTGATCTCCAAGGGGACGCGATCCGACGAGCGCTCCGAGTTCGGGACGCTCGAGACCATCGCCGCCCGGGCCGAGGCGCTCGAGTCCCCGGCGCTGCTCGTCGTCGGCGAGGTCGTCTCGGTCGGGCGCCGGCTCGCGGCGGCTCGCCGGCCCGCTGCGGTCGGCGCTTAGAGTTCATTGCAGAATGACGCTCGCCGATCGGGCGCGCTGGGTGACGCGAGGGAAGGACACTGTCTTCAAGAAACCCAGGGAGCGCCAATATCCAGGCGATATTGGCGCGACTGAGGACGCAGCCTCGCGGCTCCCAGCGTGGCCGAGCGACACCAGACTTCATTGTGCAATGAGCTCTTAAGAAGCTCCAACAAAATGAACACCAGCTCGCCCCGGCCACGAGTGGCATCTAGTTAGAGCTTCTTAAAAGGATCGCCCTTGCCCCTCCCCGGCATCGCTCCGGCCCGGCGCTAGTCTTCGCGCAAGAGCCGGAGCGTACGACGAGAAAGGAGCACGACCATGCCACTTTTCGACAAGGTGAAGGCGCAGGCCAACCAGGTCGCCCAGAAGGCGCAGGAGGCCGGCAAGGCGGGCCAGGCGAAACTCGACGAGGTTCAGGCGAAGCGAAAGGTCGACGGCCTCTACCGCGACCTCGGCGCCGCCGTCTACGCCCAGCGCGTGGGCCACGCCGACGCAGGCTCCTCAGCAGAGATCGACAGGCTCGTTGCCGCGATCACCGAGCACGAGGCCGAGCAGGGCGAGTCCGACGCCTCAGTCGTCGGGGCGACCGACGAGACCGGCGACGGCTAGTCGGGAGTTCAGCCAGCCGGGAACCCAGCCAGCCGGGAACCCAGCCAGCCGGGAACCCAGCCACCCGGGAACCCAGCCAGCCGGAAACCCAGCGAGCCTCGAACCCAGCTCAGCCGGCTGCGAGCGCTGCGGTGTCGATTCGCGGTGGATGAGCCTGCTCGTAGACGCCGATCTGCTCGTCGCGCTGCAGCGTGAGGGCGACATCGTCGAGCCCGTTCACGAGCATGTGCTGGGCGAAGGAGTCGAAGGGAAACGGGACGCGCAACCCACCGGGGTGGGTGATCTCGAGCGCCTCGAGGTCGACCGTGAGCTCGTTGTCGTCCGCGACCGCAGCCGCGATCTGCGCCAGGTCGCCGGCCGGAAGCTCGACGGGCGCTAGGCCGCTCTTGATCGCGTTGGCGTGGAAGATGTCGCCGAAGCTCGGCGCGAGCACGAACCGGAACCCTGCGTCCTCGAGCGCCCACGCCGCATGCTCGCGTGAGGAGCCGCAGCCGAAGTTGCGCCCCGCGATCAGGATCGAGGCGCCCTCGTACTCCGGCCGCCGGAGCTCGAAGCCCGGGTCCTTCATCCAGTCGAAGAACAGGAACTCACCGTAGCCCGAGCGCTCGATGCGCTTCAGGAACTGTTTGGGGATGATCTGGTCCGTGTCGATGTCGGCGCGATCCAGCACCGCCGCGCGCCCCGTCACCTGTCGCAGTGCGTTCATGCCCTCATCCCAGGTCTCGCACATCGGTGAAGCGGCCGGTGATGGCCGCGGCCGCGGCCATCGTCGGGCTGACGAGATGGGTGCGCCCGCCCGCTCCTTGCCGGCCTTCGAAGTTGCGGTTCGACGTTGACGCGCAGCGCTCGCCGGCGGCGAGGATGTCGGGGTTCATCCCGAGACACATCGAGCAGCCCGCTTCGCGCCATTCGAAGCCGGCGCTCGTGAAGATGCGGTCGAGGCCCTCGTCCTCGGCCTGGCGCTTCACCTTCGCCGAGCCGGGAACGACCATTGCCCGGACGCCGCCGGCGACGCGACGGCCCGAGGCGACGGTCGCCGCCGCCCGCAGGTCTTCGATCCTCGAGTTGGTACACGAGCCGATGAAGACGCGGTCGACGGAGATGTCTGTCAGCGGCGTGCCGGGCTCGAGCCCCATGTAGGTGAGCGCCCGCTCGGCAGCCTCGCGGGCGCCGGCGTCCTCGAAGTCCGACGGATCGGGGACACGGCCGTCGATCGGCGCAACCATGCCCGGGTTCGTGCCCCAGGTCACCTGCGGGACGAGCGAGGCGACATCGACCTCGAGCACGCGGTCGAAGGCCGCGCCGTCATCGCCGGGGAGGGTGCGCCAGTCGTCGAGGGCCTGCTCCCAGGCTGCACCGTTCGGGACGCCCGGGCGACCTTCCAGGTAGGCGAACGTCGTGTCGTCGGGCGCGACCATGCCCGCGCGGGCACCGCCCTCGATCGTCATGTTGCAGATCGTCATGCGGCCCTCCATCGAGAGCGCCTCGACGGCCGGCCCGGCGTACTCGATCGCGTGCCCGACACCGCCGGCGACGCCCATCTGCCCGATCGCGCCGAGGACCATGTCCTTCGCGGTGACGCCGAATGGGAGCTCGCCGACGAACCGGACGAGCATCGCCTTCGGCCGCGTTTGGATCAGCGTCTGCGTCGCGAGCACGTGCTCCACCTCGGAGGTGCCGATGCCGAAGGCGAGCGCCCCGAAGGCGCCGTGCGTCGAGGTGTGCGAGTCGCCGCAGACGATCGTCATCCCCGGATGCGTGAGGCCGAGCTCGGGTCCCATCACGTGGACGATCCCCTCGCTGCCGCTTCCCGTCGCGTTGATCGGCACCCCGAAATCGGCGCAGTTCCGCGCCAGCGCATCGAGCTGGGCCTTCGCGAGCGGATCGCGGATCGGCCCGCGCTCGGTGGGCACGTTGTGGTCCATCGTCGCAATCGTCAGGTCGGGCCGCCGTACCTTCCGCCCCTGCAGCCGGAGCGACTCGAACGCCTGCGGGCTCGTCACCTCGTGCACGAGATGGAGATCGATGTAGATCAGCCCGGGCTCGCCCGGCTGCTCGTCGACGAGGTGGCGCTCCCAGATCTTCTGAAACAGCGTCTGCGGGCTCATCACTCTCCCACTCCAATCCCAGCCGCCACGTTCCCGTTGGCGGACCCGTGGCCGCCGGTAGCAGCGTAGCTGCCGAAGATCCGGATCTCCCTCGTCCACTCGCGCATCTCGCCGAGCGCCGTCTGCACCTCGTGGTCGAGCGGATGGCCGTCGAGGATCATGTCGAACCGGTAGCGGAAGGTGGAACGGGGGATCGGGCGCGACACGAGCTGCACGAGGTTGAGCCCGTGGCGGTGAAACGGCCCGAGCGCGTGGTAGAGCGATCCCGGCTGGTGGTCGGTCACGAACGAGAGGGCGGTGCGCCAGCGGGGCCCGCGGTCGACGCGCGTATACGGCGCGAAGCCGACGAACCGCGTGAACGCGACAGGACGATCGCCGACGTCGTCGGCGATCACCGTCAACCCGTGGCGGGCAGCGGCCTCGCGGCTCGAGATCGAGGCCACCGTGGGATCGTCCGACTCGGCCACCTCTTTTGCGGCGTCGGCCGTCGAGGCCGACGGGATGCACTGGACGGTCAGCGAGTGGATCAGGTCACGGCACTGGTCGAAGGCAACCGGATGCGACCGGAACGTCCGCACCTGCTCCAGGGCGATCGGCCCGCGCGCAGCGATGCAATGGACGATCGGGAGCGTCACCTCGGAGACGATCGAGATCGGTGCCTCGTAGAGCAGGTCGTGGGTCTCGCCGACCGGGCCCGTGGAGCGAGTTCTCGATCGGGAGCACGCCGAGCGAGACCGTCGCCGCGACCGTCGCCTCGACGACGGCGACGAAGCTCGCGAGCGGCTCGTGCCCGGCTCCGGGGGGCGCGAGGAGCGCAGTTGCGGCGGCGCTATGGCTGCCTTCCGGGCCCAGGTAGCCCACGAGCTGCGGAGCGGCGCTCATGCAGGAACCCCCGCAATAGCCCCGCAGGACCGCCGTGCCGAACTCGACTGTGGTCGCGCTGCCGCCGAGGTCGGGCGTGGGTGCGCTGCGGCGGGCCGATGCAACTGCGGCTTCGACCGCGCGTGCAAGCGACGGCTCTCGGAGCCCATGCTCGAGCATCAGCGCGAGCGATCGGAGCATTGCGGTGGGATTTGCGACGCCTGTGCCGACGATGTCGGGAGCCGAGCCGTGCACGGGCTCGAAGATCCCAGGATTCGCATCGCCGAGGCTCGCAGAGGACGCGAGGCCGAGCCCGCCCGGTGACCCCGGCAGCGACGTCCGACAGGATGTCGCCAAAGGTGTTCTCCATCACGAGCACGTCGAAGCTCGACGGCTCCATCACGAGCATCATCCCGACGCTGTCGACGAGACCGTGGCGCAGCTCGACATCGGGATACTCCGGCCCGAGCGCCGTGACGACGCGGCGCCACATCCGCGAGGTCTCCATCACGTTCGACTTGTCGACGGAGAGCAGCCGGCCCGAGCGGCCGCGGGCAAGCTCGAATGCACGGCGCGCGATCCGCTCGACCTGGCTCGGGTGGTACTCGCACGTGTCGAAGACGGTGCCGTCGTCCTTCGTGCCACGGGCGCCGTAGTAGAGGCCGCCGATCGAGCTCGCGGACGATCAGCAGGTCGATGCCCTCGCCGACTGCGGGGCGCAGGTTCGCGTACACGTCGAGCGCCTTGCGCAGACCGATCAGCCCTGCCTCCGGCCGGCGTACCGGCCGCCGTCCCATTTCGGCCCGCCGACCGCGCCGAGCAGCACCGCGTCGGCCTCCCGGCAGGCCGCGAGCGTCTCCGGCGGGAGCGGGTCGCCGGTCGCGTCGATCGCGGCGCCGCCGAACGGGTGCGATGAGATCTCCACCTCGACGGGCAGCGCCTCGAGCACGCGCACCGCCTCGGCCATCACCTCCGGACCGATCCCGTCGCCTGGCAGGCAGACGATCCGGCTACTCACCGTGGAGCTCCCGCCGCGTCAGGGCCGAGGAAGTAGCGGAAGAGCTCGTCGACGCCGCCTCGCCGAGAGCGGGCCCGCGTTTGCCGCTTCCAGGCTCGCGAGCATCGCCTCCTCGCGGCCCGGATCGCGCAGGGCGAGGCCCGTTTCGACCTTGTGCTCGTGAAGGCCGCGGACGATCTCGAGCCTGCGGTTGAAGGCGGCAAGCAGTTCGAGATCGATTCGATCGATCGCCGCACGCGCCTCCGCCAGAGTCGGATCGCTCTCGCGCTCGCCGGTCATGCGAGCACCCCGAGCTGATCGAGCAGCGCATCCACGTCGGCGTCGATCTCGATCTCGACCCGGCCTCCCTCGGGCGAGCTGCGGCGTCTTCAGCCCGGTGCCGCTCACGATCACCACCACCCGGTCGCGCTCGCCGACATCGCCGCGCGCCACCATCTCGCGGAGCGCCCCGATCGCAACGCCCGTCGCGCCCTCGCCGAAGATGCCGGCCGTCTCGGCGAGCAGCGCGATGTTCTCGCCGACCTCGTCCTCGGGCACGGCGTACACGGCCCCGCCCGAGGTTCTCGCGGTCGCGATCGCAAGATCGCCGTCGGCCGGGTTCCCGATCGCGATCGACGAGACGATCGACGCCGGGCGGACCGGCGAGACGCGCCGCTCGTCGGCGAAGGCCGAGGCGACCGGCGAGCAGCCCTCGGCCTGGCCGCCGTAGAGCCGCGGCCGTTCCGCGCCGATCAGCCCCAGCCGGCCGAACTGCTCGAAGCCCTGCCAGATCTTGGTGAACATCGCGCCGGAGCCGATCGGCGCGACGATCGCGGTCGGCACCTCCCAGCCGAGCTGCTCGGTGATCTCGAAGGCAAGCGTCTTCGAGCCCTCCGCGTAGTAGGAGCGCAGGTTGACGTTGACGATCCCCCAGTCGACCTCGCCCGCGAGCTCGCTGACGAGACGGCTGCAGTCGTCGTAGCTTCCCCTGACCGCGTAGATCGTCGCGCCGTAGACCGTTGTCGCGCTTCACCTTCTCGGCCTCGAGCCCCGCCGGGCAGAAGATCACAGCCGGGATCCCCAGCGCGGCCGCGCGCGCGCCGACCGCATTGGCGAGGTTGCCGGTGGAGGTGCGCCGAGAGCGTCCCGAGACCGAACTCCGTGGCCTTCGCGGCCGCGATCGCGACGACGCGGTCCTTGAACGAGTGGGTCGGGTTCGCCAGGTCGAGCTTGAGCAGCACCTCGCCGATCCCGAGCGCGCTCGCGAGCCGCGGCGCCGGGACGAGCGGGGTCATCCCGGGGCCGGCTGCGGCGTCCTCGGGCGGCGTCGGCGGGCAGCAGGTCGGCGTAGCGCCAGAGCGAGTGCGGCCCGGCCTCGATGCGCTCGCGCGAAACCGTGGCCGCGAGCCGGTCCCAGTCGTAGACCGGTTCGAGCGGACCGAAGCAGCGCGTGCAGATACCGTGTGCGAGCGCCGGATACTCGGTCTCGCAGACCCGGCAGCGAAGCGCGTCAACCGGCATGGCCACGCACCCCGGGACGGTGGAGCCCTTGCAGTTTCGGCGAATACACGATCTTCCCCCTTACGTCTTCGCGACCGTCGACCAGCTGAAGCGTGAGCTTCGCCGGGAGGGCCGCGACGTGATCGATCTTGGCTTTGGCAATCCGGACATCCCCTCGCCGGCGGTCGCGGTCGAGAAGCTCGCCGAGGCGGCGGCCAAGCCCGTGAACCACCGCTACTCGGCGAGCAGGGGCCTCCCGAACCTGCGCGAGGCCGTCTGCGAGCGCTACGCGCGCAGCTTCGGCGTCGACCTCGACCCCGAGGTGCACATCGTCAGCACGATCGGCGCGAAGGAAGGCCTGGCCCACCTGATGTGGGTGCTCCTCGAAGGCGGCGACAGCGCCGTCGTGCCCAGCCCGAGCTACCCGATCCATCTCGTCGCGCCGCGGCTCGCCGGCGCCACGGTCGTCCACGCCCGGTTCGAGGGCGAGGACGTGCTCGCGCGGGCGATCGAGAGCGCCGTCCGGGCCGCCCAGCCCTGCGCCGCGGGTCGTGATCGTCTCGTTCCCGCACAACCCGACGACCGTGATCGCGACGCCCGAGCTGATGCAGCGGCTGGTCGACCTCGCCCGCGAGCGCGAGTTCGTCCTCGTGCACGACTTCGCCTACGCCGACATCGCCTTCGACGGCCACGGGCCGCCGTCGGTGCTCGCCGCCGACGGCGCGCTCGACTGCGCGGTCGAGCTCTACAGCCTCACCAAGTCGTTCTCGATGGCCGGCTGGCGCATGGGCTTCACGCTCGGCCGCCCCGACGTGGTCGCGGCGCTCGCGAAGCTCAAGTCCTACCTCGACTACGGCACCTTCCAGCCGATCCAGATCGCCTCGATCGTCGCGCTGCGCGAGGCCCCCGACTACCCGCTCGAGGTGTGCGAGATCTACCTGCGCCGCCGCGACGCGCTCATCTCCGGCCTCGCGCGCGCCGGCTGGGAGGTCGAGCCGCCGAAAGGGACGATGTTCGTCTGGGCTCCGATCCCCGAGCAGATGCGGGAGCTCGGCTCGCTCGAGTGCGCGATCGCCCTCGCGCGCGGCGCCGACGTCGCGGTGAGCCCCGGCATCGGCTTCGGCCCGGGCGGCGACGGCCACGTGCGCTTCGCCCTCGTCGAGAACGAGCAGCGGATCGGGCAGGCGACCCGCTCGATCCGCAAGCTGCTCGCGCCGCCTAGCCGCGCTCATCAGGTGACCGCCCCTTCCGAGGCCGAGCGAGACGGTGGCCGCGTACTTGGCGAACACGCCCTTCGTGTAGCGGGGCGCGGGCGGCGCCCACGAGGCGAGCCGCTGCTCCAGCTCCTCGGCGGGGAGATCGAGGTCGAGCCGCCGGTTCGCGACGTCGAGCACGATCGGGTCGCCGTCGCGGACGGCCGCGATCGGCCCGCCGCGGGCGGCCTCGGGCGAGATATGGCCGACCATCAGGCCGTGGGTGGCGCCCGAGAAGCGGCCGTCGGTGATCAGCGCCACCTCGTCTCCGAGCCCCTCGCCGACGAGCGCCGCGGTGACGTGCAGCATCTCGCGCATACCTGGGCCGCCGGCCGGGCCCTCGTACCGGATCACGACCACCTCGCCGGGAACGATCGACCGCGCCTTGACGGCGGCGAAGCAGTCCTCCTCCGAGTCGAAGACCCGGGCGGGCCCGCGATGGTAGAGCCGCTCGTGGCCGGCGAGCTTCACGACGGAGCCCTCGGGCGCGAGCGAGCCGCGCAGGATCGCCAGGCCGCCGGTCGGCTTGAGCGGCGTCTGCCACGGGACGACGACGTCCTGCCCCGGGCGCTCCTCGACCTCGACCGCCCACCTGCCCGAGCGTGCGCCCGTCGACCCCGCGCGCATCCTCGTGGATGACGCCGGCGCCGACGAGCTCGCGGGCTACGAGGCCGACACCGCCCGCCTCGTACATGTCGGTCGCCACGTACCGGCCGCCCGGCTTCAGGTCGGCGACGATCGGCGTGCGCTCGGCGATCGTGTCGAAGTCCTCGAGCTCGAGCGGGATCCCCACCTCGCGCGCGATCGCGAGCAGGTGGAGGACGCCGTTCGTCGACCCACCGGAGCCGGCGACCGCGGCAATCGCATTCTCGAACGCGTCGCGCGTCAGGATCTGCGAGGGGCGCGTGTCCTCGCGGACGACGGTCATCACCATTTCGCCTGCCGCACGAGCGGCGGCGGCCTTGGAGGGGTGCGTCGCCGGGATCCCCGAGAGCCCGCGCGGGCTGATTCCCAGGAAGTCGATCACCATCGCCATCGTGTTCGCGGTGTACTGGCCCCCGCAGGCGCCGGCGCCCGGGCAGGCGACCGACTCGAGGGCGTGAACCTCCTCGTCGGTCATCCGGCCGGCGGCCCGCGCCCCGACCGCCTCGAAGACGTCCTGAATCGTCACGTCGCGCCCCTCGAAACGCCCGGGGGCGATCGAGCCGCTGTAGAAGACGAGGCCGGGGATGTCGAGCCGGGCGAGCGCCATCACGCCGGCCGGGATCGTCTTGTCGCACCCGACGAGGCAGACGAGCCCGTCCAGGAGGTGGCCCTCGACCACGAGCTCGATCGAGTCGGCGATCACCTCGCGCGAGATCAGCGAGGCACGCATCCCGGTGGTGCCCATCGAGACCCCGTCGGAGACCGAGACGGTGTTGAACTCGATCGGGGTCCCGCCCGCCGCCCGGATCCCGTCCTTCACGTGCTTCGCGAGCACGCGCTGGTTGAAGTTGCACGGCATCGTCTCGATCCAGGTCGTCGCGACACCGACGAGCGGCTTGGCGAGATCCTCGTCCGTGAATCCGACCGCCTTCAGCATCGCGCGGGCAGGCGCCCGGTCGACGCCGTCGGTGAGCTTCGCGCTGCGGCGCTTGGCGGGATCGGTGGGTTGCGAATAGACGCTCATACGACGTTGGCTCCTTGCTCGGCGACGGCGAGAGACAGGACTCGGGCATCCGGGTAGCGAGACTCGAGCTCGGCAGCGGCCTCGGCCGCCTTGCTCTTCTCGGCCCAGACGACGACGGACGGGCCCGAACCGGAGAGCGTCACGCCCGCCTGACCGGTCACCGGGCGCTCGCGCAGCTCGCCGAGGAGCGGGGCCTCCGCGGCGCGGTAGGGCTCGTGCAGCAGGTCGTGGAAGGAGGCGGCGAGAAGCTTCGCGTCACCCGAGGCGACCGCGGCGCCGAGAAGCGCCGCCTGGGCGGCGGCGCCGGCGGCGTCCCGGTGGCTGAGTGTCTCCGGCAGGCGGCTCCGCGAGGCGAGCGTGTTGACGCGGCCGGCCGGTGCCACCACGACGGCGGCCAGAGGCAGGTCGCTTGCCACGCGGCTCGTACGGAGGCCGGTCCCGTTTTGCCAGATCAGGCAGACCCCCCCACCGAGCGCAGCGGCGAGATTGTCGCCGTGGCCCTCGAGTGGGAGCCCAAGCGCGAGTGCCTCCTGCGGCTCGAGCCTTCGGCCTGCTGCAGCAGCTCCTGCGACGAGGCCTGCCGCGATCGTCGCAGCCGACGAGCCGAGCCCGCGCTCGAGCGGGATCCGGTTGACGAACCGGAACCGGTGGCCCTCGAGGGGCGCGATCAGCGCGAACGCTCGCAGGGCGAGATGCGAGCTGTCGGCGGGAAGCTCGGCCGTTCCCTCGCCCTCGACGGTCACGAGCGGCTGCCCGTCCTCGAACGGCTCCACCTGGAGCTCGTTCCACAGGTCGAGCGCCGCAGCAGCGCAGTCGAAGCCCGGCCCGAGGTTGGCCGTGGTGGCCGGTGCGCGCACGACGAAGCGCTCGCTCATGCCGGCACCGCTTCCAGCGGCGCGGTTTCCGGAGCGATCGCGGCCAGGATCGCGTCGACGTCCGGGTCGACGAGCGTCGCGCCCGCGGTCAGCACGTCCACGGCCGCCGTGTCCTTCAGGCCGTGGCCCGTGAGGACGCAGACGACGGTGCTGCCCGGCTCGAGCTCGATCAGCGGGAGCGCCGCGAGCCCGGCGGCAGACGACGGCTCGCAGAAGATGCCTTCGAGGCTTGCGAGGTCGAGCCACATTCGCGTGATGTCGTCGTCGGAGACGGAGACGGGCTCGACGAACCCCTCGGCCACGAGGGCCTCGACCTCCGCGAGGTGCGCCGGCTCGGAGATCCGGATTGCCGAGGCCATCGTCACGGCCCGCTCCGCCGCATGGGCCGACACGAGCCGGGGCTTGGCGCCGTCCTCCCGAAAGCCCTTTGCGTACGCGACGGTGTTGCCACCCCCGCCGTAGGGGAGCGCGAGCACGTCGGGTGCCCGTCCGAGCTCCTCGTCGATCTCGAACGCTGCGGTCTTCTGCCCTTCGATCCGGTTCGGGTTGAGCGAGTTGACGAGCTGGAAGGAGCCGCGCTCGACGAGCTCGAGGCAGCTCCGCAGGGCCTCGTCGAAGCTGCCCCGGACCTCGAGCACCCGGGCACCGACCGCGCGCGACTGGGCCAGCTTGGCCGCGGCAATCGCACCGGCAGGGCAGAGTACGACCGCGGTGAGCCCCGCCCTCGCCGCATACGCCGCTGCCGACGCGGCAGTGTTGCCCGTCGAAGCGCAGACGACGCCCTCGGCGCCGGCCTCGACCGCCTTCGCAACGGCAACGGCCATCCCGCGATCCTTGAAGCTGCCGGTCGGGTTCAGCCCCTCGAACTTGAAGTACAGGTCGACGCCCAGCTGCCCACCGAGCCGGCGCGAGCGGATCAGGGGCGTTCCGCCCTCACCGAGCGAGAGGTCGGGGGTGTCGGGGCCGACGGGCAGCCGGTCGCGATAGCGCTCGATTACGCCCATCCGAGCTCCGAGACTCCCCGCTCCGACACGACCGGGAAGGGCAAGGGCTTGCGCCGCACCTCGTCCATGGCCGTGATCGTCGCGATCGCATCGTCGAGCGATCCCTGCCGGGTCTCGTGGGTGACGACATGCAGGGCCGCGCCGTCACCGTTCTGGTGCTGCAGCAGCCGGGCGACGGAGACCTCGCGCTCGGCGAGCGCATCGGCGACCCGTGCCAGCACCCCGGGGCGGTCGTCGACCGAGAGGTGGAAGTAGTAGGGCGCCCGATTCTCGCCCGCCTCGAGCCGAGGCAGCTCGCGCCAGACCGGATCGTTCTGCAAGAAGCCCGTGCCCATCGTCCCGATCACGCTCGCCATGTCGGCGATCACTGCCGAGGCAGTCTCGATCCCACCGGCGCCCGGCCCTTCGAGGGTGATCTCCCGGATCGCGTCGCCTTGCAGCATCACCGCGTTGAAGGCGCCCTCGATCGCCGCGAGCGGATGGTGGCGATCGACGAGCGCGGGGCCGACCCGAACATCGACCTTCCCGTCGAGCAGGCGGGCGGCACCGATGAGCCGGATCACCATGTCGAGCTCACGCGCCGCCACGATGTCGAGCGGCGTGATCGCGTCGATCCCGACCACCTCGACGTCGCTCAGGGCATAGCGCGACTTGAACGCGACGGTCGCCAGGATCGCCATCTTCGCCGCCGCATCGGCACCCGAGATGTCGTCGGTGGGGTCGGCCTCGGCGAAGCCGCGCAGCTGGGCTTCACGGAGTGCCTCTTCGTACGTCTTCCCGGCCTCCATCTCGGTGAGCACGAAGTTGGTGGTGCCGTTGACGATGCCGAGCACCCGATGCACGTTCGTGACGACGAGCGATTCCCGCAGCACCTTGATCACGGGTATCGCGGCGCACACGCTGGCTTCGAAGCGCACCTGGACGCCCGAGCCCGATGCAGCCTCGAAGAGCTCCGCACCGCGACGCGCGACGAGCTGCTTGTTCGCGGTCACGACGTGCTTGCCGCTACGGAGCAGCTCCAGCACGTGGGTGCCGGCCGGCTCGACGCCGCCCATCACCTCGGCAACGATCGCAATCGACGGATCGTCGATGATCTCGCGCACCTCGGTGGTCAGCACGCCGGGCTCGGGAACGAACCCGCGCTCCTTGTCGATGCTCTTGACGAGCGCCTTCACAACGCGCAGGCGGTGCCCGGTGGCGCGCTCGATGTCGTCCGCCTGCTCGTTCAGCAGCCGGTTCACGGCCGAGCCAACGGTGCCGTAGCCAAGCAGGGCTACCGGGACGTCAACCGACGCCATGCGCCTCCTGCAGCGGAGCCTCTTGAACCGGTGCCTCCTGAACCGCTGCCTCCTGAACCGCTGCCTCCTGAACCTCGCGGTGGCCGAGCGCGCGGAGGCGCTTGCCGACCTGCTCGATCTGCGTCGCCGCGAGCGTGCGCCGCGCCTCGGCGAGGCTCGGGCTGCCCTTGTCCATCTCGGCGATCCACTCGCGAGCGAAGGAGCCGTCCTGGATCGCCGTCAGGACCCCCTTCATGTTCTCCTTCACGTGCGGGTCGACGACCCGGGGGCCAACGGCGATCGAGCCGTACTCGGCCGTGTCGGAGATCGAGTAGTGCATCCGCTCGATCCCCCCCTCGAAGATCAGGTCGACGATCAGCTTCACCTCGTGCACGCACTCGTAGTAGGCGATCTCGGGCGCATACCCGGCCTCGACGAGCGTCTCGAACCCGGCCTGGATCAGCTGGGTGAGGCCGCCGCAGAGCACCGACTGCTCGCCGAAGAGATCGCTCTCGGTCTCCTCGCGGAAGCTCGTCTCGAGGATGCCGGCCCGACCCGCGCCGATTCCGGCCGCGTAGGCAAGCGCGATGTCGCGGGCCCGGCCGGTTGCATCCTGCGCGACAGCGATCAGCGCAGGCGTCCCGTACCCCTCCTCGTAGAGCCGGCGGACGATATGGCCGGGGCCCTTCGGGGCGACCATGATCACGTCGATGCCGTCGGGTGCCTGGATGCGCCCGTAGTGCACGGAGAAGCCGTGGGCAAAGAGGAGCGCCGCACCCGGCTCCAGGTTCGGCGCGACCTCGCTCGTGAAGAGCTCGGCCTGCGGGCCGTCGGGAACGAGCATCGCGACCACCTGCGCACCACGAACGGCGTCCGCGACGTCACGTACCGGCAGGCCGGCCTCCTCGGCCGCCGCCCGGGAGGAGCTGTCGGCCCGCAGGCCGACCTCGACCTCCACGCCGGAGTCGGCGAGATTCAATGCGTGCGCATGGCCCTGGCTCCCGTAGCCGAGCACTGCGACCTTTCCGGTCAGGAGGCTTACGTCCCCCGTCTTGATCACGTCTGCCATTGCTTGTCCTTTCGTTACGAGACGGCTGCCGGGGACGTACGTGCTTGGCGCGGGCCGGGCCGGCGAAGCCCGATCCGGCCGGTGCGAGCGAGCTCGCGAACGCCGTGGGGGCGCACGAGCTCCTCGAACGCGTCGAGCTCTTCAGGGCGCCCGACGATCTCGAACGTGAGCGCGTCGCGCCCGATGTCGGCCACCCGCGCGCCGAAGACCTCGCCGAGCGCGATCAGCTCGGCCCGCTTGTCGGCGGGCGCGCCGACGGTGATGAGCGCAAGCTCGCGCTCGACCGACTCGCCGGGGCGAAGCTCGACGACTCGCAGCACGTTGACGAGCTTGTGCATCTGCTTCTCGATCTGCTCGAGCGAGTGCTCCGAGCAGTCCACCCGCATCGTCACGCGCGAGATGTCTGCGCGTTCGGTCGGGCCGACGGCGAGGCTCTGGATGTTGTAGCCGCGCCGCGCGAACATCTGCGAGATCCGCGCGAGGGCGCCCGGCTTGTTCTCGAGCTCGACAGACACCGTGTGCTGGCTCATCCCAGGATCCTCTCGGTGTCCCCGAGCTCGTCGGGGAGCTCGATCGTGTCGACGGAGGCGGCGCCGGCGGGAACCATCGGGTAGCAGTTCTCGTCGGGATCGACCCTGGCGTCGACGACGGCGGTGCGACCGCAGTCGAGGGCCGCCTGAAGGGTTGCGTCCAGGTCGTCCTCGTTGTCGACCATGAAGCCGGCCCCGCCCAGGGCCTCCGCAAGCTGCGCGTAGTCGGGCACCTGCTTGGTGAGGTGCGTCTCGGCGTAGCGCTCGGCGTAGAACAGCTCCTGCCACTGGCGGACCATCCCGAGCCAGCCGTTGTTGACGATCACGACCACGATCGGGAGCCGTTCGAGCGCCGCGGTCGCGAGCTCCTGGCAGGTCATCTGGAAGCAGCCGTCGCCGTCGATGCAGACGACGGTCGCATCCGGCCGTGCCGCTTTCGCTCCGACCGCGGCCGGGACGCCGTAGCCCATCGTGCCGAGCCCGCCCGAGGTGATGAACGTGCGGGGCTTCTCGCACTGCAGGTACTGCATGGCCCACATCTGGTGCTGGCCGACCCCGGTCGTCCAGATGACATCCTCCTCGCGGGAGGCGGTCAGGTCGCGGAGGCGCTCGATCACGGTCTGGGGCTTGAGGACCCCCTCGGCGCGGCGGTACTTGTAGGGGTAGAGGCCCCGCCATTCCTCGAGCTGCGCGTGCCAGGCGGTACGGTCGAGCCGCCGCTCGGCCTCGAGCGCTTTCACGTCGCGCGTCAACTGGGAGAGCGCCAGCTTGAGCGGGCCGACCACGGGGATCTCGGCCTCGCGGATCTTCCCGACCTCTGCCGCGTCGATGTCGAAGTGGATCACCTTGGCCCCGGGCGCGAACGCCGAGACCTTGCCGGTGACCCGGTCGTCGAAACGGACGCCGACCGCGATGATCAGGTCGGACTTGTTGAGCGCCCAGTTCGCGTACTTCGAGCCGTGCATGCCGGGCGCTCCGTAGTTCAGGGGGTGCGAGTCCGGCAGGCAGCCCTTGCCCATGAGCGTGACGACGGCGGGGAGCCTCGCCGCCTCGACGAGCGCGAGCAGCTCCGCAGAGGCCTCGGCGTTGATCACGCCGCCGCCCGCGTAGATGATCGGCTGCTTCGACTCGGCGATTGCCTTCGCCGCCTCGCGCACCTGGCGCTCGTGCACCTTCGTCGGCGGCTTCCACCCGGGAAGGTCGACCTCGTCGGGGTAGGAGAAGTTGAGCTCGGCCTCCTGCGCGTCCTTCGCGATGTCGACGAGGACCGGCCCCGGACGGCCGCTCCGGGCGACGTGAAAGGCGCTCTTGATCGTCTGGGGGAGCTCGCGTGCGTCCTGGACGAGCCACGAATGCTTGACGATCGGCATCGTGATGCCGGTGGCGTCCGTCTCCTGGAACGCATCGGTGCCGATCAGGTCGGAGCGCACCTGTCCCGTGATGCAGACGAGCGGGGTCGAGTCCATCCAGGCGTCGGCGATCGCGGTCACGAGGTTCGTTGCGCCCGGGCCTGAGGTCGCAAGCGCCACTCCGGGCCGTCCGCAGGCCCTCGCATAGCCCTCCGCCATGTGCCCTGCGCCCTGCTCGTGCCGGGCGAGCACGTGGCGCACACTCGTGCCGCGCGCGATCGCGTCGTAGGTGGGAAGGATCGCGCCGCCGGGGATCCCGAACATCACGTCGACTCCCTCGGCCTCGAGCGAGCGCAGAATCGCGTCGGAACCCAACATCCTCGTCATGGCAGCATCCTTGTCGTGACAGCACCCGTTGTGACAGCACCCCTCGTCATGGAGTCACTCCTGTCTCTGTTGTCGGTCGTCTTCTGCACCCTCTGGCTCCTGGTCGGCACCACGTTCGTGCCGGTCGATAGAGATACCTCTCCCGTAGTGAGGTCGGCGTCTGCGGCGTCGATGGCCGCGTGAGTGCAATCCTCCCCCTTAGCGGGGGAGCATGGCGATCGTCACCACGAAGAGCCCGGAAATCCGGGCGGACGAACCTGATTCGAGGTGATCGATCACAGTCGAACAAGTCTGCCCCAGCGAGTTTGCGCTGTCAAATAGGAACAGCACGGTGAAAGGGAACGGCACCCTCAAATCTGCAAACCCGCGCCGTCAACCGAGGGACACGCGTGCGGCAGAGCCGGTGGAGCCGCCCGGATGGAGCGCGACGCTAGACGGCGACGCGTGTGGCGCGGCCGACGTGCTCGTGATCGAGGCCGTCGATCAGCCAGTTGTGGCCGAAACCCCGCATTGCCTCGATGATCGGCAGGAGCGCCGTGCCCTTTTCGGTGAGGCTGTACTCGACGCGCGGGGGCGACTCCGGGTAGCTGCAGCGGCCGACGAGGCCTTCCTGCTCGAGCATGTGGAGGCGCTCCGAGAGCGTCCGTGGGCTGATGCCCGGGCAGGCACGCTCGAGCTCGGTGAAGCGACGCGGCCCTTCGGAGAGATCGTGCACGATCAGCGACGTCCACTTCGACCCGATCAGGTCTGCCGTGGCCGCGACCGCACAGCAGGTGCAGTCGTGGATGTCGTTCATTCGGCGCTCGCTCATGGACTAGGCCCTCTTGCTCATTGACAAAAACAGTGTAATCACCCGAGAGGCCAGATTCCACCTTGCCGGGGCCCTTTTTCGGCGGCGGCGCTCATTTCTTTCCGATTTGGAAGTAATGGCCGTTCGCGATTTCAGCAAGTTCTAACGGGGGTCTTACCCGCTTCTAAGGAAGGGCCGCAAGGATCCAAGCATTGTGACGCAGGCCGATACGCACCCTCCGACGCGCGGCCTGCATCGCGACCGGCGCCCGACCCATCGGGCGTCGAGTTCTCTCCTCACCCGCACTCGGGCGGGCTGCCTCCCCGCAGCCCGCCCGAGTCTCCTCCTTCTTCAGGGCTCGACGACACCGGCTTCGGCGGCTCCCACGGCGGCCCGGGCCCTCGCGGCGAGACGGTGAACACGGCCGCGACGCGCGGCGCCGGCCCTTCCGACTTCCTTTTCTCCGCTCGAGCGTCCACCATTAGCGGAATGCAGATCCTTGTCGTGGATGACGATCAGGCGGTGCGCGATGCGCTCCGGCGTGCGCTCGTGATGCAGGGCTACGACGTGGAGCTCGCCGGCGACGGCGAAGAGGCTCTGCTCAAGCTGCGCTCGAACCCCCACGCGACCGATCTGATGATCGTCGACATCCTGATGCCGAGGCTTGACGGGCTCGGCGTCACCCGGCGGCTCCGCGCGGATGGAAGCCAGCTTCCGATCCTGATGCTGACTGCCCGGGACCAGGTCGCAGACCGGGTCGCGGGGCTCGAGGCGGGCGCCGACGACTACCTCGTGAAGCCCTTCGCTCTCGAGGAGCTGATCGCCCGGGTGCGCGCCCTCCTGCGCCGTCTCGGCTCCGAAGAGCAGCCGACGGTGCTTTCCTTCGCCGACCTCGAGCTCGACACCGGCACCCGTGAGGTGACCCGGGGCGGCGAGCAGATCCTGCTCACGCGGACCGAGTTCTCGCTGCTCGAGCTGTTCCTCCGAAACCCGCGCCAGGTCCTGACGAGGTCGGTGATCTTCGACCGTGTCTGGGGCTATGACTTCGGGTACGGCTCGAACTCGCTCGATGTGTACATCAGCTACCTCCGCAAGAAGACCGAAGCCGGTGGCCAATCCCGGCTGATCCACACCGTTCGCGGCGTGGGTTACGCGCTGCGCGAGCAGTGAGGGCCGGATGAGCCTCAGGGTCAGGCTTGCAGTCGGGGCCGGGCTCGCGGTTGCCGTCGCAGTCGTGCTCGCCTCGGTGGCCGTCTCGTTCCTCGTCCGAAAGGAGCTGCGAGACCAGGTCGACAAGAGCCTCGCAGTCGCAGGCCGTGCAGATCCCGCGCCTGAACCATGGGCTCCAGGCGCAGATCGGCCCGCATCAATACGTCGTCTACATGTCGGCCGATCCGTTCGGCGGCCAGTTCCAGTTCGTCGACAGCGCCGGGAACACCTACAGGCCGCAGGAGTTCAACCAGGTGTTTCCGCTGCTGCCGGGCGTCGGCGCCGCGAAGCTCGTAGCCGCCGGGAAACAACCGAGCGGGTTCCGTGACGCCACCCTGCAGGGAACGCACCTCCGGATCTACACCGTGCAGCTCTACGCGGCGACCGCGGGCGACTCCGGTCTCGCGATCGAGGTCGCCTCGAGCCTCACGAACGTCGACAAGGAGCTCTCCCGGATCCGGCTGTGGCTCTTCGTGGTGGCGCTCGGCGGGATCGCTCTCGCCTCGGGAGCCGGCTTTCTCGTGGCGCGGACGACGATCCGCCCGGTCCGCGAGCTCAGCGAGACCGCGGAGCGGGTTCGGGCGACGCGCGACCTCAGCCAGCGGATCGACGTCCAGGGAACCGACGAGCTCGGGACGCTCGCCTCGACGTTCAACGCGATGCTCGAGTCGCTCGACGAGGCGGCCCAGCGCCAGCGGCAGCTCGTTCAGGACGCCTCGCACGAGCTGCGCACGCCCCTGACGAGCCTGCGGACGAACATCGAGGTCCTCGCCGCAAGCGAGGGCCTCCCCCCGGCCGACCGCGAGCAGCTGCTGCGCGACGTGGTGGAGCAGCTCGGCGAGATGACCGCCCTGATCGGTGAGCTGACCGAGCTGGCGCGCGGAGAGGAGCAGGCCTCGCAGCTCGAGGAGGTGCGTCTCGACCTCGTGACCGAGGACGCGATCCGGCGGGCTGCCCGCAACCACCCGGAGGTCTCGATCGAGGCCGACCTGGCACCCACGCACATGATCGGCACCCCGGCGAGCCTCGAGCGCGCGATCGCGAACCTGCTCGACAACGCAGCCAAGTGGAGCCCCAACGGCGGCTCGATCGAGGTCAGGCTGGCCGACGGCGAGCTCACGGTTCGAGACCACGGCCCCGGAATCGCCGCCGCCGATGTGCCGCACATCTTCGATCGCTTCTACCGGGCGACGACCGCACGGAGCATGCCCGGCTCGGGGCTCGGGCTCGCAATCGTGCGCCAGGTCGCGGAGAGCCACGGCGGGACGATCGAGGTCGAGAGCCCGCCCGAAGGCGGGACGCTGATGCGCCTGCAGCTCCCGGTGGAGAATGGGTCGCCCAAGAACGGCGCCGATGCCGGCCGGCTCGAACCCGAGGAGCTCCTGAGTTCTTGAGCGCTTGACGTCTCTTAGGGACTTCTTAGCCCACCGGTCGCATTCCGCCGTCGTAGAGGGCGACACTTGGAGCGGGCACCGTGCATTCTGTTGCCGCATGAGCCCACGAAGCTCGATCCTGTTCGTACCTCCCCCGTTTGCGTCGGTGACAACCAAGAGCCCACGACCATGACCTCCCAGCACAAGCTCATCGCCGGCACCGTCACGCTCGCCGTGCTCGCCGCCGCCGGAGCTGCGTTCGCCGCGATCAAGCTCGACCAGTCGGGAACGACGGTCAGGACGATCGCGGTGCGCCCGAGCGCCGGCGTCGGCGGCTTCGGGCTCGGCGGCAGGCTCGGCGGACGCGGCTTCGGCGGCGGCGTCGGCGGCGAGGAGGGAACCGGTGGGCGGCCCGCGATCGGCGCCGGCATCGGTGCGGGCGGCATCGGCTTCGCCTTCGGTCTCTTCGGGCAGGGCCTCGCTTCGGTGACCGGCTACCTAGGCGTCGACGCCTCGACGCTTCGCGGCGACCTGGCGAAGGGCCAGACGCTCGCGCAGGTCGCGAAGAGCCGCGGCAAGTCGAGCGCCGGGCTCATCGCTGCCGTTGTCGCCGCCGAGAAGAAGGCGCTCGACGCGAGCGTCACCTCGGGGAGACTGTCGAAGGCTCAGGAGCAGCAGATCGAATCGGTCCTCACGCAGACCGTCACGGGCATCGTCGACGGCACGCGCTCGAGTGGAGGCTTCGGGCGGAGCTTCTTCGGAGGCTCACCGCGCCCCGGCACTCCGCAGCCCGGCACCTCGTAGCCCGGCACTCGGCAGCCCAGACTCCGCAGCCCAGCACTCGTAGCCCGGCACTCGCAGCCAGACTCCGCGCCAGCACTCCGCGGCCCAGCACTCCGCAGCCCAGCGCAACCGCCTGAGGCCGGTCGACCAGCCTCGAAGGGAAGCTAGGCCGCCTGCCCGCCCGAGGTGACTGCGACGATCTCGGCTGCGATCGAGAGGGCGACCTGCGCCGGCGACCGGCCGCCGAGATCGAGGCCGGCCGGCCCGTGGATGCGCTCCAGGTCGCTCTCCGGGAACCCCAGCTCGAGGAGCGAAGCCCGCCTGCGCTCCTGGGTGCGCTTCGCGCCGATCGCGCCGATGTAGCGCGCCTTGCGCTCGAGGGCGGCGGCGATCGCGGGTATGTCGAGCCGCTCCTCGTGGCTCAGCGTGACGACCGCGGTGCGGTCGTCGATCAGCTCTGCGACCTGTCGGGCCAGGCGTTCAGGACCACGGTCGCGCTGGGAACGCGCTCGGCGGTCGCAAGGGCCGGACGCGCGTCGACGACCGTCGTCTGCCAGCCGAGCTCCCGCCCGTAGGCGCAGAGGTGTTCGGCGGCAGCAGCGGCGCCGAAGACGACGACGCGCAGGGGCCCCTCGATTCCCTCGACGAACGTCCCGTCCTCTCGGAGCATGGTCTGCTCGAGGACGCCGCGCTCGAGCCGCTTTGCCCCCGTCGCCGTGCTCGTCGTGAGCGTGCCGACCTCGCCGGCTTCGAGCATTTCGGCGACGTCACGCCACAGTGAAGGGTCTGCGAGCTCGAGCCAAACATCGATCTCACCACCACACGAGAGCCCGACCTCCCACGCGTCGGCGTCGGCGACGCCGTAGTGCACGAGGGCCGGCTCACCGCCGGCGAAGAGCGCAGTCGCGCGCTCGACCACATCGGCCTCGACGCAGCCGCCCGAGACCGAGCCGACAAAGCGCCTGCTCTCGCGGATCGCCATCTTCGCGCCCGGCTGGCGCGGGGCCGAGCGAATCGTCGAGACGACCGTGGCTACAGCCACCTGCTCGCCCGCCGCCGCCGCCTCCTCGATCGCCTCGAGGATCTCGTCCATCGCGACCTACGATAGTGCCGGGGACTGCACCGCCGCGGCCTGCAGCGGCGGGCCGATGAGCCCGCCGCGGCTCGAGCGTCCGGCAGCCCGGATCGCGCGGGAGTAGGCCCCGGCAACGGTTGCCGCTCCCGCCATCACCTCTCCGGTCGAGTGCATCTCGGGGCCCCGGGTCGCCGCTCCCGGGAACCGCTCGGCAGGGAACACCGCCTCCTTCGCCCAGGCGCGTGACGGCCTGGCCCGTTCGGGAAGCCCGAGCGCCTCGAGTGGCTCACCGAGTAGGAGCCGCACGGCGTGCTCGACGAGCGGGATGCCTGTCGCCTTGGCCACGAAGGGCACCGTCCGCGAGGCGCGCGGATTCGCCTCGAGCACCCAGAGCTTGCCGCCCGTGACCGCGAGCTGGAGGTTGAGCAGGCCCCGGGCTCCGAGGCCGGCGGCGATCCTCGACGCAACCTCGCGGATCTCGAGCTCGAGCCGCTCGGAGACGGACGGGCCCGGTAGGACGCAGGCCGAGTCGCCGGAGTGCACCCCTGTCGGCTCGACATGCTCGAGCACGGCTGCGACCCAGGCGCCGTTGCCGTCGCAGAGGGCGTCGACGTCGAGCTCGAGCGCGCCCTCGAGGTAGCGGTCGACGAGGCACGGGCCCTCGACCCGAAGCTCGTCGGCGGAATGAGCGACGTGCATCCCGCGCCCGCCGATCACGAAATGCGGTCGAACGAGCACCGGGTAGCCGAGGCGAAGGGCGATCTCCCGGGCCTCTTCGGCGTTCGCGGCCACTCCCCATTCGGGCGCCAGCTCGCCGGCGAGCGTCGCGAACCGGCCGCGGTCCTCGGCGGCGTCGATCGCATCGAGCGGATCGCCGAGCAGCGGGAACCCGGCCGCCGCCAGGCCGGTGCGAGCCGAGCGGGGTCTGGCCGCCGAACGAGACCGCGACGCCGAAGGGCTGCTCGAGCGCGCAGACGTCGAGGACGTTTCGCTCGACGAGCGGCTCGAGGTACAGCCGGTCGGAGGTGTCGTAATCGGTCGAGACCGTCTCCGGGTTCGAGTTGATCAGCACGGCCTCGTATCCGAGCTTCTGCAGCGCCTGCACAGCGTGGACGCAGCAGTAGTCGAACTCGATCGCCTGGCCGATGCGGTTCGGCCCGCCGCCGAGCACGATCACGGCGCGTCCCGACGGCTCCGGGCCTTCGTCGAGGCCCTCGTGCGTGACGTAGTAGTACGGCGTGCGCGCCTCGAACTCGCCCGCGCACGAGTCGACGGCAAGCCGTGCCGGCTTGCCGCGAGCTTTGGCGCTTGACTGGGCGTCTGGCTGCGCGGCATCGCGCAGGCCGTTCGGCGAAATACGGGTGGATGCCCGGCAGGTCGAGGCCGCGGCGAGCGCACTCGAGCAGCAGGTCCCAGCGCTCGGCGACGGGCTCCGAGGCCAGCGCCACGAGCTCTCGGTCATTCGCCGGAAAGACGACCGGCGGCGCCTCGCGGCCGTCCATCGCCTTCAGGAACGCCTCTCGAAACGTCCGCCCGAGACCGAGTGCCTCACCGACCGCGCGCATCTCGGCACCGAGCAGCCGCGAGGAGCTGGGGAACTTCTCGAAGTCGAACCGCGGCGCCTTGACCGCGACGTAGTCGAGCGCCGGCTCGAACGCAGCGGTCGTCTTGCCGGTGATGTCGTTGGGGAGCTCGTCGAGCGTGAACCCGACGGCCAGCAGCGCCGCGAGCTTCGCGATCGGGAAGCCGGTCGCCTTCGAGGCGAGCGCCGAGGAGCGCGAGACGCGCGGGTTCATCTCGATCACGCGGTACTCGCCGCTCTCGGGGTGAACCGCGAACTGGACGTTCGCGCCGCCGGTCGCCACGCCGACGGCCCGCGCGGTTGCGAACGCTGCCTCGCGCAGCTGCTGGTAGACCGGGTCGGGCAGCGTCTGCTGGGGCGCGATCGTCCACGAGTCGCCTGTGTGCACGCCCATCGGGTCGAGGTTCTCGATCGAGCAGACGACGACCGCGTTCCCGCGGGCGTCGCACATCACCTCGAGCTCGTGCTCCTGCCAGCCCGAGAGGTACTCCTCGACGAGCACCTGGCCGACCGGGCTCGCCGCGAGCCCCTTGCGCGATCGACGCCGCTGAGCTCCTCGGCCGTCCAGGCGATCCCGCCGCCGGTGCCACCGAGCGTGAACGCAGGGCGGACGATCGCCGGCACCGGGAAGTCGATGTCGGGCGAGTGGGCGACGATGCTCCGCGGCGTCGGGATGCCCGACGCCGTGCACCGTCGTGCGGAAGAGCTCGCGATCCTCGGCCCGCTGGATCGCCTCCAGGTCGGCGCCGATCAGCTCGATCCCGAGCGTCTTCGCAAGCGGAGCGAGCGCGACAGCCAGGTTGAGCGCGGTCTGGCCGCCGAGCGTCGGGAGGATCGCGTCGGGATGCTCGCGCTCGATCACCTGGGCGACCGTCTCGGGGTCGAGCGGCTCGAGGTAGGTCGCGTCGGCCCACTCCGGGTCGGTCATGATCGTCGCCGGGTTCGAGTTCACCAGGATCACCCGGTAGCCCTCGCGGCGCAGCACCCGGCAGGCCTGGGCGCCCGAGTAGTCGAACTCGCAGGCCTGGCCGATCCGGATCGGCCCGGAGCCGAGGATCAGGATCGAGCGAAGGTCGGTGCGCTTCGGCACGTCTGCGCCAGGCGGTCGAAGAAGGGAAGCGCGTCGAGTGGGCCGGGCGACGCCTCGGGATGGAACTGCACGCTCTCGAAGCCGTCGCCCGCGAGCCCCTCGCAGGTGCCGTCGTTGAGCGAGACGTGCGAGATGTCGCCCTCGGCGATCACGGCGAAGCCGTGGTTCTGGACGGTGACGAGCACGCGGCCGGTCGCGACGTCGCGGACCGGATGGTTGGCGCCGCGATGGCCGAACGGAAGCTTGAAGGTGCGGTGGCCGAGCGCGAGCCCGAGCAGCTGGTGGCCCGAGGCAGACGCCGAAGAGCGGCACGCGCCCGAGCAGGTTGCGGATCGTCTCGACCTGCTCGCCGAGGACGGCGGGGTCGCCCGGGCCGTTCGCGATCAGCACGACCCGTGGCTCGGCCTCGAGGATCGCGTCGGCGTCCCAGGACCCGGGCACGACGTAGGCCTCGAGCCCGGCGTCGGCGAGCCGGCGCGGGATCGAGCGCTTCGACGCCGAGGTCGACGACGACGACCCGCGGGCCTGCCCCGACCGAGAACGGCTCGGTCGCGCCGACCTGCCGGTCGAGCGGGCGGCCGTCGATGGGCGGCTCGGCGAGCGCGCGCGCGTGCAGCTCTTCGACGGGGGCATCGCCGACGCGCGCAGCGCAGGACGCCGCCGTCGCGGATCCGGCGCACGAGCGTGCGCGTGTCGACGTCGGTCAGGGCGACGACGCCCTTCTCGCGGAGCCAGGCGGCGAACGCGGGCCGGGCATCGCGCATCACGACCGCCTCGCACTGCACGCGGCTCGGACTCCATCCGCGACTCGTCGACGCCGTAGGTGCCGATCAGCGGGTAGGAGAAGCACAGCACCTGCGCGACGTAGCTCGGGTCGGTGACGGCCTCTTCGTAGCCGGTCATCGCGGTCGTGAAGCAGGCCTCGCCCGAGGCGACGCCCGAGCGCGCCGACCGAGCGCCCGGCGAGCACCGTGCCGTCCTCGAGCACGAGGTGCGCCATGTGCGTCCCGGCGCTGCCTCGCTCCCGCTCCTGCATAGATTCCATCGGATGTGCATAATACGCAAATCATGACCACGGTCGCGATCCTCGGCTCCGCGGGCTACACGGGACAGGAGACGCTCGACAGAGTGCTCCGCCACCCAGGCCTCGAGCTCGTCGCGCTCGGCTCCGATTCGCTCGCCGGGCGGCCCGCCCAGCGCGCTCGACCCGCGCCTGAACGGGACCTCCCGATGTTCGTCGCGAACCGCGAGGCCGGCGGCGAGCGGCGCCGAGCTCGATCTTCCTCTGCCTCGGCAACGAGGCGGCGGCCGCGTTCGCGCCGCCGGAGGACGCGGTCGTGATCGACCTCGGGGGCGTGCACCGGCTCGACCGACGAGGCGCTGGCGCGCGAGTGGTACGGGGTCGCGCCGGGAGCCTGGAGCTTCGGGCTCCCCGAGGTGCACCCCGCCGAGGGCAACCTGATCGCGAATCCCGGCTGCTACGCCACCGCGACGCTGCTCGCGCTCGCGCCGCTCCGCGAGGTCGATCGAGGGCGACGTGATCGTCGACGCCAAGTCGGGGATGACCGGGCGCCGGCAAGATCGCTGCGCGACCGCTCGCACGCGGGCGCCGTCCTCGAGAGCTTCGCGCCCTACGCCGTCGGCGCGCACCGCCACGCGCCGGAGATCGCCCAGGTGCTGGGCTTCCCGATCGCCTTCGTCCCGCACCTGCTGCCGGTGCGCCGCGGCCTGCTCGCGACCTGTTACCTGCGCACGGAGGCCGACGCCCGCGCGCTGGTCGAGAGCGCCTACGCGGGCAGCGACGGTCGTGCGGGTGCTGCCCGAAGGGGTCGAGCCCGAGATCCGGCGGCTCCAGGGAACCGACTCGGCCGAGATCGGCGTCTTCACCGACGGCCAGACCGGCATCACGATCGTCATCTGCGCGATCGACAACCTCGGCAAGGGCGCGGCCGGGCCAGGCGATCCAGAACGCGAACCTCGCGCTCGGGCATCCCGAGACGGCGGGGCTGCGGCTCGAGAGCGTGCTGGTGTGAGGAGGCGGGGATGAGCGTCACCGCCGCCAAGGGGTTCGTCGCCTCGGGCGTCGCCGCGGGGATCCGGCGGCGCGAGCGGAAGGATCTCGCGATCGTCCGCTCGGTGCCCCATGCCGTCGGCGCCGCGATGTTCACGCGCAACCAGGTGCAGGCGGCCTGCCTGCAGGTCTCCCGCGAGCATCTCGCGCTCGCCGACCCGCAGGCGGTCGTGATCAACTCGGGGATCGCGAACGCCGCCACCGGCGAGCGCGGCAAGCTCGACGCGCTCGCGACCGCGGCCGAGGCGGGCCGGCTGCTCGACGCTCGACGCCGAGGAGGTGCTCGTCCTCTCGACCGGGATCATCGGCGCCCGGCTGCCGCTCCACAAGCTGCTTCCCGGGCTCGACCCGGCCGTGCGGCGCTCTGTCGGAGGCTGGCGGCGCCGACGCGGCCGAGGCGATCATGACCACCGACACGCGCGCGAAGGAGGCTGCGGTCTCGCGGGACGGGTTCACGGTCGGCGGGATGACGAAGGGCTCGGGGATGATCCACCCCGACCTGGCGACGATGCTCGCCGTGTCACGACCGACTACCCGCTCGAGCCGGGCGAGGCGCTCGAGCTTCCTCCGCCCGGCGGTCGAGCGTGTCGTTCAACGCGATCTCGGTCGACGGCGAGCCCTCGACCAACGACTGCGTGATCCTGCTCGCGAACGGCGAGAGCGGCGTCACCCGGACGCCCGAGACCGACGCGGCCTTCTCGGCCGCGCTCGCCGAGGTCTGCGCCGACCTCGCCCGGCAGGTCGTCGCCGACGGCGAGGGCGATCACCGTGCTCGCCGAGATCAACGTCAGCGGCGCCGTCGACGACGCGCAGGCGAGGGCGATCGCCCGCCGGATCGCGACCTCGCCGCTCGTGAAGACGGCGCTCTTCGGCCACGACGCGAACTGGGGCCGCGTCCTGATGGCGGCCGGCAGCGCCCCGCTCGACGGCGGCTACGCCTCGGTCGACGCCGACCGGGTCACGCTGCGCTACAACGGCACGGTCGTGCTCGACCAGGGCGCGCCGACCGACGTCGAGCCCGACGTCTCGGGCCCGAGCTGCACGATCGAGCTCGAGCTCGGCCTCGGCGAGGGCCGCGCCGGCTACCTCACGACCGACCTCTCCTACGACTACGTCCGCATCAACGCGGACTACCGGACATGAGCCGTGCTCGTCGTCAAGGTCGGCGGCGCGGTCGCCGAGCCGCTCGGCCGAGGCGGTGCTCGAGCTGGCCGCGACCGACGAGGTCTGCGTCGTCCACGGAGCCGGGCCCGCAGATCTCGCTCGAGATGGAGCGCGCCGGGCATCCCCGTCGAGTTCGTCGGCGGCCGGCGCGTGACGAGCCCGAGGGGCTCGCGATCGTGCGCGCCTCGCTGCAGCGGTCAACGCGAGCGCTCTGCGCAGCGATCGGCGAGCGCGCCGTGCCGCTGTTCGGCGACGAGATCGGCCTCGAGGCCGACGCCGGTGCCGGAGCTCGGGCTCGTCGGCGAGGCGCGGCCCTCGCGCGCTCCCGGCGATCGTCGGCGGCGCTCGAGGCCGGGAAGATCCCGGTGGTCGCCCCGATCGCGGCAGGGCCCGCTGAACGTGAACGCCGACGACGCCGCGGCGGCGATCGCGCTCGGGCATCGACGCCGACGCGCTGCTCTTCCTCACCGACGTCGACGGGCTGATCCTCGACGGCGAGGTCGTCGACGCGATCGGCGCTCGACGCCGCCGCAGAGCTCCTCGCGAGCGGCACGCTCGAGGGCGGGATCATCCCCAAGCTCGGCGCGGCCGTCACCGCCGCGCGCGGCGGCGTGCCGGCCTCGATCGGCCGCACGATCGGCGCGGGCCGGCGAGGTGCCGGCGCGCATGAACGTCCTCACCGGCACGCCGCTGCTCCCGACGTACGCCCGCTTCCCGGTCACGTTCGTCGACGGCGAGGGCTCCTGGCTGATCGCCGACGACGGCCAGCGCTACCTCGACCTCGTCGCGGGGATCGCCGTCGTCAGCCTCGGGCACTGCCACCCGGCGCCGCTCGAGGCGGCGAAGGAGCAGCTCGAGCGGCTCTGGCACGTCTCGAACCTCTACTCGACCGAGCCGATGGAGAACCTCGCGCGCGCGCTCTCGGAGCGGTTCGGCGGCGCGCACGCGTTCTTCTGCAACTCCGGGCACCGAGGCGGTCGAGGCGGCGCTCAAGTGGGCGCGCAAGTCGACCGGCAAGCACGAGCTCGTCGCGCTCGAGGGCTCGTTCCACGGGCGGACGATGGGCGCGCTCTCGATCACCGGGCAGCCGGCAAGAAGCGCGCGCCGTTCGAGCCGCTCGTCCCCGGCGTCCGCTTCGCGACGCCCGAGACGCTCGCCGACGCGGTCGGCGCCGAGACGGCCGCGATCGTGCTCGAGCCCGTGCTCGGCGAGGGCGGCGTGCATCCGCTCTCGACCGAGACGCTCGAGGAGGCCCGCTCGCTCGCCGACGAGAACGACGCGATGCTGATCTTCGACGAGGTGCAGACCGGGGTCGGCCGCACCGGCGAGTTCTTCGCCTGGCAGCGCCACGGCGTGCGGCCCGACGCGCTCACGCTCGCGAAGGGCCTCGCGAACGGGCTCCCGATCGGCGCGCTGCTCGTCTCCGACACCGCCCCGACCGGCTTCGTCCCCGGCGACCACGCCTCGACCTTCGGCGGCAACCCGGTCTCGTGCGCCGCGGCCTGCGCGGTCGTCGAGACGATCGACGACGACCTGCTCGCGCACGTGCGCGCGATCGGCGAGCGCTTCGAGGCGCAGCTCCGAGGACGTCCGTGGCGCCGGCCTGCTGCTCGCGGTCGAGCTCGGCCGGCCGGCCGGGCCCGGTCGCCCACGCGGCGCTCGAGCACAACCTGCTCGTCGGCACCGCCGGCGAGACCGCGCTCCGCCTCACGCCCGCCGCTCACGATCTCGGAGGCCGAGGCCGACCTCGGGATCGACCTGCTCCGGGAGACGCTCGCGATGACGACCAAGTTCGAGCGGCAGGGGGCGATCCTCCGACCTCGTCGAGACGCGCCACATCTCGACCCAGGCCGAGCTCGCCGAGGCGCTCCGCGAACGAGGGCATCGACGCGGTGCAGGCGACCGTCTCGCGCGACGTCGCCCAGCTCGGGCTCGTGAAGGTGCGAAACGGCAACGGGCGGCTGATCTACGCGCAGCCGGGCGCGGCCGACCTCCGCCGGCTCGAGCAGCTCGCGACCGGCGCTCCGCAGCTGGGCCGGGGCGATGATCCCGACCGGCGCGCTGCTCGTGATCCACACCCCGCGCGGCTTCGCCGCCGCGCTCGCCGATGCGATCGACGAGGCGAGCCTGCCCGGACGTCGCCGGGACGGTCGCCGGCGACAACACGATCTTCGTCGCCCTGCGAGACGGCTCGAGCGCCTCCGAGCTCGCCGACGACTTCACCCACTACCTCGAGGGCGACATGGGCGACGGCGACAGTCGAGTGACGGCCCGGCGAGCAACGGCGGCGGCCGGATCCTCGAGCTCGCTCCCCGTCGGCGAGCGGGTCGGGATCGCCTTCTCGGGCGGGCTCGACACCTGCTGCGCCCTCGCCTGGATGCGCGAGAAGGGCGCCGTTCCCGTACGCCTTCACCGCCGACCTCGGCCAGTACGACGAGCCGGACATCGACGCCGTGCCCGAGCGCGCGCGCCGCGTACGGCGCCGAGGACGCGGTGCTCGTCGACTGCCGCGAGCCGCTCGCCCGCGAGGGGCTCGCCGCGCTGCAGTGCGGCGCGTTCCACATCCAGACCGCGGGCCGCCGCTACTTCAACACGACCCCGCTCGGCCGCGCGGTCACCGGGACGCTGCTCGTGCGCGCGATGCACGAGCACGGCGTCGAGATCTGGGGCGACGGCTCGACCTACAAGGGCAACGACATCGAGCGCTTCTACCGCTACGGGCTGCTCGCGAACCCCGCGCTGCGGATCTACAAGCCCTGGCTCGACGAGCGCCTTCGTCTCCGAGCTCGGCGGCCGCAAGGAGATGAGCGAGTGGCTCGCGGCCGAGGGGCTGCCGCACGGCAGCTCGGTCGAGAAGGCCTACTCGACCGACGCCAACCTGCTCGGCGCGACCCACGAGGCGAAGGACCTCGAGCTGCTCTCGACGAGCATGAAGATCGTCGAGCCGATCATGGGCGTCGCCCACTGGGACCCCGCGGTCGAGATCGAGCCCGGAGACGGTCACGATCGCGCTTCGAGCACGGCATCCCGGTCTCGGTCGGCGGGCTCGAGAGCGCCGACCCGGTCGAGCGTGATCCGCCAGGCCAACGCCGTCGGCGGCCGCCACGGGCTCGGCATGTCCGACCAGATCGAGAACCGGATCATCGAGGCCAAGAGCCGCGGCATCTACGAGGCGCCCGGGATGGCGCTCCTGCACATCGCCTACGAGCGGCTCCTGACCGCGATCCACAACGAGGCGACGCTCGAGGCCTACGCCGAGCACGGGCGGCGGCTCGGACGGCTGCTCTACGAGGGCCGCTGGTTCGACCCGCAGGCGCTGATGCTCCGCGACGCGCTGCAGCCCTGGGTCGCGGCGGTCGTCACCGGCGAGGTGACGCTCGAGCTGCGCCGCGGCGACGACTACACGATCCTCGACACGCGCGGCGAGGCGGTCACCTACGACCCGGAGCGCCTGAGCATGGAGCGGAGCGCGACCGCGTTCACCGCCGCCGACCGGATCGGCCAGCTCGCCGTGCAGGTCAACGACATCGCCGACACCCAGCGGATGCTCGCCGAGCAGCGGCGGCTCCGGCTCTCGCCGCCGCCGGCGCCCGGACCCGCTCGGAGCTCGGCGCGTGAGGAGCGGCGATGACGCTCTGGGCCGGGCGGGTCGGCGACGCCGCTCGCGCCCGAGGTGTGGGAGTTCCTGCGCGCCGCAGGACGACGAGCTCCTGCCCTACGACCTCGAAGGGCACGGCTGATCCACGCGCGGCGGCTCGAGGCCGCCGGCCTGCTCTCGGCCGGCCGAGCTCGCCGAGGTCGAGGAGCGCCTCGCGTCGATCACGCTCGACGACCTCGAGGAGGCCGACGAGGACGTCCACTCGGCGATCGAGCGGCTGCTCGGCGACGCTCGGCCGCAAGATCCACGCGGGCCGCTCGCGCAACGACCAGGTCGCGGCGGCGTTCCGCCTCTACGTCGCGCACGCCTGCGCCGAGGGCGAGGAGGCGCTCGCGGCGTTCGTCGCACGCGATCCTCGACGCGCGGCCGAGGCCGAGGCCGCGACGCCGATGCCCGGCTACACGCACCTGCAGCGCGCGATCCCCGTCACGCTCGGCCACCACCTGCTCGCCTGGGTCGAGATGCTCGAGCGCGACCGCGACCGGCTTCGCTTCGCGGGCGCCCAGGCGGCCCCCTCGCCGCTCGGAGCCGGCGCGCTCGCGGGCTCGACCCTGCCGCTGCCGCCGCCACCCGAACCCGATGCGCAACACGATCGACGCGGTCGCCGACCGCGACTTCGCGCTCGACTACCTCTACGCGGCCGCGGTGCTCTTCACGCACCTCTCGCGGATCGGCGAGGAGCTCGTGCTCTGGACGAGCTCGCGAGTTCGGCTTCGCCCGGCTGCCCGAGGACGCCGCGACCGGCTCCTCGATGATGCCGCAGAAGCTCAACGCCGACGTCGCCGAGCTCGCCCGCGGCAAGGCCGGCACCGCGATCGGCCGCCTCACCGGCCTGCTCGCGACGGTCAAGGGGCTGCCGCTCGCCTACAACCGCGACCTGCAGGAGGACAAGGCGCCGGTGTTCGCGGCGCGCGCCGACGTGCGCCGTCGCGCTCGCGGCGCTGAGCGTGCTCGTCGCGCGGGCTCGCCTTCGACCGCGAGCGGCTCGCCGCCGCCTGCGCCGACCCGCTCCTGCGCGCCACCGACGCCGCCGAGGCGCTCGTGCGCGACGGCGTGCCCTTCCGCGACGCCCACGAGCAGGTCGCCGCCGAGGTCCGCGCCGGCACGTTCGAGCCGCCGGCGAGCGACGCGGCCCGCGGCTCGGCGACGTAGGGGCGGCGGTCGAGGCGGCGAAAGAGCGATGGCGATGAAGTCGCCGCTACCCGTCTCGCTCGCCGGCCGCGACCTGCTCACGATCGCCGATCTCGTCCCGGCCGAGGCCGAGGCGATCCTCGACCTCGCCGAGGAGCTGAAGCTCGACCGCACGCCAGCGCCTTCCGGGCCGCACGCTCGGCCTCATCTTCGGCCAGCCCTCGACGCGCACGCGCATCTCGTTCGCGGTCGCGATCGTCCAGCTCGGCGGCGGCTTCGTCACGCTGACGCCCGCAGGAGATGCAGCTCTCGCGCGGCGAGTCGCTCGAGCGACACCGCGCACGTGCTCTCCCGCTACCTCGACGCGCTCGCGATCCGCATCCTCTCGCACGACGAGCTCGAGCAGTGGGCGGCCGAGGCCGAGATCCCGGTGATCAACGCGCTCACCTCGGTCGAGCATCCCTGCCAGGCCCTCGCCGACGCGCTCACGATCCGCCAGCGCCTCGGCGGCCTCGAGGGCGTGAAGGTCGCCTGGGTCGGCGACGGCACGAACGTGCTCGTCTCGCTCGCGCAACATGGCGAAGCTGACCGGGATGGAGGTCGTCGCCGCCTGCCCGGAGGGCTACGAGCCGCCGGCCGGACACCCCGCTCCGGCTCGTCCGCGACCCGCGCGAGGCGGCCGCGGGCGCCGATGTCCTCGTCACCGACATCTGGGTCTCGCTCGGCCAGGAGGAGACGCGCGAGCAGCGGCTGCGCGACCTCGAGCCCTACCGGCTCGACGAGGCGCTGCTCGCGATCGCCGCACCCGAGCGCGGTCGTCCTCCACTGCCTGCCGGCCCATCCCGGCGAGGAGATCACGCCGGGCGCGCTCTACGGCGATCACTCCGCCGTCTGGGACGAGGCGGAGAACCGCCTGCACGTGCAGAAGGCGCTGCTCGCGCTGCTGCTCGGCTAGCGGCGCCTCGGGCTCACGGTGGAGCGCGACTCCGCCGATCACGAGCGCGATCGCGGCGAGCTCGAGCGGGCGCGGCACCTGCGCGAGCACGACCAGGCCGATCGACCGTCGGCGGTCGCCGGTAGGAGCGCGACGAGCAGCGCGTAGGTGGAGCGGGCCATGCGCGCCATCGCGAGCTGGTCGCAGACGTACGGGACGACCGACGAGGTGACGCCGACGCCGAGCCCGGCGCCGAGCGCAACGGGATCGCCGAGGGCGCGGCCACGCCTCGACGATCCCGAGCGGTGTGACGACGAGCCATCGCGACGAGCATCGCCGTGGCGAGCCCGTCGATCCCGCCGAGCGTGCTCGAGGCGCGAGACGCGGTGGGCAAGCGTGATGTACAGGGCGAAGAGCCCGGCGTTCGCGAAGGCGAGCGCGAAGCCGAGCGGCGCTGCCCGCCGAGCTGCACGTGCGTCAGCAGCGCGACTCCGCCGACCGCGACCGCGAGCGCGGCGCCGTTTCGTGCCGTGCGCGCACCGAGCGCCGCGAGGCCGACGACGGGCACGAACTCGATCGCCGCCACGGTCGCGAGCGGCAGGCGCGCGATCGCGAGGTAGAAGCAGCCGTTCATCGACGCGAGCGTGACGCCCATCCCGGCGATCGTCGCGCCACGCCGCTCGATCGAGCCCCGGCCAGAGCCGCCAGGGTCGCCGCCAGGCCGCGTACACGGCCGCGGCGGTCGCGATCCGGAGCCAGGCGACCCCGAGCGGCGCCACGCGCGCGAAGAGCAGGACGGCGAACGCGGGCCCGAGGTAGTGGAAGACGGCGCTCCCGACGAAGTAGGCGGAGCCGGGCGCGTCCTCGATCCGGCTGCGGGCCCGCGCGGGCAGAGGACGTGGCTGACATCCCCTCGAATTCTGCCTCGAAACCGGCAGATCCGCCACAGCGATCGCAAGCTCTTTCGACCGTCGCGCCCTTGCGATTTCGTCGTGACTTCTGCCCGTCATCGACCTATGATCCCTTCGATCGTGGACGCGACGAGCCGCCGAATCGTCGAGGAGCTGCAGGCCGACGCCACGGCTCTCGATCGCCGAGCTCGGCCGCCGCGTCAACCTCTCGGCGCCTGCCGTCGCCGAGCGCGTCCAGCGCCTCGAGGCCTCCGGGGTGATCACGGGATACCACGCCGACGGTCGACCCGAAGGCGATCGGCTACCCGCTCGCGGCGATCGTCCGGATCGCGCCCGCGACGAGTCAGCTCGAGCGGATCCGGGAGCTCGCCCGCGAGACGCCCGAGGTCGTCGAGTGCCATCGCATCACCGGCGAGGACTGCTACTTCGTGAAGCTCCACCTGCGCTCGATCGACGACCTCGAGCCGATCCTCGACCGCTTCACGCCCTACGGCCGGACGACGACCTCGCTGATCCACTCCTCACCCGTGGAGCGCCGGCCGCTCCCACTCTCGCCCTAGAGGCCCGCGCGCGCGAGAATGCCCGGGATGACGTCGTCCCGCCTCCTGCAGCGAGCTCCGAGTAGAGCCGGGCTCGGCGCCTCATCTCGACCGCCGCGATCCCGACGCGCGGCTCGGCGCGCCGACGACAAGATGGCGGGGATCGTGCGCCTCCAGGCTCTCGTCGAGCAGCCTCACGGTGCTTCACGACCGCCTCTTCGCCGAGGCGCGCCGCTCGGTCGTCCTCGTGCTCCAGGGCATGGACGCGGCGGGAAAGGACGGGACGATCCGCCACATCCTCGCCGGCGTCAACCCGCAGGGCTGCCGCGTCGTCTCCTTCCGCGAGCCCACCGAGCCCGAGCTCGCCCACGACTTCCTCTGGCGGGTGCACGCCGTCTGCCCGGCACGCGGCGAGCTCGCGATCTTCAACCGCTCGCACTACGAGGACGTGATCGCCGTCCGGGTGCGCAAGATCGTCGCCCGAGCGGGTCTGGCGGCCGCGCTACGAGCACATCCGCGCCTTCGAGCACATGCTCACCGACGAGGGCACGACCGTCGTCAAGGTCTTCCTGCACCTCTCGCGCGACGAGCAGCGCGCACGGCTGCAGGAGCGCCTCGACAATCCCGAGAAGCACTGGAAGTTCCGGCGCGGCGACCTCGAGGACCGGAAGCTCTGGGGCGACTACACGGAGGCCTACGAGGAGGCGATTCAGGAGACCTCCACCGAATGGGCACCCTGGTACGTCGTTCCGGCCGACCACAACTGGTCGCGCAACCTGCTCGTGGCCGAGATCCTCGTCGACACGCTCGAGCGGCTCGACCCGAAGCTGCCGCCGGCCGACCCGAGCCTCGACGGGCTCGAGGTCGTCTAGACCGCGAGGAGCTCCACCAGGCGCACTCGCAGACGGCTCCACTCGGCCGTCACCGGATCGACGAGCTCGAAATGCCCCGCGTTTTCAAAGGCCATGAACTCGACTTCGTCGCCTGCCTCGCGGGCGGCCTCCGCGTACGTCTCGTTCGGGCCGAGGTGGACGTCGGCGGTGCCGACCGCGAGGATCTGGCGAAAGCCGAGAGGTAGCTGTTGCATTGGCGAGGCCTGCTGCCAGCGCTCGGGCACCCGATCGCGCGCTCCTCCGAGGAAGCGCGCAATCAGCCCCTGGTCGTCTCCTCGTCGATCGGTGGCGTGGAGGTCGACGACACCTGCCGCGGAGACCACCGCCCGCACGGGAAGCCGGCCCTGCGCGGCGGCGAGCAGCGCCAGCTGGCCTCCCGCTGAATGGCCAAAGACCGCGATGCGGTCAAGGTCGAGCGGATAGCTCCTCGCGAGATCGCGGACGTGGTCGAACGCGGCGGAGACGTCTCCCAGTGTCCCTGGATACCCGCCACCCGGATCCCCGATCCGGCGGTACTCGATGTTCCAGGTGGCGATCCCGTGATCGCGAAGGTCGGCACAGAGATGCCCCGCGTGGGTCAGGTTGTAGATCGCCTGCCAGTACCCGCCGTGCACGACGACGACGAGCGGATGGGGGCCTGCGCTGTCGGGAAGGCGAAGGTCGCCGAACTGGAGGGGCTCGTCGCCGTAGCTGAGCCTGGCATCGGCATCCGGCGGCGGCGGCTCGGTCAGGATGGCGCTGCTGGCGCGCACGCCCGGAGCGCCTACATGCCCATCGCGTGGTACCCGCTGTCGACGTACAGCGTCGTACCCGTGACGTTTCGCGCCTCATCCCCGAGCAGGTAGGCGGCGGCGCCGGCGACGTCCGAGGCCTCGATGTGGCGGTGGAGCGGCGAGCGCTCCTCGACGATCGCCTCCATCGTCGGGAAGCCCGCGATCGAGCGGGCCGCGAGCGTCCGCACCGGGCCGGCCGAGACGGCGTTCACGCGGATGTTCTTCTGGCCGAGATCCCAGGCGAGGTAGCGGACGCTCGAGTCGAGCGTCGCCTTCGCGACGCCCATCACGTTGTAATGCGGCACGGCGCGCTCGCCACCCAGGTACGTCATCGTCACGACCGAGCCGCCGCCGGCCGCCTCCATCAGCGGCTCTGCGGCCCGGGTGCACGCGACGAGCGAGTAGGCGCTCACGTCGAGCGCCATCCAGAAGCGCTCGCGCGGCGTGTCGGTGAACCGGCCTTCGAGATCCTCGGCGGCGGCGAAGGCGACCGAATGGACGAGCAGGTCGAGCTGGCCGCCGAACGCCTCGCCCACCTCGGCGAAGACGCGGGCGATGTCCTCGTCGGAGCGCACGTCGCACGCGGTGACGAGCGGGCTCGAGACGGTGGCGGCAAGCTCGCGCACGTTGCCCTCGATCCGCTCGCCCTGGTAGGTGAAGGCGAGCTGCGCGCCGCCTTCGGCGAGTCGCTGCGCGATCGCCCAGGCGATCGAGCGGCGGTTGGCGACGCCGAGAACGAGTCCGCGCTTTCCTCGAAGAAGTCCACGCGCCGACTCTAGTCGGCCTCGGGTACTGTCGCCGCGAGGATGCGCGTCGCGGTCGTCACGGGGGCCTCGTCCGGGATCGGCGCCGCGCTCTGCCGCGCCCTTCGCCGAGACGGCTGGCACGTGGTCGGCCTCTCGCGCAGCGCCGCGCCCGAAGCCGACGAGCACGAGCCCTGCGACGTCTCCGACCGCGAGCGCGGTCGACGCCGCCGCAGCGCGCGTGCTCGAGCGGCATCCGGCGCGTCGACCTGCTCGTCAACAACGCCGGCATCGCCGGGCGCGACCGACTACCTCGAGCGCCGACCCCCGAGCTGATCGAGGCAGCTGATGCAGACGAACTACTTCGGCTCGGTCTGGGTGCTGCGCGCGTTTCTGCCGGCGCTCGGCCGCGGCGCGCATCGTCGTCAACGTCGTCTCGGTCGCGGGCCTCGTCGCCGTCGGGCCGTACTCGGCCTCCAAGCACGCGCAGCTCGCGTTCTCGCGCTCGGTCGCGGTCGAGCTCGCCGCCGCGCGGCATCTCGGTGCACACGGTCAACCCCGGCTTCGTCGAGACGCCGGGGTTCCCGCAGCGCGCGCCGTTTCCGGCGGCTCCTCTACCGCTTCGTCGCGACCCCCGACTTCGTCGCCGGCCCGGATCCTCGAGGCGATCGAGAAGGACAGGCGCGAGATCTCGTGCCGCGCTGGTACCGCCCGGTCGCCTGGGCGCAGGCGCTTGCACCCGGGCTGTTCGCGCGCGCGAGCAGCCGCATCGACGTCACGACCGAGCTCCTGACGTTAACCGGTTCGAGATCGCCGCTCCGCCTTAGAAGCTCTAGCAGGAGCCTCGCGGTGACTCGATGGGGGCGCAGCTAAAGGCCGCCTCTGGAGAGCCCAGCTGGCCGCGAGCCGCCATCCCACCGCCGCTCCGAGGGACGAGCCCGATCTTGGTTCGAGCTCTAGAGCCTCAGCCGGAGAGCCGAGCGGGTCGACCTCCCAGCCCTCGCCGCCGAGCGCCCGCTGGAGCGCCGGCAGCAGGTCGCTCGCGACGAGCCCTGCCTGCGGCTCGACGAGCCGGGAGGCGAGGCCGTGCGCGACCGCCGCCGCGGCAGCGGCCCGCCGCGGCTCCATCCCCTTGGCGAGGAACGCGGCGATCACGCCGGAGAGCACGTCGCCCGTCCCGGCGGTCGCGAGCGACGGGCGGCCGTAGCTCGCGGCGAGCACGCCCTCGCGCGGGGAGGCGACGAGCGTGTCGGCGCCCTTGAGCACGACGACCGAGCCGAAGCGCGACGCCGCCCGCCGCACCGCCTCGAGCCGGTGCGCGTCGATCTCGGCCGGCGTCCGCTCGAGCAGCCGCGCGAGCTCGCCCGTGTGCGGCGTCATCACGGTCGGCGCCGGCGCTCCTCGAACGGCTCGAGCTCCCAGAGCGCGTCGGCGTCGAGCACGACCGGCACCGGGAATCTGCTCGAGCAGCAGCCGCACGAGACTCGCGGGTGCCCTCGCTGCGGCCGAGCCCCGGCCCGAGCACGACCGCGTCTGGCCCGCTCGGCCGCCTCCAGGACGGCGTCGGCCGAGCGCGGCAGCAGCCGTCCGGAGGTGTCCTCCGGCAGCGGCCGCTTGACCGCCTCCAGCAAGCGCGCCCTCGAGCGCCGGGAGCGCGACTCGGGAGCCGCGACCGTGACGTAGCCGGCGTCGGCGCGGAAGGCCGCGAGCGCCGCCAGCATCGGCGCGCCGGTGAGCCCGCGCGAGCCACCGACGACGAGCACCGACCCGGCGCGGTACTTCGTGCTCTCGGCGCGTCTTCCGCGGCACCTCGGCGAGCACCGAGGCGGTGACGAGCGCAGTGCTCGTGACCTGCCGGCTCGAGCCCGATCGTGCGCGACCACGACGGCGCCCGAGTGGAAGCGGCCCGGGCGCGACCGCGAGCCCGACCTTCGCGGCGCCGAAGGTGACGGTGACGGTGGCCCGCACCGCCTCGCCGGGCACCTCGCCGGTCGAGGCGATCACGCCCGACGGCACGTCGACCGCGACGACCGGCTTCCCGGCGCGCGTTGATCCGCTCGATCATCCGGGCGACGTCCTCGCGCGGCGCGTCCTTGAGCCCGATCCCGAGCAGGGCATCGACGATCACGTCGGGCTCGCCGAGGTCGCCGAAGCCCGTCGACGAGCACGACCTCGCGCCCGCGCTCGCGCAGGACGCGCGCGCACACCCGGCCGTCGCCGCCGTTGTTGCCGCCGCCGCACACGACCGCGACCCGGCCCGGGAACCGGTCGAGCACGACCTCGGCGACCGCCGTCCCGGCGCGCTCCATCAGCTCCTCGAGCGGGCCCGCGTGCGCCTCCTCGGCGCGGCGCGTCTCCTCGGCGGTGAGCAGCGGCAGGAAGCTCGACGCGGCGAGCGGTCACCGCGGACACGCACCACGGCCACGGCGCGCGGCCAGCTCGCGGGAGTGGGTCATCGAGAGCTCGATCTGGCCCGGCGCCGACCCGCTCGGCGAACCGCGCGGTGCGCCCGCTCAGATGCACGCCCGGCTTCGGCCGCCCGCGGATCTCGATCTCGCGCCAGGTGAAGTAGACGCCCGAGCCGAGCGCCTTGCCGACCGCCTCCTTGGCCGCGAAGCGGCCGGCGTAGTGCTGGGCCGGGTTCGGCTTCGACTCGCAGTAGGCGCGCTCGGCCTCGGTGAAGCAGCGCTCGCGAAACGCCGTCGCCGTGCCGGTCGAGCGCCCGGCGCACCCGCTCGATCTCGATCAGGTCGACCCCGACCCGGATCAGCGCCGCTCACGGGTTCGCCTCGAGCCAGTCCGGCAGCTGCGCGATCGACGAGACGATCCCGTCGGGCGCGACGCTCGTGTGCTCGAGGTCGTCGGGCCGGAACTTGCCCGGTGCGCACGAGCACGGTGCGCATCCCGGCCGTCTGCGCACCGGCGATGTCGCCCTCGAGATCGTCGCCGACCATCCAGGTCAGCTCGGGATCGGCGTCGATCGCCTCGAGCGCGGCCGCGAAGTACTCGGGGCTCGGCTTGCCGAGCACGGTCGCCTCGATCCCGGCGGCGTACTCGAGCCCGGCGACGAGCGCGCCCGCGTCGAGCCGCGGCCCGTCGGTCGTCTGCCACCAGCGGTTGCGGTGCAGGCAGTAGAGCTCGGCGCCCGCCATGCAGCTCGAGGAACGCCCGGTTGAGGTTGAGGTAGGAGTAGATCCGCCCGGGCTCCTCGCTCTCGTCGGCGCCGCCCACGAGCACGGCGTCGGCGTTCATCCCGATCAGCTGCGAGCCCCTCGAGATCCTCGAGCAGGCCCGGCATCGTCAGTGCGAGCACGCGCTTGCCGGCGAGCACGCGCGCGGCGACGAGCCCGGTCGTCTGGAGCTCGTCGTCGTCGACCCCGAATCCCATCGCGCGGAGGCGCTCGCCGAGCTCGCGCCGCGAGGTCGTGGTCGAGTTCGTGACGAAGCGGATGCGGTGCCCGGCGCGCGCGCAGCCGCCGCACCGCATCGACCGCGCCGGGGATCGGCTCGCCGGAGACGTGCAGCACCCCGTCCACGTCGAGCAGAATCGCCGCCATGGACGTCGAGTCTATTCGCTCCGAACTCCGGTTCCGCTTCTCACGGTCGAGCGGGCCCGGCGGCCAGCACGCGCAGAAGAGCTCGACGCGGGTCGAGGCGCTCTTCGACGTCGAGAGCGTCGGCCGGGCCTCAGCGAGGCCGAGCGGCGGCGCGTGCTCGAGCGGCTCGGCCCGCTCGTGCGCGCGATCGCCCAGGACGAGCGCTCGCAGCTGCGCAACCGCGAGCTCGCGACCGAGCGCGATCCTCGAGCAGCTCGCCGAGGCCGCGCAAGCCCGCGCCGCAGGCGCCAGCGCGACCGCGCCGACCGCGGGCTCGCGGGAGCGCCGGCTCGAGGAGAAGCGGCATCAGGCCGAGCTGAAGCGGCTACGCCGGCCGCCCGCGACCGACTAGCGCTAGAGCAGCGATGGCAGAGATTCCGGCGGTGCCGGCCGGGCTCGTCGTAGCGCGAGTCGGCGCCGTAGAACGGCGGCGAGCACGCAGACGGCGAGAATCCCGATGAAGAAAGATGACTTCGAACATGCCCTCATTATCGACAACCGGTATCCATTAGATCAAATCCAATTGGTGTATGATCCATTACAGAACATGATCGATAAGCGATCACCCGGTACCACCCGAGCTCGATCGCTGGCTCGGGGTCGAGCTCCGGCATCTCGCCGCGCTCGACGCGGTCGAGACGCGAGGGCTCGTTCGGCCGGGCCGCCGTGAAGCTCGGCTACACGCAGTCTGCGATCAGCCAGCAGATCGCAACGCTCGAGCGGATCGTCGGCGAGCAGCTGATCGAGCGGCCCGGCGGCCCGCGCCCGGTGGCGCTGACCGAGGCGGGCCGGCTCCTGCTCCGCCACGCCCGCGCGATCGTCGCGCGCCTGCAGGCCGCGCAGGCCGACCTGGCCGCGCTCTCGGCCGGTGAGGCAGGCTCGCTCCACGTCGGCATCTTCCAGAGCGTCGGCGCGCGGATCCTGCCCGAGGTGATGCGGCGCTTTGCGCAGGCCTGGCCGAACGTCGAGGTCGAGCTGCGCGAGTCGCACGACGACAGCGAGCTCGCCGACCTGGTCGAGCGCGGCGCTCCTCGACCTCTCCTTCGTCCAGCTCCCGCTCGACAACCCGTGGCTCGAGACGCTGCTGCTCCTGAGCGACGACTACGTGCTCGTCAGCGCCGGCGAGCTCGGACTTCCCGCGCTCCGGGCCGGATCCCGACGCTGCGCGAGATCGCCGAGCAGCCGTTGATCGGGTTCCGCAACTGCCGGGCGACCGAGCTCGTCGTCGAGCAGATCCGCGCCCCGGGCGCGAGCCCCACTTCGTGTTCCGCTCCGACGAGAACGGCGTCGTCCAGGGCCTCGCCGGCGCCGGGATCGGCGTCGCGGTCATCCCGCGCCTCGCCGTCGACCCGAACGACGACGACCGTGCGGATCACGAACCTGAGCCCTCGCCTCGCCCAGCGGCAGGTCGGGATCGCCCGCCACAAGGACCGCTACCACTCGCCCGCGGCGCAGGCGTTCGTCGCGACGGCGCTCGAAGTGGGCGCCGAGACCGCGACCGAGCTCGCGGCGTAGCCGCCGCCTAGCGACCGCGGCTACTCGACGGTGACGGTCTTCGCCAGGTTCCGCGGCTGGTCGACGTTGAGGCCGCGCAGCCGGGCGATCCGGTAGGCGAGCAGCTGCAGCGGCAGCGTCGCGAGCACGGCCTGCAGGAAGGCCGGCGACTTCGGGACGTAGATCACGTCGTTCGCATGGTGCTGGATGTCCTCGTTGCCTCGGTCGCGATCGCGATCACGTGCGCGCCGCGGGCCCGGGTCTCCTGGATGTTCGAGACGACCTTGTCGTACACGGTGTCCATGCGGGTCGCGACGACGACGACCGGGCGTGCCCTCCTCGAGGAGCGCGATCGGCCCGTGCTTCATCTCGCCCGCCGAGTAGGCCTCGGTCGGGATGTAGGAGATCTCCTTCAGCTTCAGCGCGCCCTCGAGCGCGACCGGCAGCCCGATGTGGCGGCCGAGGAAGAGGAAGAACGGCTCGCGGTAGAAGCGCTGCGCGATGTCGTCGATCGGGATGGTCGCCGTCGAGGAACCGCTGCATCTTCTCGGGCAGCTTGTAGACCTCGTCGAGGATGAACTCGATCTCCTCCACCGGCAGCGTCTGGCGGGTGCGGGCGAGCTCGAGCCCGATCAGGTACATCAGCCCGACCTGGGCCGAGAACGTCTTCGAGGCGGCGACGCCGACCTCGAGGCCGGTGCGCGTGTAGAGCACCGAGTCGACCTCGCGGGTGATCTGCGAGCCCATCTGGTTCGTGATCGCGACGGTGCGCGCACCCTTCTCGCGGGCGAGCTGCATCGCCTGGATCGTGTCGCGCGTCTCACCCGACTGGGAGATCCCGATCACGAGCGTGTGCTCGCCGAGCACGGGGTTGCGGTAGATCCATTCGCTCGCGACGTCGGGCTCGACCGGCACGCGGCCCCATTCCTCGATCACGTACCGCCCGACGACGCCTGCGTGGTAGGCGGTGCCGCAGGCGACGATGACGATCCGGCTGCAGCTCGCGCAGCTCCTCCTCGCTCATCCCGAGCCCGTCGAGCACGAGCCGGCCGTGCCGGACGCGGTCGCCGATCGTCTCGCGGAAGCCCTCCGGCTGCTCGTAGATCTCCTTGAGCATGAACGTCTCGTAGCCCTCGCGCTCGGCGCGCTCCTCGTCCCAGTCGATCGTCTGCGATCTCGAGCTCGACCGGCGTGCCGTCCTCGGCGCGCCACGCCCGCACGCCCGTCGGCCGTGATCTCGACGACCTCGCCGTGATCCGGGTAGGCGATCCGGCGCGTCTCGGAGAGGAACGCGGCGAGGTTCGAGGCGAAGAAGTTCTCGCCCTCGCCGACGCCGACCACGAGCGGCGTCTGGCAGCGGACGCCGACCAGCCGGTCCGGCTCGTCCTGGTGGATCACGACGAAGGTGAAGTGGCCTTCCAGGCGCGCGGTAGACCGCGCACACGGCCGCGACGAGATCGCCGTCGTAGACGTCTCGAGCAGGTGGGCGACGACCTCGGCGTCGGTCTCGCGACGAGAACACGTGCCCGCCGGCCTCGAGCTCGGCCTTGAGCTCGCGGTAGTTCTCGACGATCCCGTTGAGGACGATCGCGAGCTTGCTGTCCTCGCAGCCGGTGAGCGGATGCGCGTTGTCCTCGTTCACGCCGCCGTGCGTCGCCCAGCGCGTGTGGCCGACGCCCGGTCGTCGCGCGTCGACCCGTTCGGGCCGGCGGCCTCGCTTCAGGTTCTGGCAGGTTCCCGACCGCCCGGATGTACTCGAGCCCGTCCGTCTCGAGCAGAGCGATCCCGGCCGAGTCGTAGCCCCGGAACTCGAGGTGCTCGAGCCCGCGCGATCAGAAGATCCTTGGAGGCGCGGCTCCCGACGTAACCGATGATCCCACACATGCTGGATGCTCCTTCCTGACCCGGCCTGCCGCTGGCCGGGGCGTCGGTCGTATCGGTGAAAACAGGCTTCGCTAAACGGAAAAAGACCCGGCCTCGAGCCTCCGACGCACAGTCTGCATCCGCGGCAGAGCCACCCAGGCCGAGCTCGCTCTCGACAAGCGCGGCGATCGTAGCACAGGCCTCATCTCGCCACCCCTTCGCCGTTTTCTGCCTCCACGAGCACCCGGATCGAGCGGCTCGGTGCCCGAGGGGCGCACGAGCACGCGGCCCGTCGCCGCCGAGCTCAGCGTTCACCTCGCTCGACCGCCGCGCGCAGCGCGGGGCTGAGCTCCTTCGACGCGACACCGCGACGTTCTGCCTTGCGCTGGACGAAGCGCGGCATCACCGCCGCGGCCTCGCTGCAGCGGCCGCCCGCGCAGCGCGGCGCAGAGCAGGAGCGCCGCGGCCAGGCCGTCGCCGGCGACATGGTCGCGGAGGTAGATCACATGGCCCGACTGCTCGCCGCCGAGGACGCCGCCCTCCTCGACGAGCGCCTCGAGCACGTAGCGGTCGCCGACATCGGTCGTGACCACCCGGATCCCGCGCTCGCGCATGAGCGCGTGGAAGCCGAGGTTCGTCATCTGGGTCACCGCGACGAGGTCGACGCCGAGGTCGAGCGCGAGGATCGCGACGATCCCGTCGCCGTCGACGAGCGCGCCCTGCTCGTCGACGGCGACGATCCGGTCGCCGTCGCCGTCGAAGGCGACGCCGAGGTCGCGCCGCGCCTCGACCACAGTCCGCTGAAGCAGCGCGGGCTCGGTCGCGCCGCAGCCGGCGTTGATGTTCGTCCCGTCCGGTTCGCACGCCGATCGCGATCGACCTCGGCGCCCAGCCGCTCGAAAGCGTCCGGCGCGAGTCGCCGAGTAGGCGCCGTTCGCGCAGTCGACGGCGACCCGCAGGCCCGCTGAGATCGGCGCCGAAGTGCTCGAGCACGTAGGCCGAGATAGCGCTCGCCGGCGTCGGCGGCATGCTCGATCGCGCCGTGCACCGGGCGCGCCGGGCGCGTCGAGCAGCGCCTCGATCTGCTCCTCCTCGACGTCGGAGAGCTTGACCGCCCCCGAGCGGAAGAACTTGACGCCGTTGTACTCGGGCGGGTTGTGGGAGGCGGTGATCACGACTCCGAGGTCGAGTGCGCCGAGCGCCACGGCAGGCGTCGGCAGGACGCCGCCGAGCACGGCCGTCGCCCCGGCCGAGGCGATCCCAGCGGCGAGCGCCGCCTCGAGCTCGACGCCCGAGGCCCGCGTGTCGCGCCCGACGAAGACGCGCTCGGCGCCGCCCAGAGCGTCGCTGCCCGCCCGAGGCGCTCGACGAGCGCGGCGTCAGGAACTCGCCCGCGATGCCGCGAACACCGTCCGTGCCGAAGTAGCGCCGAGCCATCAGGTGGAACCTAGTTCAGCCACCCGCGAGCCAGCCTGGCTTCAAGAACGGGCTCACGGCCGCCTGCACGGATGAGGCAGGGAACGCTAGCGCTTCGAGAACTGCGGCGCCTTGCGCGCCTTGTGCAGGCCGGCCTTCTTGCGCTCGACCTGGCGGGCATCACGCGTGAGGAAGCCCTGGCGCTTGAGCGAGCACGCGGAAGTCGGGGTTGATCTCGACGAGCGCGCGGGCGATCCCGTGCCGAACGGCACCGGCCTGGCCCGAGGGGCCGCCGCCGTGGACACGAACGCGGAGGTCGTACTGGCCCGCGAGCTCGGTCGTCTCGAGCGGCGCCATGATCACCTTGCGGTGCACGATGCGCGGGAAGTACTCCTCGATCGTCTTGCCGTTGACCCAGGTCTTGCCGTCGCCGGGGCGAAGGATCACGCGGGCGACGGAGGTCTTCCGCTTGCCGGTGCCGAGATACTGGGCTTTGTCGGCCGGCGTCCTCAGGCTTTGTGCTGGTGTCGACATCAGAAGGGCTTCGGCGCCTGCGCCTCGTGCGGATGCTCGGGGCCGGCGTAGATCTTCAGCTTCGTGATCTGCTGGCGGGCGAGCCTGTTCTTCGGGAGCATGCCCTTGACGGCCTTGCGGAGCACCTCGGTCGGCCGGCGCTCGAGCTGCTCGCTGCAGCGGCCGGACCTTGAGCCCGCCCGGGTAGCCGGAGTGGCGGTAGTACAGCTTGTCCTCGAGCTTGTTCCCCGTGACCGCGATCTTCTCGGCGTTGACGACGACGACGAAGTCGCCCGTGTCGACGTGAGGCGTGTACTGCGGCTTGCCCTTGCCGCGCAGCCGGTCGGCGATCTGGGTCGCGAGCCGCCCGAGCGTCTTGCCCGTCGGCATCGACGACGTACCACTCGCGCGTGATCTCGCCTGTCTTGGCGCTGTAGGTCTTCACGATCTAAAGGTCTCCCAGGGAAAGATGGCGAAACGGGGCTTCGCCGACACGGGATGGTATCAGGAGCGCCGCCGACCGACGAGGATGGACTCCAGGCCCGCGCGAAACGCTGTCGCACCGCCGTGCGAGGGATGGCGGACGTAGGTGCCGCCGAGCGCGCCGTGCGCGACCCTGCCGATCGGAACCACGGTCCTGCCGGAGGCGAGCTCACGGACGAATCGGAGCCCGGCCTCGACCTCGGCCTGCTGACGGCCGCCGGTTCGAGGCCTCGTCGCCCGGGTGGGTCGGAACGACGTTCCAGAGCACCACTTCGTGCTCGAGCCCGAGCTCTGCGAGGACGCGCGTGCACGATCGAGGCGGTCGCCTCCGCGGGCCCGCTGCCGGTGAGCTGCCGCTCCGAGGTCAGCGGTATGCCCGACACGCGCGCACCCCGGTAGCCCGGCGCCTCGGCGACGAGCAGCAGCCGCGCGCTTTCGTGCGTTTCGAGGTAGCCCGCAAGCCGTGAGCGCAGGAGCCCGGCGCGCTCCCCGTCGCGATAGAAGTTGTAGGTCGAGCCGATCGTCGCCGCAGCGATGCGGGCGACGAGCCCCGGCATGTCGCTCACGAGGCGCCCGGGTCGGGCGGGCGCTCCCGGCCGGCCGGGAAGAGCCGCGGCCGCCCCGGGCCGCAAGCCGGGCAAACGGCCCTCAGCCTCACGTCCGAGCCGGCGGGCCTCCGCCCTTCGCTGTCAACGCAAGCCGCACCTCTCGGCCGAGTAGTACCACTGATGGCCGCCGAAGCGACGGCCGTTGGCGCGCCAGATCAGAAACGACACCTCGAGCTGCTCGCGGGGCGTAGCCGCCGCAGGGTCGCTCGGAAACGGACGCCTGGCGAAGATCTCCCAGGTCCCGACCGCGATCTGCATGCCCCCGTGGTAGGGCGAGGGCCTCCCGAGCCAGTCGGTGCTTCGATGCCAGTCGACCGACTCGTGACGATGGATGCACAACGCGTCCTTGATCCACCAGCGAGGAGGAATCGGCGCGAACGACGTTCGTGCTCCGGCTGCCGGGGCGAAAGCCGCGGCGAGTGCAATTGCTATGGCTGCGCGATACCGCAGGGCGAGACCTCCTGTACGGGGACACGGCGCGAGTCGTTGTCGGTTGGCGACTCGTCGAGGACGCCGCTCGCTGCGGCGTGGGGTTCAGCAGTGCGACCGAGGCCCGGTTTTCGGGGCCTCCGAAGCGTTGAGGTTGCGCAGTCTAGGCAACACCGCGGACGTCATGCCGGGAGAACCCGCCCGGATGACTGGATGAAATCCCGCTTCAGCAGGGTTTTTTCAAACGGTCCCTGGCCCTGGGGAGACTGGGTGTCTCAGAGCCCATTTCAGAATGCAGTCTGGTGTCGATCGGACACGCTGGGCGCCCCGAGGCTGTGTCCTCAGGACGACGCAGAGTGCGTGCAGCACGCCTCAAAAGGCAACTGCCAGGCAGCTTCGTGCTCATTCTGCAATGAGCTCTAGGCGATGGGAAGACCGGAGCGCGTCAGGCGGTAGGTATTCGTGACGCGTTTCCCACCGGGGCCGACGGTGAGCGTCCCCGTCACGTCAGCGTATGTCCCGGTGCCGCCGATGACCGGGATCACGAACCCGCCGTTCGAAAGGCCGACTCACCTCACCCCTGAGCTTCGAGCGTTCCGCCGGGAAGGATCGCAACGCCGGCGAAGGTCGCGGTGTTCGAGCTCGTGAAGGTCATCACGCCCGAGTCCGAGCCGACCCGCACGCCCTTCGTCTTCCCGAACTGCGTGACGGCTTGAGGAGCCTGTCGCGGTAGCTGACCGTGTCGCCCTTGCTCGGCCCTTCGGGCTGACGTCGTGGGTCACCATCGTGACGGTCACCGACGTGACCTCGATCGTCCGCCGCACCGCGGCCTGCGCCGCGGCCGGCCCGCGGCGCAGAGCAGCCGCAGGCGACAGCCACCGCGCACGAGGAGGCCCGGCCTCATTCCCACTCGATCGTCGCGGGCGGCTTCGAGGTGACGTCGAGCACGACGCGGTTCACGGCGGGGATCTCGTTGACGATCCGTGAGGCGACGAGCTCGACGAGGTCGTAGGGGAGGCGCGCCCAGTCGGCGGTCATCGCGTCGTCGGAGGTGACGGCGCGGATCACGATCGGGTAGCCGTAGGTGCGCGAGTCGCCCTGCACGCCGACCGAGCGGATCGCCGGCAGCACGGCGAACGACTGCCAGAGCTCGCGGTAGAGGCCGGCCCGGCGGATCTCCTCCTGCAGGATCGCGTCGGCCTCGCGCAGCGTCTCGAGCCGCTCGGCGGTGACCTCGCCGATGATCCGGATCGCGAGCCCCGGGCCCGGGGAACGGCTGCCGCCACACCATCCGCTCGGGCATGCCGAGCTCCTCGCCGACGCGGCGCACCTCGTCCTTGAACAGCATCCGCAGCGGCTCGACGAGCTTCATCTTCATGTCGGCGGGAAGCCCGCCGACGTTGTGGTGGCTCTTGATCGACTCGGCCACGCCGTCCTCGCCGCCCGACTCGATCACGTCGGAGTAGAGCGTCCCCTGGACGAGCCAGCTGGACGTCGCCCGAGCCGGCGCGGCCTCGTCCTCGAAGACGCGGATGAACTCCTCGCCGATCCGCTTGCGCTTCTCCTCCGGGTCGGTGACCCCGGCGAGCTTGCGCGAGGAAGCGCTCCTGCGCCTCGACGTGCACGAGCGGCACGCCGAAGTGGCCGCCGAAGGTCTCGACCACCTGCGCCGCCTCGTCCTTGCGCAGCAGGCCGTGGTCGACGAAGACGCAGGTGAGCTGGTCGCCGACGGCCTTGTGGACGAGGAGCGCCGCGACGGCGCTGTCGACGCCGCCGGAGAGGCCGCAGAGCACGCGGTCGCGCCCGACGCGGGCACGGATCCGCTCGACCTGCTCCTCGATCACGGCGGCGGGCGTCCACGAGGGCGCGACGCCCGGCGATCCCGTAGAGGAAGTTCTTCAGCACCTCCTGGCCGTGCGGGGTGTGCACGACCTCGCAGTGGAACTGGATCCCGTAGAGGCCGCGCGCGGCGTCCTCGAACGCGCCGATCGGCGTCGAGGCCGACTGCGCGATCACGCGCGCTCCCGCCGGGCGGCGCGACGACGCTGTCGCGGTGGCTCATCCAGACGGTCTGCTCGACCGGGAGGTCGCGGAAGAGCGCGCTCTCGCCTGCGTGCAGCTCGGCCTTGCCGAACTCGCCCGTGCCCGTGCGGTCGACGCGGCCGCCGAGCTCGAGCGCCATCAGCTGCATCCCGTAGCAGATGCCGAGCATCGGGATGCCGAGCTCGAAGATCGCCGGGTCGCAGTGCGGCGCGCCGTCGGCGTAGACCGAGGCGGGGCCGCCCGAGAGGATCAGCGCGGCCGGGTTGCGGCGGCGGATCTCGCGCGGCGCTCGCGCGGTGCGAGACGAGCTCCGAGTAGACGCGGGCCTCGCGGACGCGGCGCGCGATCAGCTGCGAGTACTGGCCGCCGAAGTCGAGTACCAGGACCGGCCGCTCCTCCGGGAGCGGCTCCGGGTCCGGAGCGGCGACGACCTCAGCTCCGGCGGTAATTGGGCGCGTCCTTCGTGATCGTGATGTCGTGTGGATGCGACTCGCGCAGCCCGGCGCCGGTGATGCGGACGAAGCGGGCCTGCTTCATCGCCTCGACCGTCGGCGCGCCGCAGTACCCCATCGACTGGCGGAGCCCGCCGACGATCTGGTGCACGACGCCGGCGAGCGGCCCCTTGTAGGGGACGCGGCCCTCGATCCCCTCGGGAACGAGCTTGTCGACGTCCTCGACGTCACCCTGGAAGTAGCGGTCCTTCGAGAAGCCGCGGCGCCTTCATCGCGCCGATCGAGCCCATGCCGCGGTACTCCTTGTAGCGCTCGCCGTGCGAGTAGACGACGTCGCCGGGCGCCTCGTCGGTGCCGGCGAGCATCGAGCCGATCATCACCGTGTCGGCGCCGGCGGCGATCGCCTTCGCCACGTCGCCCGAGGAGACCATCCCGCCGTCGCAGATCACGGGCACGCCGTGGGCCGACGGCGACCTCGGCGACGTCGTTGACCGCGGTGAGCTGGGGCATGCCGACGCCGGCGACGATCCGCGTCGTGCAGATCGACCCCGGGCCCGACGCCGACCTTGACGCGCGTCCGCGCCCGCGTCGATCAGCGCCTCGGCGGCCTCGCCGGTCGCGATGTTGCCGGCGACCACCTCGAACTCGCCGGAGAGGTCCTTGATCCGGGCGACCATCTCGATCGACCGCCGCGCGAGTGGCCGTGCGCGGTGTCGACGACGAGCACGTCGGCGCCGGCGGCGACGAGCGCCTGGGCGCGCTCGATCGCGTCCGGGCCCGACGCCGACCGCGGCGCCGACGCGCAGCCGGCCCTGCGGGTCCTTCGTCGACTGCGGGAACTCGATCCGCTTCTGGATGTCCTTGACCGTGATCAGGCCGCTTGAGGATCCCGTCGGCGTCGACGACCGGCAGCTTCTCGATCCGGTGGCGGTGGAGGAGCTCCTCGGCCTCGCGCGAGCGTCGTCCCGACCGGCGCGGTCACGAGGCCCGTCGGAGGTCATCAGGGCCGACACGGGCTGGCGTCGTGTCCTTCTCGAAGCGCAGGTCGCGGTTGGTGAGGATCCCGACGAGCCGCCCGCTCTCGTCGGTGATCGGAACGCCGGAGACGTGGTAGCTGCTCCATCAGCGTCGAGCGCGTCCGCGACGAGCGCGGTGGGCGGCAGCGTCAGCGGCTCGACGATCATCCCGGACTCGGAGCGCTTGACCTTGTCGACCTCGGCCGACCTGGTCTGGCGATCGAGAGGTTGCGGTGCACGATCCCGATCCCGCCCTCGCGCGCGAGCGCGATCGCCATCCGGGCCTCGGTGACCGTGTCCATCGCGGCCGAGACGATCGGCATCTCGAGCACGATCGTGCGGGTCAGCCGGGTCGCGGTGGAGACGTCGTTCGGCAGCACCGCCGACTCGGCCGGCACGAGCAGGACGTCGTCGAACGTGAGCCCTTCCTTGCCGAACTTCTCGGAGCGGTCGAGCGCGGATTCGACGTCCAGCCGCTCGACTCTTCCGATCTCCATCACGACACGATACCGATGCTCCGGGCGGCGCAGGCCCGACGCCTCGGAGCGGCTTCGGTCGCGGCGACCGGGCGCGAGCTCGGCCACCGTGACCCCGGCCTGGAGGCGGTGGGCCTCCCGCGGGTCGAAGCGGCCCGGCCCCGAGCTCGAGCGTCGAGGCGGCGCCCGCGGCGACCGCTTCGCGCAGCGACTCCTCGTGGCTTCGCCCGGCGACCCAGGCGGCGGCGAACGCGGCGAGCAGCGTGTCGCCGGCCCCGACGCGCGAGACCGGCTCGACGCGCGGGGCCTCGACCCGGTAGCGGTGGACCGTCGCGCTCCTCGCGCAGGAGCGCGTAGCAGCCGCCCTCCGTGGTGATGAGCGACGTTGCGCGCGCCGCGCCCGGCGATCTCGTCGAGCGCGATCTGGAAGTCCTCGTCGTCGTGGAACTCCTGCCCGACGAGCGCCTCCGCCTCGGCCTGGTTCGGCGTGACGAGGAACGGCTCGGCCTCGAGCCCGATACCGCAGCGGCTCGCCCTCGCAGTCGAGCGCCGAGGGGACATGGAGGCGGGCGAGCTCGCGGATCGTCTCGGCGTAGAAGTCGTCGGCGACGTCCCGCGGGAGCGAGCCGGCGAAGATGACGAGGCTCGCGCCCTGGGAGAGGTAGCGGAGCTTGCCGTGGAAGAGCTCGAGCTCCTCGGGCCTCGTCGGCCGGGCCCCACTCGTTGATCTCGGTGTAGCTGTTGTCGGTCGGGTCGACGACCGCGGTCGTCGTGCGCGACTCGCCCTCGATGCGGACGAAGTCGTTGAGGATCGCCTCGCCGGTGAGCCGCTCGACGATCCGCAGCCCGGCCTGGCCGCCGGCGAGCCCGGTCGCGACGACGGGCACGCCGAGCGCCTTCAGCGCGCGGGCGACGTTGATCCCCTTGCCGCCCGCGAGCGGCAGGCCCGCGCTCGCGCGGTGCCGCTGCCCGCGCTGGAAGTTCGGGACGGTGATCGTGCGCGCGAACGCCGCGTTGAGCGTGACCGTGACGATCATCGGTCAGTCGTGATCGAGCGTGACGAGGCCGACCAGGTCGTGCACTGTACGCCTCGCGTACCAGCCGACGCGGCCGCGCGAGGCCCGGCGCCGGGACCGAGCGGGACGCGACGAGCGGCCGCTCGCCCGAGCAGGCGGCCGCGCGACCAGACCTGGACGCGGCCGAGCACCTGGCCCCGGCGCACCGGGCAGCGCAGGCGCGATCGGGGCGACCACCCGCTCGGTCAGCGGCTCGCTCGACGCGGACGACGGCTGCGAACGGCGACCGCGGCGACCAGCGCGAGCTGGCGCCTGCCGTAGGGCAGCTTCACCGTCGGCGTAGTCCCGGCCCGCCGAGATCGCGTCCACCTCGCCGGTACTGCGCGAGCCCGTAGCTCAGCAGCGTCTCGAGGTCGGCGTTCCGCGCGGCGCGCGAGGGGCTGCCGAGGATCGTCGCGTAGATCGTCGTCCCGTCGCCGCGGATCGCCGAGACCTGGTTCCAGCCGGCCGCCGAGGTGTGCCCGGTCTTGACACCGAAGACGCCGGGCACGACGCCGAGCAGGTCGTCCCAGGTGTGCAGGTCGCGGCTGCCGCCCTCGATCGTGTCCGTCACCTCGTCGACCGCCGACCGGACGGCGGGGATCCTCATCGCGTCGAGCGCGAGCCGGGTGACGTCGCGGGCGCTCGAGTACTCGCCGGGGGCGTCGAGCCCGTCGGGGCGGACGAAGTGCGAGTCGGTGAGGCCGAGCTCGCCGCGCCTTCGGCGTTCATCAGCACGGCGAAGGCGGGAAAGCTCGGCGCGGTCGCGAGCGCGAGCGCGTCGGCGGCGTCGTTCGCCGACTGGATCAGCGCGCCCTTGACCAGGTCGGCGACCGTGATCTGCCTGCCCGGCCTCGAGGTAGATCGACTCCTGCCCGACGGCGGCCGCGCGCGGATCGACGCGTGACGACGTCGGTCGAGCTTCAGGTGCTCGAGCGCGACGATCACCGTCATCAGCTTCGTGATCGAGGCGATCGGGACCCGCTCGCGGGCGTCGTGGGAGGCGAGCACCTCGCCGGTGACCGGGTTCTCGACGAGCCAGGCGCGGGCGTCGACGGTCGGCTCGGCGGCGCGCGGCGGCCGGCGGCAGCTGGCCGCGCGGGCAGCGAGGCAGGCCGCCAGGCGAGCAGCGCCGCGGGCGACCGACCGGGCCTCATCGCAGCCGGATCTTCTCGCCGATGAAGAGCGCGGTGGGCGAGACGCGTCGGGTTCAGCTTCAGGAGCCGCGCGTCGCGATCGCCGGTCTTGCGCGGCGATCGCCGCGATCGTGTCGCCGGCGCGAACGACGTAGAAGCGTGCGGCCGCCTTGGCTGCGGCCGGCTTCGCGCTGTGCGGCAGCCGCTGCGCGCGGGCCGGCGGCGAGGCGGCGCTGTGGCTGCGAAGCTCGGTCGCGGATGAGCCCGATCGCGATCGTCGCGGCGAGCAGGAACGCGAGCGGGCCCGGCGTAGGCGCGCCAGGCACGCCGCCACGCGGGAGCGCTACCAGCCCGAGACGTTCCATATCTCGCTCTGCAGCCGCGCCGCCTCGGCGCCGGCGGCGGCGCGAAAGTCCTCGCCGGATCGCGGAAGGCGTAGTTGACCGAGCGCGACGCGTTGACGAGCGCGCTCGCCGGGCCGCTCGTGAACGCACGGGCGAGGTCGCCCGGCTTGGCGCCCTGCGCGCCGACCCCCGGCAGCAGCATGATCGCCTGCGGCATCAGCTTGCGCGCCTCGCTGACCGCGCGCGGATGCGTCGCGCCGACGACCGCGCCGACCGACGAGAGGCCGCGCTCGCCGACGAGCTCGGCGCCCCACTCGCCGACGAGCGCGGCGACGTGCTGCCAGACCGGCCGGCCGTCGGAGAGCGTCAGGTCCTGGACCTCGCCGCCGGCGTTCGAGGTCTTGACGACGCAGAAGATCCCGGTGCCGTAGCGGCGCGCGGCGGCGAGGTAGGGCTCGACCGAGTCGCGCCCGAGCCACGGGTTGACGGTGAGCGCGTCGGCGAGCGGCTCGTCGCCCTCGAGGTAGGCGGCGGCGTAGGCGCGCGCGGTCGAGCCGACGTCGCCGCGCTTGCCGTCGGCGATCACGAGCAGCCCGGCGCGGCGGGCGTAGGCGCAGACCTCGGCGAAGCGCGGCCATGCCGGCGGCGCCGAGCGCCTCGAAGAAGGCGAGCTGCGGCTTGACCGCGACCGCGTGCGGCGCGACGGCGTCGATGATGCCGCAGCAGAACCGGGTCACGTCGCCGCGCAGCTCGACCGGGAAGCAGATCGGGGCGCGGGTCGAGCCCGACGACGAGCTGGCTGCGCTTGCGCTCGACCTCCGTCGGCGACCCGGTCGCCGAAGGTGAGCGTCGCGACGGCCATGCGCGAGAAGCTTAGAGACACGCCCGGAGCATGGGCTCGCCGCCCGGCGCAGTAACGACGGAGGGCCGCGTTGCCGCGGCCCTCCTCAAGGCGGTGCCGAGGTGCGCCGCGCGGCTTGCAGCCCTGCAGTGCTCAGCTCTTCAGCGCCGCCTTCAGCTGGCTGCCGGCGCTGAACTTCGGCACGGTCGTCGCGGCGATGTGCACACGCTCGCCCGTCCGCGGGTTGACGCCCATGCGGGCGGCACGAGCGGCCGCCGAGAACTTGCCGAAGCCCGTGAAGTTGATCGCGTCGCCGCCCTTCAGCGTCTCGGTGACCGTCTCCATGAAGGCATCGACGGCCTTCCCCGCGTCGCGGTTCGAGAGTCCGCTCTTGTGAGCGACCTTCTGGATGAACTCCTGCTTCGTCAAAGCCTTCCTCCTGGTTGGGGTGCCGATTTGTCAGACCTCGATGCCGAGACCCTAACAACGCCATCGGACCTTATCGCTCAACCATGCGGCCTCGGGGCATCGGCACGGATCTCGGAGGCGGCGAAGAGCGGCCGGAGCCGCACGCGCGACCGCGCGAGCGCGTCGGCGCCGCCCTCCTCGCGGTCGACGACGCAGACGACGGTGGAGACGCGCGAGCCCGGCCTCGCGGAGCGCCTCGACCGCCTCGAGCGCGGCGCCGCCGGCGGTGACGACGTCCTCGACGAGGCAGACGCGCTCGCCCGGCTCGAACACTCCTTCGAGCCGGTTCGCGGTGCCGTACTCCTTCGCGGCGCCGCGCACGATCACGAACGGCAGCCCGAGCGCGAGCGACGCGGCGGCGGCAAGCGGCACGGCGCCGAGCTCGGGCGCGGCGATCCGGACCGCGTCGGGCTCGTGCTCGCTGACCGCGGCCGCGAGCGCGCGCCGAGCGGGCGCGAGCAGGTCGGGCCGCGTCGAGAAGCGGTACTTGTCGAGGTAGTAGGAGCTGCGCCTGCCCGACCGGAGCAGGAAGTCGCCCTCGAGGAGCGCGGCCTCGCGGATCGCCGCGGCGAGCCCGCCGGTCGCGCCGCGCTCGGCCATCAGCCGGGACGCGAGCACGTCGCGGGCGAGCGCCAGCAGGCGCTCGGCGTCGGCCGTGCCGTCGGCGACGCGAGGCCATCGTGCCGTCGCCCGCGTAGAGCTCGACGCGCTCGATCCTGCGCGGCCGAGCGGCGCCGGTAGAGCACCGAGCCGGCGAGCGAGCCCGCTCGAGCAGCATCAGGACTGTCGAGCGACTTACGCAGAGGTGTCCGCCTTCTTGCGCGGGCGCGCGCGGGCGCGCGGGCTCGCGGCTCGGCCGCTTCGCCGTTCGCGGCCGACGCCGCGGCTCGGCGACCGGCTCCTCGATGCTCCCGAGGCAGTGCTTGAGGTCGTAGAAGACGAGGCCGACGGTCGGGTCGGGCCGCGTCGTCGCGGCGATCAGCCGGCCGTCCGCGACGGACGACGAACACGCTCCCGTCGAGCGTCGAGACCTCGAGCTGGGTCAGCTCGGCGAGGCCCGCGCGACCTGCGCCAGCCGGTCGGCCTCGTCGAGCAGCCGCCGACGCCGGCGACGAAGCGCTCGGCGCGGGCAGGGCTCGGTCGCCGTCGATCGCGAGCAGCGACCCGTCGCGTGTCGAGGATCGCGACCTGCTCGACCTGCGAGGAGATCTCGGTCAGGTCGGCGAGCGCCTGAGCGGCATCCATGCGCCTGAGCATACTGGCGTCCATGACGGCGATCCTGCGCAAGTTCTTCGCCGATCGCGGGACGCACCTCGCCGCGATGATCGCCTACTTCGCGCTGCTCTCGCTTCGTGCCGCTGCTCCTGCTCTCGCTCGCCCTGCTCGGGACGGCGCACGAGGCCGACTCGCGACTCGTTCTTCGTCCGGGAGCTCCACCGGACGTTCCCGAGCACCTCGCTCGACTCGATCCTGCGACGCGGTGCCGCGCGATCCAGGACAACGCGACCGCGCTCGGCATCGTCGGCGGCGCGCTTCCTGCTCTGGTCGTCGCTCTCGCTCTTCAGCGTCCTCGAGAGCGCGTTCAACATCGTCTACGACCGGCCGAACCGGCCGTTCCTGCGCGGCAAGGCGCTCGCGACGATGATGATGGTCGTCTCGCTGCGCGTTCCTCTTCGTCTCGCTCGTCGTCGCGCTCGATCGGCGTCGAGCTGCCTCAAGCGGTACACCGGGCTTCAGCGACAACGTCGTGGTCGGCGTACATCGCTCACGGTCGCGCGTCTCGCTCTTCGGCGTCTTCGTCTTCCTCGCGTCCGCCTACGTCGTGCTCACGAACGCCGCGCTCGGCTGGCGCGAGGTGCTCCCCGGCGCCGTCGGTCGCGGCGGTGCTGCTCGAGGCGACGTTCCAGTTCCTGCCCGCCTTCGTGCGCACCTCGAAGCACAACCCGGTGCTGCAGACGCTCTCGGGCCCGGCGGTGCTGCTCGTCTGGCTCTACGTGATGGCGAACGTGATCGTCCTCGGCGCCGAGGTCAACTACTACTTCGGCGAGGCGCCGCCGAGCGGCGATCGCCGCCAGCAGGGCGTGAGCGGCGCGGGCGCGGTGCGAGTTCAGGCGCTTCCACGCCGTCCCCGATCTCGGCGACCGTCCGCGTCTCGCCCGGCCGGGATGAAGATCGGGTCGTAGCCGAAGCCGCCGCTGCCGCGCCGCGCCGGTCGCGAGCTCGCCCTCGAGCACGCCGCTGCCGCGGAGCTCGACGCCGTCGGGCGAGAGCGCGACGAGCTCGGTGACCATCCGCGCGCCGCGCTCGGGCTCGCCGGCGAGCCGCTCGAGCAGCGCGTCGGCCTGGTCGCGCCCGGGCGCCCAGCGGGCCGAGTGGAGCCCGGGCGCGCCGTCGAGCGCGTCGCACTCGATCCCCGAGTCCTCGCCGAGCACCCAGACGCCCCGGCCGGCGAGCGCGCGGCCGAAGCGGGCCTTGAGCAGCGCGTTCTCGTAGTAGGTCTCACCCGTCTCCTCGGGATAGCCGTCGGCCTCGAGCGCCTCGATCTCCCAGCCCGGGAGCGCCTCGCGCAGCTCCTCGAGCTTGTGCAGGTTCTGCGAGGCGAGCACCGCCTTCACCGGCAGGCCTCAGTCGCGGGGAGCGTCGATCGCTGTCGCGCTGGCGGCCGGCCGAGCTCCTCGATGCCGGCCGCGGCGAGGTCGAGGAGCCCGTCGAGCCGCGCCCGGTCGAACGGGACGCGCTCGGCGGTCGCCTGCACCTCGACGAACTCGCCCTCGCCGGTCATGACGACGTTCAGGTCGACGTCGGCGGTCGAGTCCTCCGAGTAGTCGAGGTCGAGCAGCGACTCGCCGCCGACGACGCCGACCGAGACGGCGGCGACCGAGCCCTTCAGCGCCTTCGAGAGCCCGAAGCGGTCGAGCGCGCGGCTGAGCGCGACGTAGGCGCCGCAGATCGAGGCGCAGCGGGTGCCGCCGTCGGCCTGGAGCACGTCGCAGTCGAGGTGGACGGTCCGCTCGCCGAGCGCCTCGAAGTCGATCACGCCGCGCACCGCGCGGCCGATCAGCCGCTGGATCTCGACCGTGCGGCCGCCCTGGCGGCCCCGCGCCGCCTCGCGTTCGGTGCGCTCGCCGGTCGAGGCGGGCAGCAGCGAGTACTCGGCGGTCACCCAGCCGCGCCCGCTCGGTAGAGCCAGCGCGGCACGCCCTCGACGACGCTCGCGGTGCAGAGGACGCGTGTCTTGCCCTGCGACCAGAGCACCATCCCGTGCGGCTGCTCGAGGAACGCCGGGTCGGCGCTCACCGGCCGGAGCTCGTCGGGCGGCTACCGGCGTCCGTCGCTCCGCGGCTCATGCCGCGGCCCGCTCGAGCTCGGCGACCGAGACCTGCGTGACCTCGCCGAGCGGCAGCTGCAGGAACCGCTCGCCGAGCGCTCCGGAAGAGCGCCGGGTCGCCCGTCGTCAGGAACCGGTAGGCGCCCTCGCGGTCCGGCGGCGTTCTCCCAGCCCTTGCGGCGCAGCGTCTCGTCGACCTCACGGGCGGTCTCCTCGGCCGAGAAGACGAGCGTGACGTCGCGCCCGAACACGCGCTGGAGCACGGGCCGGATCAGCGGATAGTGGGTGCAGCCGAGGATCACCGTGTCGCAGCCTGCCTGTTTCAGCGGCTCGGCGTAGCGCGCGAACCGCATCGACGGTCTGCTCGCCCGCCTCGATCAGCGGCACGAGCTCCGGGCAGGCGACCGCCGTGAGCTCGGACGCCGGCGTCGAGAGCGCCGACGAGCGCGTCGTAGCGGCCGGCGGTGACGGTCGCCTGGGTGGCGAGCAGGCCGATCCGGCGGTTGCGCGTCGCGCGGACCGCCGCGGCGGCCTCGGGCGCGATCACGCCGACGACGGGAACCTCGAGCGACGACTGCAGCGCCGGCAGCGCCGCCGAGGTCGCGGCGTTGCAGGCGACGACGATCAGCTTCACGCCCTGCCGCTCCGAGGTAGCCGGCGATCTCGTGGCGAAGCGGCCGATCTCGGCGAGCGGCCGCGGCCCGTACGGGAGGCGCGCGTGGTCGCCGAGATAGACGAAGTCCTCGTACGGCATCGTCACGAGGCACTCGTGGAGGACGGTGAGCCCGCCCACCCCGGAGTCGAACACGCCGATCGGCCTCGCATCCATCGCAGCGATTGTACGAGCGGCGCCAGCTGCCTATCCTCAGCAGGTGGCTGCGCCGGTGCGGATCGGAACCTGCTCGTGGGCCGACGACGCCCTCGATCAAGCACTGGTACCCGAAGGGCCTGCCGGCGAAGGAGCGGCTCGCCTGGTACGCCGAGCGCTACTCGACGGTCGAGGTCGACTCGACCTTCTACCGCGTCCCGACCGAGTCGATGGTGCAGGGCTGGGCCGACCGGACGCCGCCGGGATTCGTGATGCACGTGAAGGCCTTCGGGCTGATGACCCGCCACCCGGTCCGGCTCGAGCAGCTGCCGCCCGAGCTCCGGGACGGGATGCCGGTCGACGCGCGCGGCCGCGTCGACCGCCCGTCGAGCGCGAGCTGCGCGGCGCGCGTCTTCCGCGAGTTCCTCGCCGCGCTCGAGCCGCTCCGCCGGGCGGGGAAGCTCGGCGGGATCCTGTTCCAGCTCCCGCCCTACGTCGTGCCGAAGCCGTGCGTCGTTCGACTACCTCGAATGGGCCCGGGACCAGCTCGGCGGCGACGAGATGCTCGTCGAGTTCCGCCACCGCGACTGGTTCGCGGAGGACCGCCGCGCCGAGGTCCTCGCGCTGGCTCGAGGAGCGCCGGATGTCGTACGTCACCGTCGATGCGCCGAGGCTCGATGCCGCGAACGTGCCGTTGACGCTCGTCGCGGCGACGGGGCCGAGCGCCTACGTGCGCTTCCACGGCCGCAACGCCGGCACGTGGCAGCGCCGCGGCGGCGGGGCCGCCGAGCGCTTCGACTACCTCTACGGCGCCGACGAGCTGGCCGAGTGGGTCGAGCCGCTTCGCGAGCTCGCGTCTGCCTCCGAGCAGGCCTACGCGTTCTTCAACAACAACAACCAGACCGACGGCGTCGCGCAGGCCCCGGCGGGTGCCGAGCTGCTGCGCTCGCTCCTCGAAGAGCACGACGTCCCGGTCGGCTGAACCGGCGAGCCGAGACCGCCCGGGGCCGATCGTGGTGGCGCCTCGCCCGCCCGGCTAGCGTTCCGGCATGCGCGTGCTGTCGGTCAACCACGGGCCCCAGGTTCGCTCGGAGCTCTTCGGCGAGGTGATCGTGGAAGACGGGCACGAGCTCGTCGAGTGGGAGATCGGCGCCGAGCCCCAGCCCGACGGCGGCTTCGATGCGGTGCTCGTCCTCGGCGGCCACCAGAACGTCGGCGAGGAGGCCGATCACCCGTGGCTCCACGACGAGTACGAGCTCCTGCGCGCGCCTCGTCGCCGGCGAGACGCCGCTCTTTCGCGATCTGCCTCGGCGCGCAGACGCTCGCCCACGCCTTCGGAGCCACGGTCGAGCGCGCTCCCGATCAAGCAGGCCGGCTTCGTCGAGGTGCGGCTGACACCCGAGGGCGTCGATGACCCCGTCCTCGGCGTGCTGCCACCCCGCTTCGAGGCCCTGGTCGGAAACGGCTACGGCTTCGCGGTGCCGCCGGGCGCAGTCGATCTGGCCGACTCCGACGCGACGCCCCAGGGCTTCCGGATCGGCAGCCGAGCGTGGGCGGTGCAGTTCCATCCGGAGGCGCGGCTCGGTCAGGTGCTCGGCTGGTGGCGAACAGACGGCGAGGAGTCGCTGCCGAGGCCCTTCGCGGAGCTCGAGCGGGAGCTCGAGGCGAAGATCCAGGGCTGGCACGAGCTCGGCCGCGAGCTCTGCCGGGCCTTCCTGGCGGTCGCGGCTCTCTAGGACCTACAGCTCGAGCGGGAGCTCGGTGCGCGACCACTCGTGCCACGAGCCGTGGTAGTTGCGCGCCCCGTAGCCGAGCCCGCGAAGGATCTCGACCGCCGCGGCCGACCGGGAGCCGCTGTGGCAGTAGGCCACGACCTCGGCGCCGGCGGGCAGCCCGAGCCTCGCGCGGAGCTCGTCGACGTCCATGCCGAACATCTCCTCGACGTTCAGGTTCACGGCGCCGGGGATGTGGCCCTGCCGGGGATCGCACGGCGAGCCCAGCGATCCGTCGTACTCCTCCGGGCGCCGCACGTCGACGATGGCGACCTCGCCGAGGCGCGCCGCGAGCTCGTCGATGCCGATGTCGGCTTCGGCGCTCACTCGAGCCCCTGCACGAGCTCGAGCTCGGCCGCTACGGCCGGGCGCTCCAGCATTCCCGCCCACCAGCCCTCGAGCCGGGCCGGGATCGCGACGTCGTAGAGCACGTGGAGGCGCAGCGCCCAGGGCAGGAAGGCGAAGCCGGTGAAGAGGCTCCCGTCCAGTGGCAGCTCCGCGAGCTGCTCGGCGGCCCGGTTCTCCTCTCCTCGGCGGAGGGCGTAGTACTCGTCGCCGAGCAGCGTCGTCGAAGCGGAAGACCGCCAGGCGCGCCTGCGCCCTGTCGGCGTTGTCGGCCGGGCAGCAGCGGCCGTTCGGGATAGCGCTCCTCGAGGTACTCCATGATCACGGGCGATTCCGGCAGGACGAGCTCGCCGTCCTCCAGCACCGGCACCTTGCCGAGCGGGTTCAGCTCGTAGATCCAGGCGGGACGGTCGGTGAGGTCGATCGGCACCGCCTCGTACGGGAGACCCTTCTCGGCAGCGCGAGACGCACGCGGGCGCAGTAAGGGCAGCGGGCGGCGTCGTAGAGCTTCACGGCTCGAGCCCCATCAGCGCGGCGATCTGCTCGTAGAGCTCCGGTGCCGCCGGCAGCTCGTCGGGCGAGGCCGCCGTCCGCGCGATGCGGCGCACCTCGTCTCGCGTCGGCGCCGGTGAGCCGAGCGACGAGCGTCGGGTTCGCCTCGAGCGCGAGCTCGTCGCCCTTCGGCAGGACGCCGTAGAACGTGGGCACCGAGAGGTACTCGTCGACCATCCGCCCGCGCTCGTAGAGCTGGAAGCGCACGACCGCACCGACCTCGAGGGCGAGCGCGACGACGACCGCGCCGAGCGCGTCGGAGAGCTCGCGGGCGAGCCGCGCCTGCGCGTCGCGGTCGGCGTCGAGCACCGGGTCGGCGATCCGGATCCAGCCGTTCGCGGCGTCGCGGACCTCGGCCTGCGGCGAGCCGCGGGACGAAGTGCGAGAGCGCCCGCTCGACCGAGACGCCGTCGTCGCTCTGCACGTGGGTCGAGGCGCGCGAGGGCGCGGGCGTCTCGGCGTGGACGCGGGCTCGGAGCGCCTCGAGCGGCTGCGCCAGCACGGTCTCGACGGGCGACGAAGCCGAGCCGCCGCCAGACGGCGGCAGCGGCCTCGTTCGTGTTGAGGACGCCGAGCGAGACGTGGGTCACGCCGCTGCTCCCGCGCCTCGCTCGCCGCAGACGCGCAGAAGCTCCTTGGCGACCCCCTGCCGCCGGGCGCGCGGGCCGGACGTAGACGGTCTCGACGTGCCAGCGGCGCTCGTCGACGGCCGACGCCTCGAGCATCCCCACCGCCCCCTCGTCGTCCTCGGCGAGGAGCGCCGCCCCGCGGCCATGCACGCGCGGAGGGCCTGCCACTCCTCCTCCCAGGTGTCGGCCGTGAACCCGTCGGGCTCGGGCACCTCGGCCTCGAACTCCTCCCAGAGCGCCCGGAGCGCTGCGTCGTCTGCTTCGGTGGCGGGACGGACGTTCACGGCGTGCGCATCGCGGTCAGCAGGTAGTGGGCCGAGAGGTTCTGGAACGGATCGAGCTCGCGGGCCGAGCTCGTTCACATCACAACCGTAGAAGAGATCGACGGCCTTGCGCAGCGCGAGGTCGCCGACGGGCCAGGCCCGCGGCCGGGCGAGGTGGCGGGCGAGGAACCACTCGGCCGTCCAGGGGCCGAGCCCGCGGAGCGCGGTGAGCCTGCGCCCGGATCTCGTCGTCGTCGAGCCGGCAAGAGCCCGTCGAGGTCGAGCTCCGCGCGCGCGAGACCGATCACGTACTCGGCCTTCCGCCGCGAGAAGCCGACCGCGACGAGCTCGTCCTCGCTCGCCGCGGCGATGCGCTCCCGGGTCGGGAACGCGAAGGCGTGGACGCCGCGCTCGCCGTAGCGCTCGATCATCCGGTTGCGGATCGCGACCGCCGCGCGGAGCGAGACCTGCTGCGCGGTGATCGAGGTGACGAGGCTCTCGAACGGCATCCGGGCCGAGCGGCGGCCGGAAGCCCGCGAGCCGCGGGCACGATCTCGATCGAGCACGGGCTGCCCGGCCGCCCAGGCGACGAACGGATCGAGCTCGAACGGCTTCCCGAGCAGCTTCTCGACCACGGGCCGCGTCGTCCTCGTCGAGCGGCTCGACGTCGACCCCGCCCGGCGCGGCCACGATCCGCACCTCGCGGCCGCCGATCACCCGGTGGAGCCCGCCGTCGTGCCAGAGGTTCGCGAGGTCGGCGCCGAAGACGCGGAACCGCTCGGTCGAGAGCTCGAAGTCGTAGGGCTCGGGGAGGCGAAGCAGCACCTCAGGAAAGCGCAGCAGCGACGTCGTCGAGCGTCTCGAAGCTCGTAGCTCGATCCCCGACGCTCGTCGAGGTCGTCGGCAAGCCAGCTGCGGGCGAAGACGCGGTCGGCGGCGATCGCGCGCGCAGCGGTCGGAGATGCCGTCGCCGACGTAGACGAGCGGACGCGCGGCGGGAAGCGAGCGCCGCTTGCACATGTCGCCGCAAACGGGGCAGGCCGCTCGTCGCGGAACCTGAGCTGCCAGCCCTCCGGATCGGGCTCTGCGTCGTTGCAGCGGAGCTCGACCGTCGAGCCCTTCGCGGCGGAGCACGGGCTCGATCAGCTGCGGCAGCCCGCTCGAGACGATGACGGGTCGTAGCGCCTCGACGAGCCGTGTGCAGCCCGGCCCGGACCTCGATCGTCTCGCCGCCCAGGCCGAGACCTCGTCGGCGCTCGCCGTGATCGTCGCGACCTCTGCCGTCAGGCGACTCGCCGTAGCGAGTCCGAACGACGCGCGTCCCAGACGACGGGTCGCCGAAGACCCGCACGGCCTCGACGAGCGAGTCGGCGACGGTGCAGGTGCCGTCCCAGTCGAGCGCGAGCGTCCAGCAGGCGACGGCCCATCAGGCGATCCGTTCTCGGAGCACGCCGATGCCCGCCGGCCTCGAGCTCGACGACGCTTCCTCGTGCCAGCGGCGGCTGCTCGCCGGCCGGAAGGGCCACGACGAGGATGTCGCCCGGCCGGAGCGTCGTGTTGAGCGCCGCATGCGCGACCAGCCCGGGCCAGGCGGCGAGCGCCTCCGCGAGGCCGCCGACGGCCTGCTCCCTGCCGTCCACACGCGCACCAGGGCTCACCGTCGATCTCCTCGTCGGGGGTAACGAGGACGGGGCCGAGCGAGAAGCCGAAGTCGCCGCTCTTCGAGGGGCCGAACCCGGCCGCCCGCTCGGCCTCGGCCAGGTCGCGGGCCGTCCAGAGGTTGGCGAGCGTGAAGCCGCCGACGCACCGTCGGCGCCGATCACGGCGGCGATCGCCGGGCCGAGCACGAGGTCGGCCGGTGCCCTCCGGATAGGCGAGCACGTCCTCCGGGCCGAGCACCGGGAACGGGCTGCGGAACTCGAAGAACGGCGGCTCGAGCTCCCGCTCGGCGGCCCGAACACGCGGACCGCCGGCGGGTACAGCACGGGCGCGCGCAGGTCGCAGTCGCCGAGCGGGTACGTCGCGTGCTCGCGCGCCCCGCCGCCGCCGGTGAAGAACGCCTGCAGCGTCTGGGCGGCGAGCTGGACGATCGGTCGCCCGTCGATCCGGCCCGGCCAGCCGCGCTCGAGCTCCATGCCCTTCGGGCTGAACATGCAGAGCTTCATGGCTCGGTGTGCACGATCACGTCGGCGATGCTCGGGAGCCTCGACCTGGATCCGCGCCTCGACCTCGCTCGCCCGCGCGTGGGCCTCGTCGAGCGTCGCACGACCGTCGAGCGCCGAGCGTCAGGAAGGCGACCAGCCCGGCCTCGGTGTGCAGGAAGCGCAGCGCTCGCGGGGCGCGAGCCCGTCGCCGAGAGACGATCCGCTCGACGACGGCGGCGTCGCCCGTCGACCTCCCGGCCCTCGGCCGGTGCGACCGAGCGGCTCGAGGTGGGTCTGCACGACGTCGACGCGCGGGCACCGCCTCCCGGATCGCCGCCTCGAGCCGCTCGGCGACCTCGTGCGCCTCGGCGAGCTTCATCCCGCCGGGCAGCTTCACGTGCAGCGAGAGCTCGTTGCGGCCGTCGACCTCGACGACGCTGACGTTGTGGATCTCGCGCACGCCCGGACACCGACGCGGCCGCGGCGTGGGCGCGCTCCTGCAGGTCGGCGACCGACGCCCGGCTCGACGTGCACGACGACGTCGCTTCCGGGCAGCGCCCGCTCGACCGCCGCCTCGACGGCGTCGGCCGCAGCGTGACCCTGTCCGACCGGCGCCGTCGGCGCGACGCCGATCACGACGTCGGCGAACTGGCGCCCGCCGGCCTGGCGCATCCGCAGCCGTCGCAGCTCGACGCGCGGACCGAGCGCGTCGATCGCCGCACGGGCCGCGCTCTCGGCCCCGCCGGGAGCGCGATCCATGAGCACGTCGATGTTGCCGCGCGCCAGCCGAGCCGCGGCGAGGAGCACGAGCACCGCGACGAAGAGCGCGGCGATCGCGTCCGCGCGGGGATAGCCGCCGCGCACGAAGAGCAGCCCGACGAGCACCGCCGACCGAGCCGGCCAGGTCGCCCGCGAAGTGGAGCGCGTTCGAGGCGAGGGCCGCGCTCTTCGTTCGCCGCGCGACCTGCCAGGAGAGCGTGGCCCGGCTGGCGTCGACGACGATCACGACGCCGACGGTGACGAGCACGTACCAGCTTGCATGCACCGTCGAGACGTGCGTCGCCGGCGAGGCGCTCGATCGCCCGGAACCCGATCAGGACGCTCGCCGCAGCGACAGGAAGGTCGCCTCGGCGAGAGCCGCCAGGTGCTCGGCCTTGCCGTGCCCGTACTGGTGCGAGACGTCGGCCGGGCGACCCGAGACGCCGAGCGCGAAGAAGGTAAGCAGTGCCGCGACGAGGTCGGTGCCGGAATGGACCGCCTCGGAGACGAGCCCGAGGCTGTGGCGCCGCAGCCCGACGATCAGCTTGAGCGCGACGAGCGCAGCGGCCGCTCCGACCGAAACGAGAGCCGTGCGTCGCTGAACGCTCACGGGCCCGGTACCGGGGGCAAGGCACCGACGATGACGAGCTCGCTCACATTCGGATTGTCCAGGAACGAGTCGGGTGGGGCTCGAACCAGCCTCGCCGCCACGGCGAGCGGGGCTTCGCAGTGCCCGGCTCGCTAGGCTCCGGGCGATGGGAACCGAGCCGACTCGTGACGATGTGGATGCCCTCGCCGGTCCCGCGACCCCGCACTTCGCCTACCAGCTCGCCGCCCGGCTTCGCGAGCTCGTGGCCGGCCTGCCCGCCGAGCACCAGGTGCGGCGCTACGCCGAGGAGAAGATCGCGCTGACTCGACCGGCTCGGCCACGCATCCTCGAAGGCAGCGGAAGGGCCGAGGGAGCCCGCGAGCAGGCCGGGGTGGAAGGGCATGCCGAGCTCGGCGCCCGCGGATCAACCGCTTCCGCGCTCCTAGAGCTCGAATGGACACCGGCCCTGCAGGATCAAGGCCGCCGGAGGCTCAGGCTGCGGGTGCGAAGCGTCAGCGGCCCGAGCTGCAGGACGATCCGAGGGCGCCGGGTTTTCGTCGAGCTCTTGGAAGGATCGCGTGAACGTCTTCGTCACCGGCGGCTCCCGCGGGATCGGGCGCGCGATCGCGCTCCGGTTCGCGCGCGACGGCGCGGCGAAGGTCGCGATCGGGTACCTCCGCAACGACCGGGCCGCCGAGGAGACGGCCGACGAGCTGCGCGCCGCCGGCACCGAGCCCGTGCTCGTGCGCGGCAACATCACCTCGGCCCGGGTGCTCGAGGAGGTTGCAGCGCTCGGCCCGCTCGACGTGCTCGTCCACAACGCCGCGAGCGGCGTCGTGCGCGCGGCGCTCGAGACCGAGGAGAAGCACTGGGACTGGACGCTCGGCGCCAACGCCCGCGCCCTGCTCGCGCTCGCGCAGGTCGGCGGCGCCCCAGATGCCGCAGGGCTCCTCGATCGTCGGCATCTCGTCGCTCGGCGCGCAGCGCGTGCTCCAGAACTACGCGCTGATCGGCACCTCGAAGGCGGCGCTCGAAGCGCTCGTGCGCTACCTGGCGGTCGAGCTCGCGCCGCAGCGGAATCCGCGTCAACGCCGTCTCGGCCGGCGTCGTCGAGACGGGTGCGCTCGAGCACTTCCCGAACAAGGAGGAGATGCTCGAGCTCGGCACGACCAATCCGGCCGGGCCGCCTCGTCACCCCGGAGGACGTCGCGGCAGCGGTCGCCTTCCTCTGCTCGCCGGACGCCGAGATGATCCGCGGCCACATGCTCGTCGTCGACGGCGGCTTCAGCCTGCCCGCTTAGCCCCTCCTAGCGGTTCTTCGAGAGAGCGGAGGCACGCAGGCGGCGCAGCGTGTCGGCCGCGACGTAGCCGGCGATCTTCGGGTTCTCCTGCAGCCGCCGGACCGAGTACTCGTACCAGTGGGTCCCGAACGGGCACGTAGACGCGCAGCCGGTGCCCGGCACGCACGAGCTCGTCGCCGCGCTCCGGCCGCACGCCGAGGAGCATCTGGAACTCGACCTGGTCGCGCGCCAGCCCGCGCGCCGCGATCCGCGCAGCGCCGCCTCGATCAGCTGCTCGTCGTGGGTCGCGATCCCGACGTAGGCGCCCTGCGTCGAGCAGCGCTCGAGCGCCGCGAGGTAGCTCGCCGCGGATCTCGTCGGGGTCGTGGAAGGCGATCGCCGAGCGGCTCGACGTAGATCCCCTTGCAGAGCCGGACGTTCGCGAGCCCGGCAGGTCGGCCGCCGTCCGGCGCAGGCAGGCCTGCAGGACGACGCCGACGTTGTCGCGACCCGCGCGCGCAGCTCGCGGTAGAGGCCGAGCGTCGCGTCGGTCGTCGACGAGTCCTCCATGTCGATCCGCACGAAGTTGCCGCGGTCCCGCGCGTCGGCGACGAGCGCCTCGAGGTGGCGGCGGCAGAGCTCCTCGTCGAGCTCGAGCCCGAGCCCGCTCAGCTTCACCGAGATGTTCGCGTCGAGCCCTTCGGCCTCGATCCGGGCGAGCAGCGCGGCGGTACTGCGCGTGATCGCGTCGCGCCTCGGCGGCGGTCGCGACCTCCTCGCCGAGCACGTCGACCGTCGCCAGCTTTCCCTTCGCCGTTCAGCCGCCGCACGACGCGGACCGCGTCGTCGAGCGTCGGGCCCGCGATGTAGGGCGACGAGAGCCGCCGGACGATCGGCTTCGGCACCGCCGGCAGCAGCCGGGCGATCGCCTTGTCGAGGCCGCTCAACGTCGATGCGTCGGTGTGTCCGCGGCGGCTCAGGGGTGCTCGCGCATGAAGCCCTGGCGGGCGGCGCTGACGAGAGCGACCGCCTCGGGGAAGAGGACGCGCATCGCGTCGCGCAGGGCGATCGCCTGCTCGTCGGCCGAGCCGCTCGACCTGCACCTGGGAGAGCGCCGCCGAGGTGAGCTCGACCGCCGTGTTGAGCGTCAGCGTCGCGAACTGCTCGCGCTGTGCCTCCTGCACGGACTCGGCCTGCTGCTCGGCGAACTCGCGCAGACCCCGGAGCAGATCCTCCGGGATCGCCTCCGAACGGGAAGCCGCGAAGCTGCCGCCTTCCATGTGATCCACCCTAGCGCAGCGGCAGCACGTGGCGACTGGTCGACCTCGGCCACGAACGCCTCGACGGTGGCCGACGCCGACGCGAGCGCGCTCGCAAACGGAGAGGCGAGGTCGCCGAGCGCCTCCTCGAGGCGCACGCGTCGGCCGCACCCGACCTCGTCGAGGTAGGCCGGCGAGGCGACGCACCGGCGGGGCGCCGATCGCCTGCTCGAGCGCGAGCGCGGCCTCCTCGGCCTCCTCGATCCCGGGCGGCTGCTCGGTCATCGCGAACCTGCGCGAGCTGGGCGCGCAGCTCCTCGAGCTGCGCCGCCGCCCGCGAGCTCGCCGGCGAGCTCGCAGAGGACGACGATCGAGGCGACCTCGCGCACCTGCTCGCGCTCGGCGACGGGCTCGAGCGGCCGCGTCGAGCACGAGCCAGCGCCGCTGCCTCGTCCTCGCCGAGCGCGACGAGGTAGCGCGCGGCCGTCCGACGGGCTCGGCCGCGAGCACGGCCGTCACCGGGCCGTACGCGGCAGCCGCAGCCGCCGCGCGCTCGAGCTCGTCGGCGAGGGCCATCGGCGCTCAGCCTAGGCGCCGCACCCAGCTCGGGCTGTGGCGACCCGGCGGCGAAATGGGTTCTAGACTCGCACGCGGCGATCACGGCAACCGCGCAGGCCCTCTTCGCGCCGCTCGGCCCGACCTACGAGCGCTACGCCGCGGCTGCTCTCCTACGGCCAGGATCCGCGCTGGCGGCGGTTCCTCGTCTCCCGCGTCGACGCCGGCCCGGGCGACCGCATCCTCGACGTCGCGACGGGCACCGGCGCCGTCGCGCGCGAGCTCGTCCGCCAGAAGGGCTGCACGGTCGTCGGCGTCGACCAGAGCCCCGAGATGCTCGCCGTGCGCCCGCCGGACGGCGCCCGGGATCGAGCTCGTCGAGGGTCGAGCGCCGAGGCGCTCCCGTTCGCCGACGGCGAGTTCGACGGGCTGACCTTCACCTACCTCCTGCGCTACGTCGACGACCCGGCGCGACGCTGCGCGAGCTCGCGACGCGTCGTCCGGCCCGGGCGGCACGATCGCGGGTCTCGAGTTCGGCCTGCCGCAGCGGGCCGTGGCGCCCGCTCTGGGAGCTTCACGTGCGGCCGGCCTGCCGCTCGCCGGTGCTCGTCGTCGGACACGGCTGGCGCGAGGCCGGCATCGTTCCTCGGCCCGTCGATCCGCGGCCTACAACGAACGGTGGCCGCTCGCCGCGGCAGCTCGAGGCCTGGCGGCCGCCGGGATCGAGAGCGTCGCAGGCACGGCGGCTCTCGCTCGGCGGCGGGGTCGTCACGTGGGGCACAGGCGAGCTGAGGCCGGCCTTCTACGCGCTGCGGGCCGGCGGCTGGCGCGACTACGTGACCGTGCTCCACCTCCCGTACACCGCCTGGAACCTCTCCTACGTCGCGCTCGGCGCCGGCGCTCGCGCCCCATTTCCGCACCGACCGGATGCTCTGGACGATGGCGCGCGTTCGCGCTCGCGCTCGGCGTCGCCGCGCATGCGCTCGACGAGCTGAGCGGCCGCCCGCTCAGCACGCGGATCCCGCGAGCGACGCTCGTCGCGCTGGCGGCCGCCGCCCTCGCCGGGGCCTCGCGCGATCGGCGATCTGGGCGGCGACGCGTGGGGCTACGGGCTGCTCGCGCTTCGTCGCCGTCGGCGCGTTCATCGTCCCGGCCTACAACCTCGAGTGGTTCGGCGGCCGCTTCCACACCGCCTGGTGGCTCGCGCTCGCCTGGGGCGGCTTCCCGATCCTGACCGCGTACTTCGCCGAGGCCGGGACCGCTGCGGGCCCAGGCCGTCCTCGCCGCCGGGTTCGGCACCGGCTCGATCCTCGTCCAGCGCCCCCTCTCGACCCCGGTCCGCCATGCCCGGCGAACGCTCGGCACGCTCGAGGGCGTCGAGCCGATGGAGCAGGCGCTCCGCGTGCTCCCCTGGGCGAACATCCTCCTCGGCGCCGCGCTCGTGACCGCACGCCTAACCTAGGGCCGCATGACCGTCGCAGCCGTCATCGCGATCGTCGCCGCCGTCGCAGCCGTGGCCGCGGCGCGCGTGCGCCGCTCTCGGCGCTCGACGCGCGCACGGGCGCGCATGCGCACGCTCGAGCAGGAGATCGAGCGCGGCGAGAGCCACTTCGCCGAGGTCGTCGCCGCAGGAGGCCGAGCTCAGGGCGGCGCGAGCTCGCCGAGACGCTCGCGCTCGCCCGGTCCGAGGCCCTCTCGCTGCTCGCTCGAGGAGGAGCGCCGGATCACCGAGGAGCGGCGGCGCGACGTCGCCGAGCGCGAGCGCGACGCGACGCACGCGGCTCGGCGCGGCGCTCGACCGAGGCGCAGCGGGCCGTCGAGCAGCGCTTCGCCGACTGGGGAGGCGACGTGACCACCTTGCAGCAGAGCCTCGTCGGGCGAGCTCGAGCGGATCGGGCAGCGCCAGCAGCAGCTCGTCGCGAGCATCGACTCGAAGGTCACCGCCGAGGCCGAGCGGCTCGAGAGCGCGCTCGAAGAGCACCGCGGCGCGGCTCGCGAAGGCACGCGAGGACTTCGACCGCGTGCTCGCCGAGGCAGCGACGCCGCGGTCGCCGCCGACCTCGAGAGCCAGGCCGCCGAGCGCCGCCGGGCGCTGCACGAGGTCGCCGAGCGGCTTCGCCGGCGCGAGCGCGAGCTCCAGGAGCAGATCGAGCGCGAGCAGACCGAGGCGCCCAGCGCGTCGCGCAGCAGCTCGCAGGACGTCGAGCGCCGCCAGGTCGAGCAGGTGCGCCGGTACGTCGCGCGCGAGACCCAGCACGCCGCCGAGGCGGCGGCGACGCAGTTCGACGCCTCGATCCGCACGGCCCGCGAGGAGGCGGCGAAGCGGCTCGGGCGCGAGCTCGACCTTGCGGTCGAGCGCTTCGCGCGCGAGGGCGAGTCGGCGCTCACCGAGCGGGTCGAGGCAGAGCTCCGCGCGTTCGAGTCGCGGCTCGAGGAGCTCGCCCGGCGGCTCGAGTCGCTCTCTGCCCGCGCCTGACCGGCCGCGGCGTACTAGAGTCATCGTTACGAGCACGACCGCAAACTTCTCGCGGAAGGGTTCGTCTAGAAGGGAGCGAACAGGCCCGGCACATGGCACAGACGACCGAGATCCCACAGTCAGAGCACGAGAAGGTCGTGTCCTGGCGCCTGCATGTGCTGATCGAGGCCGGCTACCCGTCCGAGCTCGCCAAGCAGATCGCAAACTCGGAGGCAGACCTGCACCACGCGGTCGAGCTCGTCCTCGCCGGCTGCACGCACGAGACCGCCGCCGAGATCCTGCTGTAGAGCAGCGAGCTGTGAAGGTCGAGGCGACCGAGGTCGACGGGCGCAAGGTCTTCAGCGTGCGCGCCTTCAACCAGGGGATCGCGCTCTGGCTCGAGCGGCTGCCGACCGTCTGGGTCGAGGGCGAGGTGACCGAGCTGCGCCGCCAGGAGCGCTGGGCGTCCGTGTTCTTCACGCTGAAGGACCCGGACGACGGCGCCTGCCTCGTCGGTGCAGATGCCGCGCGGCCAGTTCGACGCGCTCCGGCTCGAGCTTCGCCGACGGCGAGCGCGTCCACGTCTACGGGCGGCCCGAGCTGTACGAGCAGCGCGGCGACTTCCGCCTGCGGGCGCTCACGATCGAGCGCTACGGGCTCGGCGCGCACCTGGCCGCGCTCGAGCGGCTGAAGGCGAAGCTCGCCGCCGAGGGCCTCTTCGCCGCCGAGCGCAAGCGGCCCCTGCCGCGGATCCCGCGCCTGATCGGGCTCGTCACGGGCAACGACGCCGCGGCCAAGCACGACGTGCTCACGGCGATCACGACGCGCTTCCCGCCGGCGCACGTCCTCGTCGCCGAGACCTACGTGCAGGGCCCGCGTGCCGTGGCCGCCATCGCGACCGCGCTCGAGGAGCTCTGCAGCCGGGGCGTCGACGTCATCGTCCTCGCCCGCGGCGGCGGCAGCTTCGAGGATCTGCTTCCGTTCTCCGACGAGCGCCTCGTCCGGGCCGTCGCCGCCTGCCGCGTCCCGATCGTCACCGCCGTCGGCCACGAGCAGGACACGCCGCTCGTCGACCTCGCCGCCGACGTCCGCGCCTCGACGCCGTCGGTCGCCGGCCGCCTCGTCGTTCCCGACCTCGCCGAGCTGCGCGCCTGGCTCGACCGGGCCCACACGGGGCTCGAGCGCGGCGCCCGCCGGATCTGCGACGGCCACGCCGACCGGCTCGCACGCGGCGCGCGAGCGGCTCGGGCGGGCTCCGCACCTCGTGCTCGAGCGTCGCGCCGACCGCCTCGAGGGCACCCGCGGCCGGCTGCAGGCGCTCTCCCCCCGGGCCACGCTCGAGCGCGGCTATGCGATCGTCCGGGCCGGCGAGCAGCCTCGTCCGCGAGCCGCCGCCGGCCGGGACGCGCCCTCGCGGTCGAGGTCGCCGGCGGCGCGTTCGGAGCGCACGCCGATGACCGCGAGCACGACGTTCGAGGAGAACCAGGCCGAGCTCGAGCGAATCGTCGAGCGGCTCGAGCGCGGCGACGTCGAGCTCGAGGAGCTGACCCGCCTCTGGGAGCGCGGCGAGGAGCTCTACCGGCGCTGCGCCGCGCAGCTCGAGTCGGTGCGCGGGAAGATCGAGGAGCTCGCAAGCCGCGTCGCAGGCGGGGCCGACCAGTAAGAATGCGCTGATGGCCGAAGACTGGAGAGTCACCGTGAACCTGTCCGGCTCGTCCGGGCTCGACCTGCGCTCGTCGCTCCGCGAGCTCGAGCACGACGCCGAAGCTGGTGCTCGGACGCCGCGTGGCCGTGAGCGCCTCCGACTCGCAGGTCTTCCTCTACGCCGACGACCGCGCGACCGCCGAGCAGGCTCAGGCGGCCGCTCAGGACGATCCTCGACCGGAGGGGGCCGACAGGCGAGCTCATCCTCGAGCGCTGGCATCCGATCGCCGAGGAGTGGGAGCCAGGTGACGTTCCGCTGCCGGCCACCCAGTCCGAGCGCGAGCGGGAGCACGAGGCGCTCGAGGCGCCAGGACGCGGCCGATTCCGAGGCATCCGGCTACGCGGAGTGGGAGGTTCGGATCGACCTGCCGAGCCGGCACGAGGCCGTCGAGCTGGCGACGACGGCTCGAGAGCGAGGGGCTGCCCGGTCGCGCGCCGCTGGCGCTTCGTCGTCGTCGGCGCCGAGACAGCGACGCGGCAGAGGAGCTCGCCAAGCGCATCAAGCCCGAGGTGCCCGCCGACGCCCGCGTCCAGGTGCAGCCGGGCGGCGAGATGGTCTGGGACATGATCGATCCCGGCTGGTCCGGCTAGCGCCGCGTCACGGCTGAGCACCGCGTCGGCTGCGCGGCTGCTTCGCAGCGCTCGGGCCTCGGGCGGCGCCTCGGCTTCGCTCGTCTCGATGTCCTTCAGCGTCGCGTACGAGAGCCCCTCGCGGGCGAGGAAGAGCGTGCCGATGCCGATCCCGACCGAGGCCTCGATCGCCTGGAGGCCGAGCCCGTAGGCGAACCCGCGGCCGTAGGCGACGCCGTACTGCGCGAGCGAGACCGCGATCGCCGCCTGCGTCAGCCCGACGTTGCCGGGCCAGAAGGGGAAGACGGTGACGACGTTCATCATCAGCAGCACGAGCGCCGGCGGCGGCGAGCGGCTGGTAGATCCGGAAGGCATGCATCGCGGCGAACACCGCGAGCAGCTGGCAGATCCAGCCGAGGAACTGGAAGAGTCGCGGCGGTCGTGGCCGGCGATCGGCTCGCGCATGACGCGAGCCCTACGCGGGCCCGCACGAGTAGCGCGCGCACCCTGCCGAGCCCGTCCTCGAGCGCGTGCCCCGTGCCCGCTGGCGCCGACGACGGCGAAGGCAAAGAGCGCGAGCCCGACCCCGAGCACGACGACGAGCGTCATCAGCGCCCAGTGGGGCAGCTTCGCCGCGAAGCAGCACCCAGATGACGAGCGCCGACCATCGGGAAGAGGTCGAACATCCGGTGCGCGAAGACGGTGCCGATCAGCGTCGCCCAGATGCCCTCGCCGGCCCGGCATGCGGCGGGCGAGCACCGCGACCCGGCCGAGCTCGCCGACCCGGCCCGGCAGCACGGCGTTCGCGAAGAGCCCGACGCAGAAGGCCGAGAAGACGAGCTTGAACGCGGGCCGCGGACGCGCTGATCGCCTGGCGGATCACGGTGTTCCAGGCGAGCGCCCGGACGACCACCGAGACGCAGGTTGAGCGCCGACCGCGGCCACCACCCACGGCCAGCGAACGACGGTGAACGTGTCGCGGACGACGCTCCAGTCGGGCCCGCGCCACCAGATCAGCGAGGCGGCGAGCGACGAGCACGACGAGCGGGACGAGCAGGCGCAGCAGCCGCTGCACCTTCATGCGGCGATCCGCTCGTAGATCTGCTCGAGCCGGCCGGCGACGTCGGGCCAGGCGTAGCGCTCCTCGGCGAGCCGGCGCCCGGCCTGCCCCATCTCGACCCGCCGCGTCCTCGTCGCGCGAGCAGCGTCGACGACGGCCTCGGCGAGCGCCGCGCTCGTCGCCGGGCGGGACGAGCGTCGCCGCCTCCGGGGCGGCGACGTCGGCGAAGCCGGGGATGTTCGAGGCGACGACCGGCGTCGCGACTGGCGAACGCCTCGACGAGCACCATCCCGAAGCTCTCGCCCCCGAGTGCCGGCGAGACGAACAGCTTGGCGGTGGCGAGCTCGCGGTCGCGCACCTCGTTCGGGACGATCCCGAGCACGTCGATCCCGTCCTCGTCGAAGCGAAGCCGGGAGTGGAGCAGCCGGTACTGGAGCGGATCGGTGCCGATCAGCCGCAGCCGCGCGCCCGTTCGCCGCCGGATCTCGGGCCAGGCTCGCAGCAGCACGGGCAGCCCCTTGCGCGCGTCGTGGCGGCCCGATGAAGACGACGTGGTGCTCGCGGTTCGCCGCCTCGGCGTGCGGCGGGACGACGACGCCGTTCGGGACGATCTCGAAGCCGTGGCCCGAGCCAGCGCGCCGCCGACTCGGCGGCCATGCGCGAGACGGCGATCCGCGCGTCGATCCGCTCGATCGAGGAAGCCCCACACCTTCCGCGCGCCGCGCATCCAGCCGAGGTCCCCGGCGGCGTGCCAGGTCGCCACGATCGGGCAGCGTGCGCAAACGAGAGCGCCGCGACGCAGATGGCCGGCGTCATCGGCTCGTGCAGGTGGATCAGGTCGAAGCGCTCCTCGCGGAGCACCTGCGCGGACACGCGGAGATGCTGCGCGGCGAGAGGACGATGTTCGGCAGCGAGCCGTTCGCCGGCACGACCACCGACCGGCCGACCGGGATGATCCCGGCGCGGGAGGTCGCCGTGGCGGCCCGCTGCGCGGATGGAGAAGCCGCGTGGCGCGGCCCGGCGGGTCGTGACCCATGAGGATCTTCACCTCGTGCCCGCGCGCGCGCAGCGCGGCCGCCTGGTTCTCGGAGTGCTCGACCACCCCGCCCCAGTACGACCACGAGAACGGGACGACGATCCCGATCTTCATGCCCCGGCCGCCGCGAAGGCGCGCGGCGAGCCGCTCGATTCCGAGCTCGAGCGTCTCGTCGGTCACGGCGAGCGAGAGCCGCGCCCAGCCCGGCCCCGCTCGGCCCGAACCCCTCGCCGGGGGCGAGCGCGACGCGGTGCTCGGTCGAGCAGCCGCTCCGGCGGTCAGCCCCTCGGGGAGCCGCAGCCAGACATAGAACGTGCCCTCGCACACGACGGCGGCTCGGGGAGCGCGGCCGCGAGCCGGTCGCGGCGGCGCTCGTAGGCGGCGCGGCGCTCCTCGACGCTTGCCTGCGGGCCCTCGAGCGCGGCGATCGCGGCCTGCTGGAGCGGCAGCCAAGCATCCCGACGCGCGCAGTGGTCGTCGAGCAGGTTCAGGCGCTCGACGATCTCGGCGTTCCCGAGCACGAACCCGATCCGCCAGCCGGCCATCCCGTAGGTCTTCGACATCGACCACATCTCGACCCCGACCTCCTTCGCGCCCGGCGTGGCGAGGAAGCTCTCCGGCGCTGCGCCCGTCGTAGACGAGGTCGTTGTAGGCGGCGTCGTGGACGATCGCGGTGCCGGTCCGCTGCCGCGTACTCGACGGCCGCCTCGAAGGTGCCGGGCGCGGCGCAGACCGCGCACGGGTTCGACGGGTAGTTGAGGAAGAGCGCGGCCGCCGCGGGCGCCGCGTCGAGATCGGGCTGCCAGCCCGCCGCGGGATCGAGCGGCAGCAGCCCGAGTCTCGGCGCCCGCGAGGCGCGATCCCCGAGGGGTAGTCGGGGTAGTAGGGGTCGGGCAGCAGGATCGTGTCGCCGCGCTCGGCGAGCACGAGCGCGAGCTCGACGATCGCGGTCTTCGTGCCGGGGACGACCGCGACCTCGCGCTCCGGGTCGAGCTCGACGCCGTAGAGCGCGCGGTAGCGCGCGCGCGATCGCCTCGCGCAGCGCGGGCAGCCCGCGGAAGGGCGCGTAGCCGTGCGTGTCGGGCCGGGCGGCAGCCGCGGCCAGGGCCTCCGCCGACGTGCGCCGGCGGGCCCGACCTCCGGGTTGCCGCGGCCGAGGTCGACGACCGGCGGCCCTCCGTCGGCGGCCGCCTCGGCGACCCGCTGCGAGCAGCGAGCCGAAGTACTGCTCGGGCAGCCGCTCGAGGCGGTCGGGCCGCGGACGAGCCGCCGGCCCTCGCTCCGGCGTCGTCGACCACGGCCCGATCGTACGCGCACCTCCGCCGTTTGACGCCGTCCGCAGGACTCTCTACCTTGTTCATCGAACACATGTTCGTCAGCGCATCGTCTCGGCATCACGGACGACGCCGAGCAAGCCCAGACCGAGCCCGAAGCGACGCCATGCCGACGGAGGCCCCGATGCTCACCGACCGGCAACAGCAGATCTGGAACTACCTCGTCGAGTACGTCGACGGCCACGGCTACCCGCCGACGGTGCGCGAGATCGGCGAGGAGGTCGGCCTCGCCTCGCCGTCGACCGTTCACGCCCACCTCGCGAACCTCGAGCGCGCCGGCCTGCTGCGCCGCGACCCGACCAAGCCGCGCGCGCTCGAGCTGATCGGCCGCGAGCGCGCGGCCGCGTCGCGAGCGCCGGCAGCCTCGCCGTCGACGGCACACTCGACGCCATCCGCCTCCCGCTGATCGGCGAGATCGCCGCAGGCGCGCCCGCTGCTCGCCGAGCAGAACATCGAGGACTACCTCACGATGCCGAGCTCGACGGGCGGCGACTTCCTGCTCCGCGTCAGGGGCGAGTCGATGATCGAGGCCGGGATCCTCGACGGCGACCTCGTGATCGTCCAGCGCGCCCAGGATGCCCGCAACGGCGAGATCGTCGTCGCGCTCGCCGGCGACGACGAGTCGGCCGACGAGGCGACCGTCAAGACGTTCTACCGCGAGGAGCGGCCGGATCCGCCTGCAGCCCGAGAACTCGGCGCTCGAGCCGATCTACGCCGACTACGTCCAGATCCTCGGACGCGTCGTGGGGGTCTTCCGCGAGCTGTGAGCCGCCACAGCTCCGCGACGAACGTCGCAGCCGTTCGCGCGCGACGCTCGAGCAGGAGCTCACCGCGCTGCTGCGCGGCGCGTCGCTCGAGTGCCTGGTCTGCGGCGAGTTCGTGATGCACGCCCGGGAGGGAGTCGTCTTCTGCCCGGAGTGCGGCTGCCGGCTCGGGACCGAGGCGGCCCTGCAGATGCGACGGCGAGTCCGGCCGAGCTAGAATTCGACACGCAGGCCGGGTGACCGCGGGCCTGCGCGCGAGCGCGTGCGGCTCGAGGAAAGTCCGGACACCGCAGGGCAGGACGCTGGCGCAAGCCAGGCGGCGAAAGCCGACGGAAAGTGGCACAGAAAGGAAACCGCCACCGGCGTACGTCTCTCTCCGGAGACGCCGGCGGTAAGGGTGAAACGGTGGGGTAAGAGCCCACCAGCGACCGCGGCGACGCGGCGGCTAGCCAAACCCCGTCCGGTGCAAGGCGAACAGGGCCCGCCACGAGGCTGCCCGCCCAGGGCCCGGGTAGCTGCCAAGAGGGATGGTCACCCAAGACAGAATCCGGCTTACAGGCCTGCTACGGGAAAAGCCCTGGAAACGGGGCTTTTTCTATGGACCCGATTCGCCGGCGACTCGTCAGGCTCGCTCCGTGGCGGGCTGACTGCGGTCTCCGTGGAACCGCTCGGCGCGGTCGCCCGGCGTGCGCCTCTGGGCTGTGCCGGCTACGATCCGCTCCGCGCGCGGGAGGCTACCAGGTGACCGTGCCGACCGATTTCTGCGCGCTGGGCGACACATTCCTGATCGGGTCTCCTAGCGCTTCGAACGCCGCAAGCGCCTTGTCCGAGTCCGTAGGTCTGTACGCGCGACAGCGCGTCAATGGCGTCGAGGCACCGGGCTCGCAATGTTTCGTCAGTGGTCGCCTGGTAGCTACGCAGTAGGACCTGGGCGGCGTGCTCGGCGTCGAGCCTCCGGGCGCTAAACGGATCGTCTTCGATCCAAGAGAAGGAGACGACGAATCTCTCGCACGCCGCTATGGCGGCCTCGATAGGAGGGTCGCGAGCTTCGTCGAGTTCCCAGAAAGAGCCTGACCGATCCCCTCTGAAAACCCTGGTGACGCAACGAACGCGGCCAGGAGTTCGTCGTATTCGCTCGCAGCGAGATCCTTGAACGCACGGAAAGCATTAGCTGCTGTTTTCCCGGACATCCTTCTCCGCGTCGAAGAAGAGCTGTACGAGAATCGGCCGCAGCCGTTCCGTCGCGTCTGCGTTCGCAATATTTGCTGAAGCGACTTGAGCCGCACCAAGCCTTACGCGACTCGCTGGAGAGCTTGCTGCCAAACAAGCAAGCTCCTGAGCTTCTGTGGTTGCGATGTAGGCCATCACAGCCTGACGGCCCCCGACTTGTTGAACAGCGTCACTCTCCGAATTCATCAACCTCCGAAGCAGGGGTGCCATTCACTCAAGTGCGTATGCGCCGCGTACGCGACAAACCTCTCGACGTGCGGCGTCGCCAGAGAGCGTCCTCGATTTCGACAAGCTCGAGCATCAGGCGTACCGCGAGGTCTCGGTGCTCGCGAAGAAGTGCGACGAGTATTTGCGCCGTGCATGACCTGACCGCGATTGACGGATCCCGCACCAAGCGCTCGAGGGTCGGAACGAGCTCATCGACGTCGACGCGAGAGTAAGCAACAAGATAGGCAAGGGTCTCAGCCGCACTTCCGCGCACGCTGTTGATTCCCGCTGTGTAGGGATCACCACCCCAGTACTCAGTTGACGAACCTTCAGGCCGCCCTTGCCAACTCTCAACCTCCGGATCTGGATCGTTGGTCGCGTACCAGATCACTAGGTCCACGAGATCGCCCGAAACTGGCTGAGCGGTCGCGAGTCTTGCGATCGGGTCAGTGATCCATCGCCCGCACGGTCGTCCCGGAAGGCTATGGCACTTACGACAGACCGCGCCGACAATCTCCTCATCGACGTCATCCTCGGTCTTCGCCACCGCACGAAGGATCGCGTCGAAATAGCTGACGTTCGCGGAGTCTGGAATGTGCGTCGAGAGCATCGCGAAGCGACGTGGATTGTTCTTCGCTTCGCGCTCAAACTCGTGCGCCAACTCTTCTGCCCCTCCGCGAAGCCCATCCTCCGTCCGGGTCCAGTCTCGCTCCGGACCCGAATACCGTTCGATCGCACTGAGCCACTGAGCATCAGTCATCTTCTCGGCCGCTGCTTGAGGTATTGGCGATCCGACGAATCCGCCGACGATCCCACGCGGGGGTGAGGGCTGATCCCGCTCGAACTTCCTCTGAAGCTCCGCGACCCGCTGCCGAGCCTGTTCCGACAGGAATGCGGGAGCGACGCCACTCAGGAGCACGAACTGCGAATGGCCGCGAGAGCGATACCCCTTCGCGCTGGTCTCCCAAGGTGTGGCGTAATCGAGGAGCACGGCCTCGAGTCTGTTGCGCAGGTCCGTCGACAGGTGCGGGAATATGGCGGCAACAAGTTCGCGTGCCGCCCAGTGATCGTCGTCCATGTACCCGGCACGAAAGCGCCGCTGATCGGCAAGCAGATAGTCGGCTGCGACAGCCGCAAGGGCCTCGGCGCCGCCGAGAAACCCACGGACGGCGAGGAAGTTGCCCGTCTCGGTGTTATCAGCGGCGAGGTCATCGGCTATAGAAGTGAAAAGATCCGGGGAACGGCCCGCTACCGCCTGCAAAGCGTGTTCCATCCCGCTCAGAAGGGCGGCATCGATTCCGTGGCGATCGTCCCTATAACGGTATGACCACACCGCGTCGCGCGGCAGACGGTCGCGACTCTCCTGCTTCGTCGAGTGAATCACGCGCCGGAAGATCGGCAGTAGCCGCTCCACAAGGCGGGCGCGGCACCCTCCGCGACATTCAAGAAGAAGTCGTAGTTGTGCGCGGTATCCGGAATCGTTCCCTCGACTCGATCGAAGGGGTTCGTGACTCCGCGTTCGTCGGCGAGATCTACGGCACGGCGGAGGTAGTGCTCGATGTACTCCACCGCCCATTCCGGCCTCTTGTCGAGTCCGTATCCAATATCCCAGAAGTCGGCGTTGGTAGCGATCGCACCCCTCGCACGGTCAAGAACCCCAGAATCGATGAGCCGCAGAGCAAGGTCGAAGAAGCGGCGGTCGCTAGTGAGCTCCGACCACTGTGCAAGCGCAACAAGTCTGCGATTCCATGCCTCGGACACTCCGACAAAAGGTTCAACGAGCTCCGCTACCCTGGCCGGCGCCCACCGCTGAGCGGCCCTCAGTACCGCGACCATTCGATCGACGACGGCTTCGTCGCCGCTGCGAAGTCGCACTTCCACGGCTCCTTCGAAGTCGGCAATCGCGAACCAAGGTCGCCGGTACAGAAGACCCCAGGCTTGCTCTGCAGTGTCAGCGCTGAGGTCATCGAGCATGGGCTCAACCAGTCGCCATTCTTCGCGCGTCGGCTCCGGTAGTCCACCAAGCCAGTCGAAGACCAGAGCCTTGATGTGAAACCGTACGCGGCTAGCCACGGAGCACCGCTTCGAGGTCGTTCAGGTACTTGGATCCCTCTAATGATCGTTCGTATGCAAGGAACTGTCTGACTTGTGGCCGGCGGAAAAGGTGCTGCTCGCCGTCTGCGAGCAGACTTTCAAGCGATCCGCCACGACCAACGAATCGGCGAACGAAGGAGTAGTCGAAGAACCCTTCGTGGAAGAAGGACACACGAGCCCCCTGGATGACGATGACGTTCTCGGATGCCATCGCCTGTGCGTCTTCCCGCAGTTCGTCGAGAAGCTCACGAGGAGCTGAGAGGATCTGGCGATCGCTCATGTGGTCGCAAAGGCGATCGACGACCTCCGTCCAGCGAGGACTGCGGTTGAGGCGCGCAGCGACCCGATCCTGCTTGAGTTCCCAGAACGCGGAGTAGAGGTCGCTTACCGTGCGGAACCCTGTTGCATCGCCGGTTGCCGCGGGACCAACCTCTGCAACTAGCTGTAGATGAAGGGGTAGTTCGAGCAACTTGAGCTGCCGCTCGTCAAGGGCACTCGCGTCGATTCCGATGCGGTCGAGAGTCTCGATCACAGATTCTCGGGAGAGCGTCCTGACAGCGATCGAGCGAATCTCGGGATCGTCGTGCGTCAGGCCACGCAACCGTCGGTCATTGTCCAAGTCGAACTGGCGGCAAGCGAGGAGAACTCGGATGTTCTGGTACGAGCGCGCCTCGTTGAGGATCTTCTCGATACCCTCGAAGAACTCGGCCTGACGGCCGGAGGCCGTGCTCGTCGCATCGAGCTGGTCGACCACAAGCAGAGCCTCTCGACCATCCGCAACCGCCGCGAGAACTGTGCTGGGCGACCCAGGCAGACCTAGGTCCGCGCCGATCCTCTCGGGCCTTCGGGTCGGCTCGACGCCGTCGGCGCGAAAGGCCAGCACGGGCATCCGACGTCGCAGGTCTTCCACGATTTGGAGCAATACGAGGCTCTTGCCTGCGCCCGCCTCTCCGGCAACCAGGACTACTCGCTGGCCGCCGTTGAAGGAGCCTACGGCGTCGCTTGCCTCGTGCCGCTGAATCACGACGCCTCCGATCGATCTCGCTGTGAGCTGGCCAACGAAGTCGTCGGTCGTACGGTCGAACGCCGTTTGTACGTGGGGATCTGTGGTCCAGTCGCGCCGTCGCCTTCCCGATGCCTCGATGGCGCCCAGATGTCGTCAGCATGCAGCTCCTTGTTCGTGCTGATGAGCGCCAGTTCAGCGAGGAGCGCCACTACGTCCTCCGGCCTCGCGTCGACGAGCTTCTCCGCGCGCGACCGGGCCATGTCACTCAACGAGTCTTCGTCGATCGTTCGGACCGAGACTCGCTGGAGAAGTTCAATTGCATGACTCTCGTCGGTTGCCCACCCTTCGTGGAGCTGTCGGAAAGACTGCTTCAGAGGCTCGCTAGAGAGGAAATCATCAACAAACTCCTGTGGTGAAAGGGCGCTTCGCGCGCCGTTGCTCAGCGTTCGCAGGTGATCGGCGTCCTGACCTGAGACAAACACGCACCGGTTGTTCCCACCGCTCTCGAGCTTGTCCTTGAACGAATGGAGGACACCCTCGCGAAGGAGAGTCTTGATGCTCCATCTTCCGCTCTGGGCAAAGCTACGCTTGGCCTGGTGGTACTCCGTATCTCCACCGGCGCTCACGACAAACTCGGCGAAGTCTTCACCAGGCTTCTCGATCCTGATCGCCTCGGCATCCTCGTCCAGAACCCGGAGCAATGTGAACACGGTCCAGCGACCCTCGTAGAGTTCACCCCATTTGGCCGCCGAACCTCCAGGTATCGACACTCTTCCATCCTTTCACTACACCGCGGGACGAGCGCCACGCCCCTGCATGCGGTTTTGGCTCATCGACGCCACCAAGGAGGCGACCAGCTCTACATGATCAAGCAGATCGACTCGCCCGCGAGTCGTCAGGGTCAACGGTGCGCGCATCGAATGATGCATCTGTGTCCCGCCGTCTATCGCCGTTAGTAGCTCGCTGCGAAATGCGTCGCGGAGAGAGTCAGCCGACAGGCTCGTCTGCGGCGCTTCGCGTGAGTGACTGAAGGCGGCGAAGATCGATCAGTTTGAGTACGTCGCGGTCGGGGCCAAGAGCGGCGATTAGCCGGGCAAGATCGGCGATCGACGCGATAGGGATGCGAAGGCCTCGGCCGATCGGCTCACGGGTCATGGCACGTCGAAGATCGTCGTAGCCGCCGCGGGTGCCAGCGGGTTCGGGTACGACCTCGACCCGGCCGCCTGAGCTCTCGAACACGCCGGCGAGCACCGAGCCTGTTCCGCGGCGGGCATCCGCCGACTCGACCGCCTCGAGATCCTCGAGCGCAAGCCTGAGGCGCTGCGGGTTGTCTCCATGAGTGGAGGGGACAATCTCGATCTTCTCGGTCGTCTCTTCGGCTCCCTGGGCGATCCGAGCGAGCCCACCGATGACGACGTACTCCACGCGCCGGCGTTCCAGGGCGGCGAGGATCGCGTACGGGTCGAAGCGTTGGCGATGGACTCAGGAGCCGCTGGAGTCTCCGCTCGGGGGATAGAAGTGAGTTCTTCCGGAGCCGCTCGCGGGCAACTTCGTCGCGAGGCGCGAGTTCGAGAGGCAGGTCGAAGCCGCAGACGGCGATGACCTCGAGGAAGGTCTCGAGGCTGGGTTCGATGACGCCGCGCTCCCACCGCGCGATGACGGACCGCTTGCGGCCGCTGCGATCGGCGAGCTGTTGCTGCGTGAGTCCGGCCCGGAGGCGCGCCTCGCGAATGAGGATCGCGCTCCACATGGGGCCGGAGTATAGGCGTAGTGACCCGCATAGAGTGCTTTGACCCGTATTTGCTACAGTACCCGGAATGGCGGCGAGCGTTCAGCTCTCCTTCGCCGATCTTGAGACGGTAGAGGAAGCTGGACCGATCAACGCTCCGGCGGCGCCCGACGCGATCCGTTCAGTGCCTGCGACATCGGCATGGACGGCTGACCGAGCAGCGCTCGCTGCTCTCGAAGCAGCGCTCCTCGAAGCGCGCGAGGCGGCGGATGATCGGCCACCGCTTGTCGTGCTGGCAGCGTGCCTTGGGCAGCTCGGCTCGCCGCCTTCAACGACCGTTGTATCGCTCGCATCGCTTCGACAACCACGGGACGACTGGCTGCGCCGGCTCGAGACCGGCACACAAGAGCGAGAGCGCGCTCGTCGCGTACCGCGTTGCGATCGACGATCTCCTCGACTGGTGCGACGGGCGAGGGCGGAACGTCCTCAACGAACAAGCGATCGTCGACTACCTGAGCGCCTACGAAGCAACGGGCCCATCCCGCGGCCGCGACGTACTACCGCCGGTTCCTTCTCCTTCGTCGCTTTCTCCGATGGGCAACGCAGGCGGGACGGCCTGCCCGACCCATTCCTCGACCTCGAGCCGCCGCCGAAGCCACGCCAGGAGCGGGACTGGCTCACACCCGAAGAGTTTCGCAAGCTGCTCGACGCAGCCAGCCATCCGCAGCGGAACCTCCCGGGCCTCGCCGAACGCGACCGGCTCGCGCTGCTCGCGCTCGTGACGACCGGGCTCCGACCGCTCCGAGCTCTGCGCGCTCGAGTGGCGCGATCTCGACCTTGACGGACGGAAGCGCTCGCTGCTCGTCCGCTGCGGCAAGGGCGGAAAGCCGCGCCGCCAACCGGTGCCCGCCGGCCTCGCACGAGAGCTTCGGAAGCTTCGCGACACCCGGCAGCCTCAGTCGACCGACCCGGTCTTCTGCGGACTCGCCGGCCGACGGCTGCAGGAGACGATCCTCGCCGACATCATCCGCCGAGCCGCGGCACGCGCCGGAATCGACAAACACGTCACGGCCCACACGCTGCGCCACACCGCCGCGACATGGCTACGTCAGGAAATGGGAGACACGAGACTCGCCGCCGAGTACCTCGGCCACGCCGACATCTCGACAGTCTCACGCTACGCGCACGTCGAGCGGGCCGAGCTCTTCGACGCTGCCGGACGCCTCGAGCGCCTCGCCGATCCACGAGTCGAAACAAACGACCCAGAGCTGGAGACGAACGCAAGCTGTTCGGACGAGGGAACGGCCTCCCAGGCGCCCGCCGTGTCCACTACTGCCGAGAAACCACGTCGACGCGGGATTCGCGGGCGGCGCCGTCGACATGGGCGCCGGTGACCGACCGACTCGACGCCGCGACAACTCGTGAGGGGTTTCGAGGTGTCGGCGTCTCGGTCAGGACTATTTAGCGCAGGTCGTCGTCTGCCCGGGATCCCCGAACCGCTCCGCTAGAGCGAAGTCCAGCGGTCGTCGATACACCCTTCTTCATAACCCCAGCGACCATCGGCTTCTCCCCGTCTCAGTAGTGCCTTCACCTCAGGCAGATCGGCTGACGCTGGAATGTCAAGCGCGACGATCTTGAACGCCGGCAAAGCGCCCTCGCAATCGACCCCGAGGGCAGCGAACGTGTCGATGACCTCCTGGAGTGCGACCTCGGACGGCGCTTCGGCGAGGGGAATCACGCGAACCGTGTAGCGCCCGGACCAGCTGAGCCGCTCGCTGACCCAGAGGACGCCGTTTTGATCCGGCTCGACGCGTACACGGTCGCCGTTCGCGACCCCGCGAGCAAACCAGGGGATGTTGTCCAGCTCGTACTCGGAATCTCCGCGCTCGATCGCCCAAACGCCTTCGCTGCGGGCGGGCGGCCAGCCGTCAGGGTCTTGCTCGAGCCGGAACAACACCTTGACGCGACTGTCCGGAAAATCATTCACGCTGGGTTCTCAGCTCAACGCGCCGGAATCGGACGCTAGCGGGGGACAGCTCGTCAATGATCTGACGGAATCGTGCGTCGTCGAACCGGTCGTAGGGATGTCGGCGAGCGAGCTCCTGGCTCGCGGCGTTCAACAGCCGGCGATCGAGCGGATACCCACGCAGCGCGTATGCAGTCGGAGTGGTTGCGGCGCCAAGCGGGATCACTCCAACCGCGCATGTCGACCTGTGGCTGTGGGTCGAGAACGCTCAACCGGGTTGGCTCGATCGGGGCGCCGTGATGTCTTGCCTCTCCGAGCTCGAAGAAGAGATCGAGTCCACCCACGTCAACCGCCATGACAACTGGGCCTGCAAAGCCCTCGGCCAGGGTCGGCGCCCCATCGATGACCGGCAGCAGCACGCCAGCCGCGATGCCCGGTGTCTCGGCCAGAGCGACATGCTTGCAGGGCGACGCCGCCCGATTTGGATCGAGCCCGTCGCTCAGAACCTGATCGAGCCTTGTCGGGTGTGTCGCGTGATACGCCAATGAACCTGGTGGCCGCGGCATGGCGTGCGCAGCCGCGTAAGCGGCAGCAAGTTGACAGGTCTCTACGATGACGTCTTCGCCTATTGCAACAAACAGCGCGTCGCTTTCGTGGACGAGACCACATTCCGCGCAGCTTTCAACGCCCGGCATCGAAGCGTCAGGATCTTGCCTTCGCGATCCGCCACTCGACCCGCTGTCCGAGTGCGGCGGCGTAACGCTCGACAGTCGAGAGCTTGGCGTCGACGTCGCCGCTCTCAAGCCGAGCGACAGCGGACTGTGAGGTGCCCATCACGGCGGCGACTGCGGTCTGGGTGAGACCGAGCTCCTCGCGCCGGGCACCAAGCTCTCTGAGGAGCTCGCGCCGCCGGGTGGCGGCTTCGACGAGCCCCGGGAACTCGGGGTTGCGGGCGGTTCGCTCGGCGATGATCTCGGTCAGGAAGTCGTCGCCACTCATGTTTGGACTATATCACCGACGATATCTCGCGTGCGAGATAGTCTAGGCTCGCGGCTGGGCGCGGCGCCGCCAGTCGGCGAGCCTCCGCTCGGCGAGTCGGATCTTCTCGGGCGGCGTCTTCCGAGTCTTCTTCGAGAACCCCTCGAGCGAGAGCAGCACCTGTCCGCGCCGGCCCTCCGTCGCAAATAGGACGCGGAAGATCTGGCGGTTGCCCTCCGCCCTGACCTCGTAAATATCGCCGTGAAGGTGACGCGCCGCCGGAAGCCCTGCGTCTTGAACCTCGCGCATCGCTGCGACGACGGCCGCTGCGTCCGCGTCAGAGAGCTTGTCGAAGAATTCCTTGACGGGTCGGTTGCCCGAGGCGGTGCGGTAGTCCCGCCAGCGGCGTCGAACCTCTCGCGACGCACCTTCCATGACGTCATCCTTTCAGCGAGCCCGAACGTCGCGTCGCCCGTGGAGCTCTCCCAGCGGGGGCAGCTGACCCTCAGCTCGCAGGCGAGTCTCGAGCTGAACCCGGTCAGCCTCGGAAAGCCCGCTGCGAAACAGAACTCGGTCGCTTGCTCGCTCGAGCGCTTGATGGAACCCCCAAAGCGCGACGTCTGGTTCCAGCTCATCGAGAACCGCCGACACATCGAAACTGTTCCGGTTCGCGTGCACGGCACCAGCCAAAGAGATGGTTCCAAAGGCGAGTAGCGGCCCGATCGTGCGACCTGGTGTGGCGTCCGTCAGCATGTCGAACATCTCTCCGGCGCTCGGCCCGAGATCCTGAGCAACGAGCTCCATGAAGGCACGCCCGTACCGCAACGAGATCTGGAGCAGTCTTCGTGCGTATTCGAGTTCAGCCGGATCCGTTTCGAACGCGCCCGCGCGAAGCCTTTCGGGATCGGACATGCGCAGGATGTAAAGGGGGTCAGCGCTTGCAAGGAATGGCTGGACTGCAGTGCGACGTCGGTCGAGCCCCATCAGTCGATCGACGGACGTGGCGGCTTGCACGCGAGCGGCCACCTCAGCTGCAAGCCCGGTCAGGGAGAGCGCCGCGAATACGAGTGCATTCTCGCGCTCGGCGCGGGTCATCCTGCGTTTCCGCATCGGCTCGGGAAGCGGCGATCTCGATCGCATACCGGCGATTTCATGCACGGCGGCTTCGACCGCGGCTGTCGCCCGTTCGGGATCCTCTAGGCCCCCGGTAAGAGACGCGAGCGAAGCGCACCACGACTCGTAGAAGAGCTGAAGGATCTGCCGGACCTCCATGATCGGGACCGAAAAGCCCTCGATCCAGAGCACCACCTTCGTCGCGTCGATGCTGCGCACGCCCCGAGCCCTCCAACGTGCGATCGCTCGGAGCCGATCGACTGCCTCGGACGGATAGACAAGCCGGCCATCGACCCTTCCGAGCGGCGGAAGCAGGCCTCGTCGGCGCCAAAAGCGGAGAGTGCTTTCGCTATAGCCTCGGTCCAGCGAGCAAGCCACCGTGATCAGCTCGCGAGGAGTAACCCAATCCCGTTCGACCCTCACTGCTGCCAATGTAGGCGCGGCGAGGTCGCACAGCCCTGCATCTTCCCCGCGCGTAACTTGCAGGATGCGGCAAGTGAGGCGGCCAGAAGGCGCGGCGAGCGGTATCACAGACTGAAAGACAGCGAGCCTGCTGCCACCACCCGACTAAGGAGACTCCATGGACCCCGAAGCCAAATGGTTGATCAAGGCCATTGTTGCCATCGCCACCCTCGCATCCGTGATCGGAGAAGGCCGTCGGCGTGGATGGATCTAGCCTCGAAGGCGGGCGGCGAGGAACCGCTCACGGCCACACTTCCACACGCTGTCCTTTAGAGAGGGTCACGCTCATCCGACCCAGCGCAGCCGCTTGACCGCCCCGCGCAGCTCGTGGGCATTGACCCGGGTGTAGCGCTGGGTCGAGTCGAGGTGCTTGTGACCGAGTAGCTCCTGGATCTGTCGCAGATTCGCGCCGGCGTGGAGGAGCTCGGAGGCGAAGACATGCCGGAGAGTGTGCGGGGTGACGTGCTTGCGCTCGTTGACGCCGCTGGCTTCGACGTAGTGGCGGAACGTCTGGCTGAGCTGGTCTGACGTGAAGTCGCCCGCCCTGGACGCCGACGAAGAGCGCCTGCTCGGCGAGCGGCAGCACGGATCCGTAGTAGTCGACGAACAGCGGCGACGAGCGCGGGGTGGATCGGGATCGTCCGCTGCCGGCCGCCCTTCGCCTTCCGGACTCGAAGCGAGCCGGCGCGAGAGGTCGACGTCGTCCCAGTCGAGCCCGAGCAGCTCGCTGCGGCGAAGGCCGGCGTAGGCCATCAGCGCAGCAGCAGCCGGTCGCGCTCGGCTTGCCGGCGAAGTGCCGCTCCCAGACTCGGCGCGCTCGTCGCCGCGAGCAGCCGCTCGAGCTCGCGCCATCGTCGAGCACGTCCGGCAGCGCCTCGCGCTTCTTCGGCGTCCGCAGCGGCAGCGCCGGGTCGCGCAGCGAGCCGCTCCTCCTCGACGAGGAAGCGGAAGAAGAGCTTCAGCGCCGCGGTCGTCCGCGCCTGGCTCGATGCGGCAGGCCGCGTGTTCTGCTCGCTCGCGAGGAACGCGCGCAGATGGGTCACCTTCACCTCCGCGAGCTCCTCGATCCCCTCGCCCTGCAGGTAACCCAGGCACGCCGAGACGTCACGCTCGTACGCCGAGCAAGTCATCGGGGCAAGCCGCCGTTCCGACCGGCAAAAGCGCAGGAAATCGGCCAGTTCCGTACTCGCAAGCTCTCTCATCGATCCTCCTTTGGGCAGCCTTCCGGCCCCCGCTGAGGCGAACATGAGGGGTCTCCGGCTTATAGGCCTGCTAACGAAAAGCCTCGCGCAAGCGGGGCTTTTCCATCTGGCCGTCGCTCCGCGAGCGCGGAGGGCAACCCGATCGAGCGATCTCGCCGCGCCGACGCGTCTGCAAGAGTCACGGCGTGGCTCGCATCGCCCTCGTTGCCGCGGTTCTGGCGGCTCTCATCGCTTTCTGCGCCCTGGCCGGCAACGCCGGGGCGTTGACGAAGCCCGGCCGCACGCGAACCGAGACCGCACCCATTGCCGCGCTCGCGGTCACCGGGTACTCGGTCAGCTACGCCGTCGCAGACAACGCGACGCGTTCGGACTGTGCACACGTCTATTACTGGCACACAGCGGGCGGGGCGACCGGTAAGTGGCGCTACGGCAAGCCCACCGATGAGCCGTGCGTCGAGAGGCCGAGCACGGGCGACGGCATCTCCGCGGTGGCGATGTCGGCCACCCGCACCTTGTGGGTTCAGTACGCGGGCGGGAACGACCGGGACTGGGAGCTCTTCACCGCGACTCGCACGAAGCCGCAGCCGCGACAGCTCGCGTTCGTGGAACAGGACGTCGAGCTCGCTTCACCGATCGTCCTCGGCGAAGGCACGGCCGACGCCGTCCCGTACGCGATCGGCTCGAAGGTCACCTACCTCGGCGACAACGGCGCCGCCGTCTTCAAATGGACTGCCCCATCCCCTGTCACGGCGCTTGCGGCCGGGCGCGGGCCCGGTGGTGCGGTCGTTGCGGCGATCCTCACGTCGGGCACGCTCGACCTTCTCAACAGCTCGGGCGTGGTGCTCAAGAGCTACGCCTACCAGCCGGGCGAGCTGGGCGCGGTCTTCCTCGGCCCGGCCGGCACCGTCACCCAGGACGGTTCCTCGGTCTTGATCCTCAAGGGCGCCCAGGTCAAGACCGTGCCGGTGCCCGCTCACGCATCGATGATCGGCTACGGCGAAGGGCGGATCTACTACTCGCTGACCGGCTCGATCCACGCCCTTCAGGTGGCGAGCTCTCTGGACTCGCTCCTCGTGGCAGGCACGAAGAAGAATCCGGCGATCGCCTCGTACGCGACCGCGGGGGGATTTGCCTGGGCGATCGGTGACACGATCAACTGGGACTGCGCGAGCTGCGTCGACTACGGGCCGTAGCCGTTTGCGGCTCAGACCTCGAAGCCGCGACGCGCAGCCTCGACGAGCTCGGGCAGCGTCTCGAGGTTGTAGCCGCCCTCGAGCACGGCGGCGACGCGCGGCGCCAGCCCCGCAGCGCGGCGCGCGAGCTCCTCGAAGAGCGTCCGTCGAGAGCTCGAGCCCGGCGAGCGGGTCGTCGACGTGGGCGTCGAAGCCGGCCGAGACGAGCAGCAGCTCCGGCTCGAAGGCCTCGATCACGGCCTGCTCGGCGCGCTCGAAGGCGGCCAGGTAGCCCTCGTCGCCGGTGCCGGCGGCAAGCGGCAGGTTGACGAGCGTCTCGCCCTGCTCGTCCGGGCCCACCGCTCCCGGGATAGAACGGCCACTGGTGGAGCGAGACGAAGAGGATCGACGGATCGTCGCCGACGATCGCCTGGGTCCCGTTGCCGTGGTGGACGTCCCAGTCGAGGATCGCGACCCGCCCGAGCCCGAGCTCGGCCTGCGCCCAGCGGGCCGCGATCGCGACCGAGTCGAAGATGCAGAAGCCCATCGCGCGGCCCGGGCTCGGCGTGGTGGCCCGGCGGCCGGGCGAGCGCGAACCCGTTCGCGCCGCACCGCCTCGATCGCGGCGCCCGCCGCGAGCAGCGCGGCCTCGTAGGTCGTCTCGGTGCAGATCGTGTCCGAGTCGAGCCAGCCCCGCGCCGTCCGGATCAGCTCGACCAGAGCCGCGCGTGTGGCAGCGAAGCACGTCTGCCTCGGCCGCCGGCTCGCACTCGACGAACGCGAAGCGCTCGTGGAGGACGGCGATCCGAGCCTGCGACTCGGGGTGCCCGCCCGTCGGGTGGAGCCGGCGAAAGCGCGCGTGGCTGACGATCTCCACGCCGGCTCAGCTCGAGCGGATGCCTGCTCGGCGATCCGCCGTGCGAGCCCGCTGAGCCCGAGCTCCCGCGCCTCCGCCTCGGCCCGCGCCCAGTCGGGATCGGCGACGCCGAAGCTCGCGGCAGCGGCGCCGCTGCGTCCATCGTCGCGATCCGCCGGTAGAGCCGAAGGTCGTCGGCGATCGGCGCGAAGCGGCCGGCGGCGAGGACCGCCTCGAGCGTGCCGTACTGGACGAGGAGGTTCGCGGCCGTCTTCGGCCCGACGCCGGGGGCGCCCGGGATCCGGTCGGACGAGTCGCCCCGGAGGGCGATGAAGTCCGGCACCTGCGCCGGGCTCGACCCCGTAGCGCTCGCGCACCTCGGCCGGGCCGATCCGGGCGAGCTCGCTCACGCCCTTCACGGGCTGGAGCACGGTCACGCGCTCCGAGACGAGCTGGAAGGCGTCGCGGTCGGAGGTCGCCACCGACCACCGGGCCCGGTCCAGCGTGCGCGCCGCCGCAGCGAGGAAGTCGTCGGCCTCGTACCCCGGCGCCTTCGCGGCGACGAACCCGAACGACTCGACGAGCGCCGGGAGCAGCAGCGAGCTGCTCGACGATCGCGTCCTCGAACACCCGGCCCGACTGGTACTCGGGCAGCGCCTCGTTGCGGTAGGTCGGGACGTCGAGCGTGTCCCAGCCGACGAGCACCGACGCGCGGGCTGCTCGGCCTCCCACAGCCGCAGGAGGAAGTTGCCGAAGCCGACGAGCGCGTTCGCCGGCCGGCCGCCGGCGCCGCGGATCGATTTGGGCAGCGCGTGGTAGGCGCGATGGGCGAGCGAATCGCCGTCGATTGCGAGCAGAAGACCGGTCTCGTGAAGGACTTGTCATCGTCCGCCGAGTATCGCTTACCCCGACACCGTGGCTATCGTGGCCCGCTGACAGATGGCCGAAACCACAAAACCCGCCCGAAGAAGGGCTCCACAGGCCGACGCCTCGTGATCGTCGAGTCGCCGGCGAAGGCGAAGACGATCGCCGGGCTACCTCGGCAAGGACTACATGGTCGAGTCGTCGATCGGCCACGTCCGCGACCTGCCCCACAGCGCCGCCGAGGTTCCGGCCGCGCAGAAGCAGGAGCCGTGGGCGCGCCTCGGCGTCAACGTCGACCACGACTTCGAGCCGCTCTACGTGGTCGACCCGAAGAAGAAGTCGGTCGTCAGCGACCTGCGCGCCAAGCTCAAGCTCGGCCGACGAGCTCCTGCTCGCGACAGACGAAGACCGCGAAGGCGAGGCGATCGCCTGGCATCTCGTCGCAGGTGCTGAAGCCCAAGGTGCCCGGTGCGCCGGATGGTCTTCCACGAGATCACGAAGGCCGGCGATCGAGCGCGCGCTCGGCGAGACCCGCGAGATCGACGACCGGCTCGTCGACGCGCAGGAGACACGCCGGATCCTCGACCGGCTCTACGGCTACGAGGTCTCGCCCGTCCTCTGGCGGAAGGTGATGAAGGGCCTCTCGGCCGGCCGCGTGCAGTCGGTCGCGACGCGCCTCGTCGTCGAGCGCGAGCGCGAGCGGATCGAGTTCCGCGCCGCCGAGTACTGGGACATCGTCGCGACGCTCGACCCGGGCGCCTTCGAGGCGCGCCTCGTCGCCGCTCGACGGCAAGAAGGTCGCCCAGGGCCGCGACTTCGCCCGCAACGGCGAGCTCGTCACCGCCGACGCGGTCCAGCTCGACGAGGCGACGGCCCGCAGCGCTCGCCGCCGGCGCTCGAGGGCGCGCGCTTCCGCGTCCGCTCGGTCGAGCGCAAGCCGTACACGCGCCGCCCGGCCGCGCCGTTCATGACCTCGACGCTCCAGCAGGAGGCGAGCCGCAAGCTGCGCTTCTCGGCGCAGCACACGATGCGCGTCGCCCAGCGGCTCTACGAGAACGGCTACATCACCTACATGCGCACCGACTCGACGTCTCTGTCCGAGACGGCGATCACGGCGGCGCGCGAGCCAGGCCCGCTCGCTCTACGGCGCCGAGAGCCGTTCCCGACGCAGCCGCGCCACTACAACCGCAAGGTCAAGAACGCGCAGGAGGCCCACGAGGCGATCCGCCCGGCCGGCGACAGCTTCCGGCATCCCGGACGAGGTCACGGCGCGAGGTCGAGCGCGACGAGGCGGCGCTCTACGACCTGGTCTGGAAGCGCACGGTGGCCTCGCAGATGGCGGATGCGCGCGGCGAGACCGTCTCGGTGCGCGTCGGCGCCACGGCCACCGACGGCCGCGACGCCGAGTTCGGCACCGCCGGCACCGTGATCACGTTCCGCGGCTTCATGCTCGCCTACGAGGAGGGCCGCGACGAGGCGGTCGCAGCCGACGAGGAGGAGCGCCGCCTGCCGCCGCTCACCGAGGGCGACGAGCTCGACGGCGACCGCGCTCGAGCCCGAGTCGCACTCGACCACGCCCGCCCGCGCGCTACACGGAGGCGACGCTCGTGCGCGCGCTCGAGGAGCGCGGCATCGGCCGGCCGTCGACCTACGCCTCGATCATGGGCACGATCCTCGACCGCGGCTACGTGCGCAACGTCGGGCAGGCGCTCGTGCCGACGTTCCTCGCCTTCGCGGTCACGGCGCTGCTCGAGCAGCATTTCGGGCGGCTCGTCGACTACGAGTTCACGGCGCTGATGGAGGACGACCTCGACCGGATCGCCTCCGGCGACGAGCAGCGCACGCGCGTGGCTGCGACGCTTCTACTTCGGCGGCGACGCCGGACGACGAAGGGCTCAAGGCGCTCGTCTCCGACCTCGGCGACATCGACGCCCGCGCCGTCAACACGATCGAGATCGGCAACGGGATCGAGCTGCGCGTCGGCCGCTACGGCCCCTACATCGAGCGCGGACGGCGAGCGGGTCACGATCTCCGACGAGATCGCCCCCGACGAGCTCACCGTCGAGAGGGCCGAGGAGCTCCTCGCCCAGGCCACCGACCAGCGCGAGCTCGGCGTCAACCCGGAGTACGGGCCGCGCGGTCGATCGTGAAGAACGGCCGCTACGGCCCGTACGTGACCGAGGTCGCCGACGACGGCGAGAAGCCGCGCACCGCATCGCTCTTCAAGTCGATGTCGCCCGAGACGGTGACGCTCGAGGATGTGCTGCCGCTCTTCTCGCTGCCCGCGCGTCGTCGGCGTCGATCCCGGCGACGGACGAGGAGGTGATCGTCGCGAACGGCCGCTACGGCCCGTTCGTCAAGCGGGGCACGCGACACGCGCTCGCTCGACGACCGAGGAGCAGCTGCTCACGATCTCGCTCGAGGAGGCGCTCGCGCTCCTCGCCCAGCCCAAGCAGCGCGGCCGCCGCGCGGCCGCTCCGCCGCTGCGCGAGCTCGGCGCCGATCCCGGTCAGCGGCAAGCCGCTCGTGTCAAGGAGGGCCGCTTCGGCCCGTACGTCACCGACGGCGAGACGAACGCGAGCCTTCGCGTCGAGCGACGACGTCGAGTCGCTCACGCTTCGAGCGAGCGGTCGAGCTGATGGCCGCGCGGCGCGAGCGCGGCCCGGCGAACGCCCGCAGCGCGCCGACGCATGCTAACGAATCGTCGCAGCTAACGACGTTCCCCCTGGTCGCTTCGCGCCCGAGATCAGCGATACTGCGACTGCAGGAGCCCCGGCCGAGGCGCGTCGTCCGCTACCTTGAGGTGAGCCTTTCGCGAGCGCGGGCGGCGCGGCTTGAGGATGGTCGAGCGGGCGGAAGTCCTAAGAATCCTCTCGTTCCGCTGGAAATCAGAGGACAAATGCCGTACGGTGCGAACAGCGTGGTGCGCAGGCGACGAAAGGCCGAGGAACACGTGACGCAGAATCAATTGACGGAGCTGCTCGAGAGCGAAGGCGCGAAGGCGATGCTCGAGACGGGCGAGGAGCGCGGCTGGATCGAGCCTGCCGAGCTCGAGGCGTTCGCGCTCGAGCATGAGCTCGTCGACGCCGACGTCGAGGATCTGACCCGCGAGCTCGAGCGGATCGGGCTCGAGGTGCGCGAGGCCCGCCCGAGGAGAAGACGTCAGGCGAAGTCCGAGGAGGTCGTCTACGAGGCCGACCAGCCGTCGGGCGCGGGCGACAGCCTGCAGCTCTTCCTGGCCGACGTCGGCCGCCACAAGCTGCTCACCGCGGCGCAGGAGGTCATCCTCGCCAAGAGGATCGAGCGCGGCGACCTGATCGCCAAGCGCCAGATGATCGAGTCGAACCTGCGGCTCGTCGTCTCGATCGCGAAGGGCTACCGCGGTCTCGGCGTGCCGTTCCTCGACCTGATCCAGGAGGGCACGCTCGGCCTGAACCGCGCGGTCGAGAAGTTCGACTGGCGCCGCGGCTACAAGTTCTCGACCTACGCGACCTGGTGGATCCGCCAGTCGGTGCAGCGCGCCGTCGCCAACCACGCGCGCACGATCCGCGTCCCCGTTCACGTCGTCGAGCGCCAGCAGAAGCTGTCGCGCGCCGCGCGCCGGCTCGAGGTCGAGCTCGGCCGCGAGCCGACGAAGGAAGAGCTCGCCGAGGCGACCGGGCTCCCGATCCAGCACGTCGACGAGGCGCTCTCGGCCGCGTCCGCGTCGGTCTCGCTCAACCAGACGGTCGGCGCGGACGACGAGGGCGAGCTCGGCGATCTCTTCGCCGACCGCGAGGCGCCGGATCCGTTCGACGAGGCCGAGGAGTCGCTTCGCCGCCAGAACATCCGCAAGGCGCTCGACGCGCTGCCCGAGCGGGAGCGGCGGATCCTGGAGCTGCGGTTCGGCTTCGAGGGCGAGCCGTGGACGCTCGAGGCGATCGGCCACGAGCTCGACCTGACGCGCGAGCGCGTCCGCCAGCTCGAGGGCCAGGCGCTCTCGCGGCTCGCGGCGCTGCGCGAGCTCGCAGGCCTCGCGGCCTGACGCGCCACGCCTCGCAGGCCTGTCGCACTGCTGCCGCGGCCTGAGCGGCCGTCGATCGTGATCGCATCGCGAGGCTCGTGAGCCGGCCGAGCGCGCGCCGGGTATCGTCTCCGGATCGCCGCCGAGCGCCCCGATCCTTCGGCCCGACGGCCGCTCGTCGGCCGGCTCGTCCGGGTCGAGCCGCTCGGGGAGCGCCATCGCGAGGGGCTGCGCGAGGCTGCGGCCGAGGATCCCGACGATCTTCCGCTTCATGGCCTACCCCGGCGACTTCGACGCGTGGTTCGACGAGGCGCTCGCCGCTCGACCGATGTCGCCTTCGCCGTCGTCGTCGAGGAGCAGCGAGCTCGGCTCGACCCGGTACCTCGACTACGAGCCCGCGCCACCGGCGTGTCGAGATCGGCTGGACGTGGCTGCGGCCGTCGGCCTGGGGCACCGGCGCGAACGTCGAGACGAAGCTGCTTCTGCTCGAGCACGCGTTCGAGCGGCTGCGGCCTGCAGCGCGTCGAGTTCAAGACCGACGCGCGCAACGAGCGCACGCGCGGGGCGCTGCTCGCGATCGGGGCCGAGTTCGAGGGGATCTTCCGCAAGCACATGATGCTGCCGACCGGCCCGCGCGATTCCGCCTGGTACGGGATCACCGAGGACGACTGGCCCGGGGTGAAGGCCGCTCCTGCAGGGCGGCTCGCCGCGCAACGAATGAGATGCGCCGTCGAGGTGGCGGCGATTCGCGCCGAGCCACGCGACGACGCCGAGCAGGTCACCCAGGCGCTCCTGCACGAGCCGCTCCGGGTCAGAGGAGCGCCGCGCACGGCTGGGCTGCACGTCGTGACCGCCTACGGGTATCCCGGGTGGGTCGCGCCGAGGCCGCTCGACGAGCGGAGACGGCGAGCTGCCGCCAGCGTCGGGCGGCGACGCCGCTCGACGGAGGCGCGCCGCTTCCTGGGCTCACCGTATGAATGGGGCGGCCTGACGGCGCGCGGGATCGACTGCTCGGGCCTCGTGCATCATCGCCTACCGGCTGACGGGCGTCGCTCGTTCCGCGTGACTCGTGGCAACAGGAGGCCGCCGGACGCGCGGCTGGCGACGGGCGAGGCGCGGGCCGGCGATCTGGTGACCTACGGGGGCGGCGAGCGCGCCGATCACATCGCGTTCTGGCTCGGACACGGGCGGATCCTCCACGCGACCGTCGCGCGATGGGCTGGGCGTCGTCGAGGAGCCCGAGCCGGCCGAGCTGAGCGCGCCGAGGGCCGTCGTGCCCTGATTCGGCTCTGAGCTCTGCGCTCTCAATCGAGGGATGCGCGCTAAAGCGGAACTCTGGCAGGGCCGCCGATACCGGGCATCGTGGACGCAGCACAGAGGGAAGAGATCTTGACCCGCTATCGCGAGCATTCGCGCCGTTTCCAGACGGTCGCCGCCCGCCGTACGCCCGTTGCCGAGCTGATCGAGTTCCCGGCGCGTCCGACCGGTCCCGGAGCCCGAGCATACGCCGACGGCCCGCGAGATCGAGGTTCTCCAGCTCGTCTCGGAGGGTCTCGTGAACCGCGAGATCGGCGACCGGCTCTACCTCTCCGAGGAGACGGTCAAGAGCCATGTGCGCCACCTGCTGGCGAAGCTGCAGGCACGGTCTCGAGCCCACGCCGTAGCCGTTGGCTTCCGGCGTGGGCTCTTGACCTAAGCCACTTAGCAGGTATTTCGCCTCCGAGCGCGAAATCACCGAAAGGGTGATGCTCGGTCGAGGCGAAACACTGATACTCAGCCTGTGTGAACTACCAGGAAACGAAGCCACCCGCGAGTGTTGCGCGGGTCGCGAGACGGGCAAGCTTACGCATTGCGTGTCTCCTCTCGGTTTGGGAACTGACGGCACTCGGAATCTTATGACCCAATCGAGGGATGCGCAAGTAGAAATCGCACAAGTTCGCATCAGGTGCCACGAAGATGAAACTCGACAGAATGGTCAGGTACCAGGCGGCGCTCCTCGCGCTCGGCGCTAGCGCTGCTCGCGCTGGCGATCCCCCACGGGATCGGCGACCCGCTTGGCGGTCGTGGCCTCGCGGCGATTGCCGCCGTCGCCGAGCGCGGGCGCGTCCGCCTCAACAACGTGACCGAGGTTTCGATCTCGGTCCTACCGACTGTCTTCGCGGCCGCCGTCTTCGGACCACTTGCGGCGATGCTCGTCGCGTCCGCTTCGTTCTTGAACGACTTCCCTGTTCACCACATCCGACGCGACAAGCTCGAGACGGACGAGCTCCTTCTCAGATGGGGTGTCTACACGAGCATCCGAGCGATCTACGGCGCCGCCGCCGGATTTGCCGCGCTCGGTGCCGGCGGCTTCTTCACAGACGGCACCACCAGGCTCATCGTCGCCACGGTCACCGCGGCACTCGTCGCAGAGCCGCTCGATGTCGCTTTCAACGGCTTACCCTCTGGCTTCGGCAGGGCCGCGCCGGGCTTCAGGTGATCCGGATGGCGTCACCGATGACGCTGGCGAACATCACGCCTCTACACGCCGATCGTCGCCGGCCTGACCGTCGCGTACACGGAGGTCTCGCCCTGGACGCTGCCGCTGTTCTTCCTTCCGGCCCTCGCAGCGCAGCGGCTCTTCGGCCTCTACCAGGGGCAGCGTCAGTCTCACCGAGCAGCTCGTCGACGCGAACGCCGACCTCGAGAAGGCGAACATCTCCTTCGCGACAGCGCTCGTCACCACGCTCGACGCTCGGGACCGGTACACCGCCGGCCACTCTGCCGCGGTGGCGATTTACGCTCGCGACATCGCCCTGCGCATGGGCCTTGACGAAGAAGACGGCGGCGAAGGCTCACCTTGCCGGCCTTGTCCACGACATCGGCAAGATCGGCCTGTCGGCCGGGCGTGCTCGAGAAGCCCGGCGCGCTCACGCTCGAGGAGCGGCGCGAAATGCAGCGGCACTCCGAGATCGGCGAACGGATCCTCGCGAAGGTGGACAGCTACGCAGAGATCGCGGCGATCGTTCGCCACCACCACGAGCGCGTCGACGGCGGCGGCTATCCCGACGGGCTCACCTATCGAGGAGATTCCGCTGCTCTCCCGGATCATCGCGGTCGCCGACGCCTACAACGCGATGACCTCCGACCGGCCTTATCGCGACGCGATGCCGAGCCGGGTCGCGCGCCTTCGCCTTGCCCAGGCTGTCGAGTCGCAGTTCGATACGACGATCGTCGCGGCGTTCGAAGCCGTGCTCGCCGGCGCACCGGAGCCCTACCGCATGGCACGTTCCGAAGAGTTCAGCTTCGAGTGGCAGCAGGACGAAGCCGAAGCCTACGAAGCGTCGATCGAGTCGCCGCCCGGCACGTCGTCTCGATCTCCGCGTAACGCGCGACGGCGGCAGCCCGCGTCCGCACGCCAAGCTTGTCGAAGATGTGATCCATGTGGCGCTTGACGGTGCCCGGCGAGATGAACAAGCGTCGCTCGCGATCTCCGCATTCTTTCGACCCTGCCGCACCTGATCGAGGACTTCGCGTTCGCGTGGCGATAGCACGCCGCGTGGGCCACTCGCCCGAGTCGCAAGTCCGACCGACTTCGCGAGAGCGACGTCGTTCGATCGAATCAGTACGTCTCGGAGCTCCGCTCGGTGACGAGGCGTCTCAGCGACATCTGATCGAGAAGCTGCCGGCGCCGCGCGAACGCAACAGACGAGCCCGTCCCAGATCCCTGAGGACGAAGCATCGTCATCTAGAGCTTTCTGCATCGTCGCTAGCGTCGAGCATCGATGCTCCGCGGACGATCAGCGCACCGCAGAACAGATCATGCGGCTGTCGATCGACCGGGTGACGCGCCTCCGCCTGATCCGCAGCGACGAGAGCGGCCTTACCGTTCACCCAGCGACCGCCAAAGCAAGCGCGCGCGTCGCAAGGTATTCGCCGTACATGGCGCGACTCCCGTAGTCGATCGAAGTCGTCTGCCGTGAGCGCTACGGCATCTTCGGGTCGCGACTTGCGCAAGCAGAGCCGAGCTCGCAAGCGCCGAACGTTGAGCTGCAAGAAGAGGTCCCGCGAGTATGCCGGGCCGCGCTTCGACCTCCGCGAATGTGCGCGTCCGCGCGACCGAAATGCCGCAGCCCGAGCTCGGCATGCCGCCAACAACAACTCAACATGCGGCGTCCCGAACCAGAGCCGGAACTCGCGGAGCTCCGAGAGCGTCGACCCGCAAGAGCTCTGCGCGCCTCTTCATATCGCCCCTGAAGAATGAGCGCGTATCCGTAGGTGTTGCTCCAGCCACTTCGCACCCATGGATCAGTCACACCACCGATCGGATCCGCGCGCCCTCCGAACTCGAAGGCCACGCAGTCCGCTCGTGTCCGGCCAAAGGTTGAACCGGATCCGCGCAGCCGCAGTTCGGACTCGATCGCTAGGTCTCGGGTTCGGCAAGGCTTCAGCTCGCGCAAGAAATCGTCTGAGCTCGCATGTCTTCAGCGAGGAGTGCAGCAATGACATCTTCCCCAAGCCGCGTCGTTTCCGTCTCGCGACCGCAACTGCGTACTCCGCGGCCTTCGAATGAAGCTCAAGCGCTTCCTCGAACCGATGACATGAGATGCGCCGCCGACCGGCGATCAGATAGCAACGAGCCTTCAGCGGATGACCGATCTGGCATCACGCTGCCAGCCGCCTCCCCGAACGAGAAGGCACGCTCAACGCGCCATCTCGAAGCGCCACTTCCGCAGCGATCAAATCAAGGAGGTGCTGTGAGCGCATCCCCGTGCGCGTCCGCGTAGCGCGCGTACGCCTCGAGCGTCGCGATCCGCCCGTTCTCGATCAGCGTCGCGTACGCCGCGGTGATCAGCCGTTCGAGCGTGTCGTCGAGATCGAACTCCTTGAATCAGGCCGAACGCGTCGTCGTACGACCCTCTGGCAAGATAGAGGTCGACGCCGAGCCCGAACCACCTCGAGGCTGTCTCCTCGAACTCGGAGCTTCGACCGCAAGAACGCCCGAGCAAGCGGGTGAACCTCGACTCGGCCCTCGGCCTCGTAGGCGAGACCTGTCGACGATACGCGCTCTGCCGCGTCTTCGTGCTCTGAGCATGTCGCCGAGCTCGTCGCGGACCGAGCGGTGGGAAGACGGCGATCGTCGTCAAGCAACCGCCGCACCTCCGGGTCGCGCGTGTCGTACAGCTCGTCCGCGAAGTACTCGTAGAGCGTGGCCGAGAGCGCGTCCGCGGTGAGCGAGGCTCGAGGCCCCGGCGTGAGCGGCAAGCCCGATCACCGCCGGCCAGCCCCGCGCCTGCCGCCTCAGCGCGGCGGCTCGCCGATCGGCGGGAGGAGCTCGCCGACCTCGGCATCGTCGAGCGCCAGATCCTGCGCGCCCAAGCTCGAGCATCTCGAGATGGACACGGCGGCGGGAGGTCGCCCACGCCGGCCGCTCGCGTCGACGCGACGAGGAACCTGAAACGCCCGCTCCGCTCAAGCAGCCCGATCAGACTCCTCGGCGGCCGGATTCGCTGCAACAAGGTGGTAGTCGTCGATCACGATCCAGCGCCGAGCGGCACATGGACCTGGCCCAGGATCGTCTTTGCCACGGTCTCGCCTGGTCGCGTGGAGTCTTGCCCGCACCGAGGGCGGTCTCGACGCGCCCGCATCGAGCTCCGAGACAAGCTCGACGAGCGCCGAGGCCAGATCCCGGGCGAGGACGGGTACGTCGGCGCTGCCGGTGCTAGCCCGAAACCACGCGCCCCCGACTGCTCGAGCCACTGTCGCGCGAGTGTCGTCTTGCCGTACCCCGCTGGCGCGACGAGCAGGACGGTGCGCCGTCCGCTAGCGGCGATCGAGTCGAGCAGCCGGGACCGGCGGACCAGACGCCGCTCAAGTGCAGCCCCCCACGTCGATTGAACCGCAACCGCATCCATCTGCCTGCCGTGCCTCTCCTGCTGGAGAGGGGCCCGCCAGCCGGGCCGACCATGACGAACAGTAGTTCAGGGCACCTTGAGAAGCTTCCGCGCCCGCGACGGGAACTTCGCCGCGGGCGCGGTTTGCCGTCAGCCCCCTGTGCCGGCGATCGCCGACTCGAGGCTTGTTGCCAGCGGGTCGTCGCCCGTCAGGAGCCGGTACGCGAGCGGGATCTGCCGCCGCCGCGGAACGCCGAGCTTCAGCCGCAGCGTGTCGCAGTGCGCCTTTGCTGTCCGCGGCGAGATTCCGAGCTCCCGACCTACCTCTTCGTTCGACCGACCCTCGGCAATCAACTGGATCACCTGTCTCTGTCGCGACAGTGATCGATCGAGGGATCTCTCAGTGCCTGCATGGCCGGTGACGGTAATCGACCCCGTTCCACGTCGACCATTCACCGAAGGGTGTATTCGAGAGTGGAGTCTCTAGCGGCCGAACGCAGCAGCATGCCCGCGCTCGTTTGCGGCCTCGGCCTCGCGCTCGTCGAGCGCGCCGATCCGCACCAGCAGCTCGAACTCGTCACGAAGGTGCGTCCGCATCATCTCCGGGCCGTCGGTGGCGATCGTGAACGGCACCCCGTGCTCGACGAACGTCCGGAACGTCTCCCGGATCGCCTCCTCGTCCGGAAGCGCCTTCGTGAGCAGGTTCGAGGTCGGGCAGATCTCGAGCACGATCCCGGCCTCGGCGATCCGCGCCATCAGTGCCGGGTCCCCGGCCGCGAGGATCCCGTGGCCGATCCGGTCGGGCCGGAGCGCCTCGACGACCTCGCGCAGCTCCGCAACGCCGTAGCGCGCCGCCCTCCTCGCCGACATGGATCGTCACGCCGAGGCCCGCGGCCCGCGCCGCCTCGACGTGCGGCGCGATCTGCGTGTAGTCGTAGCGCGTCACCGCCGGGCCGCGGCCCCGCGATGTCGATCGCCGACGATCCCGCGCGGCGCATACCGGATCGGCCTTCTCGACGATCACCGTGTTCTGGGCCGCCGTGAACGTCCGGTCCATCATCAGGATCAGCCCCGCCCGCACCTGCGGATACTCGAGCGAGGCGCTGGTCGAGGCCGCGGATCGCCGCCAGGATGATGTGGTCGAGGTCGCGCTCGCCGCCGCGGTTTCGCTTCATCGGGTTGAACCGCAGCTCGAGCGTCGTGATCCCCTGCGAGCGGTACGCGCCGCCGATCGCCGCGTGCACCGAGCGCTCCACCGCGAGCGGCGAGGACTGGATCAGCTCGGTCAGGTGGTAGATCCGGTCGAGCGAGTCGAGGTCGGGCACCCCGCGCGGATCCGAGACGGTGACCATCCGGTCGAACTCCCAGTAGTCGCGCGTCGGCAGGGCGATCCCCTGCTCGTGGGCGAGCGACCACATGATGTCGCTCGCGACCGACCCGCCGAGATGGGTGTGCAGCTCGGCGAGACCGCCCTCGAACAGCCCGTCCAGCTCCATCCACCGAGTCTAGGAGACGCCGGTGGGCGAGGACGCCGCGAGGGAGAACGCGACGCAACTCGCCGCCCCGTTCCCTCCGGGCTCGCATGCGCTGGAGAGGACTTGAACCTCCACGCCCCAAGGGGCACAAGGCCCTCAACCTTGCGCGTCTACCAATTCCGCCACCAGCGCGTGGACGCGCGGCATTCTACTCGCCGGACCGCTCGACGACCGCTGCTCAGACGATCGGCGCGAGCTCGCGCTCGAGCGTCTCGCGCTCGGGCTCGAGCCACGGCGGCAGCGAGAGGCCCTGCCCGAGCGTCGCCGGCGGCTCGTCGACCAGGAAGCCCGGGCCCGTCGGTCGCGATCTCGACCAGGATCCCGTCGGGCATCCGGAAGTAGACCGAGCGGAAGTACTTGCGATCCTGCTGCGGGGTCGGCCGCAGGCCGAGCTCGGTCGAGCCGGTCGATGCCAGGCCGGCCTGCTCGGCGTCGTCCGGCGGTGCGCAACGCGACGTGGTGGGTCGTGCCGGCGCCGATCAGCGCCGCCTCCTCGACCGGCTCGCCGCAAAGCGAGCGGCGCGTCCTCGTCGAAGAGGCCCGGCGTAGAGGTCGGGGTTGCCGAACGCGACGACGTCGTGCAGCCCGGGCTTCTCGCCGGGATAGAGCCGGAGCCGGCAGCCCGTCCGGGATCCTCGACCTCGATCTCGGTGCCGACCGTGGGCGTGTACGAGCCCGATCGACTCGAGCGTCCCGCGGCCGAGCCGGCCGCGATCGGCCCGCGGCCACTCGAAGAACGTGATCAGGCTTCCCGGCGAGCCCGTCTCGTCACCGAAGTAGAGGTGGTAGCTGTGCGGGTCGTCGAAGTTGACCGTCTTCTTGACCAGCGTGAAGCCGAGCTCGTCGCGGTAGAAGTCGGTCGTCCGCTGCGCGTCGCTGCACACGCACGTGACGTGATGAAGCCTGCCGAGCTGCACGGTCGAGGCTACGCGAGCAGGCGGTAGAGCACGACCGTGTTCGCGAAGAAGAGAACCGCGACGAGCACGGTCAGCCGCGTGAGGTTCCGCTCGACGATGTGCGTGCCGCCCTGCGAGGTCGGCGTGAAGCCCATCCCGCCGAGCCCGGCGTCGCGACCGGAGTGCATCAGGATCAGCGTCACGAGCGCCGCCGAGAGCAGAACGTGGATGACCGAGAAGACCGCGAGCACTGCGCTGAAAGGGTAGCTCAGGCAGCCGCGAGCAGCGAGGCACGCGCGGCACGAGATCGTCGGCGATGTGCTCCTTCGTCAGGTAGCTCGCCGCGCCGGCCGCCTCGGCCCTCGCGATGTCGTCCGGGTCGGCCGACCCGCTCAGCACGACGACGCGCGGCAGCCCGGCTGCGCGGCGACGATCTCCGCGATCGCCTCGAAGCCGCTCACGCCCGGCATGCTCAGGTCCATCAGCACGACGTCGGGGCCGAGCTCGCGCGCGAGCGCGACCGCCTCGCTGCCGCTCGTGGGCGCGGCCGACGACCTCGATCCGCTCGTCCGCCTCGAGGATCAGCTCGAGCGCCTCGGCGAAGAGCCGCTCGTCGTCGGCGATCAGGACACGCGTCATCATGCAATAAGGTCGAGGTCGTGGAGGACAATGCTCCGTATTCGTATACAAAAGGCGCTGCTCACGGGCGACAATCGCCTGAAGCAGGGTGTCGACCCGGCAAAGGTGCGCGAGAGCTACGAGCAGGCGCTCGAGCTCGCCCGCGAGGCCGGGATCGAGGAGTCAGATCGGCCCGCTCGTCGAGTTCAGGCTCGCCGATCTCGAGAAGCTCGAAGCAGAATCTGCTCCACCCGCTCCGCCTGAAGCTTGACGTCGTGGCGCCGCCGCGGCGGCGCGGGCCGCCTCGTTCGGTGACGGGAACTCGCCGCCGCCTCGAGCGCGCGGGCAAGCGCCGGCACGTCGAGCGGATCGACGAGGAGCCCCGCCTCGGGCGGCACGAACTCGGGCGGCCCGCCGATCCGCGTCGCGACCACCGTCTTCCCCGCCGCCATCGCCTCGAGGATCGACTGCCCGAACGGCTCGAGCGAGCGAGGGCGCGCAGACGACGTCGGCCGCCGCGAGGTAGCCGGGCACCGCGTCGTGGGGGACGCGGCCGAGCACGCGAACCCGCTCGCGGCCCTCGAGCTGCGCCCGCAGCGGGCCGTCGCCGACGAAGGTGAGGCTGCCCCGGCCGAGCGTCGCGAACGCGTCGGCGAGCCGCACGGCGTTCTTGCGCTCGGTCAGGCCCGCCGATCGCGACGATAGGCCGGCGACTCGAGCTCGAGCGCCGGCTCGCGCCGGCGCGAACCGCTCGAGTGTCGACGCCCGAGTCGACGACCTCGGTCTTGCCTCGCGCCTCGGGCAGCTTCAGCTCGAGCTCGCGCCGCAGGTAGTCGGAGACGGCGATCACCGTCGTTGCCCGCTCCACCACCCGCCGCGTCAGCGCCGCGATGCCCGGGATCGCCCCGATGTTGCGCACGTCACGGCCGTGGGCGGTGACGACGAGCGGCGCGTCGACGCTCGAGGCGATCAGGCCCGACGGAACGAGGAAGTGCGCCCAGACGACGTCGGGCCGGTCTGCCGCCCGCACCTTCCGCCGCAGCTCGAGGTAGCGCCTCTTGCCGCCGCGCGCGCCGGTCGAGCACGGCCAGCTCGATCTCGTGGCCGCGGGCGCGCAGGGCCTCTGCGAGCCCGCGCGACGAACACGCCGAGGTCCGGGTCGGCCGGCCCCGGGTACATCTGCGAGACGAGCGAGGATCCGCACCGCGCGGACGGTACCCTCCCGATCAGAGGCGACGTCACAGCGTCAGCACGACTGCGCCGAGCCCGATCAGCGCGAGGCCCGACGAACACCCAGCCAGAACGGCATGCCCGTGTCGCTCGCGCGGCTGATCCGGCCGTAGGCGTAGAGATCGGTCCGCCGCGCGCGGCCGCCGCCGCCCGAGAGGCCGCGCACGACGAAGATGACAGCGCCGCCGAGGAAGAGCGCGGCGGCGAGGCTGAACTGTGAGCCCGCTGCCCGTCGCCGCCGCGTACAGCCGGCGCCAGCGGCGAGCGAGCAGACGCCGCACACACGACGAGCATGCTTCAGGAACTGCCGAATACGCATCGCTTGCGGAGGCTCTTCACGCGAGACGCGCTCAGGCTCATGCTCCGGTCGTAAGTCCCCCACTCGTCGCGCAGCACGCCGCAGATCTCGCCGACCGTGCACTGCGCCGCGAGCGCCTCGCGCATCGGCGGCAGCATGTTCTCGGTGCCGCGCGCCGCCGTCGCGCACCGCCGCGAGCGCCGCGCTCCGCCTCGGCCGCGTTGCGCTCGGCGCGCACTCGCGCGCGTGCGCTCGAGCTGGCGCCGCTCGGCCTCGGGGTCGAGCCGGTGCAGCTCGATCCGCTCGCCCTCGTCCTCGGCGAAGGCGTTCATGCCGACGATCGTGCGGCGACCCGCCTCGACGGCGGTCGTCCACTCGTAGGCCGACGCCTCGATCTCGCCCTGCACCCAGCCTGCCTCGACCGCCGCGACCGCGCCGCCGAGCTCGTCGATCCGCCCGATCAGCTCCCAGGCGCGCGCCTCGAGCTCGTCGGTCAGCGCCTCGACGTAGTACGAGCCGCCGAGCGGATCGGCCGTGTCGGTCGACGCCCGACCTCGTTCGCGAGCACCTGCTGGGTGCGCAGCGCGATCGTCGCCGCCCGCTCCGACGGCAGCGCGAGCGCCTCGTCGAACGAGTTCGTGTGCAGCGACTGCGCGCCGCCGCAGACGGCCGAGAGCGCCTGGATCGCGACCCGGACGATGTTGTTCTCGGGCTGCTGCGCGGTCAGCGTCGAGCCGCCCGTCTGGGCGTGGAAGCGCAGCGCGAGCGCCTTCGGGTTCGTGACCCCGAACCGCTCGCCCATCAGCCGCGCCCAGAGCCGCCGCGCCGCCCGGAACTTCGCCACCTCCTGGAAGAAGTCGTTGTGCGCGTTGAAGAAGAACGACAGCCGCTCGCCGAAGTCGTCCGGCGCGAGCCCCGCCGCGATCGGCCGCCTCGCAGTAGGCGATCCCGTTCGCGAGCGTGAACGCGAGCTCCTGCACCGCGGTCGAGCCCGCCTCGCGGATGTGGTAGCCCGGAGATCGAGATCGTGTTCCAGCTCGGCATCCGCTCGGCGCAGTAGGCGAAGAGGTCGGTCGTGAGCCGCATCGAGGGCCGCGGCGGGAAGATGTAGTTCCCGCGGGCGATGTACTCCTTGAGGATGTCGTTCTGCACCGTCCCGCGCAGCGCCGCCGGCTCGACGCCCTGCCCGCTCGGCGACGAGCTCGTAGAGGAGCAGCAGCAGCGCCGGCCGGAGCGTTGATCGTCATCGAGGTCGAGACCGCGTCGAGCGGGATCCCGGCGAGCAGCACCTCCATGTCGGCGAGCGAGTCGATCGCGACGCCGGTCCGCCCCACCTCGCCCTCGGCGCGCGGGTCGTCGGAGTCGAGCCCGAGCTGCGTCGGCAGGTCGAACGCGACCGAGAGCCCCGTCTGGCCCTGCTCGAGCAGGTAGCGGTAGCGCGCGTTCGACTCCTCGGCCGAGGCGAAGCCCGCGTACTGCCGGATCGTCCACGGCCGGCCGCGGTACATGTCCGGATAGATCCCGCGCGTGAACGGCGGCGTGCCCGGGCGGCTCGAGCGCGACGGGCGCGTCGTCGGGCCGTGTAGACCGGCTCGATCTCGATCCCCGACTCGGTCCGGCGACTCGAGTCGGTCCGGCGCCGCCACAGCGGTAGGCTACTCGCGTTGCGTGTGACGGTGAGGCTCTTCGCGGGCCTGCGCGAGCAGGCGGGCTGGTCGCAGCGCGAGATCGAGGCCGCGCGGGTCGGCGACGTCTGGGCCGCGCTCGGCCTCGGCGACGAGCCCGAGGGGCTGCTCTACGCGGTCAACCGCGAGTACGCGCCGGCCGATCAGGAGCTCGCCGACGGCGACGTGGTCGCGCTGATCCCGCCGGTCTCGGGCGGCGCGTTCGTGCTCACCGAGGAGCCCGTCTCGCTCGACGCCGTCGTCGCGAGGTCGCGACGCGACGAGGCGGGCGCGATCGCCACCTTCTCCGGCACCGCCCGGCGCCACTCGCGGGGCCGGGTCGTGCGCTACCTCGACTACGAGGCCTACGAGGGGATGGCCGAGGAGATGATGGCGCAGCTCGCCGCCGGGCTGCTCGAGCGCTACGACCTGCACGCGATCGCGATCCACCACCGCGTCGGCCGCGTCGAGCTCGGCGAGCCGTCGGTCGTGATCGCCGTCAGCGCCGCGCACCGCGCCGACGCGCTCGCCGCCTGCAAGGACGCGATCGACCTCCTCAAGACCGACGTGCCGCTCTGGAAGAAGGAGGTGTACGAGGGCGGCGAGGAGTGGATCGGCCGCGGCTCCTGACGGCGCGCGCCGATGACCCGAACGAGCTGATGGACGACCCGCTCGGGCCGAGCGCGACTACGAGCCGGTCCAGCCTCGAGGCACCGACTGGCGCGGCCTCGTCCGCAAGGTCACGGCGCCGATCGTCTTCGTCTTCGGCCTGCTCGCTCAAGCTCGGCTCGCTCGCGAAGTTCGCCGCGATCTTCGTCGCCTTCGGCGGGTACGCGCTGATCTGGGGCTGGAAGTTCGGCCTCGGCGTCGTCGTCCTGATCTTCGTGCACGAGATGGGCCACTTCCTCGAGGCGAAGCGCGAGGGGCTGCATCCCGCGCTGGCCGGTGTTCATCCCGTTCCTCGGCGCCTACGTCAAGTACACGCGCGGCAACCCGTGGCAGACCGCGCGCGTCGCGCTCGCCGGGCCGATCCTCGGCGGGCTCGCCGCGCTCGCCTGCTACCTCGTCGGCACGCTCCGACCGGCTCGGGCGTGCTGGTCGCGCTCGGCTACTTCGGCTTCTTCATCAACCTCTTCAACCTGCTCCCGATCGGCGATCCTCGACGGGGGCGCGGTCTGGCGCTCGACGCGCTGGCTCTGGCTCGGCGGCGGCCGCGGCAAGGCGACCGATCTCCGGCGGCGCTCTTCGCCGCGACGGCGATCCTGCTCGCGATCGGCGCCTTCGCCGCCTACCTCCCGCAGCACCGCCTGTAACGATGGACGACCGCCAGCATCCTCGACGCGCGCGAGCGCGAGCAGCCGACCGGCGCGATCGCGAAGATCGCCGCAGGAGTTCCGGGACGGGCTTCGCGCTCCTCGCCCAGCATCGACCGGCCGGCGGTGACGATCTTCGGCTCGGCCCGGGTCGCCGAGACGGACCCGCGCTACGCGGCGGCCCGCGCGATCGGACGCGCAGTTCGCCGAGCGCGGCTGGGCGGTGATCACCGGCGGCGGCCCCGGCGTGATGGAGGCGGCCAACCGCGGCGCCCAGGAGGCCGGCGGCCTGTCGGTCGGGCTCGGCATCGAGCTGCCGCACGAGCAGGCGCTCAACCCGCTACGTCGACCTCGCCTACACCTTCGAGCACTTCTACGCGCGCAAGGTCTGCTTCGTGAAGCCGGCCGAGGGCTTCGTCGTCCTGCCGGGCGGCTTCGGCACGCTCGACGAGCTGTTCGAGGCGCTGACGCTGATCCAGACCGGCAAGATCGAGCTCGATCCGGTCGTCCTCTTCGACTCGGTCCACTGGTCGGGCTGCTCGACTGGATCGCGGCGCAGGTGCTCGGCGACGGGCTTCATCTCGCCGGCGCGACCCCGGGCTCTTCCGCCTCACCGACGACCCGGTCGAGGCGGCCGAGATCGTGATCGGCCGCTACGGCGCTCAGAGCCTAGAGCCGTCTAGCCGAGCTCGTCGAGCGAGGCGCGGGCGCGCTCGTGGACGTTCTGGCGGCGCGCTCGGGATCGAGCGGCGACGCGTCAGCGTCTCCGGCCGGGGCCGGCTCCGCTTCGGCTGCCGGGCGTCCTCGTCGCGCCGGCCTTGCTCTCGGCGAGCTTCGCGCGGAGCTCCTCGGCCGGGTCGGGGCCGAGCTCGCCGCTGCCAGCGTCGCCGGCGGGCTTGCGCCGGTGACGTCGCCAGAACGGCTCCGAGCCCGAGCCCGCCGAACGACACCACCAGGATTCCTCGCATCGAGCTCGATGCTACACTGGCCCGACTTCTCGCCACGCCCGTCGCGCCGTCGACCCGAAGCGGCGCCACAGCCCGAAGGCGTGCATGCACTGAGAGGCCAACAGAGGCAGGGCCGACTCAGTCCATGGGAAGGAGAGATTCGGGATCGATGAACGAGTACGAAATCTTGCTCATGCTGGACCCCGAGCTCGCCGAAGAGCGCGGAGAGGAGATCCTCGCGCGCGTTCGCGAGCGCGTCGAGGCCGACGGCGGCACCTGGGACGGCCACGAGCCGTGGGGCCGGCGCAAGCTCGCCTACGAGATCGACCACAAGGGCGACGGCGTCTACCACCTGCTGCTCTTCACGGCCGCCCCGGAGACCCTCGACGAGATCTCGCGCGTGCTCAAGATCACCGACGGCGTCATGCGCCACCTCGCGGTGCACCGGGTCAAGGGCGGCCAGACGAAGGCGCCGGCGCAGGTCGCGGCCGTGTCCGCGCCCGCCGATGACGCCGGCGGGGCGTCGGAGTAGCCTGGTCGTTCACACGAGAAGGAGCGAAGACCATGGCCAACATCAATCGCGTCGTGCTCGTCGGGAACCTGACCCGCGACCCCGAGCTTCGCCACACGCCCGAGCGGAACCGCCGTCTGCAGCCTCCGCCTCGCCGTGAACACGCGCCGCAAGGACGGCGCGACCGGCGAGTGGACCGAGAAGCCGAACTACTTCGACATCACCGTCTGGGGCAACCAGGGCGAGAACTGCGCGCAGTACCTCGCGCAAGGGCCGGCCGGTCGGCGATCGACGGCCGCCTCGACTGGCGCGAGTGGGAGGCGCAGGACGGCACCAAGCGCCAGGCGGTCGAGGTGATCGCCGACACGCGTGCAGTTCCTCGGCGGCCGCGACGGCGCGCCGGGTGGCGGCGGCGAGAACCAGTTCGTGCCGGCGGGCGCCGCGGCGGCTCCGACGCCGACTTCGGCGCCCCGGCCGACGACGACATTCCGTTCTAGGAGGAGACGAAGCAGTGGCAGGAAAGAGCAACAGCGACGGACGGAGCAGGAAGCGCCTGCCGCCTCTCACCGGCGGCCGGCGGAAGTCCTGCTTCTTCTGCAAGTCGAAGGTCGACGAGATCGACTACAAGAACGTCGGCGAGCTTCGCCGCTACATCTCCGAGAAGGGCAAGATCCGCTCGCGCCGGATCAGCGGCGCCTGCCGGCGCCACCAGCGCCAGGTGCCGTGGCGGTCAAGCGCGCGCGCGAGATGGCGCTCCTGCCGTACGTCGCCGAGGGCCGCGACGACCGCGAGGGCGGAGGCCGCCGCGACCGCGGCGACCGCGACCGGGACCGCTGGAGCCACGATGCAGGTCGTTCTCCGTCAAGACGTCGACAACCTCGGCCTGCGCGGCGAGGTCGTGAACGTCGCGCGCGGCTATGCGCGCAACTTCCTGCTGCCGCGCGGCCTCGCCGAGCCCGCGACGCCCGGGCTCGTCCGCGAGCTCGAGCGGCGCGACGCCGAGCGCGCCCGGCACGAGGCGCAGACCGTCGACGAGGCGCAGGCGATCGCCAACGCGGCTCGAGGCGAGCCGAGCTTCGATTCGACGTCAACGCCGGCCCGACCGGGTCGCTGTTCGGCTCGGTCACCGCGACGAACGTCGCCGACAAGCTGTGGGAGGACCACGAAGATCCGCGTCGACCGGCGCAAGGTCTCGATGGACTCGATCAAGCGGATCGGGCGCTACACGGTCCCGGTCGAGCGTCTTCGGCGACGTCACGGCCGAGCTGCGGCTGCTCGTCGTGCCCGAGGGCGGCGAGCTTCCGCCCGAGGAGGAGCTCGAGCAGGCGGCCGCGGCCGAGCAGGCCGAGGCGGCAGCCGAGGCCGAGGAGCAGCGAGGCCGCCGGCCAGGCGGTCGCCGACGCGATCGCCACGCAGGACGCCGAGGAGATCGACAGCCGAGACGGCCGAGGACGACGAGCTCGCACGGCCGAGCGAGCCCGTGACGGGCTCGCCGGCCGAGCGACGCCGACGAGTCAGCCGCCTCGCGACGTCGTCGATTCGCAGCCCCGAGCAGGCGTTTCTCCCACAGCGCAGTCACTCGCAGGAGTGATGCAGGCAAGCCGCACGACAGCGCGGTTATCCACAGTGCTGTGGAGAAACCGGTGCCGCGCGTTCTCCACAGCCGTCGCACAGAGGTGTGGATTGTCACCGGAAGTTCTCGCTCCGAGCGGCCTTTTCGTCCACGGCGCCGTCCGCCGTCTCTGCGAACATATGTTCTGTCTTGCCTGCACAGACGCGCTCCTTCGCCCGTCCACAGCCTGTGCCCTTTCCACACGGTTGCGGCCAGCTCCCTGCGACCGTTTGACTAGCCGCTGATGGCCGCGTCTACCCGAGCCGCGTCTCTGGCCCCGGTCACCCGTGGCCAGGACGGCGTGGTACCCCTTCCGCCGCAGAACCTCGAAGCCGAGGAGTACGTCCTCGGCGCGATGATGCTGTCGGCGCACGCGATCGAGATCGTGACGCGACATCATCGACGCGGGCGATTTCTACCGCGAGTCGCACGCGAAGATCTACCGCGCGGCGCTCGACCTGTTCCAGCACGGCCATCCGGTCGACGCGATCACGGTCGCCGACAAGCTGGACGAGATCGGCGAGCTCGAGGAGGTCGGCGGCAAGGAGCGCATTCGCGAGATCGCGACGCTCGTCCCGACCACCTCGAACGCCGGCCACCACGCTCGGATCGTGCGCGAGATGGCGACGCTGCGCGGGCTTACGGTCGTCGGCGAGGGCAGATCCAGCGGCTCGGCTGGGAACGCCCGGGCGAGACGCCCGATCCTCGTCGACCGCGCCGAGCAGATGGTGTTCGACCTCGCCCAGCACCGGATCCGCGGCAGCTTCGAGCACATCGAGGTGCTCGTGCGCGAGAGCTTCGAGCAGATCACGGCGATGTACGAGTCGGGCGGCGAGATGACCGGAACGCCCGACGGGCTTCCGCGACCTCGACAACGCTGACCTCGGGGCTCCAGCCCGGGCAACCTCGTCGTCGTCGCCGGCCGGCCCAGCATGGGCAAGTCCGCCTTCGCGCTCGGGATCGCCTCGAACCTCGCGCTCCACCACGACATTCCCGTCGCGATCTTCACGCTCGAGATGTCGAAACTCGAGGTCGCCCAGCGGCTGATGTGCTCGGAGGGCAAGGTCGAGCTGCAGCGTCTCCGCACCGGCCGGCTCTCGACCCGAGGACTGGCCGCGGCTCGTCAAGGCCTGCGATGCGCTGACGAAGGCGCCGATCTACGTCGACGACACGCGGCTGACGACGATGCTCGAGATCCGCGGCAAGGCCCGGCGCCTGAAGGCGCGCGAGCCGAACCTCGGCCTGATCCTGATCGACTACCTCCAGCTGATGACCTCCGGCCACGAACGCCGAGAACCGCGTGCAGGAGGTCTCCCAGATCTCGCGTTCGCTGAAGGTGCTCGCCGGCGACCTCGAGGTGCCGGTGCTCGCCCTCTCGCAGCTCTCGCGCGCCGTCGAGAGCCGCACCGACAAGCGCCCGCTCCTCTCCGACCTGCGCGAAGTCGGCTCGATCGAGCAGGACGCCGACCTCGTCATGTTCCTCTACCGCGACGAGTACTACAACGAGCAACTCCGACGACCAGGGGCTCGCCGAGGTGATCCTTGCCAAGCACCGCAACGGGCCGATCGGCACCGAGAAGCTCGCGTTCCTGAAGCGGTTACGCGAAGTTCTCCGATCTCGCTCCCCGCCACGACTCGCAGGGCGGCAGCGTGAGCCGGCAGAGCAGCATCAGCCGCCAGACCGTGGGGCCCGTGGAGCAGCGGGGCCGTCAGAACGCCGTCTGGGTCGCGCCCGGGCGCGCTCGAGTTCTCGTGCCTCTGCGAGCGCTGCCTCGACGGCCGCCGCGCCCGCGGGTCGTCGTTCCTCGACGTCGGTCCGTCACTCGGCGGTACGAGGCAGCCGTCCCGCTCGACACGACATCGCCTTCGTCCGCTGCCGCAGCGGCCACGAGCTCGTGAGTCCGCCGCGTCGACCGGCCACCCAACCTCGGCGCGCCGAGACGCCGCCAGCTCCAGCTCGTATGAGGAACGCCGTCCCGACATGATCGACCGCCAGCATGTCTGGCTCGGGCCCGAGGCGACGAGCTTCGAAGTGCCCTGCGAGGCATGCCTGGCTCGACAGGAGCGGCTGGGACGACACCTATGCCTGGGGTGCTCTCCGTCGACTCGGCGTTGATCGAGGGCACGCTTCGCCGCGATGCCGACGTCGGCTTCATGACCTGCCGGCGCGGCCATCGGGTCGTGATCCGGCGGGTCGCGCTCGAGTCGAAAAGGCGGCGGGCAAGGCGGGCCCGCGCCGCCGCCCGGCTCGCCCAGCTCCAGACGGGCAGCTCCAAGCTCGGCACCGGCTAAGAGCTGAGCCCGCGCTCGCCTGCCGGCTCCCGGGAGCCACCGAGTCAGGCAGACTGTCGCGCGTGCCTGCGACCGTAGTCGTCGGCGCACAGTGGGGCGACGAGGGCAAGGGCAAGATCGTCGACCTGCTTGCGCAGCATTCGGATGTGGTCTGCCGTTACCAGGGCGGGCCGAACGCAGGGCACACGATCGTCGTCGGCGACGAGACGTTCAAGATCCGCGCGACGCCGAGCGGCGTGATCTCGGGGAAGGTCTCGGTGATCGGGGCCGGCTGCGTCGTCGACCCGGAGGTGCTGATCGGCGAGCTCGACGAGCTCGAGTCGCGCGGCATCGACACGTCGGTCGTGGTGCTCTCCGGGAACGCGCACCTGATCATGCCCTGGCACATCGCGATCGACCAGGCGTCCGAGCGCAGACTCGGCAAGCTCCAGATCGGCACGACCCGGCGCGGGATCGGCCCGTGTTACGCCGACAAGGCCTCGCGCATCGGGATCCGCGTGCAGGACGTCCTCGACCCGAAGATCCTCCGCCAGAAGATCGAGGTCGCGCTGGCCGAGAAGAACGTCTGGCTCGAGCGCGTCTACGAGGTCGACGGCTTCGATCTCGACGAGGTCGCGACGCGGTACGAGAGCTACGCCAAGCGGCTGCGGCCGATCGTCGGCGACACCTCGCTCCTCGTCGACGAGGCGCTGACCGCCGGCAAGGAGGTGCTGTTCGAAGGGGCGCAGGCGACACTGCTCGACCTCGACCACGGCACCTATCCGTTCGTGACCTCGTCGAACCCGATCGCCTCGGGCGCCGCGACCGGCATCGGGATCGGGCCAACCCGCATCGACCGCGTCCTCGGCGTCGCGAAGGCCTACGTGACCCGCGTCGGCGAGGGACCGTTCCCGTCCGAGATCGAGGGGCCCGACCAGGAACGACTGCAACGGCTCGGCGGCGAGTTCGGGACGGTCACCGGCCGCGTGCGCCGCTGCGGCTGGCTCGACCTCGTCGCGCTTCGCTACGCCGTCCGCGTCAACGGCATCACCTCGCTCGCCCTGACCAAGCTCGACGTCCTCGGCGACTTCGCCGAGCTGCCGATCTGCGTCCGCTACCGCCTGCCGCGACGGCTCCGAGACCCCGCATTTCCCCGCGCACCAGAGCGACTTCCACCATGCGCAGCCGGTATGGGAGCAGCTCCCCGGCTGGCTCGAGCCGCTCGAGAGCGCCACGAGCCGCGAGGCGCTTCCCGCAGGCGGCGCGCGGCTACGTCGAGTTCGTCGAGGAGCAGCTCGGCGTTCCCGTGGAGCTCGTGGGCATCGGCGCCGCGCGCGACCACGTTCTCGCTTAACACGCCACGTGCTGACTGGGCGTAGTGGGTGCGTGCGTTGACGACGGCCGAGCCGGCCCGCGCCCGAGTAGGCGCGTAACCGGCCTGACGCGTTCCTTTTAAAGAGCTCATTGCAGAATGACGCTCGTCGATCGGGCGCGCTGGGTGACGCGAGGGAAGGACACAGTCTCGAAACACGGGGAGCCCCAATATCCAGGCGATATTGGGCCGAGTGAGGACGCAGCCTCGCTGGTCTACCGGCAGTTCGGCCCAGCGCGTCCGAGCGACACCAGACTTCCTTCCGCAATGGGCTCTTAGGCCGCCTCGTCGAAGAGCACGAGCTCGTCTGCTTCGTCGGCGAGCTCGGACTCGTCGCCCAGCTCACTTGCGACCCTCGCGACTGCCCGGCGCCTGATCGTGGTGACGGAAACACCCAGGACCGCTGCGATCACAGACACGACGAGCGCGGCATGGAAGCCGGGGAAGATCGCCGCGGGTGCGGTTCCGGCTCCGTGATGGGAGTCGTAGACAGCAGTCGCGACGGCCAGGAAGAGCGCGCCCCCGAACTGGAAGGACGTGTTCACGAGCCCTCCCGCGAGGCCCTGCTCCTCGGGCGCAACCCCGGTCGTCGCCGCCACGTTCAGCGGGGCGAACGCGAGCCCGAACCCGAGGCCGGCGAGCAGAAACGTGGGCAGCATTGCGAGGGCGTATCCGGAGTGAACCCCGACCGGTAGGAAGAGCCCATACGCCACGACGAGGAGCAACATCCCGGTTGCGATGAGCCGGTTCACGCCGAAGCGGCCGATCAGCGGGGCCATCCGCGGCGAGAGCAGAGCCACGATCAGGCCGGCCGGAAAGATTGCCACGCCCGTCTCGAGCGATGACCAGCCGCGGAGCTGCTGCAGGTAGAGCGTCAACACGAACTGGAACGCGATCCAGCTCCCGAACAGGGTCATCGCCCCCAGGTTCGCCCGGACGAGCGTGGATGAGCGGAGGATCCCGAGCCGCACGAGCGGCAGCGCAGTCCGCTTCTCCTGCCAGACGAAGCCGGCCATGATCGCCACCGCCGCGGCGAACGAGCCGAGCGTCCGCAGCGAGGTCCAGCCTGCCTGCGGCGCCTCGACGAGCGTGAACACGAGTAGCAACATCGCCGAGGTCAGCGAAACAGCGCCCGGGATATCGAACGACCTCGATCCGACCTGCGTCGCGTTGCTCCGGGGAACGAGCCTGGTAGCCGCCGCGAGAACGACGATCGCGACCAACGTGGGAAGGAAGAACACCCAGCGCCAGCCGAGCTCGGTCAGGAGGCCGCCGAGCACCAGCCCGAGCGAGAACCCGGTGGCCCCGGTGGCCGTGTAGATCGAGAGCGCCTTGTTCCGAGCAGGCCCTTCCGCGAACGTCGTGGTGATGATCGAGAAGCCTGCCGGCGCGGTGAATGCGGCGCTGATCCCTTTCACGAACCGCGTGGCGATCAACATCGTCGCGCCGGTTGCAAGGCCGCCGAGGCCGGAGCCGACGACGAAGACCGCGAGCGAGATGATGAACATGCGCCGGCGGCCGAGCAGGTCGGCCGCACGCCCGCCCAGGAGCAGGAACCCGCCGTAGCCGAGCACGTAGGCGCTGACGACCCACTGGAGCGAGGTCGTCGACATGTGCAGGTCGCTATCGATCGAGGGCAGCGCCACACCGATCATCGAGACGTCGAGGGCATCGAGGAAGAGAGCACCGCAGAGGACGAGGAGGGCAGCCCAGGCGCGACCACTCAAGTGATCGGTTCGAGTCTCGGGCAAGGGCAAAGCAGCTGTCTGGGCAGTCATGAACGACTCCTTTCAAAAGGTGTTTCGACCGGCGCTCGGGAAAACGTCACCCGCGCGGCCGCGGCATCCGCTATTGTTCGACCGGGATCGTACATCAATGTTCGATGTTCGTCAAACAAAGATCGAAGGCCCGCCGGCTGCCGAGCTCCATCACCCGGATTCCTCGGAGCTGGACCTGCCGTCGCTCCTCAACGCCCTCAGCGATCCGGTGCGGCTCGAGATCGTTCGGAGCCTCGCCTGTTCGAGCGGCGAGCTGCCCTGCAAGGCGATCGAGCTGCCGGTGAGCAAGGCGACGGCGAGCCACCACTTCAAGGTGCTGCGGCTCGCCGGTGTGATCGTGCAGCACGACGAGGGCACGAAACGCATCAGCTCGCTGCGCCGGGACGACCTCGAGGAGCGCTTCCCAGGCCTGCTCGACTCGGTCCTGATGGCCGCGCAGCGCGAAGCCGCACTCGCTTAGCGCCGCCGGGGCCGGCTCACCCGACACGCGTTCCGAGTGAAGATGGCCCGGAGTTTGCTCGCCTGTCCTCACGCGGCGATCTCCAGGAGCGCCTCGTCCGGGGCGGTCTCGAGCTCGGGCTCGACCACAGAGGCGGGCTCGCTACGACGCGGCCGCAGCGTAGTGATCACGACGACGAGAGCGACTGCGAGAAAGACGGTGGAGCCAGTCAATGCAGCTCCCACCCCGTGGGCCAGCTTCGCCTGTGCTCCGGTCTCCGCGGCCGCAGCTGTGGCGAAGCGGGTGACGAGGATGCTGAGGCCGAGCGACGCGCCGATCTGCTGGGAGACGTTGATCAAGCCAGAGGCGGCGCCTGCATCTTCCGACGCGACTCCACGGATGCCGTACGCGGTGAGCGGGATCAGTGCGGTGCCGATGCCGATCCCGAGCAGGGCCATCGGGAGCGCCAGGTGCGGGAAGTAGTGGCTCGACTGAGAAAGCCGGCTCAGCCAGACCATGCCGGCGAGAGCGATTGCCACGCCAGAGGCGAGTAGCCGAAACTCGCCGATGCCGGCGGTGAGGCGGGGCACGATCTGGACCGCCGCGAAGATCAGTGCGGTGGTGGGAAGGAACGCCACACCTGCCTGCAGTGGGCTGAAGTGGAGGAGGCCCTGGAGGAACTGGGTGACGAAGAAGAACATCCCGAACATGCCGGTGACCACCAACATGCGGGCCAGGTAGGCGCCGGAGCGCTCGCGGCTGGCGAACAGGCGCAGAGGAGTGATCGGTTGCGCGGCGCGGCGCTCGTTCGCGACGAAGAACGCCAGCAGCGCTGCGCCGGCGAGGAACGAGCCGACGGTGATCGAGTCGTGCCATCCGTCGGCAGCGGCACGTACGAACCCGTAGACGAGCGCCGACATGCCGAGGGTCGAGCTGAGAGCACCTGCGAGGTCGAAGTGGCCGCTCCGACGAGGCGTTTCTGGAAGCACACGCGGGCCGAGCCACAGCAACGCAGCGCCGATCGGGGCGTTGATGAAGAGCCCCCAGCGCCACGACGCCCACTCGGTGAGCATGCCGCCGAGGATGAGGCCGAGGCTGCCTCCTCCGCCGGCGACCGCGCTGTAGAGCCCGATCGCGCGCGTGCGCTGGGGCCCTTCCGGGAAGCTGGTCGTGAGGAGGGCAAGCGCTGCCGGGGCCGCAATCGCCGCACCGACTCCCTGGACGGCCCGTGCCGCGAGGAGCACACCGGCGGTCGGTGCGAGGCCTCCGACAACCGACGCGGTTGTGAAAAGTCCGATCCCGACGCTGAAAAGGCGCCGGCGCCCGAGCAGGTCCCCCGCGCGGGCGCCGAGGAGGAGCAGCCCACCGAACGTGAGCGTGTAGGCGTTCTGAACCCAGGTCAGCCCGGTCGCCGAGAAGTGCAGGGAGCGGTGAATGCTGGGTAGCGCCGTGATCACGATCGAGGTGTCGAGGATGATCATCAGGTACGCGCCGAGGATCAGCGCGAGGACGAGAGCCGAACTACGACGCTCGGGCAAGCTGCCTGCGTCGTGTGAACTGGAACGTTCGAGTGAAACTGAACTCATGAGACTGGATCCCTTCGGTTGAACTTGAGAAACCGCTAAACTGGAGGCAACCTCCGAAAAAAGGGAGGCTACCTCCACTTATTATACGGAGGCTGCCTCCGTTACGCAAGGACAGTCGCACCATGAGCTCGATCGAACCTCTCACCCACCTCCAGCCGCCGAGACGAGCAGACGCCCGCCGCAACTACGAGCAGCTGATCGAGGCCGGGCGCACCGTCTTCGCCGAGGCGGGATCGGGCGCGTCACTCGAAGAGATCGCGCGGCGCGCGGGCGTCGGGATCGGGACTCTCTATCGGCATTTCCCGACCCGTCAGGCGCTCCTCGAGGCTGTCTATGTCGAAGAGGTCGAGGCGTTGAGCCGGTCCGCGAACGAGCTCGCCGAACTGCCTCCCTGGGACGCCCTCACCGTCTGGCTACGCGGGTATGTCTCCTACGCCACGACCAAGCGTGCACTCGCCGAGGAGCTCTCGGCATCCGCGGGCGCCGAGACAACCGTGTTCCAGCTCTGCAAGGATGCGATCTTCGCCGCCGGCGCGCCGCTCCTCCAGCGGGCCCAGGAATCGGGAGCCGTCCGCTCCGACACCGACTTCACCGACGTCGCTCGGATGGTCTTCGGAATCGCTGCGATCCCCTCCAGCGATCCGGAGCAAATCCAGCGGATCCTCGACGTCGCGCTCGACGGCCTCCGCTACCGCCCGTCCTGAACGATTGGGAAACGCCGCCGGGCTCGACCTTCGCCCTCGCTCGTGCCGGACATAAGGACACCCGCGCAGCCAGCAGCCTTAGGTCTGAGACGGCCTGCTGGCTCACGACCGCTTTGGGCAGGTGTGCGATGATTCTCTGGTGCGCGATCCGCAAGAGGTGATCTCAGGGTTTGTGGAGCGAAACGAAACGATCGGTCATGGGTTGCCTGACCTGGTGGTTGAGACGCTGACCTCGGCGTTTCGTGGGGCCGATGTGGTCGCCGTCGCGACTTGGACGGAGCCCGAGAAGAAAGTCACGAGAGGGCTGGCTGGGTACGTCTCGGGCTGCTGGGTTCTCGCGACGGTCGAGCCGCGCCGTGGTGAGGACTCCGGCCCGTATGAGGCTGCGACCGCGACCGCATACCTGGCGGGCCTGCATGGCGTCTCGGTTCGAGTACTGGCGGTCCATCGCGCGCATCCCGGTGATCCCGACAGTGTGGTCGTTGAAGGAATCGATCTTCTCCATGATGCGTTTCCGTCGGGCTCCGTGCGAATCAACCTGGCACACGAGACCGAGCAAGAGGGCGCTGAGATTCGTGATGCGCTGCTCAAGGCCGCCGGGATCGTTTGAGCCCGTGGACGACGAACACAGTTCGAAGTAAGGCCTTCATCTAAGCCACACTCGCGCGGTCTGACGTGCTGACGCCACGTGAGTAGCGCCCCCCGGCGATGAGGAGAGCAGAGTGGGCGACGCTACTGATGACAACCCTCGCGCTTCCTGCCCGGAATCGGCGTGAGGTCGGACAACAGACCAACGCCGCTACATGACTTCGCACATCGCACGTGTGTGAATGCAAGACCTGACACCGCGGTCGTGGTCTCGCAATCGTGCAGACGCTGTCGGAATGCAAGACCTGACACCAATGCCCACCGGAGAACGACCGCGGGCAACGACCTAGGACACGCCTCACCACCGAACGCCCCCGCTGCCCGCACGAGCGGGTGTCAGGTCTTGCATTCCGACAGGCGCTGTCGGAATGCAAGACCTGACACCAACCCTGGGACACCGACGCCGGCTGACCTGCACCGCGATACAGGCGGGGCACACTGTGCCGACTGTCAAGGATCGAGGAGCGAGCATGGATGACAAACCACCCGCGAGGTCGGGCGGCCCGGAACGACCGCAGGAGCCGGCCCGTGCCGAAAGGATTGCGGGTGAGATCGTCACCGAGACGTTCGAGTACGACGGTGGGCGGGCGGTCACGGTGTACGTGCCCCCGGATCCGCCCGAGGCAGTCGTGTTCGCCGGCGACGGCCAGTTGATCGCACCGTGGGGCAGGCTGCTCGAGGAGGCCGACGGCCCGCCCACGATGGTCGTTGGTGCACACCGGCTGGACGACGAGACGCTGCGGCTTCACGAGTACTCGCCGGCTTTCGACGCCGACCGCTTCTCGGCTCACGAGAGGTTCTTCGTCGAAGACGTGCGCCGGTGGGTGCGGTCACGATTCGGAGTCGCACTGCCCGCCGATCGCACCGCGGTGTTCGGTGTCTCGGCAGGAGGAGAGCTGGCGCTCGCCATGGGGCTGCGGCATCCGGACGTCTACGGCGCGGTCCTCTCCGCCTCGCCCGGCGGCGGCTACCGACCGACCGGGGAGATGCCGAGCCCGATCCGGCGGGCGTACCTCGTCGCCGGCACGCTGGAGCCGTTCTTCCTCGAGAACGCGACCCGATGGGCGACCGCGCTGCGCGATGTCGGGTGCGGACGTCGTGATGACCGAGCGCATCGGGTCGCACGGCGACGCGTTCTGGCAAGAGGAGTTCCCGCTCATGGTGGCGTGGGCTTTCGGGTCGTGACGCGGTGCGCTCGTTGCGCTGTCTCTCCGTGGCCGCGCTCACGCGGCCACGTGCCCCACGGTTCGCGGCCGTAGCCGTCGCCGGCCTTGCCGAGCGGATCGAGGAAGGGCACGACTGACTGCTCCAGCAAACGCAGAGCTGGCGGACCCAGCCCAGGCTCCTGGCCGCCGCATGGGAGTTGAGTCACGATGAGACCGGTCGAGTTCGTCCTCGCCGGCGGATGGGCGGCATTCTGGCTCTACTGGCTGGTCGCTGCCTTCTCCATGAAGCGGGGGCACATCCCGTGGTCCCGCGAACTGCGGATCAGAGCAGTCATCGCGGTTGCCGTGATCATCTTGATTCGCCTGGGAGCGTTTCGGGGCCACGGCCTCAACACCGATCCCTGGCGCGCCGGCATCGGGCTCGTGCTCTTCGCCCTGGGACTGGGGTTCGCGATCTGGGCCCGCGTGCACATCGGGCGCAACTGGGGCACCCCGATGACGCAGAAGGATGACCCGGAGCTTGTGACCAGCGGTCCCTACCGCCTGGTTCGTCACCCGATCTACTCGGGCCTCCTGGTCGCGGGGTTCGGCACGGCGGTGGCGCTGAGCTGGTTGTGGCTGACCGCGGTCGCCCTGGCCGGCGTCTACTTCCTCTACAGCGCGAGGGTCGAGGAGGGCTACCTGACCGTCCAGTTCCCGGCTGAGTATCCGATCTACAGGCGCTCGACCAAGATGCTCCTGCCGTTCATCCTCTGACCACAAGGGGTTGCCGAAGCACGTTGGGCGCGGCCGGCTGACCCAGACCGGCCGCCATCCACGGCTCGAAAGCGTGCAAGACGTCTGGCCTGCGAAGGCCAGCCCGCCGGGTGGCACCCTCGAGCGGTGGTCCGAACGATGATGCGGAGCGTGGAAGTCCGGGGGGACGAAACAGCGGCGCGCTCGGCGCGCTCGATTCTGCGGCTTGCCGCGATCGCGGGGCTGCTGCTGCTCGCGCTCGGCGCCGGGTACGCATCCGCAACGGGGAGCGGGCTCGGGAGCATCTTCACACCCCCTGGTCTCGACGATTACCTCGGGTCGGGAATCGTGGCCGGCGCCGATGGCAACCTCTGGGTCAGCGAGCTCACGACCGAACCGGCGGCTCCGGTCATCGTCAAGATGAGCACGACCGGGGACATCACGGAGAACTCCGGGCTCCCCGCAACGGCGGCTCCGTATGCGCTCGTGGCCGGCCCGGATGGAAACACCTGGTTCACGGACTTGGGGACCCCGTCGGCAATCGGCGAGATCACCGAGTCCGGGACGATCACCGAGTATCCGGTCGACGCCGGAGATCAGGCCCGCGGCCTGGCACTCGGCCCCAACGGGAACCTCTGGTTCACGGGAAACCGACGAATCGGCGAGATGACCCCGGACGGCCAGGTCACGACCTTCAGCGCAGGGCTCGTCGGCAACGGCTCGGTCGGCGGACGACAGGACTCGATCGCGGAAGGGGCCGACGGGAACATGTGGTTCCCGACCTTCACGAGCCCCAACGGGATCTACGACATAGGCGGTATCGGGCGCATCACACCAGACGGGACGATCACCGTCTTCACCGACGGCCTGCAGGTGGACTCTGACGTCGAAGGGGTGGCGCTCGGCCCCGACGGAGACATCTGGTTCACCGACGCGGGCGACCGGGCAGGCCCTGACGCAACGCCCACCCCCGCGATCGGGCGCGTCACTCCCGACGGAGTGATCACCGAGTTCACCACCGGGTTGACGTCCAGCGACTTTCCCACCCAGATCGCCGCGGGCGCCGACGGAAACATGTGGTTCGTCGACAACGACGCCGAGGCGGTCTGGAGGATCACCCCGGACGGAACGATCACCAAGTTCTCGACCGCGTCGGCCGAGTTCTTCCCGCAGGCGCTCACCACCGGGCCCGACGGCAACCTCTGGCTCCCCGGGTTCGCGCAGCCGTTCACCTCCAAGATCGCGGAGTTCGGAGTTGATGCCCCGGCCGCTTCGACGAGCCCGCCGACGGTCTCGGGCACCAGCCGGGCCGGGACCGCGCAGGCCTGCACCGGTGCGACCTGGTCGTCCTGGGCCGGACAGCAGCCGTCGCTCACCGCGAACAGTTACGACGGCTACGAGTGGCTCCTCGACGGAGCCCCCATCTCCGGCGCAAGTGCTGACTCCTACACGCCCGTCTCGGGCGACGTCGGGCACGCGCTCACCTGCAAGGTCACGGTCACCTACACCCTGTTCCCGACCACCGTGAACGCGACCAGCACCCCCGTTACCGTCCTGGCCGCCGGCGGAGGTGGGAGCGGCGGTGGTGGAGGCGGTGGTGGAGGCGGCGGCGGCGCACCGAACATCCACGTCGCCGTGAGCGCCTCGCCGACACCGCACGCCGTCGGCGACCAGTTCGACTACTCCTTCGTCGTGACAAACCAGGGCGGTGCATCCAACGGCACCACCCTCACGATCAACCTTCCACCCCAGGTCAGCTACCAGGGCTACCACGTCGACCGCGGCCCCGGCTGCAGCGCCGCCGGGCAGACGATCAGCTGCAACCTGGACTTCTTCTCGCCCGGCCTCAGCTCGACGGTGCAGATCGGGGCCCAGGTCACCGCCCCCGGCGCCGCCGTCCTCACGACCTCGACCTTCTCGTCGCCCCAGGAATACAACCCGTGCGGATAGCGCCGTCACCTACACGCTCACGCTCGGCTCGGCACCCCGCGCCTGCGCCGACGGCCCCGCTTGAACCGGGCCCACGCCTCACAAGCGCGACCGCCGGTGTGACCGGTCCCGGCCCGATCCTCCTCGACGTCAAGAGCCCGACAGCGCATCTCGTCCTTCACGCTCTCGAAGCAGACGACGCTCAAGCTCGAGCTCGTGGGCAAGAGCGGCAAGGTCCTCGCCGTCTGGCACGCAAAGGCGGCAAAGGGCAACACCCGCATGAAGCTCCTGCTCCCGAAGGGCGCGCGGCGCGCGGGACGCGACACGCTCGAAGTCTTCGTCGCGGGCGCGAAGAGCCCGAAGTCCTGGGCGATCACACTCAAGCTCTGACCCGCCAAAGACGCCGCCGCAGCCCGCCGCTCTGCTCGCGATCACGCCGCGTCCGTCGGAGCGCGCGATCGCGAACCCCCTCGCACGATGGTCGTCAGCCGTGCGGCACGATCGAGGCCCATCGGGTCTGCGCGTCCACGGGCCCTCGGGGCGCACCCGGTGACGCCGGCGCGATGAGCAGTTTTTTTGAGCTCATTGCAGAATGACGCTCGTAGTACGTCTTGCGATAATACGTGTCGCGTAGTATGATCCGACCATGCCGATTCGGAGAAAGAGCGTCAACGGGGCAAACAGCCGGGAAAACGATCCAACGGTCTTGATTCTCACGAGCCTCGCATCGGGGCAGAAGCACGGCTACGCCCTGCTTCTCGACATCGAGGACTTCGCACACGTCCGGCTCGGGCCGGGGACGTTGTACGGCGCGATCGGCCGTCTCGAGGAGCGCGGACTGATCGAAGCTCTCGAGCCGGAGGGACGCACGCGGCCATATCGGCTGACCGCCGAGGGCTCTGCGGCTCTGGAGGCGACCCTCGCCGAGCTACGCACGATCGTCGATGAGGGCACCGCGAGGTTGCAGGCGCGGCTTCGCCCCGGTGCTTCAGGCAGTCCGGGGATCGCATGAAACTCCTGCGGGTCTATCCACGGGCGTGGCGGGCGAGGTATGGAGACGAGCTCGCGGTCCTGATCGAAGAGCTCGACGGAGGCAGACGGATGTCGTGGCGCACGGGTCTCGACGTCGTGCGCGCGGGTGCCATCGAGCGCGCACGTGTGTTCGGCGTCAGTGGGCTTCCCCCGCGCGAGCGCGCCCGTGAGGGGTCACTGCTCGTGCTCTACGCCTGGATGCTGTTCGTGCTGGGCGGCTTCGGCGTGCAGAAGGCCTCCGAGCACTGGCAAGCCGTAACGCCGGCGGCCAGGCAGGGAGTGCCCGCCGCAGCCTTCGATGTGCTCGTTGTGACTGCCGGCGTCGGCTCCGCGCTGGTGCTGCTCGGCGTCGCAACGTCCCTCCCTCGGCTCGCAACGTTCCTCCGCGACGGCGGCTGGCCGAAGCTCCGCCGCCCGCTTACCCGGGCCACGGTGCTCAGCCTGCTGGCGGTCGTAGCCACCTTCGGCCTTGCAGCCTGGGCCCACTCGCTCACACCCGCCGCCCGAAACGGCAGCGACCCGGCCTACAGCCTGGTGTTTCTCGCGTGGGTCGCACTCTTCGCCGGCTGTCTCTTTGCGTCGGCCATGGCTGCCGCCGCAGCCGCGCGGCAGCTGACGTCGAGCATCCGGACACTCACCTTCGAGCTGTGGCTCGGCATTGCTGTGACTGCAGCGATGGCCGTCATGACGATCGCGACCGCCGTCTGGTGGGCATCGCTTGCGCGCCTCGCACCATGGTTTTTCGACGGGCGCCCGATTGGCTCCAGCGCCTCAGCGTTCGAATGGAACATCGCGATCCCCGCAATGTTCATGGTCGGGGCCACTGCGCTCGGCCTGATCGGCGCCACACGGGCCGCAAGGGCGCACACGAGGATCTCCGCTTACCCAAATCAGCTCTGACCCTTTAGGCGACCGGCGCAACGAGGTCACGAGCACGGGGCGACCGACCTCGCACACGGCGAGGCGACCCCGCTAGCGCAGGAGGTAGTAGACCTGCACCTCGGCGTCCGAGCCTTCTCTCATGTGCCCGTAGACCTCCCAACGGGGCCCGGCCCGGTGCAGGTTCTGCCGGTCGCACCACTCGATGATCGCCCGGTGCGCCAACCCGAGCTCGCCGTAGCTCCCATGATGAGTGACGGTTGCGGCGCAGCCTGCCGGGAGCCTTGACGGCATGACTCGCCCGAGGTCGGGGATCGGCTCTGCCACCTCAACGCCGATCTCGACGTTCGGAACGTCGTCCTTGTAGAGCATCACGTTCCGGTTCGGTGTGATCTCGTCGTTCGACCTGACTGCCGTCCAGACGGTGTCGAGGAGACGCGGCCAGAGTGTTGGGAAGGCCTCCCATGTCGTCGACGCGGCAACGACGGCGATCGGCTCTCCCGGCGTCTCGACCTCGCGTACGACGTAGCTCACAACGCTGGTTTATATCCACGACGGCGGCAAGAACGGAGCTGGACGCATCGCCGTCCGCGAGGACTTCGTCACGCCGTAGCGGCTCGACTACCGGCTCTGCTGGTCGCCCCGCGAGACAGGAGTCGCCGCCAAACCAGCGGCTGGGGCGAGACGGAAGTGGTCAGACGTTCGCGCGGTCAGGAACCGCTGGTGATCTTCTCGAGCACGCTGCTTCCACCATCGGCCGAGGTGGAGGCGCAGCCGGCAGGCTGACTCGAGGTTCCGGGGCAGGCGGGCTGGTTGCCGCCTTCGATGTTGGCGTACAGGTAGGTGTAGTGGAGGGAGTTCAGCTTGGTGCTGAAGCTGTACGAGCCGTCCGCGCCCGTGACCGCCGAGCCCAGGTCCTTCCAGTTGATTGCGTCGGCGCTGTTCGCCGCGTACAGCTCAACCGAGGCGCCCTTCACGAGCCGGTTGTCCGCAACCGCTTTGCCGGTGACGGTCAGCGTCTTCGTGGCCGGGTCGTAGTTCGGGGTCGCCGTGAGAACCTGCGGAAGCGTCTCGTAGGCACGGATCTCGTAGCTCGAGGGCGTCGTTGCCGCGTCGGTGTCGGAGAAAGGCGTGACCACGCCGTCGAAGAGGTAGAGCCCGTGTTGGGCCGGGTTCCGGAAGATCTCGTTCGGAGTGAAGTACAGGTACTCGCCCTCCTTGCTGGCAGCCTGCACCGCCTCGAGGCAAATAGTGAGCTTGTATCCGCCGCGTGACGCGTCGACTGCGACCGGAAGCGCGAGGCTTCCATCCCTCACGTTCTCGAGCGACAGGCTCCAGATGGCCGTGTGATGCCCGGGCGCGCAGGCCTGCGCCACCGGATCGGCCGCGAATGCGTTCGGATCCGCCACCACCAGCGATCCTTTGAAAACGGTGATCGGGGCCGACGGAGCGGCAGAGATGTTCGTTCCGGCCGGCAGCACGCCAAGACCCGCTGCCCCCAGATTCGTTCCGACGGCCTGTACGAGCGAGGCATTGAAGCCTCGCGGCGTCTGGATCGTGACCTTGCCTGCTTGCCCAGCCGAGCTGAGGTACTCGAGGTTGAACGTGAGATCGTCGGCCGCGTTCAGCGAGTGCGCGTCGGCACTGACGGTCAGGAGCGGGTAGTAGCTATCGGCAGACGCCGTCTTCGCCCCGACGAACGAGAGGAGCGCGAGCACGCAGAACGCGCAGAGATACCGACCCCGAAGCACACTCTGATCGTCAGCGACGATGCCCTCACATTCAATCCCCCGTTCGGGCAGCTCTGACCAACCCTTTGCACTGACGGTGCTAACCGCGGAGTTTTTGTGCCTCGAGCTCGCGTCCGGCGACGCACTCCGCAACTCGATTCAGGCCCCCGACCTCGATCGCTAGGCGTCCGACTCGAACTGGATGCGACCGCAAACGCCGCAGGCCGAGCGGTCCGGCTTGGCTGATTCGCGGAAGGGAAAATAGCTCTTCTGTTCCCCGGGTACCTTCTTCGGAGGTTCCTGCGGCTCAGTTGTTGCCGGACCAGGGCTCGCCGGCGGCGCCTTCTACCTGCGCGTTCGTCGAGGTCTCCCGGTCGCCGTCACCCCCAGGCGGGGTCGCGCCGGGCGGCGGCGTAGCGACAGGTGACCCGCCTTCGGCCTCCTGCTCGACCGAGCCGGCAGCCCGGCTGAGCCATTGCTTGATCCGCTGAAAGCTCGCGCTCACCTTCGCGGAGAACTTTACGCCCTATCCCGCTCCTTTGCCGGAGGTCTCCCGACGATCGGCAGCTCAGGCCGGCTGCACGGCGCAGGCGCGAACCGCGGTCATGACGACCTCGGCAACCTCCTTCGGGTGGGAGATCATGACGACGTGCGAAGCCGACGAGGAGGACCGGTCCGTCGATCTCCTCGACCACGCCCTGCAGATATTTCGCCATCGCGCCCGTCAGGCCGCAAAGCGGGTTCGGCGGGGCAATCATCGTCACGCCTTCGTCGAGAAGATCGTCGTAGAAACCTCGAAAGCTGGATGCGTCCGCGAACGCGCCGTGGACGAGAACGATGGTGGGATCCGTGGCAGACACGGCGAAACTGGCCCCTTATTTCGAATCGATAGCCTGCGCTGCGCCTAGCCTGTTCCCGGCGGGTTGACGCCTCCTGAAGCGGACGCCGTTCTCAGCGCTCTTCACCAGATTGTTTCTCGAAAATCGCAACCCGGACGTGCCGCCGTCGCGCCGCTTCTTCGGAGGCCGAATGAGGGCCTCTTCGTGACCGCCAAGCTCGCTCTCTCCTGGAGCGGAGGAAAAGACTCCGCGCTCGCACTCAGGGCACTACGCAGTGACGGCCACGATCCGGCCGTCTTGATCACGACGGTGACCGAGACCTACGACCGAATCAGCATGCACGGCGTCCGGCGAAGCCTCCTTGCCCGTCAAGCCGAGGCAATCGGGATCCCGCTCGTCGAGGTGACGATCCCGCCGGGTTGCAGCAACGAGCTCTACGAGCAGCGGATCGAGCAGGCGTACGAGTCCGAAGCCCTCGTCGACGTCGACACCGTGGCTTACGGCGACCTCTTCCTCGAGGAGATCCGCGCCTATCGGGAAGACCGCCTCGCCGCGACGAACAAGCGCGGGCTCTTCCCGATCTGGGGTCTCGACACGACCCGGCTCGCGCACGAGTTCATAGACGCAGGATTCGAGGCAACCCTGATCTGCGTCGATCCACGCCGGCTCGACGGCTCCTTCGCCGGCCGCGCCTACGACGAGCGGCTGCTCGCGCAGCTCCCAGCCTCCGTCGACCCGTGCGGAGAGAACGGCGAGTTCCACACATTCGTCCACGCCGGGCCGATTCTCACCTGCCCGGTCGCGTGCTCGGTCGGCGAGGTCGTCGAGCGCGACGGCTTCGTCTTCTGCGACCTCGCGCCGACCTAGACCTTCTAGGGAGCTGGGAGCCCGCCTCGGGTCGGTTCAGCCAAGCTAGGGTGAGCCCGGTTGATGAGGTCGCAGCGATGGTTCCAGCGTCGACGGGTTGGCTTGGGCTGGCGGCCGGCAGACTGGCACGGCTGGGCGATCACGGCGCTCACGATCGCCGCCGTGGTCGCGGTGCTGACCGTGCTGAGAACGTCGTCGGCCCGCATCCCGGTCGCGATCCTGATCTTCGCCGTGTACGCAGTCGTCGCCCTCGCGACCGGAGGCGCACGTCCTCCCGAGGCCGCCCCGTCCGCAGCCGAGCCAACCGAGGTGGACGAGCCAGGTGAGACCGAGACCGGGTCCGGCAATGTCGCCGAGCAGCGCCAAGCTCTCCGCGCACTGACCTCGGGCCGGACGCCGGCGAGCTCGCACGACGAGCCGGCACTGGTCGTCGAGCACTTGTCGAAGCGGTTCGGCGAGCGGCTTGCCGTCGACGACGTCTCGTTCAGCGTCGGTGCCGGCGAGGTCTTCGGATTCCTCGGGCCGAACGGTGCAGGCAAGACGACAACCGTTCGCATGCTCGCCACCGTGATCGCCCCCACCTCCGGCACCGCCCGGGTCGCGAGGCTCCCACTCGAGGCGGCAAACGGCGTCGAGATTCGCAAGCGAATCGCGGTGATGACCGAGAACCCCGGCCTCTACCTCGCGTCTCACCGTCGCCGAGAACCTCGAGTTCTTCGCCGGGCTGTACGAGCTCGCACAGCCGAAGGCGCGGATCGGAGCAGGCGCTGGCGGCGGTCAATCTCACCGCCCGGGCCGACGATCTCTGCGGCAGCCTCTCGAAGGGGCTGCGCCAGCGGGTCGCGCTCGCACGCGCGCTGCTCAACGATCCAGCGATCGTCTTCCTCGACGAGCCGACCTCCGGGCTCGACCCGGTCGCATCTCGCGAGGTACACGAGCTGATCGACGGCCTGCGCGAGCACGGCGTCACCGTCTTTCTCACCACCCACCGGCTCGAGGAGGCCGAGCGTCTCTGCGACCGCGTCGCCATCCTCAACACCCGCCTGCGCACGATCGGCCGGCCCGACGAGCTCCGCGACCGGCTCTTCACCAAAGCGCTCGTCGTGCGCACGGCAGCGCCGCTTGCCACACCGGAAGCCGTGTTCGCAGTCGCAGGAGTCGACGGCTGGCATGCCGACGACCCAACCCACTACATGCTGACCGTCAGCGACGCCCGCCTCGCGGCGCCCGCGGTAACGCGGGCACTCGTTACCGCCGGAGCCGACGTGCTCTCACTGGCCGAGGCACAGCACTCGCTCGAGGACGTCTACCTCGAGCTCGTCGACGACGACGCGAGGCGGCACCGTGAGCGCCAAACGGGTCCTCGCCGTCGTCCGCAAGGAGGTACGCGAGTTTCGGCGCAACCGCTTCGTGATCGTGACGATGGCGGTGCTCCCGTTCGTCTTCCTGATCACGCCGATGATCACGATCTTCAGGATCCCCGAGTCCAGCTCCGGCCCCGCAGTCAAAGCTGCCGTCGGCGTGATCTCGCTCCTGATGCTGATCGTCCCGATCGTGATTCCGCCCGTCATCGCGGCGTACTCGGTCGTGGGCGAACGGGAGCAGGGGACGCTCGAACCGGTTCTCACCTCGCCGGTGCGCGCATCCGAGCTGCTCTTGGGGAAGGCGGTGGCCGCGTTCCTGCCATCGGTGTCGATCGCCTACGCCATTTACCTCGTCGTCTTGATCAGCGTCCGCTTCGGCGCCGCCCACGTCGTCCGCACCGTCGTCTTCCACCCGCCCGAGCTGCTTGCCCAGATCCTTTTCACCCCGCTCCTCGCGCTCTGGTCGATCTGGGTCGGGATCGGCATCTCCACCCGCGCGAGCGACGTCCGCGTCGCCCAGCAGCTCGCCACGGTCGCCAGTCTGCCGCTGCTCGGCTTCACCTCGCTGATCTCGTTCCAGCTCATCAAGCCCTCGGTCCCGATCGCAGTCGGCGCTGCCCTCGCGCTGCTTGCCGCCGACTTCGCCGCCTGGCGCATCGTCTCCCGGCTCTTCGACCGCGAACGCCTCGTCACCGGCCGGAAGACGGGAAGGCCACGCCGGGGCAGTACGGTCACGGACCCCTAACGGCAACTCACACGCAGTCGGCGACTCTCTCCCTGGATGGCTCGCGAGCCCACTGTCAGCGACTGCGAACAGGCTCAGACCTCGTGGTACACGACGAGCGCCCGGTTGCTCGGTGGCGAGGTCTGGAAGGAAGGAGGACTGGTCTGGGCGCGCGCGCCCGGGCAGGCCGATCTTCTCTTCCCGAAGGAGATCGACCCTGACGCGCTCGCCCAAGGGCTCGCACGCATACGCCGGCCGGGCCAGATCGTCGGCGCGTGGCTCTCGCTCGAGGTCGACGCCGCGCCGCTCGCCGCCGCCGGCTTCGAGCGCGGCTGGTCACCCTGGTGGATGACCGCGAGCATCTTGGACATCGGCGAGACGGATGACCCTCGTGTGAGCCTCCGGGAGACGACGACGGACTACCAGGGCGAATACGCCGACTACGCCCGCAGGCTCGCCCTCACTCGCGAACGGCCCCGCCACACCTGGTATGCGGCCGCGCACGTCGGTCGCAACCGGCGGCTCGCCGGACATGCGTGGTCGCATCTGACCGAGGGCGAAAGCACTATCGCCGGGATCTTCGACATGGCCGTCTGGCCACCATTCCGCCGGCGAGGGATCGGCAGCGCGCTGCTCCAACTCGTCTCCGGCGCGGCCGGCGGCGGAGGCGCAGAGCACGCCGTGCTGAACGCCACACCCGAAGGCAAGAAGCTCTACGAGACGCGTGGCTTCCGCCAGATCGGAGCAGGCATCACCTGGTGGCTCCACCCGGAGGAGCCATGACGCCGGCGGGTTGCGACCGAATCACGCGGAAGGTGCGGGTCCGATGACCGCCCCCTGCGGCGGGACGACGGCGTCGGGATCATGCTCCCGCGCAGCGCCAACCCGACCTCTCGCGACTACCAACGGGCCGAGCTCGCCTGCAAGCACCTGCCCGCCGAACGGCGGCTGGCCGCTCAGGGTTCTTGCGCGGCTGAGCCGCAGCCGCCGGTGACAGCGAAACTGCCGGACGATGCGCCGGACTCTCCAGCTGACGAGCGCGGTCGTGTTCGTCGACACGCTCTTCTTCTCGGCCCTGACTCCCCTCCTGCCGCACTACTCGCATGCGCTCGGGTTGGACAAGGCAGGGGTCGGCATCCTCGCGGCCGCCTATCCGTTCGGGACCCTCATCGGGGCGATTCCCAGTGGGATCGTGGCAGCCCGGTTCGGAGTCAAGCCCACGGTCCTCGTCGGGTTGACGGGCGTCGCGCTCACCACAGCCCTGTTCGGGTTCGCGGGCGGAGCGTGGCAGCTCGATCTCGCCCGGTTCGCGCAGGGTCTCGCAAGCTCGTTTTCGTGGACGGGCTCCTTGTCGTGGCTCGTCGCGACCGCGCCCGAAGGCCGAAAGGGCACCTTGATCGGCAGAGCGTTTGCGGCCGCGGTCGCGGGCGCCCTGCTCGGGCCGGTGCTCGGCGGCGTCGCGTCGGTCACCGGCACCCGGTGGACGTTCGGGGCGGTCGCCGCTGCCTCGCTCGGGCTCGCAGTCTGGGCGCTGCTGACGCCGGCGATCCGTCCGACAGAGCCCCAGCCGCTCACCGTCCTCCGAGCGGCGATCTGCGACAGGCGCGTCCTCCTCGCTGTTTGGCTCGTGGTTCTCCCTGCCTTTCTCTTCGGGACGCTCGGGGTCCTCGGACCGCTGCGGCTCTCGGCGCTCGGAATCGGAGCGCTGGGAATCGGAGCCGTTTGGCTCGCCGCCGGAGTGCTCGAAACCGGAAACAACGTCTTCATCGGACGCCTCTCCGACCGCCTGGGGCCACTCGCACCCGTTCGCTTCGCCCTGCTCGGAACGATCGTCGCGACCCTTGTCCTTCCCTGGCCCAGGAACGGGTACCTGCTGGCCGTGATCATCGCCGCGAGCGCGATTGCCTTCGGCGCCTTCTACACGCCGGGGATGACCCTCCTCACCCACGCCGCCGAGCACCGCGGCCTCGACTACGGCTACGCCTTCGCGCTCATGAACCTCGCCTGGGCGCCCGGCCAGAGCGGAGGTGCCGTCCTCAGCGGCGCCGTCGCGGACGCGACCTCGGACGCGGTGCCGTATCTGGCCCTGTCGTCGCTCGCCGCGCTGACGCTCGTGGGGCTGACGAGGTCTGGCTCGTTTCGAGCGCGACAGTAGGAGCTCGGCAGCAACTCCCGGGGGCGAGGAGGGTCGCTATTTCCCGTGCTTGCCTCGAAGGAAGCCCGCGCTTATGCTCGCGTCGAGGCGTGTACATCAGTCGCGAAAGGAGCGTTTCGATGAGACGGAATCCCTGGCTGTTGGCGGCGGTGCTTGTAACGGTTGCGATGCTCGGTGCGACGGTCGCCCAGGCCGCGCCGACGGCAAGTCAGAAGAAGAAGGTGCCTCCGAAGCAGAAGTTGGCGCTCGGCGGCACCTGGTCCGGGCAGTACAGCGGCGCCTTCTCGGGAACGTTCACCCTGACCTGGACCGAGACCGGATCGACACTGACCGGGTCGATCAAGCTGTCGAGCCCGAGCGGCAAATACAGCGTCAGCGGCAGCGTGAACGGCACCGCGATCAAGTTCGGGGCTGTTGGCGTCGGCGCCACCTACACCGGTTCGGTGTCGGGCACCACGTCGATGTCGGGCAGCTACAAGACCCCTGCCGGGGGTGGAAGCTGGAGCGCCAACAAGAGCTCCTGACAACGTCTTCACGTCACCTCGGCCGCCGCGAGGGGATGTCCTCGAACGGAGGCCGGGCGGATGCGGCCCGGCCCGGGCGAGCCCGGCTGAGGGCGTCGGCCGCCGAGCTCGACGGCCGCTCTGCTGCACGCCCGAGGCCGTGCCCGCCCGAAGCCCGGTTTTCTGGTTTGCTTCCGCGGGTGGGCCTGTTGCGCCGAGCCGTTGCAGTGCTACTGCCGCCGGCCGCGCCGCCGGAACGAGTCTCGGTTGCCGTTGCAGAGAACGAGCCACAGGCCGAGCTGATGTCTCAGCTGCTTCGCCGCGAGGGCATCCCGTCCGACTACGGAAGCATTGGCGGGGCCGGCCTGTGGGCCCCGTGGAACCCGATCGGGCCCAGGGACATCATCGTGAGCGCCTCCGATGCCGCTCGTGCGAAGGAGGTCTTGAGCACCGCCGGGCATCCGCATCACGCGCACCCGAAGCCGGTGCGACGGCGGCGCACGGGCCCAAAGCGAAAGGGCTGATCGTTCGCGGCGGCGGTGCGCCTCGCCGCCCACCGCTTAGCGGGTGGGATCGCCGGCTCGGAGGCCAGGCTGGTTGCCTGTCCGAGAGACGGCCATCCCAGCCGCGAAGCCCTTGATCCTGCGGAACCGAGCCGATCTCGAACTGGGCCGATCTCGAACTGGGCCGATCTCGAACTGGGCCGATCTCGAACTGGGCCGATCTCGAACTGGGCCGATCCCGAACGAGCCGATCCGAACTGAGCCGATCCGAACTGAGCCGATCCCGAACTGAGCCGATTCAGTCGAGCGCTAGACCGGCTCAGCCGGATCAAGGCCGCCGGAAGCTCCGGTCCCGGGCGCGAAGCGTTCGTGGCCCGAACTGGAGGACGATCCGAGAGCGCCGGGAACGACGCTCATCTTGATTCGTGCTCCAAGCCGGCGGCGGAGACGTGCAGGTCCGGGTCGATGTCGCTCAGGCTCGCAAGGGCCTTGACGAGGGCGTGCGTGCCGAGCTGCCCATAACCCTGCGCCTTCGTTGCGACATAGAGCTGGTGAGCGAGCGCCAGCCCCGGTAGCGACAGGTTCATGCGTTCCGCCTCGGAGAGCGCGATCCCGAGGTCCTTGATGAAGTGATCGACCTTGAAGCCCGGCGCGAAGTCGCCCTTGAGGATCCGCGGGGCGTAGTTCGTCAGCGACCAGGACCCGGCCGCCCCGGTGGAGATCGTGTCGAGGACGCGCGCGACGTCGAGCCCTGCCCGGTGTGCGTACAGCAGGGCCTCGCACATCCCGACCATCCCTGAGGCGATCGCGATCTGATTGACCATCTTCGTGTGCTGCCCCGCGCCGGGGCCACCCTGCCGGACGATCGTCTTGCCGAAGGCCTGAAACAGGGGAAGCACCCGCTCGAACGCTTCCTCGCTTCCCCCTGCCATCACGACGAGGCTCGCGTTGCGCGCTCCAACATCGCCTCCGGAGACCGGAGCATCGATGACGTCGATCGCCGGCTGGGCCGCGTCCCAGATCTCCAGGGCGAGGGACGGATCGCTCGTCGTCAAGTCGACGATCACCGAGCCGGGCCGTGCCCCGCCGAGCACGCCGCTCTCTCCCAGGATCACTTCGCGGACATCGCTCGGGTAGCCGACCATGGTGAAGATCACATCCGCATCCGCGGCCGCTTCGGCAGGCGAGGAACACCAGGTCGCACCCGCGTCGACGAGTGGCTCCGTCCGCGCCCGCGTCCGGTTGAACACCGTGACCGAATGGCCGGCCGCGATCAGATGACCGCACATGGCGGAGCCCATCACGCCCGTGCCGACCCAGCCAACTCGCATCGGATTCGCGCTCACGGCCCCTAGCTTATGGACAACCGGCATCCGCTCGGCCCGACATCCGGCCGAGCCGGCCCCATGCCTGTCGAGCCGGTCGCTCCCCGCGTAGAGTTAGAGCGTGACCGCGACGGGGAAACGATGACCGGCGAGCGGGCCGAGCCGATCACCGGGATCTCCGCCGCAGAGCTCGGCGAGCGCCGGGAGCGCCTGCTCGAGCACGTCCGGCGTGAGGGCCTCTCCGGGTACGTCCTCTTCGACGCCGACTACATCCAGTACTTCACGGGCTTCTGGTTCCTCTCGAACGAGCGGCCGGTGATCTACGCCGAGAGCGCCGGCGGCGAAGCGGCCGTGTTCGTGCCGGAGTTCGAGGTCGAGCGCACACGCGCCGAGACCTCCTTCGCGCGGATCGAGTCCTATCCGGAGTACCCGGGGCTCGAGCACCCGATGTCGATCTTCGCGCGGGTCCTCGCCGACCTCGGAATCAGAGACACGATCGGCGCCGACCAGGACGGCTACCCCGGCATCCTTGGGTACAAGGGCCCGGCCCTCAGCGACGCGGCGGAGGCGTCGGTTGCTCCGCTCGGCGAGCTGATCGAGAGCATGATGGCCCGCAAGAGCGAGAGCGAGATCGCGCTGATCCGTGAGAGCGGTCGCTGGTGCGCGCACGCCCACCGGCTGCTGCAGGAGTACTCGCGGCCGGGGGCGACGGAGGCCGAGGCGAGCCTCAGGGCCGGCCACGAGACGACGCTTGCGATGCTCGCTGCGCTCGGCGAGCGCTACGGCGGCGGGCTCTCGTCCTCGTCGGGCGCCTCCGCCGGCTACCGCGGCCAGATCGGGCTGCGGAGCGCCTGGGCGCATGCGGTCGCGCACAACATCGGTTCGAGGCGGGAGACGTGCTCGTGACCGAGACGAGCGCGCCGATCTGGGGCTACAACGCAGAGCTCGAACGGGCGCTGATCATCGGGCCCCCCGACCGACGAGATGCGACGGCTCTTCGACCACACCGTTGCGGCGCAGCTCGCCGCGTTCGACGCGATCCGGCCCGGCGCCACCTGCGCCGACGTGGACGGCGCCGTGATGCGCTACTTCGAGCAGAACGACCTGCTCCCGTACTGGCGCCAGCACACGGGCCATGGGATCGGCCTGCGAAACCACGAGGCGCCCTTCCTCGACCTCGGCGACAAGACGCCGCTCGAGCCGGGCATGGTCTTCACGATCGAGCCGGGCGTCTACGACCCGAAGCTCGGCGGCTTCCGCCACTCCGACACGGTCGTCGTCACCGAGGACGGCATGGACCTCCTCACCTCCTACCCGACCGACATCGACAGCCTCACCCTGCCCGGCTGAGAAGCTCTACAGCATGACCTCGCGCTGACTCGCAGTGATGGGTGCGTGCACTTGTAGGACACTGTCTTCAGGAATGCGCCAGGCGGCCCGTGCTGATTCTGTTAGAGGTTCTACAGCCCCTGCCTGGGAACTCATCACCGGCCTAGCCCTCGACGATGGGTGCGCGAATGATCCGCGGGTCCGTGAAGATGTCGAGGTCGTCGCGGCTGGCCGAGGAGAACTCCGTGACGACGGCGCCTTCCTCACTCGCCTGAAACCAGTGGAGCGTATCGGGGGGAATCGTGTACTGGTCGCCCGGGCCCAGTGAAACCGCCGCGCCGTCGACGACGAGGTCGACCCGGCCGAGCCGGCAACGAAATGTCTCCTCTTTTCCCGGTGTCCCGGCAAACGGGGGATGGCGATGCTCGGGGCACGTCTGGCCGGGATAGAGCACGAGCTCCTTGGCGCAGTAGCGGTCGTTGTTGACGTAGACGAGCACCATCAGGCCGATCTCCCGAAGGCGGCCAAGGCCGAAGTCCGCAACCTCGAGCTGGCGCGACTCGTCGTCGCTGACGGCGATCCCGGCTGCCTGCATCTGCTCGATCGCGTACGCCCGCGCCTCGTCTTGCTCCTGTTTGCTGATCATGGGTGCCTCGTCGACGGCTGCTTCGAGCACCCAGTCTGACACGCTGCTCGAGCGCTTCGCCCAGGGGATGAAGCTTCAGTCGTTCCACGGCCTGGGCGCGTCCGCTGCCAAAGGAGCAAACTACGAGTGGCAGGCACTGGATTCGAGCCTCTCGACGAAAGGGTCACCTATGGGACCGGTCGTGTTTCTAGTCGGGTACGTCGTCGGAACGGTGGTCACCGTGCTCGCCGGAATCGTCGTCACCCGCGTCTTCCCGGACGGCTGAACGCAAGAGATCGGCGCTCGGCTAGAGCTCACAGCTCAGATCTCGATCTCCGACCTCGTCAGCGCCGAGGTCGTGTCTCCGGTGTTCCTCGTTCCTCTCGGCTCGATGAGGAGAACGTGCGCCTCTTCGTCGGCCCGCGGGCAATGCTCGACGCCTCGTGGCACGACGAAGAGCTCGCCCTCCCCCAGCGAGACGTTGCGATCGCGGAGCTGGATCGTCAGCCGGCCCTTGAGCACGAGGAAGAAGTCGTCGGTGTCGTCGTGCTTGTGCCAGACGAACTCGCCGTCCCACCTTGACGATCTGCAGCTTGTAGTCGTTCAGGTAGCCGACGATTCCCGGCGCGAAAGGCCCCTCGAGGAGCGCGAACTTCTCGGCGAGGTTCACCTTCGCAACCACCGCTCCATCCTAGTGCGGGTCGGGGCAACCCCTGTTTTTCGAGGCTTCAGCCTTGCCCGTCCCACCAGTCCTGAACCATCTCGACCTCGGAGGCGTCCTCCCCGGCACCGAACGCGAGGTAGTCGACGCCGTCCGGGCCGCCCTCCATGTCGCGCATCGTGTCTTTGTCGAACCGGATCGCGTCCCACTCGCCGAGCGTGACGATCTCGTCCTCGACCTTCACCCGCGCCGATCCCCGCACGATCACGTAGACCTCTTCCTGCCCGGCGTGCTTGTGCCCGAACGGGATCCGGAAGCCCGGCGCGAGCGTGAACAGGCTCAGGCCGAGCGTCTTCCCCTCCAACGGGGTGCGCGCGAATCGCGCTTGCATCTCGCTCGGCATGCCGAACTTGGGAGCCTGGTCCTCGACCTCGCTCCGGAGATTCTTCTTCGTGTAGCTGCTCATGGAGGCTCGGTACCCGTTTGACCTCCTCCGTAGTCGTCGGACGGACCGGCCGCGGAGTGCGGCGCGAACCGGCGGTCCCCGAAGCAGGGCTTTGCGATACTCGATCGCATGCAGGCAGAGGATCTGGAGCGACTTCGCGCCGTCGGCACCGAGGCGGGGATCGATGCGGGGCAAATACTGATCGAGCGCGGGCAGGTAGGCGGCGGGCTGTTCGTCATCCTCGACGGCACGGTCTCCGTGGAGGCCCCGGAGGGAAACCGGGACCTGGGCCCCGGCGCCGTCGTCGGAGAGCGTGCTCTCCTCTCCGCAGACGGCACCCGAACGGCACGCGTGCTCGCCACGACCGATCTTCGGGTGCTGGTCGTCGACCGCGCCGAGTTCGAGCAGCTGTGCTCGGACGACCCCGGGCTCGCGGATCGTCTCGGCAGCGTCGCCGCCGACTGACGCCGGCACGAGCCTGAGCAACGGCCCACCGGTCGACGACTCGATCGTCTCCGCGGCGGCCACGGGATCACTCGGCCCGGCACGCTCCGGCAGCGCCGAGCCGAATGATCCGCTTGGGGGCCGTCGTTCAGCCGGTGTGGGCCAACGTCACCCGCTCGCCACCATCACGAGCTCTTGCTCTGCGCGAAGCCAATGCTCGAGGGGATCGCCGCCCTCGCCGGCCTCGTAGATCTCGTACGCGCGCCGTGCGATCAGCGCGGGCTCGAGCTCCGTGGGGACCGGCGTCTCGTCCACATCTGCCTTTGCCTTCCTCGTTCTGGCTGCCAAGTTTCACCTCCTGACGGCGCTGACCTCCGGCGAGGCCAACCCCGCCTCGTCGCGGTCGCGCCACCAATTGGCGCCGAATGGCAACAGGCTAGCCAACGGCCGTGACGTACCCAGAGCGCGAAACCGCAGCCCGCTCTTCCTAGCCGCGGGCCGCGCCGAGAAACGTTCGGAAAGCCCCGGCTGGGTACCCGTCGATCCGATCAAAGCCGCGGTGGCTCACGAGCTGGGGACCGGCGGCCGCTCCAGCCCGGGTGACCGCGAGGACTGCACGGGTGAGACGCGTGGTCGCGGAGGGGGAGAGCGCTCCCGCGGGCAGCTCGACGACAAACGCCGTTCCCGACTTCAGGCGGTGGTTCTCCCAGCCGACCACGCTCCCCGGCTCGCGCACGAGCCGCTTGAGCCGCATGCCGGCGTCAGCGGCAAACTCGCGCTCCACCGCGAGCTTTCCGCCGGACTCGTCGACGACGTCGAGATGCTGATGGAACCAGATCGAGATGCTCGGGCGGATGCGCAAGATGAGGTGGTAGACAAACCGGCTTTCCGGCTCGGAGAGCGGATGTGGCCCGGAGTAGAAGACGCCCTGCAGGCGCTTCCAGCGCCACGGGAAGTTGCGATTGAGGTCGACGCCGTGGGCGTTGCCACGGGTTCCGGCGGCGTAACCGTCCGGGTTCAGATTGGGGACGATCCACAGGTCGAGGCCCACGCTCGGCGCGATCGCCGTGAGGCGGTCGGCGACCGCGACACCGGCGCACTCCGTCCCATGGATGCAACCGACGACGAGCGCCTTGTCGGGGGCGAACGGGTCACCCACCTCGATCGCCGTGATCGGCCTGCCGTCGACGGAGCGCCCGATCAGGACGGTGCGATGCACGAGCACGACGTCGCTCGCCTGCGTCGTAGCTGCCGAGACAAGCGCGCCGAGGACGGCAAGCGCGGTGACCACCGCCACGTGCCGGCGCAGCTTCACGAGCCGACTGCGTGGGGCCGCCTTTGCCACGAGCAAACCGTAGTCGAGTCGCGCGGGATCAGCCTGCGCGCGTGCACTAGGCTCGAATGATGGCGGCGAAGATCGATCGGCGGTCGATGGCCGACCTCTGGGTCGGGCACCTCGCGGCAGACCTCGCCTCGGGGGCGCTCCCTGCGGTGCTCGTGTTTCTGAAGCCGCTTCTGCACCTCTCCTACACGAAGGCAGGAGCGGTCGTCCTCGTTGCGACGGTGACCTCCTCGATCGCCCAGCCCCTGTTCGGGCACTGGTCGGACCGGCACACGACGACGTGGCTCCTCCCTATCGGCATCACCGCCGCGGCACTCGGAACGTCGTTCTCACCACTCGCCCACAACTACTTCGTGCTGCTTGGGCTGGTCTCCATCTCCGGCCTCGGTGTCGGGGCTCTTCCATCCCGAGGCGATGAAGCTGGCCCGGCACGCGAGCGGCGAGCGGCGCGCAAGCGGGATGGCTGTCTTCCAGACCGGCGGGAATCTCGGGATCGCACTCGGCCCGCTTCTCGCCGGCGTCGCTCTCGCCGCGATCGGCTCGAAAGGAGGGCTCATCTTCCTGCTCCCGGGTGGCCTTGCAATCGCGTTGCTCCTGCGCGACTACGGCTCGCTCAGCCACGCCCGCCGCACCGGCCACGATCGCATCCGCCCGCGCCGCACCGACGACCGCCCGGCCCTCTTCAAGGTGCTCCTGGCAGCGATCGGTCTTCGAAGCGTCGCCTACTACGGGCTGTTCACGTTCGTCCCGCTCTGGGAGGTCTCCCAGGGGCACTCGAAGAGCTACGGAACCGCGCTCCTCTCGTGCGTCCTCTTCGGTGGGGCGTTCGGCACGCTCTGCGCCGGCCCGCTTGCCGACCGCTACGGAGACAAGATCGTGCTCGTCTCGAGCCTTGCGCTGACGCCGCCGCTCGTGCTCCTCTACGTCCTCACGAGCGGGGTCACGAGTGCGGTCGCGATAACGGTGGCGGGCGCGATGATCGTCAGCGGGTTCGGGCTCACGACCGTGATGGGCCAGGAGTACCTGCCCTCGAGGATCGCGATGGCCTCGGGCATGACCGTCGGCTTCGCGATGGGGCTGGGCGGGATCGCGGCGGTGCTCCTGGGCGTCGTCGCCGATGCGGTCGACCTTCGAGTCGCTCTCCTCATCACCGCGATCGCTCCCGGCCTCGGCGCGCTCGTCGCGCTCTACCTGCCTCGAGACCCGGTCACCCCGGTGCTGCCGGCGCCCGCAACCGCCTGCTCCGACTCGGCCGCGCTCGTCTAGACGGCACTCGCAGCTCTCTCCTAGCGGCGGCTCACCGCTCAGGCCGGCCGGCTCAAGCGGCCTGGATGGGCCCCGGGGCCCGACGCGACATCGAACGTCCAGCTGAGCGACACGAACGGCTCCGGCGCCTCGGCCCCCGCTGCGCGGTACGTCGCGAGCGCCGCCTCATTGTCAGGCTCGGTGCCGACCCACATGCCATAACAGCCCTTCTCTCGCGCCAGGGCTGCGAGCGCCCCGACGAGCGCGCGCCCGATGCCGCGCCTCTGGTGCTCCGGCGCGACGGCGAGCTCGTAGAGGAACATCTCGGTGCCCTTGTCCGGGTGGGTCGTCTCGACGCCGCTGATGAACCCGATCGGTAGCTCGTCGGGCCCCAGCGCCACGAACAGGTGATGCCCTTCGCGCGACAGGAACTGCCTCGCCCAGCTTTCTGTGGGCAGGTTGTCGAAGAGCTCGGAGCCCGCGATCACCACCCCTTCGTCGCCGGGGCTCAGGTGGACGATCCGCATCGGGTCATGGTACGGCGGGACTCTTGGCGCTAGTAGCGGTCGAGCTCGACGAGACGCTCGTCGCTGATCCCGAAGTGGTGCGCGACCTCGTGGAGGACGGTCCGCCTGACCTCCCGCGCCAGCCGGCGCGGGTCCCCTCCGCTGTACCGCTCGATCGGGCCGCGGAAGATCGTGATCTTGTCGGGGAGGACGCCGCCGTAGTGCGAGCCGCGCCTCGTCAGCGGAACGCCCTGGTAGAGCCCGAACAGGCGCCTCTCGGCCGGCGGCTCGGCTTCGACAACGACCTCGACGTTCGACATCTCGGCTCTGAGGTCGCTCGGAATCTCGTCGAGCGCGGCCCGGACGAGCCGCTCGAAGTGCTCTCCGGACTCCGTGTCGCGGTCGTCGTCCTGACCGGTCGGGTCTCTGCCTGCCGGCTCGTCATGGGCCATGCTTCGATCGTAGCCCCCGGCCTCGCGCTCCCGGTCCCGGCTCGCGGGGGAGGCCCGCAGGCGCGAGACGTAGACTCGAGTTGTGAGGGTGCTCCTCGTCGGTTCGGGCGCTCGCGAGCACGCGCTCGCCTGGAGCTTCTCGACGAGCCCGTCGCTCGACGGAGCTCCACGCCGCGCCGGGGAATCCCGGGATCGCCGCGCTCGGCAGACTGTCATCCGGTTCGCGCCGACGATCACGAGGGGCTCCTCGACCTTGCCGCGCACGCTCGCCGTCGATCTCGTCGTGGTCGGCCCCGAGGCGCCTCTCGTCGCCGGAGTCGCAGACGAGCTCCGCCAGGCCGGCATCGCCGTCTTCGGGCCGAGCGCGGCGGCCGCGCGGATCGAGGGGTCGAAGACCTTCGCCAAGGACGTGCTGAGCGCCGCCGGCGTCCCGGCCGCCGCCGCGCTCGATTCGGCGAAGGCCCCGTGCGTCGTCAAGGCCGACGGGCTCGCGGCGGGGAAGGGCGTCTTCGTCTGCCGCACCGACGAGGAGGCACAGGCAGGGATGCGGCGGCTGCGGAGGCGCTCGGGTGGAACGGTCGTGATCGAGGAGCTCCTCGAGGGTCCGCGAGGTGTCGCTGTTCGCGCTCTGCGACGGGGTCCGGGCCGTGCCGCTCGGCGCGGCGCACCGACTACAAGCGGGCAGGCGACGGCGACACGGGGCCCAACACCGGCGGGATGGGGGCGATCTCTCCGGTCGAGCTTCCCGATGAGCTCGCGGCGCTCGTCGAGCAGATCCACCAGCCGGTCGTCGACGAGCTCGCGCGGCGCGGCTCCCGGTTCGTCGGCTGCCTGTTTGCCGGGCTGATGCTCACCGGCCAGGGGCCGCGCGTGCTCGAGTTCAACGCACGGTTCGGCGATCCCGAGACGCAGGTGCTGCTTCCCCGGCTCGAAGGCGACCTGCTCGCCGCGCTCGCCGCCGCCGCTGCGGGCGAGCTCGACGACGTCGCAGCTGCAGGAGCGGCCCGAGGCCGCGCGTGACCGTCGTCATCGCCGGCCCGTCGTATCCCGAGCGCAGCGACTACGTCGGGCGCCGAGATCACCGGCATCGCCGAGGCCGAGGCCGGCGGAGCCCTCGTCTTCCACGGCGGTACCGCGATGGGCGACGGGCAAGCTCGTCACGAACGGCGGCCGCATCCTGTCGGTGACCGGCGCTCGGCGCCCACCGCGCGGCGGCGCGGGAACGAGGCGTATGCGGCCGCGGCGAAGATCGGGTTCGACGGCGCCTGGTACCGCACCGATATCGCCGCCGCTCACTCGGCTAGGCTCGGAGACGATGAGCGAGCCCCTGGTCGGCATCCTGGTCGGATCGGAATCGGACCGCGAGCGCATGCAGCCGGCCTTCGACGAGCTCGACGCACGCGGGATCACCTGGGAGTTCGACGTTCGCTCGGCGCACCGAACCCCGACGCCGTCTCCGAGTACGCCCGCTCGGCGGCCGACCGCGGGCTTCGGGTGCTGATCTGCGGGGCGGGGCTGGCGGCGGCACTGCCCGGTGTTGTCGCGGCCCAGACCAAGCTTCCCGTGATCGGGGTGCCGCTGCGCTCGTCGATGAGCATCCTCGACGGTCTCGATGCGCTGCTCTCGATCGTGCAGATGCCGCCAGGCGTTCCGGTCGCCACCGTTGGCGTCGACAACGCCAAGAACGCGGCCGTGCTCGCAGCGCGCATCCTCGGCCGGGGGTAGCCCCTTTCTGGGCTCTCCGTCGAGGTGGTCGGGCCCGATCTCTAAACTGGCCTCGTGATCGCCCGCTACTCCCGGCCGGAGATGAGCAGGATCTGGTCGGAGCAGGGCAAGCTCGAGCGGTGGCTCGAGGTCGAGCTCGCCGCGCTCGAGGGCTGGGCGGAGATCGGCGCGATCCCCGCGGACGACGTGGCTGCGATCAAGCGCGGTGCGAAGGCGCCGACGCCGGAACGGGTCGCCGAGATCGAGCTCACGACCGACCACGATCTCGCCGCGTTCGTCGATGCCGTGGCCGAGCAGCTCGGGCCGGAGGGCCGCTGGGTGCATTACGGGCTCACCTCGTCGGACGTGCTCGACACGGCGCTTGCGCTCCAGCTGCAGGACGCAGGCCGGCTCGTCGTCGAAGGCGTCGATCGGGCGCTCGCCGCAGTCATCCGCCTCGCCGAGGCGCATCGGCATACGATCTGCATCGGGCGCACGCACGCTGTCCATGCAGAGCCGACCACCTTCGGCTGGAAGCTCGCCGGGTGGGCCTTCGAGCTCGACCGCGATCGCACGAGGCTCGCGCGTGCGCTCGAGAGCAACCGGGTCGGCCAGCTCTCCGGCACTGTCGGCTCCTACGCGGGGCTCGACCCGGAGGTCGAGCGGGTCGCCTGCGAGCGGTTGGGGCTCGAGCCCGACCCGCTCTCGACCCAGGTGATCGCCCGCGACAGGCACGCCGAGCTGCTGTCGGCGCTGGCACTCACGGCGTCGTCGCTCGAACGGTTCGCGACGGAGATCCGGCACCTGGCCCGGACGGAGGTTCGCGAGGTCGAGGAGCCGTTCACCCGCGGGATGAAGGGCTCGTCCGCGATGCCTCACAAGCGCAACCCAAAGGTCGCCGAGCGGATCTGCGGCCTCGCCCGGGTCGTGCGTGCCGCCGCCGCCGTCGGCCTCGAGGACGTCGTCCTCTGGCACGAGCGCGACATCTCACACTCGTCGGCCGAACGGGTCGTGCTGCCGGATGCCTTCCTGGCGCTCGATTACATGCTCGACCGGTTCACCTGGATCGTCGAGGGGCTCGTCGTCTATCCCGAGCGGATGCTTCGCAATCTCGAGGCGTCCCACGGGCTCGTCTTCTCGCACCGGCTGCTGCTGACGCTCGTCGAGACGGGGCTGCCCCGCGACGAGGCCTACCGGCTCGTCCAGCGAAACGCCATGACCGCCTGGGACGAGGAGCGCGACTTCCGCGCTCTCGTCGACGCCGATTCGGACATTCGGTCGCGTCTCGACGGTCCCGCGCTGGACGCCGTGTTCGATCTGCCGTCGACCGTGGCGCACGTCGACACCGTGTTCGATCGCCTCCAAGCCCTCGCCCAGAAGGAGCCCGTGAATGTCTGACACCGCGATGCACGTTGCAAGCGGCAAGGTTCGTGAGATCTACTCGCTCGACGAGGAGCGCTTGCTGCTCGTCACGAGCGACCGCATCTCGACGTTCGACGTCGTGCTGCCGACGGAGATCCCGGACAAGGGCCGGGTGCTGACGGGTCTCTCGGCCTTCTGGTTCGCGCAGACGGAGGCGATCGTCCCGAACCATCTGCTGGCCTTGCGGGCCGACGGCCGCTCAACCGAATGCCGGAAGCTCGAGATGCTCCCGATCGAATGTGTCGTACGCGGGTATCTCGCCGGGTCGGGTTGGAAGGACTACCGCTCGACCGGTGAGGTTTGCGGGCATCGCCTCCCCGAGGGTCTCAGCGAGTCCGAACGGCTCCCCGCAGCCGATCTTCACCCCGGCGACGAAAGCGCAGACGGGGCATGACGAGAACATCGATCGTGCGGCGGCTGTCAGCCCTCGTCGGTGAGGAGCGCTTCGAGGAGGTCGAGCGGCTGACGCTCGAGCTTTACGGCTTCGTGTCCGCGCGGGCTGCGGAGCGCGGAATCATCCTTGCCGACACGAAGCTCGAGTTCGGGGTCGACCGCGACGGGGTGCTGGTGCTCGGCGACGAGGCCTTCACGCCCGACTCCTCACGCTTCTGGCCCGCCGACGAGTATGCGCCGGGCGGCCCGCAGCCCTCGTTCGACAAGCAGTTCGTGCGGGACTACTGCGAATCGCTCGGCTGGGACAAGACAGCGCCAGGGCCGGAGCTCCCGGACGAGGTCGTGGCGGGGACTCGCAACCGTTACATCGAGGCGTTCGAACAGCTCACCAAGCTCCCGTTCGCGAGCTACCTGTCCGATCCAGACGTCGTGCTCGGGTGAGGGACGCACGACGATGAGAGCGACCGTGCTGGTACGTCCGAAGGCAGGCATCCTCGACCCGCAGGGCCAGGCGGTCGAAAGCAGCCTTCGCCATCTCGGCTTCGTGGTCGGCGACGCTCGGGTCGGACGTCTAGTCGAGCTCGACGTGGACGCCGACGACGAGACCGATGCGCGGGCCCAGGTCGAGCGGATGTGCGAGCAGCTGCTCGCGAACCCGCTGATCGAGAGCTACGAGATCGAGGTTCGCCCGACCGCATGAGCTTGGGTGCTCCCACGAAATGAGCACGAGGTCGCCGGTGGGAGTGGCATGGTGTTAGAGCGTCTTGGCGCGGACACCGGGTCGAAGCCTTCCATCGCGGTGCTCGTGTTCCCAGGCTCGAACGACGACCGCGACGCGCAGCTCGCCCTGAACCGCCTCGGCGCCGACGCCCAGCGCGTCTGGCATACCGAGAGCGAGCTCCCGGCGGGGACGGCCGCGGTCGTCCTTCCCGGCGGGTTCTCGTACGGCGACTACCTCCGCTGCGGCGCCATCGCCCGCTTCTCACCGGTAATGGCCGCCGTAACGCGGTTTGCCGAGGACGGCGGGCCGGTGCTGGGAATCTGCAACGGCTTCCAGATCCTTACGGAGGCGGGACTCCTTCCCGGGACGCTCAGGCCGAACATGTCGCTGTCGTTCGTCTGCCGCGACGTGCGGCTCCAGGTCGAGACGATCGTCGGCCCTTTCACGGGCCGCTGCGAGCGAGGCCAGAGCCTCACGATCCCGGTGAAGCACGGCGACGGCTGCTGGTTCGCCGACCCGGACACGATCGACGAGCTGGACGCAGCCGCCCAGATCGTGCTGCGCTACGCCGCCGGCGAGAACCCGAACGGTGCGGTCTCCGACGTCGCCGGTGTCTGCAACGAAGCCGGGAACGTGTTCGGATTGATGCCGCACCCCGAGCATGCCGTCGACTCACTCCTCGGGTCGACCGACGGAGCGCTCATCCTCGGCTCGCTGGTCGACTTCGCCCGGCAGCTCCCCGCTGCGGTCTGACCGCCCCTGCGCCCCTTTCGGCCGCCCCCCGAATCACGCTCCCGGCTGGGCCCCCACGGCCCCGATTCGAGCGCGGCCCTAGCTCGCATCACCTCCTCTGCCAAACGCCTCGGCAAGCCTCGGCCGAGACTCGAGGACCGCGTTCAGCCGCTCGACGTCGCGCCGTCGGAGCGTGACCGGCCCACGTCTGGTGACGCCGTCCGTCGTATAGGCGATCCGTACGAGCACCTCGCCGCCGCTCGACTCGAGTAGCTGCACCACGGCCGAGAATCGTTTCTCGCCGGCCTGTTGGGCGACCTTGACCTCCTCCACGACGACCGATTGTCCCCACGGCGTGGTGACCTTCGCCGGCTTCACTCTGCGCCGGCCTCCCCTCCCCGCATCGCCGGCACCACCCGGCGGGCCGTTGCTCCCGTCCGTCTTCGCTGCCGTTCTTCCCGTCATGTCCGTGCCCTCTTAGTTGTCATTCTTGACAACCTACCAACAGCGACGCTGCGAAACTGCGCCAAGAGTGTCACAGCTTCGCTTCGGCTACGAGGACCGCAGAGGCGTCTACGCGTCGATCGGAACGTGGCCGGGCATCGCCGCGACTCGTTCGAGCCAGCGCCCGATCGAGGGATAGTCGCCGAGCTCGAACCCGCCTTCGTCGGCCACGTGCGTGTAGGCGTAGAGCGCGATGTCGGCAAGCGCTCGGCGACCGCCCGACAAAGAACTCCCGGTCCGCGAGATGCCGCTCCATCGCCTCGAGTGCCCTGCACCCCGGCCGCCTTCCGCTCGTCGAGCCGGTCGGCGAACGCCTCGGGCCGGCCCGAGAACTTGACCCAGAAGCGCACGACCGCGATCGCCGGCTCGTGATCGTACTGCTCGAAGAACATCCATTGCAGCACCTGCGCGCGCTCGTAGCTGTCGGTCGGCACGAACCGAGTTCCCTCGCCGAAGTACCAGAGGATCGCGCCCGACTCTCCAAGCGGCCGCCCGTCGTCGAGGACGAGCGTCGGCACCCGCAGCGCCGGGTTCAGCCCGCCGAGGACGTCGGGACGGTTCGACCTGTCGACGACGTCGAGCGAGGTGCGCTCGTACGGGATCCCGAGATGGGCCAGGATCAGGCGCACCTTGTAGCAGTTGCCCGAGATCGGGCTGTCGTAGAGAAGCACGGTCGGCGAACCGGTTACGAGCCCGGGCGCTCGATGAGCTCGATGCGATAGTCGTCGGGGTCCCGCACGAAGCAGAGCAGGGAGCCACCTTCGCGCACGCTGTAGGGCGCCCGCTCCGGCTCGATGCCTGCCTTCGCAAGCTCGGCGAGCGTCTCATGGAGGTCATCGACCCCGATCGCGATGTGCCCGTAGCCGGTGCCAAGCTCGTAGCTGCGGCCGTCGTGGTTGAGCGTCAGCTCGAGCTCCTCCTCCTGCCCGGGCGCCGCGAAGAAGTAGTTCGTCGCCTCGAGCTCCCCGTTGCGCACGATCGGCAGCTCACGCCGGAACTCCAGCCCTAGCGCCTCATAGAAGGCGCGGCTCTTCTCCGGATCCGTGATCCGGTACATCGTGTGCAGGAAGCGAGCCACGGCCTCGCATCCTATGTTCTCCGGCACGCGCGCCCGCCGCCCACCCGACGTCGCGCGAGCGTGGGTCAGCCGGTTTCGAACGCGAACGAGGCGAGGGCCGAACTCGACGCTAGGGCCACGCCCTCTCGCTGGCCGAGCGAATGTCGAGGGCTCCGCCCGGCCGGCAGTCCCCCGACCAGTACGCGGGGCTCGCGGCCCGATCCAGAGGGTAGATCTTGTCCCAGAAGTAGCTTGCGATCGCCTGGGCATCGGCGGGTGTGTCTCCGAGCTGCTCGGCAACGTACGGCATCCATTGCATTCCGTAGCAGTCGGCTTTGGCTTCGGCCTGCCGATCTCCGACTCCGACGCCGTTTGCAAGGGTGCCTCCCACGATCCCCTGAAGGTGGATCGATTCATGAGCGAGGGTGAGGATTGCGACGGCGTATGTCGAGTAGTTGGCCCAGAAGGCCGCCGTCATCGGTGCAGCTGTTTTCCCGCCTCCCAGGTAGCAAGGCTCGAGTTTCCAGAGTGCGCTTGCGCTCGCCTTGCTCGAAGCGCGTGCGCGTTTCTGAAGCACGAGCGTGCCCGCGTGGGCCCGGGCGCTCAAGGCTTCCCGCGCCGGAAGCGAGCACTCCGTCGGCTTCGACGCCGCGACCGCGAAGCTATCCAGCGACCCGCAGATGCTGGGCGCGAGCTGAGCCGTGTTCGAGCTGCTGATCAGCTGACCGTCGCTGCTATTCCAAAGTGTCGCCACGTACCCGGAATCGGACCCGGGCGCCACCCCGATCTGCTGAGCAAGCGTGGCCCAGGAAGCGGCCGACTCGCAATCGACGGTGACCGGATGCCCGGCGATATGGGTGGCGATGCGGCCGGCGAGAAGCTCCAGCGGCGTGTCGTGTGCCTGGTTGGTCCAGGGAACGCCCGCCGGAACCGGAACACTGTCGGCAGTCGCGCCCCGGCTTGCTACGAGCACCGAGAGAACGACGATCGCCAGGGGCATCAGAAAGCGGCCAACAGAGAAAAGGGTCGCGAGCGGTGGGTGGCGGTGCCTCATCGACTGAGGCTAGGACGCACGGCGCACCGTCACCAGCGGCGATGCGCGAGGTTCGTCCTAGCCCTATGGCGTCGGGCGTGGTTTCCCCTGGTGTACGCATTGCGCTGACCGGCTTCTGTTCCGGCCGAACACTCACCCATTGAGGCGATCGTGCGTCCGCGGTTACTGCCGATGATTACCGTGCGGGGCCTCTAGGGCCGGTACGCGCAATACCTCGCGGGCCACAGCATCGGCAAGCGAAGCGTCCGCCCTCATCTCTGAGCCGGTTGGAGAGCGCCGGCCGAGCTGAGAAAAGGACCACATATGAACGTCCTCAAGCACGGACCGCACGCAGCAGGCTGGGCCCCGACACGCCGGGCCACCTGGCTGGTCTTGCCGGTGATCCTCCTCGCGGTAGCGCTCACGGGCAGCGCCGAGGCAGGGACCGCAACGGCAGTTCCGCTCGGCACCGCCCAAAGTTTCGTCGTCCTTGCCGGCGCCGGGGTCAGTGACACCGGCCCGACCACCCTCAACGGGGACCTCGGTACCTATCCGACCACGACGATCAACGGAACCGGAACGGTGACGGACAACGGCACCAACCACGGTGGCGACGCCGTCACCCAGGGAGCACAGAGCGACCTGACGAACGCCTTCACCGTCGCCGCCGGCGAGGGGCCCACCTCGCCGATCGTGACCGACCTCGGCGGGCAGACTCTCACCCCCGGGATCTACAACTCGGCCACCTCGATCGGGCTCACGGGCGCACTCACCCTTGACGGCGGCGGTAACCCCGACGCCGTGTTCCTCTTCCAGGCCGGCTCGACGCTCACGACTGCGTCGGCCAGTCAGATCAACCTGATCGGCGGCGCGCAGTCCTGCAACATCTTCTGGCAGGTCGGAAGCTCCGCGACCCTCGGCACCGGCTCCAGCTTCCTGGGAACCGTAATCGCGCTCGACAGCATCACGGTGACCACTGGAGTCTCCATCAACGGCCGGGTCCTTGCGCGTAACGGCGCCGTCACCCTCGACACCGACACGATCACGAACCCAACCTGCGCTGCACCGCCGAGCACTCCGGATACGACCAGTTCGACGCCGGCGACCACGACAACTGCGACGACCCCGACGGCCACGACACCGGTCGCAATCTCGACCCTGCCGCTGATCAACGCCTCCGTCACCCGGCTCGCCGCGATCAAGGCAGCAAAGGCGGCCAAGGCAGCAGCCACGAGAGCGCTAGCCGCAAAGGCCGCCTCCAGGAAAGCCACGGCTGCGGCGACAGCCGCAACGGCACGAGTGGCACTCGCCAAGTCGCAGGCAGCGAAGGCCGCTGCAAGGAAGGCCGCGACGGCGAAGACGCTTGCGGCAAAGGCAGCAGCCGCAAAGTCCGCAAAGCTCGCACGCGCATTCGCAACCAAGACCGCTGCCGCCAAGACCGCAGCCGCCAACGCCGCCGCGCTTCGTCTCGCAGCTGCGAAGAGACGTGCGACCACGACCAAGAAAGCCGGAGGAAGCTCGACCACGACTGCAAGCAGCCAAACCACTCCTGCCGGTCACGCCCGCATCGCTCTGACCCACGTCGGGCTGACCGGCTAACCACCCGTTCCAGCGAACGGCCCGCAACCGGGGCACGTGCAGGCACAGAGACAACCAGCCTGCACGTGTCCCGGAACGGCGCACGGAAAGAAAGGAAAGCCCGACAATGCTGCGCACCCACCTCGCATCCACTCTGCTCGCCGTTCTCACGCTCGGCGCAGCCTCGACAGGCAGCGCGCTCGCACGCCCGACGGCATCGGCGGTGCCGCCAAGCCAGAAGCTCGCGACGCTCGGAAGCAGCCACGAGGCGTACTCCAGCCCCAGGCTCACCTCGTCGCCAATTCAACTCGTCCAGGCGCAACGGCCCCTTACCGGCGAACAGACCGTGCTCCCGGTGATCGGCCAGGCGAACGGGCCCGCAGGAGTCGCCTGGCTCCGGGTGCGACTACCGGGTCGGCCCAACGGCCGCACGGGTTGGATCGAGCGACCCGGCACCCTCGCCTCGACGACGAGCTGGCACATCACTGTCAACACCGCGAAACGACAGGTGAGGGTGTACGACCACGGGCGCCTGCTTCGAACGTTCGAAGCGGTGGTAGGGAAACCCTCGACGCCAACCCCGACGGGGCAGTTTTTCGTCGAGGAGGCCGTTCAACTCCAACCGACCGACGTCGGCGCACCCTTCGCCCTCGCACTCAGCGCCCGTTCCAACGTTCTTCAGGAGTTCGACGGCGGCCCGGGCCAAGTCGCCCTCCACGGCCTCGACAACGTCGGCGGCACTCCGGGAACCGCCGTCTCTCACGGCTGCATCCGCCTCACGGACGACACGATGAAATGGCTCGTCCTGCGCATCGCCCCCGGCACACCGGTCACGATCACCAACTGATACCCGGCGGCCTGGAAGGGCGGCGAACGAAAAGGTCGCCGGTCGCGAGGGGGCCCGTCGCGAGGGGCCGGCCGCCGTGGAGGCGAACGTTTGTTGCTGCCGAGCTTGCGTCCCCTTGACCTGGTGCAACCCGGCGTCCCTACCCGCGGCCTCCGACGGCTGAGCAGGCGGGCCGGACCTGGGAGCTCAGGCGACGAGGCTCGCGGCGATGAAGCTGCGCGGGGCCCGGGAGATCGACCGCACCCGGTAGCCGGAATCCTGGACGACCGAGCTCTCCGTGAGCGGGCGCCACTTCCCGCCGTTCGTCTGTGCCAGCGAGACGTTCGAGAAGCGGTAGGAGTAGTCGTTGCACGCGCCCGCCCCACCGTTCCAGTTCTCGGCGATCGCCTGCGGGTACCAGCGGCCGTCGCTACCCGGGAGGTGGATTGGAGGGCTGACGGCGTTGCCGTCGATCCAGACGCGCCACCAGGACGGCCGCTTTGCCATCTCGAGCACCGCGAACTTGTGCGCCTGCCCGGCCCTGACGTTCGCTGCCACCTCGATGTAGCGAGGCTCCGAGCCGGCGACGGTGACCTCGTAGTAGATCTGGCTCGTGCCGTCGGATGGGAACGCCGCGAGGCCGGTCTGGATCCACTCGGCGGCGCCACCCGGCCCGCCGGCGGTTCCCCCGAGCCCGACCCAGCCGCCGACGTGCCCATCGGTCACCGCCGGAGGGGTCGTCGTCGCGAGAGTCGCCTCGACTCCGTGCGCCTTGCTGTCAGCCTGCATGCCCGCGTACGAGTACGACTGAACGCCGCAGCCCGTCGCAATGGCGCTCCCTCCCTCGGCCGGGGCGGCGACGAGAAAGACGAGCACGAGGAGTCCGAGAATCGGGATGCTGCGGAGCAAGCGCGGGTGCCTCCGGGGCGAGAGGAGTGAAGAGAGCTCTTGGCTCTGAATCGGCCCTGCCGAGCAGCCGGCCGATCCCTCGAATGGGGTTCGGTCACTCGAACGGCCTCCCTCGAACGAGGGATGAGAGCCCGGAGCGTCCTGCCCGCCACTCGGCCGAGCGCGGAGAGGCCGTCGCCGGGTGCGTCTTCGGCGGCGTCGGACAGGGAGCCGGTGGGCGAGCGGCAAGGCGGCGGCCCGGGGATGCCCGAGCTCACGGCGAGGGTGCCGTTGCTCGACTGGCTGTCCGCAGCACGCCGATACACTGCCCTCCTGAGCGCCGTCGCTCGAGCAGCCACTTCACCGCGCGCTCGGTCTCACCGACTGGGAGTTCGAGCGAATCCAGGAGCTGCTCGGGCGCGACCCGAACGACTTCGAGCTCGCCGTGTTCTCCGTGCTCTGGTCGGAGCACTGCGGCTACAAGCATTCCGCCCCGCTGCTGCGCCGGCTGCCCTCGCGCGGCGAGCGCGTCCTGCAGGGGCCCGGCGAGAACGCCGGCGTCGATCGACCTCGGCGACGGGCCTCGCGGTCGCGTTCAAGGTCGAGTCGCACAACCACCCGAGCGCGGTCGAGCCGTTCCAGGGCGCCGCGACCGGCGTCGGCGGGATCCTCCGCGACGTGATCGCGATGGGCGCCCGGCCGATCGCGCTGCTCGACGGGCTCCGGTTCGGCGCCCCCGACTGGCACTTCCGGCGGGCGGTCGCCGGCATCGGCCACTACGGCAACTGCGTCGGGCGTCCCGAACGTCGGCGGCGAGACGGTCTTCGACGAGGCCTACGCGGCCAACCCGCTCGTGAACGCGATGTGCGTCGGGCTGCTCCCGACCGAGCGCGTGCTCAAGGCGAAGGCGACCGGCACCGGGAACCTGATCGTCCTCTACGGCGCGCTCACCGGCCGCGACGGGATCGGCGGCGCCTCGGTGCTCGCGAGCCAGGATCTCGAGGGCTCGGGCGAGAAGCGGCCGTCGCGTCCAGATCGGCGACCCGTTCCGCGGCAAGGCGCTGATCGAGGTCTCGCTCGAGCTCGTCGAGCAGCGAGCTCGTCGCCGGGCTGCAGGACTGCGGCGCCGCCGGGCTCGCCTCCTCGCTCGCCGAGATGGCGGCCGACGGCGCCGGCGTCGACGTCCACCTCGATCGCGTGCCGCTGCGCGAGCCCGGGCTCGAGCCCTGGGAGATCATGATCTCCGAGTCGCAGGAGCGGATGGTCGCGGTCGTCGAGCCCGCCCGGCTCGACGAGGTCCGGGCCGCCTGCGCCCGCTGGGAGCTTCCGTGCACGGTGATCGGCGAGGTGACGGACCACGGCGAGCTGCGCGTCGTTCCACGACGGCGAGATCGTCGGCGCGATCCCGGCCGAGCTCCTCACCGAGAAGACGCCTCGCTACGAGCTCGAGCTCCGCGAGCCGGCCCGCCGGCCCTCGCCGCCGACCGCGATCCCGTGAACGACGAGCCGAAGACCTGGGTCTTCGAGCAGTACGACCAGCTCGTCGGCTCGCGCACGGTCCGGCGGCCCGGGCTTCGACGCGGCGCGTGCCTGCGCGACTCGACGGGCACGCTCCGCGGCCTCGCCGTCTCGCTCGACGGGCCCGACGCTCGGCGAGCGCGACCCGTTCCGCGCCGGCCGCCAGGCGGTGATGAAGGCGGCGCTCAACGTCGCCTGCGCCGGCGGCGAGCCGCTCGCGCTCACCGACTGCCTCAACTTCGGCAACCCGGAGCGGCCCGAGATCGCCTGGGAGCTCTCGCGGGCGATCGACGGCATCGCCGAGGCCGCCGAACGAGCTCGGGATCCCGGTCGTCTCCGGCAACGTCTCGCTCTACAACGAGACCGGCGGCCGGCCGATCCCGCCGACCCCGGTCGTCGGCTGCGTCGGGCTCGTCGCCGACGTCTCGCCGGATCCCGTCGCGCTGGCGGGCGCGGCGACCGCGGCGCTGCTTCCTGCGCGGCGAGGGCGCCGAGCTGATCGCGTTCGTCTGGCGCAACGCGCGCCGGTTCACGCTCGCCCACGACGTCAGCGACGGCCGTGGGCGCGCAGGCGCTACGCGAGGCCGCCGCCTGGAGCGGGCGTCGAGAGCGCGCTTCGCCGCGCCCGAGGGCGCCGGCGTGCTCGTCGCCCTCGCCCCGGCAGACGACGCGCCGCTCGCCTGGCCGGACGTCGTCGAGCTCGGGCTCGTCTGACTGAGGCGGCTCGCTGATGTGCGGCGTCTTCGGGATCCGCGCGCCCGGACCGCGACGTCGCGCGGCTCAGCTACTTCGGGCTCTACGCGCTCCAGCACCGCGGCCAGGAGTCGGCCGGGATCGCCGTCTGCGACGAGCGGGCGGCTGACGGGCATGCGCGACCTCGGCCTCGTCACCCAGGTCTTCGACGAGCAGAAGCTCTCGGGCCTGCACGGCGAGCTCGCGATCGGCCACACCCGCTACTCGACGACCGGCTCGAACGGCTGGTCAACGCCCAGCCGCTGATCCACCACGGCCCGGCGCGCACGGTCGCGCTCGGCCACAACGGCAACCTGACGAACGCCGACGCGCTCCGCGACGAGCTCGATCCCGCGGCTCAGCCTCGACCTCCGACAGCGAGGTGATCGCCGCGATGATCGCGGCCGACGACCGCCCCCTCGACGAGGCCGCCGCCGTCGGCGCTCGAGCGGCTCGAGGGCGCCGCGACGCATCGTCGGGCTCGCCGACGGGCGAGCTGTTCGCGTTCCGCGACGCGCACGGCTTCCGGCCGCTCGTGCTCGGCTGGCTCGGCGACGACCCCGTCGATCGCCTCGGAGACCTGCGCGCTCGACCTCGTCGGCGCCAGCTTCGACCGCGACATCGGCCCGGGCGAGCTCGTGATCGCCGGCGCCCGGCGGCCTGCGCTCCGAGCAGGTGCTGCCCCGCGCCGGCGGCGGCGCGCTCTGCATCTTCGAGTTCTTCTACCTCGCGCGGCCCGACACGAGGCTCGACGGCGTCGAGGTGCACGGCGCCCGCGTGCGGATGGGCGAGCGGCTCGCCGCGGAGGCGCCCGCCGAGGCCGACCTCGTGCTCCCGATCCCCGACTCGGGCACGCCGGCCGCGATCGGCTTCGCCCGCGCGAGCGGGATCCCGTTCAGCGAGGGGCTGATCAAGAACCGCTACGTTCACCGCACGTTCATCCAGCCCGAGCAGGGGATGCGCGACCAGGGGATCCGGATGAAGTTCAACCCGCTCGCCGAGGTCGCCGGCAAGCGGCTCGTGATCGTCGACGACTCGATCGTGCGCGGCTCGACGACGCGGCAGATCGTCCAGATGCTCTTCGACGCCGGCGCGGCCGAGGTGCACGTGCGGATCTCCTCGCCGCCGGTGATCTCACCCTGTTACTACGGCATCGACCTGGCGAGCGAGGACGAGATGATCGCCGCCAACCACACGGTCGAGGAGGTTCGCGCGCGCGATCGGCGCGACCTCGCTCGCCTACATCTCGCTCGAGGGCCTCCAGGAGGCGACCCACCGGCCGGCGACGGCGCTCTGCCGCGCCTGCCTCACCCGCGAGTACCCGACGCGCGATCCCGGACGCCTCCGCGAAGCTCCGCTTCGAAGTCGTCTAGCGCTCGTTCGGCCTCAGGCGCTCCGCAGCCGGCGCGTCAGGGCTCGGCCGGCGTGCCCTCGCCGAGGGCCTGTGGCGCGCCCGTAGCGAACGGCGCGCGCGACCTGCACCGGGTCGAGGCCCTGCTCGAGCAGCTGCTGCTTCAGCTCCCCCTCGGCGGCCATGCGCAGGAAGAGCCAGGCGAGCGCGCCGAGGGTCACGAGCCCGCCCTCGCCCATCATCACGACCCCGGCGAGGTTCTGGTCGCGGATCGCGTCGATTCCCCAGATCGGCGTCGCGTGGCTGTACCAGGGGTAGAAGACCGTCGTCGACCAGATGAAGACGTTCCCGAGGATCGTCTCGAGGAACCGGACCGCGACGATGTAGCCGAGCTTCCAGCCCGTCCCGAACCAGGCCGGCGCCGGGAGCGTCTCGAGCACGGGCGACCACATCAGCGCGCCGCAGGTGAAGAAGAGCGCGTGCTCGAGCGCGTGGATCTCGCTGTGGTGGAGCGCGGCCTGATAGAGGAACGGGACGTGCCAGGCGTAGAGGTCGACCGCCCAGAGCGGGAGCGCGACGAACGGATGGGCGAGGAACCGCAGCCTGTCGACCGCCTTCAGCGCGAGCACGGGCCGCAGGATCGGGCCGGTCAGGCCCGGCGACGAAGCAGAGCGGCGCGAGGTCGCCGAGGATGACGTGCTGGATCATGTGGACGAAGAAGAAGTCCTTCTCGCCGAGCTCGTCGATCGGAGAGTTGAGCGCGACGACCGAGAGGGCGATCCCGAGCCAGAAGAGGAACTGGCGCGTAGCCGGGGACCGGAAGGCCGCGCCGCGCAGAGCGTCCGCGACCGCCGCAGGTAGAGGAGCGCCGCGACGAGCGTCGGCGCGAGCTGCAGCGGCTCGAGGTTCCAGGTCGTTGCGGCCGAGGCGAGCATGTCCATGAAGTGTTCCTGCGTCGGCTCCGTGCCGGAGCATGAACGGTTTGCCCGGGCTACGGCACTGCGCGACGGCGACCCGGCGGGCCCGGCGCCGTGGGAGCGCTGCCCGTAGACTCGAGCTGTGGCCGGGCGCCAGAGCTACGCCGATGCCGGAGTCTCACTCGCCGTCGCCGACGCTGTCGTCGCGCGGCTTCGTGCCGCGGCCGAGTCGACCGGCGCGAAGGGGTTCGGCGCGTTCGCCGGGCTGCACCCGCTCGACGAGCAGCGCTTCCTCGCCGCCTCGACCGACGGCGTCGGGACGAAGCTCATGCTGGCGCGCGAGCGCGGACGGCTTGCCGACTGCGGCCGCGACCTCGCCGCCCACTGCATCAACGACGTGATCACGACCGGCGCGACGCCGCTCATGCTGCTCGACTACGTCGCGGCCGCCCGGATCGAGCTCGAGCAGGTCGCCGAGCTCGTCGAGGGCGCCGCCGAGGTGTGCCGCGAGGCGGGCGTGGCGCTCGTCGGCGGCGAGACGGCCGAGCTGCCCGGGATCTATCGCGCCGGGTGAGCTCGACTTCGCAGGCACGTGCGTCGGGATCGTCGAACGCAGTGAGCTCATCGACGGAAGCACGGTCGCCGCCGGCGACGCCGTGATCGGATTCGCCTCGGCGGGCGTGCACGCCAACGGCTTCACGCTCGTCCGGCGCATCCTCGAGAGCGAGGACTACGACGGCGGCGACCTGCTCGCCCCCACGCGGCTCTACCTGGACGAGGCACGGGCGCTTCGAGGCCGCGCGAAGGCGTTCGCGCACATCACCGGCGGCGGGCATCCTCGGCAACCTCAGCCGCGTGCTCCCGGCCGGGCTCGACGCGGAGATCGACTGGGGCTCGTGGAGCCGGCCCGCCGGTCTTCGCCTGGCTCGCGCGGCACGTCGACGAGGACGAGCTGCGGCGGGTCTTCAACCTCGGGATCGGCTGGTGCGCGGTCGTCGCGGAGCCGGCCGACGGCGAGCTCGTGATCGGGCGGATCGCATGATCGGCGTGCTCGTCTCGGGAAACGGCACGAACCTGCAGGCCCTGATCGACGCCGGCCTGCCGGTCGCTGCCGTCGGCTCTAACCGGAGGGACGCCTACGCTCTAGTGCGTGCGCGTGCATCCGGAATCCCGACCGCGACCTTCAGCCTCGACTGCCATGCGAACCGCGAGGAGCGCGACCTCGTGCTGGCGACCTGGCTCGAGGAGCACGGCGTCGAGCTCGTGGTGCTCGCCGGCTACATGCACCTGCTTACGAAGCCGTTCCTCGATCGCTTTCCCGGGACGGATCGTGAACGTCCACCCGTCGCTGCTGCCCGCCTTCCCCGGCGCTGCACGCGATCGAGGACGCGCTCGCGGCGGGCGTCGAGGTCACGGGCGTCACCGTTCACCACGTGGACGCAGGCATCGACACGGGGCCGGTGATCCGGCAGGTCGAGGTCGCGGTCGAGCCGGCGCGAGACGCTCGAGGAGCGGATCCACGCAGTCGAGCACCGGCTGCTGCCCGAGGTCGTCGCCTCGATGGTTGCGACGCTCGGGGCTCTCGAGGAGGCGTCGGCTCGATGAGAGCGCTGATCTCGGTCTACGACAAGCACGGCATCGAGACCTTCGCCGCGGGCTTGCGCGAGCTCGGCTTCGAGATCGTCTCCTCGGGCGGCACGGCGTCGTTCCTGCGAGGAGCAGGGGATCGAGGTGACGAGCGTCGAGGACGTCACCTCGGCGCCCGAGATGCTCGGCGGCCGCGTCAAGACGCTCCACCCCGACGATCCACGCGGGCATCCTTGCGCGCCGCGATCGCGAGGAGGACACGGCCACGCTGGCCGAGCACGGGATCGAGCCGTTCGACCTCGTCTGCGTCAACCTCTACCCGTTCACGTCGATCGCCGGACGGTTCGGGGTCGAGGAGGCGGACATCATCGAGATGATCGACGTCGGCGGCCCCTCGCTCCTTCGCGGCGCCGCGAAGAACTTCGCGCACGTCGCCCCCGTCTGCCGCCCCGAGCAGTACGACCCGGTGCTCGCCGAGCTCCGCGACGGCGCGCTCTCGGTCGAGACGCGGCGGGCGCTCGCCGCCGAGGCGTTCGCGGTCACGGCCGCCTACGACGCCGCGATCGCCCGCTGGTTCGCCGAGGACCAGTTCTTCCCGGACCAGCTCACGCTCACCTTCCGGAAGATCGCCGACCTCCCCTACGGCGAGAACCCGCACCAGACGGCCGCCTACTACGAGGAGGTCGGGCTCGCGCAAGCACCTGCTCTCGCGCGTGAACCAGCTCGGCGGGCGTGGCCTCTCCTACAACAACCTCGCCGACCTCGAAGCCGCACGCCGGATCCTGCGCGAGTTCCACGAGCCGGCCGCCGTCGTCGTGAAGCACGCGAACCCGTGCGGGGTCGCGACGGCGACGACGATCGACGAGGCCTACGAGCGGGCGCTCGCCGCCGATCCCGGTCTCGGCGTTCGGCTGCGTCGCTCATGCTGAACCGGCCGGTCGACGCCGCGCTCGCGACGCAGATCGCCGAGCGCTTCGTCGAGGTCGTGCAGGCGCCCGAGTTCGACGACGACGCGCTCGAGATCCTGAAGGCGAAGCCGGCGCTGCGCATCCTCCGGGACCGCGAGCGGCGCGCCGACACGCCGCAACGAGCGCGACTACAAGCGCGTCGTCGGCGGCCTGCTCGTGCAGGAGCGCGACGCCGAGCCCGACGACCGCGAGGGGATGAAGGTCGTCGTCGGCTCCGTGCGAGGACGCGACGTGGGACGACCTGCTCTTCGCCTGGACGCGTGTGCAAGCACGTCAGCTCGAACGCGATCGTGCTCGCGAAGGACCGGCAGACGATCGGGATCGGCGCCGGGCCAGATGAGCCGCGTCGACGCGGTCAGGATCGCCGTCCAGAAGGCGCAGGAGCTCGGCCACTCCCTGCGCGGGCTGCGTGCTCGCAAGCGACGCGTTCTTCCCGTTCGCCGACGGGCCGCAGCTCGCTCTCGACGCCGGCGTCGCGGCGATCATCCAGCCGGGCGGCTCCAAGCGAGACGACGAGGTCATCGCGGCCGTCGACCGGCGCAGGCGCGGCTATGGTCTTCACCGGCCGGCGCCACTTCCGGCACTGAGCGCCGCCGCGGCCGGCGCACGGCGCCGGAATAGTGTTTCGCAGCGGCACGTTTTTCGCCTGGCAGAAGCTGATCTGGAGGGAACCGATCGGAGGGAACCATGCCCGAGCTCGACCCGAACCGTTGGAAGGCGCTGGCCGTCGTCTGCGCCGCGTTCTTCATGACCGTGCTCGACGTCTCGATCGTGAACGTCGCGCTGCCGTCGATCGGCAAGTCGCTCCACTTCTCGCGCGACGACCTGCAGTGGGTGATCACCGCCTACGCGATCACGTTCGGCGGGTTCCTGCTGCTCGGCGGGCGCGATGGCCGACCTGTTCGGGCGCCGGCGGGTCTTCCTGGTCGGCGTGGTCGTGTTCACGGCCGCCTCGTTCGCCTGCGGGCTCGCCTCCTCGCGAGGCCGTGCTGATCGCGTCGCGTGCCGTCCAGGGGCTCGGCGCGGCGATCATCTCGCCGGCTGCGCTCTCGATCATCATGACCACGTTCGAAGAGGGCGCCGAGCGCAACAAGGCGCTCGGGATCTGGGGCGCGATGGGCGGCTCGGGCGCGGCGGTCGGCGTGCTCGCCGGCGGCGTGCTGACGAAGTACCTCGGCTGGGAGTGGATCTTCTTCGTCAACGTCCCGGTCGGCGTGATCGCCTTCGTCGCTCTCGCCGCGGCTCGTCCGCGAGAGCCGCGCCGAGCGCGCAGAGCTCGCCCGACATCGCCGGCGCCGTCGACGGTCACCGCCGGGATCGCGCTGCTCGTCTACGCGGTGTCGAACGCGCCGAACCACGGCTGGGGCTCGGCCTGGACGCTCGGCCGGCTCGCGCTCACCGTCGTCCTGCTGGTCGCGTTCCTCGTGATCGAGTCGCGCGTCACGCGACCCGTTGATGCCGTTCTCGATCTTCCGGATCCGCACGGTGACCGGCGCGAACGTCTCGGCCGTGCTGCTCGGCGCGGTCACGTTCTCGAACTTCTACGTGCTCACCCTGTACGTGCAGCAGGTGCTGCACTACTCGGCGCTGAAGACCGGGCGTGACGTTCGCGGCCACGGCCGGCAGCGCGGTGCCTGGGCGGGGCTCGCCCAGGCGCTCGTGACGCGGATCGGCGCCAAGCCCGTGATGACCGCCGGGTTCGTCGCGATGACGATCGGGATGGTCCTCGTACACGCAGATCCCGGTGCACGCCTCGTTCGTCTCGGACCTCCTGCCCGCCTACCTGTTCGTCGGGTTCGCGCTTCCGTTCACCTTCATCCCCGTCTCGATCGCCGCCCTCGCCGGGGTGCACGCCGACGAGGCGGGGCTCGCCTCGGGCCTGCTCAACACGACCCAGCAGGTGGGCGGAGCGGTCGGCGTCGCCGTCGCCTCGTCGGTCTCGCTGAGCCACTTCAACCATCTCGCAGCCTCGGGCATCACGCCTTCGCGCAGGCGTTCACGAGCGGCTCGCAGTGGGCGTTCTGGGTGCTGGTCGGCGTGGCGGTCGCCTGCCTCATCTCCACGCTGACGCTGATCCGCCGCGACGAGCTCGAGCAGGGCCACACGGCCGCGCGTCTCCGCTGAAGGCCTGAGGGGCCAGTCGTGTACTAGCCTTCGGCGTCGATGGCGCGCGAGTACCCGAGCGTGCTCGACCTGATCGGGTCGACGCCGATCGTGCGGCTCGACCGGCTCTCGCGCGAGGTGCCGGGGCTCGATGCTCGCGAAGCTCGAGTACATGAACCCGGGCGGCTCGGTGAAGGACCGGATCGGCCTGGCGATGATCGAGGCGGCCGAGCGCGACGGGCGGCTCAAGACCGGGCGGCACGATCGTCGAGCCGACCTCCGGCAACACGGGCGTCGGGCTCGCGATCGCGGCCGCGCTCGAAGGGCTACCGCTGCATCTTCGTGATGCCCGACAAGATGAGCCAGGAGAAGATCGCGATCCTCCGCTCGTACGGCGCCGAGGTCGTGATCACCCCGACCGCGGTCGACCACGACTCGCCCGAGTCCTACTACTCGGTCTCGTCGCGCCTCGCGGAGGAGATCCCCGGCGGCTTCAAGCCCGACCAGTACTCGAACATGGCCAACCCGGAGGCCCACTACCGCCTGACCGGGCCCGGAGATCTGGGAGCAGACCGGCGGCGAGCTCGACGCGCTCGTGATCTCGGTCGGGACGGGCGGGACGATCAGCGGCGTCGGCCGCTACTTCAAGGAGCAGGGTGCGAAGACGCTGATCGTCGGCGCCGACCCCGAGGGCTCGGTCTACACCGCGAAGGGCGAGAGCGACCTGCACCCCTACTTCGTCGAGGGGATCGGGAAGGACACCTGGCCGGAGACGATGGACCCGGCGGTGGTCGACGAGTGGGTGCGGGTCTCCGATCGCGACTCGTTCCTGGCCGCGCGGCGGCTCGCGCGCGAGGAGGGCCTGCTCGCCGGCGGCTCGTCGGGCACGACCGTCTTCGCGGCGATGCAGGTCGCCGCGCCGCCTCGGCCCCGAGGCGCGAGTCCTCGCGATGCTGCCGGACTCGGGCCGCTCGTACCTCTCGAAGTTCGTCGACGACAAGTGGATGCTCGAGCACGGCTTCCTCGAGCGCGACGCCCCGGCGCCGAGCGTCGCGGCGCTGCTGCGGCGCGAAGCGGCTCGACAGCGGCGCGATTCCGGCGCTCGTCACGATCTCGGCGCACCAGAAGGTCGGCGAGGCGATCGGCCTGATGCAGCGCTACTCGATCTCGCAGCTGCCGGTGGTGCGCGACGGCGAGGTGGCGTCGCTCAGCGACGTGATCGGCTCGCTGCAGGATCGCGACCTGCTCGACCGGGTGTTCAAGAACGCCGACGCGCTGCACGAGGACGTCGCGACCGCGATGCAGCCGCCGCTCGCGACGGTCGAGGCCTCCGCCTCGGTCGACGAGATCGTCGCCGCGTTGACGAGCGGCACCAATGCCGTGCTCGTCGCGAGCGAAGGCAAGGCCGCCGGTGTGGTCACTCGCTCCGACCTGCTCGAGTACCTCGCCCACCGGCGCTGAAGACCGCCCGCCGGCTCCGGCAGTTCCGGCGTCCACCGTCCCCCTGGGCGTATCGTCGGTGGCACGACGACGGAAAGGGACTTGATGGATCTCGAAGCCGAGATAGCGAAGCTCTTGCAGCAAGACCCCCTTTGGGGCGACGTGATCCGAACATGCGTCGACTGGGCCACTGACAAGGGCCGGGAGGTCGAGTTTGAGCGAACGATGATCTATCACCGGATGGGCCACATCGACGGCAGAGGGCCGCGCCTTACACCACTGGAGCAGGCGGGAATCCTGAGGAAGAGCTCGACCACCTCGGAGGGCACCCCCGTCTACGTGCTCAACGAGGACCCGCGAGTGCTGCTGGACGCGCTCGCCTACGCGCGGACGAGGACGGGCGTGCGGCGGACCTAGCCGCCACCAGAGCTCCGCGTGGCGGGGCCTGGCCGACGATCCGAGCCGTGATCAATCCGAGCCGTCACTGATCCCGATCCGCAATCGACCCGCTCTCCAACCGACGTCGTACCCCCGCCCGGGTGGGGCGAGCCACCACCCTCTACTGCCGATTCTAGGCCTCCCGGCTTGGCGCGTTTGCACCGGTTCGGTGCCAACTTCGTCACGGGCTTCTGGCCGACGTGAGGCCGTCCCATTTGCCGGTCGGAGGCCACGCCAACCGCTCGGCTAGCGTTCCGGCGCGTGGGGACGGTGACGCTCGCGCAGCTTCGACGGTTCGTCGTGGCGCATCAGCACTACGCCTCGCGGGCGCGCCGGGCGACCGTGCCGGAGGTTGCCGCGGAGATCGGGCGCCTCGGCGCCGTTCAGCTCGACTCCATCTCGACGGTCGACCGCGCGCACAGGATCACGCTCGCCACACGCGTCGGCGCCTTCGACGAAGGCGCCGTCTCGCGCCTGCTCGCATCGGGGCGCGTCTTCGAGTACTGGGCGCACGAGGCCTGCCTGCTCCCGATCGAGGACTACGTGCTCTTCAAGCGGCGGATGCTCGACCTCGCGGACCGCCACTGGTGGGGTCGCGAACGAACGAAGGAGGGCCGCGCAGTCGAGCGCGAGGTGCTTGCCCGACTCGAGGCGGAGGGGGCGCTGCCGGTCCGAGCGTTCGAGGGAAAGAGCGGGCCGATGTGGGGCTGGAAGCCGGCGAAGCGCGCACTCGAGCATCTCTTCGCCGCGGGCGAGCTCGCGATCGCCGGCCGCCAGGGCTTCCAGCGGGTCTACGACCTCCCGGAGCGCGTGATCCCGAAGGCCATGCTCGATGCCCGGCCACCGGACGCGGATGCGTTCCGGCGCGGGTACGCGCTGCGGGCGGTTCAGGGCCGCGGCGCCCTCACCGAGGCCGGGATCGTCGAGCATTGCCGCTTCGCGGGCGGGATCAAGGCGATTCGCCCGCATGTGGAATCCCTCGTCGAGGGCGGGCTCCTCGAACGGCTGGCCGTGGAAGACGGCGGCCCGGACGTCTTCGTGGCCGCCGGCACCGAGGTCGACGGCGCACCCCGCACCGCGGTGTTCCTGTGCCCGTTCGACAACCTGATGTGGGACCGGCCATTCGTGCGGCGCCTCTTCGGCTTCGAGCACGTGATCGAGGTGTACAAGCGGGAGCACGAACGCGTCTACGGCTACTACGTCCTGCCCCTCCTCCTCGGCGACCGCCTCGTCGGGCGCGCCGACCTCAAGGCCGACCGCGCGCGTGGCGTCTTGCAGGTCAAGCGCTTCACGCGCCGAGCCGGGCGTCCGTCGCAGCCTCGACGAGCCGCTCGAGCGCGCGGCGACGCGCCTTGCGGCTCGCTCGGGCTGGGTTCGGTCGAGCTGCCGACAGCAGGACTGTCCCGGTAGCGCGCGTCGCCGGGCCGTCGAGAGCAGCCCGGCCGACTAGGCTAGAAGGATGGAGTTCGAGACCCGCGCGATCCACGCGGGGCAGGAGCCCGATCCGGCGACGGGCGCGGTGATCACGCCGATCTACCAGACCTCCACCTACGTGCAGGAGGCGGTCGGCGTGCACAAGGGCTACGACTACTCGCGCGTCGCCAACCCGACCCGAAGCGCGCTCGAGACGGCGCTCGCGAGCCTCGAGGGCGCCGAGCACGGGATCGCGTTCTCCTCCGGGCTCGGCGCGACGACGACGCTGATGCACCTGGTCGATCCCGGCGAGCGCGTCGTGCTGATCGCCGACGTCTACGGCGGCGTCTACCGGATGACCTCGCAGGTCTACGAGCCGAAGGGCTACCGGTTCACCTACGTCCCGGCCGAGGAGTTCGACGACAACCTCGCCTCCTACCTCGACGACGACGTTCCGCCTCGTCTGGGTCGAGACGCCGTCGAACCCGCTGCTGAACGTCGTCGACATCCGCCGCGCCGCCGACGCCGCCCACGCGCGCCGGCGCCCTGCTCGCGGTCGACAACACCTTCGCGTCGCCGTACCTGCAGCAGCCGCTCGAGCTTCGGCGCCGACGTCGTCGTCCACTCGACGACCAAGTACCTCGGCGGCCACTCCGACGTGATCGGCGGCTTCGTCGGCACGAACGACCGAGCTCTCGCGGACCGGCTCCACTTCCTGCAGAAGTCGCTCGGCGCGGTCCCGGGCCCGTTCGACGCCTGGCTCGTCCTGCGCGGGATCAAGACGCTCGCCGTGCGCATGCGCCAGCACTGCGAGAACGCGCGCGCGATCGCCGGCTTCCTCGAGGAGCACCCCGCGGTCGAGCGTGTCCTCTACCCCGGCCTCCCGGGCCACCCCGGCCACGAGGTCGCGCGGCGCCAGATGCGCGACTTCGGCGGCATGGTCTCGTTCCTCGTCGAGTCCGAGGAGGAGGCGGTCGCGCTCGCCGGCACGGACGAAGCTCTTCCAGCTCGCCGAGTCGCTCGGCGGGGTCGAGAGCCTGATCGAGCATCCCGGCGCGGATGACGCACGCCTCGACCGCCGATGCGCCCTTCGCGGCGCCGCGCAACCTCGTCCGGCTCTCGGTCGGGATCGAGGCGATCGACGACCTGATCGCCGACCTCGAGGCGGCGCTCGTCGGCACGGCACGCCCTCACGCCTCCGCGCGCTAGGAGCTCGTGCTCGAGCCGATCGACCTCGAGTTCCTCGGCTTCGCGCGTGCGATCGGCGTCTACCTCGCTCGAGACGCACGACGGCCCCGCCCTCTTCGACTGCGGCCCGGCGACGACGCTCCCGAGCCTCCGTGCCGGCCTGCGCGAGCGCGGGCTCGAGCTCGCCGACATCCGGCATCTGCTGCTCTCCCACATCCACCTCGACCACGCGGGCGCGGCGGGCGTCGATCGTTCGAGAGCAGCCCGAGCTGACGGTCTGGGTCTCCGAGATCGGCGCCCCGCACCTCGTCGACCCCTCCCGGCTCGAGGCCTCGGCTCGACGCCTCTACGGCGACCGCTTCGACAGGCTCTGGGGCGAGCTCGGCGCCGGTCCCGCAGGCGAACATCGCGATCGCGACGGGCGACGTGCTCGGCTGGGAGTCGTTCCCGACGCCGGGCCATGCCTCCCACCACGTCTGCTACTTCAGGGACGGCACGCTGCTCGCCGGCGATGCCTGCGGCGTCCGCGTACCGCCGTCCGACTACGTGTTCCCGGTCTCCCCGCCGCCGGACATCGACCTCGAGGCGTGGTACCGGACGATCGCCGAGATCCAGCTGCGCGAGCCCGAGCGGCTCGCGCTGATCCACTTCGGCGTCGTCGACCGACGCCGCCGCGCACCTCGTCCGGCTCGGGACCGAGCTCGACCGCTGGGCCGAGCTCGTCCGCGCCGGCCTCGGCTCCGAGGAGTTCGAGGCGGAGGCGCGCAAGGGGGCAGGCGCCGACGCGGGCGGTCTACGACGCGTCGCGCCGTACGACCAGTCCTGGCAGGGCCTGCGCCGCTACTGGGAAAAACGCGGGGTCCTGTGATGTCCGCTTCCCCCGAGTAGACAGCCTGTTCCTCGGGGCGACGGGGCCATCCGCCACCGCGGCTCTTCACCGGCCCCGTCTAGACCGCGCCGATAGGGAAGACGGCTTCCAGGCGGGGGCCTTCCGCGGCACCCTCGCGGGCCGCCGCGGAAGGCTCTTTCGCTGGCCCTTAGCTGGAGGTCAGGATCGTGAACGTATGGGTCTGGAGATGCCCGTGCTTGTCGTTCACGGTCACGGTCATCGTGTACGTCTTCCCGGGAGCCGGCACGTAGTCGATCGGGACCGTGATCGAGCCGTTCGCCGACAGGGGGACCAGCGGCTCCTCGAGCGCGACGATCGACTTGCCCACGTAGAGCTTGTAGATCGTCCCGAGCTTGGTCCCGACCGAGTTGTAATAGGCCAGTCCCGGTACGCCGACCGTGACCGAGAACTTCTTGCCCGGCGGGACCGTTGCCGCGTATCCGACGATCCCCTTCGCCGTGCTGCGAACGCCGAATACGAGGGCTTCTTCGTCCCGTTCGTCTTCTCGACGCCGCTGTACCAGCTCACGGGCAGGTCGCCGGACGGTCGGGGGGCCGTCCCGGAACACGAACCAGATGAACATCTCCACGTAGGGGTTCGCGGCCGCCAGCTGGAGCGCCTTCTTCGCGTCGGCGGCCTGCTGGGTGTAGCTGACGCCGCCCTCGCGTCACTCGGGCGTCGTCTGCTCGGCGTACTCGGTCACCCAGATCGGAACGCGGCGGTGGAACCACTTCTGCAGGGACGCGCCGAACTTGGTCATGGTCGAGAAGCCGACGTTCGGGTAGGCGACCTTCTGGTCGGGGCCGAGCGCGTACGACGCTCGGGTACGGATGCGTGGCCCAGGCGTCGAACGGGAGATTCGGGGCCGCGACCGAGAGCAGCTGGGCGAACGTCGCCGGCGCGACCGAGTCGCTTCCCGCGCCGACGGCGCTGGTTGCGCCGCGGTTCGAGGTCTCCCCGGCCGCGACGAGCGCCTTCGGGTTGCCCGGCCTTGATCCCCTTGTAGGCGGCCATGTAGAGCTTCGCGTAGATGCTCGGGCTGACGATCGTGTTGCCCTCGTACTGCGGGGTCAGGAACTGCTGCAGGTTCGGCTCGTTCCAGACCGAGAAGCGGGAGACGGCGCCCGAAGCCGGCGTGCGTGCCGTTGTAGCGCGACGCCAGCATCTGCGCGAAGCTCGTGAGGTCGCTGAGCTGTTCGTCGGCGGGTGGTTCGGGGTCTGGCCGCCGTTTGCCCACTTGGGCGTCTCCGCGATCGTCAGCAGCACCTGGAGGTCGTACTGCTGCGCCGAGCTCGACGAGCGCGTCGAGGTCCGAGAGGTGGTAGGCCGGGTCGTTGCCGTTCAGCGGCGATTCTTGGGCTTCGTCGGGGCGATCGTCGACCAGTCGGCGAGGACGTGGATGATCGAGGCGTTCGCCTTCTGCGCCGCCGCGAGGTTGGCAGTGGGATCTGCCGCCCAGCGGAAGCTCGGGTCGTCGTAGAAACCGACCGGCATTCGGGCAACGGCCCCTGCGGTCGCAGCGGGGACGGCCAAGGAACACCACGAGCGCGAGCAGGGCAAGACGAAGCTTCCGGGCACGGCAACAACATCGACCTCCTCGGACGGGGTACGCGGGCACTTGCCACCGTAACGAATGCGACGTCAGGGTCATGTAAAGAGGCACTCACCGTACTAGTGTCGATCGCATCGGGCGTGACGCCTCGCGGCCGCGGCGGCGTATACACCGTGACACCACCCTCAAACCCGATGAAAACCTCACTCGATCTGCTCATTTCTGCCGCTCGTTCTCGGCGGCCGCGACGTGCGCCTCCGGCGCCTCCGCTGCCGGCGGCCGCACGATCACGGTCAACGGCACCGGGATCGTCACCACCGTCCCCAACGAGGCCGCGTTCAGCTTCGGGGTCTCGGTGACCGGGCAAGACAGCACAGGGCGGCGCTTACGCGCCAATGCCCGGCGGATGAACGCTCGTGATCGCGGCGATCGAGAAGCAGGGCATCGCCGCGCGCGAGATCCAGACCGCGGAGATCTCGCTGACTCCGAACACGAACGAGAACGGCACGAAAGTCATCGACTTCACGGCTGCAACTCGGTCACCGTCACGACGAAGGCGATCGCCGAAGTCGGGAGGCGATCGTCGACGCGGCGGTCGGCGCCGGCGCGAACACGGTCAGCGGGCCGACGCTGACGACCTCGGATCAGCTCGCACTCGAGCGGCGCGCACTCACGGCGGCGATCGCAGACGCCCGCGCCAGAGCGCTCGCGATCGCCGCCGGCGGCGCACGTCAAGCTCGGCGCGGTTCGCACCGTGACCGAGGATCTCGAGCAACCCGATCACGTTCAGTCCGGCACCGAAGTCGGCGGCGCTCGCATCGCCCTCGACACCGGTCGAGCCGGGCACGGTGCAGACCGAAGAGGACGTCACGGTCACCTTCGCGATCGCCTAGCGCCCTCCGAGCTGGAGTGCGCGCGAGCGTCGCCCGGCTGCGACCGAGTTGTGCCAAGACCCTCGAGCTCGAACGACTGCGCCGGCCCGGCAGCGTCTCTTGCCGAGACCAGCCCGTGAGTCAGAACAGCCCTTTGAGGGCACGCGCCAGGGCGACGCCGATCGTGAGGATGAGGACGATCCCGACCGCCCCGATCACGACGCCGGCGGCCAGGACGACGAGGTCTTCGAGGATGACGGCCAGGGCGACACAGACGGCGCCGAGCGCCGGCAGCGTGTCGAGCCCGGAGAACGGCGGGGCCAGTGCCGCCCCGATCGCGAAGATCATCAGGATCAGCCCGATCAGACGCCTGACCGGCGGGCGCCCGAGCAGCCGCACCCCCCGCGGCCGCGAGAAGCGCTCGACCTGGCGGATCCGCCGAACGAGGAACGGCAGCGCCTTCCCCGTCGTGAGCGCGCCGAGCTCCCGGCGCTTCCAGCGCTCGGGCAGCCAGATCGTTCGACGGCCGAGGACCATCTGGGCCGCCAGGAGGACGGTCATCGCCTCGAACACATGGGTGACGCCACCGGTCGGTAGCGGGAGCGCCGGGAAGACCATCAGGAGCACGATCGCGACGGCGAAGCTCTTGTCGCCGAACACGTCGCTCATCGCCCCCAGTGTCTTCGGGCCGTCGGCGCGCAACCACCGCTCCAGCTCATCGCTGAACGCAGCTTTCCGGGTCATCGTCGCCATGTCGCCGATCGCCTGCCGGGCGCGGCTCGGGAACCGCTCACCCCACCATCTTGGCGACCAATCGGGCCCCCGCCGAGATCACGTCGGGCCCGGCCCGGTCACGGCTTGTGCCCGCAGGCTCGTGGCACAGGCGCGGCCGGTTGCTAGCGTGCCCGGGCTAACTCGCCCATCTCCGGTCGCCCACCGCGCTCCGCACGAACGGTTTGGCCCGGGAAAACGGTAACTGTCCATGTCCGGCGACCTGGCTCGACCCGTATCGGAGGCCGTCTTGGAGACGAGAGCTCGGCTGATGGACACGCTCCTTCGTTTCGAAGCTGCGCACAAGCGTCGCAGCGCCGCCGACATGCGCGCGTGCTTTCACGATGACGCCCTCGTCGAGTCGATCGCCTCGGACGGCCGTGCGCTCGGACCCGGCGAGACGCTGGAGGCAATCGGCGCGGCCTTCGGAGACGGCGTCTACGAGATCGGCAACTGGCAGTACGAGGAGATCTCACCCGAGCTCGTCCTGTGCTCCACAGGAGCCCGGCATCGCCTGCCCGGGTCCGGAATGCGCGACGAGATCGTGTGCCGCCTGATGAGCGGCCGCGACGGGCTGATCTGGCGGGCCAAGCTGTTCCGCAGCCGGGACGAGGCCCTGGAGTACCTCGAGGCCCACGGGCCCGGGCTCGGGATGTCGCCGGCCGCGTCCGGCTGAATCAAAATGGCGTCCCTGTCCGGGGCTCCGGGGACGGAGCTCATTTGAGAGCACGAGGTCGCCGGGGCATGGTGTTAGAGCGTCTTAGACCGGTCAGCCGGCGCTCGCCTGCTCCCGTTTCTTACGGGAGGTGGCGGTCTGTCGCTTCGACGCCGAGAGCTCCACCTTGCGCAGGCGGATCGACTTCGGGGTCACCTCGACGGCCTCGTCGTCGCGGATGAACTCCAGCGCCTGCTCCAGTGAGAGTGGCCGCGGCGGGATCAGCCGCACGAGCACATCCGCCGAGGAGGCGCGCATGTTCGTGAGCTTCTTCGGCTTCGCGGCGTTGACATCCAGGTCGTTGTCGCGCGCGTTCTCGCCCACGATCATCCCCTCGTAGAGCTCGTCGCCCGGAGCGACGAACAGCGTGCCGCGCTCCTGCAGGGCCGAGATCGCAAACGCCGTCGCGCTGCCGCGGCGATCGGAGACGAGGCTTCCGCTCGGCCGCGTGCGCAGCTCTCCCTGCCACGGCTCCCACGCCTCGAACACGTGATGGAGGATTCCGGCACCACGCGTCTCGGTCAGGAACTCCGTGCGGAAGCCGATCAGGCCACGCGCCGGGACGAGGTACTCCATCCGGGCCCACCCCGTGCCGTGGTTCACCATCTGGGTCAGCCGTCCCTTCCGGAGCGCGAGCAGCTGGGTTGCAACGCCGATGTACTCCTCCGGGACGTCGATCGCGACCCGCTCGATCGGCTCGTGCCGTTTCCCGTCGACCTCCTTCGTCATCACCTCGGGCTTGCCCACCGTGAGCTCGAAGCCCTCGCGGCGCATCAACTCGACGAGCACCGCGAGTTGGAGCTCCCCGCGGCCCTGCACCTCCCAGGCATCGGGGCGTGCCGTATCGAACACCCTCAGCGAGACGTTTCCGACGAGCTCCGCGTCCAGCCGGTCCTTCACCTGGCTTGCCGTGAGGCGATCTCCCTCCAGGCCGGCAAGCGGGCTCGTGTTGATCCCGATCGTCACCGAGAGCGACGGCTCGTCGACGGTCGTCACGGGCAGCGGGCGCGGGTCGTTCGGGTCGGCGATCGTCTCGCCGATCATCACGTCGGGAAGGCCTGCGAGGGCAACGATCTCGCCGGGCCCTGCCTCGTCGGCGGGCACGCGGTCGAGCGCCTCCGTGATGTAGAGCTCGGTCACCCGCGCGGACTCGATCGAGCCGTTTGCTCGACACCAGGCGATCTGGGCGCCCTTGCGAAGAGTCCCGTGCCGGACGCGGAGCAGTGCGAGCCGGCCGACATACGGGCTCGAGTCGAGGTTCGTGACGAGCGCCTGCAGCGGATGGGCCGGATCGTAGGTCGGTGCGGGAACGGTCTCGAGCAGGGTCTCGAAGAGCGGAGCGAGGTCGGGCGCGAGGTTGTCGGGGTCGAGGCCGGCCCTGCCGGCACGGGCGTTTGCGTAGACGATCGGAAACTCGATCTGCGACTCGTCGGCGTCGAGGTCGAGGAAGAGGTCGTAGACCTCGTTCACCACCTCCTCGACGCGGGCGTCGGGCCGGTCGACCTTGTTGACGACGAGCACGACGGGCAATCGCCGCTCGAGCGCCTTCCGCAGGACGAATCGCGTCTGAGGGAGGGGCCCTTCGCTCGCGTCGACGAGCATGAGCACGCCGTCGACCATCGTCAGCCCGCGCTCGACCTCACCGCCGAAGTCAGCGTGCCCCGGCGTGTCGACGACGTTGATCTTGACGTTGCCCCGCTGGATTGCCGTGTTCTTGGCGAGGATCGTGATCCCCTTCTCGCGCTCCAGGTCGGTGGAGTCCATCACGCGTTCCGCGACGTCCTGGTTCTCGCGGAACGAGCCCGACTGCCAGAGCATCGCGTCGACCAGCGTCGTCTTCCCATGGTCGACGTGGGCGATGATGGCGACGTTCCGGAGATCGTCGCGGCGGCTGAGCTCGGACTTCGACACGGCCCGCCAGGGTAGCCGCGCGCAGTCTCCCGGGAGAGTCCTGCCGGAGCGGGAGGCGCCGTCTGTGAACGCTGCAAGTCAGAATCGAGGTCGGCCTCGCTTTGAGCAGGAGCTTCCTTACGTACGAACTATGAATCGTGTACCATTGTTCGTGTGAAACGTAAGCGTCATGCACTGGCGACCGCGGCTCTCGGGCACGGGGCCGTGCCCCGCTTCTCCGGTCCGCCGATCGGCGCCCCGTGAAGGGGTCACGGTTCGTCGGCACCTGGCTCTTCGCACTGGGCCTCGGCTCCGTGATCGTGACTCTCGTGCGTGGTGACTTCAGGGCGCTCGCGTTCCCGTTCTTCCTCGGTGCAGCCGGGTTCATGCTTCTTGCGCGCACCGGCAAGGGGTCGCAGCGGTTTCCGGGCACCGATCTGGAGCGCGGCCTCGACAGGCTGTTCACGCTGCTCCTGCTCCCTCCGGGCAAGGCCCTCTCGACCGTTCAGTCACAGGCGGCAGTCCTTGCCCATCAACTGCGGTTGGCGAAGCTGAGGCTCGGTGCTCGCCGGTGGCGCAAGACCCTCCAGCTGATCACCACCGACGGTTACGACACGGCGTCCCGGATCTCGGCGCGCTACCTCTCTGCAGGCGAGCTGGACGACCGGGCGCTCGTCGTCGAGGCCGTGAGGGTGCTCGCGGCAGAACGGGCGTCTGCCGGGGTCGACCCGACGCGGGCCGACTCCATCTCCCTGCTTGCCTACGGGCTCGGCGCCTGGCCGGCGACGGCCGACCTCACGAGCCTCGAGGATCTCCTCTTCGACCTCGGTCTTCCTGGAGAGGGCGACGAGCTGCACAGCCATTTCGACGAGGTGATCGAAGCCGAGCGCCTGAACGGCGCCCTGCACCTGAGGAACGAAGCACAGCGCAGCATGTTCCGGAGCCTTGCGGGCGCCTCGTTCGTCCTCGGCGCTTCGGCGCGCATCGTCGAGCTCGCCTCGCTCGTCCCTGCACGTGACACCGCGACCGCGGCCGCGGCCGGCTAGGAGGCCGCCATGTCCGACATGCCTATCGATGCCCGGACCGCCGGATACCCGGCAGCTGCAGGCGAGACGGCGGAAGCCCCGACACCGGGGCCCCTTGCCGCCGAGCCGGGCCTTGTCTCTTCGAGTGAGCCACGCGGCGCCCGCCTTGCCCGCCAGGCACGGCGCGCGCGCCTCTACGCTTCCGCCGGCGCCTTCGTCGCCCTGCTTGCGTTACTCGTCGTGCTCGCCTCCCGCAACACCGAATCGGCAAAGCTCGATTGGGTCGTCGGCTCCACACACGCCTCGCTTTCCTGGATCGTCCTCGCAGCCGCCGTCTTCGGCTGGCTCCTGGGGATCACGACCGCCGCCGTCGTCGGCCGGCGCACGCGACGGACGCACTGACCATGGTCGAGTCCAGGCGCAAGCACGGCTCGTTCGACCGCCGCTATCCAGCGCTCTCGACGCCCGCCACGCCGACCTGGGTGCAGGAGGTCGACGGCGGGCTCGAATGGACGGCGTTCCTCGACCGATTCTTTCCCGGGTCGCGCCGCCACAACGTCGAGGCGCTTGCCGCCTACGGGGCGTACAGAAGCGCGACCTCGCCGGCGGCCGACGGCCACCGTGGCCACGCCTCGAGCATCACCGCGCCCGCTCCGGCCTGAGACCCCCGTAACGTGGTCGTATGCTGGCTGCTGCGACTCCGAAGGCGACCGCGGGGTTCGAGTTCCTCACGAACCACGGGAAGACGCTGCTCCTGATCGCTCAGGATCCGCGGATCCGGATGCGTGACATCGCCGCGCTGCTCGGGATCACCGAGCGGGCGACACAGAAGATCGTCGCCGACCTCGATCGAGCGGGGTACGTGAAGCGCGAGCGTGAGGGGCGGCGCAACCGCTACACGGTTCGAACTCACCTGCCCCTCGGGCTTCCCACCCAGCGCGACATCGATCTCCGGTCGCTACTCGACATCCTCGAGACGAGCGACGACTCACGGCCATCGACGCGGAAGCCGCCCCGGAGCAGCGGCGCCGAGAGGCTCTAAAGAGCCCATTGCAGAATGAAGTCTGGTGTCGCTCGGCCACGCTGGCCGCCGCGAGGCTGCGTCCTCAGTCGCCCCAATATCGCCTGGATATTGGGGCTCCCCGTGTTTCTTCGAGACTGTGTCCTCGCCTCGCACCACCCAGCGCGCCCGATCGACGAGCGTCATTCTGCAATGAGCTCTTAAACAACTGCAGCTCCCGTCTTGGAAGCCGCGGCCCCCGGCCGCCTCATTTGAAGATGTTGACGGCGCGTGCGGCGACAAGGAGCACGGTGACCGCGGAGACGGCCGACTCGGAGAGCATGAGCAACTTCGCCCTGCGCGTCAACGGCATCGCGTCGGTGGGGCTGAATGCGATCGAGTTCGTGAACGACACGTAGATGTAGTCGACGAGGCGCGGCTGCCAATCCGGCTCGGCCAGCTGTGGATTCTCCAGCTGGGGAAACTGGAAGTCCGGCCGCGGCGGGTTCGGCCGCAGCCGCCGGACGGGCCCGCCACGGTCGAATCCCCAGTACCAGACCCCGAAGACGATCACGTTGGTGCTCCAGACGGTGACGGCCTTGAGGAGCAACTGGCCGGCGCTCTTCTCATCGCCTCGAATCAGCGACGTGATGAGCGCGCCCAGCAGAATCGTGTTCGACATGCTCGTCACGCTGAGCAACGACAACGAGACCATTCTCCTGGCGCCGAGCTGCTCGAGCTTGTGCCGCGGCAGCTGCCAGGCGAGCGGGACGAGCAGGATGACCTCGGGGCCGACGGGGGCGAGCCAAACCCACCAGGGAAGGCCCGCGAGCTTCCAGCCTCCCCTCTGGCTGACGAATGCAATGAAGATCTGGAACGCGATCACGAGCGCGACCGCCGGGGCCGCCTCCCAGCGTGACTCGATCTCTTCGCTGCGCTCCGGATCCTCGTTCACCGGGTCATTCTGACCGTACGAGACGGCCCGGTCGCCCTGACCCAGCCCAGCCCAGCTCAGCTCAGCTCAGCTCATCCCGGATGATCCTCGCCCAGCTCGCGCCGCGCCGGCCGACGTCCGCGAACGGCGGCCGGGTCCGCGCTCCGGGTGGCGGCGCGAAACGGGCGTGCTAGATCTTGTTGCCGGTGTTCGAGAACAGCTTCGTGATCGTGCCACCGAGGAACACGAGCGCAACGACTGCGATCACCGCGATCAGCGCGAGGATCATCGCGTACTCGGCGAGCGTCTGGCCCTCCTCGGGACCGTCGAGCCGAAAACCTTGCTGAACACGAAAGGCCGCGGTTGCGGCCGATGCCTGCAGTCTGTTCATATCGCCTTTCAGATTCGATGAACGCGGGTCTTGCCTGGGGTCGTTCTAGAGTAATCGGCAACTTGCCGAAAACGCTTGAGGCCACGGGCCGCGGGCATGGGCGGTGGCGGGCTCGAACCGCCGACCCCCTGCTTGTAAGG
>CAWEVP010000003.1:0-9546 GCA_963812555.1 uncultured Actinomycetota bacterium | reverse complement strand
CGCATCCTTGCCGTCGACAGGCTCGCCGAGCACGTTCCAGAGCCGGCCGAGGGTCACCTCGCCGACCGGCACCGAGATCGGCGCGGCCGTGTCGACCACCTCGGTACCGCGCGCAAGCCCGTCGGTCGAGTCCATCGCGACCGCGCGCACCCGGTCGTCGCCGAGATGCTGCTGCACCTCCGCCACGATGTATCCGCCACCGGGCCGTGAGATCTGCAGCGCCGAATAGATCGCCGGGAGACGCTCTGGGAACACGGCGTCGACCACGACCCCCTTGATCTCGATCAGCCTGCCGACATTCGCGTTCGAGCCATTCTTGGCCATTGATGTCCGTTCTCCTGAAAGTCGTCTGGAAAGGGGAAGCGCGGCGAGCCGGTGCCGCAGCCACCGAGCGCAGAGTCTATCCGAGCCCCGCAGAAACCGCGGACGGTACCCGCCGCGGTGCCCTGAGCTCGCGCACCTCGCGGGATTCGCTTTCCATCGCGTTTCCCTCGCCAGGGCACTGGGAGCATCGGCCACTGCGCTCGCTCTGGCGGCCACCGCCAGCGGCGCCGCAGGTCGCCCCAGAACAGCACGAGCGTCGCGCCGAGACCGCAGGCTCCCGCGGCGGCGACGGCCCCGGCCGGGCCGATCCCCTGCGCGACCGCCCCGGCGAGTGCGAAGCCGCCCCCCTGGAGCGTCATCTGGCCGGCCTGGTTGAGGCCCATCGTGCGCGCGAAGAGCTCCGGCGGGGACGCGTCCCGCACGCGCGCGTCGAGCCCGAGCGCGTAGATGCTGCAGGCGCCCGAGCCGACGAGCAAGCGCGATCCCGACCGGCATCGCGGGATCGAAGACGAACGCAAGGTAGGGCAGGAACCCGGCGACGGCGGCCGGGCCGACGAGCCGGCGCTGCGTGCCGCGCCCGAGCAGGCGCACGCCGGCGACATCGCCGCAGATCACACCGACCGGGAGCGCGACCAGCCACCAGCCGACCAAGCCGCGGAGCCGTGATGCGCTGCGACGTAGGGCGCCGGCGAGCGCCTCGGGCGCGACCGAGAACATCGGCACGAGCCAGCCGAGCAGCAGCAGCCGCCGCAGCTCGGGCAGCGCCAGGATCGAGCGCGCACCCCGCAGCGAGTCGGTCACGAGCCTCCCCTGCCTGGGCTCGCCGGTGCGCGGATGGTCGGCGACGGTGAATCGAACGGTGACGGCGGCGAACGCGAACGAGGCGGCGTTCAGAAGCAGTGCACCGCTCGGGGTGAGGACGACGAGCAGCACGCCGCCGCCGGCGTTGCCGCCGATCTGGGCGAACTGTCCGGCGAGGCGCATCAGCGAGCGGGCCGGGATGTAGGCCTCCACCGCCACGGTCGAGCGCGTCAGCGCCGCGAGCGCGCCGCCGGCGAGGGAGTTGAGCGTCCCGACGGCGAACATGAGCGCGAGCAGCAGCCCGACCGGGCGGACGGCCACGCCATCGCCGCCGCGAGCGGCGTCGCGAGCAGCGCGCAGCCAGAGACGAGCCGGCGGGGAGCGAACCGGTCGACGATCCCCCCGAGCACGCCGCCACCGAGCAGGTAGGGGAAGAAACCGACGCGAAGGTGAGCGAGGCGAGCAGCGGTGATCCCGAGCGCCGGTAGACGACGACGGTGAGCGCGACGGCCGCGATGCTCGTCCCGGCGATCGAGACGAGCTGCGCGGCGAAGAGCGCACGGAACTCGCGCGACGAGAATGCATCCCGATATCCGAGCCGGGAAGGCGCGAGCCCATTCATCGCAGGTGTATCGCCGCTCTCATCGCTCCTCTCCGGTCGCGCTTCGGCTGCGCTCGCTCACGCACGATCAGTGGTCGTCGCCTGCCGCTCACCGACGCTGCCCACGCCGCGAGCAGGTTCGAGCGCGCTGCTCGAGGAACCCAGCTGCCCGGAGTGCGCACGCTCCTCGACATCCGTCCCGCGGGAGGGTAGCGGCGCCCGTAGCGCCCGCCGGGCCTTGCTAATCGAGGGCGCGGAAACCTGGAGGCTGCAGCGGCGGCGCCTCCCGCGTTCAGGCCGGGCGAGGCTCGATTCTCACGTGCTGCTCGTGCGCGAACTGAACCTGCTGATGCACGCTCTCGAAGCCCGGCGTGCTGACCCAGTCCGCACCCGACCGGGGCAGGTAGAGGCCGGTCGAGACCGCCGCGATCGTGGCGGCAAGCGTTCCCGGCACCGCCGGACCTGTTTGCCGCGGCTCGGCAGCTCTTCACTTGGAGAAGCGTGCCGCCGCCGCGCGATCACGGGTGCCTCGCGAAGCATCTGCGTGAACCCGCCGATGTCGGCCGCCAGGAACCGGCACCGATCGCAGCGGTCGAGGTGCCGGTCGAGCCCGTCCCGTTCGAGCCCGCCGAGCTCTCCGTCGAGATCGAGTGAGATCCATTGACCGGCCCTCTCACAGGCCGTTGTTCGACGCCAGCGTCCCATCGCGATCCTTCAGACGCCCGCGAGCCGAGAGAGTTAGGTCGACCGCCGAACGATCCGGCTGCGGCCGCTCAGCCGCCGTTTGCCGAGGCGGTCAGCGGGCGCTTGAGCTCTTCCGGCGTCATCGGCCAGTGCTCGACCGGGAAATGGCACGCCGCCTCGTGATCGCGCTCGAAGCCTCGCAGGAGCGGCGTCTCGACGTCGCAGCGCCCGCGCTGGAACCGCGGGCATCGCGGATGGAACACACAGGCCGAAGGCGGGTCGATCGGGGACGGGACATCGCCGCTCAGCACGATCCTCTGTTGGCCGCTTTCGACGTCGGGCCGGGGCACCGCCGACAGCAGCGCCGCGGTGTACGGATGGCGCGGGTGCTCGTAGAGCGCCTCTGACTCGCCCATCTCGACGACTCGGCCCAGGTACATGACCGCGATCCGGTCGGACACCTGCCTGATCACGGACAGGTCGTGCGAGATGAAGACGTAGGTGAGGCTGAACTCGGTCTGGAGGCTCTTCAGGAGGTTCAGGATCTGCGCCTGGACGGACACGTCCAGCGCCGACACCGGCTCGTCGCAAACGATCAGCTTCGGCTGCAGGGCCAGGGCCCGGGCGATACCGATGCGCTGACGCTGCCCGCCCGAGAACTCGTGCGGGTAGCGGTTGTAGTGCTCGGGCGAGAGGCCAACGCGCTGGAGCAGGTCCTGCACGCGCGCCTTCGCGTCCTTCTCCGTGCGATGGATCGCGAACGGCTCACCGACGATCTGGCCGACGCTCTTGCGCGGGTTGAGCGACGAATACGGATCCTGGAAGATGATCTGCATCTGCTGGCGCAGCGGCCGCAGCTTGTGCTGGGAGATCCTCGAGATGTCTTGGCCGTCGAACCGGATCGTCCCTGAGGTCGGATCGAGCAGCCGGACGATCAGGCGTGCGGTCGTCGACTTCCCGCATCCGGACTCACCGACGATCCCGAGCGTCTCGCCGCGATTGATCGTCAGCGAGACGTCCTCGACGGCATGCACGACCCCCTTGCCACGCGCGAAGACGCCCTGCTTGACGAGGAAGTGCTTGGTGAGGTGCTCGACCTCGACGAGCGGCCCGTGGCCTGCTCGGTGCTCGGGCGAGGATTGCTCGACGACGGAGGTCATGTCGAGAGGCCAAGCTCGGGGGCGAGCCGGTCGCGCCAGAGCTCCTGCTTGCGCTCGGCCGGTAGCAGACAGGCGTCGAGATGCCCGCCTGGCATCTGCACGAGTGCCGGCAGCTTCGAGTCGCAGGGAGCGAACCGGTACTTGCACCTGGGATGGAACGGGCATCCCGGAGGTGGACGAAGGAGGGACGGCGGCGAGCCTTCGATCGGGACGAGGACATCGAGCCGCCTCGCGACCGTGGGCATCGACTCGAGCAAGCCCCAGGCGTAGGGATGCTGTGCGGCGGCAAAGACCTCCGGCGCGGGGCCGTATTCCATCGCCCGGCCCGCGTACATCACCATCACGTGCGAGGCGGTCTCGGCGACCACGCCAAGATCGTGCGTGATCAGGATCACGCCGACGTCGAACTCGCGCTTGACGCGGTCGATCAGCTCGAGGATCTGGGCCTGGACGGTCACATCGAGCGCGGTCGTCGGCTCGTCGGCGATCAGGACGTCCGGGTTGTGCACGAGCGCCATCGCGATCATCGCGCGCTGCCGCATCCCACCGGAGAACTGATGCGGATAGTCGCGGGCGCGGGAGGCTGCATTCGGGATTCCCACCTGCCCGAGGAGCTCGACGGCGCGGTCTCGCGCCGCCGACTTCGAGACGTCGCTGTGTGCCCGCACGGCCTCGGCGATCTGGTCGCCGACCCGGTACAGAGGATGAAGACAGGCGAACGGATCCTGGAAGATCATCGAGACGTCGTTGCCGCGCACCTTCTGCAGCTCGCCGGTGGAGAGCTTGAGCAGATCGGTGCCCTCGAAGAGGATCTCGCCCGATACATCCGTGTAGGCACGGTTGAGCAGGCCCATGATCGCAAGGCTCGTGACGCTCTTTCCGGAGCCCGACTCGCCGACGACCCCGAGCGTCTCACCTCGACGGAGCGTGAACGAGAGGTCGGAGACGGCCTGGACCACCCCGTCGCGCGTCTTGAAGCGGACGGTGAGATTCCGGACGTCGAGAAGCGTGGAGGAGCTGCTCAAGCGACCCTAGGCGTATCTCACGCGGGGGTCGAGGAAGGCATAGACGATGTCGACGAGGAGGTTCATGATCGCGACCGCGGACGCCGTGCAGATCACGACTCCGAGCACCGTCGGCAGATCCTGCGTGATCGCGCCGTTGTACGCAAGCCAGCCGAGCCCTTGGATGTTGAAGACGGACTCCGTGATGATCGCGCCGCCCACGAGTAGCGCCGTGTCGAGGCCGAAGATGGTGACGATCGGGGTCAGGCTCGCCCGAAGACCGTGCTTGAAGATGACCTTGCGCTCCGAGAGGCCCTTGGCGCGCGCCGTGCGGATGTAGTCCTCGCCGAGGGTCTCGAGGAGGTTGTTTCGCGTCAGGCGGGCGTAGATCGCCATGTACAGCATCGCCAGCACGATCCAGGGGAGGATCAGATGGCTCGAACCAGTGGCCGACGCCGTCCCCGATCGGCGTGTACCCCGTACCGCCCGTCAGGCCCAGCTCCTTCCAGACGACGTAGAGCGCCATGAGACCCAGCCAGAAGACCGGCGCAGAGATCCCGAAGAGGGCAAATCCCATCGCCAGCCGATCGATGAGCGTTCTTCGCTTCACCGCCGAGAGCACGCCGATCGCGATGCCTCCGATCAGCCAGATCGTCGCGGCGCCCGCGATCAGCCAGAGCGTTCGCGGGGCCCGCTGGATTATCTCCGTCCGCACCGAGACGTAGTTGCCGTACGAGTACCCGAGGCCGGGCCAGCCATCCGAGTCGCCGGTCACGAAGTCCTTCACGAAGTAGCCGAACTCGGTGTAGAACGGCTTGTTCAGGTGCAGCCGGGCGGTCGTGAGCTGGATGCACTGCTCGGTCGGCGCCTTGCCGCAGAACCGGAGCGCCGGCTGCCCGTTCGGAAGCTTGAAGAAGACGAGGAAGGTGACGAACAGGACGGCCAGGATCACCACTGCGGTCCAGACGAGCCGTCGGAGTATGTAGAGAGAGCATCGTGTTTTAGAGAAGCACTGTGTTTTGGAGAAGCACTGTGTTTTGGAGAAGCACGGTGTTAGCGGAGCGGCGGGGCATCAAACGGGATGAGTGAAGCGGGCAGATCGTGGCCCCGGGGCACGCAAGCTCTGCGCGCCCCGGGGCCGGTGATCCACTAGGTGCTTAGGACTTGACCGCCATGTTCTCGTAGGCGGGTGTGTCGGTGAACTGGTCGTACGCGTACTTGGTGACGTTCGAGCTCGTGATGCGCGTGACGGAGGAGCTGAGGTACGGCACCCACGGCACGACGTTCGTCATCATGAACTTGTCGAGGTTCTCGAAGCAGGTCAGGCGTGCCTGACCGATGAGAGCCGCGCACTTGTCGAGCTGCGTGTCGACGCTCGGAACGCCGAGACCCGTCTTGGCGTCGTACGGGGCGCAGTCGCCCGTGACCTTCAGCGTCTTGCACTGCGCCGGCGTGATGCCGAGCAGTGAGTAGTTCGTGTTACCGGTCGGAATGATCGCCCGGCCGTCGAACAGCTCGCCGAAGAACGTGTACGGGTCCGCGTAGTCCTTACCCCAGCCCGGGCGCTCGCCAATCGGAATGTTCTTGGCGACGGTCTGGAGGGTGGGATACGCACCGTTGATGGTCTGCACCTTGAAGGTGATGCCGATCTTGGCCGCATCCGCCTCGATCACCGAGACCATCTTCGGATCCTGGATCCGGGTGTCGGAGATCAGGAGGACGTTCTTGCATTGCGATGCGTCGCACTGGCCGTTGTTGCTCGTGTCGTACTTCGAGCCCTTCATCGCTGCCATCGCCTTCGCCGCGCTCCCGTGGTTCCCGGGGGTCTTGTACGGCGCGTACTCGGCGAGCTGGTTGTTGAACAGCGTGTCAGGGACGATGTGGTTTGCAACCGAGCCGACGGTGGGGCCACCCCACGCCTGCACGAGCGCAGCCTTGTCGATGACCCAGTTCATCGCGCGACGCACGTGAATGTCGTCGAACGGCGGCTGAGTCGTGTTCATCGTCAGGTACCAGGTGCGGTCGCCGCCGTTCTGGTGGAAGTACGGCTTCAGGCTGGACGACGTCGCGTACTTCTGGAGGACGTCCGGCGGGATCGTGAAGTCACCGGTGTCGAGCTGGCCGGCCTCGATCTTGTTCGCCACGTCCACTTCGCTCGAGTCGACCGTGAAGCGGATCTCGTCGGGGTAGTTCTTCCGGTACGGATCGGTCGACTGGACGTAGTTCGGGTTCCGCACCACGTCGTAGAGCGTCTGTCCGTCGTATCCGCTCGTGTCCGGCTTGATCGCCGCGCACGAGGAGATGTCGACCTTGTCGATCCCGTTCAGCATGTACGGGCCGCTCGAGATCAGGTCCTGCGCGTACTTGCCAGGCTGACCTTCGAAGCACTTCGTCACCTCGGCCGGCATCGGGCCGGTGGCGGGCATCGCCATGCGGTAGAGGAAGTCGCCCGTCGGCTGCGTCAGGTTGAAGACGATCGTGGTTGCGTTCGGGGTCGTGATGCCCGAGATCGTCTTGGCCTTGCCGGCCGCATAGGCACTCCAGCCCTTGATGACGGTGTAGTAGAAGCCGTACTCACCGCCGTCCTTCGGGTTGGCGAGCCGGTCCATTGCCGTCACGAAGTCCTGAGTGGTGATCTCGCGGTTCACCGGCGGGCTGAACTTGATGTCGCTCTTGAGGTGGAAGGTGTAGGTCTTGCCACCGTTCGTCGGCTTCGGAACCGCCGTCGCGAGGTCCGGGACGATCTTGTTTCCGGCCGCCCCGGGAAGGTGCTGGTAGTTGACGAGGGTGCGCACCTCGTAGCTCGAGCACGCCCCAGGCATCTCCCAGGTACTCACCGGTCGGATCGAAGTTGTCCGTCACCCCGAACGAGGGCGCCCAACCGACGGTCAACGTCCCGCCGGACTTGACCGAGCTCCCCTTCGTCGATTGGGCCGATGCGCCCATCGTCATCACCACGGCGACTGCCGCGGCAATGCCGACGACCAGCGTCAGCCTCCTAAATGGTCTTCTCACAGTGATTTCATTCCCTCCTTCCCCCGCACCCGGACGGGCGCGAGGATTGCAGTGACCGGACGCTAAGACGATGCGCTTCAGTGCCGGTTAGTTGGCTGCTCGCCGGTTCAACGATCCGCCCGCACGTCGAGCGCGTCGCGGAGTCCGTCGCCGAGCAAGTTGAACGCGAGCGTGGTGATGACGAGGAAAAGGCCCGGGAAGACCATCAGCCACCAGGCCGTGTTGTAGTAGGTCTGGGCGTCGTTCAGGAGCCCGCCCCAGGAGGCCGTCTGCGGTGGCACGCCGAGGCCGAGATACGAGAGCGAGGCCTCGAAGAGGATGCTCTGGGGGATCAAGAGCGTCGTGTACACGATGATCGGACCGGCCAGGTTCGGCAGGATCTCCCGGAAGATGATCCTCGATGTCGCTCGCTCCGAGCGAGCGGCTCGCCTCCACGAACTCCTTCTCCCGAATCGAGAGCGTGAAGCCGCGCACGAGCCGGGCGATGTAGGGCCAGGAGAAGATCACGATCACGCAGACGACGAGCGGGATGCCGGGCTGGATCAGGCCGTCGACGCAGCCGTTCTTGTTCGAGCTGCACGCGGCGACGATCCCGATCGAGATCAGGAGCTGCGGCATCGCGAGCATCACGTCGCCGACGCGCGAGAGCAGCGTGTCGAGCCAGCCGCGGAAGTAGCCGGCGCACATCCCGACGACGAGCCCGATCAGGACCGCGATCCCCGACGCGACCACCCCGACGATCAGAGAGGTCCTCGCTCCGTACATGACCCGTACGAAGACATCGCGGGCAGCGCCGTCCGCCCCGAACCAGAAGTGGGCGTTCGGCCCCTTCGGCAAGCCGAAGGAGTTCTCCATCGTGGCCGGAAAGATCGCGTCGTTCGAATGCCCGGTGAGCACCTGCGCGATCGGCCCGCCGACCGATCGCGAGCAGGATCAGGATCCCGATCACGACCGCGGCGCCGAGCGCGACCTTGTCCTCGCGGAACCGCTCCCAGAAGAGCCGCATGGCGCTGCGGCCCTGAGTGACGCTCGCCCTCGCGGGGGTGAGCACCTCGGTCGCGGCTGTCATGGTTTGGTCACCGGTCGTTAGCCTGCTGTTCCACAGTCCGACTCATGGAGCCCAGCGCAGCTCGCAAGTATAGGACGTGCAACGCCTCGTGTCAGTTAGCGATGGTGCCGGAGCGCCGTCCCGGCCTCCCCCATTACCGCGTGAGGGCGTCGGCTCCTGCGACGACCTCGAGGATCTCCTGGGTGATCTCGGCCTGGCGGGCGCGGTTCATCGCCAGGGTGAGCGAGTCGATCAGCTCGCCGGCGGCCTTCGAGGCGTTCCGCATCGCGGTCATCCGCGCCCCCTGCTCGGAGGCCGCCGACTCGAGCAGCGCCCTGTAGAGCTCGGTCTCGACGTACACCGGAAGCAGCCGCTCGAGGATCTGCCGGGCTCGGGCTCGAAGAAGAAGTCGAGGTGCTCGGCCCTTTCGCCCGGGGTGCGTCGTGGCCACACCCTCGCGCTCCGCTCCCTCCCGGAGCCCCCGCATCGCTCGGGGAGATCGGCAGCAGCTCGGAGACGGTCACCTTCTGCACGAGCGGCGAGACGAACGCGTTGTAGACGAGGATCACGCGGTCGACCTCGCCGTTCACGAACGCCTCGGAGACGGCGTGCGCGATCGCCTGGGCATCCGAGTAGGCCGGCCGGTCGCTGAACCCGGTCCACGAAGCCGCGAGCGAGAGCCGGCGGAACCGCATCGTCGACTGCGCCTTCTTGCCCGACGGTGAAGAACGTGACCTGCTTGCCCGCCGCCTCGAGCTCCCGCATCTCCGAGAACGACCGCCGAAGAACCTGGGCGTTGAACGCGCCCGCGAGGCCGCGGTCGCCCGTGACGGGGACGATCCCCACGGTGGTGACGGCCTCGCGCTGCTCGAGGAGCGGCAGCCGGACGGCGCCCGCCGCCTGCGCGGT
>CAWEVP010000002.1:0-27512 GCA_963812555.1 uncultured Actinomycetota bacterium | reverse complement strand
GGTGTAGGACCATTGACGACCAGCAGCTTCGGGCGCACCAGCTCCTGGGATTCATCTGCCTCTTCGCTGTACTCACTGATCGGGAGGCATCACGACGAAGCACTTCGTAGCGCATGGCGGTGCTGACATCGGTGACTTCGGGTGTCTGTGTCAGCCTTTCGTGGTCAAGCGTTTGGCTTTTTGTCGAAGCGACGGTATTCCCGTTGGGCTTGCGCTTGTGCGCAAGAGGGGGTGCAGTAGAGGACGCCCGTTCGGCGACTCAGGCCGTGTTGGCTGCGGCCGTATTGACTGACGAATCGGCGACCACAGGTCTCGTTCTGGCAAACACGCGCGAACTGTCCGCTGGCGATGTGGTTGTACAGCTCAAGCGCGCAGATCTCATGAAAGGGCCTCGGGGCGAAGCGGGAGGCCTGTCTGAGGGTCACCCCTTCGCGGGTCTCGAGCCATTCATCGTAGTCGGGGGCATCGTCGTTCGGCGGCTCGGGGTCTGGATCTTCGGACATCTCGTTGAAGGTGCGGAACTGCGGCATCAGCAGGGGAAGCGCCCGGCTAAGTCGTCCAGAGCGTTCAGGGGCTTCTTCGGTTCGCCCAGGTCGAGCCTCAACTCCCAGCGGGTGTGTTCCCGATCAAGCCGAGATTTGTTGCTGAGAAGGCTCCACGCGGTCACAAGGTCGCGGAGGCAGCGTGCTCCGAAACGGAACGAGTCCAGCAAGATCACATCGGCGAAGAAGGGCGTGGCTGACGAAGACTGCGAACTCGTGGAACTCCCAGTCTTGCGCGATCAACGTCGGCCGGTCGAAGGGTGCGACTTGCTGTTCCCAGCGGCCGGCGACGTGCGGGCGTCCTTGAGCGCCAGGTATACCTGCCATCCGTCGATGACACCCTCTTCCTCGGCGAAGTCCAGGATGGCCTCAGGGTCATCGAGATCGAGATCGGCGAGCCTGAGGTAGACCTCGCTGCTCCTATCGGTAACCGTTTCTCGGTAAGGGGAATCCAGCAGTAAGGCTTTTGAGCCGTGGAGCTCATAGCTGATACCGCGTCTGTACGGCGGCAACGGCAACGGAATCCCAGGCCAGAGCGTTAGACGTAAGTGACGGTTGTCGTCTAACTCCAAGTGCCCCCGGTCATTATGAGGGCTATGAACGAGAAGTCAAGCCCGACCGAATCGACTGCGCCCGACCGTTCGCGGTTCGGGCAGGAGTTGGATCTGACTGCCGGCTCTGTCCCTTCGCCAAGTGCTGTATCGCCGAGTACTGCATCGGTAAGTACTGGATTGCTAAGCGCTGGAGAGCCAAGCCCTGGAGTCCAAAACTCTGTAGTCCCAAGTACTGCAGTGCCGAGCACTGCAATCGCAAGGTCTGCAGATCCGAAACCTGAATCGTCGCGTACCGAGGTTCAACAAATGAGCGATTCAGCTCTTGGCGGACTGAGCGAGCCAGCGCGGACGCTGCTTGCGAACGTACCTACAGAACGCGACGGCAAGAGCGTCTGGCTCACGGACATCGCCAGGGACGTCGAGATCACCTTGCTCTTGGTCGGCTTGCTCGGCTGCGATGCCACCGGCCTCGAGGTGCCGTTTCGCTGCGTTCTTCACAACGATTGCCTGGCCCGGCTCACGAAAGGAGGCAACGGCGAGATCGTGTACCACGATCCGCGACTCGAAGCTTTCAAGCGCGGGTTCCAGACGATCCCCGAGCTCGCAGCGGCACTCCTCACCGGGACGCCACGAAGGCTTAGCCGTTTTGAGCACGCGACCTGGCGAGTTCGCTTGCTCTACCAGGCCGGACTACTCCAGTTGCCCCTCGTTGCCGTACCCCCGGTCACGTCGACCAGCCCGGTCGATGTGCAGAAGGCCCGCGATGGGTTCGAGCTTCTTATCCGCTGCCGCTGGTTCCTCAAGCCCGGTGAGCCAGTCCCCTTCACCAGGGGTTTTGTTCACAGCTGGTGCGGGATCCCGAGCAACGTCACTCGCATCGTCATCGAGGAGCTGATCCATCAACAAGTGATCTTCAAGTTTGGCGACATCCCGAGCCGTCACAAGAATCCGACCAACCTCTTCCTCCCTGGGCCCCAGCCGGTTCACGAACCAGAGCGCTGGACATGAGGGTCACCGGAGCCCAGCTCGTGCTCGCCAACGGCGAAACGATCACACTCACCGCCGACGAGGCCGCTCAACTCCTGACGGCACTACAAGCGCGTCGTACGAGGAACGCGAATACGCGTGATGTCGTGAGCGAGGTTGGCGCGTTCCTCGAAGGCAAACCCCGCAGCTCTGTTACGGAGATCGCGCGCGGAATCGGTGCCCGTGACTCCCACGTCCGCGAGACGCTCAAGAACGATCCCAACTTCCAGATCATCTCTCCCGGCCAGGGACGCTCAACACGACTGAGAGCATGGATCGTCTCTCCGGCCGTCTCACAAGCCGGCCCACGAGAGGGGACGACTACCTCTGCTACCGGATCCGGACGGCCGTCATGACCCAGGTTGTATTCACCCTGTCCGACGAGGATCTTGCAGCCCTCGCGAAGCGGATCGAGAGAATGGCACGGGATATCGCCGCCGACCAAACTCGCCACTCCTCCTGGTTGGATGTCCCCGGCGCGGCGGCTTACTTGTCCACCACGCAGCAAGCAATCCGCGCAGCAGTCAAGCGCGGTCAGCTACCCGGCAAGCGCCCAAATGGCCGGGTTCTCTTCACCCGCGAAGAGCTCGATCGCTACGTCACGCGGGGGGCAGCATGAACCTCTGCCCCTCATGCGGGCTCGACTTTTCCTCGATACGCGCCTTCGATACCCATCGCGACGGGAAGCAGGAGTACACCCGCGAGCAAGGGCTCTCGATGAACCCGGCCCGTGAGGACGGACGGCGGTGCATGCCGGAAGACGAGCTGCCGGCTGCCGGGTTCGTCCAGAACACGCGAGGGCGCTGGGGCCTGGCCCATCAGATGGATCGAGCACGGGAACGCTTTTCCGCCCGACCCGGCGCGTCGGAGGCACCCCCGAGGCGGGCCTGACTTGACAAGGCCGCCGATTCCGAATTCAATGAGAGCCAACTCATCAAAATGCCCCCGCGAGGCTGCAACCTCCGGGGGCGCGGCAAAGGAGGACTAGCTCCAATGCAAGCCCATTCTGCCCACCCGGCTGTCGAGCGTCCCAGCACGGGGCCGACGACGGATCGAGCCCGTTACGACCTCGATCCAACACGCCGTTGGCCTACACGCCACCGCGGCATCAGCTTCCGGCTCAAACGCTCGCTCGAACGGAGCTACTTCGCCTACTGGAAGGGTGCGTTCATTCCGGCAGGTAGGACGGAGGCCGAAGCGCTCGTCAAGCTGGGCGATCTCAGGCGGAGTGCTGCCCGGGGTGAGCGCGTCGTCTTGCCAACGAAGCTCACGTTCGGCGAGCTGGCCACACATTGGTGGGAGGCGAAGGAGCCTCGGCTTCGCAAGAAGACGGTGGCGAACTATCGATCGGCACTCGATCTCGTTCTCCTCCCCCACTTCGGGAACTGGCGCATCGCTGCGATCGATCCTGACGCGATCTCGGAGCTAATCCGGGATCTTCAACGCGAGGGGTTGCACGCGATCGACCGAAGCAGGAAAGTGCGGCCCCTAGGACGATCAAGCGTCGAGAACTATCTCAAGCCGCTCCACGGCGTCCTCTCGCTCGCGGTACGCCGCGGGCTGATCCCGAGCAATCCGTTCTCCGTCCTGACCGAAGACGATCGGCCAACGCGGGAAGAGCCCACGTCTGCACACGAATGGTCGGAGGACGAGGTAAAGGCATTTCTCGACGCATCTGCGCGGGTCGCACCGGCACCGAGTGCCGTCTCGCTCTGACTCGGTCGCTCTCTCCGTCAGGGCCCAGCTGCTCTTGACAGCAATCCTGCTCCTACCCGCACTCCGCAGCCGGGCCTCCTCTCCCGGCCGCATGGCGCTCAGCATCCAGTATTGACAGCACGCGGCTTCGCACCAGGGTCCCGCCCGAACCTACAAGGATCCCAGCACTGTCCGGCAGTTCAGATCCGGTTTCCCGAGCTGAGAGGCTAGACCCCTGAGAAGGAGTTGCCTAATTCGCGAGCTGTCGAAACATCCGAGTGACCGGAAGGTTGAGAACGGCGGGGTGTGACGGAGCTCGGCGCTAGCCGCGGATAGTCACAAGCCCTCGAAGCCCGAGTCAGGTCGAAAACAGGGGCAACGCCGGCGATGCCCCGGCAGTTCGATCCCAGGCCATTCGTGCGAATTTCAGGGGTGAGGTGAGCTCGCAGACGAGCACAGTCCCGTGTGACAACTCGGCCCCTGGGCCTAAGTTGGTCTTGCGTGGCGGCGCCGGCTCAGCCTTTGCGGGGTTTGCCGGCGTCGCTTCGCTTTTTCCGCCACGTGCCGTTTGCATTACGGGCGCGGGGCTCTTTGCCCCCATGCGGCGAGGGGACGTACGGGCCCTGCTTCTTACCCGCTCGGCGGTCAGCCATCTAAACCCACCTCCTCCCATGTATAGTTATCTGTAAATTTGCGCCGCCAAGAATACATGCTGTAAAGTTGTCTGTAAAGTTTCTGACCTCTTCGCCGAGTGAAGTGAAGGAAGGTGAGATGGCACTCATCCGCATAGATGCTCCACGAGGCACGTTTGCTCATAAACAGCTCGCGCTCGCTGCGTGCCAAATCAACTTCGAGCCGATTCTCCGGCTAGGCGAAGCTAGTGCAGTGGCGTCCTTCCAAGACGCTTTCCGAGAGGAGTATCCGACGCTTGCTCGTGTCGCCGCGCTGCAAATCAACCTCGGGGCCTCCGGATTTCGCGCAGCGACGGGACAGGGGGACTCCTGGGCGTTCGCGTCTGCAGATCAAAGGTGGCAGATGGTTCTTGGGCGGGGGAGCCTCACCATTCAGTCACGGAACTGCAGCTCGTACGAGGAGTTGCGTGACCGCTTCCTGACCGCCCTTCGCTCGTTCGTCGACCTTTACGAGCCCGGTGCGCGGCTGCGGCTTGGACTCCGATACATCAACCAAATCGTCTTCGACGACGTCAAGACGATTGAAGGGTGGCGCAAGCTCGTACGGCCCGAACTGCTCGGACTAGCGGCCGCCGAGGGGTTGATTGAGTCTGACGAGCTCAAGTCATCCTTCGGGCAGGCGCGGTTTGCGAGCGACGAGAGTCAGATGCTCGTGCGGTATGGCTATGTCGAACCCGGGTTGCTTACCCACCCCATGGTGCCACCTCAACAGCGCCCTCATTTGCTGCTTGACATGGATGAGTTCGACGTCAGGCGAGTTGAAAAGATTGATCCCGAGCAGGCAAGACGGGAACTCGACGAGTACCACGAAGACGTCTACAGACTCTTTCGTTGGGCGTTCACCGATGCTGGAATAAAGCGTTTGGAGACCCGAGAGGAGCTCGAAGCGAACATGGTCCCAGGTGGATCCTCATGAACAGCGTGGAAACGATGGTTTTCCCTCTGTCGCCCCTCACGCCTTACCAAAACCCTCGCCGGCCTCAGCCAGGAACGATCTCGACAGGTGCGGCGTACACCGTCGGCGGCGACATCTCGGAAAACGACAACATCGGGATATTGCAGGGAGTCTCTCAGCTTCTTGACACCGTTCCGGCCGACTTCATGGAGGGTGTCGGCGCGGCCTTCAATTCTCAGTTTGGCTTGGGCAGCTCAGAAGAAGGCTGGTGCGTTGTCTCGACGGCCGAGGCATACGGCCCGGAGTTTCACTCACACGGGACGCAATCTGGCTATTACGTCGTCGTTGATACACCGCTTCCGTCCTTTGAGGACGAGTGGCCGAATCCGGGCTTCGCGTACTCCGATGAGCGAGTGTCTCAGGCTCTTACCGAAGAGCCCAACGTCGCGGTTGAGTATCTGATGTACGGCATCGTTCTGCCACCGTCGTGGCAGGTGGCGCAGCAGCTCGCTTCTGTGGATCTGATCGCCACGCAACGCGAGGAGCGAAAGGCAACCGCTTCACTCGGCAAGAGAATTCACACCATGCTGCCCGAGTTCTCAGAGGGGGATCTCGCACAGCTCGTCGGAGTCACCCGGATGACCTGGCGCGGATGGACTGGGGGATCTACTGTCGCTCGACGATCGAGTCGGCAGCGCCTTCTTCGTCTAGAGCGAATCCTCGCTCTCAGACAGCGTACGGATCCAGACGCTCCTGTAAGCCACTGGCTCGACTCGCCGATTGGATCAGATTTGCAGCTCACGCCGGCCCGTCTCCTCGCGGATGGACGTGACCAGCTTGTCGCGATCCTCGCCGTGCGCATCCCCGTCCCGAACCAAGACGGACTCCGACTGGATCTTCCGCCCGCCCTCTCAGAGCTGCTCAATCTTGCCCGCGTAGACGAACGGATGGCGTGGCGCAGGCAGCTCGTCGCTACTGATGACCAAGGCGACAGCGCATAGACAATGTCGACGCTTGGCCAGGACCTCTACGACGCCGGATGGCGCCAGGGCGCCCGTATTCCAGGGTCGGTACCCCAGGCTCACTACGCGCTGATTGGTGAGGGCGTCCGCGAGGAGGCGTTTCCTGCGGGGATGGACCTCGTACTCACCACTCAGGACTGTGACCTCGTTAAGGATGAGCAGCGACTCCCGTACGTGGAGGCGATCGGTTGCATCGACGACAGCGATCACGCCCGAGCTGTCCGCGCCAATGACGCTCGCTTTTACGTCCTCGACCCTGCGCAAGGCACGCTTGCGGACAGGGCCTACGGGGCCTTCTTGACTCGTCAGGCACTTGCTGCTCTGCCGGTTCCTGAGCCGCCCTGTGGGGGTGATTCGAAACGAGTTCGCCGCTTTGCGAACTGGCTAGGGGCGCGGTATGACCGTCCCGCGCTGCCGACTCCCGCGGTCGAACACATCCAGCGACCGCTCGTTGCCTCTATCAGACGTCTGTGTGGGCGAAACCGGCCGCATGAGCAGCTCAATCGCGATCTGCATGAGATCCGTGTAGTGGGCGACCTTTCGCAGGGTCCACCATTTGTACTCGACCTCGTGATTTTCTTGATCCGGGACACGGCCTCTCCTCAGGATTGCGAGCTCGGGATAGCCGAAGTCCTTGAAGGGGCCGGTTTCTCGGTGTCGGGCCTGGGGGGAGGTGGTTCTACCGAGTCCACAGTGACCATCCGCAACTGGTTCTTCGCCTCGCCGGCGCAACTCTCGATAGCCGCCTATCAAGAAGCACAACCGATTCCGCTCGCGTACGAGTCTCTCGACGGCGAAGAGCTCATCGGTGCGGAACCCCTCGATGCCGAGTCGGCTTGAGACCCGACTCATCCTGGCGATGCGATAGATCGTTAGACCTACGACGCACAGCGCACAGGGTTAGACGCGGCTTGAACCCGGTTCATTGAGTCAGAAGTTCATCGTTCAGTCCGCGGAGACGTCGGTACCAAGGGAGAGCGCAAGCGAGTTGGCTTAGGAGAGGGAATGCGACGACCACGTCGAGACGTACGGACTCCGACCGCGGGCGTGCCCGCCGCGGTGACCTTCCTCGTGGGTCTGTTGTTCGTTTCGAACAACCCAGATGGATCGGACACGGACGCTCAGGTTCAAGCTGAGCAACTCCGGAACGGGCCAACTAGCCAAAACTGGCCAAAACACTGACCAAGACCGCCGGCAACCGGCCGAGAAATGGCTAATCTAAACGCTCCCGGGCGCATAGCTCAGCGGGAGAGCGCCCGCTTCACACGCGGGAGGTCCCTGGTTCAATCCCAGGTGCGCCCATACCCTACAAAAGCCCACCAGCAGGGCTTTCTCCTTTTGGTTCGTCTTTGCACTCCTTGCAGCTTGCTCGGATTGGAAACGGCTGGGCGAAGTTGGTGGCACAGCCACGCTCAGCCAGGACGCACTGGGCAGACGGCTTTTAGCAATAGGCCCCTGCCGACCATCCGGAGCGAAGACACTCGGCTGCGCCAGCGCTGCGACAGTGCGCCTGAGCAGGAAAAAGACCCCTGACCTACGGAGCACGGGCAAACAGGATCGCAAGAACCGTGAGCCTCACGAGTTGCCAGCCGGCGGTCGCGGGTCTCGGCTTAGCTCGAGTAGTAGGGGTAGATGCCGGCGTCGACGTTCATGTCGGCGGTGGCGTACCCGTGCTGGCTGTAGCCGGCCGGCGGCGCGGCGCAGGTCAGGCCTGTTCCCTCGATGAAGTTCGCGGGCTTCGCTCCGGCGTAGTGAGGGTCGCTGTTGGCCTGGCCGTCGTCGAGGTTCAGAAACGTGCCGGGGAACAGGGTCAGACCCGCATCGCTCGTGTTGCCGGCCACCGAGCAATAGGCGCCACGTGGGGAGCCCGCCGAGCCCGTAGTCGAAGGTTGGACATACGTGATGAAGCCCATGTCGTTACTCAGGTCGGCCCACGAAGGATTGATGACTCCTTCAGCGCCGCCGCTATATCCGGCTTGGGAATCGGTCGCCCAGTTGCCCGAGCAGCACGACGGTGCCGTCGTAGAGAGGAAGATCGCGTACTGCGTTCCCGAGGTGACGGAGGTTCCGGCGCCGAGATCGACGTGTACGAATCCGGCCGAGCTCGGGATGTCGACCGGCGGAATCGTCGCCGTCGCCAGCACGTCCGAGGTGTTGGGCGCCCCGCCGGCGACGCCGACGATCTCCAGCGAGACCGACTGGCTCGGCGCGCCGCCGAACGACTGGATCTCCACGTCGACGCCAGTGAGCGTGCCCGTGATCCCGGCCGTGAATGTCTGACCGATCGACTGGCCGCTCTCGATGAAGAACGACGCAGAGGCTCCACCAGGCGTGTACGACTGATCGACGATGCCAGCCGCTGATGCTCGCCCGGCAAACGCGGCCAGCGCAACGAGGGCACAAGTCGCCGCTACGGCGAAGAAACGAGGCTTGTCAACGACGATGTGTGCGGTCATGCCGCCCTCATCGGCAAGAGCCATCACTCACTTAAGCGCCTGCCGTGTACCGAGCCGCTAGAACGTGGCACCGGAGCAACCCACGTGCCTCAGGTTCGTGGGTGAATCGCTCGTCGGTTGCCCGGCGATGCTTGCGTCTGACGAGAATACGGCGGAGCGAGTGCGTAGTGGTGCTCGGCCCGAAGTTTGGGATCGGGCCGCCGTCTAGTCACCGTGATTCGCCACGCGGATGCGACTGGAGCCGTTGACGCGCAGGTGCAGACCAACGATGGTTTGGTGGTGACCGTCGGGAGAAGTTTCACGAGCATCCTCTGCGTGTTCGTTGGTTTGGCAGCCCCGATAGCTGTTGCAGCCTCGCGTCTTGATCCGAAGTCATTCGTCTTGGAGATCCAGGATCTCCCGACTGGCTATAAGGGACACGGCAAATACCTAAGCCGGCACTCAGCGGCCGTGGCGTATGTCAATACGCCCAACAAGCCCGAGTTGACGAAGGGTTTCGTCGCCAGCTACGACGCCTCCTATGTAAGAGGTCGCTTGGCGAGCTACGAGAGCATCGACTCGTTTGCCTCCGTTTGGAAAACGTCGTCCGACGCGTCCGCGTTTCTCACGGCCGCCAGAAAGGGGTGTGGGCCAAAGGTGGTGCATCTGATGACGCTCTCGGTCAAAGGTGCATTCGGAGGCACTGCCTCGCTGTGTGGTCTTCTGGGCAAGGGCGGTCACCTACGCGTCGGAGTCTTTCAGCTCGCCTGGCAGCAGGGCCGAATCGCCTCCGTCGTCATCTTCGCGAGCCTCCACGGCGCAGCAGCGCGGGCGCAAGAGATCACTTTGGCCGAGCAACAAGCGGCCCGAATCGAGCTCGAAACGTTCACTCAATCGCCCAGGGACGCCCGCTCAGGCGTGCCAGGCGCCACGGCCACGACTACATCTACAGGCAGTCTTGCCGCGTAGTTTCTTGGGTCAGATAGCGAGGCAAAACCCGAGCCAGGCAAACCAAGCCGATGAGGTGAGAGAGGGGACCTTCGCGACCGCGAGTTAGCTGATTCGCTGAGGAGTGACCCAGACATTTGGCTGGTCCTCGGACAGCCTGGTTGTTTTTCTTGCTGAGGAGTCCTACGGTGGGAGCTCGGGGTTCTCGCTCAATGTTTGGGGGGTCGATGTTGAACCATTCGAGATCAAGTAGGGCTCGTTTTGAGCCGATATCCGAAGACATGCCTGCGTGTGTCTTTGCGCTCCTGGGTCGGAGTGTCCCGCGATGAGCGAGTTCTCGCAGGGTTCAGGCTGGTGGCTTGCAGCGGACGGGAAGTGGTATCCGCCCCAGCTCCACCCTTCGATGGGGCCGCCACCGCCACCGCCACCGTCGTCGATGTTCCAAGCCTCGGCGGTTATGACGCCCGTGGCGCCCTCTGCTCCGTGGCGACCCGTGGCGTCAGGAGGGATCGCTGGTGCGGCTGGCTGGGCTCCGCCGGTTGCTGGTGAGGTGGACCCGGTTCTCGGGCTTCGACTGGCGCCATGGTGGAAACGCCTGGTCGCGCTCATCATCGACAACCTCATTCTGGGATTGGGCGTGTTCTTCGTGGTGTTGATCATCGGGATCGCCGCAAACGGGTCAGGAAGCCAAAATGGCAACTCCGGCTCGTCGAGTAGTCATGGAGCCGCTCTGCTTGCAGGGCTCCTCATCATCTGGGTACTTGTGTCGATTCCGGTGGGGCTGTACTTCGCGATCATGAACGGCTCGCGGAGAGGGCAGACCGTCGGCAAGATGGCGCTCTCGATCGCAGTACGAGACGCCCGAACTGGCGCCCGGGTGGGATTCTGGCGGGCGTTTGGGCGGTTCATGATCACAGTCGTCTTCACGATCCTGCTTTACATCCCGTACCTGATCGACTCGCTTGCGCCCTTGTGGGACAAGCGAAACCAGTCCTGGCACGACAAGGTCGCCCACACAGTCGTGGTCGATCTGAAGCCGTAGTCGAGGCACGACGCACGTGGATCCTTCCGGGGTAATCGCCGAACCGGCAACCACCGGGCAGCTCAGTGACACGAGCCAGCATCCACCCGGCTGGTACCCGGACCCTTGGCAGCTCGCGGCTCTGCGCTGGTGGGACGGGACCCGATGGAGCAGCTACCTCTTTCCCGGGCCTGATCAACCCGAGCCAACAGCGAAAGGGCCCGGCATCCGCGGCGGCGGGATCGCCGGGATCGGCGCTGCCGCGGGGGTCATCGCAAGCCTGGCGGTCGCTGTCGTCGAACTGCTCGGGCACAGCGGCGCGACAAGCCCCTGGTTCGTACTCGTCTCGGAACTCCCGCTCTGGGCAGGCTTCCTCGGTGCCGTCTACCTCGCCTCGAAACGAAACGGAACCGGAAAACTCAGCCTCGACTTCGGCCTCGCGTTACCCAGATTCTCCGACGCTCGGCTTGCCTTCCTCGGGGCGATCGCAGGCCGCGTCATTCCCCTCGTCTACCTGGTTCTCGTCGCGATCGATCTTCACCTCGCCCACACACCACGGGGCCTCGCTCCGACTGTTCTGGGTGTGACCCCGCACGGACCAGCCGCGTGGACCGTCCTCCTGCTTCTAACCGTGGTCGGCGCCCCGATCGTTGAAGAGCTCTTCTTCCGCGGTCTCGTACAGGGCGTCTTCAGCCGCCGATGTGGACCTGTCCCAGCACTCTTCATCACCGCCATCATTTTTTCGTTCGCGCATACCCTGGGCGAAGGCCCGTTCGCGCCCTTCCTGCTCTTCCCGATGGCGGTCGTCCTCGGATACCTCAAGCACAAAACGGGTCGCCTCGGAGCCGGCATGCTTGCCCACGCCGAGTACAACGCGATCGGCCTCGCAATCGTCCTCATCCCCTGGCTCAGCTAGATACCGACTCACATTGCCCAAACAGCGGCGACTCGTGGTACTCCAACGACGTGATCGGCGCCCGCGCAGATGAGAGCGCGTAGGTCGATAACCCACTTCGCACTTACGACATGAAGGTGCATCAGGCAGCCTCGACCAAAGCATCACCCGGCTCTGACGGTTGGGTCATGACCTTTGGCGTGGGACGTCCCAGCCGTGGGCCTCAGGACACCGGTCGCCCCGGTTCGGCAGACGTTTATCGAACCGCTGGCCGTATCGGGTGACAGAGGCGGTCAACGGTTACCGAAGACGGAGCCGCGCGCGGCTGCACCACAGGCCCAGGCGTAGACCTTCCAGGTCTTGTCGTCGAAGCCACCGCCGATCACTAGCCGGCGCGTGCTGGCAGGCCCGTCGGCTGGGCTGGCGACGTAGCAGAGCTGAACGTAGCAGCGCTGAACGTAGGCCAATGCTGAGATGTAGTCGCAGCCGCGCTCGTTCCCGTCAGCGTCGCCGTTTCGCATCCCACGTTACGCGATAGTCGCGCCGCCGCTTGGCGATGGGTTCTCGGCGCAGACGTTGGCGCCGACCTGACGCGCGAGGGCGTTGAAGTGGGTGTTCATCGCGCTCGCCTTCGCGCCATACGTCTTTGCCCACGCCTTCGCGAACGCAGGACCTCGCTCGTAGGCGGCGATACTCGCCCGCAAGAGAAGCTCTTCCTTCTCCTCGATCGTCGCCATCGTTGCAATCGTCCCAGCCTCACTCTGCGGACGAGGGATCGCATCGAACGCCTTCACTGTCGTTTCGCCTATCCGCGACCATGCGATCGAGTCGCTCAGGAACGTGGAGACGGTCACAACCGGGAGCGCGCGAACCTGCCCGTCTGCAGTTGCGCAGACCACGTTCGCCGCCTTCGCCCAGCTCGCCCGCGTAGGCGTCGCCGAGGCGAACGACACGGTGACCAACGCCGCCACGACAGCGGCTACCCCCGCAAACCTGCCCACACGCTCACTATCGGCGAGAGGACGCCGGAGAGCAAGCCCGCCAGCACCACCACCCGCCGCAAAATCGTCGTCCGAGCCCGAGATCCGAGGCGACAAGGGCCACCCGTGAGAGGCTAGCCGCAGCCTCAAATGAGCGCATGGTTCGTACTGACCGAGGCGAGGACGCTGCTCTGCCCCAGCGCGCAAAGTACGCCTGAGGAACGGCCTAGTATGGAGCTGCGATGAACACCAGGGTGAAGCGATTCGCAGCACTGACGCTTCAGACGATTCTCGTCTTCGCCGCTGTCCTCGCTGCCTCGACCGCGTTCTTCGGTTGGCTCTTCTATGCCATCTACGGCTCGTGGCACCAGATTCCAGCGCCTTAATCGGCTTCTTCGTCGGCATCTTTTCTCTGACCTGGATCGTGGAGATCAGGGATCGACGACGACTCCTACCGTAGGCACTCAAGGGTGTGTCACCGTTCGGGAATGACCTCGGAGGTCAGCCTGTTTACGGACGAGGGCGCGGGGCTGATCGCGAGCTTCATCGATGGCCGCTCGGAAACTCCGCCCTGCAAGCGGATGCGCGTCAGCGCTCGAGCTCGCCGTGATACGTGGCTCCCTCCGGGTTCGGGATCCGCCCCGAGACGAGACCCTCCGCGATCTCGTCTAGCACCCGGTCGCGCTGATCCCCGGTCGTCGTCCAGTAGCGGCTCCGGCGTGTCCCGTAAAAACACAGCGCCTCGATCCGTACCCGTCCCGTCGCGCGCCCTCTCACCGACGACCCGAACAGACGCAACCCAGGCGCTACCACGAACTTGATCAATCCGTAATACGCCAGCAGGACCGGCGCGAAAAGCAGCCCCAGACAGCCGAACTCGAACGGGCCGAAGATCTTCTGAACCTGCCCGCGCGGCCCCGCCAACTCCCTCGGCGGCGCCGCCCGACTGACATACAGTTCCCACTCGTCCCCCGACGCGTCCTTCACCCTGCGCTTCGGCCCGAACACCTCGACAACCTACGCAGCCTGCACGCCGAGATCAAACGACATCAGCGCGAGGACGGCCCCGATAGCTCAGAACCGCCGGGCCACGGCCGGATGCGGCTCGGACATGCACCGTCCCGGCTGAGATCGAGGACGCAGATCGCGACGAGATGCAGTAGCCGGGCGGGATCTCTCTTCCCTGCGCGAGGGTGCTTACGTTTGAGGGTGGTGGATCGGTTGGCGCGCAGGCCGTGCGGTGATGTGGACCGTCAGGATGTCAGTTTGACCGTGTAGGTCTTTGGGGTCTTGGTTCCTGGTTGCAGGATCTCCAGCTTGTCCTTCCCGGCGTGTTTCGCCTTTCGCGGGAGAACGAGCTTGAAGAGGTTATTGCCTTTGCGGCCGGTTTTGTTCCAGGAGGCGAGCAGCTTTCCGTTCTGTCCCAAGGAGCTTAATCGTGAGCTTCGTACTTTTGGATGCGTTCAGCTTGAAGCTCAACGCTGGATGTTTGAGATGGAGCAGAGTCGTCTTCGAGCCCCGACAGCTTCAATAGCGCTGCGACCGGGATGAGTGACGGGGAGGAGGGAGCCGGGGGTGTTGCGGCGGGCGAGGGACCGTTGCCTGCGCCGATCGTGAGGGTGTAGCTGACGGCGCTGTTGGTTGGGTCGTAGTCCCCTGGTGAGGAGAATGTGCGAGGTGGTGAGGGTGGCGGTTCCGATTGCGATGACCTGGGCGCCGATCTCGACGGTCGAGCTTTGGCCGGGCGGGAAGAAGTCGAGGTTGCAGCTGATCGTTTGTCCACTCGCCGAGCAGCCGGGGCCGCGATCGACGTGGAAGCCCTGGTAGCTGACCTGGCTTGGCAGGTTCACGGTCAGGCTGCTGCCGTTGGAGGCGCCGCCGGTGTTCGTGACCACGGTGCGAGTAGTCGAACTGGTCACCGACGTTCCGTGGGGCCGGGGACGTGCTCACGACCACATGCAGGTTCGGGGCACCGCCTCCGCCTCCGCCACCGCCGCCGCCACCGCCTCCGCTGTCCCGCAGCCTGAACCGTGGCGGGGGTGCTGGTCGCGGAGACCGTCGTCGCGAGGAAGGGGTAGGTCGCGGTGACTTTGCACGCGAGTGCGTGCCCGACGTCTGCGCTTGTCGGTGTGTAGTCCTGACCGATCGCACCGGCAATCGGGGCGCCGTCGAGGAGCCACTGGTAGCCGTCGAAGCCGTACGCGTCGGGTAGCGGCTGCTCGCCGGCCCAACTCGCCCAGGTCGCGCCTGCACATTGCTGGGGGTCTCCCTGCTTCCCCGACCCGGAGATCGCGGGCGGGTTGACCGAGGCGGAAGGCGCGCCGAGGTCATATTGCGCGATCGCCGGCACGTCCGAGTCGACGAGGCCGTAGCTCCAGAGCATCCCATCCGCGGCTGTGGTGATCGTGTTTGGCTCGAAGCCGACGCCAGAGAGGTCATGGACAGTGATCGTCCCTGAGGGCGTGATCTCGCCGATCGCGGCGGAGGAGTCGATGAGGAACCACATGTTCCCATCGGCTCCCGGAACGATTTCGCCTACCGTTCCTGGGACGCCGATGCTGTACACGGTGACCGTCCCGTCGGCGGCCACACGGCCGATCGAGCCGACACCGGCCCCGAACCAGACATCGCCGCCGGGCCCTGCCGCTATCGAACTGGACTCTCCGACGGGCGCGGGATATTCAGTGATCGTCCCGTCCGTGGTGATCCTGCCGATCGCCGGTGCCGAGCCGACATCGGTGAACCAGATATCCCCGCCGAGGCCGGCTGTGATCTGCTCCGGGGCGCTGCCGCTCGGGAGGTCGTAGCTGGTGATCGTCCCGTCCGGGGTGATCCTCCCGATCGCCGCCGGCTCGGATTCCGTAAACCAGATATTCCCGTCTGGCCCTGACACCAGGTCCCCGGGCTCCCTGAGCAACCCCGTGCTGAACACCGTGATCTGGCCCGTGGCGGTGATCTCACCGAGGGCGTGCGGCTCGCTGAACCAGATGCTTCCGTTCGTCCCGAGCACGGGGCTCTCGGGCGCGGTATCGATCGGGTACTGGGCCACCGTCCCCGTGGCTGAGATCTCTCCGATCGCGGGGCTTGCTCCATATTCGATGAACCACACATTCCCATCGGGCCCGACGAGCGCTCGCGACACGATCGCACCCGGCTCGAAGTCACCGCTGTAATCGGTGATCGTCCCGTCGGGCGCGATCTTCCCGACAACCGAATCCCCCGGGGCGGGCACCAGGCTGAACCAGACATCACCGTCCGTTCCGGGCACGAACCCTGTCGGGAACGCCCCGGCGAAGCCGGGACCTGTGCTGAACACATTCAGGAGCCCGCCTCCAGCCGCTGCAGCGGAACCGGCCCACAACGCAAACGCGGCCCAACCGGCTGCTGCTAGGCAGACAAGCCACATCCCCACGCGCGAGATTCCGCGCGCACACAGACCATCCTCGACCCCCGTCACCGACTGACCGTAGCCCGCCGCACGACACCGCGAGACCGACAGAAGGCGGGGATGACCACGCCAAACAGCCAACAACCCCCTCGGTCGCCGGTTCGCGATCCCAGCTGCGCCCGCTTCGGAACAGCCTGCTTGACGGAGTTCCTGTCTAGACAACCCGGGTGCCTTTCCCGCAAAGGGTTTCGTGCGAGCCCTTTGCGTATGCACTACCGTCGTCCCCCTAACCGTGCAGGTGTCGTGGGAATCCTCCTACCTGTCACCGCCGGAAAGGGAAAGGCTGGCTATGCCTTTGGATCAGAAGAGAGCGCGCGTCTTTGGCGTGCTCTATCTCCTCACGTTCATCACGTCGATCCCGGCGCTGTTGCTCTACGAGCCGCTACTCAGAGATCCCGTGGCCTACATAGCGGGTGCCGGGCACGACCACCGGATCCTCTTCGGGGCGCTGCTGGAGCTGCTCCTGATCATCGCGAACATCGGCACCGCCGTCGTCATCTTCCCGATCCTCAAGCGGCAAAGCGAGGAGCTGGCGCTCGGCTACGTGACGGCGCGGGTCTTCGAGTGCGTGTTCATCCTCGTCGGCATCGTCTCGGTGCTCGGGATCATCACTTTGCGGAACCAGGTCGCAGGACGCGTCCGAGGGAACGGTCGCCTACACCCTGGCCGCGATCAAGGACTGGACGTTCCTGCTCGGCCCGGGCTGGGTCGTCGGCTGGGGGAACGGGTTGATCCTGGGCTATCTGATGTACCGCACGGGCCTCGTGCCGCGACGGGTGGCCTGGCTTGGCCTCATCGGCGGTCCGCTGATCATCATCACCGGGACGGCGATCATGTTCGGGGGCAACCATCCGAGCAGCACGCTCCACTCGCTGCAAGGCATCGCCACCGCCCCGGAGTTCCTCTGGGAGCTCTTCCTCGGTGTCTACTGCACCGTCTGGGGCTTCCGGCGTGATTCCCCGATTCTTTCCCGGAGCGCGACTTGACGACTCAACCGTTGCCAACTCCGCACCTCGCACATGCAGCGGCCGGCACCCGCTTACCGCGGCGGCAGAGGCTCATGGCTCTCTCCGGAGTCGCGTTCGTCCCGTTCTTCGTCATCGGGTGGGTCACAAGCGTTGCCAAGAACCCCCACTACACGGCGCCGGATCAGGAGTGGACGGCGTGGGCGCACGACAACCAGGGGAAGGGCCGCATCAGTGCGTTCGCAATGCTGCTCGCAGCCTTCATCTTCCTCTACTTCATCGCTGCCATTCGGGGCGCCCTCGAACGTGCCGAAACCCCGGTTCGCGGCGCCGGACTCGCGCGCGTCGCATTCGCCGGTGCGCTAACCGGCATCGTCGGCACGACTATGGCGTTCATCACGATCGCCGCTGCGAGTGCCCCGGGTGCTCACGCGAACCCCGCGGTGAGTAGGGCGGTGACCACTAGCTCGACCGGGCCCTTCCTGGTCGGCGCAATGGGTTTTGCCGCCTTCCTGATGACCGCAGGCGTGCTGACGCTGCGGAGCGGAGTCTTCTCGCGCTGGACCGGCTTCGTAGCGGTGATCGGTGGGGTCTGCTTCCTCATCACGTTCCTGACGATCATCAACAACACGGGCAACGGGAGCGTGTTCGGTTACGCGTTCTTCCCAGGCCTCCTGGCGCTCATCACCTGGACGATCGCGGCGAGCATCGCCGGCTACCGGACACAGACGGCGATGCCTGCCGTAACACCGGTCTAGCCGCGGCATCTTGACGTGAGGGGAGGCGGCGACCGAGTCGCCTCCCCGAGTCCTTGTCCGCGCCGACAGACGAAAGGCTCGGCGCGAATCCATGAAGAGGGTGTGGCGGCCGAGAAGGCGCCTCTCGCCCGCCACACCCGCTTCGGCTCGGTGGCCTACCCGGTGTAGACGGCGCCGACGAAAGCCGGGGTCGCCGTCTCATGCTTGTAATCGGCGGTGAAGCCCTTGCCAAACCGCTTGAAGGTGCCGCTGAAGGCACCGCCGTCGAGCAGCACGACCTGCAGGTCGGCCTTTGCCTTCGGATGCCCGCCGACGAGCAGCGGGGCAAGCGTGCCGCCCGCCATGAACTTTCCCGGGCCGGCGCAGCAAGGCGCGGTCAGCTGGAGCTGCCCGATGCTCGCCGCGCCCTTGATCTCCGGCACGAACGTGGCGTCGGCCTTCTCGACGATCGTGGTGCCCGAGTCGAGCATGTACAGGGTGTGAGGGCCGAGCTTCAGCGTCCCGTCGTTGTCACGGCGACCCGCCGCCGCTGTCGATGAACGTTCCGCTCTTCACGTAGATCACGCCGTGGTGGCCGTTCGTGAGGCCCGGCTTGAAACTGCACATACCAGGCCGAATCCGTGTCCTCGGCCTCGATCACGCCGTTGTTGACGATCCCGCCCGAGCCGGCGACGACGCCGCCGCCCGGACGTGTTACCGCTCCCCTGCGCGTCGAGCACGAGCGTGCCGTCGTTGACAAGCGTCTTGCTGCCGAGCGCCGAGCGTGGTCGAGTTGTAGTTCTTGCCCTGGTAGTTGTAGACCTCGCCCTCCACCGTAACGGTCTGCCCGGCGGGATCGTCCCGGTGACCGTGGCGCTCCCGAGTCGAGCAAGAATCGCGCCGCGCCCGCCTTGTCGACGAGCGCCGCAGCCGCCCTGCAGCATGACGGGGTTGCCCTTGACCGAGCCGCCCTCCTGCGTCCAGGCCACGGTGCCCGACGTGCTGCGCGACGATGACCGTGCCGTTGTTCACGAACGAGGCCGTCGTTGGTCAGGCTCCCGGCGCCGGCGAACGCCGCCGGCAGAGACCGTCACCGCCGCGTGCCGGCGACGGTGAACGAGCCACGGTTGTCGATCGCCGAGACCTGAGCGTTCCGGAGTTGTCGCTCACGCGTCGCGTCCGGCTCGTTCGTCAGCGACACGGCGAACTGCGTGGTGTTCGCAACCTTGTTCTTCGCGTCGGCGACCTCCGTCACGACCTTGCCGGAGTTGTCGAGCGGCGCGCCGCCCGCTGAACGAGGCCGAGCCACCCTTCGGATTTCCCGGCAGCGTCGAGCCGCCGTCCGTCGAGTCGAGCAGCAGGACGCCGTGGGCCGAGATCGTGCTGGCAGCGCCAATGTTCACGAAGACGTTGCTGAGCTGCTCGTTCGAGTTCGACGTGCTGCCCTGCCCGATCGACCGCAAGCGTCTGGGTGCCGCCCCCGCTGGCGGCACCGAGTGTGAGCGAATGGACGTTCGCGCCGTTGTTATTCGGATCGGCGGTACCGATGCTCCAGGGTACGACGCTCACCGTGTATGTCCCCGGGAGCGTGATGCAAACATCGTCTGTCGACGAGGGGATGCTGCCGTGCTCCAGTTGGCACCCACACCCCAGTCACCGCTCGCCGCTTTCGCCCAGCTGTCCGTGCAGGCGCTCGCAACGGAAGGCAAGACGAGAAAGCCCATCAGGCCGAGGCTGGCGGCCACCACGGCGAGCCGGCGGCGCGCGCCGCGGCCCCGTCCGCGTGCAACGGTCGGTTCGATCACCATCTCATTCGAGTCAAGCAGAGCAGATCGCGCCCGGCAATAAGCGGTTTCGCGTATCTCGGCGGCCGAAAGCCCCGTAGCATCGTTTCGGTGACGCGGCACGCTCTGGACGACGCCGACCTCACTGCGCTCCTGGAAGCGGTGGAACGGATCCGCCTTGCCCGCGACCCCGACGAGTTCGGCCGGGTCGCGCTCGAGACCGTGCGCAGCCTCGTTGCCTGCTCGGTCGCCTCGTTCAACGAGGTCGACCCCGATGCCCAGCGTGTCGTCGCGCTCGTCGATCCGCCCGACTACACGGTCAGCGAGGCGCAGGTCGAGGCGTTCGGGCGACTGGCAAGCGAGCATCCGCTCATCCGCCACCATGCGACCGGCGACGGCACGGCCCGCAAGCTCTCCGACTTCATGACGCTCGAGGAGCTTCACCGCACCGCCCTCTACCGGGAGGTCTACGGCGGGCTGGGCGTCGAATACCAAATTGCGGTCACGCTTCCCGCTGCGCTGCCGCGCATCATCGCGATCGCGCTCAGCCGGACGGAGAGCGACTTCGACGAACGGGACCGCGCCGTCCTGAACGCGCTCCGCCCCCACCTCGCGCAGTCTCACCAGCTCGCGCTCGAACGATCCGCCATCCGCCTCCGGCTCGACTCGCTGACGAGCGCCCTACGCGACTCGGGCACCCACATGGTGGAGCTCGACCCGCCGCAGCGCGGTCTCACACCGGAGGCGAAGGCTCTTCTGCAGACCTACTTCGCTGCTCCGCCACGCGGGTCCTGGCTGCCTGCGCCGGTCGAGCATTGGCTGGCCGGGCAGCCCGACCGGGACCGACCCTCCACAGGCGAGGCGTCGCCGGCCCGGGCCTCGGCGGACGCCGCCGCTCTCCAGCTGCGCGCCCCGCTGATCGCCCGGCACGGAAACCGCAGTCTCGTCGTCCAGTTCGTTCCCGACGCCGACAACGCAGGAGCGCTCGTCTTCTACGAGCGTCGCGCAACCGCCAGCCTGCCCGAGCTGCAGCTGCTCGGCCTGACCGTCCGTGAGGCGGAGATCGTGCAGCTGCTTGCCGAAGGCGCAGACGACCGCGACATAGCCGCCGACCTCGGCATTGCGCATGGAACTGTGCGCAAGCACCTCGAGAACCTGTATCGCAAGCTCGGCGTGAAGCGCCGCGGCCAGGCCGTCGCGCTCGTCTTCGAGCTGCTGCCGCGCACGGCCTCGAATGCACCGGCCCCGGGAGGGGCAGATGGCTGAACCATCGCAAAACCGGCTTGGCGATCGGCGATCCGTTCGGAGGTTGTCTATTCGGGGCAGTCTCCCGGCGTGATAGACGAAGGGCCTGTGGCGGAGCCGATCTACTCAGCAACGACCGATTACAGAGGCCGAGTCAACGTCCTCGCAGACAAGCTCTCGTACGGGTTGAAGCCGCTCGCCCGCGTCGCCTACAACTACCGCTGGAGCTGGGACCCGGACGGGCCGGCAGTGTTCCGCGACATCAACCCGCACCGGTGGGAGCTCTCGGGTGAGAACCCCGTCCAGTTCCTCACCGATCTCTGGCCGCTGACCCAGCTCGCGGTCGAACGCAACCCGGCCCTGCTCTCGCGAATCGGCGCGCTCTCCGCCCGCCTCCAGGCCGAGCTCGCCGAGCCGTTCCGGCGGCGCCCGGGGATTGACGGCCCCGTTGTCTTCATGTGCGCCGAGTTCGGCTTCCATCGGTCGCTCCCCGTCTACTCGGGCGGCCTCGGCGTCCTCGCCGGAGACATCCTCAAGGAGGCAAGCGACCAGGCACTCGAGACGTACGGGATCGGCCTTCTCTACCGGCGCGGCTACTTCCGCCAGCGGCTCGACATCGCCGGCCGCCAGCAGGAGTACTGGCTCCAGCTCGACCCGAAGTCGCTGCCGATGGCGCGGGTCACGGAGGCCGACGGCACCCCGCTCCTGCTCGAGGTCGAGCTGTTCGGCTCCGCGCTGATCTTTCAGGTCTGGCAGGTCGACGTCGGGCGCGTGCCGCTCTTTCTCCTCGACGCCGACCTGCCGGAGAACGACGCCGGTCCAGCGCTGGACGACCGCCCGGCTCTACGAGGGGAACCGCGCCGTGCGGCTCGCCCAGTACGGGCTGCTCGGGATCGGCGGCGCCCGCCTGATCCAGGCAATGGGCCTCGACCCCGCCGTGATCCATCTGAATGAGGGCCACCCCGCGCTCGCCGCGCTCGAGCTCGTGACCCAGCGCATGGCCGACGGCGCCTCCGCCGACGATGCGTTCGACGAGGTCAGGAAGCACTTCGTCTTCACGACGCACACCCCGGTCGCCGCCGGGCAACGAGACCTACGCGCCGGGCGAGTTCCTCGCCGCGTTCGGCTCGCTCGGCAAGCGGCTCGGGCTCGACGACGAGGCATTTCTCGATCTCTGCCGCTCGCCCGGGCAACCCCGACCCCGGGCATGACCCCGCTGGCACTGAAGGTGAGCCGGAAGCGGAACGGCGTCAGCAAGCTGCACGGCGAGGTCGCCCGCGAGATGTGGCGGCCGCTCTTCGGAAACCAGCCCGAGACTCCGATCACGCACGTGACGAACGGCGTCCACATGCCGAGCTGGGTCTCCGAGCCGATGCGCGACCTCTTCACCCGTCACCTCGACGGCGACTGGCACCGGGCGCCCGCGAACGCCGCCTCCTGGGAGGGCGTGCAGAAGATCCCGAATGACGAGCTCTGGGCGGCGCGCTGCGAGTCGCGGGCGCGCCTGGTCGAGTTCGTTCGTGCGAAAGCGGGCCAGGACAGCCTGCTACGCGGAGAGCAGCTCGATTACGTGCGCTGGATCGAGTCGAGCCTCGACCCGGACACGCTCACGATCGGCTTCGCCCGGCGGCTTGCGACCTACAAGCGCTTCCACCTCCTCGCCCACGATCCCGACCGGGCCCGTCGCATCTTCACCGGCGAGCATACCGCCCAGCTCGTGATCGCCGGCAAGGCGCACCCGAACGACGAGCCGGGCAAGGATGCGCTGCAGCGCTTCTATGCGTTCGAGCATGGCGGCCGCGAGATCTCGGGACGGGTCGTGATCGTCGAGGACTACGACATCGGCATCGCCCGCGCAGCTCGTCGCCGGCTGCGACCTCTGGGTCAACCTGCCCCGCAAGCCGATGGAGGCGAGCGGCACGAGCGGCATGAAGACGACCTTCAACGGCGCGCTCCAGCTGAGCGTCCTCGACGGCTGGTGGGCCGAGGCCTACAACGGCTCGAACGGCTGGGCGATCCCCGGCGACGGCGACGCCGACAGCGACCCGGATGCAGTCGATGCCCGCGACGCCGAGCTCTTCTACGACCTGCTGGAGAACGCAGGTGATCCCGCTGTTCAACGACCGGGACGCGGCCGGGGTGCCGCACGGCTGGTGCGACCGCGTCAAGGAGGCGCTGATCACGCTCGCCCCCGTGTTCGGCGCAACGCGAATGGTCAACGACTACGTCGAGAAGATCTACCCGGCCTGAGCGGGACCACGGCGCGCAGCCGGCGCGCGTAACCCGCGGATCGGTGCACTAGGCTTGCGCCGTGAGCGCAGCCAGGCCCTTCGCGATCGTGCTGGCAGGCGGTGAAGGGCAAGCGCCTCTGGCCGCTCACTGCCGATCGCGCCAAGCCGGCGGTGCCGTTCGGGGGCAACTACCGGCTGATCGACTTCGCGCTCTCGAACCTCGTCAACGGCGGCATCCTCCGGATCGCCGTCCTGACCCAGTACAAGAGCCACAGCCTCGACCGTCACGTCGCGGCGACCTGGCAGTTCTCGCAGCTCCTCGGCAACTACGTCGTCCCGGTGCCGGCGCAGATGCGGCGCGGCCCCCACTGGTTCTCGGGCTCGGCCGACGCGATCTTCCAGAACCTGAACCTGATCGGCGACGAGAAGCCCGACGTCGTCTGCGTGTTCGGCGCCGACCATGTCTACCGCATCGACCCGCGCCAGATGATCGAGCAGCACATGGCAAGCGGCGCAGCCGTCACCGTGGCGGGGATACGGGTCCCGATCGAGCAGGCTCGATCCGTTCGGGGTGATGGACGTGGACCCCGACGGCCGCCAGATCACGGCTTTTCGCGAGAAGCCGGAGTTCACCGTCGGCCTACCCGACGCTCCCGACGAGGTGATGGCCTCGATGGGCAACTACGTGTTCGGTACCGCCGACCTGATCGAGGCGGTCACGACCGACTCGAAGAACCCGGCGTCCAAGCACGACATCGGCGGAGACATCATCCCCATGCTCGTCGAGCGCGGCGCGGCGCAGGTCTACGACTTTGTCCACGGGGTCGTGCCGGGCGTCTCCGAGCGCGAGCACGGTTACTGGCGCGACATCGGGACGCTCGATGCCTACTACGAGGCTCACGTCGACCTGATCTCACCCGATCCGATCTTCAACCTCTACAACCGCGACTGGCCGATCCACAAGCAGGCCGACCGGCAGCCGCCGGCCAAGTTCGTCTTCGGCGACCCCGACCGGATGGGCATGGCGGTGGACTCGATGGTGTGCGCCGGAGTGATCGTGTCGGGCGGGCTCGTGCGCCGCTCCGTCCTCTCACCGGGCGTCTTCGTCCGGTCACGCGCCAGGGTCGAGGCGTCCGTGCTACTCGACGGCGTCGAGGTGGGCGAAGGCGCGATCGTCCGTAACTCGATCGTCGACAAGAACGTGGTGATCGAGCCCGGCGCCCAGCTCGGCGTCGACCTCGACCGCGACCGTGAGCGCTTCGTCGTCTCGCCCGGGGGCATCGTCGTCGTCGGCAAGGGCGAGCGTGTCGGCGTCTGAGAGCTCGAGCCGGGACGACACAAGCCGTCACTCACGCTCGAGCCCCGGCCTACCGGTCGCGCTGCTTACACGCGAGTACCCGCCCGACGTCTACGGCGGCGCGGGCGTCCACGTCGAGTACCTCGCCCGCGAGCTCGAGCGGCTCGTCGACGTCACGGTGCATTGCTGGGGTGAGCCGAGGCCCGCCGGCAGCTCCCCGCCCGTCGTCGCCTACGAGCCGTGGGACTCGCTGGCGGGGGCGGCACCCGAGCTCGCTGCACTACGGGCGATGTCGGTCGACCTGGCGATGGCCGGCGGCGTCGGCGGGGCCTCGCTCGTGCACAGCCACACCTGGTATGCGAACCTCGGCGGCCACCTGGCACGGCTCACCTACGGGATCCCCCACGTCGCAACCGTCCACAGCCTCGAGCCGCTCCGCCCGTGGAAGGCCGAGCAGCTCGGCGGCGGCTATGCACTCTCGTGCTTCTGCGAGCGGACAGGGCTCGAGTCCGCCGACGCGATCGTCGCGGTCTCCCGGGCAATGCGGGAAGACATCCTGCGCGTCTATCCGCTGATTGCGCCCGAGCACGTCACGGTGATCCACAACGGCATCGACACGAGCCAGTTCCGGCCCGATCCCGGAACCGGCTTCCTGGCCCGGCTCGGAGTCGACCCCGGGGCTCAGACGGTCATCTTCGTCGGCCGGATCACGCGCCAGAAAGGGCTCCCCCACCTGCTCGAAGCCGCCCACGAGCTCGACCCCTCGGTTCAGCTCGTGCTCTGCGCCGGGGCACCCGACACACCCGAGCTCGGCCGGGAGGCACTCGAGAAGGTCGAGCTGCTGCGGGCAACGGGGCGTCACGTCGTCTGGATCGAGGAGATGCTTCCACGGCCCGAGCTGATCCAGCTTCTGAGCCACTCGACGGTGTTCGTCTGCCCGTCGGTCTACGAGCCGCTCGGGATCGTCAACCTGGAGGCAATGGCCTGCGAGATACCCGTCGTCGCGACGAGTGTCGGCGGGATCCCCGAGGTCGTCGACGACGGCGTCACCGGGCTGCTCGTCCCGATCGTCGCCGGCCCCTCGGGCGAGCCGGTCGACCCGGGCTCTTCGCCCACGACCTGGCCGAGCGCATCAACACGCTCCTCGCCGACCCGGTGCGCGCCCGCGAGCTCGGCCGGGCAGGGCGGGAGCGAGCCGTAAGGAGTTCAGCTGGACGGCGATCGCCGAGCAGGTCGTGGGGCTGTATCGCGCGACACTCGCCGCCGCCGCGTCCTAGTCGACGGCGCCGAAATCCGGCGTACGGTCGAATCCCGTACCTGGAGCGATGGGGTTCACGCGCCGCCGCTTCGTGCAATCGGCCGCCGCTGCTGCGGTCACAAGCCGGGTCTACGGCCTCGCCGACGCGTTCGCGGCCGCCCCGGCGCGCCCGGCCCCACCGATCGCGCACTTTCCCGAGCAGCACATCATCCAGGGCCTCCACGTCGTGACGAGCGAGGGCGTGATTGTCTTCGAGCCCCCGCGTTACAGCGAGGTCGTGACGGCCAAGGCTCAGCTCGACCCGGGCTCAACCGGCGTCGGGACTGCGCGCGCAGAGCTCGAGCAGCGGCTGCAGCTCCTCGACGACCGCTACCCCTCGACACCGGGTGGCCTGGCCGTGATGGTCGCCTGGGGCCTCCCGTACTTCCACCGCTTCGTGCCGGGCCAGACAAGGCGCGTACCTTCCGCGCGACGTCCGCGCGAACGGCGGCGCAGGGACGGCCGGTTGCCGTGCTCGAGGCCGCCGAGCGGTTCCCGAGCGACCCGCTCGATCTCGTCCTCGACGAGAACGACATCGCCGTGCTCCTTCGCAGCGACTCGCTCGATCGCATCGCCGAAGGGTTCGAGACCCTGTTTTCGAACGACACCGCCTTCCTGCAGGTCACGAGCAGGCGGCGGGGATTTGCCGGTGGCGGCTTCGCAGGCGGTGCGGGCCTGCCGAAGCTGATGGCGACCGCGGCCGGGGTCCCGGGAGCCGAGTCGATCCCACACGGAGCCGAGCTCTTCCTCGGCTTCACCTCGACGCCGAAGGAGAAGACCGGGCGCGAGCGGATCGTCAACCTCGAGACACTCGGCTACGTGGACCTGGCGCCGAGCCAGTACTTCCGGCACGGGTCGCACCTGCACCTCTCGCACCTCTACGAGGACCTCGAGGCGTGGTACGGCAAGACCACGCACCCCGGACGCGTCGCTTCGATGTTCAGGCCGGGCTCGAGGTCGCGCCGGGAAGGCAGACGCTGCCACAGGGCCCGGCGCAGACCGAGACCACCCGCGAGGTGATGGCCGACGTCCACCGCCACGGCCTCGTCGGCCATAGCGGCTCGATCCAGACCTCTTCGCGCCTGAGGCACGCCGTGCTCGGACCCGACGGTGTCCTGCTACGGGAAGGGAACCCCGATCGCGCATCGCGCCGACTTCAACACCCTCGACCGGCCGTTCTCGTACAGCATCGATCCGCAGCGGGACGGCATGGAGAAAGGAGCCGCTGCCGGCCTGCACTTCGTCGTCTTCAACCCGTCGAGCGACGACTTCAGGCGAAACCGGCTCGCGATGGACGGCAAGTTGACCGGGGCGCCCGCCCTCCCGATCGCGCCGCGCTCGAAGAACCTGGGGATCAACAGCGTGATCAAGGCGACGCACCGCCAGAACTTCCTCGTCCCACCCCGTGTGCACCGGTCGTTCCCACTCTCCGAGCTGCCCGCCTGAGCCGAGGACGACACCCAGATCGGCGTTTGACAGGACGAGGCGTACGGGTATTACTGCGCTATGGGAATCGAGCGCCGTGGCTGGTACCGAGTGCCGTTGCCTATTTGGGTAGCCGGGCACGCCCAGACGGGATGAGCTCCTCCGACCTTCATGTGCTCGCACTCGTCCTGCCGACCCTGGCAGCGGGTGCGCTGATGATTCGTGCGGGCACGCAGAAGAAGCTCCTCGAGTGGAAGTCGACGCCCCGCCGCTGTCCGGTCTGCGGGCGCACCGACCGCCACGAGTGCCACTGATTCGGGCCGCCGTGCGCTCGAAGAGCCGCGACGGAAAGCTCAGCTAGGCAGCCGTGGCGCCGGG
>CAWEVP010000001.1:0-134045 GCA_963812555.1 uncultured Actinomycetota bacterium | reverse complement strand
CTCATCGGCCACAACCTCGACGACAGCTTCATCGAAGCCGGCGACTCGCCTATCGGCATCGCCGTAGACAGCCAGCATCTACTGGACCGATCGCGTTGGTGCACTGAAACATCACGCGGCCCCTACTTCACCTACGCGGTCGGTCGTGCCGACCAGGGGGTCTGCACGTGGAGCGAAGCTTCATTCCGGGCTCCTCGGACGTTCCAGACGGCGTAGCAGTGAACCACAGTTACGTGTTCTGGGCAAACGGCGGTGAGCATGCTCATCGGGCGGCAAACCTTGATGGAAGCGACGGCGTGGAACGGCGGCATGAGCACGGCAGCAGCGCAAGCTGCTCGAGCAGTCCCCTAGGGAATTGCCGGCGACGCCTCGAGGCAGCGGCGTACGACGACCTACCCAGCCGACGCGATCGTGAAGGGCGAACCGTGACGGACAGATATTCAGCAGTTGATCTCACTTCTGATGTTTCGGCGGTCTGCTTTTCACCCGCAAGCCATCGGCAGCTTGGGCGGGCGCGTCGGCGGTTAACTCCACCCCGCCGCTCCTTCTCGGGCCGACGACAACGCCGTTGCCGGCCCCTACGCCGAAGGCTGGGCGAGGTTGCACCGGCCGTGGTCTCGAACGGAGGAACTTCTGGCGAGCGGCTGGAAGCTGGGGCGGCAAAGTGGCTATCGGATATGGCCTGAACGACCTTCAAGCCCCATGGTAGTTATCACCACAGTGAGTCATCGCTGAACTGCGAGCGTCCGCTATCCGAAGCTGCGTCCTGAGCGGGCGTCTCCTGCTCCACACACGCTTCATCGTCCTTGGAGAACAGGCACGGCCGGAGGCCCCATGGTTAATGGTTCGCCGGGACCTGAAAACCTGTGCCGAGGCATTGATGATGGTGACAACTGCCGAGGGAGAGCTTGCCGGATGCCTGCCCTCAGGTACGTGAGCGTCGTGTGCATGTTTACTATGGGTGGGTTGAGTTTCCCGGAGGGCGCAGCGACTTAGTCGGGACAGAATACGACCAGTCTTCGGGGGAAAATGCTGTCACAGAGACGGGTCGCTGATCGTTGCGTGTCTAGCTTGCTTTGGACGGGGGGTTTTGGGCCGAATGGGTTGGCGCGTATGGAAATGAGTCTCGTCTCTCGACGGCCTTCAGGGATAGCGATTATCGGTGTCGTCGTCGCACATTGCTGGCAGGTTCAGGCAGGGCAGCTCGGCGTCAACCTCTCTCTTCGTTCTCTCTGGCTACCCGATCACGAATGTGCCGATCCAGGAGTGGCAGACATACGATGAATCGTGCTCCGGACCTTCTACAAAGGAATGCGTACGGCGCCGTCTCGCGGTGTTAGCCCTGACGCTCGCAGTCTTTGCCGGCTATCAGGTCGTCGTCCTCCATCCGGGATGGCGCGGGCCGGTGGATGCCCAGACCGGCCTCCCTACGCTGCCAACTTCATCGCTCCGCATCTGATCTCGCCCTGGGCCGCCAGGCACCTGTGGTCACTTGCGATCGAAGAGCAGTTGCTCGATGTCGTCTGGCCGATCGCGCTCATCGCGCTGATGACCCGACTGCGTTGCCGCTCGCTGACGTGGTGCCTCATGGTGTTGGTGTTCGCGATCGCTGCGCTCGCCTACGTCGGCCGGCCGTATCTCGGGCGCCTGCAACTCAGATCTACGTCTACCTGGAGCCGATCCTGCTCGGCTGTGCTGTGGCGACCGCCCGTGCGAGCGGGCGGGCACACGTCTCGGGTCGGCAGGTTAGCGTCGCACTCTGCCTACCGATTCCTCAATGCTGTTGTTCTACGGCACGGTACCGCTCTCCCCACCCGCTCGTGCTGACCTTCGGCGCCGCGCAGCTACGCTCATGCGCGGGGTGCTCGATATTGTAACGGCCTCGCCGCTCGCGCGCTTTCCAACAGACCACTCGGCGTGATCGGACGCACAAACCAACTGCTCGCTACCTCTGGCACTACCCGTTACTTGCGCTCACCGGGCAGACGTGGCCCTGACATTGCTCCTCACCGCCGTCGCCGTGACGGTTTCGTACCGCTTTATCGAGCAGCCTTTGCTTCACCGCACGGACCCTCTCAGCGACGCACGCTGAACACGACGCTCCCGCGCCTATCGCGCCCGATCTTCGCGATCCGTGATCGCTGATTCCTCCAGCAGATCGAGCACAACCCGGCTCCGAATTAGCGAAATCTAGACCGGATTGGCAGCGACGACATGCGTCATTCGCGGGCTCCAGCGCAGGCGAGGGGCGTCTAGCCCGATTCAGTCCCAGCCCGAGCGCGGACTAGGGCGACACAGGTTTGCCAAAACGGGCGTATCCCTATCAGGGCACGCTTGTCCACCTTCGACAGCGTGGGCTTGTAATAGAGCACGACGTTGGCAACGCGCAGCAGCGGCGGGCCGCAAAGCAAGTCACTCCTCCCATAGCCACAGTGCCGTTGCGGATACAGGTGAGCACGTAGCGATACGCGTCTGAAGCATTCGCGAACACGGTCAGGCTCGCTTGTCCCGGGAACCGAGCAAGAAATCGAACTCGGCGAGAACCGTTGGGCTTGCGTGATCAAGATGACCTTGTTGACGTTGAGTCCCGGAACCGACACCCGCTTCTTGGGCCAGACCAGGTTTTGCACCTTGCTCGGGGGAATGAACCGCAGGCTGTGCGCCCGCCTCGGATCGACCGCAACCAGCGATCAGCGAAGCGCCCAGGAACCCGATCAGGATCGACAGCCCGCGCACGGCGATCCCTGTCCTCTTTGCCGTGCCCCGTGGGAGCTGCAAACGCCATTCGAGCTGGGGGCCCTCGAATCATCGATTGCATTCTCTCAAACCACCGGTTTATCACGGAGGCGCGGCGTCGCCTCTATCCGAAGACCTTGCTCCTCCGCGTTTCAGGCTATCCCAACACGCGGGCGCAATTCGTCGTCGCGCGAGGTCGCGTGGCCGTTCAGCACGGAGTTTCCCCCTGACCTCGGTGTCGTCGATAGCGTCAACGATCCGAACGGGGACGCATCGATTCGCTCCCACATTCGCGTCTTAAAGCTCATTACAGGAATGACGCTGGTCGATCGGGCGCGCTGGGTGACGCGAGGAAGACACTATCTTGCTTCTTCAACATGGGGAGCCCCAATATCCAGGCGATATTGGGGCGCCTGAGGACGCAGCCTCTCGTGGCGCCGAGCGTGTCCGAGCGACACCTACTTCATCTTGGATGAGAGCACGAATCAAATCTGCGTCGTTCCCGGAGGCCCTCATCGTCTTCCAGTTCGGGCCACGAACGCTTCTCACCCGGACCTGAGTTTCCGGCGGCCTTGATCCGGCTGAGTCAAGCTGAGCCGAGCTGAGCTGAGCTGATCTAGCGCTCGACTGAATTGACCGAGTTCGAGATCGGCTCAGGTCGGGATTGGCTCAGTTTGGATCGGCCCGAGGCCCCCGGGATCGGCCCAGTACGGATCGGCTCAGTTACGCAGCACAAGGGCTTCGCGGCTGAAATGGCCGTCTCTCGGACAGGCAACCAGCCTGGCCCTTGAGCCGGCCATCCCACCCGCTCGCTCCGAGACAGTACTTGGGTGCCGGCTTCGGCACCGCACGGGCAGAGCCAACCACGAAGAGGCTGAGTATCCATAACACCGACATCGCCGGACACAGAACACCAGGCGATTCGGATGCATGGAACTCCGACTCTAGTCGACTCCCATTCTCTTCGGGCATCGCGGGGCAACGCCGGCGCAGCCGTAACGGCTTGACGCCCCCGTGTCGCGTTGCAACGTCGCAGAAGCTTCAGGAGGCCGCGATTCAGAGCTCCCGGCGAGGGCCCAGCCGGCGCAGGCGGCCGGCCCCTCGCACGGGAGGCGACAAGGCCGTCGGAACGCGCGCGTACGAGCGCAGACGACCATCCGCGCGGCCGTGTTTGCGCGACCGCGGGTCCAAGAGCGCCCGCGGCCGGGTTGGCTCGATTAGCCCTTAGGCGCGGGAGCGCTGTACAGATCGTCGGCGTTGAAGTAGGGGATTCTCCGATAAAAGCCGGCGTAACAAGGCGCGAGGAAATCAGCTGCGGTCGTGTTCGTGGCTAGTCCGTCGGGATATCCATTGCCTTGGTCGTCGTTGTAACAGATGGCGTACTCACGTTCGGCGATGCTGTGGACGACAGGGGCGAGACCGTTGACCGTGGTCGTGAGACCTTTGAGTTGCGTGCTCAGACTGGTCACGAGGTTGGTGAGCGAGGTCAACTGGCCCGCGGTCGCTGTTGCGGTGGCCTGTTCCTCCTGCGTAAGCGCGGTCTGAAGCTGGCTCAGCGACGCTGGAGTGAGCGTTGTCGAGTTGTTTACCGTGGTGACACCGGGAGTGAGAGCGTGACTGACCGAGACTGAAAGCACGGCACTGACAATGGCAGCAGTCAGGGCCGCAACGAACGTGTTGCGCTTCATGACCATCCTCCTCTTGAGCCTGCGTGTGCGGCGGAACATGATCCTTTCACCTGCGCGGGCGCTTGTCGACGAAAACGAATCAAGGCCTGCGGCGCCGCAGCGACCTTTCTCAAGGCTGAGATCCCAGCCCTGCTCGGGCGTCATCCCGCATCGCCGGCGCGAGCCTCTGCGTTTTCGACCGAGATGTAGGTGGAGGCGACGCTCTCACGCCGCGCTCATATCCACCGGGCATGCTCGCGACGTGCCCGCCGACGCTCCAGTTTCAACCCGGTCATCGTCGCGCCAGATGCTCAACAAGGTGCCGGAGGTGATCCTGTACTTCTGGATCATCAAGTGTCTCTGCACGACCATCGGCGAGACCTTCTCGGACAACCTCACGTCCACCTGGGCGGGAGGTGCCAACGCCAGCGTGCACGCCCTGGACAATGCCTCCGTAAAGGTGATGCTCATCACGGTAGCTGTGCTCGCCGTCCTTCTAGCGATTCAATTCACCCGCAGGGAATACATCGCGGCGGTGTACTGGGCGAACATCGTCGTCATTAGCCTGGTCGGCACCCAGATCACGGACCAGTTCGAGGGCAACGGCGATCAGCCGAACAACATGTGGGCGATCACGATTGTGTCCATCACGCTGCTCGTGCTGGTCTTTCTGGTCTGGTGGCTGGTCGAACGGACGCTATCGATGCACTCGATTCGTACGTTCCGCCGTGAGGGCTTCTACTGGCTGGCGATCCTGGTCACCTTCGCCACCGGGACCGCTGTCGGCGACCTGATCGCAGAAAAGTTCAGCCTCGGCTACTTGACCACCCTGCTGCTGTTCGTAGCCGTCATCGCCGTCATCGCCGGCCTCTGGAGGTTCACGAACATCAACGGTGTGCTCGCGTTCTGGCTTGCCTACATCATGACCCGGCCACTGGGAGCGTCGACTGGTGATTTCCTCTCCCAGAAGGGCAACCAGGGGCTGAACCTGGGCACGTCGGTCACGAGCTACGTCTTTCTCGCGGTCATCATCTGCCTTGTTACCTTCCTGCAGGTGAAGAAACCGGACATCACTCCGGTCGAGCTCGCTAACGCGGATCCGATCAACCATCCTCACCTGCCCCATCCGCACGTTCCCCACCTCCACCCAGAGCACACTGCATCCGACGAAGCCTGAGTCGGGCGAGCGGCGGATCGCACCCAGGTTGACCGCCGGCGATGCTCACCACGTCCCTCGGAGGAACCATGCTTGGATCTCCCGAGAAGCATCTCCGTCGGCCAAAGCGCCCAGAGAGCGCAGCCCCCACGTCGGGCGTCATTGAGACTCGCCGGGGCAGTCCAGCCCGCACCCGCCTGGGTCGCCGGGCGTATGTTTGGAGGACCAGGACGATGAGTTCTTCTCTCGCGATTCGTCTTACGGTGAATGCCGCTACGAAACAGAGGCGAGCCCGATGCGGCGCGTATGGGTGGATCTCGATATCGAGGATCGTCGGCCGCTCTGGCCCGACCGTCTGAAGCCATGCTGATCTATTCGATGAGCGTCTCGGCGGACGGCTTTATCGCCGACCGCGAAGGCGCTTTCGGGTGGAGCGTTCCCGATGCGGAGCAGTTTGCTTTTCACATCGTCCAGACACGCGAACTAGGGGGCTTTCTGTGCGGCCGCGGGCTCTACGAGACGATGTTGGTGTGGGAGACGGATCCCTCGTTGCGAGACAACGAGGGCGGGGCGGCGTTCGCCGAGGTCTGGTGCGAGATCCCGAAGGTCGTCTTCAGCCGCACCCTGGACGGCGTCCAGGGCAACGCGCGGCTCGCCAAGGCCTCCCTGGCCGAGGAGGCCGCAGCGGCACTCGACGCGACAGATCAGGATGTGGGGATCGGCGGCGCCGGCCTAGCCGCGGCAGCGATCGAGCTTGGCCTAGTCGACGAGCTGCGCATGTTCCGCAACCCCCACGTCGTCGGTGGCGGCACGCCGTTCCTTCCGCCGGTCACCGAAGACGTCCCGCTGGAACTGGTCGAGACGAGGACGTTCGGCTCGCGTGTGATCTACGAGCGCTACCGACGCGTCCGCGACTCGGACTGAGACGACGGGCGGAGGCGCCGCCACCGAACGGCTCGCGACCGTCGTCTGAACGTTGGTCAGGCGTACGTTCTGAGCGCTGGGGCGGTCGACTCTTATCTTCCGAGGGAGGGTTCGGCGGCGAAGACCTAAGGCAAACCGGGCATCTAGAGAGGGTAGAGTCGTCCTGCGAGGGGGTGCTGCGAATGCGCGTCGCGGTGGGGGATGTCCGTCTGTTTTTCGAGGTCGAGGGGCCCGAGTGGGTACTCGACGAGGGGCAGATGCGCTCGCGACCTGTGTTGATCGGGCTCCACGGCGGGCCTGGTCGTGACGGGGCGAGGTTGCGCTACCAGCTGTCGGCTCTTGCGGACACGGTTCAGGTGATCACTCCCGACCAGCGCGGACATGGGCGGAGCGACCACAGCACGGCTGAGAAATGGAATCTCGACACCTGGGCCGCCGATGTAGCCGGGCTGAGCGACGCTTTAGACATTGCACACCCGATCGTGCTTGGTACCTCGTTCGGCGGCTTTGTAGCTCAACAATACGCGGCGTCGTATCCGGGTCACCCGAAGGGACTCGTTCTCGTGAGTACCTGCTCCCGCCTCGCGCACTCTCGAGGAGACGGCCGAACGATTCCGCGAAGTAGGCGGCCCGAGAGCCGCCGACGTCGTACGACGCCACTGGGACTCGTCCGATGCCGCGGCGATGGCCGAGTGGAGGGAGGTATGTGGTCCACTGCTGTCGCGGAACCCCAGCCCTGACCCCGCCATCGTCGCAGTCGACGCAACGCGAATCGAAACGATGGACGTCAACTTCCACTATTTCGAGCACGGCGGCAGCACCTTGGACCTCAGACCGGTTCTGAACAACGTGCGCTGTCCGACTCTCGTCCTGCTGGGCGAACACGACCCCTTGGTTCCAGCCCACCTTGCCGAAGAGATCGCCGCGACAGTGCCGAGCGGTCTCGGTCGACTGGAGATCGTCGCCGACGCCGCGCACGATCTTTTCACCGACAACCCAGCACAAACATACGCAGCCATTCGCAGGTTCATCTCTGAGCTCGCCTGACGGCCCCGCAGGCGTCGCACACGACATTCGGGCAGTCATTCATCACGCCTGGGTGCACGTCACGAAAGGGTTTGTTCTGGGGGGTCAGGACGACCAACTGCACCGTTCACTGGCTGCCCTACCGCGTCATCGGCGGTGGCGATCCTGGGCAATTCGCTGCTATGACCCAGCGTTTGTCGCCTTCGGGTTTCTCGCAATATGTATGGGTTTGCGGTTCACCGAGTCACGGTTCGGTTGATTGTCACTCGCTTCGAGCCAGGGTGCTCGCGGGGACGATTTTGGCTGTCAAGCCGATGACGCTGCTTGCGAGCACGAAGATCAAGAAGAGCAGGAACCCGATCAGGTCGAGGATGAGGCCGAAGGATGAGATGACACCGCCGAGGCCGAAGCCTTGCAGGAGGAAAAACGGGCTGGCGAGAATCGCGACCCATCCGAGCCACCGCGGCAGCGCGCGGCCGGTCAGCACGAGCAGGCCCGTTCCGAGCATGAAGAGACTTGCGAAGACGTCGCCAACGCTATCGAGCGCAAACGTGAGCAGATACAGCGTGTAGGCGAGACCCGGATCGGAGTGAGCTGAGTAGGTCGCGACCTTCGCGCCCAGGATTCCGTAGATACCGATGTCGCTGACGCTGTGGAGGGTGACGAAGAGCACCCCGCCGATCAGCACCCAGGAACCGAAGAATCGACGCTCGTTGCTTGCCTGTCGCAGGAGCTCACGCAGCCGGGTCAGATAGATCGGTGAAGCCGATCGCGTAGAGGATGCAAAGACAGGCAACAAGCATCGTGCGCTTATGGTGATCGGCGAGCGAGTTCGCGATCTTCGTGGCCGAGTCGTTTTGGCTGATCTTGGCGGCAAGCGAGATCACCGACTCCGTGACCAGCGCGACCACATAAAGGACGCCGCCGAACCAGGCATAACGCTCAAGCGCATGAGACCTGGATGGCACCACCCGACCATTTCATGGATCTCGCAGATAAACAAGCGCACGACCAAAGACGCGACACCGCCCCTCTCCAAGCTCGGGCCAAGAGTCCGATCTCGCTCGCTTCACGTGGCACCCCTCAGGCGCCATCCGCTTGCCGGCGCAAGGTGCCGCTCGGTCATCTAACTTGGACTTCACGCGTGGCGAGACTCCGAAGCTATTGGAGATGGCTCGGTCACCGGCTTTGGCTCTCCCAGCCCGGCCGGGTGTTCTTCACCGTTGCACTCCTAGTGGGCGTCATGGAGATTGTGATCGCACGGGCTCACGGTGACCGGGAGGGCGGCGCACCCCTCATCGTGCTCACACTCTTGTTGGCCGGCGTGGTCACGCTGGACGCCGTCGGTCGGCGAGTCGTCGCTGCCGTTCGCCGTCTCGTGGACGGTAGGCCAAGGCGTCATCCCTGAACACCGGCGCACGCGACCGCGACTGCCCTTGACTCGACAAGACCGCCTGGCTTAGACCCGTTTTAGAGCGCCGTGCTTCGCTGTCGGAGGTGCTGGGTCAGACTGTTCGTTTCTCGGGGTTGGCCGGGGTCATCACGGGCCTTTGTTTGCTGGCCTCGGGCTGTGGCGGTTCGCCGCGCAACCAGGTGGCGCAGCTCAGTACGACGACGACGCAGCGCAGCGGTGCGGGCGGCGGCTCGACACAGGACCGCGCGCTCGCCTTCGCCCACTGCATGCGTACCCATGGCGTGCCGCTCTGGCCCGATCGCGGTAACGGCGGATCATCGGCTGCATCCCCGGTCACTCTGCATCAGCTCGGGGTCAGCAGCTCCCAGCTCGCGACAGCCGAGCATGCCTGTCGATCGCTCCTGCCGACCTCCTCGATCGCCCCGCCCTCGTCGCACCTCTTGGCGCTGGCTCTGAGGTTCTCCCGTTGCATGCGCGCCCACGGCGCCACCAACTTTCCCGACCCGGAAAGCGACGGCGCGATCGTGATCCCCCATGACATGGAGAGCTCGCCGGCGTACGAGGCTGCCCTCCACGACTGCGTGATCAAGTACGGTGCGCCCCCGGCACCAAGCCCCGCCGGCAAGACGTGAGCCCCTTACCTGGTGGTGTCCCACTCAACCCGGGGGCAGCCGAGCGTCACTCCTCTCGAATCTCTTCTTCAAGGGGAGCATGAAAGTTCGGCCGCCGGCGGAACGACGAGCAAGAGGTTGAGCGGAGGGTTAGCCCAGAGCTGCTTTCAGGCGTGCTTCGGTTTGAGGGTGACATACGTGCTGGTGTACGTGCCCGGCTGGCCGGTGGCCGTGACGAGCTGGATGAAGAACGTCGTCGCACCTTGGACACGAGGCACGCTTGAAAGCAGGCTGGCGCGGCCGGCTGCGCTCGAGGTAAACGTGCCGCCATTCGCCTGCGATTGCGGGCAGGATCCCGATACTTGCTGCATGTACACCCCGAACGACGTGTTCGGGAGCCCGTGCTCGAGCTTGATCTGAGCCTCGAACTTGGTCGCCGTCACGATCAGCCTGACACGCCCCACAGCCGCGACTTTCTTGCGGCTAGGCGTCGTGCAGTCGCCGGGCGCGGGGTTGTTGGCACCCAGCACGACCTTCCAGCTTTTCGAAGCGGTGGCCGCGGGGGACGCGCTGACAAACACGATCGCGAGCGCCGCGGTGCTCGCGACCATCGCCATGAACCTCGAGCCGAGCAGTGACATCCAACTACCTCCCTCGCTGTCGCAGATGTGCGATTTAGGCGCACGGCTCCCCCGTCTCGTGCCAACGCGGAGTCTATGGCCTTTTCTGGCCTGACAACTCAATACGCGCGCTGCCGTGCGTCCCACCGTTGAACGGGTGTCAGGTCTTGCAATCGCACATCGCGCAAGCGGTGTGTCAATGCAAGACCTGACACCGCCGACGGAGACCGCCGACGGAGGTGTCACAGGAGTGCGCGCTCACCTGTCAAAAGCAACGTGCAGACCAACGACCCGCAGCCCGCGTAGACCAGCCTTCGTCAGGCCGCCCCTGGGCCACGATCCCGTTGGCTCCGGTTCCCTTCGGGGAGTGTGGGTTCCATCCCCCACCTCCTGCATCCCACAGTTGAGCCCATCTCTGAGCCGTCGGTGATTCGGAAGCACGCAACCACCGCTTTCCTTTCGTCGCTTGTCGCGGCGATCACGGCGCTTGACGTCTGGTGGCGGACGCTCGATCAGGTGCCGCCCCATTGGGACGAGGGAATCCACCTCGGCGACAGTGTCGTCTACCTACGCCTCTTCAACGTGCACCATCCGGGGGCGTTCTTCAGGTCGGTGATCGGCTACCCGCCGCTCGTGAACTGGGTGACCGACCTTTTCTTCGCACTGCTTCACAACGAGGCGATCTGGGTTGCCGTGCTGAGCAACGTCGTCTGGACGGCACTCCTCGTCTTCAGTACCTACGGCCTTGGCGCGACGTTGTGGAATCGCCGCGTCGGCCTGATGTCCGTGGCTTTCGTCCTCGCGTCTCCGATGATCGTGACCACGCTGAAGGACTACATGTTCGACACGCCGCTGACGGCGACGGTCGCCCTGGCGCTCTACTTCCTTGTCCGGTCCGACGCATTCTCGAGTAGGCGGTATTCGCTTCTGTTCGGCGTTGCCTGCGGGCTCGGGCTGATGGTGAAGTGGACGTTCCCTCTGGTGATGGCGCTGCCGGTCGTTCTTGCGTGCGCCACTGCGACGGCTCGCTCCCGGCGCGAAAGGACGCTCGAGCCGGTGGTGAACCTCTGCGGGGCCGCGGTCGGGACCTTCGTCATCGCGGGATTCTGGTACGTCCCGAAGCTCCACTATCTCGCGGGCGAAACGAATGACAAAGCGTTTGCGGGCGCTCCGACGGGCCTGCCCTCGCCGCTCAGCCTCGAGTCGGCGTGCTGGTACTTCTGGACGCTTCTCGACCAGCAGCTGTACCTGATCCCGTTCCTCTTCTTCGCGGCCGGGGTGGTCGTCTGTTTCCTTCGCCGCGACTTCGCCTCCCGTAACGCCTACCTCATCGTCACCGTCGTCGGCACCTACGTCGCCTTCACATGCCTCCGGGACAAGGACTCCCGTTTCACTTTGCCGATGCTCCCTGCCGTCGCGGTGATCGCCACGAGTTGGCTGGAGCGTCTCCGGGCGCGTCCTCGGCGGGCCCTGGCGGTCGGGCTGGTGGCCTATGCGACCGCGTCGTTCTTCGCCGTCAACTTCGCGGTTCCGGTGCTTCCGAAGGATGTCTCGATCAGGCTCGGGCCCGGACCTCTTCTCGGCACTTTTCGATCCTTTGCGGCGTACGACGACGGCAAGACGGTGCTTTTCAGCCGGACGCAGCCTCCGGAGATCATCGGTCCGCCCCTACGACAGAACTGGCACCAGGAGGACCCGTTTCGCGTCCTCGAGCGGCTCCCGCGGGCGGATCGCCGGCTTGCGTACTTCGGGCCGAGAACAATCTGGTTCAACCAGTACGGACTGCGCTACTACGCGTTGCGGTACAACACGAAGCGCGTCTCCGTGCCTCAGGCCCGATTCGTACTCGTCCGAGGGACCCGCTTGCCGCGAGATGTCAGGCTGCGTGCCCTCGACCGATGGCGCCTACCGGACGGCGAGCCGCTCGTGCTCTACCGTCGGCTTACGGCTTCCTAGTCCCAGCCGCCGGGCGATGGCTGCGGGCGGGATCTGTGATCGACGAAATGTGCCCGTGCATCGCGTGCCCCGGGCCAGTTGAGACCGGCCTGCCTATCCGCTCGGCGGGATCACACGCGCAAGCAGGCTGATCACGTCGCCTCGTCCGTGCATGTTCAATCTGTAGAGCTGGTAGAGCCCGTTCGCGACCGCTCGCCCGAGTCCGCTCACCTGCCCGGTCGGCGGACCGCCGGGAAGAAACTCGGCAATCGTTCGATAGACCGGTGAGTAGAAGGGAAATCCCCAGCCTCTGACCCAGAGCACCTCGAGCCCGGCCAACTCGTGCTTACGGGCGAGCTCGACTGCCGAGTAGTTACGGATGTGGCCTATGGCACGCTCCGAGCGGCGCATGCGTCCCGAGATCGTCGAGGTGTAGACGTACCGACCCGCCATCGCCGCCATGTTTCGAATCGCCGCCACATCGTCGACGAGATGCTCAACGACCTGCACGCTCATTACGAGATCGAACGTCTCGGGAAGCCTAGCGTGCTCGATGTCGAGTTCGCGAAGCGGCACGTCCGGTCCAACCCGCCGTTGCGCAAGCTCGAGACCTCCCGCCGAAATGTCCGTCCCGGCGAGCGAGTAGCTACCGGCTCCGGCCAGCCTCGCGAGGTTCTCGCCGGAGCCGCAACCAACGTCGAGGATCGACGTGACGTCGAGACCCGAGACCACCTTCACCACGTCATCTTGGGTGTGCCGGTGCACCGGGCCGACGCTTTGCATGTCGCCCCAGGCCGTCTGCCAGAGCTCGTCGTAGAACGCGGTCGATTCTCGCTCAGCCAACTCGGATGAGCTTATACAGAGCAGGTGCGCACACTGCCCCGGCCGATTCTGGTCGGAGACGGTGCGCAAGCCCCGTGCGCGCCGATGCTTGTCAGCTAGGCGACGGGGCCCCCGCCGGGCGACGGGTTCTCCGCACAGACGTTCGCTCCGAGCTTCCGGGCGGCCGCGTTGTTCTCGTCGTCGAGCTTCACGCCCTGTGTCGCGAGCCGTTTGGCGGTCGCGTTGGAGCCGTTCGTGAGCGCGGTAATCGTGCGCTTCACCTGGGCGTACTCCCTGGCCATCTTCTCGAGCAGGGCTGCAATCGCTGCCTGCTCGCCGGCCGGACGAGGGAGCGCGGCGAGCCTTGGCAGGACCGCCTCGGCAATCCCGTACGTAGCTTCGGCGTCGGCCACGAGCACGGAAGCCGTTCCGGGCGCCGGAAGCGCACGAACCTTCGCGTTCGCCGCCGCGCAGATCGCGTTCGCCCCGCTTGCCCACGCGGCGTTCGTCGGCGCGGCCGCGAACCCATCACCCGTCACGCTGACGAACACCACCACGAACCCCGCAGCGACCCCCGCAATCCCCCTGCCCACATCCTCACTGTCGGCGACAACCGCCACGAAAGCAAGCACCTACGAGTCCGTTGCCCGGCACCGGCGACGTCGCGAGGCCGACGGGGCTCAAGACGGAATCAGCGAGACACGCCGGCCGAATGGGCCTACTGCTCTGCGGTCGTTGTCCACCCGGGGATGTCGACGAGCGCCCATCGGCCCGACCCGCGAACTGACTCTCACCTGCGCCACCGCTACGCCAGCTCCCTGATCACCCTCGCGGGGACACCGGCCACGAGTGTCGCCGGCGGCACGTCGTGCGTGACGACGGCGCCGGCGGCTATCACCGCATCGGCTCCGACGTGGACGCCCGGCAGGACCGTGGCGGCGGTTCCGATCCAGACGTTCGTACCGATCGTGATCGGCTCGGCGGTGATGTAGGCCCGCCGGTTCTCCAGTTCGACGGGATGACCCGCCGTGACCAGATTGACCTTGTTGGCGATCATGACCTGGTCTGCGATGTCGATCGCGCCGTGGCCCGTGAACATGCAGTGGTAGCCGATGAAGACGGCCCGGCCGATCGTGATGTTCAGCCCGTAATCCGCGTAGAAGGGAGGGATGAGCGTGAACGACTCGCCGACCGGCTTACCGATCAGCTCCTCGAAGGCCGCACGGATCGACTCCGCTTCATCGAGGCTGTATTCGCTGAGCTTCGAGGAGAGCCGGGTGGCCACCTTGACCCGCTCGAACATCTCGAAGAACTCCGGTGACTTGGTGCGGATCAGCCGACTGTCGTCCATCCAGTCTTCCTGACCAGGCGCCGCCAGAACAGCCGCTTGGGCGCACCAGCGTGCGCGACCCGGCCGTCGCGGGTAAGCGGGTCACCCGCCGTCCGGTTGCCTGCCACTGATGCCGCAGCCGCCGACTCGGCGCCCGACCCAGGATGCGACGGGTCGCCGGCCAGGATCCCGTGGACGAGCTGCACGGCAATCGCGCCCTCGCCGACGGCGGATGCGACCCGTTTCACCGAAGCATGTCGCACATCGCCCGCCGCCAGCACACCGGGCATGCTCGTTTCGAGCGAATGCGGGCGACGTTCGAGCGGCCAGAGATGCCCGTCTGGGATCCCTTCGCCGGTGAGGAGGAATCCGTACGCGTCACGCGCGATCTCGACGGGCAGCCAATCATTGTTCGGGCGCGCTCCGATCAAGACGAACAACGCGTCCGCCGGTACCACCGTCTCTTCGCCGGTGGCGGCGGCGCGGAGGAGCAGATGCTGAAGACGGCCTTCGCCGTCCCCGCCGACCACCGAGGTCCGCGTTCGTACCGTCACGTTGGGCGTGGCCTCGACCGTGCGAACGAGGTAATCGGACATCCCCGCGTCGAGCGACTCGCCACGGACGAGCAGTGTGACTTGCCGGCAGTAGCGCGCCAGATGCAAGGCCGCCTGTCCGGCGGAGTTCCCGCCCCCGACGACATATGCCTCCTTCCCCTTCAACGCAGGGGCCTCAGTCGCCTGGCCGCCGATGCCGCCTTCGTCGACGACGAGGGTCTGCAGGCCCTCGGACGCTGCGTAGACGGCCGCCGAAAGCCCCGCGGGGCCGGCCCCGACGATGAGGACGTCGAAGGTGCGCTCCTCCAGGCCCGACGGAGCTCCGGCTGCCTCTGCGATCTCGGAGTCGGAAGGATCGCTCAGGACTCTGCCGTCGGGGAGGACCATGATCGGAAGCCTCACATCCGGGCCTGCCTTGGTCAGGAGCTCCCGTCCCTCGTCGGAGTCCGCCAGGCAGAACGCATGCGGCACCGCACAGCGGGCGAAGACCTCCCTCAACTCGAATGCGCGCCCGGCCCAGGCCTCACCGACGATGTGGATCGTGGTCGGGACGAGCCGCCGTTCGCGTGCCCATTCGAGCAGGAAGCTCGAGACGGCCTCGTGAAACACCTCGTCGGGCGAACCGGCCGGCCTCGGCACGTAATAGTCGATGCGACCGAGGGCGATCGCGTCACGGATCGCCTCGGCGGTCGCCTGGTCGGCCCAGGCACCCGCGGGAACGAGCAGGGCTCGCTTGGCGTGAGGATGAAGCCGGCGCACCTGCTCGAGGAGCTCCGCCCCACCGGCGCCCGAGAGCGAGATCGACGCGAGCACGAGGGCCACCTCATCGCCTACCTGCACGAGCTCGGTCATCATCCGCAGCGCGTCACCGGGATCGGCCACGGGCTCCACGCGGTAGTCGCGCGAATAGCGGGCGAGCTGAGCTCCGACATCCGCGAGGAAGCCCAACTCCTCGTCGACGGCGATCAGGACCGGGAGGCGCTTCATCCGCCCCAGATTAACCGCTGCGCAAATCCCTCACCCTTCGGTACGCAGCGTCAAACGGTTGGCCAAGATCGACGAGGACAGGTCATACGAGCGTGCTCCCTGAGTCGCTTTGGCGAAGGCCCCGTCGATCGCGCGCGCTAGAGTCGGGCCTGCCGTTCCGGCCCCACGGAAGGAGCACCGATGGAGCCCAGCAACACGACGACGAAGTACATCGTTCACTTTGCCGACGGAGGCGCAGGAAGGCGCGAACGCGGGCGCCCCCTCTCGATCGGAGATGAGATCACCGACGGCGGGATCATTTACCGGATCAGCAAGGTCGAGCCGCCACAGACGCCCGACGGACTCGGGCAGGCGTGGGCTCAGGTGCCCGAGACCTGACCGCTTCGTTCGGCCCGGCCGGGCCTGAAGCCGAGCGCCTCCTGCAAAAGGAGGACACAGCGGTGTCGTAAGAGCCGATGATATTTGGCCTCGCGAGGGCCGATGCTACGACCATGACGGTCGAATCTCCAGTGCTCGCTCAGGGCGACTGCAGGCTGCCCGCGTGCTCGGGCGCGCCACGCACGGCAGGAACCGTGCCCGCCGCGTGACCGCCGCCGTCCTCGAGTCGCCCGGCCTGCCGCGATCGATGCCCCGAGAAGGCGGTGTGGGCTTGTCGGACCCTGTTCGCGCAATCGAGTCTTCGTGGTCCTCGCAGGCCGCGCTCATGGCACACGCGGTCGGGTTCGCATTTGTCGCCGCCGGTGTGACCGGCTTCGTGTCACTCGTGTTTCCAGCCGCCCGCTTCGGATCACCGGTGCTGGCCGCGGCCGTGGCCACATTCGCGTTCACGGTCGGCGCAGGCCTGCTCGTGGTCAGGCGGCGAGGCAAGAGCTACGGTGAGGGCTGGTACGTGCTTGCGCTCGCAACGCTGACGGTGTCGTTTGCCGTCTACGCCAGCGGCGCGCCCGTCAGCGGGGCGATGTGCTTCTACCTCTGGGTCGTGCCCTACGCGTTCGCGCTCTCTCCGAAGCGCGCGGCGGCGCAGACGGCCTGGATGGCGGCGTGTTACGGCGCCGTCCTGATGATCCAGGCACACGAACACCCGACGATCGGTGCGAAGGGCGAGCTCGAAGGACTCTGGTTCATCTCGGTCGTCACCGTTTGTGCGGTCGGAATGCTCGTGCGCGCGCTGAGCCGGTCGCTGCGCGACGCCGATCGGCACTTCCATCGCGCCTTCCAGGACTCCCAGATCGGGGCGGCGTTCGTCTCCACCGACGGGCGCTGGCTCGACGTCAACCCCGCGCTCCTGAGACTTCTCGGCCGCGACCGCGAAGAGGTTCTCGGCATGTCGCTGACCGAGATGACCGTGCCGGACGACCGCGACAAGACCGACGAAGCGGTCGCCGCGGCGGCAAATGGGCCGATCGAATACGAGAAGCGCTACTCCCGGCCCGACGGGGGCATCGTCTGGGTCGAGGTCTCGGCGTCGCTGATCACACCCGAGAGCGGCACTCCCTACCTGTTCAGCCAGTACAGAGACGTCACCGCGCACAAGCTCGACCGGGACGCACTCGCCCACCAGGCGGTCCACGATCCGCTGACCGGCCTCTTCAACAGGACGCTTCTCCTCGACCGGCTCCAGCTGGCCCTCGCACGGGAGGAGGCAGTGGCGGTGATCTTGCTCGACCTGGACGGGTTCAAGTTCGTCAACGACTCGATCGGCCACCACGCGGGCGACAAGATCCTCACCGAGCTCGCCCCCAGGCTCGCCGCCGCAACGGCACCAGGCGACACGCTTGCCCGCCTCGGGGGCGACGAGTTCGTCGTCCTCTGCGAGGGGCTCAAGGGCCGTGGCGACGTTCACGAGCGCGCCAGGCGCCTTGCCCCCTCGGTCGCCGCCCCGATCGAGATCTCGCCCGGCCGCCAGCATAAGCCGACCGCAAGCCTCGGGGTATCGCTTCTCCCATAGCCCGTATGACACCGCGAGCGCGCTCCTCCGCGACGCCGACGCGGCGATGTACCGGGCGAAGAGAAAGGGCCGCGGCTGTATCGAGCTGTTCGATCACACGATGCGCGACGAGGCGATCGCGCGCCTGCAGCTCGAGGACGACCTGCGCGAGGCGCTCGAGCAGGAGCAGTTCGCACTCGAATACCAGCCGATCGTCGACACCACCACGCTCGAGCCGGTGGCGCTCGAGGCGCTGATCCGCTGGGATCACCCCACGCGCGGCCGGCTCGGCCCCGACGCCTTCATCCCAGTCGCCGAGGAGACCGGGCTGATAACCCAGATCGGGAACTGGGTCATCAGCACGGCCTGCGACCAGCTCGCCAGCTGGCAGAGCGCAAGCCCGAAACTCAGCCAGCTCCGGCTCTCGGTCAACGTCTCACCTGTTCAGCTTGCAGTCGACGGCCTCGTCGAGCACGTCGCGAACGTGCTGGAATGCTCCACGCTCAGCCCGGGAAGCCTCTGGCTCGAGATCACCGAGAGCGCGATCGTCGCCGACGAGGCGCCCGACGGCCGCCCTCACGGCATTGAAGGCGCTCGGAGTCAAGATCCTGCTCGACGACTTCGGCACGGGCTACTCGTCGCTCGCCTACCTCACCCGTTTCCCGATCGACACGGTCAAGATCGACCGCTCGTTCATTGCCAGGCTCGACGGTGACATCCGACACTCGGCGATCACCAAGGCGATCCTGGCGATCGCGCAGGAGCTCCAGCTCGGCGTCATCGGCGAAGGCGTCGAGAACGACATCCAGCTCGCGCAGCTCCGCGGGCTCAGCTGCCCCCATATCCAGGGTCGGGCGATCGCGCCTCCACTAGCCCCGGCCGAGGTGTTCGCCTACCTGAGCGGAGACGATCACCATCGGCGGCTCGCAAAGGGACAGACCGCCGGCGGCAGGCGACGGAACCCTCCGGCTCGCCCCGTTCAGCTTTCGCATCGCGCGACGCACACCGTCGTCGTCGGCCCATCACCCTAAAGAGCTCATTGCAGAATGAGGCTCGTCGATCGGGCGCGCTGGGTGGCTGCAAGGACGCAGGGAGCCCCAACATCCAAGCGATATTGGGACGACCGAGGACGCAGGCGCGCGGCGCCCAGCGTGGCCGAGCGTTCGATGGCACGCCCGACGCTCTAGGAGCCACCGCTCGCCGAGCCCCAGAGCATCGACGCGATCGCGGTGGTCGCGCGCGTCTTTGCGAGCGTCGCCGGATCGATCACGAAGGTCCCGGAGTGGGACTCGTGCTCGCAACTCGACGGCCGCGTCCCGGCGATCGTGGCGACGATCTTGCCGTCGCTCGTCCAGCCGAGGCCCGAAGAGAAGCGAGCCGCGGGCGTAGGGCCTGCGTCCGGAACGGCTGCGCCGCCCGCGACGTAGTGCGGGGTACCACCTGCCGCCGGCATCACGACGGCCCAGCCCGGCCCGCAACCGGGCGAGTAGTAGAGCAGCAGCCATTTGCTGTCGGGCGAGAGCCAGGCGTATTCCGGAAAGAGACCGGGCGCGACGGCGGCAAGCACGCGTCGCGAACCGTTCGGCGCGATCGAGTACACCCCGCTCGTGCGCTCGGCGTTCCCGCCCGTCGCGAGGCATGCCGCCAGCGCACGCCCGCCGACGACCCCGGCGACGGTGCAGCCGGGCCCGAGCGTCCAACGCCTGCCGCTGACCACATCGAGCAGCACCCCTCTCCCGCTGCTGCCCTGCTCGGAAGACGAGACGTAGCGGCTCGCAGTCGCGGTCAGATAGCCCGCAAGGAGGGTCTTGCCGCCGCGCACGACCGCCGTCGTCGCCCCCACTCCCTTGGAGGCGCTCCCCGTGACGTGAACGACCAGCATCGCTCCGCCCTTCAGTGGTGCAGCGAGGCGCCCGATCGAATCGAGCTTGCCCTGGTTCAGGTCGAGGAGCCAGCCTGCACCGGTGCGGTCGTACAGGACGACGAGGCCCGGGTCCGCCGACGCCAAGGCCTCGATGCCGACTGAGCGCACGAATGCCTTCGAGCCGATCGAGCCCGGCGGGAACGTGCGGTAGCCGGGGAGGCGGCCGAACACCTTGCCGTCGAGACCCTCGAGCACCACTCCCCCGGTTCGATCGACGACGAGCCCCTGGGAGGGCAGCGAGGGAAGATGCCCTGCGTCGAGGTCGGGAATCCCGTGGGTAGCGGCGTGTCCGCCGCAGCCCGAGAGCGCCGCGAGCACGGCGAAGGTGAGAGCGAGGCTGCCTGCCCGGATCAACAGCGCTCAGTCTGTCATAGCTCGGCCAGCGGAAAGCTGCGATGACGGCGGGGAGGCACGAGGAAGTTCTGGCGGTGCGTAGTCGTGAGGATCGAGTTGAACCCCTGTGCCCTGGAGCGGGCCTGGATGTCGAGCTTCCCGCCGGGGATCACGCCGTCCATCGCCAGCCGGTTGCGGTTGAAGTCGTCACTCGAGGGGTTGAAGACGATGAAGTGGATGCCGGCGACGGGGCCCGCCTGGATCTCGTGCGGCTTGTCGGAGAAGACGAACGGGTTGTCGAGCGTGTTGAAGTCGGCGCGGATCGGGATCGCAGTCCCCGCTGGATACGTGGTGCCGTCCGGCCCCTTGACGGCGGCCTCGAGGCGGGAGGTTGTCTGGATCGAGGCGCTGTGGCCGATCCGTCCGCTCGTCTTGTACTGCCGGCGGACGTCGTCGGCGTTCGAGGCCTGCTTGGGGCCCTGCGGCACGACCTGGGTGTTGTCGGCGACGCGAAGCCCCGGACGAAACGCCGTCGTGACGCGCTCCGAGAACTCGAAGTTGACGTACCAGGCCTCGAGGTCCTCGGCCACGTGCGACAGGTGCATGTGGGTTCCCTCGTGGAAGTAGTCGCTGCCACGGAGATCGACGTAGCCGAGCGTCTCGAAGTTTGCGATCTTCCCCGGGCCGAACGCCGCCTTCTGCGTGGAGGTGAATCCCAGGAAGAGCTCGGCGTGCTCGGGGATCAGGTCGGCGCCGGGCACGTTTGCCGCCACGGCCATCTGCCGGGGAAGCGAATGGCCCCCGTCGAAGGCACCGCCTGCGAACCCGCGCCGCAGGCTCGTCAGGTGGAAGAGTCCGCTTCCCTTGAGTCGATCGAGCCCGTCATCGATGTGCGCCCGGGTGTCGCTCCGTAGGAGGATCGCAACCTGGTTTCGCTCGAGCACGGTGCCGGACGGGTCGCTCGGGAACGTCCGCGCGTCGAGGAGGACAGGCAGGCCGGCGCGCCGGTCGTTCGGGAGCAGGCGGCGGGCCGCTGCCGGGACGAGCTCGTCGAAGTAGGGGAGGCCCCACGCGACCGTGATACCAAGGCCTGCCGGCGTGGCCGGATAGGTCTCCTCCAGTCCGGCCAGCAGGTGCTCGAGCGACGCCTGGGCATCGACGAGGCCGGCTCGGTCGACCGCGAGCCTCGCGGTGAGGATCTCGTGGTGGAGCGGCGGGACGATGATCTCGACGCCGTCCTGCTTGACGATCCGGACCCCGCTGAGCAGGTGCTGCTCCGGAAGGAGCGTCGCAGGCGCGGCCGGCCGTTTTGGCGGCGACCCTGAGAGGTGGTCGACGAGCTCGTAGATGCCGGCGGCTCCGAGCGCACCGGCCGCGGCGCCCGCGAGCAGCTCCCGGCGCGTAAGGCTCACGTCGAGCGCGACGGCGAGATCAGGACGAGCGAGCCGAGCTCATGCTTGAGGTAGGCGACGACCTTCCGGTAGTCGAGCGGCGGTGCCAGATGCTCGGAGACGGTGTAGAGGCCGCCCTTGTGATGCCAGAGGAGCAGCAGGTGCCACTCGTCGGCGTCCTGGTTCACCGTGTAGAGCTTCGCTTTGATCCCGTTCTCGATCACGGTCCCGTGGATTCCGGCGAAGCAGGGGGTCGGCACGTTGTCCTTCAGGCCCTCGAGGCAGGTCGGGATCGCGGTGCGGCCCGGATAGCCGCGGAGGATCACGTGAAGCTCTCCGCTGAGCGCCGGAGAGTCGGTGTCCTGCCAGATGAAGCTCTCGAGGTAGCTGCGGTCGCGGCTGACGACGTTGATGTTGTTCCACTGACCGCCGATCAGCGACGAGAGCGGGTCGGGCAGCCAGCCGGGGCAGTAGACGTCGGCGTGGATCCTGTTGGCAAGGAGCCGCCAGCCTGCGGGATGCGCACAGGTCGGCTTGGTGGGAGCAGCGGCAACCGCAGCCGGAGTCGAGGTGGCGGCCTGCTTTGAGCTGCCACATCCGGCCGCGAGCAGCGCAAAGCAGGCGGCCAGCCCGGCGGCGGCGATAAGGCCCCTCACGGGCGTCATGGTAGACGGGTCTACCGGGAATCGCATAGGCCCCGATGGTAGGCCGCCCCGAACGCGATAGTGAGGCGTGACCCGGTTGGGCCTGTCCTCGAGCGCACCCCCACCCTGGGTGGGGAGCCGGCCCGCCACCCTTACTGACAATTCTACGGCTCGGTCGATCGGCTGTCTGTGCCAGCTCTGTGAAATCTCGGCGGGGAAAATCGCGGCGCGGGAATCGCGGGGAATCCTCGCCGGGAGATCGTCTCGGGCTCAGAACCCGTTCAGGTCTTAGACCTCGGGATGGGCAACGCCGACGAGAGCGTCGACATCACCCGCGACCAACACGGCATCGAAGCCGGCACGTTCGAGCTCGAGCACCTCGGCACGGTCGCCCACCGCGACCCACGCGATCGCGAGCTTTCCGGCAGGAACGTCAGGCAGGAGCTCGAGCGCGAACGCCAGAGCGTCCACGTCGTCGTCGTCTCGAGGCGAGATCAGAACGATCTCCGGGTCGTGCGATTCGAGCGCCTCCTTGAGCTCGTCCTCGTCGCGAACCTCGATCACGATCTCGAACCCGTGCGACTCCTCGTCACCGGGGCGGATCGCAACCGCATCGGCGTCCCGCGGGTCGGAGCCGTTCAGCCACAGGACCGGCAGCGTGGTGAAATCGCGAAGACCTGCGATGTCACGGTCGATCGCGAGCGCCTTTGCTCCCTGCCGCTCAGCGGTCCGCGCAGCATCGGCGTCGTTGACACGCACGATGATTGCGATCCCATCCCCTTCAGAGATCCGATGGCTCAGACGTCGAGAGAGTCCCAACTGCTTCCCCCAGCCTAACGACTCAGCCCACCCGTCGGAGGCCTGGGCTCGGCACAGCTCACATTCCGACGGGGTGCCACACGGTCTTCAGCTCGAGGAACGCCGAGATCTCGTAGAGGCTCTGCGAGTCCGGAGCCCCCACCACCACTCGCTTGACGTTGTCGGCCGCGGCGAGCTCCAGCTCGGCCCTGAGGCCGTCGGCGCCGGTCAGATCGATCGCGTTCACATCCATGTGAGAGGCGAGCCAGGGCGCGAGCTCGGCGCGCTTGCCGGTCAGCAGGTTCACTGCCCCTCCCGGGAGATCGCTCGTGGCGAGCGCCTCTGCAAGCTCGATCGCGGCGAGGGGATGCTCCTCCGAGGCGACCGCGACGACGGCGTTTCCACCGACGAGTGCGGGCGCGATCCGAGAGACGAGGCCGAGTAGCGGCGGCTCCTCAGGAGCGAGGATCGCGACCACCCCGGTGGGCTCGGGGACGGTGAAGTTGAAGTACGGGCCCGCGACGGGATTGGCCCCTCCGAGCACCTGCGTGATCTTGTCCGCGAAGCCGGCGTACCAGACCCACCGATCGATCGCCATGTGCACCTCGGCCTTTCCGGTCGAGAGCTCGGCGAACTCGGCAACCCGGGCCTCCATCATCTCCGCGATGCGGTAGAGAACCTGCCCGCGGTTGTACGCGGTCGCTGCTGCCCATTTCGGCTGTGCGGCCCGCGCCGCCGTGACGGCATCGCGCGCGTCCTTGCGAGATGCCAGGGCGACGTTCTGGCCCTGCGCCTCGTACGTGCGTCCTGATTCGGAGCGGGGAAAGGCGCCGCCGATGTAGAGCTTGTAGGTCTTCTTGACGGGCAGCCGGGCCATGAGCTCAGGATACGGCCGAGGTCAGGTCGAGCGCCATTGCGACATCGTCGACGTAGACGCCGTCGAGGAGGAACTCGCCGCGGAGGACACCCTCGACGACGAAGCCTGCCGACTCGTACAGGCCTCGGGCTGCGTGGTTGTGGCCGAGGACGCGCAGCGTCACCCGCCGCGCCTGCCGGGCGCGCGCGGCGGCGATCGCGCCGGTGAGGAGCGCGCCCCCGATGCCCTGCCGCTGCCGGTCGGGTGCGACTGCGAAGCCGTTGATATGGGCGACATGATCGCTTGGCCGGGCAGGCCCCCCGGCCCGGCATCGATGAGCAGAGTGCGGATGTAACCGACGACCACTCCGTCGCTCTCGGCGACGAGAACGTCCTCCGGCCGGCAGCGTGCATCGAAGAACGGCGTCTCGGCCGTGGGCGGCGCTGCCGGCGTCGTCACGGTGCTCCAGGTCGCGAGGTCGAGCGATGCGAGCGCTGCCTCGTCTCCGGCCACGGCCGGACGGATCGCGACCGGCATCAGCCGGCGTCGAAGGCGAGATAGGGCTCGAGCCCGTGGCGGCCGCCCTCGCGGCCGAAGCCCGACTCCTTGTAGCCCCCGAACGGGCTCGTCGGGTCGAAGCGGTTGAACGTGTTCGCCCACACGACGCCGGCCCGGAGGCGCTCGGCCATCCAGAGGATCCGCGACCCCTTCTCCGTCCAGACGCCTGCCGAAAGCCCGTACGGCGTGTTGTTCGCCTTCTCGATCGCCTCCTCCGGCGTCCGGAAGGTCAGCACCGACAGCACCGGCCCGAAGATCTCCTCCTGAGCGATCCGGTAGCTCTGCGCGACGTTCGTGAACACGGTGGGCGCGAACCAGTAGCCCTTCTCCGGCAGCCGGCACGGAGGCTGCTAGATCTCGGCACCCTCGGCCGACCCGGAGGCCACGAGCTCCTCGATCTTCTCGAGCTGGGCCCGCGAGTTGATCGCTCCCACGTCGGTGTTCTTGTCGAGCGGGTCACCCATGCGCAGCGTCGCCATGCGCCGCTTGAGCTTCTCGATCGCCGGCCCGGCGATCGACTCCTGCACGAACAGCCGCGAGCCCGCGCAGCACACGTGTCCCTGGTTGAAGTAGATCCCGTTGACGATCCCCTCGACTGCCTGGTCGAGCGCGGCGTCGTCGAAGACGATGTTCGCGGCCTTCCCGCCGAGCTCGAGCGTCAGCTTCTTTCGGTCCCGGCAAGGCGGCGGCGGATCGCCTTCCCCACCTCGGTCGAACCGGTGAACGCGATCTTGTCGACATCGGCGTCGACGAGCGCCGCCCCGGTCCGGCCGTCGCCCGTGACGATGTTCACGACGCCGGCGGGCAGCTCGGCCTGGCGGACGATGTCGCAGAAGAGGAGCGCCGTCAGGGGGGTCGTCTCGGCCGGCTTCAGCACCACCGTGTTCCCGGCGGCGAGAGCCGGGGCGAGCTTCCACGCGAGCATCAGCAGCGGGAAGTTCCACGGGATGATCTGCCCGGCAACTCCGAGCGGGCGCGGCGAGCGGTTCGGGAACGCGTACTCGAGCTTGTCGGCCCAGCCCGCGTAGTAGAAGAAGTGCGCCGCGGCCAGCGGCAGATCGACGTCGCGCGACTCCTTGATCGGCTTGCCGCCGTTCAGCGACTCGAGTACGGCGAGCTCGCGCGAGCGCTCCTGGAGCAGGCGAGCGATCCGGAAGAGGTATTTCGCCCGCTCGCTGCCCGGCAGCTTCGACCACGGGCCGAAGGCCGCCCGGGCTGCGGCCACGGCGTCCGCAACGTCCTCGGGCCCGGCCTGCGAGACCTGCGCAAGGGGCTCCTCGTCGCGCGGCGAGAGCGTCGTGAAGGTCTCGCCCGAGTGCGGCTCGACCCACTCGCCGCCGACAAACAGCCCGTAGCGCTCGCGGAGCGAGACGACGTCGCGCGACTCGGGAGCCGGCGCATAGGTCCATTCGCTCGGTACCGGAGCACGCGAGCCTCGTCTGCTGAGCTCGACATGGCTCAGTCGTTCGTGAAGTAGTCCCTGGACTGGTACGCGCCGGTTTTCTCCTTGCGCATCTGCATCAGGATGTCGTTCAGGAGGGACGACGCGCCGAGGCGGTACAGATCCGGGGTAAGCCACTCGGGGCCGAGCGTCTCGTGGACCTGCACGAGGTACTGGATCGCGTTCTTCGAGGTGCGGATGCCACCGGCGGCCTTCATGCCGACCCGCCGGCCGGTCTCCTCGTAGACGTCGCGGATCGCCTCGAGCATCACGAGCTGAACGGGGAGCGTCGCCGCCCCCGGAAGCTTTCCCGTCGAGGTCTTGATGAAGTCGGCTCCGGCCGCCATCGCAAGCAGCGATGCCCGCCGTACATTGTCGAAGGTACCGAGCTCTGCCACCTCGAGGATCACCTTCAGGTGGGCCTCGCCGCAGGCCTCCTTGACGCGCACGATCTCGTCGAACACGAGTGCATAGCGGCCCGAGAGAAACGCGCCGCGGTCGATCACCATGTCCACCTCGTCGGCGCCGAGCAAGACGGCGTCCTCGACATCGCGGAGCTTGACCTCGATCGAGCTCTGGCCCGACGGGAAGGCCGTTGCGACGGAGGCGACCTTGACCCCGGTGCCGGCAAGGCGTTCGACTGCGGTCGGGACCAGGTTCGGGTAGACGCACACGGCGGCGACGGACGGCACGTTCGGGTCGGATGGGTCGGGGCGAACGGCCTTCGAGCAGAGCGCCGCGACCTTGCCGGGCGTGTCCTGCCCTTCGAGCGTCGTCAGGTCGCAGCAGCGAATCGCGAGCTCGAGCGCCCAGAGCTTCGAGTCGCGCTTGATGCTGCGCTTGGCGAGCGCCGCGGCCCGCTCCTCGACGCCCACCTGGTCGATCGCGCCGATCCGCGGCACCCGTTGCTTGAGCGGAAGCTCGAATCCCGCCGGAAGCGCAGGGGTGTTCGTCGCCACCAGGCGAGTGTAGCCCCGGGAAAGCCTCGCCCCGAGGCCCACGCGAGCTCCCCGCGCCCGGCCGGGGTCTAGAGGCCCAGCCGCTCGAGCATCGTCTCGTTGCGCCGCCAACGCGGCGACGACTTGACCTGAAGCTCGAGGAAGATCCTGTGCCCGAGCAGCGCTTCGATGCCGGGCCGGGCGCGGCGGCCGATCTCGCGCACCATCGAGCCTCCCTTGCCGATCAGGATCTGCTTCTGGCTCTCGCTCTCGGTGTAGAGGCGAACATGGACGCGAGCCTCGTCGATCTCGACGACCTCCGCAGTCAGCGAGTGCGGCACCTCCTCGCGCGTCAGCCTCAGCGCCTGCTCCCGCACGAGCTCGCCGATCCGCGCCTCGAGCGGCATGTCGGTCACCTCGCCTGCCGGGTACAAGAACGGCCCTTCCGGCATCAGGGAGACGAGGTCGTTCCGAAGCTCGGTGATCCCGTCGCCGGTCTTGGCGCTCACCGGATGCAGGGCGTGGAAGTCCCCGAGCCTCGAGGCGACCTTCATCTGCTCGGCCACGTGGCCGGGCTTCAACCGATCGATCTTGTTCAGCACGATCACGACCGGGACGCCGAGCGCGAACACGTGCCGGGCCACGTAGTTGTCTCCAGCGCCGATCCGCTCGCGGGCGTTCACGACGAGCAGCACGACGTCGAGATCGTCGGCGATCGTCTGTTCGACCCGGCCCTGCATCCGCTCGGTCAGGGCGTCGATCGGCCGCTGCCAGCCGGGCAGGTCGACGAGGACGAGCTGATTCTCGCCTTCCGTCCAGACCCCGCGAATACGGTGGCGGGTCGTGTGGGGCACGTGCGAGACGATCGCGACCTTCTCGCCCGCAAGCGCGTTCACGAGCGTCGACTTCCCCACGTTCGGACGGCCCGCGGCCGCGGCGAAGCCGGCCCTCATTCGGGGAGGTTCCACGTGTCGGGGAGAAGCCCCGCCGGCGTGGTGGTGCGGATCTCACCGTCGTCGCCCCGATAGGTCACCTCGTCGATCCGGAACTCGTGGAGCCACTGGCGACACCCTCCGCATGGAGACGCCGTGATCCCGATCGCTTCGAGGTCGCCCGGCCTGCAGCCGGCGGTCACGGCGGCACAGATCGCGTTCTTCTCGGCGCAGACCCCGAGTGGGTAGGCCGCGTTCTCGACGTTCACGCCGCTGAACTCGCGCCCGTCACGCGCACGCACGACGGCACCGACGAGGTACTCCGAGTACGGCGCATAGGCGTTCGCAGCGGCGGCCGCGGCCTTCTCGACCAGGTCGCTCACGCAGCACTCCTCCCAGGATGGTCTCGGCCTGCGCTCTTGAGACGTCCCATGAGGAACAGTCTCACACAGCGACGGTTGCCGAGGACGCTCGGACGGGTGCACTCGAACGAGTTGGGGGCTCACCCACTGAACTGGAAAAGGACAAGCGAGGTCAAGGCGCCGATCAGCGCGCCCAGCAGCACCTCGACCGACGAGTGGACGCCGGACTCGACGCGGGTCTGGGCCACGAGCAGCGCGAGCACGAACGCGATCGACGAGACGAGGAAGCGATGGCTCTCGCCGGTTGCGTAGGTGAGCGCGATCCAGCCGGCGAACGCCACGGCAGCGTGGCCGGACGGCAGGCCGCCGCGCAACGGTGAGCCGCGTCCTGTCCACGCCTTGATCGCGATCACGACGATCACCGTGAAGACGAGCGCGACGAGTGTGAGCACGGCGGGGGCGTCGCGTACGCGGTCGATCAGCTGGGCGCTGCGCGTCGCAGCCTTGCCCGAGAACACGAGATAGCCGACGGCGATCGCATTGATCGCGGCGATCAGGACGGCACCCGCCGCGATGTCCTTGGCGAGCTTGGCCATCGGGTCGAACGAGCTCGTTGCCACGTCGATCGCACCCTCGATCGCCGTGTTGATCATCTCGGCGATCAGCACGAATGCGATCGCGAGCAGCAGCGAGATCAGCTCGATCTTGGTCACGTTCTCGACGATTGCGACCACCAGCACGACGGCGGCGACGAGGAAGTGGATGCGCATGTTCCGCTGGGTGCGCAGGACGTGGATGATCCCCTCGAACGCGTAGTTGAACGAGTCGAGGAGCCTGGGTGCACGCCGACTCACGGGTGGGCTCTCATCCCCCGAGCTCCTGCTCGCGACGCTCCATCTCCGGGCCGTGGTCGTAGCCGAGCAGGTGCAGCAGACCGTGCGTCAAGGGCGCCCTCCAGGCTGCGCCGACCACGTGCGGGCAGAGGACGACATCTCCGAGTGCCCGCGGCAGCCCGTCTGGAAGCTCGTCGCGGCCGTCGATCGGAAACGAGAGCACGTCGGTTGCCTCGTCGATGCCGAGGTGCTCGCGCTTGAGGGCCCGCATCTCGTCGGGGCCGACGAACGCAAGGCCGAGCTCGCCGTCGTCGACTCCCTCGGCGCGCAGCACGCGCGAGGCGAGCTCGACGGCGGCGCCGTCGTCCACGTCCACCCCACTCCGGTTGTCGACTTCGACGGTCAGCACGACTTCGAGGGTGAGAGCCCTACCATGCTCGAGCCGGCTACCGGCTGCGTCCGGTGCCCGTCTCCTCGGCGTGCTCGCGATATGCCTCGACGATGCGCTGCACGAGCTTATGCCGGACGACGTCTCGGTGGTCGAACTGGACGAAGGCGATTCCGTCGATGTCGTCGAGGATCTGCTGGACCTGGATCAGGCCCGAGGGCTGGTCGCGCGGCAGGTCGACCTGCGTGACGTCGCCGGTGACCACCACCTTCGAGCCGAAGCCGAGCCGCGTCAGGAACATCTGCATCTGCTCGGGCGAGGTGTTCTGGGCCTCGTCGAGGATGATGAAGCTGTCGTTGAGAGTCCGGCCGCGCATGAACGCAAGCGGCGCAACCTCGATCGTTCCACGCTCCATGTAGGTGTTTGCGCGCTCGGGGTCGAGCATGTCGTAGAGCGCATCGAAGAGCGGCCTCAGATAGGGGTCGACCTTCGCCAGCATGTCTCCGGGCAGGAAGCCGAGCCGCTCGCCGGCCTCCACGGCAGGCCGTGTGAGGATGATCCGCGCGACCTGTCGCTCCTGGAGCGCCGCAACCGCGAGTGCCATCGCGAGGTAGGTCTTGCCCGTCCCGGCCGGCCCGATGCCGAACGTGACGGTGCACCGGCGAATGGCGTCGACGTAGGTCTTCTGTGTCACCGTCATCGGGGCGATCTGCTTGCCCCGGTGGCGCCAGACGACATCCTCGAAGACCTCGTGAACGTCCTTGTCGCTCTCGAGCGCGCCGAGAACGGCATCGACGGTCTGCGCGCCGATCTGGTGACCCCCTTCGACGAGGTCGACGAGCTCGTCGATCACCTCTCTCGCCTCGGCCACCTTCGGGTCGTCGCCCTCGAGCGTCAGCTGGTTGCCACGCAGCCGGATCGTGCACCCGAGCCGGTCGCGGAGGGCAATCAGGATCCCGTCGCCCATCCCGCCAAGCTCGGCGGCGACGGCGTTCGAGACGTCGAGGACTTCCTGCACAGCCTCAGTGTAGGGAGCAGGCCGGGCAAAAGGAGGCCCCGGACGCGAGGCGTTTGGGCCGGTTCCCGATCGCTCGGTCCCCACCCCGTACAACTCCGGGCTCCCGTCCGGCACAGCAGTCGACGGTTAGAGCGGTTTAGGCGAGCTTCTCGCGAACGAGCTGCCCGACCGCGCTGCCGTCGGCACGCCCGGCGATCTGCGGCATCACGTCGGCCATGACACGGCCCATGTCGCGAATGTTCGTCGCGCCCGTCTCGGCAATCGCGTCGTCGACGATGTGCTCGAGCTCCTCTTCGGTCAGAGGTGCGGGCATGAACTCCTCCAGGATCTCGAGCTCGCCGTCTTCCTTCGCAGCCTGCTCCTCGCGGCCAGCGGCCCGGAATGCCTCCGACGCCTCGATCCGGCGCTTGCGCTCACGTTGCAGGACCTGGAGCTCCTCGTCCTCGGAGAGCGGCCGCTGAAGGTCTTTCTCGGATGAGCGGAGGCTCGCCAGCATCAGCCGCAGCGCATCCCGCCGTGCGGCATCCCGGGCCAATGTCGCCGCCCTCAGGTCGTCCTCGATACGCGCGATCAGGCTCATAGCTCGCTCACGGAGGTCACATCCGGACGGCCGGACGGCTCGATGTGGCGGTGCCCGAGGATGTGCCAGTGCAGGTGGAACACGGACTGGCCTGCGGACGGGCCCACGTTGATCTGGACGTTGTAGTCCGCGAGCCCCGCCTCGCGCGCGGTCTCCGCCACAAACCTGAGCATCCGCGCGGCGTCCTTTGGCGAGAACTCGGCGATCTCACGGAACGTCTCGACGTGCTGCTCGGGGATCACGAGCAGGTGCACCGGGGCCTTCGGGTTGATGTCGACGATGGCGACGAGCCCGTCCCCGGTCGCGACATGGTCGCCCTCACGGTAGAGCTTGCAGAAGAGACAGTCGTCAAGCGGCAATTCCGTGGATCCCCTCCTCCCCGACCGACTGCGCGCGAACTCGTACGAGCGCTCCGACCGGTGCGTCAATGAGAAACGGAGAGTAGTCGTCCCCGTAGCCCCGGCCGGGCCGGTCGACGAGCACGGTGTCGTAGGTGCCGAGCTTCGTGTGCCACCGGCGCTGCTCGAGCTCGCGGGAAAGCGCGCGCAGGCGAGCGCTCCGAGCCTTCTTCACGCCGGCCGGAACCGGATCATCGGCGGCCGTTCGAGTGCCCGGCCTCGGTGAGTACGGGAAGGCGTGGACCCGGGTGATCCCTGCTGCCTCGATCGTGCGGAGGGTGCCCTCGAACGCCTGCTCGTCCTCGGTCGGGAAGCCCACGATCACGTCGGTCGTCAGGTTGAGCTCGGCGGCGAGCGGCTCGAGCCGCCGGAGAAAGGTGGCGGTCGTGTAGCGGCGGCCCATCGCGCGTAGAACAGCGTCGTCGCCGGACTGGAGCGGCACGTGGAGATGCTTCGAGACCGTGGGCGTCTCGCGGAGCGCCGCGACCAGCGGCGCGTCGACGTGGTTGATCTCGATCGAGCTCAGCCGAAGGCGCTCGAGCCCGGCCGTCTCCCCCACCTCGCGCACCAGGCGCGGCAGGTCGTAGCGGGCCTCGCGGTCGCGGTAGCAGCCGAGGTTGATCCCCGTCAGGACGATCTCCCGGTGGCCCTGCTCGATCCGGCGGCGCGCCTCGGTGAGCACGGCGTCTGCGCGCCTACTCCGGGATGCACCGCGAACCAGGGGAATGACGCAGAAACCGCACGAGAACGAGCAACCGTCCTGCACCTTCACGAACGCCCGAACGCGATCGAGCCGCGCGTCCGCCTGGACGCAGCCGATCGCCCCCACGTCGCCCGCCACGAACGCAGCGGTCTCCTCGGGGCGGCGCCGCACCACCGTGACGTTCTCGGGCAAGCCGGCAAGCCCGTCGGGCGCGATGTTCGCAGCGCAGCCCGTGAGGTATACCCGCGCATGGCTGCGGGCGGCCCGTGCTGCCGCCTTCCGGCTCTTCGCGACCGCTTCACCGGTGACGCAGCACCCGTTCACGACAGCCACGTCGGCTGCTGCCCCCGACGCGTCGAGGTGCCCGTCGGCAAGCAGGCGCTCGCGGATCTCGTGAGCGTCGACGTGCGAGACCTTGCAGCCCAGGAACTCGACGCTGAATTTCACCTCGTGATCGTACTTCCCACCTCCGGCAGAGGCCAAGCCAAGCCGGACTCAGCGCGACGAGAGCCGGACGAGCACGATGGCGCCGACCGGGACCACGAGGATCACGGAGGCGAGGCCGAACGGAACCTCGACCCCCGTATGCGTGGCCAGCAAGCCGGCGAGGGCCGAGCCCAGTGCGGAGCCCGCGGCCTCGGCTGTGGTGATCCACGTCAGGGCCTCGGCGCCGGCACCCGGCACGACCGCGTCGAGCGTCTCGAAGAGCGAGATCGTGGCCGGCCCGAACGCGAGCCCCGCCAAGAGCAGGAGCGGCGCCAGCGTGCCCGGCCCCCGGGCGAGCGTGACCGGCGCGAGGAGCAGCCCGAGCACCACCACGCACCGTAGGTAACGATCGATCACGGGCGCGCGCCAGGCCCTGCTTCCGAACCAGAGCGCCCCGGCCACGCTCCCCACTGCGAAGGCCGCGAGCAGCGGCCCGGCGAGCCCAGGGTGGTGCCAGCGCCCGGCCGCCGCCGGTACGGACACCTGGACGAGCCCCTGCGAGCCGCCGAGGACGATCGAGACTGCCAGGAGCCCAACGAGCGCCCGGCTGCGGCGAAGGCTCGGCATTGGGCGCGGGTCGTGCGTGTAGTTCTCGGGACGGCGGGTGGGAAGCGAGAGCAGGGCGGCGGTGATGCCGGTTGCGCCGCAAAGAGCGGGCGCGATCCAGCCCGAGGCGAGAAAGAGCAGCGAGGCGAGCGCCGGCCCGGCGACCTGGCCGACATCGAGGAGGAGCGAGGTGGCCGCGTAGCCATGACGCAGGAGCTCCGGCTCGACGGCTTGCGGCCAAACCGCCCGGCCGGAGGCGAACACCGGCGGCGTGCTGCCTCCGATCACTCCCCCGAGCACCACGAGCAGCCACGCGGGGCCGCTCGCGTGGGCCACGACATCGAGGGTGACGAGACCGGCGCAGTACCCGAGCGACAGCGCGGGAAGCCACGTCCGTGCCCCGCGCCGGTCGACGAGACGGCCTCGAAACGGCGCCGAGACCCCGGACATCAGCGAGAAGGCGGCGACTGCGAAGCCACCGTCGCGATAGCTGCCGCTCGAGCGTTCGACGACAAGCAACACCGTCAGGGCGACCATTCCGAACGAGAGCGCCGCGGCAGAGAGCGCGTAGAGGAGACGCCGGGCCGGCGCATGCCGGACGAGTGCGAGGTAGCTCGCGGTCATTCGCTTCTTTCAGGTCGGGAAGGGACGCTCGCGCACCGAGCCCCAGGGCTCAGGGCGGAGTCGAGGCGAACGACCGGACCACGTCGCCGATCCTACGCCTCGCGTCTCTGTCAGGGCGGGTCGTAAGGTACGCCGATGGGAATTGGCGGGCGCGCCCCGGAACGGATCGTGACCGACCGGCTGGTGCTTCGCAGCTACCTGCCGGGCGATGCCGCAGCTGTGAAAGATGCGGTCGACTCGAGCCTCGACCACCTGCGCGTGTTCATGGACTGGGCGTGGTCGGCACCCGAGGCGCACGAGGAGGTCGAGGCGCGACTGCGCCTGTTCGGCGCGGCCTTTGCCCGGGGCGAAGACTTCGTCTACGGCGCCTTCACCCGGGACGAGTCGGAGTACGTCGGCGGCGTGGGACTCCACCGGCGCATCGGGCCGGATGCACTCGAGATCGGATACTGGATCAGGGCGAGCCGGGTCAGGCAGGGGCTCGCGACCGAGGCTTCGGCTGCCCTGACGCGCGTCGCATTCGAGCGCTGCGGTGTCGAGCGGGTCGAGATCCGGATCGACCCGGCCAACGTCGCGAGCGTCGGAGTTCCGGTGAAGCTCGGCTACACGCTCGAGACGACGCTCCGGGGGGTGCTCGTCCCGGTGCGCGAAGGCGGCCCGCGACGGGACGCGGCCGTGTTCGTGCTCAGGGCCGAGGACTACCCGGGCTCCCCGGCCGCGGCGGCCCCGATGCCGGCGGCCTCAGAGCTCATTGCAGAATGAAGTCTGGTGTCGCTCGGCCACGCCGAGCGCCGCGAGACTGCGTCCTCAATCGCCCCAGTATCGCTCGGATAGTGGGGCTCCCTGTGTTTCTTGGAGACAGTGTCCTTGCCCTCGCGCCACCCAGCGCGCCCGATCGACGAGCGTCATTCTGCGATCAGCTCTTGAGCAACCCGGGCGAAGAGGTCGGCGGCCCAGCCGTCGAGCTCTCGGCGCTCGAGGCAGTCGAATCCTTCGAGCACGGGCCGGTCTGAAGCGAGATACCCGGCGGTGATCAACCGCGGGCTCACGACGCGGCCGGCCAGAGCCTGGACCACGTCCAGCGACACGTTCGCAACCGCGAGCGCGGCGGCAGGAAGCTGCTCCGCACGCGCATCGAGCACCCGGACGTCAAGCTGGACGCCGTTCAGCAGCGCGTTCTCGTTCGCCACGCGCGCAGAGGTCTCGTCGAGGTCGACGGCGATCACCGGCGAGAACCCGAGCCTGGCCGCGGCGATCGCGAGCACCCCGGAGCCGCAACCGATGTCGAGCATGCTGCCGGCGGGTTGCTCGAGAAGCAGCTCCAGGCAGAGCCGCGAGGTTGGATGCGCGCCGGTACCGAATGCCTGCCCCGGATCGATGACCACGGCAAGGGCGTCTGCGGGCGGGTCGAGCCACGGCGGCCCGACCCACAGGGAGCCGATTCGAACAGGCTGGTGAAACTCGCGCCAGCGCTCGAACCAATCGTCGCCGACATCGCTCACCGCCGCCTCCGGAAACGCCGCCACTACTCGCTCGGCGGCAGGCCCGTATGCGGCAAGCTCGACGAGGCCGGCGCGTTCGTGCTCCTCGAAGCCCTCCGCTGCAAGCTCGATGAACCGGGCGCGAAGCTCCTCGGCCCGGTCGGACGCGACAGTGACGGCGGCGCGGATCACCCTGCTGAGGCTAGAGGACATGCACCCGCGAAACCGGCTCCAAGGGAAGGGTCACCGTGAGACGGCGAGGGCCCGTCGAAGGCGGCGCTACCCCTGCGGGAGCGCCTCGTGGACGGGATCAGGAAGGCCACGTCCGGCCCGGTCGCGCAGCCATCCGACCCCGGAGCGGGCTGTAGGGTCGAGCCATCCCATCGAGAGGAACCCGATGTCGGCGTTCATCATCACCCGGATCCAGGTCGGCGACTACGCGACGTGGCGGCCGATGTTCGACCAGGACATGCCGCGCGCTCGTGAGAAGGCGAAGTCTCAGCGGATCTTTCGCAGCATGGACGACCCGAATCACGTCTTCATCCAGTTGGAGTTCGACTCCGAGGAGGACGCCGAGGAGGCCCGGCGGAGGCTGTCCGAGTCGGGAGTGCTCGACCGCTTCGACGACAGGCACGGGCCGACCGTGGTTGTCGAGGCCGATTCGTGAGCGAGCACCAGCGCGAACGAGACGCTCGTTCTCGGGCTGCTCGTTTTCGAGCTGTGGCGTGAATCGGTCGTTCCCGGCGTCCGGCCGTAGGCCGAATGGCGTATTGCTTCTCCCTCCCGGACTTGAAAGTGTTGCCGGTGCGGCGCTTTTTGTTCCGCTCTTGTCACCGAGGTAGGCGCGCTCTCGTAACCCGGAACGGAAGGAATGGCCAATGCGGATGTTTGCTCTTACCTGTTGCGTCTTCGTTGTCGGAGGGTTGCTCGTCGAGGCGGCGGCCGCCTCGAGGGAAGCCGCCCCAACCGGCGGCACGATTCGGATCTACGTGGTGCCCGGGAAAGCCCAGGGCCAGGGCACGGCCGTCGTCACGGGCGCCATCGGCGACTACGGCCGGACGATGAAGGTCAACAGCAAGGGGATCGGCAAACTGCTGTTGCACAAGGGAACGATCGAGGTCAATCTCGCCGCGATACGCAAGAAGCTGAACAACAGCAAACCGATTCTCCTCAACACGAAGACCTGCTCATACGTCTTCGGCGCGACCGCCCCGGTGCCCCTGTCCAAGGGAACCGGCCTCTACCAAGGCATCACCGGCACCGTGATGCTGACCGAGACGTTCGCGGGGTACGGGCCGTTCTACAAGTCCGGGGCTCACAAGGGAACATGCAATACGAGCAACAACGCCACCCCGACGGCGCAATACGGCTCGGTGCAGGGAGTCGGCACCGTGAAGTTCGGCTGAGAGCGCCACCCGGTCCGCCCCGGCTCACGGTCGGGGCGGACCTCCGGTTCAGGCGCCTCGAAAGGCAAGCGCGACCTGCCTCGATCGCCAGCCGATTTGCGACTGCGCCTAGACGTTCGGCGGGTGAATGTCGCTCCACGGAGTCGTAAGGTGTGACGACGATGGGGGTCGGAGGAGTTCTAGGTCGGCTTGGCGCCCGGGTGGCTTTCACGGCAGCGACACTCGGGTGCGGGCTCGCGTGTGGAGCCGGCGTGGCCCAGGCGGCGGGCAGCCTCACGATCTACCCGGTGGGCCCGGCCGGCGGCAACATCCCCGACTCGATCGTGGCCGCCCCGGACGGGAATCTCTGGTTCGGTGCGTCCAACAGCACACCCGACGGTGAGATCGGCCGGATCAGCACGACCGGAACCGTGAGCAAGTTCGATTTCGGAGACCCCGCCGAGCCGGCCGTGATGGGGATTGCCGTCGGTTCCGACGGGGACGTGTGGCTCACGACCGACCAGACGTCCTCCGAGATCGAGCGAATCGACGCCGACGGCACAGCGACGAAGTTCGACACCGGCTCAGGCGCCGTCCTCGGGAACATCGCGGCCGGCGCCGACGGAAACCTCTGGTTCGTCGACCGCTCTGCGATCGGGCGGATCACGCCCGCCGGAACGATCACCGAGTTTCAGGCAGGCCTCGCCAATCCGTATGACAGGGTCGCCCCGGGCTCCGACGGGAACGTGTGGTTCACCGACGACCAAGGCTCCGGCGCCATCTCCTCGATCGGAAAGATCACGCCCACCGGGACGATCACCAAGTACGCGCTCGGCGCCGGGATGAGCCCGGACTGGGTGGCCGAGGGCGCGGACGGCGAGATGTGGTTCACCTACCAGACCACGTTGGTCACCGGCGGGCTGTCCGGGCTCGGCGAGGTCACCCCGAACGGAACGATCACCACCTGGACGCTCCCAAGCGGGACCGCCCCGGCGGCACTCGGCGCCGGCCCCGACGGAAACATGTGGTTCAGCCTCTTCGGGCTTCCCCAGGAGATCGGCACGATCACGCCGGACGGCACGATCTCGTACCTCAGCACGAGTGGCTCGGACTTCGACCCGATCCTGCCCACCACGGGCCCCGACGGAGCGCTCTGGATGGTCGGCTACATCCGCAGCTCGCTCACGCCCGCGATTGCCCGGCTCGACGTGGGGGCCCCCGCCGCCTCGGTCAGCGCTCCCATCCTCTCCGGAACGGGCGTTCAGGGAACGAGCGAGTCGTGCAGAGGGGCGGCCTGGTCGAGCTGGGCCGGCCAGCAGCCCTCCACCGGCGCGAACGGCTACGACGGCTACCAGTGGCTTCGGGACGGGGTCGCGATCGCCGGCGCGGACACCGACGCCTACACGCCGGCAAGCGCCGATGTCGGGCACGCCCTGTCATGCCGGGTCACCGCCACCTACACCCTGTTTCCGGCGACCGTCTCGGCAACGAGCGACCCCGTCACGATCCTCGCGAGCACCGGTGGTAGCGGCGGCGGAGGCGGCGGTGGCGGCGGCGGCGGCCCCCCGAACCTGCATGTGTCCGTGAGCGCCTCGCCGATCCCGCATGCGATCGGCGACCAGTTCACCTACATCGTCACGGTCACCAACGAGGGCGGAGCCTCGAGCGGATCCACCTTGTCGGTCAGCCTGCCGCCCCAGGTCGGCTACCAGGGCTTCCATGTCGATCGCGGCCCCGGTTGCAGCTCGAGTGGGCCCACGCTGACTTGCAACCTCGACTTCTTCCCGCCTGGGCAGACGACCACAGTGTTGATCGGCGCCCAGGTGACCTCGACGGGCACAGCAACCCTCACCACCTCCACCTACTCGTCACCCCAGGAATACGACCCGACAAACAGCGAGGTCAGCTTTCCTTTGACCATCGGCTCGGTCACTCCGGCGCCGCCGCCGACTTCGGGCGCGGAGCCCCCTCCGGCTCGAATCCTCCCTGTCGTGCTGAAACTTGCGGGTCTGCACGCGACGCTTCTCCACCTCGGGCACCCGTCGCTGAGCTTCACGCTGAACGCCTCCAGGACAACCGCGTTGACGGTGAAGCTCATCGCGAAGAACGGCAAGCTGGTCGGGAGCTGGCGCGAGCTTGCACACAAGGGGAAGAAGCGCTACACGATGTTGCTCCCGGCGAGGGCCAGGCATGCCGGGCGCGTCAAGCTCGAGCTCGTTGCAGCAGGCGGCTCGGCGGCGATGTCGAGCTCGCTCACCCTGAAGGCCTAGCGAAGCGGCGGCCCCCTCCTGCCGGATCGTCCCGGACGTGAGCTCTTCTAGCTCCGGTAAGCGAGTAACAGCGGCATGTCGTGGGCGTACTCGGCGGGGGTAAACCCTTGCGAGTAGATGACGTGCGCGCGGTCGTCGGGGCTAAAGACGAAGAGGATGCTGCTGTGAGCGACCGAGTAGTTGCCGCTGCTCGTCGTCGGGCGAGGGGCCGGCGGGACGCCGGCGGATTGTTCTGCCGCCGCGATCTGGGCGAGGCTCCCTCTGAGCCCGACGAACGTGGTCCCGTAATGGTCGAGCCAGGTTCGCAGCACTCGGCGGGTGTCGCGACGGGGGTCGACGGTGACGAAGACGACTGCGATCCGGCGGTCGATCGCCGCCGGTTCCAGGCGAAGGGCCGCGGAGATATCGCTCATCGTGGCCGGGCAGGCATCGGGGCAGTGCGTGTAGCCGAAGTAGAGGTAGGTGAGCTTGCCACGTGTCGCGGTGGCGAGGTCATAAGGCCGGCCAGCCGTGTCGGTGAGCGTGAAGCCCGGTTTCCGTGGCATCGGCTCGGGGACCAGCCCGTCAAGGCCCTTCCCCGACCCCGTGCTTCCCGACCCCGTGCTTCCCGACCCCGTGCTTCCCGACCCCGCTTCCCGACCCCGTGCTTCCCGACCCCGTGCTCGCCGACGCCGTGCTCGCTGATTCCGTGGTGGCCGCCTTGGCAGCGTGGTGACTCGAGCCGCAGCCGGAAAGCGCAACGAGGACCACCCCGGCCAGGGCGACCAGAAGACCTCGACGAGCTCTCCTTCCCGTGAGCATCAGTTGACCCGTGCGATCGCGGCGATACGGCAGCTGTTCGTCCGCGGCCCGCGTCTACGGGTTCCCGACGACGATTGTCCCCTTCATGTTGTCGTGGACCGTGCAGATGAACTTGTAGGTCCCGGCGTGCGTGAACGTGAGCTGGTAGCCCTCGATGTTCGGCGGGTCGGAGTTTCCGAATACCCCGGAGTTGTGGAAGCCCTTGCCGTTCCAGCTCTGCGACGCGACCACTTTGAAGTTGATGTGCTTCTGCGTCCCACCGGTCGGGGGCTTTGCCGGCTCGCCCGGGCCCCCCGCCGGCGCAACCGCCTTGCTGTTGAACTCCGTATCGCCGTTCTTGTAAACGGTCTGGATGTCGTCGTCGGAGCTGTTCGAGTTGAACGTGATCGAATGGAGACCGACGACCCACCAGGTCACGGTCCCGCCGACCGGGATGTGCACGGTCTTGGGACCGAACTCGTCGATCCCTGCTGGGACGCCCGACCCAGGCGACCCTGACCCGGTCAGCACCGGGTTGGAGCCGGGGAGTGTCAACCCGGGGATCGGCGGCTTGCCCTGGACGAGCAGCTTCGCGGCGGGTGCGAGGCCCGCCTCATCGCTCGCGAGCTGCTTCTGACCCACGGCAAACTGGGCCGCCGGGCTTGCGACCGGCTTACTCGAGGAGACAACCGTGATCTTTCCCTGCATTCCCTCGCGGTGGATCAGGCAGAGGAAGCGATAGGTGCCGGGCGGCGTCGAGCTGGACAGGTGCACCGTGAACTTTTCCTTGGCGGCGAGCCAGCCGCTGTTGTAGTAGGCCTGCGAGCCATCGAACGCCGGCTCGGCGACACTTGGGCAGGCCTTCTTGACGGAAGGCACACCGGTCGCGAGAAAACAGGGATCGGCCGCCGATGGGGTCACCTTCAAGGCCGGGCCGTTGGTCAACCCAGGCAGCTTGGCATCGACCGCAAGTGCGGACTTCGGCGGATTGTTCTGCTGCGACGGCGAGAGCTTGTTGAACACCGTGTCGGCGTCGGTCGCGAGCGTGCCGAGCGTGACTGTGTGCGGCTCACCGACCCCGACGTACCGAAACACGACCGTGTCCCCCGCATGCACCGTCACATCGCTCGGGAAGTAGGCGTCGAAGTTCTCGTTCGCCTTCTTGTTGAAACCGTCGACGTTCACCATGAAGGTCTGGCTTCCGGTTGCGTGCGCCTTCACCGCCCCCCCGGCTCCGAAGGCAGTGCTCCCGAGTGAAACCGCAACCGCAACCAAGGCAACACTCGCCCAACTCACCCGACGTCTCACCGGTTCGACCTCCGATTCTCGCCTGCCAACGTTGACAGGGTGACAATCTCACACCGGGGCGGCCAGAGGCAATACGTCATTCGACGTATGCGCCTTTCGAGCAGGTACCGCGATCGAGCCGCTACCCGATCGTCTGCTCGGGTGGCGGGAGCTCCGTCACATAGAGAAGCTCGACCAACGCGCCCATCTGAGGCAGCTCGAAGTAGCAGAACTCGCCAAGCTCGCCCATGTCCGCGCTCTGGACGAGCTCACGCCCCTGGCGCAGCAGCTCCTCCTTGGCCTCTTGCATCGCCTCTCGGCTCGAGTATGCAATGCAGGTGTGGTGAAAGCCCTCGCCGTTTTCCTTCAGGTGCCCGACGTAGATGCTTTCGCCTTCGAGCGGTGCCAGCAACTCGTAGTTCGAATCCCCGACGGACGCGAACGCGATTCGGATGGAGAAGGGAACCTCTCGGCCTCGAACCGTGGTCGCCGCGGGCACGATGGTCCAGATGCCCCACGGCCCGATCCCGGACTCGGCCAGCGCCGCCGCAGTCTTTTCCACGTCGTGCACCACGAAGCAGGTGTGATGGAGCGTGCCGGACTCGGTGATTTTCACTCGTGCCTCCAGGCTGGTTGGCTGACGGACTGTCGCCGGTCGCTCATGAGGCGACTAGCTCGACGAGTCTAAGACATGAATCGCCGCAGCGATGACCAGGGACGGAGGCGGAGTGTCCCCGCGGGTGGATCTAGACCCAGGGCCCTCGCGTGGAAGAGGGGCCCTTTGGGCGGACACGTTCATCGAGCGCGAGGCGCAGTGCTAAAAACCGCCCACAGCTAGGGAATCCCTGCAAACAAGGAGATGCAATGGAGATTCACGTTCAGGTCAAGCGGCGGCATCTCCTGGTGTTCGCCATGCTCACGGCGGCGATCGTGGGAAGTGTCGCCTATGCCGCGCTTCCGAATGGCGCGGTCTACACGGCGTGCACGGTCAAGAAGACCGGGACGATCCGGCTCATCGAACCCTCGCTCGGGGCCAAGAACCGGCTCGGCCACTGCACCGCCGAGGAGTCGCCGATCACATGGAGCAAGGCCGGGGCGAGCCTGACGGTTGCGCAGCTCGCGGCGGGAAACGCGCATTGTCCGGCCGGCGGAGCATCGATTTCCAACGGATCGAAAACCATGGCGTACGTCTGCAGCGCCCAGTCGTCGAGCGCGAGCCTGCAGAGCCCGAACGGCCAGTACACGCTGCAGCTCTCCAATCAGGGCGCAGCACTCAAGGGGCCGGGTGCGACCGTGAAGATCACCGGTGGCACACTCGACCTCTCGTCGAACGACGAGACCGTCGAGGTGGGAGCAAGTCGCACCGAGACGGTCGGCGCGGCCGATTCGCTCACCGTTGGCGCCAACCGCTCCGTCTCCGTCGGCGGCGGCGAGACGGAGTCGATCTCCGCCGACGATTCGCTGACGATCGGCAGAGACCGCTCCGAGCAGGTTGGCGGGAGCGAGTCGGTCACGGTCGCGAAGAACGAGTCAGCCACGATCGCCGGCAACCGGACAGACGCAGTACAAGGCGGACGATGTGTTGAACGTCGGCGGCGATCGCACCGAGCAGGTCACCGGGAAGGGCACGATGGACGATGGCGGCGACTTCCAGCAGCAGATCGGCGGCAGCCTCAACGTCGTCAGCGACCACGACGGTCAGATCAAGGTCAACGGCACGCTGCATCTCATCGGCGCGGCGGTCAAGAACAACTGACTCGAGCAAGTGTCGCGGGACGGCGGCCCGCCTACGATGGCCGCCGTCCGGAACGCCTCCATACCCGGGTGTGGCTCCCGGGCCGGCATCGGGAGTGTCCTCCGCGAGAAGCGCCTCGTCTACCGACACATCCCACGCGTCGTTTGCCTCCCGCAGAAGCTCCTCGTTGAGCGTCTCGTCTCGCCGAGCCTACGACCCCCCACGCCCGGCGCCTCCGTCCTTGTCCGACCGATGACTTCTGGTCTGCTTGGCTGTCATATGAGCAAGTCGTCGGAACGGAGGATCGATGAGCAAGCTGAAACTGAACATCACGATGTCGCTGGACGGCTTCGTCGCCGGCCCTGACCAGTCGTTTGCCCATCCGCTCGGCGTCGGAGGCGAGGGGCTCCATCGTTGGCTCCTTCCGCTCCAAGCGTTCCGCGAGAGCCACGGCGAGGAGGGCGGCGAGGTCAACGCCAGCACGCCGTTTGCCGAGGACATCCTCGCCGGCGCCGGCGCGACCATCATGGGCCGAAACATGTTCGGCGGTGGTCCGGGACCATGGGACGAGTCATGGCAGGGGTGGTGGGGAGACGATCCGCCCTTCCATCATCCCGTGTTCGTTCTCACGAGCCATCCGCGCAAGCCGCTCGAGCTGCAGGGCGGAACGACGTTCCTCTTCGTCACGGAGGGGATCGGGCCGGCGCTCGAACAGGCCCGGGCGGCAGCGGGCGAAAAGGAGGTCTCTCTCGGAGGCGGCGCGTCGGTGGCGCAGCAATATCTCGCCGCGGGTCTGCTCGACGAGGTCGTCGTTTCGATCGTTCCGATCCTGCTGGGAGGCGGCGCTCGGCTTTTCGAGCACGTAGAAGGGCTGAAGCTCGAGCAGGTCGAGTCGGTCGCGGCGCCCGGCGTGACCCACATCCGATACACACGGGCCTAGACCCGGTGTCTCCATCGGGCTGGGCGCCGAGGTGCGTTCAGCCCAGCCGCGGGCTGTTCTCGGGTGGCCCGAACTCCTCGTCGACCCGTTCTTCCCAGTTGCTACCGAGACCGCTCCAAACGAACGCGTCCCGCCAGTCGATCTTCGATGCCCATTCGGCGCGATCGAGATCCCCACGCGCAAGCAGCACAACGGCAGCGTGAAGCCGTTCCGGGCTCTGCTTGGCAGCGGAGAGCGCTTCGAGCTGTCTCAGCATCTGCTCGGCTGCGCCGGGGGCGAACTCGCGCCTCACCCGTGCTTCGATCCGTTGCGTTATGGCCGCCACAGCGCTCTCTCCTCGTAATGGTAGGACGGGAGCAAACCGGCGTGTGCGAGCGAGGCAGACTGCCCCTGATGCCGCTGTTCGAGCCCCGGCGATGCCGTCCGGGGCGAGCGCGGCCAAGCCCATCGGCCCCGCTTACGGGCGGGCGGCGATTGGCTATCTCCCCCCGCCGGGGAGGCGCCAGGCCAGGGTAGGGTCGCGTCCGGTGAGCACGGAGGTTCAGGCAACGGGGCGGTGCCTCTGCGGCGCGGTCAGCTACGAGATCCGCGGCGCGCTCCGGGACGTCCTCCTCTGCCATTGCGTCGAGTGCCGACGCTGGAGCGGGCATCTCTTCGCTGCTACCGCCGTGGAAAAAGACCACCTTCGCGTTTCGGGCGAGGCGCTCCGCTGGATCTCGAGCCCGGCAAGCGAGACGCAGGCGCGCCGCGGCTTTTGCGGAGAATGCGGCTCGAGCCTCTTCTGGGATGCCCCCGGGCGGAGCACCATCTCCGTGGCCGCCGGGACCCTCGACGAGCCCACCGGGCTCCGGCTCCTCGGACACACCTACACCTCCCAGCAGGGCGACTACTACCCCCTGGAAGAGGGGCAGCTTCCACGCTATGAGCGGCTACCGCCCGCAGCCGACGGGCGGGCCAACAGCTCAGGCATCGTGCCGCCCCCGTCGGGCGTCAGCGGGGCGGAGCCGGCAAGCGGTAGCTAAGCCGGTCAGGCGACGTCGCCACGCGCGGTGAGCAGGGTGCCGGCGGCGGCAAGACACACGGCCCATGCGACAAGGATGAGGGCGCCCGCTAGCGCGGAGAGGAGGTGGTGGTCGGTAAATCCGATGAAGGCGTTGTTGGCGTGGACGGGTGCGAAGCGGCCGACCGAGGGGACGAATGCGAAGAGCAGGTTTTCGATCACGAAGCCCCAGGCCAGCAGCCCGATAATGGCTCCGACCTGGTTGTGGACGATCGAGCCGAGGCCGACACCGATCGTGCCCCAGAGCGCAGTGCCGATGAGTGTTCCCGCGAGGAGGAGGGTTATCTGCCCGCCGTCGAGGGCGAGGTGGAGGCCGCGGGCGGAGAGCGTCGCGTAGCCAATCCCGAAGCCCAGCCCTTCGCCGACGATCCCGAACACGAGTCCTGCGAGGAGTCCGGCGGCGAGCTTGCCCGCGATGACGCGGGAGCGTTTGGGGGTGAAGAGGAAGGTTGGCTTGATCGTGCCGTAGCGGTATTCGCTCGTCACGAGCATGATTCCGGCGAGCGCTGAGAAGACACCGGCGAGGCTGCCGACGCTGAGCACTCCGCGCTGGTCTTCGGCGCTTGTGAGGTGCGGCGCCTTTGTCAGCAGGCCGGAGAGAAGAGAGAAGAGCAGGATCAGGGCGATCATCCCGAGCACGAGGCCGATCGTTGTCCGAGTCGACCGAATCTTGAGCAACTCCGCCTTGAGCTGGTCGATCACGTCTTTGGCTCCTCGGTCAGCTCGAGGAAGACGTCTTCGAGCGAGGAGGTTTCAGCCATGAGCTCGTGAATCGGGATGCCGGCTTTGAACGCGATGTCACCGACACGGTCGCTGGTGGTGCCATGCGCAAGGAGCGCGTCCTCGTTGCTCGGGCTGCTCTCGATCTGCTCCTGCTGGAGGGCGTCGCGCAGGCGCGCCAGCTCGGGCGTGCGGACGCGAACCGAGCCTCCGACACGGGCGGTGAGCTGCGTGAGCGGTGACTCGATCACCAGTCGGCCACGGTTGATGATCAGCACCTGGTCGACGGTTTGGGCGACCTCGGCGAGTGCGTGGCTCGAGATCAAGACCGTGCGTCCCCCGGCGGCGAAGTCGCGCAAGAAGTCGCGCAGCCAGCGCACGCCCTCCGGATCGAGACCGTTGGCAGGCTCGTCGAGAATCAGCAGCTCCGGTTCGCCGAGCAGTGCACCTGCAAGCCCGAGCCGCTGGCGCATCCCCAGCGAATAGCCCTTCACGCGTCTACTCGCAGCCTGTGTGAGCTCGACCCTGCGCAACGCGTCATCGACGCGCGTGTCGGGTAGCCCGACCGAACGGCTCAGCGTGCGCAGGTGGTCGCGGCCCGTCCTGCCCGGGTGAAAGTCGGTCGCCTCGAGCACCGCCCCTACTCGCAGCGCCGGCCGCTCCAACTCCGCGTACGGCCGATCGAAGACGAGCGCTCGGCCGCCCGACGGAGCGATCAAACCGAGCAGCATCCGCAGCGTCGTCGTCTTCCCGGCGCCGTTCGGCCCCAGAAACCCGGTGATCGTCCCGGGCGCGAGCGCAAAGGAAAGGTCGTCGACTGCGAGCACGCTGCCGAACCGTTTCGAAAGCGACTCACCCCGAACAGCCGGAGCCTCCACCCGGTCGCCGGTGCTAGGCACGAGCGCGCCGGGCTCGGGCCGGTGCCTGGGCGGTGCCGAGCTGCGCGAGCAGCTCGGCGGCGGATCGGGTCGCATGAGTTCCAGCAGCGAGATGAGTAAGCCCTTCACGTCGGCTTGAGGACCGCCGCCCCTCATTCTGCCGACAGGAGCGCAGACGGGCGGTCCAGCGCCCGGCCGTCAATGAGGGCCCGCGGTTGCGAACGCTCGACCATGCCCCCAGTGGAAGAGCGACGCGAGCTGCGCCCGTGTTCGCGAATCCCGCCCCGTCGGGATTTGGTCGGGCGTGATCGCCCAGCTGGTGCCGGGGTTTCGCAAAGGCCGCGAGGCACTCGCCCCGTGGCAGGAACGGCGTCTCGGTGGAACCGCTGATGCGGTGAATACGGCTCGCAAATAACGTTGGCCCACGGTGTCCTTAGCCGCCGTCGAGGAGGCAGGTCATGGAAAAGATCAAGCAGCGGACTGGGTTGGACTGGAACTGGCGCGGAGCGGTCGTCGCCCTTGTGCTGCTGGGACTACTTCTCGGCGACCTGGCGCTCTTCGGCCGTACGGTCGGCGGGTACATCGGTGCCGCCGTGGTGGTGCTCGCCGCAGGAACCGCGCTTCGCTTCGAGATCGGTCCGCGCCGGCTTCACCGCTGATCGAGACACGACGAAGCCAAACCGCGGTGTTCTGCACCGTGGTCTACCCCAGCGTTTCCGAAGCACGCCTGAAAGCCGGTCTGTGCCGACCCCCCGCTGAACCCGTTCCCCGCCGGGCGTTGAACTTCGCACTGCCCTTGTTAAGGTGCATTCGATGCTGGCATTGGTTGCTACGCAACGAATCCAGGATGTTCCGCGGGCGCTCGTCGCCGTCGCCGTCGCCGCGCTGCTGTTCGGCACCTTGATCTGGTTACGGCGTAAGCCTTGACGAAGAATCGACCCGGCGGTCTCGCCCGCTTGTTGCGACGCCGCTCGGCTGCGCCGGCGTCAGCCAAGGTCCTCTGAACGGGACTTTGGGTGCTCGTCTCGTCCCTCGTCAGGTCTCAGCATCTTCCGGCCGAGGTTCAAAGCCGCCCTTGTCTATAGTGTCGCGGCGGCTTGGAGGGCGGCATGTCTGCCCGGCCACGGCGGCCGAGAATGCGTTCGGCACTGTCGAGAAGACTGAGGTCCGGGAAGGTGGTCATGCACAAACTCACGCGTATGCGGGCGGTCCGCGCTTTGGTGATCGTCGCGGTTTCTGTGGTCGCCACGGGCACCGCGCAGGCAGCGATCTACTGGGGTAACTACGGCAGCAACGGGTCCGGGACGACGATCGGACGCGCCAACCTCACCGGGAGCAAGCCGAACCAGAGCTTCATCACCCAGGCAGCGGGACCTGTCGGTGTCGCGGTGAACGGAAAGTACCTCTACTGGTCAAACACCCTCAACTCCTCGTGCGGCGGAACCACGATCGGACGCGCGAACATCGACGGGTCGGCACCGAACCCGAGCTTCATCACGGGCGTGAGCTGCGCCCACGGGGTTGCCGTCAGTCGGTCGTACATCTACTGGGCGAACCGGGGTCCTGGCGGGACCGGTACCGCGATCGGCCGCGCGAAGCTCAATGGCACCGGGGTCAACGTCAACTTCATCACGGGCGCGACGGGGCCGTGGGGCATCGCGATCGACAGTCGCCACATCTACTGGACCAACCGGGGAACGGGGACAGGAACGCCGTGTGGCGGGTCGATCGGGCGGGCCAACCTCGACGGCTCAGGCGTAAACGAGAACTTCATCACCACCGGCGTCGACGGCCCGACCGGTATTACGGTGAACGCCGGTCATCTCTACTGGTCGAATGGGTGCGGAACGTCGATTGGACGTGCAAACCTTGATGGGACAGGAGTGAACCCGTCCTTCATCACCGGGATTTCGCAGCCTGCGGGCCTCGCGGTGAACGCGCAGTGGATTTACTGGGCCGAGTTCGCCAACCCGACGTCTGTAGGCGGCGGCGGCTCGATCGGACGCGCAAAGCTCGGCGGCGGCCAGGTCAACAAGAGGTTCATCGTCGGGGCCAGCAGCCCGACCGGAATTGCCCTCGACGGCCGCCCAGTTCCCGCTAAGTAGCGAATCGGAGGGACGGCTTCGCACGGGTCCGGGCCGAACTGAGCCGATCCCGAACTGAGCCGATCCCGAACTGAGCCGATCCCGAACTGAGCCGATTCAGTCGAGCGCTGGACCAGCTCAGCCGGATCAAGGCCGCCGGAAGCTCAGGCCGCGGGCGCGAAGCGTTCGTGGCCCGAGCTGGAGGACGATCCGAGAGCGCCGGGAACGACGCCCATCTTGATTCGTGCTCTTGAGAGCCCATTGCAGAATGAAGTCTGGTGCCGCTCGGACACGCTGATCGACGAGCGTCATTCTGCAACGAGCTCTTAAAGACGCTCTAACGGACGCCCGGCGATGCGGCCACTCCCTCGCTTCCGGGATGCGTGACGAGTGGTCCTGCCAGACTGAGATCGTGTCGGATACGACGGAGCTCGTAGTTCGCGACACTGCCGGCTGGCGAGCCTGGCTCGCGAAGCATCATGACTCAGCGGCCGGGGTGTGGCTCGTGCTGGCGAAGAAGGAAACGGTCGAACCGACCAGCCTCAACCACGATCAAGCCCTTGAGGAAGCGCTCTGCCACGGCTGGATCGACGGCCAGCTCCGCCGCCGCGACTCCGGCACCTACTTCCAGCGTTTCAGCCGCCGCCGGCCACGAAGCGCCTGGTCGAGGCGCAATATTGACTTGGCCGAGCGGCTGCTCGCCGAGGGTCGTATGGATCCAGCCGGGGTCGCCGAGTTGGAGCGCGCGAAAGCTGACGGCCGGTCCGAGGCCGCATACGCCGGCTCCGCCAGCATCGAGGTGCCCCCCGATCTCGAAGCTGCGCTGGTGGCCGAGCCAAAGGCACACGAGATGTTCCGGGAGCTAAGCCGCCAAAACCGCTACGCCGTCCTCTATCGGATTGGCACCGCCAAGCGGGCCGAGACGCGAGCGCGCCGCATCGCTCAATTCGTCGAGATGCTCGCCCGGGGCGAGACCATCTACCCGCAACAACGAACCTAAAGCCACCGAACCTCAGAACTCATGCGGGCGCACCCTCCAATGGACGGGTGCATGAGGGCGCGGCAATGTGACTTGCCGGCCTGCGCCCTCACGGCCGACCGTGACAGACGTCCAGCTCCGCGGATGGTCGAAGCGCTGACGCGAGCGTCGCTCGGGTGCGAACGGCTGGCTCGGTTGACAGCGAAGCCGAGCGCCTGGGATGATGCGCCCGTGGCTGGGTTGCGGTTCCATCCGTTTGGGAACCCAGGAATCCCGGGGGTGGGTTGCGCTGGAGTCGAATACGGTGTCCGCTCCTCGCGCGCCGGCAGAGTGGCGGCACGCTTCGTGGTCGCCGCGCTTGCCGCCTTCGTCGTCGTCGCCATGGCATCCGCAGATCTGGCCGCGGCTGCGCAGACCGGCGGGCTCGTTCCGACCTGCCGGTCCGGTACGCCACGCACGAACCCCCACCCCGACTGCGTCTTCCCACCCTACGCCTACCCCAAGCAGGCGAAGACGTTCGACGGCACTGCGAGGGTCACCTCTCAGCCGACCCGCGTCGGCCACACGTGGAACGAGGCGTTCACCGTCGTCGTTCACTACACCGTGCCGTACCCCACGCTCTGCCTCGACAATACGGCACCCACGAGTTCGGCCTGCATCACCGAAGCGAGCACTGTCAAGCCGACGGTCGAGTTCGGAATCGTCGGCGCCTACGTTCACGGAGCCAAGACGCTCCAGGCTGTCGGCCCGAGCTCCGTGAGCAGCAACTGCCCGGAAGCGACGGGCACGTGTGTCGAGAAGTTCGAGATGAACACGTACTCGATCTGGGGGCACTTCGTGTTCGTCATAACGATGCCCCTGATGTACGACGTTCCGCTTTCCTGGGGAGGGCCCGGCGGCATCTACGGCGGCGCGAGCTTCGAGACGGCGATCTCGGTCACGTTCCCGAAGCTCCCAGGATCGAGCAAGGTCGAGCTTCTTCCGCCCGCCTGACGGGCTCGCCCCGGGGACGGGGCCTCCAACGCCGGCTGGTCCGGGCTCCCTGGCTGTCCGTGACAGTCGCATTTGGGAAGCCCTCACGTCGAGTGCTTGGTAGCCAGAGGCCCACGCGGGGTGGGCGATCCGGATTGCTTGTGCCTCGTCTCAGGGCTCCTCGACGGCGAGGGATGAGGACAGTTCGCGGTACGCGTCGACCTGCGCGAGGAGTTCCTGGGCTTTCGCTTCGACCGTTGCGACCGCGTCGGCGCCTGCGACCCAGCGAAGCGGCGGTTGCGCTTGGTCGACGACGGTCAGCAGGGCCTTGGCGAGCTTGGCGGGATCGTTGGTCTGCTTCCCGCTCATCGCCTCCCAGGCTGGCCGGGTCCGGGCCGTGCGCTCGGCATAATCCTCGAGCGAGAGAGCTGCGTAGGCGGTGGACTCCTGCGTCAGCAGGTCGGTGCGGAAGAAACCCGGCTCGACGATCGTGGTCCGGATGCCGAATGGCTCGACCTCGAAGCGCAGCGACTCCATCCATCCCTCCAGGCCGAACTTCGAGGCGGCGTAGGCCGAGCAGAACTCCTGCCCCACGATGCCCGCCGTCGAGGAGATCGTGACAACGTGGCCCCCGCGTTGCCTCCGCATCACAGGGAGCACGGCACGGGTGACGTTCAGCGGGCCAAGCAGGTTCGTCGTCAACTGTGCCTCGAACTGCTCGGGTGACAGCTCCTCGAAGAAACCGGCGAAAAAGTTGCCGGCGTTGTTCACCAGCACATCAATCCGGCCGAAACGGTCGAGCGCCACCTGCACGGCCGCTTCCGCAGACACCCGGCTCGTAATGTCGAGTTCGGCGACGAGTAGGTCGTCAGCCGCACCGACCGCACCGGCCACGGCATCGGGGTTGCGGCCGGTCGCGACCACCGAGTGACCGGCGGTAAGGACAGCCTGAGCTATGTCGACGCCCATGCCGCGCCCCGCGCCCGTGATGAACCAAACCTTCTCGTCAGCCATACGCCTCAGTCCTCTCGCAGTGCGGTCGTGGAGCACGGAAGGTACTAGGGCAAGGACAGTCGGCTGCCCCGGCGATCGTGAATGCTCCCCGAAAGTTCGCGGCAGCTCGGGTGAGACCAGGCGCGCGCTATCCGGCGAAGTGCATCGGAAGGTTCTTGCTTGGGCAGCCGGCGTGGGAGGTCGCGATCGTGACGGTGGCCGAGGTCGCCGTCTTGAACGTGCCCGTGAGGGTTACCGGAGCCGGGTAGAGACTCTTCGGTGACGAGAGGTTGCTGACGATCGCGCTGCCTTTGTAAGCGAACGCGCCCGTCTTGCTGATCGTGAGGGGCTTGAGGATGTGCAGGTAGTCAGTCCCGTACGTCGTCGTGCCGAGACAAGACTCCGAATATTCGAAGTTCGTGACCTGCGTGCCCTTGACGACAAAGACGCCGTTGAGTGGTCCTGCAGGACCCCCACAGGTGCCCCAGCAGCCGACTTTCGGGGTCGCCGCAGAAGCTGCCGCGGACGCCATTACCAGAGCCAGCAAGGTCATCGAGACGCAGACGATCGACAGCGCCTTACTTTGAACCCAACACGTTCCGGATTCCGGAATGCTCGTGCCTTTCTTCATCGGCCACCGGTCCCTAGACGAGTTGATCGAGGCTACATCGATCACCTGACGATTTCAACCGCGGCGGCCGCAGCCGGCACGATGAGCAGCGAGATGAGGCCCGTCGTCGGAGCGCGTTTGAGACTCGTGGCTTCTTGACTGCGCCAGCGTCCCACAAGGCACCCTGACGCGTTGACCGCGCTTGCGACAACTGGCAGAGTCTTGTCGCGGTGGCTCCCTCGGTAGTTTCCATCTTCGACGAGTACACCCGCCGGTACTCGGAACGCGATGTAGAAGGCGTAACCAATCTCTGCCTCTGGCCGTTCCTGGCGGTCCGAAAGGGAGAGGCGATTCACATGCCAGACCGAGCCGCGGTTCGAGATCACTTCGCCAACACGATCATCGCCTATCGCCTCACCAAAGGGGTCACCGCCTGGACACCGGCCGAGATCGACGCCCGCCAGCTCGGCGAGCAGTCCGCCTTCGCGACCGTGCATTGGAACGCGGTCAACTCGGATGGAGTCGTAGTGCGGGATACCTGGACTAGTTACCACCTCCTTGCCACTCCGGACGGGTGGCGCTTCCTGTCCTACACAAATCACTTCTAATCGAGCGGGCAGTATCAAGCGAGCGGAATCCCGCGTCGATGGCGTCCGTCGCCGCCCGCTCGGTCTCATCCGGCGGGATCTGAAAGACGCCGAAGCCCAGAACGGGCATCTCGACGCCATTGCGCAACGCCAGCGTCGGAATTGCCGCTGTCGCCATCCTCGCTCCCTTCCCGAACCGACGTCCTACCTTCGTGCCCGGCTACTCCTGTCTCGCACCGAGGCTAGAGGCTGGTGACTTGCCCGGGTGTTAGAGAAGAGTGTGGTGCCATGTGCCGGGGCTTGCCCGTTGTTTCTAGGCGTCGAGCTCGACGAGCATTGAGTGTTGTTCTGCGAGTTGGCGGCTGATGATGTCTCGGCCGGCGCTGAGGAGGTCGAAGACGCGTTCGTTCTCAACGCTGTAGTAGACGCTCGTACCTTCGCGTCGCGGGTGGACGAAACCGATCCGGCGAAGGGCGGCGAGGTGTTGGGAAGTGCTGCTCGAGTCCAGGCCGAGCTCGGCCTGGAGCGCACCGACCGACTGTTCGCCGTCGCGGAGCACTTCAAGGATCCGCACGCGCGCGGGATGGCCGAGGACGCGGAAGAGGTTCGCTTTGACTTCGTAGATCGGGCGCTGGTTCTGCGGCATGGCTATACTCCATATCTTACAATCTTTGAATATTCCACGTAAGGGAGATACATGGCATCTAGTTCGCAACTTTTTCCTGCGGCTCGCGTCGCCCTAACGCCGCAGCCTTCCACGGCTCGGGAGGGGATTCCCTCCTCGTCTCTCGACGCGATTGTGACGGACGGTACAGCGGCGGCGGCTGAGATCAACCGGTGGGCGCTCCTGCTCGGGATCCCGTTTGTGCTCTCGTCGCTCTTCTTCATGGCGATGCTCGCGACCGGCGATGCGTGGCTTGTCGCAGGCTCGCTCGTGACCGGGCCGGGCTTGCTGATCGGGACGGTCATTCACCTGAGCCTCAGCTCGGACACGAATTCAGACTAGCCCGGTCGGTGGCGGAGCCGGGATGAGTCAGGCTCTGAAACCGGGCTGGAAGCCGGTGCTCGCGCGCATGCGGGCCCTCGCTCCAACTCGCGAGGACTGGGCGGCAGTTCGCCGTTCGCCGCTTTCGGACGTTGTTGCCGGTTCAACGGTTGCGCTGGTGGCGCTTCCGCTTGCGTTGGCGTTCGGTGTGAGCTCGGGCGTCGGCGCGGAGGCTGGAATCGTTACGGCGATCATCGCGGGAGCGGTGGCCGCGATCTTCGGCGGCTCCAATGTCCAGGTGTCAGGTCCCACCGGTGCGATGGCCGTTGTCGTCGTCCCTGTGGCGCACAGGTATGGGGCGCATGGCGTCTTCATGGTCGGCGCCATGGCCGGCGTCGTCCTCGTCGTCCTTGCTGCTGCACGGCTCGGCCGCTTCGCGCGCTACCTCCCGCTGCCGGTCGTCGAGGGGTTCACGCTGGGGATCGCGGTCGTTATCGCTCTACAGCAGGTTCCGGCGTCGCTTGGTACCGCCGGCGCACCCGGGAAGAAGGTGTGGCTGAGCGGGCTGCGAGCTGTCGAGCAGTTCACACGCCACCCTCATCCCGCGCCGTTCGCTGTTGCATTTTCGGTGATGGCCGTCATTCTCGCGGGCTCCCGATTCGGCGCTCGGGTACCGATCTCGCTCTTCGCCGTCGCAGCCTCAACGGCGGTCGTACACGCGGCCGGGCTGCACCTGGTCACGATCGGTCACCTTCCCGCGCGGCTCCCAGCCCCAGCCGTTGGCTTCTTCGACGGCTCCGCGATCGGAACGTTGCTCCCGGCGGCGCTGGCGGTCGCGGCCCTCGCCGCGCTCGAGAGCTTGCTCTCGGCTGCCGTGGCCGACGGGATGACCGTCAACCAGCGCCATGACCCCGACCGGGAATTGTTCGGTCAGGGCCTTGCAAACCTGGCCGTGCCGTTCTTTGGCGGCGTGCCTTCCACGGGAGCGATCGCCCGGACCGCGGTGAACGTTCGCGCCGGTGCCGGCTCGAAGCTCGCGAGCCTCACGCATGCCCTCCTGCTTGCGGCAGTGGTGTATGCGGCCGCCTCGCTCGTTGCTGAAATCCCTGTCGCCGCGCTTGCCGGGGTCCTGTTCGCAACCACCGTGCGGATGACTCAGGCGGTGCCTTTGTTCGCGATCCTCCGCACAACGCGCTCGGATGCGGCCGTGCTTCTCCTCACGTTTGGAGTCACCATCGGGGCCGATCTCGTAAGGGCCGTTGCGGTCGGCGTCGGGCTCGCGGTGATCCTCGCGCTACGAGCTGTCGCGGAGCACGCCCAGCTCGACGAGACATCACTCGACCATCGCGATCACTCTGCGGAGGAGCACGCACTCTTCGCCGAGCACATCGTCGCCTACCGTTACGAAGGGCCGCTGTTCTTCGCCGCCGCTCAGCGGTTCCTCCTGCGCCTGGCGGACACGGCCGACGTACGAGTCGTGATCCTTCGTATGTCCCGCACGACGACCCTCGACGCGACCGGCGCCCACATCCTCGGAGAGGCCATCTCACACCTCGAACATCGTGGGATTGTCGTTCTCCTCTCGGGGCTAAAGCCCGAGCACGAACGGATCACCGCCGCAATCGGGATCACCGACCGCCTCCGAGAAGCAGGCCGCATCTTCGCCGACACACCCTCAGCGATCAACGCAGCCCGCAAGCTGCTGAAGCCCGAGCGAGAGCAAATCCCAAACGCAAGTCCGGCTGCCAAAGTGACATCCGCCACGCGGGTAGGGATCTCGTAACATGCCTCGTCGTCGAACCGCCACATTCTGGGCTGCGATCCGGGCGCTGGTGATCCTTGTCCTGTTCACGGCGCTGGCGCTAGGGCTCCCCGCGACCGTAGGGCGAGTGTGTCTTGTTGGGGCCCTCGCAGCCACGGTCGTCTTGCAAGTCCGGCACTCGCCGCACTAGCTCGTCGGGAGACCATGCAACTCCACTCCCCGGTCATCGCACGAGGCGACGGTTGCTGCAAAACCAATCGCGGCGAGCAAAGGGGCATGGTGTTTGGCGGGACTGATCGTTTTCGCCAAAGACCCTTTCGAAACTGGACGCGCTCAGTTGAAACAGACACCCTGCGCACTGACCGAGAACGTCCGGCTGTGCCGGCGTGGTCATGCCTGAGAGCAGCCCTGCGTGTGCCCAGCGGGGATCGCCGTCGGTTCAGGCGATCTGGCCGGCTGGTTCGAGCCCGGTCCGACTGATCGGTATCGATCCGGCGGGCACAGCGGCGTCGGAAGCGACCGGCTCGTTCCATTTGCTGAAGATGAGCGTGTTCTCGACGGCGCCCTGATGCACCACTTCCTGCACGGGTAGCGGGGCGCCCTTCGCGCTTGCGTACAGGGTCGCGTCGAACTGCTGCCCGAGTGTCTTCGGTGTCTTTCCGCGGAAGGCGTTCACTTGCCGTCCGTCCTTCGTCGTCGTCGAGGACTGCGCGACCGGTTTCGAGAGTGCGATCTCCTGGATCGTCGACGGCAGCGTCACAGCGGCCGAGACGGTCGAATAGTCAAGGTCGTCCGGAGGGATCGACACCCAGCGCCCGGCGTATTTCGGTGCTGCTGCCGGATCGAACCCCATGTACGCGACGAGCACGAAGACATCGCTTCCCCGAACGTAGGCGTTTCCCCCGCTGACGATCACGGTGACGCTCCCGGAGCTAGCCCCGTCCTTGACGGTGATCCGCTGGATGCCGCTGCGCACGCCAACGTCTGCGACCTGGGTGACTTGGAGACCTCCGTAGTCCCCGGTGCTGACGTAATGCACGGACTGTCGACTGCCCGCCGCTTTCACGACTGCCGCCATCGACGCGGGCGCAGCACCGTGGGCGACGCCGCCGAGCCCGGCGAACGAGGCAACGACGGAGACGACGACGAACCCCACGACCCCCTTCGTCCGAACGCCGCCGGGGGCGTCGCCTGGCCGGTGCAACAGCCGGCGCGTCACAAAAACGCGCTCTTGAGCTTCTCGAAGAACCCCTGGTCGGCGCGATAGGTGTGCTCGTCGCTCAGCTGCTCGAACTCGTTCAGGAGCTTCTTCTGCTCGGGCGTGAGACGGCGAGGCACCGTGACGTTGACGAGCACGCGATGGTCGCCGTGCCCGAAGCCCTGCAGCACGGGCATCCCCTTGCCCTTCAGCACCCGGGCCTCGCCGGGCTGCGTGCCCGGCTCGAAAGCGAGCTGCTCGGTTCCCGCCAGCGTCTCGACGTCGACGGTGGCCCCGATTGCAGCCTGGACGATCGTCAGATCGACCTGGGAGAAGATGTCGTTGCCCTCGCGCACGAACCGGTCGTCGGGACGAACGTGCACCGCTACGTAGAGATCGCCGGCCCGGCCGCCGGGAGCCCCTACGTGCCCTTCGCCGCCGAGCCGAATCCTTTGGCCGTCGTGGATCCCGGCCGGGATCTGCACGTCGAGCTGCCGTTCTTCCAGCGTCCGCCCGTTCCCCAGGCACAGGTCACACGGCTGCTCGATCTTCCGGCCGGAGCCCGAGCATTCCGGGCACGCGGACTGGCGCAGCAGCTCACCGAAGATGCTCCTCGTGACCTGCTGGACGTGGCCGCTGCCGCTGCAGCGCTGGCACGTCGTGATCGGTGTCCCCGGCGTGGCGCCGTTGCCGTTGCACGCCTCGCAGACCGCGGCGGTCTCGACCGGCACGCCGACCGTGACGCCGCGCGCTGCCTCGACGAGCTCGATCTCGACCTCGACCGCGACATCTCCTCCGCGTGCGGGTCCGCGTCCGCGACCGCCGAACAGGTCCTCGCCGAAGAACGACGAGAAGAGATCGCCCAGGTTGCCGAGATCGAAATGGGTCGGCTCGAACCCGCCCGACCTGAGCCCCGCATGCCCGAAGCGGTCGTAGAGCTGGCGGGTCTCCGGGTTCGAGAGCGCCTCGTAGGCCTCCGACACCTCCCGAAACCGAACCGCAGCCTCAGGGTGCTCGGACACGTCCGGGTGAAGCTCGCGCGCGAGCCGCCGGAACGCCTTCTTGATCTCCTGCTCGTCGGCCGTCCGTGAGACGCCGAGAAGCTCGTAGTAGTCGTGCTCGGTAGTCGACATCCGGCTCATATCGTGCCAGGAGGAACCGCCGTCGCACGCTCAGGGTCGGAACTCGGCGAAGGTCAGTCGGGCTCGTAGACCTCTTCCACGAAGCGAGAGAGCTCGTGGGCGGCCGCCCGCACGGTCCGAAGCGCCGTCTCGTAGTCCATCCGCAGTGGGCCGAGAAGGCTCACCGTCCCCAGCGGGTGATTCGCCGAGCCGTACGAGGCCCCGACGAGCGCCAGCCGGTGCAGGCCCGACTCCTCGAGCTCGCCCCCGACAAGCACGAACGGCCGCTGCGAGCCGACCGTCTGCGCGAGCACGGCCAGGAGCGTCGCTCGCTTCTCGAGGGCATCGATCAGGCTGCGGTAGGCGCCGATCTCCTCGGTGCGCAGCTCGTCGAGCAGCCCGGCGGCACCCCCGACGTACAGCTCGCGCTCATCCTCGAGGCGATCGAACGAGCCTCTGACCATGGCCAGGAAGGCCTCTTCGCGCGCCGAGAGGCCGGGCTCGTCGAAAGCACGGGCAAGGAGACGCGAGCGGAGTCGCAGCCCGGTGAGGCGCTCGCGGAGATAGTCGCCCGCCCAGACGACGAGTCCGGCATCGACGAGGTCCGGGAACGTATAACGCTGCTTGCTGACCTCGCCTGCGGAGGTGATCACCACCACGACGATCACGTTCGGCTGCAGCTGAAGCACATCGACATGCCGGATCGTCGCTGCCTCGATCGGCGGAGCCGAGACGAGCGCAAGCAGGCTCGTGAGCTGGGAAAGGACTTCTGTCGTCGTCTGGAGCGCCTCCTCGACCTCAGCCCGCGGAGTCGCCAGCTCGAGCGAGAACCCGGTTGGGCGCGGCTCCTGCCGCGCGAGCAGCTCGTCGACGTAGACCCGGTAGCCGGCCTCGGTCGGCACGCGTCCGGCGGAGGTGTGCGGATGGGTGAGCAGGCCGATGCGCTCGAGCTCTGCAAGCTCGGCCCGCACGGTCGACGGGGAGACGACGAAGCCGAAGCGCTCGACGAGCATCCTCGAGCCGACGGGCGTGCTCGTCGCGACGTATCCCTCGACTACGCGGGCGAGAATCTCGCGCTGGCGATCGGTCAGCTCCGGCCGGGTGCTCACCCGTCCATCGTAGGCCACCTGTGGCTCCAATCGAGTTGCCCGAGCAGGCCGCGACGCCGCCGCGGTCCTCGGTGCCCGCTCAGCTCGCCGGGCTCAGGCGAGCAGCGTCGCCGTGACGTCGTCACCCAGGAAGCGTCCGCGCCGAGTGAGCGTGACGGTGCCGGCCCGGTGCTCGGCGAGCCCAAGCGCCTCGAGCCGCTCGAGCTGCCCGAGATCGACGCGCCCTTCGAGCTCGCTGACGGCGAGCGGCTCGTCGAGCCGGAGCCCCAGCATCACCCGCTCGAGCTCGCGCGCTTCGGGCGGCAGCTCCTCGAGCTCCCTCGGCGGCGGCATCCCTTCGGCGAGGGAGGTCACGTAGCGGCGAACCGACGGCAGGTTCCGCCACCGCCCGTCGTGGATCGTGCTGACCGCGCCAACACCGAGGCCGAGGTAGTCGTGCCCGAGCCAGTAACCGAGGTTGTGGTGCGAACGAAGATCGCGGCCGCCGGATCGCTCGGAGGTGCGGCAGAAGTTCGCGGTCTCATACCACCGGTAACCCGCTTCGGTCAGCGCCTCGACGACCCGCTCGAAGTACCGCTCCATCGATTCGGCCTGGCGCTCGAGCTCGGGCCCATAGGCGACAGTGAAGCGCGTGCCGGGCTTCGCTTCGAGCTCGTACGCGGAGAGATGCTCCGGCTCGAGCGCCAGCGCGTCGGCGAGATCGCGGTCGAGGTCGTCGGAGCTTTGGCCGGGGATGCCGTAGATCAGGTCGAGCGAGATGTTGTCGAAGCCGGCCCCACGCAGGATGCCCATCGCGCGCCGGACGTCATCGGGGCCTGCCGTGCGATCGAGCACCTCGAGTAGCCGCGGTTGAAAGCTCTGCGCTCCGAGCGAGACGCGGTTGACGGTGCTCGAGGCAAGCAGGCGGGCTAGCTCGGGCGTCACGGTCTCGGGGTTGGCCTCGATCGTGATCTCGCGCGCGCCGGGCAGCGCAGCGAGCAGGCGCTCGAGCGGCTCGAGCTCGGTGAAGGTCGGGGTGCCGCCGCCCAAGAAGATCGTTTCGAGCGGCTCGGCGAGAACCCCCCGCTCGAGCTCGAGCTCCGCAATCAGCGCCTCGACGTACGGCGCGTGCTCCCCCCGCCTGCCGACCGCCGTGACGAAGTCGCAGTACCCGCAGCGGTGGGAGCAGAACGGAAGGTGGAGATAGAGGTGCGTGCACCTCATGTGGCCGGCTTTCGGCGCGGGCGCGGGACGAGCTCGCCCTGGCAGTTCGGGCAGACGTTCGCGAGCTCCGCCGTGCAGCCGGAACAAAAGGTGCACTCGTAGGTGCAGATGAAAGCGAGCCCGCCGGGCTCGAGCGTGGTTCCGCAGCGCTCGCAGCTCGCCCGCAGCTCGAGCGCCATCAGCCGGAGCTCCGACCGGTGGGCCGTTCGGCCATCAGCGCTTGCCCGCGTCGTTCAGGTTGAGCACCGCAAGGAAGGCCTCCTGCGGCACCTCGACGCCACCGACCCGTTTCATCCGCTTCTTGCCTTCCTTCTGCTTCTCGAGCAGCTTGCGCTTGCGGCTGATGTCGCCGCCGTAGCACTTGGCGATCACGTCCTTGCGCTTGGCCTTCACCGTCTCGCGTGCGATCACCCGGGAGCCGATCGCCGCCTGGATCGCCACATCGAACATCTGGCGCGGGATCTCTTCGCGGAGCCGCTCCACGAGCGCCCGGCCGCGGTCGTATGCGGCGTCGCGGTGGATCACGAGCGAGAGCGCGTCGACGGGGTCGCCGCCGACGAGGACATCGACCCGAACGAGCGTCCCCGGCCGGAACCCGATGTAGTCGTAGTCGAAGCTCGCATAGCCGCGCGTGCGCGACTTCAGCGCGTCGTAGAAGTCGAGGACGATCTCGGCGAGCGGCAGCTCGTAGGTGAGGTGCGCGCGATCCTCGGAGAGGTACTCGAGCTGGTCGAACCGGCCGCGCCGCTCGTTGCAGAGCTCCATCACCGCACCCACGAACTCCTTGGGCACGATCACCTGGGCCTTGATGTACGGCTCCTCGATCTCCTCGACCGCGTCGGGCATGTCGGAGGGGGTGTGCACCTCACGCCACTCCGTGCTGTTCTGCGCCCTCACCTGGTAGGCCACGGTCGGCGCGGTCACGAGCAGGTCGAGGTCGAACTCGCGCTCGAGGCGCTCGCGGACGATCTCCATGTGCAGCAGGCCCAGGAAGCCGCAGCGAAAGCCGAATCCGAGCGCTTGTGAGGTCTCGGGCTCATAGAAGAGCGCCGCGTCGTTCAGCTTTAGCTTCTCGAGCGCGTCGCGCAGCTCCGGGTAGGCGTCGGAGTCCGTCGGGAAGAGCCCCGCGAACACCATCGGCTTGACCTCCTTGTACCCGGGCAGCGGCTCCGCCGCTGGCCGCCGCTCTGCAGTGAGGGTGTCTCCCACCCGAAGCTCCGAGACCTCCTTCAGGCCCGTGACGACGTAGCCCACCTCCCCGGCGCCGAGCGAGGGAAGCGGCGCCATCACCGGGTTCATCGCACCGATCTCCTGCGCCTCGAACTGGGTGCCGAACGCCATCGTCCGGACCTGCTCGCGCGGGCGGAAGCTTCCGTCGACGACACGGACGAACGCGACGACTCCCCGGTACTGGTCGTAGGAGGAGTCGAAGATGAGTGCCCGCGCGGGCGCCTGCAAGTCGCCGGTGGGCGCCGGGATCCGCTCGATCACCGCGTCGAGGACGTCCTCGACGCCGATGCCCGTCTTGGCCGAGATCCGGATCACCCGGCCCGGATCGTCGCCGAGCAGCTCTGCCAGTTGCAGCGCGACGCCCTCGGGATCGGCCTGTGGCAGATCGATCTTGTTCACGATCGGGATGATCTCGAGGTTGTTCTCGATCGCGAGGTACGCGTTGGCCAGGGTCTGGGCCTCGATTCCCTGTGCTGCATCGACGACGAGCAGCGCTCCCTCACAGGCCTGCAGCGAGCGCGAAACCTCATAGGTGAAGTCCACGTGGCCGGGCGTGTCGATCAGGTTCAGCTGGTGGCCCTTCCACCCCACCCGCACCGCCTGTGCCTTGATCGTGATCCCGCGCTCCCGCTCGAGGTCCATCGAGTCGAGCACCTGCGCGCGCATATCGCGCTGCGAAACGGCATGGGTGAGCTCGAGGATGCGATCGGCCAGGGTCGACTTCCCATGGTCGATGTGGGCGATGATCGAGAAATTGCGGATCTGCAGCTGGTCCATGCGGGTTCGCGGAGCAGGGTAGCTGTCAAGCCGTTTTTCCTGGATACGGCCCGGTTCCGGGTTAATGCGGTGCCGTCGGTGATGCGGTAGAAGCCGGGGTTTTGCGGGGCTCAGTCGGGGGCTCCACAAAGCGGGAGTGGTGCCTCCGACATAGGCGCCTCATCGACCCGGCGAACGCTTTGATCGGAGACAAAACTCGGAGCAATGCCGATCCGAGTTGGTCGCGGTATTACGGCGGGTTGCTTTGCCGCCGGGACGTGGCCTGGATTGCCCCCGCCGTGGTTCGTCCCAACGGACGTAGTTGCAATAAACCAAAGGCGTTAGCCGAGTCGCGGGCACTCGTTAGTCGTTCGGGGGGTTTGCGAATAGGTGACCGGGGCTGAAATGATCCGTGGCGTCACTTGGACGGCGCCTAGCAGCCGGCAATGAGCCGGTGTGGACGCACAAGGTTGGGGGATGGTGGCTGTGACGGTCTTGGGGGTGCCGCGGCGTGCCGCGGCGCAATTGAGCGGTGGGGTCGGTGCGTCGAGCCGCGAGCTGAGCCGCTCGCCGAAGGCCGTTCGCTGGCGTTTGGTTCTCGAGCGCTCGTTGCTCGCCGCCGGCCCCGCCGTCACGATCGGCTTCTTCGTGAGTGCCTGCATTCAGCATTCCCTCGCTGTCGATTTCATGGGTCCCTACCTCCATGGTGCCCGCGACGTCTGGGCTGGACGCTCGCCCTATCATCCCGACGAGCTCGCAAATGGTGTCGCTTTCGTCTATCCGCCGCTGGCGGCATATGCGGTGGCGCCATTCCTCTTGCTTCCGCCGCTTGCGACCGAGATCGTCGTTTCGATCCTCGCTGCGATTGCGTGCTTCGGCGCGCTTTGGATCGTCGGTGTTCGCGACCGGCGCTGCTATCTCCTTGCTTTCGGCTCACCGGTGATGTTCTTCTCGATTCAAGCCGGCAACTTCTCGGCGCTCGTCACTCTGGGCGCCGCGTTCATCTGGCGCTATCGGGACAGGAGGCTTGCCGCACTTGGCGCAGGACTCTTGATCGCAATCAAGCTGTACACCTGGCCGCTCCTTCTCTTCTTTCTCTTCACGCGCAGGGGACGAAGCGCGGCGGTTGCCGCGGCGAGCGCTACAGCGTCCGTCCTCTTGCCGTGGGCTGCGCTGGGATTTGCCGGCCTTACGTCGTACCCCCAGCTCCTCTCAAGGCTCACACAGTTCAAACAGGATGGCTCCTACACGGTCGGCGCGCTGATCGCGAGGGCAGCACCGTGGTCGGTTGCCCATGCGGTCACCTATCTGCTTGCAGCCCTCGTCGTGATCTGGATGGCGCGCGGCCGTGGCGATGCTCGGACCTTCTCGGCTGCGCTCGGGCTGATGATCTTGCTCACCCCCCTCGTGCTCTACGACTACTTCGGCGTGCTCTTCGTCGCTCTCGGAGTCATGAAGCGCGGGTACGGATGGCAATGGATGGCACCTCTGCTCCTTTGGCTCTCGCCCTCGATCGGCCGGGCATCCGCTTTGCAGCTCGCCCTGGTGCTCGGGGTCGTTGGGCTTGTCTGGAGCCGAACAACCTGCACGGACGACACCCTTTCCGAGCCGGAAGCGTTGCCAGAGCTCAACGACACGCTCTTGTCCGAGCTACGTGCTCGCGTAGCTCGCCGACGTGCGACCGAAGTTTCGCCTTATTCGAGCTGTTAGAGCACCGGCCTTGACGACGCTCGAGGTTGGAGCTCACCTGTTTTCTGGTTGACACCGGGACGGTTGCCGGTCTCAGTTAGGCGCCCTTCCTGCTCCGACCTTGCACCGAAGCCGTACCCGGATTCCCGCCCAGACCTAGCCCTCCGGCCAGGTCAATCTGCGACCGGACGGATCGATGATGGAATGGTGGCGCGGCTTCCTGTTAGCCAGATTGGCTACGTCTCGGTCTCTCTACCGGTGCAGTTGGCGCCACACGTGCGGGTGGCACCACGGTGAGCACGCGGCTCCGCGCACTCGACGGCCTGCGCGGCCTGGCGATCGCCGCAGTCGTGGGGCTTCATGCGTTCGGAGTGCCTCGGCAAGGCCAACTCGGCGTTGATCTGTTCTTCGTCCTGAGCGGTTTCTTGATCACGCGGCTGCTCGTCGAGGAATGGGTCGAGACCGATCGAGTGGATCTTCGAGCGTTCTACGTTCGCCGCATCCGCCGGCTCTACCCCGCTCTCATCGTGATGCTGGCGGCTGTTGTGCCGACGCTCATCGTCCACTCGGGCGTCGCAAAAGCATTGTTCTGGGTAGCTAATGCCCTCGCGTTCTCGACGAACTTCTTCGTGTCATACATGAAGAGCTATGCGACTCCGCTGACCCCGCTCTGGTCGCTAGCGCAGGAGGAGCAGTTCTACCTCGTTTGGCCTCTACTCCTCCTACGGTTCGCCTCTCGCCGCCGCATCCTCTTCGTGCTTCTGTTGACGCTGATCGCTGCGGCCACCTGGCGCGGGACCGAGCTTCTGCGCGCGGGCGCGCAGAGCGGACGCATCCTCTATGCCCCCGACACGCGAAGCATTGGAATCCTTGTGGGCTGTCTCGTTGCTCTGGTTGCGTGCTCGCCGTATGCGAGCACGCTCCGGAGCGCAGCTCGGCTCCTTGCCTGGCCAGGTCTCGTGGCCCTCCTGTCGTTTCCATTTCTGGTTTCCGGGCCGGAGATCGTGCACGGCGGATTGCTCCTCTTTACGGTCGCAGCCGCCGTCGTCATCGTCGGCGCCCTCGATACCACCTCGACGCTGAGCCGCTTGCTTGGCGTAAGGCCGTTGGCCTATCTCGGCAGGATCTCGTACTCGCTCTACCTCTGGAATCTTCCGGTCATCCTGCTTCTCGGGAAAGCTCGTGGAGCCCCCCATGAACTGCTCGTCGTCGCCGTCGCGCTCCTTGTGGCCTCCGGTTCGTACCGCTACGTCGAGCAGCCCTTCTTGCACCACCGAAAGCGGCGAGCACAGGACACTCTTCCCCGCACGGACCGCTCAACGATCAGCGACCAGGCTGTGAGCGCTTTCGTCGGCTCGAGCGGCTAAGAAGCTCTAACAGAATGAGCACGTGCCGCCTGGACGCGCTGGGCACGCGCCCTGCGTTGTCCTCAGTCGCCCCAATATCGCATGGATATTGGGGCTCACTTGTGTCTTCGTACAGGCGGTGTCCTAGCAGTGCACGCACCCATCACGCCCAGTCAGCGCGAGGTCATTGTGTTAGAGCTTCTAAAGAGCCCAGGTACGTTCAAGCTCGCGGATCGTCCTGCTCAGGAGATGGCGCGTTGCCTCACAAGGCCGAGGAGCGCCTCGAGCTCCGCGACGCGGAGCAAGCGGCATACCCACGTGTAGACGCCGGTGGCCGCGCAGAGCGCGAGGCCGAGCGAGACGAGCTGACCCGGGAACGAGCGGCCGAGCGTCGAGTCGAGCGGTCGCCAGATCCCGTACGCGACGGCCGCGCAGGCCGCCGCGGCCACAACGACCCGGAGCGTGGTGGAAGCCGTCTTCGAGCCTTCGATCCCGCCGAGCCGGCGACGGATGAGCACGAGCAGGGCGGCCGTGCCGACCACGTTCACGACCGCAGTGGAAAGCGGGATTCCCCACGTCCCGTACCGGTAGAAGGCAAAGTCGAGGACCCCGTTCAGGAAGAGGTTCCCAAGCGCCACGGCCGTCGGAATCCAGTTCTCCTGCAGGCTGAAGAACGCCCGGTTCAGCATCAGCATCGCCCCGTTGAAGACGAGCCCGCCGCTGAATGCCGCCAGGCAGTCGGCGGTGACGGGCGTCTGGCTCGGGTGCCAGGCGCCGCGCTGGAAGAGGATCCGGATGATCGGCTCTGCGAGCACGGCGCTGATCGCTGCCGCAGGGACCAGCAGAAACGCGATCTGCCGCAGGCCGCGGGCGACGGTGTCGCGGAAGCCGTCCAGATCGCCGCGGGCTGCGAGCCGCGCGAGCGACGGGAAGAGGACGGTCGTGACGGCAACCGAGAACATCCCCTGGGGCAGCATGTAGACGAGGAAGGCCTTCTGGATCGCGGTCGGTGCGAGGTCGCCGTCGATCAGGCGGGAGGCGAAGAAGACGTCGATCAGCGCGTTGACGTTGATCAGGCCGAGGCCGAGCGTGACCGGCAGCATCAGCTTGAAGGTGCGCCTGACCATGGGGTCGCGCCAGTCGAGCACGACCCGGAGCCGCTCCTCACCGCGATCCAGACCGCGGAGCCAGGGCATCGGCAGCAGCACCTGGATCAAGGTCGCGACCAGGATCGAGCCGGCGTAGATGTAGAGCTTGGCGCTCGAGCCGTGCGCCTCCGGCACGCCGATCACGAGGCCGGCGATGATCGCGATGTTCCAGAGAACGGGTGAGAGCGCGGGCACCGTGAAGTGGTCGTAGGTGTTGAGGATCCCGACCACGATCCCCGAGACGCCGAGCAAAGCGACCATCGGGAAGAGCACCCTGGAGAGGCCAACCGCGAGCGAGCGGTCGTGGCCCGGATCGCCGAACACGCCGATGATCCACGGCGCGATCACCACGAAGATTGCCGTCAGGGCGGTCAGGCCGAGCAGCATCAGCCAGAAGAGGCTCGAGGCGACCCGCCAGGCGCGGCGCCGGTCGCCTTTCTCGATCAGCTCGCTGAAGACGGGGACAAAGGCCGAGGAGAGCGCGGCATCGGCGACGAGCGCACGAACCAGGTTGGGGAACTGAAACGCGATCGTGAACGCGTTGATCCGGCCCGCAGCACCGAAGTAGTAGGAGGCCACGACCTCGCGGACGAGCCCGAGGATCCGCGAGAGACCCGTTGCAAGCGAAAAGATCGCGGTCGAGCGGCCCAGCCTGCGCCTCGGAAGCTCGGTGCCACCTGCCGCAGGCCCCGTCTCAGCGTCGGGCTTCGGCGGGCTCCGGCGCGCACGTGTTGCAACCCCGTCATCCCACGAGAAGACCGCGCCGTCCCACGCGTCGCGCCCGCGGGCGCGACGGCGCGCGTTGCGCTCCCTCAGCCGGGCTTCCCGATCGAGGGCGCGCTGATCGTCGTCCACGGGAATGAGCATAGGCAGCGGCGCCGTCGGCGCTTGCTACGATGCGGCGGCCCGCGATTGCGGGCGTTTTATCGCTGTTGGCCTCAAACAGCCCGAACACGAGAGAGAAATGGCAAACATCCGGCAACAGAAGAAGCGCATTCGCACCGCCGCGGACCAGCGGATCGAGAACCTGCGCTACCGCTCCACGATCAAGACGCTGACGAAGCGACTCTCGACGGTGGTCGAGGATGGGGACGACGCGGCGATCGCGACCGAGCACCGCAACCTCGTCCGCTTGATCGACAAGGCTGTCATGCGCGGAGCGCTGCACCGCAACACCGGGGCGCGCAAGAAGTCGCAGGCGGCCCGGCTCGCCTCACCAAAGGCCTGAAGCCCGCGGGCATGCTCCCGGCGTCTCGGGGTGCACGTCTCGACTGGGCCGCATCCGCGTCCTCTTGATCGCTCGTACTCGGCGCGACTGATCGGCCGCGCTCGGCGCGACGCCGGTCCGGGCCTCAGGCCCGAGAACGAGTAGAGCCTGCCGGCTCTGTCAGCTCGACGAGGGCGCGTTCGAGCTCGAGCTCGGTGGGAAGGCGCGAGCCGCCCTTGAGGGCGTGATCGAGCGCGGCGAGCCGGATCGTGGCCGACCGCAGCTCGTCGGTCGTGAAGTTGCGGCCCTGCGCGTAGAGCTTCCCGACATAGAACGGATGCGCCTTCAGCGTGACGGCCGCGTCCTTCGCGGCGATGCCCTGCGCCTCGAGCGCCTGGGCCCGGCGGACTCTCGCGACATGGCTCGTGAGCATGCCTGCGATGCGAGAGATCGTCTTCGAGTACGGGTCGCCAGATCGCTCGAGCATGCCTTCGGAGGCCTCGAGAACCCCCACCACATCCCGGGCGCCCCACGAGTCGGTGAGCGCGAAGTTCGTCGTCTCGGCGCGCGCGGCGACAAGCCGGTCGATGTCCTCCGCCGCAAGCTCGTCACCGCCCGCCCAGGTCGAGAGCTTGTCGATCTCCGACGAGAGGTCGTAGAGATTCTCGCCGATGCGGTCAAGGAGCAACCTGCACGCCTCCGGCGTCGCCTTCGCGCCGTGCAGCGCGAACTGCTCGGCGATCCACTTCTGGAGCGAGCGTTGTGGGGCATCCCAAAGGAGTAGCTCGCCCTTGCCGCTATGAACTGCCTTCGCGATCGGGGCATCCTTCTTCACCTCGCCGCCGACGAGCGCGAGCGTCGTCGCAGGGGTCGGCGCCTTGAGGTATGCCGCGACTTCCTTCACGTCGTCGGCCTTCCACGCCTCGACGCCTTCGACGACGATGAGGCGCCCGTCGCCGGCGAACAGGCCGAGCGCGTTACAGGCCGCGACCGCATCGGCCCCGGACAGCTCCGCCGCCGAGTGGATCTCGACCGCGTCGACGCTGAAGCGGTGCCGCAGCCGGTCGACCGCACGATCGATCTTCGGTCGATCGCTGCCGGCGATCAGGTAGGCGGGCTTGAGCTCGTCGGCCACCGCTCTCAAGCATAGGCGGCCGGCGAGCGCTCCCCGCGGCGCGCCGGCGGGGCGGATGGCAGAACTCCGGCCTGCTTGGAGGACGCTGAATCGTCGACGTCACCGCGCCGCGCCTGCCCCTCGGCCCAGGCCCGATCGCCGGTAGGCGTAGCCGGACCCGAGAAGAACAGCGGCAAGCGCCGCGAGCCCCTGCAGGCTCTGAACCTCGGCAAAGGGAAGCGAGCCGATCGCCCGCGCACACAGGGCGATGTAGCTCGCCGTCCACCCGTTGAGCCACGCCACGACTGCCGCCGCGCCCGGCGAGACGGTGTCGAGCCCAGCCGTGACGAAAGCCAGGCCGAGAAGTACCGGCATCGCCGGCTCGGCGAGCGCGTTCGCGGGCACGCCGAGGATCGGGAGATACCTGAACTCGAGCCAGAGGATCGGGGCGGTCACGACGCTGCAGCCGAGCGACACCGCGACTCCGAGACGGACGCCAGCGGGCAGCGGGAGCGGTTCGAGCCGTCGCTCAACCCTCGGCACGACCGTGAAGATCGCCACGACCGCCGCGAACGAGAGCTGGAAGCCAGGGTCGAAGAGGTTGTAGGGATTCCAGCCGAGCAGCACGGTTGCCGCGACGAGCAAGGCGTACCACGCATCCCTGAGCCTGCCGCCAAGCCACGCGAGCGACGCAAGCGAGCCGGCAATCCCGGCCCTGATCACCGACGGCTGCGGGCCGACCGCAAGCACGTAGCCGAGGATTCCAGCGAGCGCTCCCAGCTCGCCGATCCAGCGGCTCACTCCGAGCAGCCACGCGAGCATCAGAGCTCCCGCGGCCACGAGCACCACATTTTGGCCGCTCACGGCAAGGATGTGGTACAGGCCGGAGGCTTTGAATTCCTGCCGCAAGGCGGGCGAAAGCGCGGATCCGTCGCCGACGACGATCCCCTCCAGAACGGCGCGGCGCTCACCGGTGAGCCCGGGGGCGATCGACCGGTCAAGCCGCGAGCGCAGCCTGTCTGCCAACCCCCCGAGTCCACCGCGCATGCCGACCTGCGACCACTCGTCGATCCGCAGCACGACGTGCACACCGTGGCGCCGGAGCCAGAGCCGGTCGTCGAAGCCGTGGGCCGGCCCCGGCGGTAGCTGGACGACTGCGAGCGCGTTGATGACCGCGCCCTGCGGGGGCGAGCGTCCTAGCTCGAACTCGAGCTGAACCGGCTCGCTCACAGCGGCTCCGTCGAACGAGCGGGCACGTCCTTGTGCCCGGATGTCGTAGTCCCCTACTACCGGCGGGGCGGTGACGACGGCGATCAGCCGTCCCGCCCGGGCAACCTCCGCCGACAGGGGGCTTCGGTCGATCGCGTCGAGCCGTGCGCTACCCCACCACCAGCCGGCCACGCACGTGAGAGCTGCGAGAAACGCGACTCGTTTGACTCCCGAGTCGACCACGACTACGGCGACCGCCCCGAGAGCGGAGCCGACAAGACCGAGCGTGTGGATGCGCACGAGATTCGCCGCCGCAAGCCCAACACAGACCGACCCGGCAAGAACATGAGCCGGCCCGAAACGCCTGAACACCGCCTCGTGGCTCACACGATCACGAGCCCTTTCAGGTTCTCGAGATGCGACGGGCCGATGCCGGGGATCGCATCGAGCCCGTCGACCGAAGTGAACGGGCCGTGCTCCTGGCGGTAGTCGACGATCTTCTGCGCCGTGACCGGGCCGATCCCGGGCAGCGCGTCGAGTTGCTCCACGGTTGCGGTGTTGAGGTCGACCGGAGCGGCCGGCGACGGCTCGCCCGCGGCCGCCGGGGCGGCCGCCGTACCCGCGGCACCTGCGACGCGAGCGGGGACGAGGACCTGCTCGCCGTCGGCAAGCGGCGCGGCGAGATTGACGAGCGTGCGGTCGGCCTTGCGGCTCATTCCGCCCGCACGGGTGACCGCGTCGGCGATCCGAGACCCTTGCGGGAGCCGGTACAACCCGGGGGCCCTGACCGCACCGACGACGTCCACGACGAGGATGCCCCCGCCAGAGGCGGTTCCGACGGAGGCGGAAAATGCTCCGTCCGCCCCGTCCTCCCCGTCGCCCGCCTGACCGCTGGGCGTCGTCAACGCCGGGATGCTCGTAGCCGGCCCCTCGGCGATCGCGGAGCCGACCGACGCGCCCGAACCGGCGCTACCGAGAAAGTGCGCGGCCGCGAAGACGGCGACGATCGCGGACGCTGCGACAAGGAGCGCCTGCCGGCGCGTGAGCGTGAACGAGGACACGAACCGAGCCTGCCAGGGCAGGCGTCACCTGTCTGTGCAGGCTTCGTGCCAACTCTGTCGCAAGCGTGTGACAGGTCTGTCACAGGTGGCAACAATTGCCTGCCTGTGCAACGCGACTGCTGTACGGTCACCCCTACCCCACACCACGCGGAACCTGCGCGGAAAGGACTCCACATGGCATTCGGCCTCTACTTCACCCCGAGCAACTTCTCGCCCGAGGTGTACGACGACACGATTCGTCGGCTCGAAGGCGCCGGCGCCGGATCACCGGCAGGCCGCACCAATCACTTCGCCCTGGAGACGAACGGGCAGATCGCCGTCTTCGACGTCTGGGAGTCGATGGAGCAGTTCGAGGCCTTCGGTGCGGCGCTCCTTCCGATCATGTCCGAGCTCGGAGCCGACCCCGGCGAGCACATGGTCATGCGGCTCCACAATCGAGTCGAGGGCTAGTCGAATCGAGGGCTAGGCGAATCGACGGCTAGGCAGACCGACCCCGAGCCGGGGCAGCTTAGACCACGAAGTTGACGAGCTTGTCGGGCACGACGATCACGCGCCGCTCGCCGCCGTTCAGATAGGCCCGGACCCGCTCCGAGGCGCGGGCCAGCGCGACAAGCTCGTCCTCGGGCAGCCCAGCCGGTACCTGGAGCCGGTCGCGGACCTTCCCGTTTACCTGGCAGACGAGCTCGACGGTGTCTCGAACGAGCATGGCCTCATCCGCAACCGGCCAGGGCTCGGCCCAGAGCCTCGAATGGCCGAGCCGCTCCCAAAGCTCCTCGGCGATGTGGGGCGCGTACGGCTGGATCACCGACACGGCCGTCTCGACCGCAAAGCGCGCCGAGGGATCCTCCGGCTGCTTCGAAATCTCGTTCACGAGCTCCATCACCGCCGACACCGGCGTGTTGAAGACGAACCGGCGCTCGATGTCGTCGGTGACCCGGTGGATCGTCTCGTGCGCCTTGCGCGCGAGCGGCGACGCCTCGAGCGGCGCGGCCACCGGAGTCGCGGAAGACGGGGCGCGCCCGAGCTCCTCGTTCACGACACGCCAGAGCCTCGTCAGGAAGCGCCACATGCCGTCCACGCCCGTGTCCTGCCACTCCTTGTCCTGGTCCGCGGGCCCCATGAAGAGGATGTAGAGGCGCAGCGCGTCGGCGCCGAAGCGCTCGATCAGCTCGTCGGGGCTCACCACATTCCCCTTCGACTTGGACATCTTCGCCCCGAAGCGATAGATCATCCCCTGATTGAAAAGCTTGGCGAACGGCTCGTCGAAACCGACCAGATCCATGTCACGCAGCGCCTTCGTAAAGAACCGGGCGTACATCAGGTGGAGGATCGCGTGCTCGATCCCGCCGATGTACTGGTTCACCGGCAGCCAGTAATCGACGACGCCGCGGTCGAACGGCGCTTCCGCATCGCGCGGATCCGTGTAACGCAGGAAGTACCAGGACGAGTCGACGAAGGTGTCCATCGTGTCTGTCTCGCGCCGCGCCGGGCCACCGCACGATGGGCATGAAACCGCGACCCAGTCCTCGGCGGCGGCCAACGGAGAACGGCCCTTCGGCAGGTAGTCGTCGATCTCCGGGAGCAGCACCGGAAGCTCAGCCTCGGGCACCGGCACGACGCCGCAGGCCTCGCAGTGGATCATCGGGATCGGGCAGCCCCAGTAGCGCTGTCGCGACAGCAGCCAGTCGCGGAGCCTGAAGTGGACCGTCTCGCGGCCGAGCCCACGCTCCTCCAGCGAAGCGACGATCGCCGTCTTCGCCTCCGGCGAGGTGAGTCCGTCGAACGGGCCCGAGTTGACGAGCACCTCGCTGTCGGAGTGGGCGACATACGCACCCCCCGGCTCCTGCTCCCCACCGGCCGCCGCGACGACCTGGACGATCGGGAGGTCGAACCGTTCGGCGAAGGCGAAGTCGCGCTCGTCATGCGCCGGCACCGCCATGATCGCGCCCGTCCCGTAGTCCATCAGCACGTAGTCGGCGACCCAGATCGGGATCCGGGCGTCGTTGACGGGGTTGGTGGCATAGAAGCCTGTGAAGACGCCGGTCTTCTCCTCGCCCGCAGCGCGCTCCTCGCTCTTCTTCGCAACCGCGTGGCGCACGTAGGTGCGCAGCTCCTCGGCGTCGGACGAGCGCTCGATGAAGCGCTCGACGAACGGATGCTCGGGGGCGAGCACGAAGAAGGTGGCACCGAAGAGGGTGTCCGGCCGGGTCGTGAAGACCGGGACGTCCTCGCCGAGCTCCTCGACCCTGAACATCACCTCGGCGCCCTCCGACCGGCCGATCCAGTTCCGCTGCATCGTCAAGACCCGCTCCGGCCACTCGAGCTGCGACATGTCCTCGAGCAGACGATCGGCGTAGGCCGTGATCTTGAACATCCACTGCTCGAAGTTGCGCGACTCGACCTCGGTGCCACAGCGCTCGCAGCGCCCGTCGATCACCTGCTCGTTGGCGAGGACCGTTTGATCGTGCGGGCACCACTTCACGGGCGCCGCCTTGCGATAGGCGAGCCCCTCCTCGTAGAGCTTCAGGAAGAGCCACTGCGTCCAGCGGTAGTACTCGGGCTCGTGCGTCGAGACCTCGCGCGTCCAGTCGATCGACCAGCCCATGCGCTTGATCTGGCCGCGGATCGCCTCGATGTTCCGCTCGGTCACCTCGCGCGGATGGCGGCCCTCCCTGATCGCGGCATTCTCGGCAGGGAGCCCGAAGGCGTCGTAGCCCATCGGCCTCAGCACCGACCAGCCGCTCCGGCGGCGGACGTGCGAGACGACATCGCCGAGCGTGTAGTTCAAGACATGCCCCATGTGGAGCTCACCCGACGGGTAGGGGAGCATCTCGAGCACGTAGGCCTTCTTGCGGTCCGCGTGGGCGGGATCGGCCGGGTTCGGGGTGACGAAGGCGTCGGCCTCGTCCCACACCTGCTGCCACTTCCGCTCTGTTTTCTGGGGGTCGTAGGTATCCATGTGCCCTGTGTCTGTGTGCGTGCCGGCTTGAATTTCGACTCTAGAGACGAAAAAGCCTCTCGGTGAACGAGAGGCCTTCGGGAACCTGCGCAGCCTCCGCCGCGTTCGCCTCTTCGGGTCAGGTAAGGATCGTCGTCATCGACTCGGAGCTCGCCTGAACTGAGTGTAGCGGCGGGTTTCGGGACAGGAAACCGAGGCGTCAACGGTGTTTGCGTCGCCTGCCGTCACCTCACCCGGACGGCGAACAGTGCGACGGCATCGACGGCTGATTCGAAAGGGACCGAGTAGAAACCCCGACCGGGTCGCAATCGCCGCGAGTGTCCGAAGTTCGAGCATATCTAGGCCCGATGGTCGCAACGTGGTCTTCTTCACAGGCTCGATGAAGGCGACAATCGGCCGCCGGAACTCATCGGCCGCTCTTTAGAGACGGCCGGGATCCTTGAAGCGAGCCCGGCGACTCGCCTGGTGCCCCGTTCCACGCTCCGTGAACCCGCCCGAGCCGGACGCCCCAAGCCATAGAGCCCCGTCACAGGCAGAATCGCGAGGTGCTCGAGCTCTTCCCCGATACCGCTCGGATCGAGGGTGGAACGCTGGTCCTGGGAGGCCTCTCCGCCGCAGAGCTCGTCGATGTGTACGGCAGCCCGCTGATCGTCTACGACGAGGCGACGCTGCGAGCTCGTGCCCGTGCCTACCGCGCTGCGGCGCCCGGCGCCACGATCGCCTACGGCGTGAAGGCATTCCCAAACGTCGCAGTCATGGAAATCCTGGCCGAGGAGGGCATCGGCGCCGACGTCTCGACGCTGGGCGAGCTTCGCTTCGCCCTGGCCGCGGGCATCACCGGCGAGCTCCTCGTCGTCCACGGCAACAACAAGTCCGACGAGGAGCTCCAGGCCGCGGCAGCCGCAGGCGGGCTCGTGGTCGTCGACTCGGTGGAGGAGATCGACCGCTCACGTGCAGCCGGCGCCGGCCGCACGCTGATCCGCGTCACGCCGGGGATCGACGCCGACACCCACGAGGCGATCCGAACGGGCCATCACGGCTCGAAGTTCGGGCTCAGCCCCGACGATGCGTTCGAGGCGCTCCGCCGCGCACCCGAGACGGAGGGCCTCCATGTCCACATCGGATCGCAGCTCCGCGACCTCGTCGCCGCACGCGAGGCCGTGGAGTGGCTCACCGCGTTCGCAGCGCGGGCGAGCGACGAGCTCGGCTGGACGCTCCAGACGATCGACCTCGGAGGCGGGCTGGGCGTCGCCTCGGTGCCCGGCGAGAGCGAGCTCTCGATCGACGAGTTCGTCGGCGCCCTGCTTCGCGAGCTCGACCGTGCGCTCGCCGACCATCGACTGCCGCGTCCACGCGTGATCCTCGAGCCCGGCCGTTCCCTGACCGCACGGGCGGGCGTGACCCTTTACACCGTGGGGTCCGTGAAGCGGTCGGCCGACGGCACCACGTTCCTGGCCGTCGACGGCGGGATGTCGGACAACCCGCGCCGCGCGCTCTACGGCGCGGCCTACACGGCCCTGCTCGCAGGCCGGGCCGACGAGCACGGGAGTGAGACGTTCACGGTCGTCGGCAAGCACTGCGAGTCGGGCGATCTCTTGATCGACGAGGTCAAGCTCCCCGATCCGCGCCGCGGGGACGTGCTTGCGGTTCCCACCACCGGGGCGTACACCCTGGCGATGAGCTCGAACTACAACGCGCTCCCGCGACCGGGAGCCGTGCTCGTGAACGAGGGGACGGCACGTGTAATCCGCCGGCGGGAGACGGTCGACGACCTGCTCGCCCTCGAGGCCTGACGACTCGGCTCCAATGGGCGTCGTCCCGCGGGCGCCCTCAGGTCGTGGCGCGCTGCTCGGGAAGAGCCTCGACCCGGCGCTCGTACGCTCGAGGCGCTACGGTGCGCTCGTGGCTCAACGACGGTGGGTTCGGCGTCTCACCTACGGCCTCGTGCTCGCATTCGGCTCCGCCGTGATCATGGCGCCGGGGGCGAGCCCGGCAACCACCGTCCTCGGCGGCACGGCAATCCAGATCCAGGCGGCCCCCTGGACGGTGTTCGTCCAGCAGAACGCCGGAGCGACGCTCTATCTCTGCACCGGCTCGATCGTCGACGCATCTCACATCCTCACCGCCGCCCACTGTCTGTTCGATGATTCCGGGGCGCTCACGCAGCCCTCGACACTCAGCATCCGTGCGGGAATCTCGAACTTCACGAGCCCGGCAGCCACCGACGCCGAGCAGGACCGCACGGTCACCTCGTTCCGGGTCCATCCCGGCTTTACCTACACAGGCTCCGAGGCACCGGACGACGTAGCAGTACTCGTCCTGTCCTCGCCCCTCGACCTCTCCGGCCCGGCCGTGCAAGCAGTTGCGCTTCCAACCGCCGGCAGCGCGTACCCGGCGGGCGCCCAGGTCGGGGTGGCGGGCTTCGGCAAGCAGAACCCGACCGCGGACGCGAGCGGCCCGCTTGTCTGGATGACGGCCACCATCGACGCCCAGGGGTCGTGCGGCCAGTTCTCGCCGCAAGGGCTCATCGAGAACAACGCCGTCACGCTGTGCGCCGTCTCACCGACGAGCGCGGTCTGCAACGGAGACAGCGGCGGCGGTGTCGTCACCACGGGCGGGGGCGCACCGGTGCTCGTTGGGGTGGTCGATGCGGGGACGCCTGGTTGCGGGATCGGAACGCACAGCGTCTTCGCCTACGTCGGGGCCTCCGCGATCCTGTCGTTCGTCCAGGGGAGCAACACACCCCCGAGCGCGCCCAAGGAGACGAACGCGACCACACTCGACCTGCGGTGGGACCCGCCGCTCGTCGTCGGCAACACGCTCTCGTGCACCACGGGCGGCTGGGGAGAGCCGCTCCAGTTCAGCTTCTCGTTCGTGAACACAACCAGCGGGCAGGTGCTTCAGAGCGGCCCCCACGCGACGTACGTGATCCCGGCCACGGCACAGGGGGCGAAGATCGACTGCGAGGTGGCGGCGACCAACGCCGGCGGGACCGAGCTCATCGAGACCGACTCGACCTCGCGCGTCGGGGCTCCACCCCATGTGCGGATCGCCCAACTCCTCCCGCTCGCCGCCACGCGCGGGAGCGACGTGATGGTTCGCCTCACGCTCGAGGCGCCCGCGGGGGTCTTCGGGAAGATCGGGGTTTGCGCCACGCTGGCACCATCGGTGGGCGGGCACCTTTGCCGCTCGATCAGCAATCCGTCGGGCGCACCGGTGCATGCACCGTTCACCCTGACCTTCAGGGTCAAGCCCGGCGCTCCACTCGGTGCGTCGCCTGTCGCGATCAGCGCCACCGCAGGCCTCGTCTCGGCGAAGGCCACCGTACGACTCCGCGTCTCCGCTGCCGCCTGACCCGCACTCGCCGTTCAGAGCCGGCTACATCCGGGACTGCAGCGCCATCACGTCGTCGACGAACGGCTTGGTCACGTTGTAGAGGCCGAACTGCTTCACGGCGGCCTCGCCCTGGTACCACGCCCCGAGCGCCAGCGGAGTGTTGCCGTCGAACTGGTCGAGGAGGTGCTTCAGGTACAGGACGCCAACCTCGATGTCCCCGTCGAGGGTCTGGGGAAGCGGATGTCCCACGAGGACCTCCTCGACGAAGCTACGCGTGGTCGGCATCACCTGCAGGACGCCCTGGGCGCCGACCGAGGAGACCACGCTCGGCTGGTAGCCCGACTCCATCCAGGCGAGCGCCCTGACGAGCTGCGACGAGACACCGAGGCGCTCGGCCCACGTGTTCAGCTGCAGCTGAACGGTTGTGGGCGTCGCCGAGAGCGACGCCACCGGAGTGTCCGCCGCCACCGTCTGCACTGGTGCCGAGGCGCCCGGAACCGTGAGCTTCGTGCCGATCAGGAGCGCCTTCGTCGGGTCGAGCCTGTTCATCTGGGCGAGCCGCGGAACCGTCGTCCCGAGGCTGCTAGCGATCCCGGTGAGCGAATCGCCCGCCTGGACGACGTACACGTGCGTCGGGGGCGGCTTGTGAACGCGGAGTGTCGAAACGAGGTGAGAGAGCGTCTCGGGGCCCGCGTCGCCGTCGACCGTCAGGCGTGAGTGCTTTTGGAACGCCTTGATCGCAGTCTCGAGGCGAACGCCCGCGTAGCCGTCGAGCGCTCCGTGGTAGTAGCCGGCCCGTGCGAGCAGGAACTGAAGGACCGAGACATCAAGCCCGAAATCCCCGGGCTGAATCGTGCGCTTGCCGAAGAGCGGCCGGCCGAGCTTGCCGAGGGCATCGCGCGTGCTCGTGTCGATCGTGCCCGTCACCGGGAGATGGGCGCGCTGCTGGGCCGCCGAGAGCGCGGCGCGTGTCTCGGGCCCGATCTCGCCGTCGATGGCGCCCGTGTACAGGCCAAGCGAGCGAAGGGCAATCTGGATCCCGGCCTGCTGCGGGCTCGCAACAGCCCGTCCCGGACCCAGAGCGAGACCAATCGCAAACACAACCAGAAGGACCGCAAGCCCACGCACGGACCAACGACATTCGTAGCTGAGCAGCGATTTCCTTCCGCCGGCCGAGGCTCGATCCGGCGGCGCCGAACACTCGAATCGACCGCTCCGAGCCGGCCGCCCGGGAGGTTATAACCTCGCAGCGTGCATCCGACCGCCGCAAAAGTGCAGGAGCGGCTCGCGGCTCGCGGGCTCGTGATCGAGGTTCAGGTGCTGCCCGACTCGACGCGCACCGCTGCCGAAGCGGCCCTCGCCTGCGGCTGCGAGCTGGGACAGATCGTCAAGTCGCTCGTGTTCGTCGTCGAGGGGGCACCCACGATGGTGCTCTGTGCGGGCGACCGCCGGGTCACCGCCCTCGACGGCCGGCCGGCCGTCGCCGATGAGGCGCGGGCTGCGACAGGGTTCGCCATCGGCGGCATCCCGCCGCTCGGCCATGACACCGATCTTCCGACGATCGTCGACGAATCGCTTCGCCGGTTCGAGCGCGTCTGGTGCGCCGCCGGCACCCCGCACGCAGTCTTCGAAACCGACCTCGAAGCGCTCCTGGTCGCGCTTCCCGAGGCGACCATCCAACCCGTCTAGGACCCCAACCCGTCTAGAAACCGTCGGGCTCGGTCACGGGCGCACGACACGCGAAGCGCTCGCAGACGTAGACCGCCGGTTTCCCGTCCACGAGCGTCTTTCCCTCGAGGAGCGGAATCCGGTCCGATGGCCCGAAAGCGATCACCGCATGCGGATCGAACCGCTCCAGCACCGCCCGCGCTACGGGCGAATCGGGTGGCCCGACGATCGCGATCTCCCGTGGCGCCGCGAGGTACAGGTCGACGGCTACGAGCGCCCAGCCGAACGCAGACGGGACCCGCGCCAGCGCGCCCTGGGTGAGCCGAAACACCGAGACCGCCTGTTCCTCGAGGCCGGCTTCGCCGTAGATGCGGCCGAGCCGAAGGAGGACGTAGGCGAGCATCGAGTTGCCGCTCGGCGACGGCTGGTCGTCGAGCTCCTTGCCGCGGAGAACGAGTGCCTCGCCGTCGCGCGGTGTCTGGAAGAACCCGCCGCTTGCCTCGTCGCCGAAGAGCTCGACCGCCAGCCGCGCCAGCCGGCTTGCCTCTTCGAGCCAGCGCAGCTCTCCGGTCGCGGCATGCAGCTCGAGGAGCCCGTTGGCAACGTCGGCGTAGTCCTCGAGGTACCCGGTGCCCTTCGCCGTGCCCCCACGCCAGGTCCTGTGCAAGCGCCCGCCGGGCGTCGAGAGCGGCCCGAGCAGGAACTCGCCTGTGCCCCGCGCCGCCTCGAGCCACGCGGGCCGGTCGAGCACGCGTGCGCACTCGGCCAGGGCCGCGAGCGCGAGCCCGTTCCACGAAGCGATCGCCTTGTCGTCGCGGGCCGGCTTCGGTCGCTGCTCCCGGAGCTCGAAGAGCCTCGCCCGAGTCGCCTCGTCGAGCACCCCCCGAATCACGTACCGGTCGCCTTCGAAGGGAAAGAGCACCTCCTCGGGCACACCCTCGTGCCGTGTCCAGGTGAAGGTGAGCCCCTCCTCGCCGGCCGTGTCGGCGTCCTGGGCCGACGCGAAGCCGCCACCTTCGAGTGCGAGCTCCCGAAGCATGTAGCCGACGGTCTGCTCGACGACCACGAGGTAGCGCTCCTTGCCGGTCACCTGCCAGGCATGGAGGTAGGCGAGCGCGAGCTGCGCGTTGTCGTAGAGCATCTTCTCGAAGTGAGGAACGAGCCAGTGCCCGTCGACCGAGTAGCGGTGGAAGCCCCCGCCGAGCAGGTCGTACATCCCGCCGGCAGCCATCGCGTCGAGCGTCTTTTCGACCATCCTCAGCTCTGGCGTCTCGGGCGCGGCGCGCCGAAGCAGAAACTCGATCGTCGAGGCGGCCGGGAACTTGGGCGCACCGCCCCAGCCTCCCCACTGCTGGTCGAACGAGGCCTCGAGATTCGCGACCGCGTGCTCGAGCAGGTCCTCGTCGACCGGCGAGTCCATCGGTGTGTGCCGGGCCGCCGTCCGCAGGTGCTCGGTGATCGCCTCGCCCGATTCCTCGAGCTCGCTCCGGCGTGTCTGCCACGCCCGGGCGACCGCCGTGAGGACCTCGGTGAAGCTCCGCATTCCGTGCCGTGGCTCCGGCGGTAGATAGGTGCCCGCCCAGAACGGCTTGCCGTCGGGAGTCAGGAAGGCGCTGAGCGGCCAGCCGCCGCTGCCGTTCAGCGAGACGGCGGCGTCCATGTAGATCGAGTCGATGTCGGGGCGCTCCTCGCGGTCGACCTTGATGTTCACGAAGTGGTCGTTCATGACCGCAGCCGTCTCGGGGACCGAGAACGACTCGTGCTCCATGACGTGGCACCAGTGGCAGGCCGAGTATCCGACCGAGAGGAAGATCGGCCTGTCCTCCACGCGGGCCCGCTCGAGCGCCTCGGGCCCCCACGGGTACCAGTCCACGGGGTTGGCCGCGTGCTGGAGCAGGTACGGGCTCGTCTCGGCGGCGAGGCGATTCACGGTCGCACCGTCTTCCAAGCCGGCATGACGGCACCGTAGTCGAGCGGGCACCGTGGCCGAGCCCGCAGCTCGAGCGGCTAAACCGCGTGGGGATCGACGAGCGCGAGCGCGGCGACCGCTACGGCAAGGGTGATCGGAACGAGGATGAGCCCGAGCATCGACGAGAGGCGGAGCGAGGGCCTCGTTCCGAGCCCGCGTGCCGTTCGGTACCAGAGGTAGGCGGAGAGGGAGCCCGTGAAGGCCAGGTTGGGCCCCAGGTTGAGCCCGATCAGAAGCGGGAGCGGGTGCGGCGGCGCCTTCGCCGAAAGCAGTGAGGCCGCGGGCAGGTTGTTCACGAGCACACTGGCGATCGCGCCGACACCGGCCGCTTCCGCGCCGGTGAGGCGGCCGACGAACGAGCCGGGCCAGGCCCAGCGGCGCGCGAGCGTGCCCAGGGCGACTGCGAGCGCGAAGAGGCCGCTGAGGACGCGGGCGTCCAGCCGGGGGTGGGTACGCGTGGCCCCGGTAGCCAGGATCCCGATCGCCAGCACGGGGAGTGCGGGGTTCCGGAGGGCAAGCACGAGCGCTGCCGCGACGACGGTCGCCCCCAGTCCGACGCCCAGTCGGAGCGGCGGGACGGTCTCGCCGGTGCCGTCCGCCGCCTTCAACGGGAACGCGAGCCCGACAAACGCGATCGTGATTGCCACGACGAGGAGCCACGGCAGCGCCATCTCCTCGGCGAAGTGGGCCCCCGACGCACGCGTATGGGCGAGCACGATCAAGTTGGTGAGGTTCGAGCCCGGCAGGAGCAGCGAGGCGCCGTTCGCCATGAAGAGCGCCCCGTAGAGGAACGGACGCTCGTCGCACCCGCGCCGCCGGGCCGCATGGAGGAGGATCGGCGTTACGAAAACGACCGCCGTGTCCAGGTTGAGGATCGCGGTGACGATCGCCTCTAGACCGAGCAGCATGGTGAGGAGTAGAAGCGCGTTGCCTCCCAGGCGCTCGGCTCGGGCCCCGAGCGCCGCGAACATGCCTTCGGCCTCCGCAACCGCCCCGATCATGAGAAGCCCGGCGACGAGGACGAACGGCGGCCAGGCCTGACTCGCCGCTTGCCGGATCGCCTCGGTCACCGCTCGGAACGTACCCGCGTCGCCCACACAGCGAACACGGCCGCGGTGGCGCATCGGAACCGACACCTCCGTCCGCCCGGTTACGGTAGGTTCTCGCGCGAATGCTGTTCGCGCTTACGACCGGCCACGAGATCGGCCTCGCCGTGACCGGCGCGATCTTCATTGGGTTCGCGCTGCTCTCCTCCTTCGTGTTCCCGCGGTTCGACCCGGACTTCCCGTCGAAGAAGGGGCTGCGCTGGTACTTGCCCCTGTCGGTGTGCTTCTTTGCGGCGATGCTCACCGCGGTGCTCGTCTTCGGGCGTGAGAAGAAAGAGGCGTCGGCCGCCTCGGGAACGACCGCCGCGGCCACGACGACCACGACGCCGGCGTCCTCGAGCGGCGCCGGCGCGGCCCCGAGCGCCCCGTACGCGGGCGGCGACGCAACCGCCGGCAAGGCCGTCTTCACGAGCGCCGGCTGCGCTGCGTGCCACACCTTCAAGCCGGCGGCCAGCACGGGCGCGGTCGGACCGAACCTCGACGATCTCGCGTCGTACGCACAGCAGGCCGGGGAAGGGCTCGGTAACTACACCGTCGACGCGATCATCCACCCGCCCGCGAAGTTCGTGCCGAAGGGCTTCCCCACGAACGCGATGCCGACCACGTTCGGCACGAGCCTGAGCGCCAAGCAGATCGCCGACCTCGTCGCGTTCGTCGACGGCTCGAGCAGCTAGCGCGCGGCTGGCCCCGATCGAGGGGTCGGGTACGATCTGACCTGCCCTGGAGAAGTGGCCGAGTGGCTGAAGGCGGCGCCCTGCTAAGGCGTTATGGGGGTATAAACCTCCATCGAGGGTTCGAATCCCTCCTTCTCCGCCTTGTAACTCCCTGCAGAAGCCGCTCCCAGGCGCCGCTGCAGCTGGTACCGGCCGCAGTTTCCTAGCCGGTTCGGGGGCCGTTGGCGCCGATGGCAATTCAGGCGCTCCGCGTGTCTAATCAGGGTTGTGAGCTCCGGGCACGCGCTGCCAACGGGAACGGTCACGATGCTGTTCACAGACATCGAGGGCTCGACACGCCTCCTGAAACAGCTCGGCGATCGCTACGGCGAGCTCCTCGCCGATCACCGGAAGCTCCTGCGCGAGGCGTTCGCCGCCCACGGAGGGCGCGAGATGGATACGCAGGGAGACGCGTTCTTCGTCGCGTTCTCCCGGGCGCGCCATGCCGTCGAGGCAGCCGTGCAGGCCCAGCGCTCGCTTGCCGCTCACGCGTGGCCCGACGGGGTCGAGTGCCGGGTGCGGATGGGCCTCCACACGGGCGAGCCCGTAGTCGGCGACGAGGGCTATCACGGGATCGGCCTCCATCGCGGCGCGCGTGTCGCGAGTGCCGCCCGCGGCGGGCAGATCCTGCTCTCGACCACCACCGCGGAGCTGATCAAGGACGACCTCCCGGCCGGCGTCAGCCTGCGTGACCTGGGCAACCGGCAGCTGAAAGACATCGACCATCCCGAACACCTGTTTCAGATCGTGGCCGACGGACTCCCCACGGAGAGCGCGGCGCCGCCGACGGCCGCACCAAAGCGATCTCGACGCCGGGTAGGGATCCTCGCTACCGGCGCCGCGGCAATCGTCGTCGCGGCCGTGGCGTCAGTCGTGGCGTTCGTGACGCGTGGCGGTTCCGGCCCTGCCACCGCAGCCATCGTCTCGGTGAACTCGATCGGGATCTTCCACCCTGGGAACGGCCACCCGATCGGGCAGATCCCCGTCGGCGCCTCGCCGGGCGCGGTCGCCGCCGGCGACGGCTCGATCTGGGTTGCGAACGTCGACGCGCACACCGTCTCACGGATCGATCCCGTGAAGCAGGTCGTGATCGACACGATCCAGGTCGGGAACGGGCCCGACGGGATCGCGATCGGAGGTCGCTTCGTCTGGGTGGCGAACGGCCTCGACGGGACGGTCACGCAGATCGATCCGCGCACCGACGCGCCGGTGCAGACGATCGAGGCGGGGAACGGCCCTGCCGCACTGGCGGCCGACTCCCGCTACGTCTGGGTCGCGAACTCCATCGACGGCAGCGTGACGCGGATCAACGTGCGCACGGGGAAGCCGCTGCGCCCGATCGCGGTCGGCCAGAGCGCCGACGGGATCGCGGTGGGCTCCGGGTCCGTCTGGGTCACGAGCGAGATGGCCGGGACGGTCACCCGCATCGACGCGCAGTCGGGAAGCGTGACGGGAGCGGTCAATGTCGGCAGCGGAGCGGACGGGGTCGCGGCCGGTGCCGGTGCGGTCTGGGTCGCGAACAGGCTCGACGGCACCGTCTCTCGCGTCGAGCCGTCCTCCAACCTCGTGCGCGTCGCGATTCCGGTCGGCGACGGGCCGAGCAGCGTCGCGGTTCAGGGCGACACGGTTTGGGTCAGCAACGAGCTGGCGGGCACCGTGTCGCGGATCGACCCGGCCCGAGACGCCGTCGTCCAGACCCTGGACACCGGGAACCGCCCGGAAGGGGTCGCTCTCTCCTCGGGCGGGTTGTACGTCGCCGTCCAGGCGTCGGGTCTCGCCCACCGCGGCGGCACGGTGAAAGTGCTCGCGACCGCCGATCAGTACGACGGGACCGACCCGGCCGTCGCCTACTCCAGCGACTCGTGGCAGCTGCTGATCCTCACCAACGACGGGCTCACCGGGTTCAGGCGCGTCGGAGGGAGCGACGGCGCCAGTCTCGTACCCGACCTCGCAACCTCGGTGCCGGCCGCAACCGACGGCGGCAAGTCGTACACCTTCCAGCTCCGGCCGGGGATTCACTACTCGACCGGAGCGCTCGTCAGGCCCCAGGACTTCCGTCGCGCAATCGAGCGCTCGCTTCTCAACGCAGCCGGGCCGGGCTCGATGTTCTTCTCCGGCATCGTCGGTGCGACGCGCTGCATCAAGACGCCCACGCGCTGCGATCTCACCCGCGGGATCATGACCGGAGCGGGCAACACCATCACCTTTCACCTGACCGCGGACGACCCCGACTTCGTCTACAAGCTCGCGCTCCCCGAAGCCTTCGCCGTGCCCGCCGACACCCCGATCAAGGTCGGCCACGCGTTGCCGGCCACGGGCCCGTACATGTTCGCCGGCGCCGAGACCCCGCGCGGCCTCCGGCTCGTCCGCAACCCGCACTTCCGTGAATGGTCCCCGGCGGCTCAGCCGAGCGGCTATCCGGACCAGATCGTCCTCCGGTTCGGAGGCACGGCGGACGCGCACGTTGCCGCTGTCGAACACGGATCGGCCGACCTCACCGAGGACGGCGACACCGCCTCCTCGGCCGCAGTGTCGACGCTGCTGACGCAGTATTCAAGCCAGGTCGAGCTCAACCCCAAGCCCGATCTCTACTACTTCTTTCTGAACACTCAGGTTGCACCCTTCGACGACATCAGGGCTCGACAGGCGGTCAACTTCGCCGTCGATCGAAACGAGCTCATTGCCCTGTCGGGCGGTTCGTCCTCGGGACAGTTGACGTGCCAGGTGCTACCGCCGAACTTCGCCGGCTATCAGCGGTACTGCCCGTACACGGTCAACCCCAACGATGGGGGAACCTGGACCGCGCCGGACCTCGTCAAGGCCAAGCAGCTCGTCGCGGCATCGCACACGGGCGGGCAACTCGTCACCGTCGTCAGCACACCGCTTTTCAGCTCCAGAGCGCTCTACCTCGCGTCGGTGCTCCGGAGCCTCGGTTACAAGACGCGCATCAAGACGATCAAGGACGTCGGTGGCTACTTCCAGTTTGTGAGCAACCCGAAGAACAAAGCGCAGGCCGGAGTCGGGGGGTGGGACGCGGATTTCGCGTCGGCTTCGGCCTGGTTCGGCCCCCTGCTCGGCTGCGCCTCTCGCGGCTACAGCAATTTGCCGGAGTTCTGCGACCCGGCAATCGATGCAGAGACCGCACATGCCCGCTCGCTCGAAACGATCAACCCCCAGGCCGCATCGAGGCTCTGGAGCAAGCTCGACCGCGCCCTGGTCGATCAGGCTCCGATCGTCCCGTTCGTGAACACCCGCTCGCTCGACGTGATCTCCAGGCGGGTCGGCGACTATCAATACAACCCTCAGTGGGGCGCGCTGCTCGACCAGATCTGGGTTCGCTGACGCCCTTCCTCGACGACCGGGGTGCATCGGTGGCGCGGCCGGGCCGGGATCAGGTTTCCAGGACTCACGGGGGTGCGGGCGCTACGCTCGCCCGATGCGCAGGCCCCCGCTGAGCCAGCCCGGGCTGCAAGATCTCGGCGAGCCTCCGCTCTGGCCGACGGCGGCGATCGTCGCCGCCGCCGTCCTCTACGCAGACCTGCCGACGCGGTTCATCGCGGGCACCTCTGCAGGCGCTTTCTCGGCGATCCGCTGGATCGTTCCGGGGCTGACGTTCCTCGTTCTCCTTGCCCTGCTCGTGAGCCTTCCGGGCCGACTGCTTTCGCGGAGCCTCGGCTGGCACGGCTACCGGCTGCAGGTGACCCGGCGTTGGCTCTCGCTCGCGATGATCGCGGTGGTGAGCGCGGCCAACACGGCGTCGATCGTGCTGCTCGTCCACCTGCTGATCAACGGCGCGCACGCGAACGCTCCGACCCTCCTGCGCGCGGCGGTCCACATGTGGGTAGTGAACGTGCTCTTGTTCGCGCTCTGGTACTGGCAGCTCGACGGCGGCGGGCCGGCCGCGCGACCCGCCTGCGACCTGGCCGACCGGGACTTTCTCTTCCCCCAGCAAACCGACCCTCGCCTCGGTGGGAACGCCTGGCACCCGATGTTCCTCGACTACCTCTACGTGTCGTTCACGAACGCCTCCGCCTTCAGCCCGACCGACACGATGCCGCTCAGCAGGTGGGCGAAGATGCTGATGCTGGGCCAATCGGCGATCAGCCTTTCGCTGGCGGTGATGGTCGTCGCGCGGGCGGTGAACATCCTCAACTGAGCGATCCCCACGGTTCCGTCAAGCGGTAGTGAGCCACAGCTCGGCGGCGGCGAGGCGCGACTCGAGCTGCGCCAACGTCGCTTCGGACACCCGGCGGAGGCCGGAGCGGCGGTTGAGCTCGATGTTCACCTCGGCGTGGCTAAGCCCGGTGCGCCGGGTGAGCTCCCGTGCGAGGCGTGCGTTCGCGTCGCGAAGCACCTTCTTCTCGTCCCGCCGTGTGATCACTCCGTCGGAGGCAGCCGGGGCCTCGCCCTGCAGCGGCGGTGGGGGCGCGAGCGCGAGCTCGAACCAGTCATCGCTTCCTTCGTCGGCCTCCTCGAGGCTCTCGTCACTCGTCTCAACGTGCTCGGCCGGGTCGGTCGCGACGGCCGAGATCACAGCGAACAGAGACATCTGCTCCCCCTCATCCGCGGCGGCGTCCTCGGCCTGCGGCTCGTTCTCCCGGTCGCCGTCGGCTCGCCTGAGCGAGTGGCGGCGCTGCTCGGCTATGCCGGCTGCGTAGCCTCTCAGCCGAGGGTCGTCCGGAATGAAGAGCCACGCCCGCTGCCGTGTCAGACCGCGCGTCCAGCGAACGAGACGTCCTACGGCCTGCCGGAAGAACAGCTCGGTAGCCGTGGTCGTCGCATAGACACCGACGCGAAGACGCGGGATATCGACCCCTTCGGAGACCATTCGGACCGCAACGAGCCACGGATCGGACGACGTCGCGAACCGCGCGATCTCTGCCGAAGCATCCGGATCGTCCGACGTCACGAGCCGGGCCGAGGTACCGAACCGGTTGCGGAGAAGCGCCGCGATCCCACGTGCGTGCTCGCGATCGGTGGCGATGACGAGCCCGGCCGCCTCGGGCTGCTCCCTGCGCACCTCGACGAGCCGCTCGTTGGCCGCCCCGAGCACGGCGGGAAGCCAATCGCCCTCGAGCGAGAGCGCCGTGCGCAGCCGTTGACCCGCGCGGGCTCCGTCGAGGCGATCGTCGAACGTCGCCGACTGTACGGTCCCGTCGGGCGCGGTCCACTCCATCTCCCCGTTCGTGGTCGGAAAGAAGACCGGCCGCACGACGCGCCGGTCGTCGAGCGCCTCGCCGTAGCCGTACTCGAAATCCGGCACGGCCTGATCACCGACATAGGTCACGAACGGGATCGCGCAGGTGTCGGAGCGAAACGGCGTCCCGGAGAGGGCAAGGCGCCTGCCGGCCGGCGAGAACGCCTGCCGGATCGCTTCCCCCACGCGCGATCCTCGCCCGCGTGGTGGAGCTCGTCGAGGACGACGAACGCGTCGCGGGCGAGCCGTGCGAACAGCTCCGGATTCGACGCGACCTGATGGTACGAGGTGACCACCCCGTGCATGTCGGACGGGAGCGACCCGTCGGCCGCCGACCAGGACGGGTCGAGATGCAGGGAGAATCCGGCCGCGGCCCGTGCCCACTGGTGCTTCAGGTGGGCCGTCGGCGCCACGACCACGAGCCGCGACGGACGCTTGCCGAGCTCGTGGCGCGCCGCGGTGAGCGCGAACGTCGTCTTGCCCGCACCGGGCGTCGCAACCGCGAGGAAATCGCGGTTGGGCGAGGCGACGAAGCCGTCGAGAGCGGCCTTCTGCCAGCGGCGGAGTCGAACGGTACGGGTCATCAGTCGGATCGCGCCTGAACGACCTACGGCCCCCACCACGCGACCGACGACGATAGCTGGCCCGCCTGTCGTCGCCGCCACAGCCCGGGCGCGGCCGAGCGAATGGCGCGTACCGATCGAGAACTTCATGCTCGTTGCGGACTTTTGGTCAGCGCCACCCTTGCGCTCCTTCGCACCTCACGTAGATTGCGGCTCTCACCGAGCACGGGGCGCGAGTAAGTCGAGGCTGCCTCCAGAGACCGGACGCGGAAGGCCGCAAGGCCCAGGACGAACGGTCAGTGGAGGCGGAGGATGAAAGCGTAACCGGCTCGGTGTTCCTTTTTAATCGCCGTTCCTTTTCACTCCGGATTCGCTACCGCACCTGCGGCCACTTCGTCCATCAGGACCGGCACGAGCTTGTTACCGTCGAGGCAGTGAGCGTCTCGCTATGAACGATCTCCCGGACAGAGCGGCTGTCACCGACAAGCTGCTCGACAACAACCGCCGCTTTGCGGCGCGCTTCGAGCCCGGACATCTCGACGTCAGGCCGTCGCTCCAGCTCGCGATCGTCACGTGCATGGACTCCCGGCTCGACGTCTTCGCCTCACTCGGGCTGGAAGGCGGCCAGGCGCACGTGATTCGAAATGCCGGGGGCGTCATCACCGACGACGTGATTCGCTCGCTCGCGATCTCGCAGCGGCGGCTCGGCACCGACCAGATCGTCCTGATTCATCACACCGACTGCGGGATGCAGCTCGTCACCGACGACGGGTTCCGCGCCGAGCTCCAGGACGCGACGGGGATGGCGCCGGCGTTCGCCGTCGAGTCGTTCACGGACGTCGAAAGCGACGTCCGGCAATCGATCAGGCGCGTCCGCCACTCACCGTTCCTGCTCCACCGCGATGCCGTACGAGGCTTCGTCTACGACGTCGACACGGGCTCGCTCCAAGAGATCGAGACCTAGCGCCCGAGAGCTCGTCCGAGCCGTACACGGTCGATCGCTGGCAGCATGTCGTCGTGGCCGACGCTCGTCGTTCCATGCCCGCGAAGCGAACGACAGGCAGGAAGGCTCGAGCCCACAGACTCGCCGGTGCGGCGACCGTGCTCGTGGCGCTGCTCTCGATCCTCGTCCCCACGGCCGGCGGCGACTCGGCTCCGTGCGCGGCCACGCGCGTGCTGCTCTATACGTCGAGCGATTGGGCTCGGCTGTCTCAAGGGCTGGCCGCGAATCCATCCGCGTGCGCCCAGTACTACGTCTCCGTCAATCCCCTGACCGCGAACAAGACGGTGATGCGGCCAAAGGCCGCCGCACGCATCGATGCCCTGGGGCCGAACTTCCACTCGCTCGCCGAGGTCAACTACACGGCCTGGAGCAAGTGGGTTGCCTCGACCGGGAGCTCATGGCAGGCGGCCGGCCAGGCCGCGCGAGCGAGCATGGACGCAGCCGGATTCAGTGCCGCAAGCGGTGACACCTGGGCGATCAACGAGCTTCCCTCCTCGGTCCGAACGAATACGGGCACGGCCCGTCAGGACGCCGAGCAGCTGATCCAGGGGCTCTGTACGGGCAGCGGATCGGGTCCGGCCGAGCCGGGCGTGGTGTTCATGATCGGAGTCGGCCAGACGGGGACGAAGCTCCAGCCGTACAAGGCAAGTCTCGAGTCGTGGTTCGAGGACAGCTCCTTCTGGGACGCGATCAACGGCTGCGTCAGCGACTTCCTCTTCGAAGCCTACGGCGATGTCCGCGACTACGCGATCGCGGGTGAGGATCCGGCCACTCGCATCGGCTACCTGAACGCGTACCTGGAGGCTCCGCTCCAGCTCGTCATGGCCGCCAATGCTCCAGCCGACTCGGCCGCTGCGCGCAGCTTCCTCGAATCGACCTACGCACCACTCGCGAACGCGTCGTGGGCCTGGGCCACGCACTACGGCTGGACGCAGGTCGGCTCCGACGTGATGGCCGACTACATCTCCGCCCAGACCTACGCGATGCGGGCATTCGACGGTGGTGGCCGCATCGGCTTCGCGTGGAATCCCCTGAACACGCAGAGCCTGAGCGATTCCGACTTCAACACCGAGGTGGGCGGCATCCTCGCCCGGCTGGCGGGCTCGATCCATGAGACCGACACCGGCGATCCGGCCCAGGCATGCGAGGCGACCGGGTGCTCGGCCGCACTGACGGCCACCAACCCTGCAAGCGGTTGGAACGCGTTCTCATCGTGGACGCCGACGACCGCGGCGATCATCTCTGCCCCGCAAACACTGACCTCGAACGCCCCTTCCGGGCCGATCACGGTCGAGCTCGAGACGGGCACCGTGCCGGCCACGCTGCCGAACGCCAGCACCGTCACGGTCACGGCGGACGACTCGGCCGTCACCTTCTCGCTCAGCCCCGGCGGCCCCTGGACATCGACCCTGGCCCTGACGCTCCCCGCGGGTACTCGATCCGCCGGCTTCTACGCGCTCGGACAGGCAATCGGCTCGCCCACGATCAGCACCGACCTCGACGGCGCACTCTCCGTCCAGACGGAGCTTCCCAGCCCGGTGTCGTTGCCATTAGCGCCTCCACCCGTGCCGCGGCCGGTCATCCTTCCGGTCGCGCACGTAACCACGGCCGCGCTCGTCCCCGAGCACAACCACATGCACCTCGAGCTCGCCGTCAGCAACGATGCTGGACAACCACTTGGAGCACGCGTCGCGTTCGCCCTGCTCCTCGGATCGACACCCCTCGCCACCGCCTCGGGCCTCACGAACGACAAGGGAGAGCTCACGATCACCGCCGCGGCGAGGTTGCAGCGAGGCTGTTACCGCGTAACCGTCACCTCGCTCACCTACCCGGGCTATCGCTGGGACGGGCTCTCACCTCCAGGGACCACCTGCATCACGACGCTGCCGGCCCGCGCCGGTGGCTTGAGTCTCACCCTGCGACACCGCCACCTCCACCTGATCGTTCGTGCGAGCGACGATGCCGATAGCCCACTCCTGGCCTATGTTCGGCTCGCGCTCACCCGCGGGCCCCTGGCGCTCCCGGTCGTAACCGGCCGGACGAGCAGCAGCAACGGAGTTCTTTCGATCACTCTCAACCGGCGCCTCGTTCAAGGCTGCTACCACGCACGAGTCGTATCGCTCACCGCCCCCGGCTACACCTGGGACCACCTCGCGTCCCCGGCCACCTACTGCGTCCCGAAGAGCGCGATCCCGGTTAAGCCTCACCACCACGCCGGCAAGAAGAAGCGGCGGCATCGCGGTACCCGCTAGCTCGCCGCGAACGAACGGCAGGTCTCCGCTCGACCATGCTGCTCGCCCGAACCTCACTTCATCCACTGATTTTGCGGAACTTCCAACATGCTATGGAGCGCACTTGTCGCTCGGTCACGATTGAGCGCGCAACTAGGGTGTGAGAGGCGTGGATCGATCCGTCACCAGCGAAGACGTCCCTGACAGAGTTGAAGACGTTCCTGACAGAGTCATGCACCTGGGGCCGGCCGGCCTGTCCGGCGACGGCCCGCTCACCCGTCGTCTCGGCGGCGTCAGGCAGCTCATGAAGCACGTCAACGGCAAGGGTGGTCGCTGATGCGGCAGGGCCCGCTAGCAGGCCGGTATCCCGCGGTCGCGCTGATGGTGATGCTGGCGCTGATCCCTTACCTGGCGCTCTCCGCAGCGCTCAGCCCGCTCACGCCGATCATTGCCAAGAACCTGCACATGAGCCTGCAGACGATGAGCCTGAGCTCCGGCCTCGCCAACGCCGCCTATGCCGTCGGCACGGTGCTGGCGGTCCAGTTCGCCCAGCACCTTCCCCAGCGGCGGATGCTCGTCATCTACGCGACGCTCCTCGTGCTCGGATCCGTGCTCGCAGCGGGGGCGCTCGATCCCGCCATGTACATCGTCGGTCACGTGCTGCAGGGGCTTTGCACGAGCCTGCTGCTCATCGCCGCGGTGCCACCGCTCGCGATCGGCTTCCCGCCCAGCAAGCTCCGCGCGACCGCGATGATCATGAACATCTGCATCTTCGGGGCGGTCGCGCTGGGCCCGACCATCGGCGGGCTGCAAGCCGAGTCTCATGCCTGGCGGCCACTCTTCTGGGTCATCGCCGCGATCGCAGCCAGCGCGCTCGTCCTGGCGGTGCTGACATTCGAGGACGCGCCGCCTGCCAACCCCGACTCGCCGCGCGATCTACCCGCGATCGCCCTGGCCGCCGTGGGCTGCACGGCCGCCTTCTACGGCGCCTCCGAGCTGCTGACCCACCCGTTCATCGACATCCAGACGATCGCGCCCCTCCTCGGCGGCCTGGCGACGATCGTCGTCCTGATCGTCTACCAGTTCCGGGCGACCCGGCCGCTGCTGACGATCCGCGCCATGCTGACGAGCACGATGCCGGTCGCCGGAATCGTCGTCGCACTGTTCGCGGCCGCAGCCTCGGTGTCTGCGACCGCGCTCACCGCCGGGGCGCTGACCGGCCACTACGGGCCGCTTCGCCTCGGTCTGCTCTACCTGCCTGAGGTTGCCGGTGCCGTCATCACCGCGATCGCGCTCGGCATCGTCCTCAGGAGGCGCGCGATTCACTACCTCCCCCTGGCGGGCATGGTGTTCCTGGCAGCCGGGATCGCAGTCTTCCTGATCCAGGTGCCTTCCAGTCAAGCCGCGACGCTGATCGCCTCGGGGCTCACCGGCATCGGCCTCGGCGCGACGGTGGCGCCGGCGCTCTTCGTCGCCGGCTTCTCGCTCCCCGCTCCCAGCCTCCAGCGCGTCTTCGCGATCGTCGAGCTGATGCGGGCCGTGGCAGCGTTCATGATCGCCCCGATCTTCGCCCACCTCGCCGCGAACGTCGGCGGCAACCTCGATCACGGAACGAGCATCGCGCTCTGGATCGGCCTCGGCATCGCGATCGGCGGTGCCATACTCGGCGTCGTGATCTACGCCCTCGGCGGAGCACGCCCGCAGCCGGCAGACCTCGAGAGCTTCCTGTCGGGTGCCGGCCCTGCGTGGTACTCGCCGCCGCTCCTGGCGAAGCTCCGGGCGGGCTCGACCGCCGCCCAACCTGCGACCGAAAGCGCCGGCTGACGTGACGTCGGGCGATTCTGAGGCCGTCACCACTCACACCGGCCCGGTGCTGTTCGCCTACGACGGCTCCGAGCTCGCAAGGCTCGCGATCGAAGAGGCCGGCCGCCAGCTTGCGCCCGGACGCGACGCGCTCGTCCTCTGCGTGTGGCAGCCCTCCGATGTCGGCTTCGTGCCCACCGGCGAGCAGCACTTCGACGCCGGGTCGGCCGAAGAGGTCCAGAAGGCCGCGGAGGAGACCGCAGCGCACGGCGCCTCCCTCGCGGAGAAGGCCGGGTTCCGGTCGGAGAGCGTCGCGATCCAGGGAGCGCCGACCTGGAAGGGGATCGTCGAGGTCTCCGAGGAGCGCGGAGCGAATCTCATCGTGCTCGGCTCCCATCGCCGAAGCGGTCTCTCGGGACGTCTACTCGGTAGCGTCGCCGCCGCCGTGGCAGCCCACTCGGCGTCCTCGGTGCTCATCGTTCATCGGCGCGCTTAGAAGCTCTAACACAATGACCTCGCGCTGACTGGGCGTGATGGGTGCGTGCACTGCTAGGACACCGCCTGTAGGAAGACACAAGTGAGCCCCAATATCCTTGCGATATTGGGGCGACTGAGGACAACGCAGGGCGCGTGCCCAGCGCGTCCAGGCGGCACGTGCTCATTCTGTTAGAGCTTCTTAGAGGTCGTCTCCAAACGAGCGTCGTCCCCGCCGCTCCCGGAGCGTCCTCCAGCCCGGGCCACGGACGCTTCGCGCCCGCGGCCTGAACTTCCGGCGACCTTGACCCCGCCAAACGATGCTCCTTTCAGGGCCCGATGCTCATCTGAGGGGCTGACTCCATTTGCGAGCGTGAGCGGGGATCAAGAGCTTCGCGGAAGGGACGGCCGTCTCTCGGACAAAAACCAGCCTGGCCCGCGAGCCGGGCCAGTCCACCCACTCGCTCCGAGGGCGCCGGGAACGACGCTCATCTTGATTCGTGCTCTAGGAGCTCATTGCAGAATGAACTCTGGTGTCGATCGGACACGCTGGCTCCACGAGCCCGCGCCTCAGAGATGGGAGGCGAAGGCCTTTACGAGCGCAAGGAACGCGCCCTTGTCGGCAGCGGCCTCTTGCGGAGTGACCTGAAAGACGGCCTCGAACCCGACGGTGCCGGAATAGGCGCTGAGCACGATCATGTGAGGCTCGACCTCCTCGCGTCCACCCTGGCCGATCGGAACCGGCACACCCGTTCCGGAGCCGAGGGCGTAATCGGTTGCGAAGGTCGTCGCCGAGACGCCCGTGTACACGACGATCCCGACGTTTCGGTACTCCGAGAGGCCTGCGAGGTTCCCCTGCGTCCCCCACAGGACCTGGCGCTCCCGGGCACTCCCGGAAAGCTTGGACACGGGACCGACCGAGCACGTGGGCACCAGCGAGAGCGCTTTGACCTGTGCCGCGACCGGCAGCTTGCACAGAGCCGGCAATCCTGCCCCCGCGTCCGGCGCCGTAGCGCCCAGGAGGCCGCTCAAAACCGCGACGATCGCAATCGCTGAACGAACCGGCCGGACGCGCGCCATCAGGGCGAAAGCTTCCCGGACAACTGCACCGAAGTCAACCCGGGCAAGCCGTCTGGACGCCGCGTCGTTCACGAGTCCTCTCGCGCCGATGGAGGCGCACCCGGCTGCGGCGATGCTCCTTCCGCGTCTTCGTCGGCGGCGAAGAACGCCTTCAGATCGAGGACGTGAAGCAACGGCGCCGACTGGCCCTGAAGCTGCTCGAGGGCCGCGTCGAGTCGCGCGCGAGAGATCGTGGCCGGATTCACTCTGGACGTCAGCGCCCGTACGCGCGCCATCTCTCCCGCGAGGAGCTGGGCCTGCTCGAGAAACCCTCGGGAAACCGGATCCTCGATCAAGAGCGGCGACATGACGAGCAGCATGATCGTGTAGGTGCGGAGCTCCTCCGACGCTGCGTTGCGTGCATCCGAGCCATCCGAAACCAAACCGCCCGACACCGAGTCGCCCGACGCTGAAGCGTCCGGCACCGGGGCGACGAGCAGCGCGGCGACCGCCTGCGTCGAGCTCGCAGCCTGAGCCATCAGGATTGCAACCTGAGCCGCAATCGCACGCGACCGGTCGTTGAACTCCCGCCTCCGTACCACCTGGTCGACCACGAGCAGCGTGATCGACAGCACGAGCAGTCCCGCCACGAGGTCGGTGGTGAGCGCACGGTGCACCCACCAGCCGCGGAAGCCACGATCCGTGAGATCGAGAACGATCAGGGCCACCGCAAGCAGCGCAACGGTCGTTGCCGCGAATGAGCCCCGCAGGTACGTCAACACCGAGCCAACCCTAACCTCCGCGAATCCCGACTCTCCCGGGCAGGAACCGCACAAGGGTCTTCGAGCTGCACGTGCGCTCAGCCCGAAGACCCTCGGCGCGGGCCTTACCTACTGGGTGATTTCGAGCAGCTGGCCCTTACCGCCGCTGATGCTGAGATTGGCGACGTAGACCGTGCCGTCTGCTGCAACCGCGACGCCGGCGGGGGCGAGGAGCTTGCCGCTCGCGAGCTCCGTGCGCTGCCCGTCAGGGGAGAGCCGGATCAGGGCGCCGTTGATCTTTCCCGTGCTTTCCGCAGCGCCGAGCCCCGCCGTGGCGAGCTCGTCGACATAGAGGCTGCCGTCGGGCCCGAACGCCATCCCGGAGATCGTGGTGAAGCCGGTCGCGAACACGGTCGCCGGCTGCCCGGGAACGACTTTCCAGATGCGCGCGTGCCCGTTCGGAATGTTGCCACCGCCCAACTCGCCGACATAGAAGGCGCCGTCGTGCCAGACGACGCTGGTCGGCACCGACTGTGCTGCCTGCGACCCGAACGTCTGCGCCTTGAAGGTCGCAAGCGTTGTTACCCGTCCACTTGGATTGACGATCAGCAGATCGTTGCCGGCGGCATCGGCGACCGCGAATCCGAGCGGGCTCCAGGCGATCCCGTACGGGTCGCTGTCGACGTTGTCACGGGCGGGGTTGTTCTTGAACTCGTAGGCGCCGACGCTGTCCCCGATCGCGGTCTTGGCACCGACGTCGACCCTCAGCACATGCCCGGCCTGGGCCGCAAAGGCGGCCCCGAGCTTCGCCGGATCCGGACCTTCGGTCGTCTCGATCCCGTACACCGTGCCGTCGGGCGCAACCGTGATCCCGTCGATCCCCACCGAAGCGGAGCCGTCGGGGCTCCCTCCCGATGCGAAGCCGGCCGCGTAACGCTGCTTCTGACCGTCGACGATCTTGTCGATCGACCCGGTGAACCCGAGGCACTGGGCGTTGTCGCCCGTGCCTTGACACTTCTTCCCGCCGATCCCGGCTTCCGCAACGTACACCGAGCCGTCCGGACCGATCGCAACCCCTCTCGGGTTGCTCAGCCCCGTCGCGATCACTCGCACGGACCCGCCCGCCCCTGCGGCAAGCTGCGAGACCGCCAGCGCCAGCAGAGCCAACCCAACCACCGCTACTCCAAACACACCGCGTTTCTTCACGAGTTCCCCTTCCCGAAGATGTCTGCCAAAAACGGCCATTGAAATACGGCACCGTTTCCCCGTGCCGCGCCGAAGTCGCTAACGAGCCCCAACCAGACTTGGCTTACAAGCGCGATCCCGAGTCTAGACAGGTGCCCTTGCCCGTGCCATACGCTTTTGGGCGTAGAGAGGCCGGGGCGTACAGGCCGGTTCTGCCGACAGATCCGAGCGACGGTCGCCACCGTCACCGCGAGCGCGCTTTCTTCAGGACCGCACGCGGACCGGTTCCGAGCGCCGCTGATGTGCAAACGGGGTCGCCCCATGCTCGTCGATCACCGCCGTGATCTCGATCTCTAGCGACGCCTGGCCGGGCAGGAACATGACCACTTCGAGGTTGATCACATTGCCCACCTCGAGGGGAAGATCGGCCGGGCGGTTCACGCACTCGTCGACGAGACGGCCGCCACGATCGGGAACGAGGATCGGGTAGTCGCGAACCTCGAGGCCGAGCCCATGCCCGTGGGGGAAGCAATGGTCGATGCCGCGTGCCGCCAGGAACTCGGCCATTGCGCGGTGGACCGAAGAGGCCGCCGCACCAGGACGGGCGGCGGCGATGCCCACCTCTTCGATCGCCGTGCGCAGGAGCTCGTACTTCGACGCCAGAGGCCCCGAGAGCTCTCCCGCGGCGACCGTGATGCCGGTGTCGGCGAAGTAGCCACCGAGCGTGCACCCGACATCGAGGCAGAAGACGTCGCCGGCTTCGACCGAGGTCGTCGGAGCGATTGCGACGCCCACCCCCCGGATCCCGGCCGAGAAATGGTCGAACGCCGCCCCGTCGCCCGCAACGATGGTTCGAAACCTGGTGGCGGCCTCGGCCAACGAGTCGTCGACCCGCATGCCCTCGAGCGCCTCCAGCGCGGCCCGTTCGTTGAGCGCGGCGGCGCCCTCGAGAATCGCAAGCTCGGCCGGGGTCTTGACCGAGCGCGCAACTCGAAGGAGCTGCCTGCAGTCGCGCAGCTCGAGCTTCGGGAGGTAGCCGGCCAGCTGCGCGATCCGGCCCGCTCCGACCGCCGCCGACTCGAGTCCCAGGCGGGCGTCCTCGAGGTTGAGATCCCGTAGCGTCGCGGCGAGCGTCCGGACGGCGTCGTCATCGACCACTCGATCGTGGACATCGATCGTTGACCGGAGCTCCGCCGAGGCCACGCCGCGGAGAGACGGGTCGTAGGGAGGAGCGCCGAATGCCCGCACCTCGTCGGCGGCTGCCTCGAGCGCCCCCGGGACGACGCCGCTACCGACGATGAGCGTCACCCGTGCGGCCCGAGTGACGATCGCAAACGACTCCTGCGCCCGCTCGTCCGAGCCGCCCGGGAGGAACATCCACTCCTCGAGGTGGGACTCGAACGTCGAGTCGTACCCGGAGAGATAGAGGACGTTCGCGGGCGAGGCGGCGATGATCGCGTCGAGCCGGGCCTCCTCGAGCAGTGCCCGGAGCCGAGGGGCGTTGAGGAGCCTCCCCTTCCCCACTAAGCCGCCTTGACCACCAAGCCGCCTCACTAACCCTTGTTGCGCCGGTTTGCGAAGCCGCGCCGCACGGTCAACTCGACTTCGGGGGCGCAGCGGTGGTCGGGGACAGAACGGCGTCCTTGAATGCTCGTGTCCCGTCGCCGAGGGCCCGGGCAAGCAGCGCGTAGTCGGGTCCGAAGCCCACCATCCGGTAGCCCTCCCGAAGCCGCTCCGGGATGTCTGAGGGCAGCGCTGCGTTCTGGCCGACGGCGATGCCCGCTTTACGACCTACCTCGAGCACGTTGCGGACGATCTCGTCGATCTGTGGATGTGGCAGCTCGAGGGGGTTGAGCCCGTAGGACAGGCACAGGTCGAACGTGCCGAGCCAGAGGCCGTCGACCCCTGGAACCCGCGCAATGGCGTCGAGCTCCTCGACTGCCTCCTGTGTCTCCAGGATCAGGATCACGAGGATGTTGTCGTTGGCGTTCTCCAGGTAATCGGCGTTGTCGAAGGAGTAGTGCGAGGCCCGGAGAGGCCCGAAGCTGCGCCTGCCTTCCGGCGGGTAGCGGCAGGCGCTGACGACTGCCGCAGCCTCTGCCGCGGATCTGATCATCGGGACGACGACACCCATTGCGCCCATGTCCAGCGCTCGTTGGATGAACACCTGGTCCGAGTTCGGCACACGGACGATCGGGACGACGTCGGTCGCGTTGAGAGCCATGAGCATCGTCTGGACCTCGGCGGAGTCGAGGCCGTTGTGCTCGGTCTCGATCACGAGCCAGTCGAGCCCCGCGCGGGCGAAGAGCTCGGCCACCGTGGGGCTCCCGAGCCCGAGGAAGCACCCGAGCGTCGCTTCACCGGCCGCGAGCTTTGCCCGAACCTGGTTTCGTCTCATCATCCTCCCACTATCGCCGTCGTTATCTCGTGGAGAATCGGCCGGCCCTCGTAGACGCGCATGACGTTCTCGGCCACGGCACCGCCGCGGCGTCGAGAGGTCTCGCGCGAGCCGCCCGCGACATGCGGGGTGGCGACGACGTTCTCGAGCCTCAACAACGGGTGATCGGGATCGAGCGGCTCCGTGTCGAACACATCGAGCCCGGCGCCGTGGATCTTGCCCTGGGAGAGGGCTTCGACGAGGGCCGCCTGGTCGATCAGCGGGCCCCTCGCCACGTTGATGACGGTGGCCGACGGCTTGAGCAGGCCGATGCGCCTTCGATCGAGCAGCTGCTCGGTCGAGCTCGTCAGGGGAACGTGGAGCGACAGGTAGTCGGACTCCGCAACGACGAAGTCGATCTCGTCCGGGCTCCCCGCGAACGAGAGGCCGTAGAGCTCGGCGAGCTCCGGGGCGATGGGGTACAGGTCGACCGCAAGCAGGCGCATCCCGAACGCGGCGGCCCGGCTCGCAAGCTCTCGCCCGCTCGCGCCGAACCCGATCAGGCCGAGGCTCCGACCGTAGAGATCGTCGGAGAACGGATGGTGGAACGTTCCCTCGCGGGCATTCCTGCGAGCTTCGTCCAGCCGTCTCGCGAAGCAGAGCATCAGAAGCAGCGCATGCTCGGCCAGGCCTGTCGAGCTGTATTCGCCGGGCGTGTTCGCGACCCGAAGTCCGCAGCTGAGCGCGTAGTCGAGCTCGAAATGATCGAGGCCCGTTCCCAGCACCTGCCAGAGCTCCACCCCCGCGGCTGCGGCGGCATCCAGCATCTCGCGTGAGCCCCAGCCTCCCTGGTCGATGACCACGCGGATGCCATCGAGCTGGTCGCGAAACGGCCGGCCGGCATCGAGCAGCTCGACCTCGCAGCGCCCGGCGAGCGGGGCTTCCACATCGTGGAGCCACGGGTCCAGCAGATCCTGAAACGGCACGAAGAGCGTTCTCGGTAAGGCCATCGTCAGAGCGCCGGAGTCAGGAACGCCCGCGGGTTGTCGACCAGGAGGCCGGCGATGTCGCCGGTCGTGAACCCGTAGTCCCGCAGGTTCTCGGTGAAGGTCCGGAGGATGTGGCCGTAACCGAATCCCCCGTGGCGCAGGAGCTCGATCTTGAAGCAGACGTCGTGCGAGACGAGCAGCCGGTCGACCGCGCCGTACTCGAGCAGGAGGGCTGCGGCCGCGGCGCGCTCGCGATCCGAAGGGCACCAGAAGGAGGGATACGACGCTCTGGAGCTGCTCGGGAAGTAGTGGTCCTTGCCGCAGCCGTCGTAGCCGATGTAGCACCCCCGCCGCGCCAGCTCAGCGTGGCGCTTCACCGTCGGGACGAAGCTCTCGCCCGGCTCGAGCGAGTTATCGAGGTGACAGAGCAACACGCGGTGCGGAGCAACGCCCTCCGATTCGAGGATGTCGAGTAGGGAGTGGTCGAGCCAGGCCTCGCCACGAGGCGCGGGAGAGGTGTGAACCGCCACCGGGACGCCGGTTGCCCGGTGAGCCCGCCCCGCGGCTCGGAGCACCTTTTCCTCATCCGGATGCAGCGGGTTCGAGGTTCCGATCTCACCGATCACACCGGGATGGATGCCCGTCCCCGCGATCCCGTCGCGAAGCTCGGCGACGAAGCGGGCGGCGATGTCATCGGTGCTTTCGGCGGCGAGGCTCGCCGGATGCGAGATCTGGATGTAGTGCCCGCAGCCGGCGATGATGTTGACGCCGCTTCCCCGCGCGACCGCCTGAAGAGCCTGGGGGTCGCGGCCGAGGTCGGGAGGGGTCAGGTCGACGACCGTGCGGCCACCGAGCGTCCGGAACGCCGCCAGTTCTTCGACTGCTCCCTCGACGCTCTCGAGCACGAGGTTGTCGGCGTTGAAAAATGGGTTTCGCCGATTGCTTCCGATCGTCGCGAGCACGACATCTTCGGTTGCCTGCTCCAGGAGGTCCGGATCGTCCGGTGCCTTCCAGTACGTGCGCAAGTCGATCAAGCAGTGCTCGTGCGTCAGGACGACACCGAGCTCCTCCGGCGCGACCGGGCCGAGAACGGTCTCGACCCCCGGCGCCTCGCTCACCGACTACCTGCCTCTTGCCGGCAACGGAGAAACGCCTCGTGGCCGACCCTAACGAGCGCTTCGGGGTCGAGCTCCCAAAGCGAGTCGGGGAAGGGGTCGCCCCAGGTGCCGTTGTCGGAGATCACCTCGAGCTCGTACCAGCCGTGGTAACCGGCGGCCTCGAGAGCTCCGAGAATCCCCGGGACATCGCCGATGCCCTGGCCGGGCAGCGCCCGGTCGGCCCAGCTTCGGGTCGGATCTCGCCAGTCGCACAGGTGAACGATCAGGAACGACTCCCAGTCCCTGCGGATCTCGTCGTGCAGGCCCGGCGAATCCCAGAGGTGCCAGATGTCGAAGACGATCCCGATGTTGTCGCTTCCTGTCTCCGCGATCAGGTCCATCGTCTCGGTCACGGTCGAGACAAGCGAGAGGCCGGATGCGATCGAGGGGTGGATCGGCTCGATCGCAAGCTTCACACCGCACTCCGCAGCGACCGTCGCGGCCCGCCGGAGCCCGTCGACGGCGTGCCGCCGGGCCTCCTCCTTCGAAAAGACACCCTGGGCGCCGGTCAGGCAGGAGATACCGATCGGGTCGAGCGCGCTCAACCGGCGGATGCCTTCGCAGAGCTGCTCCGTTCGGGCGACGGGATCCTCCTCGCCCTCGAAGCCCTCCAGCGGAAGCACCGAGGGCACCTCGGGCCAGCACAGCGTCACGGGCATGCGGGCCTCGGCAAGCGCCTCTCGCATCGCGTCGATGTCGCGTCCTTTCGGACCGGTGAACTCCGTGATCCCGACCCCCATGGCCCCGCCGCGCCGGAACGCAGCAAGCTCCTCCTCGAACGGGAGCTCGAGCGTCACGTACTCGAGCATCGAGAACATCGGCTCCGGCATCAGCCCTCCCCTTGCGGACCGGGCTGCGACAACGAGAACGAATGAAACCTCGCGACAAAGCCGCTCCCGGCGGGCGAAGCGGCGTAGCGGCCAACCATGAGCTCATCCGCGTCGGGAAGCGCGCAGAGCTTCAGGATCGTGAACTGCTCCCCGGCGAGGGAATAGTCGACGAGGAGGGTCGCGCCCCGGCGCGTCACGCGCATCGTGACCGTCTCCGGATTCTCGGGGAGCTGTGGCAGCGTCGACCACTCGGACCAGCCGTGCGACGTGAGGCCCGCCATCACGAGATGAGCGCTGCCCCTGTAGGCGTAGTCGCGATCCCAGTTGCCGTTGACGAGCTCGACGCCGCATTTCAGCCAGTTCAGCTCGTCCTGGCGCACGACCAGCCCGGCCTGGTCGTACTGGTCGCGATAGTCGCCGCCGAACTCGGCCGTGGCCGTGAAGTCGCCCACGACCGTCTCGTAGTACAGATGGGCGCTGTCCTCGATGTAGTCGACAAGGGTGTTGCGCCAGAAGTCGACCCTGGGGCTCGTCTGCAAGGTCAGCAGCATGCCGTCGTCCTCCCACTCGGCCGGCTCGTTCAACCAGGTTCTCCGTGTCTGCGGTGAAGTCGTCTCCATCGAGGGCTTTCGAGGCCGCTACGGGGCCGGGTAGCGCTCGGCGTCGTGAAGGTCGTTGCGGGGCAGCACCGGCCGCGCGCGGAACTCCTGGATGATCTGCGCCACCTCGCGCGACGAAGCCGCAAGCGCTGCTTCGCCCTTCGCGGCCGTTGCGAGCGTCGGCTGGCCCATCACGCCTGTGACGCTGTGGCGCGAGTAGTACTCGATGAAGCCCACGGGGCCTCCGCCGGTGAGCTCGAACACGAAGTGGTCGCTCATCGGCATGCTCCCCACCTCGTCGACGGCCTTGCTCATGTCGACGAGATCGGGCCGCAGATGGAGCATCAGGGACGTCTCGAGCTCGCACGCGTGGCCCATTCCGCCCGGCTTGACCGACTCCCGCCAGGTGAGATCGTCCTCCTTCAGGAGCGAGAACCAGGTGACATGGGCGCAGAGGGCGTTGCTCTCGTTGTTCACGCGCCTCGCCGCCGCGTCGAGGAAGGGGACGTTCGATCCGTGGCCGTTCACGATCAGGATGTGCCGGAAGCCGTGGCGGGCGAGCGAGAGCCCGATGCAAGCGATGTAGTCGATGATCACGTGCATATCGATTGCGATCGTCCCGGGGAAGTCCATCTGGTTCTCGTTGAACGCGTAGGTGACGGTCGGCATCAGCAGCGAGTGCGGTTGCGTCAGCTCGACGGCCGCGCGCGCGACCCCTTCGGCGCAGACCGAGTCGAGATTCACCGCACAGTGGTAGCCGTGCTGCTCCGTCGTGCCGACCGGCAGCACGATCACGGGGTCCGTCGCAACAAGTCGACGGAGCTCAGGCCAGCTGAGCTCGTCGTAGCGATAGCTCATCGACGCTCTCCTTCTGCGAGGCCGTAGGCCTCGGCTAGCGCTGGATCGACCGGAAACGGCATGCACGCGGCAGTCAGGCCACCGTCGACCGTGATCGTCTCGCCGCTTACGAACGACGAGTCGGCGGAGAGCAGAAAGGACACCACTGCCGCGATCTCGGCCGGGTCTGCAAGCCGGCGAAACGGGTTCTGCGATTCGATCTCCCGGCGTGTGCGGGCAGGGTCCTCCGTCCGGTCGATCACGAGCCGGGCGCCGACCGTGTCGACGCCGCCCGGCGCGACGACGTTCGCCCTGATCCCGACGGGGCCGTACTCGACCGCCAGGTACCGGCTCAGCGCGTCGACGCCTCCCTTTGCCGTGTCGTACGCGGCGGCGCCGCTGAAGCCGACCTGAGCGTGAACCGACGAGACGTTGACGATCGAGCCTCCGGATCGCTGCCGGACGAATGCCTTCACGGCTTCCGCGCAGCCCCAGAAATACCCCATCAGGCTGACGGCGATGATCCGATTGACACGCTCGGCGTCGACCTGGTGGATCGCACCTCCGCCCTCGACGCCGCTTGCGTTGTTGACCCAGCCCCAGAGCGGGGCGATTCGAGCAGCCTCGGCGGCAGCCCGGGCGTGCGTCTCGATGTCTGCACAGTCGCCGACGATCATGTGCACCTCGGGCATCGCGGCAGTGATCTCCGCCGAGAGGGCAGGGTCCCGCTCCACTCCGACGACCAGGTACCCGTCGGCGATGAGCCGCTCGAGCACGGCTCTTCCGATGCCGCGCCCGCAGCCTGTGATGACGGCCGTCCTTGCGCCGGCGTCGGTCGTGTCCGACGCCGCCTGCTCCGCCCTTCGCTGCTCGTTGCCGTCTGCCATCAACTCGTCGTGGTCGCGGGGCGGATACGGGAAGCCAGCGGCCGGCGGCTTGCGCCGGCCGCTGGGACCAGTGTCTCTGCCCGGCACCGCCGGCTCTAGGCGGTGACCGCTCCCTTCGCGTGCTTGTACGGATCGGCGATGAACGCCTTCACGTTCGCCGGCGTGATCTCCGCCTGGGCGATGAACTGGGTGTCCGGAACACGCAGGCCGGTGTTCCACTGGTAGAGCGCCTGGACGCACTGGAACGTGGTGTCGAAGACGCTCGCACCGAGACAGGCGAAGGCGTCGCCCGCTTTGACGGCATCCCGCGATGCCTCGACGATGTCCTCGAGAAGCAGCGCGACGTTCGGCGCCTGCTTCTTGATCGCCGCCGCGCCGGGGCCACCGGAGCCGTCGCCGATGAAGAGCCCCGCCAGCTTCGGGTACTTCGTCAGGATCGCGCTGACGGTGTTGAGCAGGTCGTTCGCGGTCCCGTCGTAGTTATAGGAGCCGACGAACTGGATCTTCGGGAAGCTCGTATGCAGGTCGGCTTTGAACAGCACCCCGCGCTCCCGGAGCGGCTGCTGGGTGACGATCTGAGAGACGAAGGCCACCTGGCCGGCGCCGTTCAGCTTCGCTCCCATGAGCTGGGTCGCCTTCGCGATCAGCTCGGGGTCGCTCGGGCCGACATAGCCGATCCTGGGCCCGGACGTGTCGACGTTGTAGGTCACGACCGGGATGCCTTTCTTCGCGGCGTCCTCGAACGCGGGAAGGTATGCCTTCTCGTCGATCACCGGGATCACGAGCCCTCTCGTGTCGCTACGTGCGATCTGCGTCTCGATCACCTGAACGAGGTTCTGGACGTTGACGTCCGGCGTCCCCGTGATCGAGGCGTTGACGCCGAACCACTGCGAGGCCATCTTCAGCCCGGCCTTGACGTCCACGTAATACGGGTCGTTCTCGTTGGCGGCGATGAAATAGAACTTCTGGCCCCCGCCGGCGGGAATCGCCCTGCTGGCGGCCGAGGCGGCCGACGCCACTCCAGTGCCGACGAGGCTCCCCGCAGCGACCGCCCCTCCGGCCATACCCAGGAACTGCTTCCGCGAAGACTTTCTTAGCTCGCTCATGAGATTGCTCGCTTTCGGTGTCGATAGATGGATACGTTCCTGCTCCGCATCACTCAGCCAACGGCTCTCCCCCGGCACCTCCTTCCCCGGCGCCGAGAGTTGCCGGACGGCGAATCCACGGCCGCTTCCACTGCCTCGTGCCGTTGGGCTCCCGCTCGGAGATCGCATCGACCGTGACGGCGGTCGCAAGCACGACCCCGCTGATCGCCTTCTCCCAGAGCGGTGAGATCCCCAGGAAGATCGAGGCGTTCGTGAGCATGTTGAGAAGAAAGAGGCCGAGCATCGTGCCGACGATGCTCGCCTTGCCGCCTGCGAGCGCCGCCCCTCCGATCACAGCTGCCGCGATCACGTTCAGTGCCATGCCGTCGACGGCTGTCGGCTGGCTCGAGTCGATCCGCGCGGCGAAGATGATCCCGACGAAAGCCGCCGTGGTGGCCGTGCCGATGTAGAGCAGGATGCCGACCCGCTTGACCTTGATCCCCTTGAGTCGCGCGGATTCGCGATCCCCGCCGGCGGCGAAGACGTGGTAGCCGAACTTGGTGAACGAGAGGATGAACCACATCACGCTCACGAGCACGAGCGCGTAGTAGTCGTAGAGCTCGAAGCCCCCGAGCTTCGTCTCCCCCAGGGTGTCGAACGCATGCGGGTAGCCGGAGGGAGGGCCGTTCTCGACGAGGCCCGCCGCGACCCCGCTTGTGATCCACCAGAGCGCGAGCGAGATCACGATCGGGTTGAAGCCGAACTGCTCGACCGCCAACCCCTGGAAGAGGCCCACCCCAACGCCGAAGAGCAGCCCGAGCGTCAGCGCCAACGGCACCGAAAGCCCCCAGCCCAGCATCATCTTTCCGGTCAGAATCCCTGCCAGCGCCGCAATTCCGTCGATCGCGAGGTCGAACCTGCCCGCGGCCAGCAGGGCCGCCATCGCAGCGGCGGCGACCGCCTGTAGAGCCATCCCGTCCACCAGCACCTGGACGTTCGTGAGCGTCGCGAACCCCGACTCACGAAGCCCGACCGCCCCGAAGATGACCCCGTCGAAGATCACGAGCATCGCGACGCGCGACCGGAGGGCAACCATCACCCGCTCCCGCGTGGGCTTGCGCGGCGCGAGCAAGGCCGCCGCGCCCGAGGCTGCGCCGTCCTGCGGTGCGAGCGTGGAGGTCACAGGAGCGCTGCCCCCGTGATCATCTTCACGATCTGATCCTGGTCGACGTCGTCGCGGACGACCGTGCCGACGTGCCGGCCCCCTCGGAGAACCGTGATCCGATCGGCAAGCCGGAAGACGGCGGCGAGGTTGTGGCTGACGATGACGATCGACCGCCGGTGGGCCTTCAGGTCTGCGATGACGTCGAGGACCTGGTGGGACTCGCGGACGCCGAGCGCCGCGGTCGGCTCATCGAGAATCAGGATGCGGCTGCCGAGGCCCACCTCGCGGGCGATCGCGACGGCCTGGCGCTGGCCGCCCGAGAGATCGGATACGCGCGTGCTCGTGTCGCTCACGTTCATCTGTTTCAGCCCGAGCACGATGCGTCGTGCCTCCTGATGCATGTAGCGCCGGCGAACGAGGCCGAATCGTGTCGGCTCCCGTCCCAGAAACACGTTCTCGGCGATATTCCGGCAGCCGACGAGCGCCAGGTTCTGGTAGACGGTCGAAATACCCTTCTCGACTGCGCTCAGCGGAGAGGACAGCTCGACGGCGCTGTCTTCGATGAAGAGCTGCCCCGCCGTCGGCGTGATCGCCCCGGAGAGGATCTTGACCAGGGTCGACTTTCCGGCCCCGTTGTCGCCGACGAGCGCGTGGATCTCACCGGTCCGAAGCTGGAAGTCGACGCGGTCGAGCGCGTGGACGTGACCGTAGAACTTCGAGATCCCGCGGGCCTCGAGGAGCGGCACGCGGTCCGTGTCGGCGAGCTCCGGGCCGGCCGGGAGATCGGTGACGCTCAAAGCGGCGCTCCGCTCATGCGGCGGCCGCTACGGGGATCGTCGAGGCGCGTAGTCGCCGCCGGGTCGGCCGGTGCGCCCCACCGGAGAGGTTCTTGGTGTCGTGCGACCTGGCGTGCCGGCTCGGCGGGAGAGGGCTCGTTGCCATTCCGTTGCGGCAACCTAATCGCCTGACCGTCGATTGTCAACAACATACTGTAGGTGTATGTTGCTTCGGCGGGCGCCTGCACGGCCCGTGAGCGATGCAGCGGTGAAGGGGATGAGATGTCGTACGAGCTTCCAAGCAACTCGAGCGCAACCGGAGTGGGCAGGCTGCGCGAGATCGTCACCGAGCGTCAGCTGGCCCATGGCGGCTGGTGCATGGTCCCGAGCCCGCTCGTTGCAGAGGTCGTCAGCGCATCCGGATGCGACTGGCTGTGCATCGACTTGCAGCACGGGCTCATCGACGAGGCGACGATGCGCGTCATGGTCCAGGCCGCCGGCATTCGCGGCACCCCGGTCGCCGTTCGCGTGGCCTGGAACGAGCCCGGCGCGATCATGCGCGCGCTCGACGCGGGCGCCGACGGGATCATCGTGCCCATGGTCAACACCGCCGCAGAGGCGCGGCGGGCAGTGGAGGCGTGTCACTATCCCCCGCTCGGCCATCGAAGCTGGGGGCCGCTTCGCTCGACCCTCGCGCAACCCGGCTTCAACCCGGCGAAGGGGAACGAGCAAACGGTCTGCCTGGTGATGATCGAGACCACCGAGGGGGTCGAGAACATCTCGGAGATCCTTGACGTCGCGGGACAGGACGGCGTCATGGTGGGACCTCACGATCTGGCGATCTCGCACAGCGGCACGAACACGGGCGCCGCGTCGTCTCCACGCGACGTCGAGATGATCGAGCTCATTGCGGCGGAGTGCGCGAAGCGCGGGCTCGTGGCGGGGATCTCCTGTGGATCGGGTGCCGAGGCCCGGCGCTGGGAGGCGGCCGGGTATACGCTCTTCGGGCTTGCGTCCGACGCCGCGTTGATCGGCTACGGGATGACAGCCCAGCTTTCCGAGGCCCGCGAATCAGGAGACAACGCGCGTGGGGGATGACCTCACAAGACCGGCCGCGGCGGCCGAGGCCGACCGGCAGCCGGGCAGCTCTCGCCCGAACCGCGCTCGACGCGTATGACAGCGCGGCGAGCAAAAGAGCCCGTCGTCGCTCGCCGCGAGGAGCTGAGCCCACCGAAATGGCCGGCCGGGCCGCGCGACGACGCCGAGGCGACCAAGTTCTCTGCGATCCTCGCTCCGGCCGTGACGCCGGGGCTCGCGGACACCGTTGCCGCGACCCTGCGCGATTCGATCTTCCACGGTCACCTCGCCCCGGGAGAGCGACTGGGGGAAGAGGCGCTCGCGCAGGCCCTCGATGTGAGCCGCGACCCGGTGAGGTCTGCGCTCTCGCAGCTCGAACGCGAGGGCCTGGTCGTCCGGCGACGCAATCGGGGGACGTTTGTCGCGCATCTGCTTCGCACCGACCTCGAGGAGATCTACGCCGTGAGGCTCGCAATCGAGCCTCTGGTCTCGTCGTGGGCGGCGCGGAACGGAACCGAGGACGACTGGGCCCGGATGCAGGCGATCATCGACGGCTACGCCGAGCTCGATGTCTCTGCGAGCCCTCACGAAGCAGCGGAGGCCGATCTCAAGTTCCACGACGCCGTGTACCGAGCGGCGGCGCACAAGCGCCTGTTGCGAATGTGGCAGGAGCTTCGGCCGCAGATCTGCATCTTTCTCCTCGCCCGGAGCTACGTGGGCCAGGATGAGCTCGCCAAGGGGATGATCCGAAACCACACGCTCATCCTCGAGACGCTGAAGCAGAGGTCCGAGCCCCTGGCACGCCGGGTTGCGGAGGCGCACATCAAGATGTCGTACGGCAAGGTCGTCAACTCCTACGACGAAACGGGCGCTGGGACGACCGCACCGAAGGGCAAGAGGCCCCGGCGCCGGGAACCGGCGGCAGGCTCCCCGTGAGCGTGGAGCCCGCCCGGCATCCGCTGCTCGACCCGGAGCTGGCGGCCTCGCTCCCGGCGTCCCTTGCGGAGTCCCTCACACCCGAGAACCTGGTCGCTCGCCGGGAGCACCTCCTCGAGCTTCTCAGCACCGACGACGAGAAGATCCGGGAGGGCGGCCGGCTCGAGGTGGAGGAGCGCCTGATTCCCGGTCCCGAGGGAGGCGCGGACATCCCGCTCGTCATCCTTCGCCCGCAGGGCGCCGATCGCCCCCTCCCTTGCGTCTACCACATCCACGGGGGCGGAATGGTGCTTGGTAACAACCGGGTGGGCCTCGGCACGATGATCGAGTGGATGTCCGCGGTCGACCTTGTCGTCGTCTCTGTCGGCTACCGCCTGGCACCCGAGCATCCATACCCGGCGGGGGTCGAGGACTGCTACGCCGGCCTCGTCTGGGTGGGCGACCACGCCGCCGAGTTGATGATCGATCCCTCCCGCCTCGTCATCGCGGGTGCGAGCGCCGGCGGCGGGCTGGCGGCCGCAACCGCACTTCTAGCGCGCGATCGCGGCGGACCGCCTCTTGCCCGGCAGATCCTCATGTGCCCGATGCTCGACGACCGTCACGAGACCGCCTCGAGCACCGAGTGCGACGGTACCGGCACCTGGAGCAGGGCCTCGAGCCTGGTGGCGTGGACGGCCGTCCTCGGTGCAGCTCGCGGGGGTCCCGACGTATCGCCCTATGCGGCGCCCGCCCGGGCCGAGGATCTGAGCGGACTGCCGCCGACCTTCCTGGATGTTGGCACGGCCGAGATCCTGCGCGACGAGGACATCGCCTATGCGACTCGCCTCCTCGCAGCCGGGGTTGCGGTCGAGCTCCACGTCTGGCCGGGCGGCTTCCACGGCTTCGACGTCCATGCACCGTCGTCCGCGCTCGCCCGGGCTTGCCGGGAGACCCGAATCGCTTACCTGAAGCGCGTGCTCGACCCCAACCGGCCGGCGCTTCCCACTGTGCCCGCGGGCTAGCGCTCAGCGCCGGCTCTGAAGAGACTGGTCGCCGCGGGAAGCGTCGCTCACGCGAGCGCAGAAGCAAGCTCGCCGAGAAGCGCCACCATCGAGACGTCCTCATGGTCGAGATGCTGGAGCATCGCCCGCTCGACCCCGGCCGCTTCGTAACCGCGTAGCGATTGGGCGACCTCGCCGACCGTCCCCGAAAGCGGAGGGACTTCGCCGCCCGTCACGTCCTTCCAGGCCTTGAGGCGATCCCGTACCTCGCGGCGATCGCGCCCGACGACGCATCCGGTCATGATCGAGAGGCGCAGAGGCGGCCGCCCGGCCGCGGTGGTGGCGTCGTCGAGGATCCGGCGTGCCTCGCGCGCATCCTCGAGCGAGGGAAAGACTGCGTTGTATTCGTCGGCGAAGCGAACGGCTGCGCGAACGGTTCTCGGCTTGGCCCTGCCTCCGACGATGATCGGCGGCCGTGGCTGCTGGACCGGCTTGGGCCAGACGTCGTCCGCGCTCTCCCACTGCCGCGTGATCTCCTCCAGCTGACGATCGAGCTCGTCGAGCCGCTGCCGCGTCGTCAGGAACGGGAAGCCGTACGAGGCGTGCTCGGCCTCGTACCAGCCGGCCCCGATGCCGAGCTCGGCTCGGCCCCCCGAGATGTGGTCGACCGTGACGACGGTCTTGGCAAGAACGGAGGCCGGCCGGAAGGTGACCGGCGACACCATCGTCCCCAGCCGGATGCGCTCGGTTCGAGCGGCGAGCGCGGCGAGCGTCGTCCAGGCATCGAGCGAGCCGGCGGGGTCGCCACGGACGATCGAGCGGTAATGGTCGGAGCGAAAGAGCCCGTCGAGGCCGGCGTCCTCGGCCGCCTGGGCGAGCGCGAGCCAGCTATCCCAGCCGATCCCCTCCTGGCCTTCGAGCATCAGGCAGATGCGCACAGCCGTCATTCAAGCGGCTCGCCCACCTGAGAGCTGATTGAACGAGGCTTCGGAGCCGTGGACGGCGGGGTCGTAGGATTGACCGGGTGAGTGGCATCCAGCCGGAGCTCTGGGTCGACGGCGCCGGCGCGGCGGTGGATTTCTATGCAAAGGCGTTCGGCGCCAAGGTCCTTCATCGCGTCGGCGACGGCGATGACGTCGTGGCTCAACTTGCAGTCGGCGACGCGGTGTTCTGGGTGGTGTCGGCGAACGCCGAGGCGAAGCGGTTCAGCCCGAAGGCGATTGGAGGCACCACGAGCAGGACGCTGCTCGTCGTCGACGATCCAGACGCGTTCGTGAGCCAGGCGGCTACCGGCGGTGCGATCGTGACCTCCCAGGTCGCAGACGAGCATGGTTGGCGCCTCGGGCGAATCGTCGATCCCTTCGGTCATGAGTGGGAGATCGGAACACCCCTCGGCAAGTGGCCGCCCGGCTGAAGCATGCGCAACGCCGCCCGCCCCGCCCGCTCGTCGTGAAGACGCGAGCGCGAATGCCGATTGTGCGGTTTCAGGCGCTCCGTAGGTGACGGCCGCCGATACGCTCGGCTACGAGAGCCACGAGGCTGAGATCATCCACTGGGGCCGATGCCCAGAGTGTCGAGACGAGAAAGGAACGACGTGAGCGAGAGCGAGAATCCGGTAATCCCAAGCCCAACGCCGAAGAAGACCGGCCCCAGGTCGAACCGGGACTGGTGGCCAAACCAGCTCGATCTGCGGGTCCTTCATCGGCACTCGCCGCTGTCGAGCCCGATGGAGACGGGCTTCGATTACCGGCAGGCTTTCGCGACGCTCGACCTCGAGGCGCTGAAGCGCGATCTGATCGAGCTGATGACGACGCAACAGGAGTGGTGGCCGGCCGACTTCGGGCACTACGGGCCGCTCTTCATCCGGATGAGCTGGCACGCGGCGGGTACCTACCGGATCGCCGACGGGCGCGGCGGCGGGGGGCAGGGCGCACAGCGGTTTGCCCCGCTCAACAGCTGGCCCGACAACGCAAGCCTGGACAAGGCTCGGCGGCTGCTGTGGCCGATCAAGCAGAAGTACGGCCGTGCGATCTCCTGGGCCGACCTGCTCGTGTTCACCGGCAACGTCGCCATGGAATCGATGGGCTTCGAGACCTTCGGCTTCGGCTTCGGGCGCGAGGACATCTGGGAGCCGGAGGAGATCTTCTGGGGCGAGGAGGACACGTGGCTCGGTGACGAGCGCTACAGCGGCGACCGCCAACTGTCCGGGCCCCTCGGCGCGGTGCAGATGGGGCTGATCTACGTGAACCCGGAAGGGCCTAACGGCGACCCGGACCCGCTCGCTGCAGCCAGGGACATTCGCGAGACCTTCGGGCGCATGGCAATGAACGATGAGGAGACGGTCGCGCTGATCGCCGGCGGGCACACGTTCGGCAAGACGCACGGCGCTGCCGGCGGCGAGCACGTGGGGCCGGAGCCGGAGGCCGCTCCGCTCGAGGAGCAGGGCCTCGGCTGGCGGAGCTCCTACGGCAGCGGCAAAGGCCGCGACACGATCACGAGCGGTCTCGAGGTCACATGGACGACCACCCCGACCCGGTGGGGCAACGGGTTCTTCGAGAGTCTCTTCGGCTATGAGTGGGAGCTGACCGAGAGCCCCGCCGGGGCAAAGCAATGGCAGGCAAAGGACGGCGCCGGCGCCAACACGATCCCGGATCCCGCCGACGGCTCGAGGAGCCGCCCGCCGACGATGCTCACCACCGACCTCGCGCTTCGGTTCGACCCCGAGTACGAGAAGATCTCCCGCCGCTTCCACGAGCGCCCGGACGAGTTCGCCCTGGCGTTCGCGAAGGCGTGGTACAAGCTCCTTCACCGCGATCTGGGACCGCTCGCGCGCTATCTGGGCCCGTGGGTGCCCGAGCCGCAGCTGTGGCAGGACCCGGTTCCGGCCGTCGACCACGAACTGATCGACGAGACCGACGCCGACGGCCTCAAGGAGGCAATCCTCGCCTCGGGCCTTACTCTCTCGCGGCTCGTCGCGACGGCGTGGGCAGCGGCGGCGTCGTTTCGCGGCACCGACAAGCGCGGCGGCGCGAACGGCGCGCGCCTTCGCCTCGCGCCACAGAAGGGCTGGGCGGTCAACGAGCCCGCCGAGCTGGCCACGGCCCTGCAGGGACTCGAGCGAATCCAGCGAGAGTTCAACGACGCGCGGTCGGATGGGAAGAAGGTCTCCCTCGCCGACGTGATCGTCCTCGGCGGGTGCGCGGCAGTCGAGCAGGCAGCCCGGCACGCAGGGCACGACGTCACGGTCCCGTTCACCCCGGGCCGCACGGACGCCTCGCAGGAGCAGACGGACATCGAGTCGTTCGCAGTGCTGGAGCCGACCGTCGACGGGTTCCGAAACTACATCCGTTCCGGCGAGCCGCTGCCGCTCGAGCACGGCTTGCTCGAGCGGGCCTACATGCTCAACCTGACCGCACCGCAGATGACGGTGTTGGTCGGGGGGATGCGCGCATTGAACGCCAACTTCCAGCAGTCGGCCCACGGCGTTCTCACCGACCGGCCGGGGACGCTGACGAACGACTTCTTCGTGAACCTGCTCGACGTGCGAACGTCGTGGCAACCGTCCGGCGACGGCGTCTACGAGGGCCGAGACCGGGCGACCGCCGAGCTCAGATGGACGGCAACCGCGGTCGACCTCGTGTTCGGCTCGAACTCCGAGCTTCGCGCCCTCGCCGAGGTCTACGCCTCCGACGACGCCGCAGAGACCTTTGTCCGCGACTTCATCGCCGCCTGGGACAAGGTCATGAACCTCGACCGGTTCGACGTGCGCTAACGAATCCGCAGTAGGCCTTCACAGCCAGGAACGGCTTCCACCAGACTCGGAAGCTGCGGGATCGGCGCCGGGCTCGCTCGGGGCTTCCAACTTGCCTACGGCGTTGGAAACGCGGGTCGCGACCGACGTGCGCGCCGCGACACGCCGGGCACGGGCTCCGTTGCCGCGCCGCTTGTTCACGAGCTCGAGGGCCGCAGCCGGAGAGGCAGCCTCGATCGGCAGTTCGACAACGCCGGTAATCGTCGTGAGGCCGAGCTTCTTCGTGTGCTTGTCGAGATTCCTGACGGCTCGGTTCAGGAGCGGCTGGGCGTCTTTCAGCCTTCCGGCGAAGAGCGCGCAGAACTCGCCGCGACGTAGCTCGTAGAGGACGCCGTAGGCGCCCGCGGCCCGGAGGATGCGCGCCGTGACCTCGGCAAGGAGCTCGTCTGCCTCGAGCTCCAGGAGCGACTCGAGCTGCTTCGCGAGCTCCGGGAATCCGAAGAGCACGAGCGCCGTCGGCGCGGCGGTCGGGGCAACCGCGCTTCCGAGATCGCTCAGCAGCTCGTCCCGCGGATGAACTCGGTCGCGAGCCCGCGCGGCCGGCAAGGCGCTTTCCGGCTCGAGCGGCGTCACCGACACGTCCGGATCGGCAGCTGCAGCTTCAGCAGCCTGATCCGGACCACGGAGGCGCGCCGCGCGCCTCAGCTGGAGAACAGAGACCACACAGCAGGTATCGACCCGGCGGCAGGCGATCCAGCTCACCCGATCGAGGGACACTCGTTCGAGGGAACGAGCAAGCGTCCCGTCGACCCTGCCAGCTACAGTGCCCTTGCCTCCCGACGCAGGCGGGCGAAAATCGGTCCTTGCTGACCCCTCGGTCGTTGCCGGCCTCAGATTCCGATCTGGGGCCTTCTTATTGTCACGAACAGGAGGTCAGGTGTGTCAGCCGCAACCGCAGCACGGATACTCACAGTCGAAGACGATCCGATCGTTCAAGCCGACCTTCGGCTTCTGCTCGAGGATGCCGGCTTCGATGTCTGCCCCGGGGCGCGCGACGGAGTCGAAGCGGTCGACCTCGCACGTCACCATCGACCGGACCTGGTACTGATCGACCTCGGCCTGCCTCGCATGGACGGGATCGAAGCCACGCGGCAGATCCTTCGGGAGCAGAAGATCCCGATCCTCGCGCTCACGGGTCGAAGCGGCACCGATTCCGTCGAGCAAGCCCTCGCAGCCGGGGCGGTCGGCCACGTCCGCAAGCCGTTCGCCGCGGCCGATCTCGTGCACACGATCACCGACGCGCTCGCGCACCGGCCCGCGCCCGGTCGGCCCGAGCCGGCCGCCGCCGAACGTCAGCAGTACCGGGTGTTGGCGACGATCGAATCGATGCTTCGCGAAGACCGCTCCGACCGTGACATTCGGGAGCGACTCAGCGAGCAGTTCGGCCGGGACGGCGCCGAACCGGCCTGACCTGACCCAAGCCGGCGCCGGCGGCTGCCACGAGCCTCGGCCTCAGCGCGTGGATGCTGCGGTCGAGGCGCGAGCCTTCGCCACGTTGGCTTTTACTCCCGGGATCACTTCGGCCGCAATCCGGCGGACATGCTCGACGGGAGCGTCCCTGTCGCCGAAGATGAACGTGTCGAACCCCAGCTCGAGCGCGAGGGCCGTCAGCTCGTCGATCCACTGCTCGGGCGGGCCGAAGAGGAAGCGCTCCGAATGTGGCTGGAGCTTCTTCCGGGCCGAGGGGAACATCCGGCGAACATCGGCCGGCACCCGGCCCGCGGCAACGAGCTCCACGTCGAGATGATGCGAGACCCGGCTCAGATTCTCGAGCTCGATTCCCTCGTCGTTGTTCGGGATCCACCCATCCGCCGCTCGGGCGATGAGCGAGCGCATCTTCGGCTTCGCGCAGCCGATCCAGAGCGGGATCGGCGGTGACGGGGCGGGTGGAGGCGTCGCGTTGCTCAGCCGGTAGTACTCGCCCTCGAAGTTGACCTCCGGGGCGCCCGACCAGAACAGGCGGATGACCTCGACTGCCTCCTCGATATGGGCAAACGCCTCCCGCGGCGACCAGACCGGCCCGCCGATCCCGGAGATCTCGTCCCAGAGCGCTCCCGTGCCCAGTCCTAGATAAAGCCGGCCAGGGGTGAGCGCGTTCAGCGTCCACGCTGCCTTCGCGAGCACGGCGGGCGCCTGGCGTAGCGAGAGATTGACGACGTCGGGAAAGACGCGAATCGATTCGGTCGCGCCGGCGATCGCGGACAGGAGCGTCCAGTTCTCGAGGTAGTCGGCCCGGTACGGATGGTCAGGGGTCGCCACGAAGTCGAAGCCGAGCTCCTCGGCCAGCGCGGCCTGGCCGATCAGCTCGCGGGCTTCGCCGGCGTTCGGGAAGAGGAAGATCCCGAACTCCAGGTCTCGTCCGTGATCAGCCATGTGCGGGAGCCTCCACGGGAGCCCGGCGCGGCGCAACGGCGCGGGCAGCCGCGACGGTTGTCTTCACGCCCGGGATCACCTCTTCGGCGAAGCGATGGAGATGCTCGACCGTGGTGTCACGGTCACCGAAGATGAAGGTGTCGAAACCGAGCTCGAGGGCAAGGAAGCTGATCTCCTCGATCCACTGCTCGGCCGGCCCGAAGAGGAAGCCTTCGGACTCAGGCTGGAGCTTCTTCATGATCGTGTTGCAGATCCGGCGGATGTCCGAGGGCTCCCGGCCCGCTGCGACGATCTCCTCATCCAGGTGCTCCGAGGCCCGTGTGAGGTTCTCGAGCTCGATCCCGTCCCCGTTCGGAATCCATCCGTCTGCTGCCCGGGCCACGAGGCGGCGCATCTTCGGCTTGCCGCATCCGATCCAGAGCGGGATCGGCTGGGCCGGCGCCGGCGGGGGCGTCGCGCTGCTCAGCCGGTAGTGCTGCCCGGCGAAGCTCACCTCAGGCGCGCCCGACCAGATGAGACGGATCACGTCGACCGCCTCGTCGATGTGCTCCAGAGCTTCACGCGGCGACCATACGGGCCCGCCGATGCCGAGGATCCCGTCCCAGAGCCCTCCCGTGCCGAGCCCGAAGTACAGGCGCCCCGGTGCAAGCGCATCGAGCGTCCACGCTGCCTTTGCGAGCACCGCCGGCGGCTGGCGCAGCGAGAGGTTGACGACGTCGGGGAAGACCCGAATCGACGTGGTGGCGCCGATGACCGCCGAGAGGAGCGTCCAGTTGTCGACGTACTCGGCTCGATAGGGATGATCCGGGGTCGCGACGATGTCGTAGCCGAGCTGCTCGGCGAGCCGGGCCTGTTGGAGCAGATTTCCCGCCTCCGCGGACTTCGGGAACAGAAAGGTGCCGAACTCGAGCGTGCGTTGGTAGTCGGGCATCGATGGTTCCTTTCGGTCAGGCGGCAGGGGCAAGCGAACGGGTCTCGGCTTCGAGCACGGGCGCGACGTCGCTCGCGAAGAGCTCCATCGTCTCCGCGACGTCCTTCCAGGGGATACCGCCGAAATCGGCGTGGAAGAAATGGACGTGGTGCCGATAGCGCTCGTGGAAGGTCAGGAGCTTCTCGATCGCCTCAGCCGGGCTACCGCACACGAGCGGCCCGCGCAGCTTCGCCTCGAAGTCGAATGGCGGCAGGTTCAGCTCCGCCTCTCTTGCAGTGCTTTCGAAGGTGTGGCGGTAGTAGGGCTCGAACTCCCGCTTCGCTCGGGCGCTGTCCTTGCGGATGTACAGATGGCTGACCGAACCGATCTGGAGCCGTTCTGGGTCGTGGCCGGCGAGCAGCCACCGGTCGCGATAGTGGTCCGCCAGCGTGCCGTAGTGCTCGACGGGCTGTAGCACTCCTCCGAGCACGATCGGGAGCCCGCGCTCCGCGGCCGGCTCGACGGACTCCGGCGAGCTCGAGACGCCCCACCACACGGGCGGCGGTGTCTGAATGGGCCGTGGGCCGATCGACGCCTCGACGAGCGGGGGCCGAAAGCGCCCGTTCCACGTCACCGGCTCCTCGGTCCAGAGCTTCAGTAGCAGGTCGACACCTTCCACGAGGCGCTCCCGCTGTTGCTCGCGGTCCTGGCCGAAGAGCGGCCAGGGCTGGGGAAAGTTTCCCTTCGCCACCGTTAGCTCGAGCCGGCCGCCCGAGAGGACATCGACCGTGGCGTAGTCCTCCGCGACCCGTACCGGATCGAGATTGGGGATCAGCGTGACGCCGGTGCGCAGGCGGATCCGTTCGGTGCGCGCGGCGATCGCCGCGAGGACGACGGGCGGAGCAGTAACGGCCCAGCGCGCGGAATGGTGCTCGCCGACGGTGTAGGACTCGAGGCCCAGCTCCTCGACGAGCACTGCCGCATCGACGATCTCCGTGAGCCGCCGCTGTGCGGTCCGAACCTCCCCGGTGTGCGGGTTCGACGTGAGGTCGCCGAGGGTCAGAAACCCGAATCGCGCCAGCGGGCTCACGGGCGCCTCCCGTGGACAAGAGCGCGCCCTGCGTCCTTGCCGGGGACCTGCTGGTTGTCGTGCGCGTCACCCATCTCGCTCCTCTCGTAAGACCGGCTCGCGACGAGCCGAGTAGCGGCTCGAACTTGCGAGCCAAACATGTTTATGTGAATATAGTTTACTCATTCGATAGACAAGTAACGGTTATAGCGACCATCATCGACAGCCCCTCATCGATAGCCCCGTCAAGGAGGACAACTTGCAACCCGATCGGCTTCGCCACACTTCCGCTTCCGGCCGTCCGGCCGGGCGCCGCAGGCTCTCGAAGAGCCTGTGGGCCTCGCTCGCACTTCTCACCATCGTCGCCGTCGGCTCGCTCGCATCCGGCGCCGCAGCGGCCCCGCACACGATCAACCTCTCCGGCGTGACGCTCAACGTCGCGACCTACCCGCTCCAGGGAGACGACGTCCTCCTCAAGGCCGCAGGCCTCGACAACACGCCCTACAAGGTCAACTACCAGGATCTCAACTCCGGCGGCCTCCAGACCCAGGCGGTCAACGCCGGTACCGCCGACATCGGCCGGGGAAGCGGTGTCGCAAACGCACTTGTCGCCGCCGCGGGCCCGACCCATTTTCTCTCGGTGGCCACGCTCAAGATCAGCACCTATCAGCAGGACACGATCGTCCTCAAGAGCTCGGGAATCACCTCGGTCGCACAGCTGAAGGGCCAGAAGGTTGCGTATGTGCCGAACACCACCCCGCAGTACTTCCTGCTCAAGCAGCTGCAGGCTGCGGGGCTCAGCTGGTCGGACATCACGCCCGTGCCGCTCGACCCGACGACAGGCTTGGCGGCGCTGCTCAGCGGTAGCGTCGCTGCGTTTGCCACGTTCGGCAACGTCACCACCGCCGAGGCTCAAGGAGCCACGGTGCTGGCCGATGGCGGCCCATACCTCAAGGGGCGGCTCGGGGCGCTCCAGGGCACCTATAACGCGTACGCCGCCGATCTGAAGAACCCGGGGAAGGAGGCTGCGATCGCGGACTTCATCGCCCGGGTCAACACGGCATTCGCCTGGACGCGCTCGCATGCGACTCAGTGGGCCGCGATCCTCGCGAAGAACACGTCCCAGCAGCCCGCAACCGTGCTCGCGAACTTCCAGGCCAGCGAGAGCGCCGTCAACTCGTGGGTCGGCCCGAACAGCGCCGAGGCGATCTCGAACGAGCAGGACTACGGAAACGCATTCCTGCAGACGGGTGTGCTCACAACCCCGATCGACGCCGCCTCGACGTTCTCGAACAAGCTCAGCAGTCAGATCGCTGCCGACGAGGCCGCGTATCAGAAGCAGTATCCGGCGTACTTCAAGAAGCCGTCCTGGCTGGCGAAGCCTGCGTCGTGACGAACGTGACGCGACCCTCGATTTCGATCGCGCGTGTGTCGGAGCCCCTTGGGCTTCGACACACGCGCGGATTCGACAGGCGGCCGCGGTGAGCACGAACGTCATCACGACCGAGGTCGCGACCCCTCGCGACACGAGCGCTCATGTGACGCCGCAGCCGCGAGGCAGAGTCGTGCTGAGAGCCGCGGAGCCCGCCAGGCGACGGATGCGCCTGCGCGTCCCGAGCCTCGTCCGGCGCGCCGTCGTCCCCCTGCTCCTGCTCCTCTTCTGGGAGCTCGGCAGCACCCATGCCTGGTGGCCCTCATCCGTCCTTCCCTCGCCGGTGAGCGTAAGCAAAACCTTCTGGACCCTGATCGAGAACGGGCAGCTCCCCTCGAACCTGCTCGTCTCGCTGCGACGCGTCGCGATCGGCGCCTCGATCGGGGTGACGGTCGGGACTGCACTTGGCCTCGCCTCGGGGCTCTGGCGGATCGCCGAGGAGGCTCTCGACTCGACCCTGCAGATGATGAGGACGCTTCCCTACCTCGTGATGCTGCCGCTGTTCGTGATCTGGTTCGGCGTCGACGAGCTCCCGAAGATCCTGATCATCGTCATCGGAACGTCGCTTCCGATGTACCTCAACACCTACTCCGGGGTGCGTTCCGTCGATCCGCGCCTGATCGAGATGGCCTCGACCTTCGGCCTGAATCGCCTGCGGCTGATCACCTCGGTGATCGTGCCGGCCGCGACGCCTTCGATCCTGACCGGGCTTCGCTACTCGCTCGGAATCAGCTGGCTGAGCCTCGTCGTAGCCGAGCAGATCAACGCCCGCTCCGGCCTCGGCCTGCTGATCAGCAACGCGGAGTCGCTCTTCCTGACCGGCGTGCTTGTCGTGTGCGTGCTCGTGTACGCGGCGCTCGGCCTGACCACCGACCTGATCGTTCGAACCCTCGAGCGCCGGCTGCTCAGATGGCGCGGCACGAGCGTGACCTGGTGAGCGCTGGAGTCGAGCGTTCGGGGGCGGCCGTCAGCGTTCGCGGGCTGCGGCGGGCCTACGGCGAGCGGACCGTGATCGACGATCTCGACGTCGAGATCGGCGCGTCGGAGTTCGTGGCCCTCGTCGGCAAGAGCGGTTGCGGCAAGACCACCCTCCTGCGGACCCTGGCGGGGCTCGACCCGATCCAGGGCGGCACCGTCGAGGTTCCGGCCGCGCGGTCGGTCGTCTTCCAGGAGCCTCGCCTGCTCCCCTGGCGATGCGTCTGGCGCAACGTCGCGATCGGGCTCAAGCGCGGCGACGGGCGGACGCGGGCGGTGGCAGCGCTCACGGAGGTCGGTCTCGCCAACCATCTCCGCGCCTGGCCGCTGACGCTCTCGGGCGGCGAGGCACAGCGCGTCGCCCTCGCCCGCGCACTCGTCCGGGAGCCGGAGCTGCTCTTGCTCGACGAGCCGTTCGGGGCACTCGATGCGCTCACCAGGATCCAGATGCACGAGCTCGTTCGGGAGCTCCACCGTCGCCATCGGCCCTCGGTGCTCCTCGTCACCCACGACGTCGACGAGGCCCTCATCCTCGCCGACAGGGTCCTCGTCCTGCGCGAGGGACGCCTCGACGAGCAGATCGTCACCTCGGGCCTCTTCCGAGACCGGCTCGATCCGGCGTTCGAGCAAGCCCGGGCGCGAGTGCTCTCGCTGCTCGGTGTGAGCGAGCCGGCCGCACACGACAGTTCCAACTCAGCAGACCCCACCGCCGAAGCCGCCTAGGCACAAGCCTGCGGCCCGAGATCAAGGAGCCAGAAGATGCCCGACCTGAACCGCGAGCTGACGTTCGCCTCATTCCTCTTCCCGAAGGCATCGGAGGGTGCCGGCCTGATCGCGCAGGCCGAGCTCGCCGAGCGGCTCGGATACGGCCTGATTGCCGTGCCTGACCACCTCGACTGGCCCCAGTACGTCGATTCGTGGACGCTGCTCTCGGCGATCGCCGCCCGAACGAGCTCGGTGGAGCTCCTCTCGTGCGTCTCGTCGCTCGCCCTTCGCGAGCCTCCCGCGACGTTGGCGAAGGCGGCGTGGTCGATCGACGTGCTTGCTCCGGAACGCTTCCACCTCGGCCTCGGCACGGGCGTGATCCCGGGCATCGAGAGCATCGGCGGCCCGCTCTGGTCGCCTCGGGAGTCGTTCGAGCGGATCGGCGAGGCGATCCAGGTAACGCGGCTCCTGTGGTCGGGCGAGGAGGCGAGCTTCGAGGGCGCCCACTACAGGCTCACCGCGGCGAAGGCCTTGCAGGCTCCCTCGCCGAAGCTCGACATCTGGATCGGCGGCATCAAGCCCGGCATGCGCCGGTTGATCGCACAGGCCGCGGACGGCTGGATCCCGGGGATGTTCTCGGTCGACCCGGCGCCGATCACCGAGGAGACCCTTCACCTCGATGAGGAGCTCCATGCGGCCGGCCGGCCCCTCACCGACGTGCGGCGTGTCTACAACACGATCGCGAAGAAGATCCAGCCGAAGTCGGAGGGCTTCCTGATCGGGCCGACCTCGCAGTGGGTCGAGGAGCTGACCCCGATCGTGCTCGAGCTCGGATTCGACACGATCCTCTACGGCGACCGGGAGGCGACCGTCGAGGGCCTCCACACCTTCGCCGAAGAGGTGATTCCCGAGCTGAAGGAACGCGTGCGGGCCGCGCGCCGAGGAAGCCTCGTGCCGGCGGCAGCGAACGGCGTCTCAGGCTGAGGATCGAGGCCGCGCGACGCGCCGCCCACCTTGAGGAGGAGGCGCGATCGCGCGAAGGTCAGCGGTCGAATGCCCCGGCGGTAACGAGCTTTGGCAGGGAGGTCAGCGACTCGAGGCCGTTGTCGCCAACGACGCAGAGGTCTTCGATCCGAACGCCTCCGATGCCCGGAAGGTAGATACCCGGCTCGATCGTGACGATTTGCCCCACTTCGATCGAATCGGTCGAGATCTTCGAGACGAACGGAGCCTCGTGAATCTCGAGCCCGACACCGTGCCCCAGGCCGTGGCCGAAGTAGTCGCCGTAACCCGCATCCACGATGACCGAACGCGCCACGGCATCGGCTTCGACCCCTGTCATCCCCGGCTCGATCCGCTCGATCGCCTCGAGGTGGGCGGAGAGGCACACATCCACGATCTCCTCCAGCTCTGCGGCGGGCCTGCCGCAAAGTGCCGTTCGCGCGACGTCGGAGCGGTAGCCGTTGAGGAGCACCCCGAAATCGACGACGACGGAGTCGCCGTCGGCTACGAATCGATCGCCCGGGAGCGCGTGGGGTCGCGCCGCATTCGGCCCCGAGCCCACAATCGCAGCGAATGCGAAGTCTTCGCCGCCATTCTCGAAGATCGCCATCCGGAGCGTGCGGAGAAGCTCGGTCTCGGTCTGGCCGATCCATTCCTCCGCGAGCAGCTGTTCGAACGCCCGGTCGGCACAACCTGACGCCCGGGCGATGGCAGCGAGCTCGTTCGCGTCCTTGATCGCCCGGAGCCCCTCGACAAGGCCCTGACGCGGAACCAGTTCTAGGCCGCCGCCACCGAGCGTCTCGTAGCCCGCGTAGGAGAGATGATGGCGCTCGAACCCGAGGCTGCCGCTCAGGCGAGTCGCGAGGTCGGCGAGGATGACGCGCCCCGTTTCGACGAACTCGACCCCGGGGACCGCAGCGGCCGCATCCGCATACCGAGAGTCGGTGAAGAGGAATACTCGGTCCTGGTCAACCAGCAGTGCCGCGTTCGAACTCTTGAAGCCTGTGAGGTAGGTCAGATTCGACGCCCCCGTGACGAGAAGCGGTTCGGTGAGTACCTCCCGCAGGCGTTCGACCCTGATCGGGGACGTCACCCGGTCCCTGCCTTCTCATCGCCGGACGTCGTTGCGGGCAGCGGGGGAAGCGACCCGAGTCGCTCGGCTGCGAGCGCCGGATAGGAGACGCGGATCGGGTAGCGACTCACTGCCGGCGAGCTCTCGTAGAACGACTCGAGCTCGGTGCGGACGAGCTCTCGTGCCTCGGAGCCAATCCAAGCAGCAATCCCGGCTTCCGAGGCCCACCGGGTAATGACGAGAAAGCGCGAGCCGTCTTGAACCATCACGGCGGCGTCCAGGCCTCCACCGGCGGCGCCGGCCGCGGTCCCGAGGACATCGAGGTCTTTGAAGCGAGCAAGAAACGCATCGACGTGGGAGGGCTTGATAAAGAGCTCCTGGACCGTGACGACCGAGCCGTCCAACGGCAGCGACGAGCTCACCCGCGGCCCGTGCTCTTCAGCTGTCCCCCCATCGACTCGACCATCGCAGCACCTCGTTCCCGCTTCAAGACCTCTTTTTGATCGATCGATGCTCGCAATGCATCGACGAAGAAGCGGAGGCGCGTTTCGACGGAGCTTCCCTCGGCGCGGCTTCCCCTCGACCGGAGGTATGGCTTCGATCGATTGGCGTGTGAGCCGCTAGGGTGGTTCCCGGTTGGAGCGCGGGGCGATTGCGTGCAAGTCGCCGTCGGTCTCAGAGCTCATCCAACTTCAAGCTCATCCGACTTCAAGCTCATGAGACGAATCGTCACCGGCTTCGATGAACACGACGCGCCGCTCGTCCTCTTCGACGACGAGCCGCCCAAGCATGTCGATACCGAGCAGGCGAAGGCATGGGAGGTGTGGGTCGCCGACGACACCCCGCCCGACCTCCTCAGCGCCAGAAGATACGGGCCGGCGGCCGTGGTCACTCGAGCCGCCGGCGCCGCGAGGCTCCGCCTTTCGACTGATCGAGTTTCATCCAGGGGGCAGCTCGGGCATGCACGACACCGAGACTCTCGACTACGTCGTGATCCTCTCGGGTGAGATCACGTTGACGACGGGAGGGCGCGAGTTCCTGCTCCGGCCGGGTGACGTGGTGGTCCAGCGCGGCGCGCCCCATGACTGGACGAACCACTCGCCGGAGTCCTGCTTTGCCGCCGTCGTGCTGATCAGCGCGTCCCGCTAAGACGGGCGATCCGAGGGAGCCGGAACCGCTCTCAGCTCAAAACGAGCTCTAGATCGTTCGACCCGTCGCCCCGTTTGCCACCATGAAGCTGTAGTCGCCCACGTCGACGGTCGAGAACCGATCGCGGCCGAGCACGAGGATCGACTGGTCGAACGGGGCCTCGAGCGTCTCGAGCAGCTCGAGCGTCACGGGGTTGTAGATACGCGCCAGCACGGTTCCCTTCGCCACCGTGCGAAGGAGGTCATGGGCATCGAAGTCCGAGATCATGAGGCCCCCTTGATGCGGCGCGATCGTGACGATCTCCTCTACGAGCGTCTGCTCGGCCGGCAGCTCCGGCTCGCCGTCGAGCATGCCGAGGTGCTTGAGGACGTTCATGCCGCCGCGGACGCCTTTGGCGAGGTAGTGGGCGTTCCGTTGCTGCCCACCCCCGAGCTCGCTGACGAGTGTGGGGATGTTGTTGTCCGTTGCGATCTTCGAGAGAGATCCCGCATGGGCCGTCGCGTCGCGCACGATCTCGCAGCCGAACGCCTTCGCGAGCGGCAGCGACCCGTGCATGTAGACGTAGTCGACCGTCGAGTCGTTGCCGCTCCCGTGGAAGTCGATCAGCGCATCACAGATCCGGATCTGCTCCCAGATCACATGCGCCAGCTGCTCGGAAAAGGTGCCGTTCGGGTCGCCGGGAAAGAGCCGGTTCAGGTTCGCCATGTCCACCGGCGTGTTTCGCGTCAGCGTTTGGAGCGCATAGGGGTTGGTACACGCGATCGCGAGGACCGAACCCCGCAGCGGCAGGTCCTCGATCTCTTCGAGGAACACACGGACCGTCTCGACGGTGAGTGGCTCGTCGCCATGAGTCCCACCGACGACGCCGAGGGTGGGACCGTCCTCTGGGCCCCGGATGAGATGCAAACCCAGCTCGAAGTTGTGGCCGTTGGCCAGGGTTGCGACGGGGACCCTCTTCAGCTCGCGAGACATGGCGACGTCCTTTCGTGGTTTTGTCTGAGCCGGGCCGTCTGGGCGCTAGTCGCCCGGACTTCGCGACCACGCATCGAAGGCAACTGCGGCGACGATGATCGCTCCCTCGACGATCTGTTGATAGATGGGGTTGACGTTCAGCAGGTTGAAGCCGTTGCCGATCATCGCCAGGAGCAGGATCCCGAGCACGCTGCGCCAGATTGCGCCTTCGCCTCCGAGGATGCTCGTCCCGCCGATGACGACTGCGGCAATCGTCGTCAAGGTGAAGTCGGAGCCGGTGTTTGCCTGGCCCTGCGAGATGCGCGAGGCGACGAGCACGCCGGCGATGCCGGATGCGAGCCCGCAGATCGCAAAGCTGGTCACCCGGATCACGTTCACCCTGATGCCCGAGAGCCGGGCGGCCTCGGCATTCCCTCCGACCGCATAGATGTAACGACCGAGAGTCGTGCGGTCGATCAGGAACCAGCAAATCACCGCGACGGCAAAGAAGAGCCAGATCGAGTACTTGACCCCTTCGAACCCGTCGTTCCCGAGCTCCGAGAAGTGGGGATTGATGATGGTGACGAGAAAGCCGTTGGTCATCACCTCGCCGAGCCCGTAGAACATGAAGCTCGAGGCCAGGGTGGCGATGAACGCATTCACGCGGCCGACGGTGATCAGGAGCCCGTTGACAAGGCCAAGCCCAAGCCCCATCAGCGAGCCGACGACCATGCTCTCCCACACGCCGATGTGCGGTTCGGTCTGGGCGGCGACGACGCCGCCGAGGGCGAACATCGCTCCGACGGAGAGATCGAACCCACCTCCGATGATCACGATGGTCTGAGCGCAGGCGATGATCCCGTACGGGGCGTTCTGGTCGAGGATGTTGAGAAGGTTCGTCTGCGTGAAGAACACGTTGCTCGCGAAGCTCAGCGAGACGAACAGGATGAGAAACGTGACCACGATCCCGTAGTCACGGAAGCGCAGCTCTCTGGCTCGATCGCGGAAGACGTGTGTTACCGACGTGAGGGACAGGCGCCCCGTTCCGCCTCCCCCCTCGCTCACGGTGCAGGCTCCGCTGCGCGGGTCTCTTGCTCCCCGGGCTGCGTGGCGAATGCGGCGTGCAGGATCGCGTCCTCGCGGATCGCCTCACCCGAGAACGTCCCGACGAGCCGTCCTGCCCGCATGACGAGCACCCGGTCGCAGAGGGCGAGGATCTCCTCGATCTCGGACGAGATCAAGAGCACAGCCATTCCGTCAGCGGCCAGAGAGACGATCAGCTCGTGGATCCCAAGCTTCGCGCCGACATCGACACCTCGAGTCGGCTCGTCGGCGATCAACAGCCGAGGACGGCGCAGGAGCCACTTGCCGAACAGCACCTTTTGCTGGTTCCCGCCGGACAGGCTCGAGACGCGCGAGGAGAGCCTTCCACCCCGGACGTCCACTCTCTGCGCGATGCGCCCCACGTCGCGGTGCTCTTTTCTCCTCGAGACGACACCTGCCGTGCTCAGGGTGCCGAGGTGCGGAAGAGCGATGTTCTCCATGATCGACCGTCGCATCAGCAGGCCCTGGTCCTTCCGCGACTCGGGAAGCATTGCGATGCCCGCTCTGACAGCGTCTCGCGGACGCCGGATCCTCAGCGGCTGCCCGTCGAGCTCGACCCGGCCGGTGTCCGGGCGATCGGCCCCGAAGATCGCGCGCGCGAGCTCCGAGCGTCCCGAGCCGATCAGGCCGGCGATGCCAACGATCTCGCCGGCTCGGACATCCAGGGAGATGTCGTCGAGGATTCCCGTCCGCGACAGATTCTTCACGGACAACGTCACCGGCGCGTCGCCGGCCGACTGCGTTCGCACGGGACGGGTCGATTCGAGCCGCCGGCCGAGCATCGCCTCGACCAGGCGCGGCGCCGTCTCTTCGGCGACCGGCGAGGTTCGGATCAGCCGGCCGTCCTTGAGCACCGACACGCGGTCTGCCAGGCGGAGCACCTCGTCGAGAAAGTGAGACACGTAGACCACCGTGGCGCCTTCGGCGCGAAGACTCGTGATGATCTCGAAGAGCTTCTCTGCCTCGTCGGTCGTGAGCGACGCCGTCGGCTCGTCCATCACGATCAGCTCGGCCTCCCTTGCAAGCGCTCGCATGAGCTCGACCTTCTGCTGCTCTGCGATCCCGAGGCTCCCGGTGCGAACATCCGCTCGCAGCCCGAACCCGGTGCGGCGGTTCAGTTGGGCGAAACGCGAACGGAGATCGCGGTCGCTCAGCAAGCCGAGGCGACTTCGCTCGGTGCCGAGGAAGACGTTCCGAAACACCGAGAGCTGAGGCACGAGACTCAACTCCTGCGCGATCATCGTGATTCCATGCGCGAGCGCTTCCCTGGGTGCTCGAAAGCGGACGCGCTCCCCGTTGATGAGGAGCTCCCCCGAGTCGGGCCGGTGAACGCCGGAGATCACCTTGCCGAGGGTCGACTTGCCGGCACCGTTCTCGCCCACGAGCCCGTGGATGGTTCCACGGCTGATGGTCAGGCTCACATCCACGAGAGCCTGCGCCCCTCCGAACCGCTTGCTGACTTCTCGTAGCTCGACGTGAGAAGCGCCGTGCGGGGAGCTATCCCCTCCCCGCACGGCCTCTGGCTCCCGCAACGACATCACGTGTCGATCGTGATGACGTGAGATCCCGGTCGATTTACCCGGCCCACTGCGCCTTGAACTTCGCCGCCGTCGCCTTGTTGATGATGGCTCCGCCCGGGGCGTACTTGAGATCGTCGATGAAGCCCGGGATCTTGGTGATCGGCGTTCCCTGGGCTGCCTTGATCGCCCATTCCGCCGCGAGGTAGCCCTCCGTATACGGGACGTTCGCGACGGTCGCATACCACTGACCGTCCTTGACGGCAGCGACGCCGGGCACGCTTGCCCCGTTGCCGATGAGCTTGACCTTGCCGGACAGGCCGGCCGCCTTGACGGCCTGCGCCATCCCCGCCGTCATCTGATCACCGCTCGACGCTGCGACATTGATGTCGCTGTGAGCCTCGATCATGTTCTGCATCGCAGTACGGCCCGGGGCGGCGAGATACCCGCCCTGCTGCTCGGCCAGCACCTTGATCGTCGGATGCGACTTGAGGTAGCTGTTGAAGGCACCCGTCCTGACGATCTCGGCGGGAAGCGTGTTGTTGCCGGGCTCGTAGACGACGTTGCACGGGCTGAGCGACCCGCAGGCCTGAACGACTGCCTTGGCGATGTCGGCGCCGTTCTCCGTCATCGAGTAGCCCACGAAGGTCGTGAGGCCGGCGATCTGCCGTGACATCCCGTTCGGGTTCAACCCGCAGGGCGAGAGCATGCAGGCAACCTTGATGCCGGATTTGATCGCCTGCGTGACCTCCGGAACGATCACGTTCGAGGCCGTCGGTGCAATCAGGAACACATCGAACTGCTTCGACGTGACCGCGTCCTGGATCTGGGACGCCTGCGTGTTCGCGTCGAAGTTGGCGTCGAAGACCTTGGTCACCTTGCCGCCGAACTTCGCGGCAGCGGCCTCGGCTCCCTTCAGGTTCGCCTGGTAATAGGTGTTCGTCGAGGAGTTGAGGATCACTGCGATCCTGACCGGGGACGCTGCCCGCACGCGAGCCTGCGCTCCTGCGGCGGCGATCTGCGATACCGCGAGCACGGCCGCGCCCAGGAGCACGAAGAGCGCTTCTAAAGGTGAGTTTTGATGCCATCCTGGAACAACCTCCAGTCTTACCGGGTTTGCGAAACAGGTTGGTGGTGGTCGAGAAGGAACGCGTCTTTACGTGACCCTCCAACTCGAACGACGTCGGCGGGCCGCGGCTTCGCGGCTCGGCTCGTCTTCGTCGGCGAGCCATGCATAGCCGGGCTGAGACGATTGCATGGCCGATCGTGACCGTTCCGGGGAGTCGCTGTCCAGGACCGGTTGCGGATTGACTGATAGCCTCTTGCTATCGGACAGGACGTTCGCTCGCTCCGGTACTTCGCGGCTGTGGCTGAGGAGCTCCATTTCGGCCACGCTGCAGCGAGGCTTCATATCTCGCAACCGTCGCTGAGCCGGGCCGTCCGGGAGCTCGAATCCTCTCTTGGTGTCGAGCTCTTCATCCGGAGCAAACGCAGCGTCCGTCTCACCGATGCGGGCCGCACGCTGCTCGAGGAAGCCCCGGCCGCCATCCTCGGCGTCGAGCGTTGCTTCAGCCGGGCCCAGCGCATCGGTCGAGGCGAGCTCGGCGATCTCTCCGTCGGATTTCTGCCCTCCGTGACCGCGCTCGTGCTTCCCCCGGCGGTGGATGCGTTTCGGAAGGCGTTCCCCGAAATGCATCTGGAGCTACGCGAGATGCTCGACGATCCGCTGCTGACGGCACTCGAATCGCGAACGGTCGACGTCGCGATCCTCCGGTCTCGACGGGGCGAGCCCGAGATCGCCTACGAGCGCCTGCTCGACGATCCGATCCAGGTTGCGCTTCCGATCGGGCATCCGCTGGCGTCGCGCACACGTCTCTCCTTCTCGGATCTCCGGGTCGAGCAGTTCGTGCTCTGGCCGCGAAACCAGTCGCGAGAGGGCTATGACCAGGTGATCGACGGCTGCAGAGCGGCCGGGTTCGAGCCCCAGATCGTGCAGGAGTGCTCGCTTCCGAATGCCACGCTCGGGCTCGTCGCAGCAGGCGTCGGGATCTCGATCCTGTCGAGCCTGTTCCAGACGTTCCGGCGTGATGTTGCGTTCGTTCCGCTCAACCAGGCACCCGGAACGATCTACGTGGCCTGGAGGGCAACGGACCCCTCACCTGCTCGTGACGGTTTCGTCCGCCTGATCCGGCAGGCCCGAGGCCGGCTCGACGGGAGCGAAGCTCAGCTCTGAGCTCCAGCGGGTGATCTCAGGATCGCCGCTCAGGAGGGGCTCGAGCTCCCCGGAGAGCTCCGCCCGGACCGCGCTCTGCAACCAGCTCTCGTAGGCCTCAGGTGTCGTCCAGGCCGCCCTCACGACCAGCGAGTCCGGATCGCCGTCATCCCGGAGCAGCTCGCCCTCGATGAAACCGGGGATCTCGGCTGCCAGCTCGAAGATCGCGAGCTCGCGGTAAAGCCGGACTAGCTCAACACCCATTCCCGGCTTCGCCCGCAGGAAGAGCACGCTGACGAACCCTCCGTTCACGACCCCGGCAGCTCGAGGATGATCGGGGCTTTCGTGAGGATCTCCGGGCCGCTCTCGTGCATCGCCACGTCGTCCTCGATCCGGATGCCGCCCCAGCCCGGGAGGTAGACACCAGGCTCGATCGTGAAGACCATGCCCGCGGTGGCGATGTCCGTGCTCGAGCTGGAGACCTGGGGCTCCTCGTGAACCTCGACTCCGAGCCCGTGACCGGTGCGATGAGTGAACGCCGCTCCCAGACCGGCGGCTTCGATCGTCGCTCTCGCGGCGTGGTCGGCCTCGGACAGGGCGGCGCCCGGCCGGCAGGCAGCGATCGCTGCGGCGCGGGCGGCGTCGACGAGGGCATGAAGCTCGCGCTGGCGGTCGTCTGCCCGGCCAAGCACGAAGGTTCGGGTGATGTCGGCGCAGTAGCCGTCGACCCGAGTGCCGACGTCGACGAGCAAGAGCTCGCCTGCCCCGAGTTGGCGATCTCCGGCGTGGCCGTGCGGCAGGGCGGAGTTCTCGCCGACCAGCACGATCGGCTCGAAGGCAAACCCGTCGCCTCCATGCTCACGGATCAGGCTCCCGACGATCTCTGCGATCTCGAGCTCGCTTTGCCCAGCCTGGACGCGCCCTGGAAGCCGGATCATCATCTGGTCGACCGTGGCCGCGGCCTTGCGATGGGCGGCGAGCTCGCCGGCGTCCTTCGTCACGCGGAGCCGGGCCAGCTCCGGTCCGCAGTCGACGAGGTCACGACCGGGTAGAAGCGACGCGATCAACTCGAACCACCGCACGCTCAGGTGCGCCTTTTCGACGCCGATGCGGGCTCCCGGCCCGATCCCGTCGAGCGCGCTCGCGAGCGCAGCCCGGGGGCCATCCTCGTCCCGCCAGATGTGAAGGCCGGCCTCGGCGCCGAGTTGGGTGCGGCCATGCTCTTCTTCGATGACCGGGGCGACGTACTGGAACGGTTGGCCGGCCGCAACGACGAGCAAGACGAGCCGCTCCCACGGCGTCACGCGCAGGCCGGCGACGTACTCGAGATTTGGCGGGCTGACGAGGAGCATCCCGTCGAGCCCGGCCTCCTCGAGCGCGGCACGCACCTGCCCTTCCCGGCCGTGCGGGCGAATCTGCGTTGTGGTCGTCGCCACCCGGCGAGGCTACCTGCCGGACCGTGCCCGTGCCGTGGCCTCATCGTCGACCACCAGAAAGTGATCGAGGACGACGCCATAATCGCGTTCGGCCGCCTCACGCGACACGTAGCCGTCGCGGACGTCGTCGGCCACCTGCGTCGGGTCTCGCTCCCACGGCGACCCAAAACCGCCCCCACCCCCGGTGCGAATCTCGACCAGGTCACCGGCGGCGAGCGGGAACGCGTTGATCTTGAGCAGGTGACGCTCGTCCGCACGCCCCTCGTTGACGACCACGTCCGGGCCTACGCCCGGCGAGCCTCCGAAAAGCCCCCAGGCCGGGGTCACCGACCGTTCGAACCAGAGATAGAGCGAGCAGGGAGCGTGGAGCTCATGCGTCCGGAAGATGCCGCACCCGCCCCGCGATCGGCCAGAGCCGCCGCTGTCTGTCCGGAAGCCGTACGCACGGATCATCGCCGGGTACTTGCTTTCGAACACCTCAATCGGGAAGTCCTTGAAACCGCCGTTGACATTGTTGATCAGACCGTCCTCTCCGTCGCCGGACGCGAACCCGCCCCACCCGCCGGGGTGGGGCATCACGTACAGGAACGGGGTTCCGGCTCGCCGGGGATCGATCCCTGCGAAATACAGCACCATCGAGTCGCCGAAATGCGCCGCCGCGGCCTCATTCGGAAGCGCCGGCGCGAGCGCGGTCACGACGAGATCGATCAGCAATCCGAGCGACGAGAAATACCACTGGCACGGCGAAGGCTCCTCCGCCGCGAAGATCGAGCCGGCGGGTGCCCTGACCTCGAGCGTCTTGAACGTCCCCCCATCGACCGGACGTTCCGGGTGGATCAAGAGCTTGAAGGCGACGCGGCACGCCGAGACGGTTTGCGCGAACCCGCAGTTCACGGGCCCCCGCGCCGCCTCGGAAGACCCTTCGAGATCGAGGGTCATCGAGTCTCCCTCGATCTCGAGCCTTAGCTTCACCGGGAGCGGACCGTTGCCGAGCCCATCGTCGTCAAGCGAACCTTCAGCGCTGTAGACACCGTCCGGAAGCGCCCCAACCGCTTCGCGTTCCAGCTGTTCGGACTGCCGGTAGATCTCCGTACGGGCCTGCTCGTAGGTTTCGTGGCCGAACCGGTCGAGGATCGCCCGGAAACGCGCCTCACCGGTGCGGCAGGCAGCAACCTGGGCGTTGAGATCTCCGATCAACGAGGTGCCAAAACGGCTGTTTCGGCGAAGAAGATCGATCACGTCCTCCCTGGGCAGGCCACCTTCCCAGAGACGGGTCGGGCCCCAACGGAAGCCCTCCTGGTAGATCTCGGTCGCATCCATCGGACCGCCCGGATCCTTCGCACCGACGTCAAGCCAATGTGCTCGCGTCGCCGAAAAGCCAACCAGGCGGCCCTGCCAGAAGATCGGGCCGAAGACGGTCGCGTCGTTGAGATGCGTCCCCGTCAAATACGAGTCGTTCATGTAGAAGATGTCGCCCGGTCGGAACGCATCCCAGCCCGAACAGCTCGGCGCTGACCTTGACGCAGATCTCGAGGTTCCCGAGGAAGAGCGGCAACCCGAGGGACTGGCCGAGGACATCTCCGTGCTCGTCGAGGATCGCGACCGAGCAGTCCTTTCCCTCGTAGATGATCGGCGTGTACGCACTCCGAATCAACGTCGCGTTCATGTCGCGTGCGCTCGAGACGAACGCGTTGCGGATGATCTCGGTGGTGACCGGATCGGCGCTGCGGTCTTCGATCTTCATTGCTCCTCCGGGTCGACCCGTTCGAGCACGACATTGCCGTGCCCGTCGAGAGAGCCGCGCCAGCCTGCCGGCACGACGAGCGTCGAGCTGTCCTCCTCGACAACGGCGGGCCCCTCCCACGATTCGTCGGGGTTGAGCGCGCGCCGCCGAAGGATCGGCGTCGTCAGCCATTCACCAGCGAAACAGACCTCACGACTACCCGAAGCCTCGCCATCGGATTCGGATCCGTAGCTTGGCGGACCCGAGGGAGCGCCGGCGTCGAGGCGCCCGAACGCCGCGAGCCGCAGCTGCACGAACTCCGCCGGCGCCCCGGGCGTCGAGTGGCCGTAGCGAACCTGATGTGCGTCGTGGAAGGCGGCCGCGATCGTGTCGAGGTCGATCTCCCCGGGCACAAGGACGTTGACGACATATTCCTGGCCGACGTAGCGCATGTCGACGGAACGAACGAAATAGACATCGTCGGAGCTCGTACCCTGCGCCGCGAGCGCTGCCACCCCGTC